>MKWL01000024.1 GCA_001899305.1 Thiobacillus sp. 0-1251 | reverse complement strand
TTGAACTGAAGAGTTTGATCCTGGCTCAGATTGAACGCTGGCGGAATGCTTTACACATGCAAGTCGAACGGCAGCACGGGAGCTTGCTCCTGGTGGCGAGTGGCGAACGGGTGAGTAATGCGTCGGAACGTACCGAGTAATGGGGGATAACGCAGCGAAAGCTGTGCTAATACCGCATACGCCCTGAGGGGGAAAGTGGGGGATCGCAAGACCTCACGTTATTCGAGCGGCCGACGTCTGATTAGCTAGTTGGTGGGGTAATGGCCTACCAAGGCGACGATCAGTAGCGGGTCTGAGAGGATGATCCGCCACACTGGAACTGAGACACGGTCCAGACTCCTACGGGAGGCAGCAGTGGGGAATTTTGGACAATGGGGGCAACCCTGATCCAGCCATTCCGCGTGAGTGAAGAAGGCCTTCGGGTTGTAAAGCTCTTTCAGCTGGAACGAAACGGTGCGCTCTAACATAGCGTGCTAATGACGGTACCAGCAGAAGAAGCACCGGCTAACTACGTGCCAGCAGCCGCGGTAATACGTAGGGTGCGAGCGTTAATCGGAATTACTGGGCGTAAAGCGTGCGCAGGCGGATTGTTAAGCAAGATGTGAAATCCCCGGGCTTAACCTGGGAATGGCATTTTGAACTGGCAGTCTAGAGTGCGTCAGAGGGGGGTGGAATTCCACGTGTAGCAGTGAAATGCGTAGAGATGTGGAGGAACACCAATGGCGAAGGCAGCCCCCTGGGATGACACTGACGCTCATGTACGAAAGCGTGGGTAGCAAACAGGATTAGATACCCTGGTAGTCCACGCCCTAAACGATGTCAACTGGTTGTTGGGGGAGTGAAATCCCTTAGTAACGAAGCTAACGCGTGAAGTTGACCGCCTGGGGAGTACGGTCGCAAGATTAAAACTCAAAGGAATTGACGGGGACCCGCACAAGCGGTGGATGATGTGGATTAATTCGATGCAACGCGAAAAACCTTACCTACCCTTGACATGTCCAGAACCCTGCAGAGATGCGGGGGTGCCCGAAAGGGAATTGGAACACAGGTGCTGCATGGCTGTCGTCAGCTCGTGTCGTGAGATGTTGGGTTAAGTCCCGCAACGAGCGCAACCCTTATCATTAGTTGCTACGCAAGGGCACTCTAATGAGACTGCCGGTGACAAACCGGAGGAAGGTGGGGATGACGTCAAGTCCTCATGGCCCTTATGGGTAGGGCTTCACACGTCATACAATGGTCGGTACAGAGGGTTGCCAAGCCGCGAGGTGGAGCCAATCCCAGAAAGCCGATCGTAGTCCGGATTGTTCTCTGCAACTCGAGAGCATGAAGTCGGAATCGCTAGTAATCGCGGATCAGCATGTCGCGGTGAATACGTTCCCGGGTCTTGTACACACCGCCCGTCACACCATGGGAGTGGAATCTGGCAGAAGTAGGTAGCCTAACCGCAAGGAGGGCGCTTACCACGCTGGGTTTCATGACTGGGGTGAAGTCGTAACAAGGTAGCCGTAGGGGAACCTGCGGCTGGATCACCTCCTTTCTAGAGAAAGCCGCTGCAACACTCACACCTATCGGTTGTTTTTAAAGCCGGGCTTGTAGCTCAGTTGGTTAGAGCACACGCTTGATAAGCGTGGGGTCGCTGGTTCAAATCCAGCCAGGCCCACCAGAAATGGTGCTGACTGGGCTCGGTTCATTAAGGATTGAGAACCAAGCAGCGCAAGGCGCGAGATCCCGCCGTGCTGGTGCACACAAGGGGTTGAGCAACGCAGCGATGCGCCGGTTATCAGTCCTTAATGGGGGATTAGCTCAGCTGGGAGAGCACCTGCTTTGCAAGCAGGGGGTCGTCGGTTCGATCCCGTCATCCTCCACCACTCACTCTTGGTCGGAATGGTGGAAAGTAGTACCTATCAGTGTGAATCGTAAGCAGTGAAGTCGATGACTTTAGTGCTTACGCTTTATGCGTAACGGCTGATCTTTAAAAATTTGGAAGAAGGTGGGATGTTTGTGATGAACATCCCAACATGGGTTGAAATTGTATCGACCATGCAATTGGGCGCCGAGCCTGGTTGTATGGAAAGCAAACACACCTGTAATGCGAGACTGATTCGTCAGTCCTCAAAATTATAGGGTCAAGCGACTAAGTGCATGTGGTGGATGCCTTGGCGACTACAGGCGATGAAGGACGCGTAAGCCTGCGATAAGCTTCGGGGAGCTGGCAATAGAGCTTTGATCCGGAGATTTCCGAATGGGGGAACCCGACCGCAAGGTCACTCTTACCTGAATACATAGGGTAGGTAGAGCGAACGCAGTGAACTGAAACATCTAAGTAGCTGCAGGAAAAGAAATCAACCGAGATTCCCATAGTAGTGGCGAGCGAATTGGGAAGAGCCTTCATGATTTAGCATTCTTGTTAGTGGAACAGTCTGGAAAGTCTGGCCATAGTGGGTGATAGCCCCGTACGCGAAAACAAGAGTGTGGAACTAGGCATGAGACAAGTAGGGCGGGACACGTGAAATCCTGTCTGAACATGGGGGGACCATCCTCCAAGGCTAAATACTCGTAGTCGACCGATAGTGAACCAGTACCGTGAGGGAAAGGCGAAAAGAACCCCGGGAGGGGAGTGAAATAGATCCTGAAACCGCATGCATACAAACAGTGGGAGCCCCAGCTTAATTGGCCTTCAGGTCTTTCGAGGAGCATCGCGAAGCGATGCGATTCAAAAGGTTTAAGAAGGAGTGAAATTAAGTGGGTGGCGCACAACGCGCAGCGTTGTGGGCACACCAGCTTGATGACCCGGAGGGTCAATCAAGCTGGGGTGACTGCGTACCTTTTGTATAATGGGTCAGCGACTTACGTTCAGTTGCGAGCTTAACCGAATAGGGGAGGCGAAGCGAAAGCGAGTCTTAATAGGGCGCATAGTAGCTGGGCGTAGACCCGAAACCGGATGATCTATCCATGGCCAGGATGAAGGTGCGGTAACACGCACTGGAGGTCCGAACCCACTAATGTTGAAAAATTAGGGGATGAGCTGTGGATAGGGGTGAAAGGCTAAACAAATCCGGAGATAGCTGGTTCTCCTCGAAAGCTATTTAGGTAGCGCCTCATGTATCACTCACGGGGGTAGAGCACTGTAATGTTAGTGGGGGCCATTGCGGCTTACTGCGGCATAGCAAACTCCGAATACCGTGAAGTGCGAGCATGGGAGACAGACATCGGGTGCTAACGTCCGGTGTCAAGAGGGAAACAACCCAGACCGACAGCTAAGGTCCCAAATGACGTGCTAAGTGGAAAACGATGTGGGAAGGCATAGACAGCTAGGAAGTTGGCTTAGAAGCAGCCATCCTTTAAAGAAAGCGTAATAGCTCACTAGTCGAGTCGTCCTGCGCGGAAGATGTAACGGGGCTAAGCACGTAACCGAAGCTTCGGATATGCACTTTGTGCATATGGTAGAGGAGCGTTCTGTAAGTCTGCGAAGGTGTTCTGTAAGGAATGCTGGAGATATCAGAAGTGCGAATGCTGACATGAGTAGCGATAAAGGGGGTGAAAAGCCCCCTCGCCGAAAACCCAAGGTTTCCTGCGCAACGTTCATCGGCGCAGGGTGAGTCGGCCCCTAAGGTGAGGCAGAGATGCGTAGCTGATGGGAAACGGGTCAAAATTCCCGTACTTTCGTTTACTGCGATGTGGGGACGGAGAAGGTTAGGTGAGCCGGGTGTTGGATGTCCCGGTTTAAGTGTGTAGGCAGATCCCTTAGGCAAATCCGGGGGGTTAATGTCGAGACACGATGACGGTGCTCCATTGGAGCCGAAGTCACTGATACCAAGCTTCCAAGAAAAGCCACTAAGCTTCAGGTAAACGAGAACCGTACCGCAAACCGACACAGGTGGGTAGGATGAGAATTCTAAGGCGCTTGAGAGAACTCGGGTGAAGGAACTCGGCAAATTAGCACCGTAACTTCGGGAGAAGGTGCGCCCCGGTAGGGTATAAGTCCTCGCGACGAAAGCCCGATGGGGTTGCAGTGAAAAGGTGGCTGCGACTGTTTAATAAAAACACAGCACTCTGCAAACACGAAAGTGGACGTATAGGGTGTGACGCCTGCCCGGTGCCGGAAGGTTAATTGATGGGGTGCAAGCTCTTGATCGAAGCCCCGGTAAACGGCGGCCGTAACTATAACGGTCCTAAGGTAGCGAAATTCCTTGTCGGGTAAGTTCCGACCCGCACGAATGGCGTAACGATGGCCACACTGTCTCCACCCGAGACTCAGCGAAGTTGAAATGTTTGTGAAGATGCAATCTCCCCGCGGCTAGACGGAAAGACCCCATGAACCTTTACTGTAGCTTTGCATTGGACTGTGACGGGACTTGTGTAGGATAGCTGGGAGCCTGTGAAGCGTGGTCGCTAGATCACGTGGAGGCGTCGTTGAAATACCAGCCTGGTGTCGTTGCGGTTCTAACCTAGGTCCATTATCTGGATCGGGGACCGTGCATGGTGGGCAGTTTGACTGGGGCGGTCTCCTCCCAAATTGTAACGGAGGAGTACGAAGGTCTTCTAGGTACGGTCGGACATCGTACTGATAGTGCAATGGCAAAAGAAGGCTTGACTGCGAGACTGACACGTCGAGCAGGTGCGAAAGCAGGTCATAGTGATCCGGTGGTTCTGTATGGAAGGGCCATCGCTCAACGGATAAAAGGTACTCTGGGGATAACAGGCTGATTCCTCCCAAGAGTTCATATCGACGGGGGAGTTTGGCACCTCGATGTCGGCTCATCACATCCTGGGGCTGTAGCCGGTCCCAAGGGTATGGCTGTTCGCCATTTAAAGTGGTACGTGAGCTGGGTTTAAAACGTCGTGAGACAGTTTGGTCCCTATCTGCCGTGGGCGCTGGATATTTGACGGGGGCTGCTCCTAGTACGAGAGGACCGGAGTGGACGTGCCTCTGGTGTACCGGTTATGACGCCAGTCGTATCGCCGGGTAGCTAAGCACGGAAGAGATAAACGCTGAAAGCATCTAAGCGTGAAACTTGCCTGAAGATAAG
>MKWL01000023.1 GCA_001899305.1 Thiobacillus sp. 0-1251 | reverse complement strand
ACGTGCTTGGCATCGGCCTGTATGGATGGGGCGAAACTTACAGGGTGGTTTTTGAGTGTGTCAAGTGAAATTTCATGGCGGACCTGTTTTAGGCCGTTTGCCGGGGATCATCGATCCAGGGACCATCGTCTGATCACTTCGTAATGCGCACCGTCCGGTTCGGTAATTGACTTCACCAGTACGAACTCGCTCACTGGCCAGCGTATCGGCTCGCATACTGGGATTTCGCCGCCCGCCGTGTTGCGCAGCAGCGTGACATGCGGCACATGCTGCCGCGCATCGACCGGAAAACCGGCGGCCTGCAGGGCGGTATTCAGCGCGCCGACCAGATCGAGGTGCGGCGGCGGTGCCTCGCTCGCACCCAGCCAGCCGATGCGGTTGTGGCGCCAGTAGCCGGCCTGGTCGAGGATCAGTTCGAATGCGTGTGACTGGACGGTGTCGGCGCACGCGACCAGGGCATCCAGGTGCGCGGCTGGCGTGCTGCCGAGAAAGGCCAGGGTGAGATGCAGGGTGTCGGCACGCATGCGCCGGCCACCCCAGTGTTGGTGCAACCATTTCCCAGAACGATTGAGTGCTGCGCGGGTGGCGTCGTCCGGCCACAGAGCGAAGAACAGGCGCAGGGTATCGGGCTTGGCCGAATGAAACTCGGCCAGAGCGGATTCAGTCACGCGCGATCAGGCACACCGCCTCGGCAGCGATGCCTTCGCTGCGCCCGGTGAAGCCGAGCTTTTCGGTGGTGGTGGCCTTGACGTTGACGCGGTCGAGGGCGATGCCGAGGTCGTCGGCGATGTGTGCCGTCATCCGCGCGATGTGCGGCGCCATTTTCGGCGCCTGGGCGATGATCGTGGCGTCGACGTTGCCGACGCGCCAGTTGCGTTGCTGTAACTGTTCGGCGACGCGGCGCAGCAGGATGCGGCTGTCGATGCCGGCGAAGGCCATGTCGGTGTCCGGGAAATGGCGGCCGATGTCGCCCAGTCCGGCCGCGCCCAGCAGGGCGTCGCAAATCGCATGCAGCAGCACGTCGGCATCGGAGTGGCCGGCCAGCCCCCGATCGTGGGGGATGTCGACGCCGCCGATGATGAGTTTGCGGTTCGCAGCAAAGGCATGGACGTCGAAGCCATGGCCGACCCGGATGTCATTCATTCAGCTTCCCCAGAATCAGACCCGCCAGTTCCAGGTCCTGCGGATAGGTCACCTTTAGGTTGCGGCTGTCGGACTCGATCAGTCTGGGCTGCAAACCGAGCCGCTCGATGGCCGAGGCTTCGTCGGTCATGTCGCTACCAGCGGCGCGCAACGCCTCGGTCAGCGTAGAGTGGCGGAACATCTGCGGCGTTTGCGCCTGCCACAGGCCGGCGCGCGGCACGGTGGCCTCGGCCCGGATGCCGGATGCGGTATCGGCCGCGGCGCGCTTGAGGGTATCGGCCACCGGCATGGCGAGCAGACCGCCGACCGGGTCCTCGGCGACTTCATCCAGCAACTTGCCCAGCAGTTCGTCCGGCAGGCACGGCCGCGCGGCATCGTGCACCAGTACCCAATCGTCCGCATCGCAGACCTTGGCGATGGCGTCGAGGCCGTTCAGCACCGTTTCGGCGCGGGTGGCGCCGCCGCAGCGCAGCACCTCGATGCGCTCTTCCCAACCCTGCCATTCGTAGTTGTTCCAGCGTTTGTCGGTGGGCGACAG
The DNA here is from genome assembly GCA_001899305.1 of Thiobacillus sp. 0-1251. GTDB lineage: Bacteria > Pseudomonadota > Gammaproteobacteria > Burkholderiales > Thiobacillaceae > Thiobacillus. The sequence continues at coordinate 162,650 of MKWL01000023.1, read as the reverse complement.
TACGACGAACAGCTTTTCGATACGCGGTTCGCGCGCCAGCACCATCATCGCGTGCGCGATCATCGGCACCGAATTGAGGTCCATGTACTGCTTTTCGATGGCCCCGCCCATGCGCGAACCCGAGCCGGCCGCGGGAATCAGTGCGTAAAACCTCATGCCTCGCCTCCGGGCGCCAACACGTCGCGGTTGCCATTCGACTGCATCGCCGACACCAGTCCCGCCCGTTCCATGTCCTCGATCATGCGCGCGGCACGGTTGTAGCCGATGCGCAGCTGGCGCTGCACCGACGAGATCGATGCGCGGCGCGACTTCAGCACGTAGGCGACAGCCTGGTCGTACAGCGGATCCGCTTCCGCGCCAGCCTCGCCGAATTCGCCGGCCTCACCCGCTTCTTCCGGCGATTCCAGCACACCCTCGATGTATTCCGGCTCGCCCAGCGATTTCAGGTAATCGACCACGCGGTGGACTTCGTTGTCCGACACGAAGGCGCCGTGGACGCGCTGCGGCAGGCCGGTGCCGGGCGGCAGGTAGAGCATGTCGCCCTGCCCCAGCAGCGCTTCGGCGCCCATCTGGTCGAGAATGGTGCGCGAGTCGATCTTGCTCGACACCTGGAACGCGATCCGCGTAGGAATATTCGCCTTGATCAGGCCGGTGATGACATCGACGCTCGGACGCTGCGTCGCCAGGATCAGGTGGATGCCGGCCGCCCTGGCTTTTTGGGCGAGCCGCGCGATGAGTTCCTCGACCTTCTTGCCGACCACCATCATGAGGTCGGCGAGTTCGTCGATCATCACCACGATCATCGGCATGGTCTCGAGCGGCTCGGGATTGTCGGGCGTCAGGCTGAACGGATGCGTCAGCGGCGTGCCGGCCTTCTTGGCGTCGCGCACCTTCTGGTTGTAGCCGGCGAGGTTGCGCACGCCGACCGCCGACATCAGCTTGTAGCGCCGTTCCATCTCGCCGACGCACCAGTTGAGCGCGCTCGCGGCCTGCTTCATGTCAGTGACCACCGGCGCCAGCAGGTGCGGAATGCCCTCGTAGATGGAAAGCTCAAGCATCTTGGGATCGACCATGATCATACGCACCGCGCTCGGATCGGACTTGTACACCAGTGACAGGATCATCGCATTGACGCCGACCGACTTGCCTGAACCGGTGGTGCCGGCCACCAGCAGGTGCGGCATCTTGCCCAGATCCGCCACCACCGGGTTGCCGGCGATGTCCTTGCCCAGTGTGACCGTCAAGGGACTGGCGCTGTCGTGATAGGCCTTAGAGCCGAGAATTTCGCTCAGGCGAACGATCTGCCGCTTGGGGTTGGGAATCTCCAGCCCCATGGTGTGCTTGCCGGGGATCGCCTCGACCACGCGGATGCTGATGACCGACAGCGTGCGTGCCAGGTCCTTCGCCAGGTTGACGATCTGGCTGCCCTTCACGCCCGTTGCCGGCTCGATCTCGTAGCGCGTGATGACCGGGCCTGGCGAGGCCGACACCACCTTCACCTCGACGCCGAATTCGGCGAGCTTGCGCTCGATCATCAGCGAAGTGAATTCGAGCGCCTCGGGGCTCGTGGTTTCCACCGCCTCGTCGGCGGGGTCGAGCAGATGCAGCGGCGGCAGCGGCGAATCGGGCAGGTCGGAGAACAGCGGTGCCTGTTTCTCGGTGACGGCACGCTCGGACTGCGGCACTTCCTTCACCACCGGCTCGATGCGGATCGGCGGCGCTTCGACGCGCTTCTTCTTCTCCACCGAGACTTTCGCTTCGCGTTTCTGCTGCGCCGCCTCGCCCAGCTTGCGGTCACGGTAGGCCTGCCAGGTCTGGATCGACGTCCACCAGGCCCACTCCACCCCGGCGCCGGTGCGCTCGGCCATGCTGAGCCACGACACGCCGGTGAACAGGCTGAACCCGACCGCCATCAGCAGCAGCAGGACCAGCGAGCCGCCGGTGAACCCGAGCAGCGCACCCGCAGTCGCGCCCAGGCCAGCGCCCAGTACGCCGCCATGCGCGTCCGGCAACGCCACCGCCCAGTGCCAGGTGCGCAGCCATTCGATGCCGGTACTACCCAGCAACAGCAAACTGAACCCACCCAGCCTGAACCAGCGCTGACGCCCGCCTGTCAGCGGGGTTTCATCGAGATGCCGAAAGGTATGTATGACATAGGCTGCCGCCAACACCACCCACCACCAGGCCGACATGCCAAACAGCATCAGCAGCAGATCCGACAGCCACGCGCCGACACGCCCGCCCAGATTGCGCAGCGGACCGCCGTCGCCCGTGGTGCTGAAGCCCGGGTCGGCCGCGTTGTGGGTAAGCAGGATGGCCGCCAGCAGCAGCGCGGCAAAGCCCACCAGCAAGGCACGGGCTTCGCGCAGCAGCCGTTGCATGCGGGGCGACAAGGGAGTCGAAGAACGGGAAGGGGGACGCGCCATGGGAACTTTAGGGCTGAAAGTGGCCCTGATTATACCGGGCTGACAGCATGGAAATGCGGTCGCCAAGATTGGTTAGAATAGTGTCCTTTCTCCCACGGCTGATTACAGACATGAGCACCGCACACCACAAACTCATCATTCTCGGTTCCGGCCCCGCCGGCTATTCGGCTGCGGTGTATGCCGCGCGCGCCAACCTCTCGCCGGTCGTCATCACCGGCATGCAGCAGGGCGGCCAGCTGATGACCACCACCGATGTCGACAACTGGCCGGCCGACGTCGACGGCGTGCAGGGCCCCGAGCTGATGGACCGCTTCCAGCGCCACGCCGAGCGCTTCAAGACCGAGATCATCTTCGACCAGATCCATACCGCCAAGCTGACCGAGAAGCCCTTCACCCTAATCGGCGACTCCGGCACCTATACCTGCGATGCGCTGATCATCGCCACCGGCGCCTCGGCCATGTACCTGGGGCTGGAAAGCGAGCAGGCCTTCATGGGCAAAGGCGTGTCGGGCTGCGCCACCTGCGACGGCTTCTTCTACAAGAACCAGGACGTCGCCGTGATCGGCGGCGGCAACACCGCGGTCGAGGAAGCACTGTATCTCGCCAACATCGCGAAACACGTCACCGTGGTGCACCGCCGCGACACCTTCAAGTCCGAGAAGATCCTGGTCGACCACCTGATGGAAAAGGTCAAGGAAGGCAAGATCAGCCTCGAACTCGACCACACGCTGGACGAAGTGCTGGGCGACAAGACCGGCGTCACCGGCATGCGCATCAAGAGCACCAAGGACGGCGCGACCAAGGACATCGCGCTCACCGGCATCTTCATCGCCATCGGCCACAAGCCCAACACCGCCATCTTTGAAGGCCAGCTCACGCTGGAAGGCGGCTACATCGTCACCAAGGGCGGCAACAAGGGCAACGCCACCGCCACCAACATCGAAGGCGTGTTCGCCGCCGGCGACGTGCAGGATCACATCTACCGCCAGGCCGTCACCAGCGCCGGCACTGGCTGCATGGCCGCACTCGACGCCGAGCGCTACCTCGACGCACTGGGCAAGACCAAGTGAGATGAAACGCAGCCGCAGTGCGCTCGCCCCCGCCTCGTTCGAGGCGCTGGCGCGCGTACGCCGCGCGCTGCGCGAGCAGGCTGCAGCTGCGCCGGCCACGCTGCAGGCGTCGCATAAACCGAAACCGCAACCGGACGGCGCTATGCTGTTTCGCCGCGCCGTCGCCGATGCCGTCCCGCTACGGCCGTCCGGTCGGGCAGATATCGCACGTCCGCGCCCCAAACCCATCGCCCATCAAAGACAGGCCGACGAGCGCCAGGTACTGGTCGATGCCCTGTCCGATCCATGGGACTGGGAGGCGGCCATTTCCACAGGCGAAGAAATGCTGTATTCGCGCCCAGGCGTCCCCACGGCCGCACTCAGGAAACTGCGGCGCGGCGGCTGGGTCATCCGCGGCGAACTCGATCTGCACGGCCATACCGGAGACGAAGCCCGTATGGCGGTGGCCGCCTTCCTCAACCGCTGCATGCTTGAAGACCGGCGCTGCGTACGCATCATCCACGGCAAGGGGCATGGCTCGAAGAACCGCCTGCCGGTACTGAAAAACAAGGTGCGCCACTGGCTGATGCAGCGCGAGGACGTACTCGCCTTCTGCCAGGCCCGCACCGTCGACGGCGGCGCCGGCGCCGTCATCGTGCTGCTCAAATCCTCGTCCTCGTCACGCTGAAAGAAAGAGAGATCCATCATGAGCGACCCCGTCATCACCGACTTCGAATTGCCGTCCACCGGCAACACGCCTTTCAAACTGTCCGACCATCGCGGCAAGAACGTTGTCGTCTATTTCTACCCGAAGGACAACACGTCAGGCTGCACCCTCGAAGGTCAGGAATTTCGCGACTTGTATGCCGACTTCGGCAAGGCCAACACGATCGTCGTCGGCATTTCACGCGACAGCATCAAGTCGCACGAGGGCTTCAAGGCCGAATTCGGCTTTCCGTTCGAGCTGTTGTCCGACAAGGACGAAATCGTCTGCGAAATGTTCGGCGTAATGAAGTTGAAGAACATGTATGGCAAGCAGGTGCGCGGGGTCGAGCGCAGCACCTTCGTGTTCGACGTGGAGGGCAAGCTGGTGAAAAGTTGGCGCGGGCTGAAGGCGCCGGGGCATGCGGCGGAGGTGTTGGGGTTTGTACAAACGCTTTGAGCGGGCTTCAGCACCGTTCGCGTTGAACTTTCGAAGAGCACTTAACACCGCACCGTTCGCCCTAGCCTGTCGAAGGGCCTGTACGCTGTAGTGAGGGGTTTCGCTGATCTGCTGACCGTTGGCCGGGGGTAGCCCGGCGGCTAGTCACTTTCTTTTGTCTCGCCAAAAGAAAGTAACCCAAGAAAAGGCGACCCCGCTCACCCCCGAAACCCTGGAAATCGAACCTGCCGGACGGGCGGCAAAGAACTCGCCCCGCTTTGTTGTATTTCGAAGGTGAGCGGGGCTCAAACACCTTTGCCGCTGATCCGCCCGGCAGGCTCGATTTCCGGCGGGACTGAGAGTGGCGACAAGTCAAAACCGGGGCAGTAATGATTGGCGGTTTGTGTACTTGGGTGAGTTTCACTGCGAAGCCTTCGATCTGGTTGTGTCGGCTGCACAGCCTAGACCTGGTTTTGACCTTCTTCCCCTTACAGACCCGCCGAAGATCAAGTGCGTCGGGTGGATCAGCGGCAAAGGTGTTTGAGCCCCGCCCACAAAAAATCAATTAAACAGATCGAAGGCGGGGCGAGTTCTTTGCCGCCCACCCGACGTGCTTGATCTTCGGGAATTCGGGGCTGTCGGGGTCGCTTTCTTTTGGTTCCTTTTCTTGGCGAGACAAGAAAAGGAACTAGCTGCCGGGCTACCCCCGGCCAACGGTCAACAGTCCTGCGAGGAACTCAGCTATTGCCAACGGCGCTTCGACAGGCTCAGCGCGAACGGTGGTGAGGTAGGCGGCAACACGCCCTACTCCACCGTAACCGGCGCAGCCACCTTCCCCTTCCCCTCCGCCGCAAAAAACCGCTCCACCACCTCCAGCTTCCTTGTCCGCGTCATCGCCGGAAGCGCATTCAACAACAACTTCCCATACGGCTTGTCCGCCAGCCGCGTATCGCAAATCATCAACACGCCGCGATCGGTCTCGGTGCGGATCAGCCGCCCGGCCCCCTGCTTCAGGCTGATCGCCGCGTGCGGCAATTGATAATCCATGAAGGGCTTGCCGCCGTTTTTCTCGGCCTGGGCGATACGCGCCGCGACCACCGGATCGTCGGGCGGCTGGAACGGCAGCTTGTCGATGATGACGACGGACAGCACGTCGCCGGGCATGTCGACGCCCTCCCAGAAACTCTGACTGCCCAGCAGCACGGCGTTGCCGGCCTTTTGGAAACGGACTAGCAATTCGTTCTTGGGCGCCTCGCCCTGCACCAGCAGCGGGTAGTCCCACCCGCGAAATTTGAACGCATCGATCAACAGGCTGCGCGCCCGTTCCAGCGCACGCAGGCTGGTGAACAGGATGAACGCGCGGCCGCGGCTGACTTCGAGCACCGGCAACGCGGCCTTGACGACAGCGTCGGTGAACTCGGGCGTGTTGGGCGCGGGAAGGTTCTGCGGGACGTAGAGCACGCCCTGGCGCGGGTAATCGAAGGGGCTGTCGACGCACAGGGTTTCCGCGTCCTCGATGCCCAGGCGCGTTTTCAGGTGGGTGAAATCGCCGCCGACGGACAGCGTGGCCGAAGTCAGGATCCACGCCTGCGCGCGCTCGGTGAGCTTGGCGCCGAACATGGCGCCGACCGACAGCGGCGTCGCGTGCAGCAGCAGCGAACTCATCGTGGTTTCCAGCCAGCGCACGCGCGGGTTATCGGGGTCGTCGTCGCGCTGCCAACTGGCGAGCGTGGCCTGCACGGCCTGCGCGCGCTCGAAACAGTTCTTGAGGTCGGCATCGCGTTCGGCTTGGCTCTCCAGCAGCTTCACCATCTCATCGAGCGAAGCGGACAGGGCTTTCAACGCGCCCGGCCATTTGTCGTAGCGCGTCAGTTCCGCGAACGTCGACTTGACCGGGTTCTGCGGGAATGCCAGGCGCAGGTCGCGCGTGGCCTTGCCCAGGTCCTCGGCGGCGCGCCGCAGAGCCGGAAAGTCGCCTGCCTTCACCGCCGCCTGCCGTTTGGTGTCGCCCGCCAGATCAAGCAGTTGCGCGGTGGACAGCGTCTCGCCGAAGAATTGTGCGGCGGTTTCCGCCAGCTGGTGGGCTTCGTCGAGGATCACGGTGTTGCAGGCCGGCAGCAGTTCGGCGACGCCTTCGTCCTTGAGCCACAGGTCGGCGAAGAAGAGATGGTGGTTGACCACCACGACCTCGGCGTCGAGCGCAGCCTTGCGCGCCGCCATCACGAAGCAATCCTTGAAATGGCTGCACTCGCTGCCGAGGCAGTTGTCACGACTGGAAACCGCGTAATGCCAGGCGGTGGCGTCCTCGGGGATGCCTTCGGCCTCGGCGCGATCGCCGCTCGAGCTGGTTTCGGCAAAGCGGGCGATCTTGGCGAGCCAGGCGGGATCGTCGCGGTGGGTGAAGCGGCCATCGGCAAGATTGCGTTGTAGATGGTGATGACAGACATAGTTGGCACGGCCTTTCAGCAGTGCCACCTTGACCGGCGATTTCAGTGCACGACGCGCAGCCGGCAGGTCGCGATGAAACAACTGGTCCTGCAAGGCCTTGGTACCGGTGGAGATCACCACCTTGCCGCCCGACAGCAGGGCGGGAATCAGATAGGCCAGCGTTTTCCCCGTACCGGTTCCCGCTTCGGCCAGCAACACGCTGTTATCGGCGACTGCGCGTTCGACTGCCTTGGCCATGGCCAGTTGTTGCGGACGCGCACGCCAGCCCGGCAGGACTGCGGCACAAGCGCCATCGGGGGAAAAGAGCTGTTTCAGATCAAACATTTTTGGGCCGGATTTCAAGACGAAGTGTAACATTCACCCTAGGCAGAACCGTTTGCAGTTGCTTCAGTTCCACACGCCGCCTGCCGTTAGAACCTTAGACTTTGCCTATCCAATCCCGCCATGCGCCTATACCTGCTTTGCTTGCTGATGTCGGTATTCTCCGTCGCGGCACACGCGGCCATCGTCCAGCAGGAGATGCGCCCCGGAATCCCCGCCAATGCCGAATATCTGATCGGGCAGCGTAGCAAGCCCGCCGTATTGCTGCTGCATGGCTTCTTGCAAACGCGCGAGTTCCCCACTGTCGCCACGCTGGCCCGCGGCCTGCAGGATGCGGGCTACACGGTCCTGCTGCCCACGCTCAGCCTCAATATCCCCAACCGCATGCAGAGCCTGGCATGCGAAGCGGTACACAAACACAGCATGGAGGACGACGTGGCCGAGATCGGGCGCTGGGTGGGCTGGCTGAAGGCGCACGGCCATCGCTCCATCGTACTGGTCGGTCACAGTTTCGGCAGTTTGCAGTTGCTGGCGTATCTGAGTACCCATCCGGACCCGGCGATCAAGGCCTACATCGGCGCCTCGCTGGTCGAAGCCCAGATCGGCACCGCATCGCGCCAGGCCCTGATTGCCCAGCTGGAAGCCCAGATACAGAACCAACAACGAATCCTGGTCACCCAGCGCCTGTCATTCTGCCGGAAATACACCTCGACGCCAGAAGGCCTGTTGTCGTATGTGCGCTGGGACCAGCCTCGCCTGCTGACCGCGTTGAAGCAGGCACCGACCAGCGTACAACTCATCATGGGCGATGCCGACGGCATGCTGGGACAGGGCTGGCTCAAGGCTTTGCAGCATATCCAGGTTCCCCTGGTGATCGTGCACGGAGGCAGCCATTTCATGGATGGCGAGCATGAATTCGATCTGCTGGACCACACGCTCAAGTTCCTTGAAGCGCATCAACAAGGATCATCCCGATGAAATGGCCCGATGCCATTTCCATCAAGCAGATCGCGCTCGCTTTCATTACCGGGCTCCTGGTACTGATGAGCCTGATCGGCGGCTTTGCTGCCTACCAGACACGCGAGGTCACCCGCAGCCTGGAACAGCACAACCAGAATGCGGCCGCTTCCGAACTGACCTCGGCCGTCCAGCGCCTGTTGCGCCAGACGGATGACCAGGCAGCCAACCTGGCAGACTGGGACGAAACCCGACAACAACTGGTACTGCCCGAGTATTACTCATACTGGCGCGATCAACGAGTCTACGAAAGCGGCATGCTGCCCAGCCACTTTGTCCGGGTGGCACTGTATACCCCGTCGGGGTCGCTGCTGGCCCCGAGCCCGGCAAAAAACAGCCTGCCGGCCAGATTGCCCGCCGACGTCCCGCTTCATCGGCTATCCAGCTGGCTGGCCGATGAGGCTGGCGCCACCGTTTTGTATCATGCCTTCCCGGTTTACATCGACGAACGGCACCAAACCCTGCTCGGCTACGGCATGATCCGGATCGATTTCATGCCGGCCCTGCTGCAGCAGGAAGCGCTCCACTTCGCGGACAAGGCCAGCATCAAGCTGACGCTGAAACCGGGCGAAAACCTGCCTGCCACCAAGCTGCTTTCAAGGCTGGCGTTCAAAGCCCAGCCCGACCCCGACCGGCTCCGCTTTCAGAGCATCCTGTCACGCACCCTGCTCGCGCTGTTTGTGCTCCTGATGGCCATGGCCCTGCTCGGTTTCGTCGTCTACAACCGCCTGCTGGTGCGTCCGCTACGCCGGCTATCGCAGGATATCGATGCCATGCAGCACGGCCGGTTCAGCCCGCATTCCTCGCGTTCGCAGGCCATGCGCATCAGCGAACTGGAGAATGTCCGCCGCTCGCTGTATGACTATCAGCTGCAATTGCGCGAACTGCACGGCTCGCTGGAACACCAGAATCGCGAATTCCATTCGCAGGCCCGCCAGGATGCGCTCACCGGCTGCCATAACCGGCGCGCCTATGAAGAAGATTGGGAGAAATTCCGTATCGAGCTGAAAAATGCGCCACAAGGCGTGGCCTTCCTGCTGTTCGATTGCGACCGCTTCAAGACCATCAACGACACTTACGGCCATGCCAAGGGCGACCGCGTGCTGTCCATCATCGCCGATGCACTGGTGATGGCGCTGCGCGCCAACGACCGCCTGTACCGCCTCGGCGGCGACGAGTTCGCCACCTTCCTGTCGCGCACTACCCCGGCCCAGGCCAAGCAGATCGCGCAGCGCTGCCAAAGCCTGCTCGACGCGTCGGTCTTCAGCGATCTGGGAATCAATGAACCAGTCGGGATCAGCATCGGCATCGCCTTCTGCGCGGCTGATCAGCTCGAGCATATCAACGACCTGCCCAAGCAGGCGGACATCGCCATGTACACCGCGAAACAACCCGGCCGTACCCGCATCGCCCTGTATGGCGAAGATACCGAGCGCGCCTCACAGACGCTGGTGGCCAGCCGCGAAACCAGCGCCCTGTTCCAGGCCCTGGCCAGCCCCGGCATGATCGAAATGCATTACCAGTCCATTCACGCGCTGCCCGGGCGCAAGGTGGATTATTACGAGGCTCTGGCGCGCATCCGTTACCACAACGACCTCATCATGCCGGACGCATTCCTGCCGGTTGTCAGCAGCCGCCGTCTGGAGGCCGGATTCGATCTGGCGGTGCTGAACCAGGTCGATGCCGACCTGTCGTCACAGCAGCTGCCGCCCGGCATCGGGATATCGATCAACCTGTCCGCTCAAAGCATTTCGCACCCCGAGGTCGTGTCGCAACTGTTGGAGTTGTCGCGTCACAATGCCCGTCACCCACTGATGCTGGAAATCACGGAAACCTCGCTCATCACGCAAATGGCGGAGGTGCGCACCTATCTCGACCTGTTGCGTACCGTGAATTACCGCATCGCCATGGACGATTTCGGCACCGGCTATTCGCCGTTGCGTTATCTGGTCGATCTGCCGGTGGACGTGGTCAAGTTCGACATCTCGCTGGTGAACAAGCTGGGACAGGACAACCGTGCAAGCCAGGTGGTAGCCGACTTCGCCCGCATGATGAGCGATGCGGGCTACTCGCTGGTGGCCGAGGGCGTGGAAACCGACACCATCCTGCGCAAGGTCGAAAGCCTGGGCATCGCGCACGTGCAGGGTTACTTGCTGAGCCGTCCCATGCCGCTGGCGAAGGTGGCCGCCAGCTTCGACGACCAGAACGCAGACGTCAATTGCACCGCCTGATTCCGGGCATCAATGCTTGCCCGAGCGCCAGATGGAAAAGATGATCCATAGGCTGTTGAAAAACGCGATCAGGAATCCCAGCAGGCCGAACAGCGGCAGGCCGAATAGCTGGGGGCCGCCCTTCACCGTCATGATGATGCTCGAGCCGACGACCAGCGAGGCCGTCAGGATGCCCATGGTCAACCGGTTGCTGGCGCGGTCCAGTTGATGGCCGAACTGGTCCAGCCGTTTCAGGTCGAGATCGACCTTGACCCGGCCCCGCCGCATATCGCGCAACAGATGCCGTAGGTCGCGCGGCACGTCGGCCAGCACCTCCAGGGTCTCGCGCACGCTCTTGCGTCCGCGTGCAAGCAAGGCCTGCGGCGTGTAACGCTGCTGGATGACGCGTTCAACGAAAGGCGTCACATGGTCGATCATGTGGAATTCCGGATCGAGTTGCTGGCCCAGCCCCTCCAGCGTGATCAGCGTCTTGAACAACAGGGTCAGATCGGCCGGCAGGACCAGGTTGTTGTCGCGCATGACCGCCGTGATGTCGTTCAGCAATCCGCCGATTTTCACGTCCTTGAGCTGCAGGTCGTCGTAGCTCTGCAGCAGTTCCGCCACGTCGTAGGCCAGGCGGTCTTCATCGCTGACCGACTCGCCGCTCCAGTCGAGCAGTACCTGCAGCAAGGCCTGCTCGTCCTTGCGCGTCAAGGCATGCAGCAGATCGACGATCTGGTTGCGGCGGGGATTGGTCAGCATCCCCACCATGCCGAAGTCGATCATGCCGATGCGGTTGTCTGGTAGGAAAAGAACATTCCCGGGGTGCGGGTCGGCATGGAAATAGCCATGTTCCAGCACCATGCGCAGCACGGCATCGGCCCCGCGTGCCGCCAGCAGTTTGGGATCGAGCCCCTGCGCGCGCAGCTTGTCGGGCGCGACGCCGGCCATCCCGATGATTTCTTCCTGCACATTGACGCGATCATTGGTGAACTCCCAGTACACCCGGGGAATTTTCACCAGCGGCTCGTCGGCGAAATGACGCGCGAACTGGTCGATGTTGCGTGCTTCTTTCGCCAGGTCGAGTTCGCGATTCAAGGAGCGGCGGAACTGCGACACGATTTGCGCCGGGTCATAGCGGCGCGAATCCGGCACTTCGCTTTCCAGCAGTTTGGCAGCGTGCTCCATGATGCGCAGGTCGGCCTGGATCACGCCTTCGATGCCGGGCCGGCGAATCTTGACGACGACCCGCGTGCCGTCCTTGAGCGTGGCGCGATAGACCTGCGCAATGGAGGCCGCCGCCAGCGGCACCGTATCGAATTCTGCGAACACCTCGGCGGGATCGCCCTTGATGGCTGCCACCAGATCGCGATGCAACCGCTCGTAAGGCACTGCCGGCACCTGGCTGTGCAGCTTCTCGAATTCGGCGATCCAGTGCGGCGGGAACATGTCGACCCGCGTCGCCAGCACCTGGCCCAGCTTGACGAAGGTCGGACCGAGTTCTTCCAGCGCGCGGCGCACGCGCACCGGCGCGTCGAGCTGGCTGATTTCGCTGGCACTGTGCCAGTGCAAAACCCGGCCGGCGCGCTCCAGCGCGCCGCTGATGCCCAGGACGCGCACCAGATCGCCCCCGCCATAGCGGATCATCACCGAGGCGATTTCATGCAATCGCGGCAGGTCGCGCACGACCGAAATGGTTTCCCAGAGCATCGTTGTTTTTTTGGAATCAGTTAATGCCGAGAGTGTACCCGCAAGGGGCACGTCGGATCCGTAAGCCACTCAAGCGGCAACGACCCGCTGTCGCCGCAAGCCGCATGGTGGTAAAAGCTCGCGCCCGTCGCGGAGAGGTCAGGAACGCAGGCGCTCGCTCTGCCGCTTGAGCGAATCCGACAGAGCCTCCAGGATGCCGCTCGCCACCAGCGACAGGCGTTCGGTCGCCGTACTGGCCGATTCGCTCAGCCCGGCCCGTCCCGCGGCGCCGCTGGCCTTCACGCCGTTCGCCAGTTGCTGGAGCGCTTCGCGTACCTGTTCGCCGGTGCGGGTGCCGCTGATTATCAGGTGATCGCTCAGGTAGCCGAGTTCTTCCTTCAGCTTGCCGCCCGATTGGCTGGCGGTCTGCTTCAGGGCCTCGACAATCTGGCCCTCCAGGTCGCGGAGTTGTTCGAGACTCGCCTTCAGTTCATTGTCCTTGAAGGATTGGCCTTGGGTAGCCGCTTCGCGCAAGGTATAGGACGCCGCCTGTGCCGCACTGCCGACGGCCTCGTCCAGACCGGCGATCGCCTGTTTGAGTCCATCCTTCATTTCGCCGCCGCGCGAAGTCAGGCCGCTACCCACGCCGGACGAGATGGCAACGACCAGTTCGCGTATGTCATTCAGCGCCATGCGCCGTTCGTGCAGCACGCGCGCAGTCAGGTCGCGTACGCGCTCGTGCAGGTCGGGCGCGGACGCCGCCGCCGCGGCCTCGTCGTGCAATTGCACAAGCTGCGTATTTTCAGGGATACTCGTTTCGCCTGTGGCAGGCGTGTTCACGTCATTCATGATGCAGTCCTCAGGGTCAAGATTCGCCGCATTTGGCCGTAGTTTCGTTTCAACTATAGAGCAGATTGCTATTCGATGAAGTCCGTCCTGCTGTCAGCCATGCTGGTCGTTCTGCTCACGCAGCCTGCGCATGCCGCGCCGTCCGACGACATATCCATCTATGCGGTCAGCCTGGTGGGAAGCCCGTATCGCCTGGGCGGCACGTCGCCCGACACCGGACTCGATTGCAGCGGCTTCGTCGACCATGTCTTCCACCAGATAACCGGCGTCAAGCTGCCCCACGACAGCCTGGCGATCAGCGAATCCACCCAAGCCCTCGATCGGGCCGATCTCCAGCCCGGCGATCTGGTTTTCTTCAACACCCTCGACCACGCGTTCTCTCACGTCGGCATCTATCTGGGCGATGGCCGCTTCGTGCATGCCACGAGCAGCCGGACCGGTTCGGTCATGGTGTCCAGGCTCAGCGATCCTTACTGGCGCGAGCGGTTCGACGGCGCTCGCCGCGTCGCCCTGCCTGCGGACCCGTCCGTGGCGGTTGCGTCATTCGAGTAGGGCCCGCCCGAAGTTCTTCCCCATTCGCCTCTGCCGGATATCCGGGTAAGCGCTGCAAGGCTCCAACCCATGCAATTCAGAATTGATAAGCGTTCTCATTTTTAGTACGATGCGGGCATTCTTTAACTCAGCAGGAAAGTCCGCAACATGCCATTCCCCAGACTGATCACCGCGCTGCTCCTGGCCGCTGTAGCCCTGCCCGCGGCAGCCGAGAACGTCGTGGTGTATTCCGCGCGCAATGAACAACTCATCAAACCCCTGTTCGACGCCTATACCCGCGACACCGGCGTACAGATCAAATTCATCACGGACAAGGAAGGTCCCCTGATGGCACGGCTGAAAGCCGAAGGCAGGAACACCCCCGCCGACGTGCTGCTGACGGTCGATGCCGGCAATCTGTGGCAGGCCGCGGAAGAAGGCCTGCTGCGCCGGATCCAGTCGGAGACCCTGCAGGCCAACGTGCCGGCCCATTTGCGCGATCCCAACAACGAATGGTTCGGTCTGTCGGTACGCGCGCGCACCCTGGTCTACAACACCAACATGGTCAAGCCCGCCGATCTGTCGACCTACGAAGACCTGGCCAATCCGAAATGGAAAGGCCGCCTTTGCCTGCGCACGTCGAAGAAGGTTTATAACCAGAGCCTGGTCGCCATGATGATCACCGAATACGGCGAAGGTAAAACCGAGGACATGGTGCGCGGCTGGATCGCCAACCTCGCCACGTCGCCCTTCCCCGACGACACCAAGGCGATGGAAGCCGTGGCGGCCGGCCAATGCGATGTCACGCTGGTCAACACCTATTATTTCGGCCGCCTGATGGCGAAGCAGCCGAACCTGCCGCTGGCGATTTTCTGGCCCAACCAGAACCTGAAGAACAAGGCTGCCGGCGTGCACGTCAACATCTCCGGGGCGGGTGTCACGCGCTACGCCCGGAATCCAGCCGGTGCGCAGAAATTGATCGAATGGCTGTCGTCCGACAAGGCGCAGAATCTGTTCGCCGACGTCAATCTGGAATACCCGGTCAACCCGAACGTGACGCCTGACAAGACCGTGGCCGCCTGGGGCAACTTCAGACAGAACCTCATCAACGTGAAGGAGGCTGGCAGCCTGCAGGCCAAGGCCGTAAAATTAATGGATCGTGCCGGTTACAAGTAAGAAGTGCCCCATCTTGTCTGACAAGCTTGCAATGCCCTCAAGAACGCCCGCTGCGGGCGTTTTTGTTTGGTCGCCTCCCAGCGGCTGGATGCTGTTCGCCCTTGCGATCACCGCGTTGGTGCTGGTGCCGGTCGTGGTCACCTTCTCGTCGTTTGCACAGGTAGACGGCGACATCCTTGCCCACCTGACCGAATTCGTCCTGCCCGAACTGGTCGGCAATACGTTGTGGCTGCTACTCGGCGTGGGGATCGGCGTCAGCGTGCTGGGCGTGTCGCTGGCCTGGCTCACGGCGATGTGCGACTTTCCCGGCCGCCGCCTGTTCGACTGGGCACTGCTGCTGCCGCTGGCCTTGCCCGCCTACGTCACCGCCTTTGTCGCGATCGGCCTGCTGGATTTCACTGGTCCGCTGCAGACCTGGCTGCGTGAAAGCCGGGGTATCACCGGCTTGCCCGAGATCCGTTCGCGCGGTGGGGTCATCCTGGTGATGTCGCTGGCGCTCTATCCCTATGTCTATCTGATTGCGAAGAACGCCTTTGCCACGCAAGGTGCGATCGCGCTGGAAGCCGCACAATCGCTTGGCTTGTCGCGCTGGCAAGGATTCTTCCGGGTGGCGCTGCCAATGGCGCGACCGTGGATCGCCGCCGGCTTGATGCTGGCGCTGATGGAGACCCTGGCCGACTTCGGCACCATGGCGATCTTCAACTACGACACCTTCACCACCGCCATCTACAAGGCCTGGTATAGCCTGTTCTCCCTGCCGGCAGCGGCGCAGCTGGCCTCGATCCTGATTCTGTTCGTGCTGGTCGCGGTGGTGTTCGAGCAGCGTTCACGCACCCGGATGCGCTATGGTGCCGTGGGCCGCAGCGCCGCGCAGCGCCGCATCCGGCTGTCGCCGGCCCTGGCCGGGTTGGCGTTCCTGTATGCCGGGACGGTGCTGGCCGTCGCCTTCCTCATTCCGGTCATGCAGCTAGCCCTGTGGGCACGCACGGTTCTCACCGATGATCTCGATTCGCGCTACTGGGACTTCGCCTGGCATTCGGTGCTGCTGGCCGGCATCGGCGCACTGATGGTGGCAGCCGTCGCACTGCTGCTCGCCTACGCTGGGCGTCAACGTCCCGGTGCCGCAATGACATGGACGCAACGCCTCGCCACGCTCGGCTATGCCTTCCCCGGCGCCGTACTGGCGGTGGGGCTGTTCATCCCGGTGGCGGCGCTGGACAACTGGCTGATCGATCGCGGCCGCAGCTGGTTCGGCTTCGGCGGCACCGAGATCCTCAAAGGCACGCTACTGATCATGTTGCTGGCCTATCTGGTGCGTTTTCTTGCAGTCGGCTTCGGCCCCATCGACAGCGGGCTGCACCGCATCACCCGCAGCATCGACGAAGCCGCGCGCAACCTCGGCAGCTCAACCACCGCATTGCTTACCCGGGTGCACTTCCCCATCCTGCGTGCCAGCCTGCTGACAGCCGCGACGCTGACCTTCGTCGACATCATGAAGGAAATGCCCATTACCCTGATGACCCGCCCATTCGGCTGGGACACACTGGCAGTGCGGGTGTTCGAGATGACCTCGGAAGGCGAATGGGAGCGCGCCGCGTTGCCTTCGCTCGCCATCGTCGTTGCCGGTATCATCCCCATCATTCTCCTGACCTGGCGCGGTACGCGCCCGCTTGACTGACCCCCTATGGCTGAACTGATCCTCGACTCGGTGTCGCAGTCGTACGCCGCACGCCAGATCATCGCCAACCTCTCCTTCACCCTGCCCGAAGGGGCGATCGGCTGTCTGCTCGGCCCGTCGGGCTGCGGCAAGACCACCGCACTGCGCTGCATCTCCGGCTTCGAGCCGATCCAGGCGGGCGAGATCCGCATCGGCGGCGAAGTTGTCAGCCGCCCCGGCTGGATGCTGCCCGCCGAAAAACGCCGCGTCGGCATGGTGTTCCAGGACTACGCGCTGTTCCCGCACCTGAACGCGGCGGACAACGTCGGCTTCGGCCTGCGCGGCCAACCCTCGACTGCGCGTCTGGCGCGAGTCGACGAATTGCTGGCGCTGGTCGGCCTGGCCGGCCACGCCGGGCAGTTCCCGCACCAGCTTTCCGGCGGCCAGCAGCAGCGCGTGGCCCTTGCCCGCGCGCTGGCGCCGCGCCCGCGCCTGATCCTGATGGACGAGCCTTTTTCCAATCTCGACGTCGAACTGCGCGAACGCCTGTCGCTCGAAGTGCGCGACATCCTCAAGCGCGAGGCGACCACCGCGCTCATCGTCACCCACGACCAGTACGAGGCCTTCGCGCTCGCCGACTGGGTCGGCGTCATGCATGAAGGCCGCATCCAGCAGTGGGACACACCCTACAACCTGTATCACGAACCGGCGAACCGCTTTGTCGCCGATTTTGTTGGCCAGGGCACGCTGCTCACCGGCGAAGTCGTCAACGACCATCAGGTCGAAATCGAGCTCGGCGTGCTCGACGGCCACATCCCGGTCGAATGCGACGCCAGCGGCTGCGACGAATGCGTGCGCAACTGCCATGTCGACGTGCTGCTGCGTCCCGACGACATCGTCCACGACGACGACAGCCTGCTGCTGGCGGAAGTCGAGAACAAGGCCTTCCGCGGCGCCGAATTCCTCTACACGCTGAAGCTGCCGAGCGGCCAACGCGCGCTGTCGCTGGTACCGTCGCACCATAATCACGCCATCGGCGAGAAGATCGGCATCAAGCTGGCCGTCGATCATGTCGTGGCATTCCGCCGCGAATAATTCCATGCTGCCTGCCCCTCTCCGCGGTTTGCTGTTCAATGTCGGGCTGGGTTTCACTGCCGCCCTGTTGCTGATGCTGGCCGTGATCGGCCTGGGCGTCACCCAGATGGCCTATCTCAACGCCGAGCTCTCGAAAGTCGTATCCGTCAACAACGTCAAGACGCGTCTGGCTTCGCACATGCGGGACACGCTGCGCGACCGCGCGATGCTGATGCACAACATCGTGGTCTCCATCGATCCCTGGGAAAAGGACACGCTCTTCCTGCAGTTCCAGGAGTATGGCGAACGCTATTCCAAGGACCGTAGCCAACTGGTGACAATGCTCAGCACGCCCGAGGAAATGAAGCTGATGGCCGACCTGGATGCCATCACGCTGGCCAATCAACCGGTCATGTTCAACGTGGTCGAAGCGGCGCTCGACGACAACAATTACAACGCATTGACCCTGCTGCAGAAAGAGGCCATTCCCCTGCAGAACCGCCTGGTCGAGGCGCTCGACAACATGACCAACCTGCAGCGCAAGGAAAACGAGACCGCACTGGGCAAAACCTTCACCGCCTACCAGGCTACGCGCAACCTGATGCTGGTGCTGGGCATCTTCGCGACCTTGCTGGCCTCGCTGGTGGCCGTACTGGTAGGCCGCCGCATGCTGACCCAGACACGCCAACTGGAAGTGGAAAGGCAGAAGTACCAGACCCTGTTCGAAACCAACTCGGACGCCGTCGTCATCCTCGACAACACCGGCTTCACCGACTGCAATCCGGCCACGCTGTCACTGTTCGGCATGGATACGGTCAAAGAATTCCTGCACACGCCGATACAGAAACTCGGCACGCCCATCCAGGCCAATGGCGGAATGGCCATCGACAACGCCATGCGGGCCATCAACCTGGCGCGCCACCTGGGGCATTCAGCCATAGACTGGCAGGGTGTGCGCAAGGACGGCTCGGTGTTCTCGGCCGAGATCGCCCTCCATGCCATGACGCTGGAAGGCAAGCCGGTGATCCAGGCAATCATGCGCGATGTCTCCGAACGCCGGGCCGCCGAGGCCGCCAAGGAAGCGGCCCGCGAGGCAGCCGTCCAGATGGCGCGCGCCAAATCGGAGTTCGTCGCCAACGTCAGCCACGAAATCCGCACCCCGATGCACGGCATCCTGGGGATGAGCGGCCTCTTGCTGAAGACCCCGCTCGACGGCCGCCAGCGCGAATATGCCTCCACCCTGAGAAGCTCGGCCGAAAGCCTGCTTACGATCATCAACGACATTCTCGACTTCTCCAAGATCGAGGCGGGCAAGCTCTCCATCGAACAGGTCGCCTTCTCGCCGGTTGCATTGGTACAGGGCGTGACGGCCCTGTTCCAGGCGCGCGCGCTGGAGAAAAATCTGCAACTCACCCTGTCGCTGCCCGAGCACTCGCCCGCCGCGCTGCTGGGCGATCCCACGCGCATCCGCCAGATCCTGTTGAATCTGGTCGACAACGCCATCAAATTCACCCATCAGGGCGAAGTCGAACTGCACGCGCGCTTCGTGACGGACGAGGACGGCATCGGATGCCAGTTCAGCGTGCATGACAGCGGTATCGGCATGAATGAAGAAACCCAGACGCGCCTGTTCCAGGCTTTTTCGCAGGCGGATTCGTCGACCACGCGTCGCTATGGCGGAACCGGCCTGGGACTTGCGGTCAGTAGCCAGTTGGCCGGCCTGATGGGTGGGCGGCTCACTGTCGAGAGCCAACCGGGCAAGGGAAGCTGCTTCACCCTCCATCTCACGCTTCCCGCGACCACTCTGCCACTGGTCGAGCTTCCGACACAGGCCGTCATCCAGCTGCACGGCCGCGTCCTGATGGTGGAAGATCATCCCGTCAACCAGAAGGTCCTGTCGCACCAGCTGCGCGAAATGGGCCTGCAGTTTGCCGTGGCCGCCAGTGGTACCCAGGCGCTGGACCTGTTGTCGTCCGAAGCATTCGATCTGGTGCTGATGGACTGGCAAATGCCGGAGATGGACGGCCTCGAAGCCACCCAGCGGATTCGCCGGCTGGAAACCGATGCCCGCCACATTCCGATCATCGCATTGACCGCCAATGCCAATGCAGGTTTCCGCGAAGCCTGCCTGGCAGCGGGCGCGAACGATTATCTCAGCAAACCCTACACCGAAGCCGCATTGTCTGCGCTGCTGATGCAATGGCTGGCGCAGGCTGCGCCAGCTGCAGGCACCGCCCCACTGCTCGACCTGTCCGCTCTGCATGCGCGCTACCCCGACAATCCGCAACTGGTGCGCGATCTGGAAACGCTCTTCGTCTCCACCACGGAAGCCAGCCTGAGCACGCTGAAACGCGGAATCGAGCAAGGCCAGACCGAGCTCTGCCGCAAGGAAGCACACGCCCTCAAGGGCGCAGCCGCCAGCGTGATGGCCACCGTCATCCGGGAAGGCGCCGCACGCATCGAAACCCGCGTGCAAAGCGGCGATTTCGCCGCCGCGGCAACGGAACTGGCGGCGCTGGAAGCACACTTCCGTACCCATGGCGGCGGCGCAGATTGACGCACGCCCTGCGGCGCGTAGGATAAAAACCTAGCCGTCCAGGAGACACGTCATGATGCGCTCGCTTCCCCTCCTACTCGCCTGCCTTTGCAGCCTGTCTGCAATCGCCGCCGAACCCCCTGCGGCCACGCCCCCACCGACCGTAGCGCCAGCCGCACCCGCTGCGCCCGAACAAAGCTGGATCGACGTCACGTCGACGCCCTACGGCCCGATGCTGATGCAGCAGGCACCGCCGCCACCCTACCGCGATTACCAGATGAACCGCATCCTGACGCCAGAGGAAAAGGCACGCTGGCTGCAGACGGCCATGCCCATGATGTCCCATCTGATGCAGATGGACGCGCGCGAGGCGATGAACTATTTCGCCCTCAAGTACAAGGCCAAGCCTGGCGTGTCGTTCGATCAGGTGGTCGAATCGATGATGCTGCGCGCCAATCAGCTGAACCTCAAGTTCGTCGGCAAGAACCTGATATGGAAGGAATTCAGGGCCATGCTGCACGACGACAAGGCGCCACGCGTCGAAGTATTCAGCTTCTGCGACATCGCCGTCGGCCGCGACCTGCTCAAGGTCATCCCGGAAGTCGTCGTGTTCCTACCCTGTCGCATCGCGGTGATGGAGGATGCCGACAAGAACATCTGGGTACTGACATTGGACTGGGACGTGACCTGGCTCGACCAGGCCGGCAAGCAGGCGGGCATCACGCCGGAATTGCGCAAGGGCGCGATGGACATCCGCGAGAAACTGGATAGCGTGATGCGTGCCGGCGCCGACGGCGCGCTATAAACGCCGGGCGCTGCCAGCAAAAAAATCTGAATGCCCGCTATCGCAGCCGGATGGCACCATACGGGATTCGTTTCCGGCCCCTAACCGCATGCCTACGCTTTTCTCCCCGTTCATCTCGCTCCCCGTGCTGGAGCGGAATTTCGCCGACGGACTCGCCGCCATGCTGGAAAACCATCGCGGCCTGGGCGTCTACATCCTCGTCCTTGCCAACGCCGCCTACGATCCGAAGCTGTGGACACGGCTCGCGCCTGCACTGTCGGCACGTCATGCGGAACTCGCAGCGGCCCTCACCGACACCCTTCGCGACGGCAGGAAATTGGCCGATCCGGAGGATGATGTGCTGGTTTTCCTCAAGCTCCTCGCCATCGGCTTCGACCACCTGAAAACGATGGAAAGCCGCAGCGCCGGACCGTGGCACCTGTTCTTCAACCCCATCCGCGCCTTGCGCCCGCCCCGCATCAGCGGAACGAAATTCGACAGCCTGCTGCGCCCCTTCGACCCCGCGGGCTTTCATTTCAACAAATCCTTTCTCGCCAGGGAAATCCTGTGGGAAGGCAAACTCGCCGCCAAGCCGGCACGCCTGCTGTACAACAAATTCCCCTTCGCCCGGCTGCATGGCCTGCTGGTGCCCGATCCCCAGCGCGAACTGCCGCAGTTCCTCACCCCCGAACTGCACGGCTGGGCCTGGCATCTCTGCGCCCATGCCGGCGCGCACGGCCTTTCCCTCGCCTATAACAGTACCGGCGCCGGCGCCTCGGTCAACCATCTGCACTTCCAAAGCTTCGTGCAGCCGAATCCCTTGCCGGTGAAGTATCCGTGTTTTGCCCACAACGGCGGCAGCGAACCCTATCCACTTCCGTGCCAGCGTTTCACCGAGCCCGCCGACGCCTGGCTCGAGATCGATCGCCTGCATGCGCGCAACATCCCCTACAACCTGATCTACAGCAAGAACTGCTTGCATCTCATCGCCCGCGTGCCGCAGGACAGCGACAAACTGTGTGCGGATAGCCGCGGTTACGGCTGGAGCGAAATGGCCGGTGCGGTCACGCTGTTCAGTCGTGAAACGTTTGAAAACTTGAGCGCGACGGAATTCGAGGCGGAATTGGCGGGCTTTGCGCCCTGACGGGGGGCGATGTGGCCCCGTATCCCCTGGCCCAAACGGACCATAACCCACACATCACCGTGTCAAGACCTCATCGCTAAGCTCGCTAGGCTTACCTGAGGAGAAACGGCCGTGTGCAAATGGATTCATGCCCTGACGCTGATGCTCGCACTGAGCGCAGCTTTCCCTTCGGCTGCCTCGACCATCAGTATTTCAGGTGCGAATGACCCGTTTACACCCCCTCCAGCAGTGGTCACACCCATTACGGGCGCAGACGGCCCGCTTGCACCTGCCGCTGACTACACCCTGCCCTACCGTGCCGATGGCATCTTCGATTTCTCCGCAATCGACCTCGGCGCCGGCATCACGCTCCGCTTCGATCCGCAAACGCGGAACGTGACCCTGCTCTCGCTGGGAGACATCCTGATCGCTGGAATGGTCGACGCCAGCGGAATCCAACTTGCGCTGGAAACACCAGGGAAGATCCTTGTCTCAGGTTCAATCTGGGCGGGCACCCTTTCGCTGAGTGCTAATACCGTATCGCTGCTCGGCTCTATAACCCTCACACCTGATGCGCCGTATCTGCCGTCTATGGGCAATATCCCCATCCGAGGGCCGGGCTCAATCATTCTTACTGTGCCCGAGCCCGCAACGTCATGGTTGGTTGTAACGCTGCTTCCGATATTGATACTGCTCGGACGTAAACGCACCTCGCACGGGTGCTAGCCAACGGTCATTCTAGTACGATCGCCTGCCCCTGCAGCAAAGCCTCCACGCCCCAGCCGGGTGCTGCCTCGCGTAGTTCATTCATGATCGCCGACTCATTGCCCGGCTTCAGATGCGTGATCCACACCTCTGGCCGCGCGCTGAGCCCATTCAACTCCGCCGCCAGCGAATCCGGCCAGTGATGCTTCGACGCCTTGGCGATCTCGACCAGTTCGTTTTCGAACGAGGTTTCGATGATGAGGTGGCGCAGGTCGGGAATGGCGTTGAGCGCGGCGACGAAGGGAGCGCTGTGGGTGGTGTCGCCACTGAACACCAGGCTGCCGGATGCCGTGGCCACATGCAGGCCGCATGCCGGCACCACATGGTTGACCGGCAACGGGCGGAATGTGCGCCCCCTCAGGATGAACGCCTCGCCCAGGCCGAGCGGCGCGAAGCGTAGCCAGGGCGCCTCCTCGCTCGGAATCTTGCGGAAATCCGGCCACAGCTGCCAATTGAAGAGATGGGTGGACAGTACCTCCAGCACCTCGGGTAGCGCATGCACCGTCACCGGCGTACCGCGCAGATCGCCGACGCTGTCGAGCAGCAGCGGCAGCCCCAACACGTGATCGAGATGCGCATGGGTGAGGAACACGTGGTCGATCTTCACCAGTTGCTCGAAGTCGAGCGTGGTGAGCCCGCTGCCGGCATCGATCAGCACATCGTCGTCGACCATGAGGCACGTGGTATGACGCCCACTGCCGATGCCGCCGCTGCAACCCAATACGGTAAGTTTCATGGTCACTTTGTCGTGTAGACGAACACGCCGTCCCAGTCGGCGGGCGGCGGCGTTTCGCGGAAATGCGCGATGCGTTCGAGATAGATATCGTACAGCGTACGCGGCGTGCGGGCATTGAGCGCGCGTAGTGCCGATTCGGCCGCCTCCCAATCCTGTGACTGATAACGCGCAAAAGCAAGCTCGAAATCGGCTGCGCCCTGACGTACCGACTCGTCGAGGCCGGCCTTGCCACCCAACGGTTCGTATATCGCCACCGGGGTTTCCTTGCCCTTGACGCGCACGTCGTCGACTTTCATGAAGACGTGCTCCGGATCGGCCTCGACCGTCGTCTGCGTGACCAGGATGCCGACGCCATACTGCTTGGTGATGCCCTCGAGACGCGAGCCGAGGTTGACCGCATCGCCCATCACCGTGTAGGACATGCGGAATTCCGAGCCCATGTTGCCGACGCTCATGCGACCGGTGTTGACGCCGACACCGATCTTCACTTCGGGCCAGCCACGCGCGGCGAATTCCTGATTCAGTTGCGACAGCGCAGCCTGCATGTCGAGCGCAGTCTGTACGGCACGGCTGGCATGATCGCCCAAGTCCACCGGTGCGTTCCAGAACGCCATGATGGCGTCACCGATGTATTTGTCGATGGTACCCCGGTGCTGCTGGACGATGCGCGTCATGGTCGACAGATAGGCATTCAGCACTTCGGCCAGTTCGGCCGGCGGCAGTTTCTCGGAGAAGTTGGTGAAGCCGCGGATATCGGAGAACAGCACCGTCATCTCGCGCGACTGTCCTTCCATCGTGTAGTGGGCCGGATCCTGGCTCATCTCGTCGGCGAGTTCGGGCGGCACGTACTGGCCGAAGAGTTTGGTGATCTGACGCTTGCTGCGCGTCGCCGCAAAAAATCCGTATGCGGTGTTGAGCGCGTACAGACCCAATACCGTCAGCATCGGCGCCGCCATCGGCACCACCCAGAAACGCGACCAGGCGGCCGCATAGGCTGCCAGCAGCAATCCCAGCAGCGCCAGGCTCGCCATCAGACCGACCACCGGGCCGAAGCGCAGCAATACACCCGTCAGCAACGCGCCCAGCAACAACACGGCGAGCAGACGCGCGTCGTCGGCCCACGCGGGCATGCTGCGGGTGGTGCCGTCGAGCATCCCGGCAATCAGGTGAGCGTGAATCTCGACGCCCGGGAAGGTATTGGAGAATGGCGTCACGCGCAGATCGGTCAACCCTGGCGCAGTCGATCCCACCAGCACGATGCGGTTTTCCAGTTGTGCCGGCACCACCTTGCCCGCCAGTACCTGTGCCGCCGAAATGTAGGGGAACGGCGAACCGGCGCGATACGGCACATAAACGGTGCCGTCGGCACTCAAGGGGATGCGAATGCCGCCCACTTCGAGCCACGGCGTACGGTATGACCTGCCGAGCAGACTGCTTTGCTCGACGCCGGCAGTCACAGGATCGCCGCCGAACGCCACCCGCAGGGTGGACGCCGACAGCGCCAGGTAATAGCCGGCGTCGAACGGGGTGACCAGGTTCATCTGGCGCGCCGTGCCATCGGTGTCGGCCCGCATGTTGAAGAATCCGGCAGCCGGTGCCGCTTGCTGGAATGCCGCCAGGTTCGCGCCATAACCTGTAGGCGACGGCATACCCGGGTGCAGCGGATCGAACGCCGTGCCCCGCAGGGACGATGGCGGCAACGTGCCGGTGCGGGCGTTGCCGTAGCCCGCCGGGATGAAGTAATAGCCCAGCGAAACCGGACGTTCGGCGAGCGCCTGGGCAAAACGGGCGTCGTAATCGAGCCGGGGCGCGAGGTGCTCGAGCGCATTCTGAAAATCGCGACTGCCCGCCAGGTCATGCTGCGCCAGCCGTTTGAGGGTATCGAGTCCCGAACTGTGGTCCGGTTCGGCGAACACGACGTCGAAGCCCACTGCCGCCACGCCGTAGCGGTCGAACAGTTGCGCGACCAGCCGGGTCATGGTGTCGCGACTCCACGGCCAGCGTCCCACGCTTTTCAGGCTGGCTTCGTCGATGTCGAGGATGGCCACGCGGTCGTCCTGGCCCAGCGGCGCGGTGCGCTTCAGCCAGACGTCATACAGCCAGGCCTCGGCACGCTGCATGGGCGTGATATGGATCAGCCCGGCAACATGGGCCGCGATCAGCAGGACAAACAGCGCAGACAGGCCTGCCTGCGCCAGCCGGGACGAAACGCGCTTCACCGAAGATGGTAGAAGCGGCCGGGCAGGTCCTTGCCATGCACGGCATCGAGGCGGCTGCCGACGGCCTCGCCCAGTTCAGCCAGGCGATCGGCCGGATGCGGGTGGGTCTTGTACAGCAGGCTGGTCCGGCTGTCCTTGGCCGGCAGCCCGGCCAGATCCTGCAATACCTCGGGCAGACCCCAGGGGTCGTAGCCGGCGCGCGCCGCAAACACGATGCCGACACGATCGGCCTCGAATTCGGCATTCTTGTCGAGCCCGCGCGCCATGATTTCTGCGCCGTTGCCGATCAGGTTCTGCACCACCTGGTCGCTGTCCTTCACCTTGTTGCTGGCCGCCTGGCCCAGTGCACCGATCAGGCTGGATTGCTTGAGCACCTTGAGGTGATGTTTCAGGGTGACGTGCGCGATTTCATGCGCCAGCACCCCGGCCAGCTCGGCTTCGTTGTTCAGGCGCTGGTAGAGGCCCTTGGTCACGAAGATGTAGCCGCCAGGTGCAGCGAATGCGTTGATGTCCTCGGTATCGAGCACGCCGAAATGCCAGGTGACATCCTTGCGGCCGCTCTGCAGCGCCACCCAGTTTCCGACCAGGTTGACGTAGCGCTGGAGCTTGTCGTCGCGCACCAGCGGCACGGCGCCGAGAAGGTTGCCCGCGATCTGCTTGCCGATGCGCGTTTCTTCTTCTGGCGAGTAATCGCCGAACAGTGCAAACCCCAGTTGCTGGGCATCAATTTTTTGTTTGGCCGGCGGCGAAGACGCAGTGGTATTTTGCGAGGCATCAGGTGCGGGTGACGTCTGTGCCGGTTGCGTTTTCTTGTCCTTGTTCAGCTCCTGGTTGATGCGCTCTTCCAGCAGCTTGCCGAAATCCAACGCCGATGCCACCCCGCTGAACGACACCAGGGCAATGGCCAGAACCATCCATTTGAATTTCATCAGTTGGTCTCCCATGGCGAGGATGGCTTGGCTGACTGGGGCACAGGCAAGGCCGCCACATTGGCCGTCGTCAACCCGGACTCGGCTGCAAAACTGCGGGCCTGTGCAGGGGTTGCCTGCCAGGTGTTCAGTCGGGCCAGTTCTTCGCCATTGAACTTGGCCTGTTTCAGATCTTCGTCATTCAGGCCGCGCAGGCCCGCCACAGCCACCACACGGCTGGGATCGGATCGTGTCGTGGCCGCGCCCACCACGTCGCCCAGCCCGGCGCCACCCAGGCCGCCTGCCCCGGCCCGTACCGACAGCAGCCGGATCCAGCCGGTCGACTTGCCCGAGGTCACGCGCAACCAGCCGCCCTGCTTGGAAAGTATGTTGACGCTGGCACCTTTGGGCACGCTCGCCGCCACTTTGGACGATGCGCTCGGCTGGCTATAGAGCTTGTCGTTGCGCAACACCGTGCCGGGCGCGGCGAGCGCCGATGCGGCCGCCACGCACAACACCAGCGCGCTTGCCTGAATCAGGAATGTCTTCATCGTGTGTCTTCTCCGTGTGACTACGAAACTGTAGGGCCTGCCATCCGATGGTGCAAGCGCCGGCAATGGCGTTAAGATGCCGCGATGAATTTTCTTGCGGCTTCCATCGAATCACTCGGCGCCAAGGTCGTCGGCTGGTTCACCGTCGGGTACGGCATGTTCGCCTTTCTGGCCAAGGCCGGCCTGCTGCTTCTGGAACCCGCCACCTGGAACCGCGCCACCTTCGATGTCGTGGTAAAACAGATCTACTTCACCGCGGTGCAGATCCTGCATGTATTCCTCGGCTACGCGTTGGTGATTTCATGGCTCATCATCACCATCATCCTCTCCACCGCACGCGACTTCGGCCTCACTGAATTCGCCAGCGAGATGACCATCCGCGTCCTGGTGCTGGAACTGCTGCCTTTCCTGACGGCGCTGTTCGTCGCCCTGCGCTCGGGCAGCGCCATCAACACCGAAGTCGCGCTGATGCAGGTCAACAACGAATTGGATGCGCTGGCGCATTGCAAGGTTCCGCCGATGCAGTTCGAGTTCCTGCCGCGGCTGATCGGCGGGGTCGTATCGGTCGTCACCCTGGCCGGGCTGGCCGGCCTGCTCGCCCTCCTGATGGGCTACCTCGCCATTTATGGCATGAACGTGGCCGGCTTCGAGCCGTATACCCGGACCATCGCAAAAATCTTCGACTTCAGGATCATGGCGGGCCTGATCGCCAAGTGCGCCCTGTTCGGACTGGCAGTCACGCTGATCCCGGTCACTGCAGGGCTCGAAACACCGAAAAAACTCTTCATGGTGCCGGTTTCCGTGCTGCGCGGCATGATGCGGGTGTTCTTCGCCATCGTGGCGATCGAGGTGGTGTCATTAGCGCTCAAATACATCTGATCCCGTTCGACGACCGCGACGCCCTGATGGCGGCAGTCGACGCCCTGCCCGACGACGTGGCGCGCGTCGCACTCGACCTGCCGCTGCGCGCCAACCTATCTGCGCTCGACAACATCGCACTGATCCCGATCTACCGGGGCCACTTCAACGTCGCCGAATCGAACTGCCAGGCCCTGCAATTGCTGGAACAGCTGGGCCATGCCGGCATCGCGCTGCTACGCGACCCCGACATGACCCCCGCGCAGCGCTTCGTCACCAAGCTGGCACGCGCGCTCATCCTGAAGCGCCCGCGACTGGTCATCGACCGCCCCGGTGCCATGCTTTACGATGTGCCTTATCCGAGCTTCATCCGGCAACTGGCCGTACAGGCGGAGATGACGGGCACCTGGGAAATATTCGACTTCAGCTGGAACCAGGCACTTTATCAAGCATGAACAAACTGCATTTCAAGGTCGGGCTGTTTGCCGCCGCATCGCTGGTGCTGGCCGCGGTTTTCATCGTCTACCTGCTGCACGCACGCGGCTTCTTCGAAAAAACCTTCCACCTGCAACTGGCCGCAGCCAGTGCCGACGGCGTGGCGCCCGGCGTGCCGGTGGTGTTCTCCGGCATCGAGATCGGCCGCGTCACCACACTCGGCCTGAATGAGAACGGCGGCATCATCATCCATACCGAATTCCTCAGCCGCAATGCCAAATGGCTGAAGGAGAACAGCAGCTTCACCCTCGACAAGCCCATCGTCGGCGGCGCCAAGATCCGGGTCGATTCGCCTGATCTCAGGGCGCCTGCGCTGCCCGACAACGCCACCATGCTGCTGCTCACGTCCGACATCAGCAAGGAGATCCCGGCGCTGGTCGAACGGGTCAAGGCAATCCTTGCCAACGTCGAGTATCTCACCCGCAAGGATGGCGAGATCAACGCCACGCTGGCCAACGTGAAGACCGTGACCGGACGCATGACCGGTGAATACGGTGTGCTCGAAGGCGTGCTCGGCAGTCCGGAGAAGGCGCGTGCTGTGACCGACTCGCTCGACAAGACCCGTGCCCTCATCGCCAAGCTCGATGCCATGACCGCCAAGACTGACCAGTGGCTGTTTGCCCAGGACGGCATGGCCGAGCAGACGAAAGCCTCGCTGGCACAGGTCCGGCTGATGCTGAACGATGCGCAGTCCAGCCTGAAGAAGGCCGACGCCGTGATGGCGAATGCCGTGGAGATTTCAGCCAACGTCAAGGACGGCACCCAGGACATCGCCAAGCTGCGCGCCGAAATCGACGATGCCGTGCGCAAGGCCAATGGCTTGATCAACGAGATCAACAAAAAATGGCCGTTCGCACGTGAGCCCGAGGTGAAGCTGCCATGAAGACACTGCTCGCCCTCGCCAGCCTGCTCATGCTTGCTGCCTGCGGCAGCGGCGGCCCGCCGCCGCCGGACTGGAAAGTCGACTCGGCCGATCTGGTCGCACGGTATCAGAAGCATGCGCTGCGCGGCGAGAATACACTGGCGGAGCGCTACTTCCGGCAGGCGGTCGCCGCCACCGGGGGGGCCGGCCGCGTTGGCGAGACCGCGCGTCTGTGGCTGGTGCACTGCGCCACCCGCCGCGCCATGCTGATCGACGATGCCTGCAGTGAGTATGCCGAGCTCGCCGGTGATGGACCGAATCCGGCGGATCAGGCCTATTACCGCTTCCTCACCCTGCGTTGGGACGGCCTCGACCTTGCCCTGCTACCCAGCCAGCACCGCGATCTCGTGCGTGCGCCCGCAGACAAACGACGTGCGGCGCTGGAGCGGATCGATGACCCGCTTGCCCGCCTGCTCGACGCCAGCTTGCTGGTGATGCGCCAGGAAGCCGACGCGACCACCCTGGCGACAGCAACGGAAACCGCTTCGGAGCAGGGCTGGCGGCAACCCCTGCTCACTTACCTGAAACTGCGGCAGCAGCAGGCGGACAAACTTGGCCGGACCGCGGAGTCGGCACAACTCGCCCGCCGCATCCGACTGGTCGAGGAAAGCTTGGCCCAGCCGTGATTTGACAACTAAATAAACATATAAAGACTTAAGAATATAAATGTTCTTCCATGCCCTTCCGGGCCTTCACGGCATCACGCGCTTCCTCGTCGCGGGAATGATCTGAATCAAGTTATTGGCTTCAACTTTTCATGGGCCGACAGGCCGGGCTCCATCGGTGTACTGATCGCCCTCCATGGCGCCGGGCCGTACAGATTCGTAAAAAAACTGCCGCCGCATTGACAAGCCTACGCATGATGATTACCGTGCTCGCTCGAAGAGTTTTTCTTCGTAAATAAAAACCAAGCTACAACCAGGATATTTAATTAAAAGGAGGAGTTACCCATGAAATACACTACGATCGCGCTGGCTGCCCTGGCCATATTCGCCACTGCAGCTCACGCCGCACCCGCCATGATGTCCGTTGAATGGACCGCTCAGGCTTGCGACGCCTGGAACAAGGATGCCACCCTGACGGACGGCCTGGGCGAAAAATGGATCAAGAACGACAAAGGCCGCGGCTACAAGATCATTCATCTGTATCGCACGGACTGCGGCGAAGCGACGCAGACCGAGCTGAAGATCGCCGCCAAGGATGGCAAGGCCATGTGCGTCTATGGTGGCGCGGTCCAGAACCACCAGATGGACTATGCGGTCGACTATACGATGCATGCCACCACCGATCGCTGGAACGAAATGGGCGCGGGTGAATATGGCCCGATGAAAGCCATGATGTTTGGCCGTCTCAAGTTCACTGGCCCTAAAATGGAAGCGATGGGCGTGATGGGTCCGTTCGAGGCCTTCCTGCGTCTGCCGGGCAAAATCCCGGGCGACAAGGCCTGCCCCGCCAAGTAAACGGGTGAGCCGCAACAAAAAGCCGGGAAATCTCCCGGCTTTTTTACGTCGGTGAATCGGACCCGGCCTAATGCACCGTTCCGGTCTGCACGTCGAGCGGCCGCCCATTGCGGATTTCCTCCGGCGTGGCCTCGCGAATGTCTGTCACGTTGACCAGGCAGGTCACGCTCTGGCCAGCCAGCGAGGGATTACCGTCCAGCGTGAGCTTGCCGTCCTCGATCGCGGTGACGTAAAAAACCTTGGTTTCGCCCGATTCGTTCTCGAACATGACTTCCGCTCCGATGCGCCGGAATTCCGGCGGCACGTTCTCGATGTCGTCCACGAACACCAGACTCTCGTCGCGCAGCCCGTACCCTTCTTCGGGCGACAAGGCGATCTCGACGCGGTCGCCTATCTTGCGCCCCGCCACCGCCGATTCGATCGCCGGCAGGATGCCGCTGTTGGCGCCTTGCACATAGCCCACCGGAATATCATGCTGCTCGACGACCATGCCGCGCGAATCCAGGATGGAATAGGTAATGTATACGAGTTTGTTTTGTGTCACGGTGACCATGCTGTCTCATCCATCTTCATCGATAAAGCGCCGCGCCAGTGCCTTACAAGCTGACGCGCCGCTCGCATATGATACCTTCGAAGTCCGTCCCCACATTGCACGCCCATGAAACCGCTCAAACACCTGCCCGCCTGGAAAGACCTGGAACAGCACTTCAAGGCCATGCGCGCCTTCGACATGCGCGCCGCATTCCGCGAGGATGCCGGCCGCTTCGATCAGCTCTCGCTACGCTGCGGGAACCTGCTGCTCGACTATTCGAAAAACCGCGTCACGCCCGACACCCTGGGCCTGCTGATGCAACTCGCACGCGAGTCCGATCTTGAGGCCATGCGCACCGCCATGTTCAGCGGCGAACGCATCAACTTCACCGAGCAGCGGGCCGTCCTGCACACGGCACTGCGTGCGCCGGTCCGTCCGCCGCTGGTGGTGGAAGGCGTGGACGTCGAGCGCGAGGTGGCCGCGGTGCTCAACCGCATGCAGCGCTTCGTCGAATCGATCCACAATGGCAGCTGGCGCGGCCATACCGGCAAGCCCATCCGCGACGTGGTGAACATCGGCATCGGCGGCTCGGATCTGGGACCGGCCATGGTGTGTCATGCGCTCGATCATTACGCGGTGGAAAACGTGCGGGTGCATTTCGTCTCCAACCTCGATCCCGCGCACCTGGCCGGCACGCTGAAACAGCTCGATCCCGAAACCACGCTGTTCATTGTCGCCTCGAAAACCTTCACCACGCTGGAAACCCTGGCCAATGCCAACTCGGCCAAGGCTTGGCTGTTGGCTGCGCTGCGCGCGCCGGCTGCGGTGGCACGGCATTTCGTGGCCCTGTCGACCAACGCCCAGGCGGTCGAGGCCTTCGGTATCGACCCCGACAACATGTTCATCTTCTGGGACTGGGTCGGCGGCCGCTATTCGCTATGGTCGGCGATCGGCCTGTCGATCGCGCTGCAGATCGGCTGGGGCAACTTCCAGGCGCTGCTGGCGGGTGCCCATGCGATGGACATCCACTTCAAGGAAGCGCCGCTGGAGGCCAACATGCCGGTGATCCTCGGCATGCTCGGCATCTGGTATGCCAACTTCTGGGGTACCGACACCTATGGCATCTTTCCCTACGACCAGCGGCTGCGCCTGCTGGTGCCGTTCCTGCAGCAACTCGACATGGAATCGAACGGCAAGAACGTCAACCGCACCAACAAGCTGGTCAACTACAACACCGGTCCCATCGTCTGGGGCGCGCCCGGCACCAACGGCCAGCATGCGTTCTTCGAACTGGTCCATCAGGGCACGCGCCTGATTCCCACCGATTTCCTGGTGGCGGCGGTCAATTCCACGCCGCTGGCCGACCAGCACGAATGGCTGCTGGCCAATTGCCTGGCGCAGACCGAAGCCTTGCTGAAAGGCAAGTCGCGCGCGGTAATCGAGGCCGAACTGATCGCCCAGGGCATGAGCCGGGAAGACGCGAAAGCACTCGCACCACACAAGGTCTTCCCCGGCAATCGCCCCAGCAATACCCTGCTCTACCAGAAGCTCGATCCGCACACGCTGGGCATGCTGATCGCCCTCTACGAGCACAAGGTCTTCGTGCAGGGCGTGATCTGGCAGATCAACAGCTTCGACCAGTGGGGCGTCGAGCTCGGCAAGCAACTGGCGCCGCCGATCCGCGCCGCGCTGAGTTCAGTTCGCGTGATCGGGGAACACGACGGTTCCACCCAGGGGCTGATCGCCGACATCCGCCGGCGGCGCGGGCTCAGTACCTGACTCGCACGCGGTAGGTCAATGTCGTCTTGCCTTCCGCAGGGACCTTCACTTTCCATTCCGCCGTGCCGGATGCCGTCTTGGTATGCGGCTGCGATTCGCTCACCATCGTCCAGTCGCCCGGCATCGGCTCACGCACGGTGACAGTCACCGCCTCCGGCTTGGCGTTTTTCAACACGACTTCATAGGCCGACTCGAATACATAGTTGAAGCGGCCGCTACCCGCCAGTTTCTGGAAGGCGGTCTGTTTCCTGTCCGCGGTAATGTCAAACGCCTCGCCCAGCTTCAGGCGCACGATCTCGTTCTTCGGCGTATGGTCGATGCGATCCTCGCCGACGAATTGCGCGTTGCCCTGCCCGTCCCGCTTGTAGACGCGGATCACGCCCTTGGGCAAGGGCACGCCGAGGCCTTCGCCCTTGTTGTCGAATTCGACGAACACGCCGACCTTGATCTTCTGGCCGATTTCGCCGACTTGCCCCGAGTAGTAGTAATTCGCACCCTCGAGCAGGAATTCCTTTCTCACCGGCACCCGGCTCGCCGCCATCAGCGCAACCTGCTTGGTCTGGTTCTCCGCCAGCGTGGTGGGACGCTGCAGCGTGTAGAGATGGTATTCAAACAGCGATTCCTGCTGCATGTCGGCAGCGTCGGCCACTTTTGCCGCCATGGCCATCGTCGCACGCGGCATCGGCTGCGCCTCGCGTACCCGGTTGAGGTCGCCCGCCACCAGCTGCAGCTTGGCGTTCGGATAGGCCGCCCCGCTCTGATTGGTCAGCGTCACCCAGCCGTTCAGGTCGAGCCGGTCGTCATCGGCATTCAGTTCGGCCACATAATCCGCACGCCATGCCAAACCGGAGGTCAGATAGGACAACTCCAGGTTCTGCAAGCCCGCAGACGGGTTGAGCAGCGAGATGACCAGGGTAGGCGTATCGCGCAGCGTGTCGGGTACGCCGGGAAACGCCAGTCGTCCCGGCACGCCGGTTTCGATGCGGCCGTCGGCAAACTTGAGTACCACGCCGTTGTTGGTCGAAAGCACGGTAGCGGTTTCGCGGGTTTCCACGTCGGTGCCCGCATGCATGCGTATGACGCTGACCTCGCGTCCGACATATTTTTCGAGCAGCTTTTGCGGGGTCAGCAGATCGAAATCGAAATTCTGTTCCTGCAGCCGGAATCCGGCCGGATTCGACAAATTGCGCAACTGCGCGGTTTCCGGACGCATCTGCGCCGACACTTCGCGCCACGCCAGCTGATTGAAATCGCGTCCCAGCCTGACCCGCCGCGTATCCTTCACCAGCGCCAGATTGTCGTTGTAGATCGTGACCGCCACGCCTGACTGGTCGGATGCGGTGCTGACGATCTCATCGCGCGGCGCAGCCCAACCGGTCTGTGATGCAAGTATCAGGCTGGCGATTATCGTGTTGCGCAGTATTTCCTTCATCATAGGGTCCTCGTCCAGGTCTTTCCACAAGATTCCATGATGACGCAAGCACGCGAAAAATACTTCCCGGCGCTAGAATGAATAAACGAATTCCGCAGTGAGCGACATGATCTCAGACGACTCCACTCCATCGCGCATCGTCGGCGGCGGCATCAATACCAGCGAATCCGAACAGCCCGTGGTGGTGACGCAGATGCTCGGCATAGCGAGCAGCGACCCGGTTCGCGAAGAAGTATTGCGAGCGCGTTTCCTCTCGTTCGACCCGCTGTTCGACGTCGCCTCCAGTCTGGTTGCGCACCAGTTGGTCCTGCGCGGCCGGGCCGCCGGCGCCGATGCGCCCCTCGAACTCCGGCAAATGGAAGAGGACATGTTGCTGACCGGCTTGTATTCCCTGACCCAGGACGGCCTGACCGGGGAACTGCCCCTTCTGGTGAGAATCAGCACGGGTATGCTGTTCAGCGAAGTGCCGCAGCAACTCAACCACCGCCAGCTGATCTGGTGCGTGAACCTCGACAACGAGCAGCACCTGGCGCGTGCTCTGGCCCTGCAGGATGCGGGGCTGACGTTCTGTCCCACACTCAACCCCCAGGATGCGGTCGTGCAGGACAGCCAGTCTGCCTGGCGCTACCTTGCCTGCAATGCCGACGACACACCGCCTGCCGTTGCTGCGCGCCTGATCGTGGATGGCGTGCGGCATGCCCACGCCCAGGCTCGCTGGCCCGGCAACACCTGGTTTCGGGGCAGCTTCTTTTCCGGCGATACCCAGCCCGCTGAAATCAGCCATGAACAGGCCGTCCAGTTGGATCTGCTGGCCATCGCCCTGCGCGAATCGGTTGAAACCCTGGTGCAGTTCTTCCGGCTGAACCCCGACATGGCGCCGCGTCTGCTGGCCATTGCCAACTCCCAGGCCGGCGGCTTGAGCCGGCCTGCCGAATCGACGGCCCACGCGCTCATCATGCTGGGCTCGCAGCGCGCCGGCCGCGTGGCAGCCCTATTGGCGCTGGCTGGCAGGCAGCCCACCGAATCCTCGCGTCACTATGCCATCACCGCGTTGACGCGTGCGCTGTTCATGGGAAAGATCACCCGCCTGGGCGCACCGGCCGAGAGCGCCGCCGCCGCATTCGAAATCGGCCTGCTGTCGACCGCTCCCCTTGCGCTGTCGCTGCCGGTGGAAACGCTCATCCGCAAGCTGGGCCTGTCGGCAACCAGCGCACGCGCACTGAGCGCGCACCCTTCGCCCGAAGGGGCCATGCTGCAATTGACCTATGCCTGCGAGAACAACGACGTCGAGACATTGGCCTCGTACGCCCAACAACTGGATATTCCGCTGCACCAGATTTCCGTGGCCTATCTGGACGCCTTGATCGCCGCATCCGAACTCGACGCCGCCCTGCATTGACAGCGTAAAATGGCGGTTTTTGTTTGCCGCTCGCGCCATGCACCCCACCCTGGTTTTCGACATTGAAACGATCCCCGACCTCGCCGGGTTCGCCGCCGTCAACGGCATAGACGAAGCAACGCTGCCGCAGGCCGAGCTTGCCGAAATGGCGCTGCTCGCCCGCCGCCAGAAGACCGGCAGCGACTTCATGCCGCATCACCTGCACCGCATCGTCGCGATTTCCTGCGTGCTGCGCAGCGGCGATCAGCTCAAGGTTTGGTCGCTCGGCGAGCCGGACAGCAGCGAGGCCGAGCTGATCCAGCGCTTTTATGACGGCATCGAGCGCTACACCCCCCAGCTCATTTCGTGGAACGGCGGCGGGTTCGACCTGCCGGTGCTGCATTACCGCGCGCTGATCCATGGCGTGGCGGCGGCGCGCTACTGGGACTGGGGCGACGATGACAAGGAATTCAAATGGAACAGCTACCTGGGACGCTACCACACCCGTCATCTCGACCTGATGGATGTGCTGGCGATGTACCAGCCCCGCGCCAACGCGCCGCTCGACCAGATGGCCAAGCTGTGTGGCTTTCCCGGCAAGTTGGGGATGGACGGATCGAAAGTGCTGGACGCCTTCCAGAACGGTGAAATCGACGCCATCCGCAACTACTGCGAAACCGACGTCATGAACACCTGGCTGGTCTACCTGCGCTTCCAGAAGATGCGCGGGACGCTGACCGACTCGGCCTACGCAGCCGAGATCGAGCTCGCGAGGAATACAGTCCAGGCTCACCCCGCCCCGCACTGGCAGGAATTCCTGGCGGCCTGGGCATGAATCAGACGGTCGACATCCTCTCCCTCGACCACGAGGGCCACGGCGTTGCACGCGTCGACGGCAAGGTCACCTTCGTCGACGGTGCGCTGGCGGGCGAACGCGCGGACATCGCGGTCTACCGCAAGCACGCCAAATACAACTCGGCCAACGCGGTCGCTATCCTCAAGGCCAGCGCCCAGCGCGCGGAACCACGCTGCAAATACTTCGGCCGCTGCGGCGGCTGCTCGATGCAGCATCTGGAAGCCAGCGCCCAGGTAGCCGCCAAGCAGCGCGTGCTGGAAGAGAATCTCGCCCGCATCGGCAAGGTCAGCCCCGACATCATGCTGCGCGCCCTGCACGGGCCGACCTGGGGCTATCGCCACCGCGCGCGGCTGTCGGTACGACGGGTCGACAAGAAAGGCGGCGTGCTGGTCGGTTTCCACGAGAAGCGCTCCAGCTTCATTGCCGACATGGCGAGTTGCGAGGTGCTGACGCCCGACGTCTCGGCACTGATTCAGCCACTGCGCGAGCTGATCGTGCAACTGTCGAACGCCGATCGCATCCCGCAGATCGAGATCGCCGTCGGCGAACATATTACTGTGCTGGTATTTCGCCTGCTCGAACCCTGGACCGACGAGGACGCCGCCCAGGTACGAGCATTTGCCGACCGGCATCGCGTCCATATCTGGGAGCAGGCAAAAGGCCCCGACACCGTGCGCCCGTTCTGGCCCGACATCGCGCCCGAACTCAGCTACAGCCTGCCCGAATTCGGCCTGACGATGCCGTTCAGACCCACCGATTTCACCCAGGTCAACACCGCCATCAACCGCGCGCTGGTCAGCCGCGCGCTGCGCCTGCTCGACCCGCAACCGGGCGAACGCATTGCCGACCTGTTCTGCGGCCTAGGCAACTTCACCCTGCCCATCGCCCGAAGCGGAGCCGATGTGCTCGGCATCGAAGGCAGCACGGAACTCGTCGCCCGTGCACGTGCGAATGCCCTGCATAACGCGCTGCCCAACGCCCACTTCGTGGTCGACAACCTGTTCGAGATGACATCCGAGAAATTCGCTGCCCTGGGGCACTTCGACAAGCTGCTGATCGATCCGCCGCGTTCCGGCGCCATCGAGGTCGTCAAATCGCTGCCCGACGGCCGCGGACCACAGCGCATCGTCTATGTTTCGTGCGACCCCGCCACGCTGGCACGGGACGCCGAGGTGCTGGTGCACGTCAAGGGTTACCGGCTCGAAGCCGCCGGCGTCGCCAACATGTTCCCGCATACCGCACATGTGGAGTCGATTGCCCTGTTTACGCGGTAATCCATTAAAATCCCGCCTTTACCTAGCCCTCAACCCCCTGGCCCTAACATGGCACTCATCGTACAAAAATACGGCGGCACCTCGGTCGCCAACGTCGAACGCATCCGCGCCGTGGCGGAACGTGTCGCCAAATTCAAAATGCTCGGCCACCAGGTGGTGGTCGTACTCTCGGCCATGTCGGGCGAGACCAACCGGCTGATCGCGCTGGCGAAAGGCATTCAGGCGCAACCCGACCCGCGCGAACTCGACATGCTGGTGTCCACCGGCGAGCAGGTCACCATTGCCCTGCTCGCCATGGCGCTGAAAGACCTTGGCCTGAAAGCCAAGAGCTATACCGGCGCGCAGGTGCGCATCCTCACCGACAACGCCTTCACCAAGGCGCGCATCCTCAGCATCGACGAAGCCAACATGCGGCGCGACCTGGATTCGGGCCATGTGGTCGTGGTCGCCGGATTCCAGGGTGTCGATGCCGACGGCAACATCACCACGTTGGGCCGCGGCGGTTCCGACACCACCGGCGTCGCGCTGGCTGCCGCACTCAAGGCCGACGAGTGCCAGATCTACACCGACGTCGACGGCGTCTATACCACTGACCCGCGTATCGTCCCCGAAGCACGCCGGCTGAAGACCGTCACCTTTGAGGAAATGCTCGAAATGGCGAGCCTCGGCTCCAAGGTGCTGCAGATCCGTTCGGTCGAGTTCGCCGGCAAATACAAAGTCAAACTTCGTGTGCTGTCCAGCTTTCAGGATGAAGGCGACGGCACGCTCATCACCTTCGAGGAAAGCGACAACATGGAACAGGCCATCATCTCCGGCATCGCGTTCAACCGCGACGAAGCCAAAATCACCGTGGTCGGCGTGCCCGACCAGCCCGGCATCGCCTACCAGATTCTCGGCCCAGTGGCCGACGCCAACATCGACGTTGACATGATCGTGCAGAACGTCGGCCACGCGAACACCACTGACTTCACCTTCACCGTGCACCGCAACGATTTCGCCAAGGCCATGGACATCGTCAAGGCCAATGCTGCAACCACCGGCGCACGCGAGGTCACCGGCGACGACAAGATCGCCAAGGTCTCGATCGTCGGCGTCGGCATGCGCTCGCACGTGGGCATCGCACGCAAGATGTTCGAAACCCTGTCGAAGGAAAACATCAACCTGCAGATGATCTCCACCTCGGAAATCAAGATCTCGGTGGTGGTCGAGGACAAATACATGGAACTCGCGGTGCGTGCCCTGCACCAGGCCTTCGAACTCGACAAGGCCCCTGCCTGAGGTGGCTTTCCGCCGCGCATTCCGCTACAATGCGCGGCGGTTCGGAGACGTGGCCGAGTGGTTGAAGGTACTCCCCTGCTAAGGGAGCATGCGGGCTTAAACCTGCATCGAGGGTTCGAATCCCTCCGTCTCCGCCAAATTTAGATTGCAGACAGATTTCATCTGTCCAATATCTCCAAAACTGCGTATAATGCGCAACCTTCAAAGCGCCCGTAGCTCAGCTGGATAGAGTACTTGGCTACGAACCAAGGGGTCAGGAGTTCGAATCTCTTCGGGCGCACCACCATACAAAAAGGCCGATTCCAAATGGAATCGGCCTTTTCATTTCAACGGTAGATCGTGTTTTCGGCGTAAAGCTGGCCCGCCGGTGAACGAATCACCGCCTCACGTGCGCATCCATGCCCGCCTTCGCTCAGATGCGCGAATCACTCATTGATTACTGATAACTACTTGGCGGCAGCCCAAGCCACGCAATAGCCCTGCGGGGAGATTTCGGTGTCTCCGGGGAAAATCTTGCAGCCGCCAAGCGCCTTCGGTGTTTTACCCGGAACGAAATGCATGCAGGTTGCGCAGTGCTTGTCTCCGTTTGGCTTGTCCTGGTATTTCATCGAAGTGCGCATGGCGGCATTGGTTGCGGCCACGGCCTTCCCCGAAACAGCGACCACGGGAATCATGGCGAGCGCTGCGCCGCTGATCTTCAGGAATTGACGACGTGAAGGCTTCAGTTCTTCTTTCATTGCTGGCTTCCTTTTGCTGGCGGTTAATAAATGGCGCTCCGGCATACTACGTGACGACAGGGAACCGGTTCGCCTTGGGGCTGACTTGGGCTTACGCCTGAATCAGATCGTGCCTAATATATATCAAATAAAGACACAGTGATCCTGTTTTCACCGTTCCGTTCAAACAAGAAAAACTGCCTTCAATCCGGCGCCCTGTTTCGCATGTGCTGAGGCAGTAGAATTATGAGTCCCAGAATACACGGGAGTTCACGATGAAAAAAATTGGCCTGCTCTGCCTTCTGGTCTCACTTCCGGTCTTTGCACAATCAGAAATATCTGGCGTGGCCCATGTCGTCGATGGCGATACGATTCATGTCACCACCGATCATGGAACAATCAAGGTGCGCTTACTGGGCATCGCAGCCCCAGACAACCAGCAGTCCGGTGGAAATGAAGCCACAGCATTCCTGGAACATTATGCGGAAGGCGAGCCGGTGCACTGCACGCTTGATGGAACTCAATTTCAAATGCACGAAGTCGGGATTTGTTATGTGGCCGGACAAGATATTGCCGCAGCGGTGATCCGGGCTGGTCTGGCCCGGGACTGCCCCGCTGTATCCGGCGGCCGGTATTGGCCGATTGAAAGACCGGAGGCACAAAAGCTCCCCTTGCCTGACTATTGCCAATCAGGTACGGCCCGCCATCGCTAGTGCCAGGCAATGGCGATGCCACGGATCAGGCTCGGCAAGATCGAACACCGACGAATCATGCTGAAACGGACATATCCAGGAGTCATGTCCAGTACAAAACGTCGTTTTCACCTAGAATGGCCATTAAATAGATTGATCGAATAAACGCCGTGCTCAAGAAAATCAAGGCCCGAGACCTGCAACTGGGCATGCATCTCCATGGGCTGTGCGGCTCATGGATGGAACATCCATTCTGGCGCAGCAAGTTTACCTTGACGGACACCGAGGACATCCGCCGCATCTGCGATAGCGGCATCACCGAGGTCTGGATCGATGTCGCCAAAGGCCTCGACACACCCACGGCCAAGGAAGAACCCGGGCCATCGGTTACCGCTGTGATGCATACCGAGATTGCGCCCGGAATCGATGCGCTCAAACCGGCATCGATGAGCGAAGAGCTGCAGCGTGCGGCCATGATTTGCGCCAAGGCCAAGAAGGCGGTTGTCTCCATGTTCCGGGAAGTCCGCATGGGAAAAGCCATCAGTGCCGAGGATGCCAGCAAACTGGTCGAAGAAATTTCCTCGTCCGTGATACGCAACCCTGGCGCACTGATCAGTCTGGCGCGACTCAAGACCGCCGACGACTACACGTACATGCATTCCGTTGCGGTTTGCGCGCTGATGGTGTCGCTGGCACGCCAACTGGATCTGGATGAAACGAACGTACGTGAAGCCGGCATGGCTGGCCTGATGCACGATCTGGGCAAGGCCCTGATGCCAATGGACGTACTCAACAAGCCGGGCAGGCTGACCGACGACGAATTCCGTATCATCAAGAGCCACCCAGTCGAAGGTCACCGCCTGTTGATCGAGGGCAACACCGCCAGCGACATCGTGCTCGATGTGTGCCTGCACCATCACGAGAAAGTCGACGGCAGCGGTTACCCTGACCGGCTCTCAAGCGACGAAATCAGTCTCTTCGCCAAGATGGGGGCCGTGTGCGACGTGTATGACGCCATCACCTCCAATCGCCCCTACAAGGCGGGCTGGGACCCGGCTGAATCCATCCGGAAAATGACCGAGTGGAGCAAGGGACACTTCGACGAGCACGTCTTTCAGGCCTTCATCAAAAGCATCGGCATCTATCCGGTCGGCTCGCTGGTCAAACTCGCGTCAGGCCGTCTGGCAGTCGTGGTCGAGCAATCAGAAAAATCGCTGCTGGCGC
Organism: Thiobacillus sp. 0-1251; assembly: GCA_001899305.1. Lineage (GTDB taxonomy): Bacteria > Pseudomonadota > Gammaproteobacteria > Burkholderiales > Thiobacillaceae > Thiobacillus. The sequence goes on along the minus strand of MKWL01000023.1, from coordinate 120,544 downwards.
CACGCGTCAAGGTATTCTTCTCGACCAAGTCGCAAACCTACATCGTGCCGGAATTGATCGACCTTTCCCGCCCATCCATCACGGAAAAGATTGTCAGCCGTGAAGACGCGGCCAAATGGGGAATCACGAATCTGGACGAACTCTGGGCAACCTGATCAGGCTTGCCGTCAACCGAAACCCCCGACAACAACCTGGCAGCAAGGCCTCAGGCAGGTTGTCTAGACATGCGGCGTGACGGGCGGCAGCACTGAAGCCGGCGCGGCTTCGATCGTGACGATCTCGAACTGCATGGTGGCGAGGTCGGCCATGATGTAGGTGGGCGGCGCGCCGACGCCGCCGACGGTGCCCGGATTGATCAGCCAGGTATGCCCGCCCTTGACGGTGGCGACCTGCGCGATGCTGGACTTGTGGTCGTGCCCGCAGCACACCAGGTCGTAGTCGCCAGTGCAGGCGAGCGCCTGCGCGTAGTGCGGATAATGCACCAGGAACAAATTGCGGTCGGCCAGGGTGAAGGCCGCGTCCTGGCCGTGGTAGCGGATGACGCTGTTGGGCTCGGCGGCCAGCCGCGTCATGTTGTAGAGGTCGCCGGTGTTGTTACCGTGGATGACATGCACCGGCAGCTCGTATTTCTGCAGCACGCGCAGCGTGGTCGGGGCGACCACGTCGCCGCAATGCAGCACCGCTTCCGCCCCGTGCGCCTTGGCGTGCTCGACCGCCGCGCCCAGCAGGCGACGGTTGTCGTGCGAGTCGGAGAGGATGCAGACCTTCATCGATCAGAACGCGGGCTTGTCCGCGGCATTGCGGTAGCGTTCGACGCCGGCGAGGATCTCGGCGCGGGCGTCGTCGATGCCGGCCCAGCCCTCGACCTTGACCCATTTGCCCTGCTCGAGGTCCTTGTAGTGCTCGAAGAAGTGGGCAATCTGCTGCAGCAGCAGCGGCTGCAGGTCCTCGGGCTTGTGGACGCCCTTGTACAGGCCGCACAGCTTGTCGACCGGCACCGCCAGCAGCTTGGCGTCGACGCCGGCTTCGTCGGTCATCTTCAGCATACCGATGGGGCGGCAGCGCACCACCACGCCGGTGATCAGCGGGATCGGAGTGATCACCAGCACGTCGACCGGGTCGCCGTCTTCCGACAGGGTGTGCGGGATGTAGCCGTAGTTGCAGGGATAGTGCATGGCGGTCGACATGAAACGATCGACGAACATGGCGCCGGATTCCTTGTCGACTTCGTACTTGATGGGCTCGCCGTGGGCGGGAATTTCGATGATGACATTGAAGTCATCCGGCAGGTTGCGGCCGGAACTGACGCGGTCGAGGCTCATGGTATTCAGGCTGAAAACGGGAAAGCCGGCCATTATACCCGTCCCCCACCGCGCTTCGCTCGCCCGATATAATCACGCTATTTGCGCATGCCGTTCTTCTCCCCCTCCTCCCCGCCTTCCGGCCACCGCCAGTCCGGCCTCGCCGGCGCGGCCGATGCGTTGTATCTGGCCGAACTGGCGCGCCATGCCGCGCCGCTGGCGGTGGTATGCGCGAGTGCGTGGGACGCCAACCGGCTGGCCGAGGAGCTGCGCTGGTTCGACCCGGCATTGCGGGTATGCGCCTTCCCCGACTGGGAAACCCTGCCCTACGACACCTTCTCGCCGCACCCGGACCTGATTTCCGAGCGGCTGGCGACGCTGTACCAGATTTCGCGCGGCGAATTCGACATCGCCGTGGTGGCGCTCTCTACCGCGCTGTACCGGCTGGCGCCTCCGGCCTTCCTCGCCGCCCACACCTTCTTCCTGAAGCAGAAGGACGTCCTCGACGAGCCGGCCTTCCGCGCGCAGATGGCGCTGGGCGGCTACACCCACGTGAACCAGGTGTTCGCACCGGGCGAATTCTCGATCCGCGGCGGACTGATCGATCTCTTCCCCATGGGCAGCGCCCTGCCCTATCGCATCGACCTGTTCGACAACGAGATCGAGACGCTGCGCGCGTTCGACGTCGACACCCAGCGCAGCATCTATCCGGTCAACGAAGTACGCCTGCTGCCCGCGCGCGAATTCCCGCTCGACGAGGCCGGCATCACCCGCTTCCGCCAGAATTTCCGTGAACGCTTCGAGGGCGATCCGTCCAAGTCCAAGCTATACAAGGATGTCAGCAACGGTCTGGCGCCGGCCGGGATCGAGTACTACCTGCCGCTGTTCTTCGACGAAACGGCGACGCTGTTCGACTATCTGCCCAGGCACACGCGCTTCGTCAGCCACGGTGCACTCGACCCGGCAGGGCAGGCGTTCTGGGCCGACGCACAGGGCCGCCATCGCCTGCTGGCGGGCGACAAGGACCGCCCGCTGCTGCCGCCCGCCGAACTGTTCCTGCCGACTGACACCTTCTTCAGCCTGGCCAAGGCCTACGCGCGGCTCGACGTGGAACAGGCCGGCGCCGGGCTGGCGCGCCCGGTTCCGCCCATTTCGGTGGATCGCCGCGAAGCCCGCCCGGTCGCCAAGCTGCAGGGCTTCATCGATGGTTTCCAGGGCACGACGCTGATCGTCGCACCCTCGGCCGGACGGCGCGAGACCCTGCACGAATACCTTGCCGAGCACGGACTCGACGCCACGCTGTGCGAGGGCTGGGCCGACTGCCAGCAAGCGGCCGGCCGTATCCTGCTGACCTACGGCCCGCTGGCCGAGGGCTTCGTCACGGCCGACGGCGCGCTCGCCGTCATCACCGAGACCGAGCTCTATGCCATCCCGCCGAAAACCCGTCGCGCCCGCGAGGCCCGCGCGACGCAGATCGACAACCTGCTGCGCGACCTCTCGGAACTCAAGCCCGGCGATCCGGTGGTGCATGCGCAGTACGGCGTCGGCCAGTACCTCGGCCTCATCAACATGGACCTCGGCGACGGCGACACCGAATTCCTGCAACTCGAATACGCCAAGGGCGACAAGCTCTACGTACCGGTCGCCAACCTGCACCTGATCTCGCGCTACAGCGGCGCCGGAGAGGGCGCCGCACCGCTGCACAAGCTGGGCACCGACCAGTGGGAGAAGGCGCGTCGCCGCGCCATGCAGGCCGCACGCGACACGGCCGCCGAACTGCTGAACCTGTATGCGCTGCGCGCGGCGCGCGAAGGCCACGCATTCAAGTTCTCGCCGCACGACTACGAGGCCTTCGCCGAAGGCTTCGGCTACGAGGAAACCCCCGACCAGGCCGCCGCGATCGCCGCCGTCATGGCCGACATGCAGGCGGGCAAGCCGATGGACCGGCTGGTGTGCGGCGACGTCGGCTTCGGCAAGACCGAGGTCGCGCTGCGCGCTGCCTTCATGGCGGTGATGGGCGGCTACCAGGTGGCGGTGCTGGTGCCGACCACGCTCCTGGCCGAGCAGCACTTCAACAATTTCTCCGACCGCTTCTCGGCCTGGCCGGTCAAGCTTGCCGAGCTGTCACGCTTCCGCACCGCGAAGGAGCAGGCCGAGGCCCTGCAGGCGCTGAAGGACGGCAAGCTCGACATCGTCATCGGCACCCACCGGCTGATCCAGAAGGACGTGAAGTTCGCCCGGCTGGGGCTGGTCATCATGGACGAGGAGCACCGCTTCGGCGTGCGCCAGAAGGAACAGCTGAAGGCGCTGCGCGCCGAGGTGGATGTGCTGACGCTGACCGCCACCCCGATCCCGCGCACGCTGGCGATGTCGCTCGAAGGCATTCGCGATTTCTCGGTCATTGCGACGGCGCCGCAAAAGCGGCTGGCGATCAAGACCTTCGTGCAGTCGTTTTCCGGCGGGCTGATCCGCGAAGCGGTGCTGCGCGAACTCAAGCGCGGCGGCCAGGTGTACTTCCTGCACAACGAGGTCAGCACGATCGAGGCCATGCGCGAGCGGCTGGAAAAGCTGCTGCCGGAAGCGCGCATCCGCGTCGGCCACGGCCAGATGGGTGAACGCGAACTGGAACAGGTGATCCGCGACTTCTACCAGCAGCGCTACGACATTCTCTTGTGCACCACCATCATCGAGACCGGCATCGACATTCCCACTGCCAACACCATCCTCATCAACCGCGCCGACAAGTTCGGGCTCGCCCAATTGCACCAGCTCAGGGGCCGCGTCGGGCGCTCGCACCACCAGGCCTTCGCCTACCTGCTGGTGGAGGAAGACCGCACCCTCACGCCGCAGGCGAAGAAGCGCCTGGAAGCGATTCAATTGATGGAGGAACTGGGCTCGGGCTTCCATCTCGCCATGCAGGATCTGGAAATCCGCGGTGCCGGCGAGGTGCTGGGCGAAAAACAGAGCGGCGAGATCCTCGAGGTCGGCTTCTCGCTCTACAACGACATGCTGGCCGGCGCAGTGGCCAGCCTGAAGGCCGGCCAGGAACCCGACATGAACCAGCCGCTGGGCGTGGTGTCGGAAATCAACCTGCATCTGCCCGCGCTGCTGCCGGTGGACTACTGCCCCGACGTCCACGAGCGGCTGGTACTGTACAAGCGGCTGGCGAGCGTGCACGACGCGGAGGCGCTCACCCAGTTGCAGGAGGAACTGGTCGACCGTTTCGGCCAGCTGCCCGATCCGGCGCGTGCGCTGCTCGACACCCACCGCCTGCGGCTGGCCGCCAGGCCGCTCGGCATCATGAAGGTGGACGCCAACGCGGACAGCATCCTGCTGCAGTTCGTGCCGCAGCCGCCGATCGACCCGGGCCGCATCATCCAGCTTATCCAGAGCCGGCGCGATATCAAGCTGGCGGGCGAGAACCGCCTGCGCTGGACTGCCAATTCGTCCGTCGAAGCACGCGCCGCCAACGTCATTACCCTGTTCAATTTACTGAAATAGCACACCGCATGAATCTGATCGTCCAGGGACGCGACATCCCCACGCCTAGCCTCAAACAGCTCGCCAAACTGACCGGCGCCACGGCCATCGAGGCTGTTTCGCTCACCGCGTTCCGGCTGGTGGCCGCCGACGACCGGCCGCATGCCGAGGTCGCCGCGTTTTGCGAGGAAAATTCTCTCGACTGCGGCTGGGTGCCGGCCGGACGGCACATCGACGACTTCGGCCTCTTGGTGATGGACATGGACTCGACCCTCATCACCATCGAGTGCATCGACGAGATTGCCGACATGCAGGGGCTGAAACCCCAGGTCTCGGCCATCACCGAAGCGGCCATGCGCGGCGAAATCGATTTTGCCGAGAGCCTGCGCCGCCGGGTGTCGTTGCTGGCCGGGCTCGACCAGTCGGCCCTGCAGCGCGTCTATGACGAGCGCCTACAGTTGTCGCCGGGGGCGGAAACCCTGTTGGCGGCAATTCGCGCCGCCGGAATCCGGACCCTGCTGGTGTCAGGGGGATTCACTTTCTTTACCGAACGGCTGCAATCCCGGCTGGGGCTGGACTACACCGCCGCCAACACGCTGGAGGTGGCCGACGGCAAACTGACCGGCCGTGTCCTCGGCGACATCGTCGACGCCCAGGGCAAGGCCGATTGGCTCAATCGCGTGCGCATCGAGCTGGGCCTGGATCGCGGACAGGTCATTGCCATGGGCGATGGTGCCAACGACCTGAAAATGATGGCCGAAGCCGGCATCAGCATTGCCTACCGCGCGAAGCCCGTTGTACGCGCCCAGGCCGCTTACGCACTGAATCAGGTGGGTCTGGACGGCCTGATCCCGCTGCTGGGCGAAAATGGACGCAGTGGCTAAAGAAAATCTGCGGGCCGCCGATAAACCATTGAGTGCCCAATCAGTCATAAGATCGACCCCCGCGACCAGGAATCCCCGTGAAAATCGACAAGCGCATCACCCCGCCCGCCGCCAGCAAAGTGTCTTCAGCCAAGGGCAAAGGTGCCGGCAAAACCTCAGCCCCCACCGCTGGCAGCGGCGATTCGCTGACTTTGACCGAGTCCAGCACCCGCATCCGCTCGCTCGAGTCCCAGCTGGCATCGGTCGACGTCACCGATGCGGGCAAAGTTGAATCGGTCAAGGCCGCACTGGCCAACGGGACCTTTGCGGTCGACGCCGAGGTGGTGGCCGACCGCCTGATCGACCATACTAAGGAAACCCTGCGCAAGCGCCCGCGCAAGAAGTGATTTCCGCCCCCATCGCAAGCCCGCGGACGCAATCCGCGGGCTTTTGCTTTTCAACTGGAATAAAATCGTGCCCTGAAACTTCTTTTGGGGTAGCGCATGAACGAAATCGTTTTATCCGTGACCGGCATGACCTGCGGCGGCTGCGTCAACAGTGTCACCAAGGTGTTGACAGCCCTGCCGGGTGTGCAAACTGCGGTTGTCACGTTGACGCCGGGCCAGGCACGGGTGACATACGATCCCGCCCGCGTTGAGCGCGCCGCCATGGTGCAGGCCATCGTCGACGCAGGCTTCGGAGTGAGCGACTGAACTGACCATCGCGCTTCAGGTCTGGCCGCACAGGTTTTCCAGCGGCTCGGGCTGATGAATTCCGTTGCCTTGCACGTAATCCACCCCCATCTGCCGCAATAACGCCAGGATCTGATCCGATTCGACGTATTCAGCCACGGTTCTCAGGTTCATCTGGTGGCCGATGCGATGAATCGCCTCGACCATGGAGCGATCAATGGCATTGTTGGCGATATCGCGCACGAATGCGCCATCGATCTTGAGGTAATCCACGTTCAGGTTCTTCAGGTAGGTGAAGGACGACAGGCCGCTGCCGAAATCGTCCAGCGCGAAGCTGCAGCCGAACGCACGCATGGCCTCGATAAACTCGTTGACGACGGCAAGGTTGCCGATGGCAGCCGTTTCGGTGATCTCGAAACACAGATGCGGGCCGAAGGCCGGATTCTCGTCAAGACTTGCCAGCAGCATGCGGCGGAATGCCGGGTCCTTCAACGACGCCCCCGACAGGTTGACCGCAAACAGGCAATTCCGCTCGCGTTTGCTCGCCAGATAACGCTGGCACAGACGCAGCGTCTCCTCGATCACCCAACTGTCGATGGCCGGCATGATGGAATAACGCTCCGCTGCCGGAATGAATGCCATCGGCAGGATTTCGCTGCCATCCTCGTCGATCATCCGCAGCAATAATTCGACATGACGGACCGACTCCACGACGCCGTCGGCGCGGCGGATCTCCTGCCACGACAGACGCAGGCGGTGCTCTTCCAGTGCACGCTGGATCCGCGTCACCCATTGCATTTCCCCACGGTGGCGCACCAGGTCTGAGTCGCGGCTCTCGTACAGGTGAATCTGGTTGCGTCCGCGATCCTTGGCCACATAGCACGCCGCGTCCGCCGCCGACATCAGGTTTGCCGCAGTGCCGCTGTCGGCATTGATCGCCACCATGCCCACGCTCATGCCAACCGAGAAAATGCGATCCCCCCATTTGAAGCGGAAACGCTGTACCTCGGCGCGGAAGGTATCTGCCACTTCCAACGCATCCGGAATGCTGCAGTTTTCCAGTAACAGCGCGAATTCGTCGCCCCCCAGGCGAGCCAGGGTATCGCGTTCGCGCAGATTGCCTTTCAGCAACAGCGCCAGCTGGCGCAGCAATTCGTCGCCCGCGGCATGGCCGCAGGAATCGTTGATCACCTTGAACTGGTCGAGATCCATGTAGCACAGCGCATGTTCGCGGCCTTGCTGCAGAGCCGTCAACAGCGTGCGCTCGAGGCGCTGCTCGAACTCGCGGCGGTTGATCAGCCCGGTCAGCGCATCGTGGCTGGCCTGATAAATCAGGCGCGCCGTGGCCCGATCGATCTTCTCCTGCATCTGGTCCTGCATGGCCTGCAGATGGGCGGCCATGTGATTGACGCCGCGCTGCAACACCCCCAGCTCGACCTGCCCGCTCGTGTCAACCCGTTCGTCCAGATGCCCCTCGCCGATACGGCTGACCGTATGGGTCAAGGACAGGATCGGCCGGGTAATCTGGCGACCGATGCGCCAGGCCAGATACAGGCTGACGCCCAGACCGACCAGCAGGATCGCCAGGCTGCGCAGGATGGACTCGCGCTGGCTTCGAATGGTGGCACTACGCGACACGTCCAGGCCCACCCAGCCCAGCAGCCGGGTCTGGGCCCCCTTCGCTGCAGCCCGGCCGCCCGGATTGAAGTCGTCGACCGCCACCTCGGTACGCGTGATCGGCGCGTAATAGACCAGCCGGTCCTTGTATTCAATCTGGTAGATATGGTCGGTCGGCATGCGTTTTTCCAACGGATTCGCCCACACTCCCAGACCGAACTGGGCCAGCCATTGGCCGTTTTCGGAGAACACCGCCACGCCGCGCACGTCCGGCTCGATCGCCGCTTTTTCGAGCAGCGTCTGCAGCACTTCGATATTGCCCGAGGCGACGCCATACTCGGCCGCTGGCGCCAGCTGACGCGCAATGGCCAGGGCGCGGGTGCGCAGAGACTGGTCGAGATCATCGATTTTTCCCGTGATGAGCTGGAACATCAGCAGGACACCGATGATGGCTACCGGCACAATGGCCAGTCCGATGACACGCCCCCGTATTCCCAGCGACCGTGCCATCAGTTTCTCCCCTCCAAACGCTTTTCCAGATCGGCTTCGGGCGGCAGGATGAATCCGAGCGAACGCGCCACCTGATCATTGATCGAAACGCTGAAATAACTGGGGTAGGCAGGGGGCGGCAGGCGTACCGTTCCTCCCTGCATGGCGCTGCTGATCCATTCGGCGGCCTGACGGCCGATTTGCGCCGGGCTGGAATGCAAAGACAGAAGCGCGCCTGCCCGTGTCAGCGAACGCGAATAACCCAATACCGGATCGCGGTAGCGGTAGGAGGTCAGGAAAAGGCTTTGTGCCGTGTTGCGGTTGAACACCAGCGGATCCGGCAGTGCCAGCAGCAAATCGGCTTCCGTCAAGACCGCTTCCAGCGGGGTGATCAGGCGTTCATCCGGCGTCAGCGTGGCATAGACCAGACTGAGCCCCTGTGCGCGCAATGCACTGTCCAACTCGTTCACCATGCTGCTCTGCTCGGCGCTCAATAACACGCCCACGCGCCGCACGTCCGGCAAGGCCAGACGGATCAGGAGTGCCTGGCGCTCGAAGGGCTGATCGAGGTAAATGGCCGACAGGCCGCGACGGCTGCTGCTTCCCAGGCGCGCACGCCCTGTCTTGAGATACCACGATCGCGGTACCAGAATCGCCAGCACAGGGGGGCGCTCGGGCAGTGCGGCCAGTGCCTCTGCCGCGCCCACGCCGACGGCCACGACGAGGCGAGCATCGTTCAGCGCAGCGGGTGTCAATCCCTCGGCATATACCCGGACAGCCTCATGCGGGGTATCGTCGAGATAGGCACGGATGACCTGATACACCTCCTGGTAAGGTGTCGCATCGTCGCTCAGTAACACTGCCACCCGGGCTGCAACAGCCTGAGACGACACGATGGCAAGGCAGACGCACGCCACCCCCAGTCGAACGATACGCTGGAGCGCACGCCATCTGGTCGCCCGCCCGGGAAACGTCAAATCCCCTCCTGCCCTTCAGCCCACAGGCATGCCCCTTTGCTTTCCCCGGCGATGGCTTCGAGCAGGCGTGCGTGTGCAGCCAACTCTTCGCTGCTCGCCTGCAACAGAATGGGCTTGGGACGTACCCGCGCGGCAGCTTGGGCAGCCCGTTCGCCGCGCACTTCCAGCCCGATCGACAAGCTTTCCTGGCCGCGCGTCAGTGCCAGGTAAACCGCTGCCAGCAACTCGCAGTCGAGCAAGGCGCCGTGCAGCGTACGCGCGGTATTGTCGACGCCATAGCGTTTGCACAAGGCGTCCAGATTGTTGCGCTGACCGGGATGCAGGGCCTTGGCCATCGCCAGCGTGTCGGTCACGCCGTCGCACCAGGTGGTCAGCAGCGGCATTTCGAGCAAGCGCAGTTCCATGTTGAGGAAGCCGACATCGAAAGGGGCGTTGTGGATAATGAGTTCAGCGCCCCGGATGAAATCGACGAACTCCTGCGCGATATCGGCGAAACGCGGTTTGTCCTGCAGGAATTCCGGCGTGATGCCGTGCACCTGCATGGCGCCAGCGTCGATGTCGCGATCCGGGTTCACATAACGGTGCAGATGGTTGCCGGTGAGCCGGCGGTTGACCATTTCAACGGCCGCCACCTCGATGATGCGATGGCCCTGGTTGGGATCGAGGCCGGTGGTTTCAGTATCGAGAATGATTTGCCGCATGATTTCGATGTTCAGTGTTGTTGTGCCTGCAGCACGCCCAGATTGGCCAGTGCATCGGCGCGTTCGTTCTCGGGATGGCCCGCATGGCCGCGTACCCATTTCCATTCGATGCGATGCAGCTGGCTCAACGCATCCAGTTGCAGCCACAGGTCCTGGTTTTTCACCGGCTTGCCGTCGGCGGTACGCCAATTGCGCCGCTTCCAGCCCGGCATCCATTCGCTGATGCCTTTTTGCACGTATTGCGAATCGGTATGGACTTCGACCGTGGAGGGCCGCTTCAACGATTCCAGCGCCCGGATCACCGCGGTCATTTCCATGCGGTTGTTGGTGGTGTTGGCCTCGCCGCCGCTGATCTCCTTGCGGTGTCCCCCCGCCACCAGCAGGGCGCCCCAGCCGCCGACGCCCGGATTGCCCTTGCAGGCGCCATCGCTGTAGATATAAATGGTGTCAGCGTTCACGACGGACCCGATACTGTTTGAGATTGACCACCTTGGCCGCGGGCGACAGCAGGCGCTGCGCCACCGGCGTCGTCCACTGCGGCAGGATGATGTTCATGCCCTGCACCCGCTTGACCGCCTGCAGGAAATAGACGCCGCCGCCCATGGCCCACCAGCGGTCGCCGGCCGGCTCCATGAAACGCAGACGGCGCAGCCAGTTCTCGCGGTTGACCGGCGGACGGTAGCAGCACATGCTGCCCGCCGCCACCTCGAGCCCCAGCAACACCATCCAGTCCTTCACCCGCGAAATGTTGAGGAAGCTGCCGTTCCACGGATAACCGCGTTCGCCGCCCTGCAGCTTGCGCGCCAGTCCCCACAGGCTGCGCGGGTTGAAGCCGGCCAGCACCAGGCGGCCTTCCGGACGCAGCACCCGCTCCGCCTCTCGCAGCACCTGGTGCGGATTGGAACTGAATTCCAGCACGTGGGGCAACAGCAACAGGTCGAGCGACTGACTCTCGAACGGCAGGAACATGGGATCGGCCTGCACCCGTCCGGGGGCTTCGACCGCACATGTCACACGCAGCGGGATCCGGCTGTTGCGCAGGAAATCGATCTGCGGCAGGCCAACCTGCACCGCATTGAAGCCGAACACATCCGACACGGCCTGGTCGAAATAGCGTTGCTCCCGAAACAGCAAGTGCTGTCCGAGCGGCGTTTCAAACCATCCTGCATTCAGCTTGGATAACATAGTCGTTTCTCCCGCCAGGTTGCCCCATCATGTTGACTCTCATTCCCCTGCCCGCGTTCGAGGACAATTACATCTGGATCTGGCACGACGACCATCATGCCGTCGCTGTCGACCCGGGCGATCCCGTTCCGTTGATCGCCTACCTCGATGCACGCCACCTCGCTCTGACCGCCATTCTGATCACCCATCATCATCGCGACCATACTGGCGGCAACGTCCTGCTGCGTCAACGCTATAACTGCCCCGTCTATGCGCCGGACAACCCGCGCATTCCGGCGGTAACCCACGTCCTGCACGGTGGCGATTCGGTCGATATCGCCAAACCGTTTTTACATTTCGACGTGCTGGCCACCCCGGGCCACACGCTCGACCACATCAGCTATGTCGGCCACGACAGCCTGTTTTGCGGCGACACCGTGTTCGGATGCGGATGCGGGAAACTGTTCGAAGGCAGCCCCGCGATCATGGCTGCCAGCCTCGATGCCATTCTAGCGCTGCCCGATACTACCCGGGTCTGCTGCGCGCACGAATACACCCTGAGCAATATTGACTTTGCCAAAACCATCGACGGCGCCAATCCGGCGCTGCTTGAACGCGAGCGTGCCGATCGTGCCCTGCGCGCCCACAATGTGCCCACGTTGCCTTCGACCCTGCAGCTGGAGAAGCGCACCAATCCCTTCCTGCGTTTCCACGACCCTGACATGACGGCCTTCGCGAGTCGCTATCTGGATCGACCGCACCCCACGCCGGCCGAGGTATTCGGCGCGATCCGGGCAGCCAAGGATGCGTGGGACGGTTGACCGTCCCCATCCTGCCACTTACGATGGAGCCCTGTTGAGTACGGGAAACCGACTTGCCCGGAATCAAATTAATTGGCCGAATTCAAAATAAATCTGCTCAGTCTGGCCGTCCTTGCGGTGTTCGCTTCCCTGCCAGTGCACGCGGCGGAACCCGGCGCCGGCATCCAGACACTGGAGTGGAACAGCAATACCGACGACGACCCGTCCTCCGATCACGTATCCTCCACTGAAGCCGCCAGCCCGGACGACGTCTGGCAGCGCATCCGCAGCGGGTTCAAGATCGACGACGATGCGGCACGCAACCCGCTCGTGGCCGATCACGAAGCCTGGTACGCAGCACGGCCGGATTACGTGCGCCGCATGCTCGACCGGTCCCGCCGCTACCTGTTCCATATCGTCCAGGAAGTCGACCGCCGTGCAATGCCGATGGAAATCGCCTTGCTGCCAATGGTCGAAAGTGCGTTCAATCCCATGGCGGAATCACCTTCCGCAGCCTCCGGCATCTGGCAGTTCATTCCATCCACCGGCCGGCTCTATGGGCTCAGGCAGGATACCTGGTACGACGGCCGCCGCGATTTCACCGCCGCCACCGAGGCCGCGCTCGATTACCTGGGCAAGCTCTATCTCGATTTCGGCGACTGGGAACTGGCGCTCGCTGCGTACAACTGCGGGGAAGGTTGCGTCGCCCGCGCCATCGAGAAGAATGTCCAGCAAGGTCTGCCAACCAATTACGCCAGCCTGCCGCTGCCCAGCGAGACCCGGCATTATGTCCCCAAACTTCTTGCCATCAGGAACCTGATCAGCAATCCCGCACGTTATGGCATCGCCATCGACACGCTGCCCAACCAGCCCTATTTCAAGCAGGTCACCGTTCCCTCCGCCAGCATGGACATCCGCTCCGCTGCGCGACTGGCGGGCATGAGCAGCGATGAATTCGCCGCGTTGAACGCGGCCTTCCCACGCAAGCTCATCCGCTCGGCCGGACCGGTCAACTTGCTGGTGCCGGTCGCCAAGACCGACACCTTCCAGCGCAATCTGGAAACCGGAAGCTGGGATTCCTGGCAGCCCTACCCTGCGCAAAAAGGCGAACGTCCCGAGACCATTGCCAGACGCCTCGGCGTCAGTCTTGCCAGCCTCGAAGAGCACAACCAGTTCCATCTGAAACGCGGCAGACTGGTGCGCGAGCAGGTCATTCTGGTGCCGGTCAGAAAACGGGGCACGGCAGCCGCAAGCGTCGATAGTCCCTTGCCTGTCGCATCCAATCCGACCCAGATCGTGGTGCAGCGGGGCGACACCCTGTACAGCATTGCCCGCCACTACGGTCTGACCGTCGCCGAACTCGGCGACGCCAACCCCGGCCTTGACGGCCGGCTCACGGCCGGCCAGACCCTGCGCCTGCCGTCTGCGCAACCGGTCCAGATGACGGCGTCCCTCCAATCCGTCGCCTACCCTGCCACCCGCATCGCGAAACCTGCCATACCGAGCCGGTATATCGTTCAGACTGGCGACACCCTGAGCGCCATCGCCCGACGTTTCGACATCAGCCTGGCGGATTTCAGGCTGTGGAATCCTGCTTTCAGGAAACACAGCACGGTCCGCGCGGGTCAGACAGTCATCGTCAGGGCTCCCTGAGAACCGTCGGCTCAGTCCGATGCAGGCGGTTCGTCGGACTTGTCCGACATCAACAGCGCCACCCCGATCGCAGCCAGCACCATCCACATCACGGCGGCCCAGATGCCCAGCGCATTGGAGAGCGGCCCCATGAACATCATGGTAAGCATCGCCACGGCCAGGACGCCGTTGCCAAGCCAGAAATTTCGACTGTGTTTGCTGCTGCTCAATTGATACTCCGTCTCCAGAAAGCTTAATCCTGCGCTGCCACCCAGTGGCACCGCACCCAATGCCCCCCGCCCAGATCGGTTCGCGCCGGATAGCTTTGCCGGCACACGGCGCTGGCGTGCGGACAACGCGGATGGAAATGGCAGCCGACCGGCGGATTGAGCGGCGAAGGCTGGTCGCCAGCCAGGCGAACGATAGTCTGCCCGGTGTGCGGCTCGATGCGCGGCACCGCACTGACCAGCGCTTGCGTATAAGGGTGGCGTGGCGTGCGCAACACCGCACCGGCCCGACCTTGCTCGACGATACGTCCGAGGTACATCACCGCCACATCGTGCGCCAGATATTCCACCACGGCGAGATTGTGCGTGATGAAAAGATAGGCCAGGCCGAGATCGGCCTGCAGGTCCTTCAGCAGATTCAGTATCTGCGCCTGCACCGACACGTCGAGCGCACTGGTCGGCTCGTCGCAGATCACCAGCCGCGGCGACACGGCAAGCGCCCGTGCGATCGCAATGCGCTGCCGCTGCCCGCCTGAGAATGCATGGGGATAACGGCCGCCCGCATCGTCCGGCAAGCCGACCTGATTCAACAGCCGAGCCACGGCACCGCGTCGTTCGCCGCGTGCGCCCACACCCAGCGCGTCCATGCCTTCGAGCAGGGTGTCCACTACCCGCATACGCGGATTGAGCGAACTGAACGGATCCTGGAATACCATCTGTGCCTGCCGTCGCAGCGCGGGTGCATTCTTCGCGGTGATGGTCTCGCCGCCCAGCATGATGGTGCCCGCAGTCGGCTCGATCAGCCGCAGCAAGGCCTTGCCCACCGTCGTCTTGCCGCAGCCCGATTCACCCACCAGTGCCAGCGTCCGGCCGGCCTGGATCGTCAGGTCCACGTCATCGACGGCGCGCACGTGTCCCACCGTACGCTGGATCAAGCCGCGCCGGATCGGGAAAAATACCTTCAACCCTTCCACTTGCAGCAGCGGCTGCGGGGGATGTTCCGCCACGGGATGGGCGACACGTTCGCGCACGCTGCCCGCCGGCAAGCTGCCCGCCAGATGGCAGCGCACCCGCTGTCCATCCAATTCCTGCCAGCCGGGCGACTCCACGCGGCAACGTGCGATGGCAAACGGACAGCGCGGTGCGAACCGACATCCGCGTAAATGCGCGTCAAGCCGGGGCACTTGGCCGGCGATCGTGGTCAACCGCCCGGCATCGCCCGTTCGCGGCAAGGCCTCGAACAGCATGCGACTGTAGGGATGCTGCGGCGCCGTGAAGAAGGCGTCGCGCGTACCCTCCTCCAGCAATTCGCCGGCATACATCACGCCCACGCGGTCGGCGTTCTCGGCCACCACGCCGAGGTCATGCGTGATCAGCAGCATGCCCATCCGGCGCTTCGCACGCAAGTTGCGCAACACGTCGAGCACCTGGGCCTGGATGGTCACGTCCAATGCCGTCGTCGGCTCGTCGGCAATGAGCAGGCTGGGCTCGCCCGCCAGCGCCATGGCGATCATCATCCGCTGGCGCAACCCGCCCGAAAGTTCGAACGGGTAGCTATCGAGCCGCCGTGCCGCATCCGGCACCCCCACCGAATCGAGCAGTGCACGCGCAGCGTCGCGCGCAGCCTGTCCGCCGAGGTCCTGATGCAAGGACAACGCCTCGCCGATCTGATCGCCCACCTTGATGACGGGATTCAGTGCCAGCATCGGCTCCTGAAACACCATCGCCATCCGCCCGCCGCGAACGCGTCGCATGTCGCGCTCGGGCAGCGCCAGTACATCGGTTTCACCCAGTTGCACGTGACCCGACAGGATGCGCCCGCCATCCGGCAACAGCCGCATCAGCGACAGAGCGGTCATCGATTTGCCGCAGCCAGACTCGCCCAGCAAAGCGTAGGTTTCACCCGCTGCAACGTCGAACGACACGCCATCGACCACGCGCGCGGCACCGATACCGGTGACCAGCTTGTCGACGCGCAACAGCGGGCTCACCGCCGTTCCTCCAGGCGCGGGTCGAATGCATCGCGCACGCCATCGGCAAACAGGTTGGCGGCCAGCACCAAGGTGAACATGAAGACGAAAGCCGCGCCCAACTGCCACCAGACGACAGGCTCGCGCGCCAACTCGAGACGCGCGCCGTTGATCATGTTGCCCCAGCTATACATGGCAGGATCGACACCGACACCGACATAGGAGAGCACGGCCTCGGCCAGCACCAGGCCCGAGAAGTCCAGTACGATCGCGATCAGCACGAGGTGGAATACGTTGGGGAAAATGTGGCGGCTGATGATGCGTGCATGCGATACGCCGAACGCCCGTGCCGCCTCGACATAATCGAGCGTCCTGAGCTTGAGTGATTCGCCGCGCAACAGGCGCGCCAGGCTGGTCCAGCTGGTCACACCCATGATGACGCACAGGGCCAGCAGGCGAACATCGGCGCGCGCTGCCGCGGTGTCGAACAGATCGGGGTGGGCCTCGATGGCAACCTGTACGATGAGTACCGCTGCCGCGATCAGCAGCACGCCTGGAATGGAATTCAGCACGGTGTAGACATACTGGATGACGTCGTCCACCCAGCCCCGGAAATACCCTGCCGCAATCCCCAGCACGATCGCCAGCGGCAGTGTGACCAGCGTGGTGAGGGTGCCGATCACCAGGCCGGTGCGGATGCTCTTGAGGCTGATGTAGAGCACATCCTGTCCGACCTTGTCGGTACCGAAGACATGATAGCCTGCGGCCAGACGGGCCATCACCGCCCCCAGTATCAGCATCAGCGTCAACACGATCACGACTGTCCGCCCAGGCCAGCCGAGGTGACCCGTTGCCCAGGCAGACAACCAGCCCCCGAGCCTCATCCGCTCATGCCGCGCCTGCCAGGCCGCAAGCAGGCCGAACAGCAACAGACTGCCCGCCAGGCCCTGCAACAGGCCGACGAGTATGCGCCGGACGATGTCCGGTACATACTCGTCGGCCTGCTTCAGATGCGCACCGCCATATTTCAGGCGCGGGTAATCCCGAACAGTGGCGCCGTCCCGCTCCGTGAACTCCTTGGCGTACAAGTGCATCGCCAGCGGAGCGGAATAGGTTTTTTCCTGCTGCGTACGCAATCTGCCTGCCAATGCGTCGAACACAGACAACACTTCGACCGAATATTGCGGCCTGTCTGGCGGGCTGTCGTCCAGTCGTTCGCGGTAATGCAGCGAGTCGAGCAGACCGATGACCACGAACACGGCCAGCACCAGCGCCGCACCCATCGCCATGGGGCGCCTCGCCACGGCCGCCCACGGGGCGCGCAAGTGCGCGTGACGGCGGATCCACCACACTGCTGCCAGCGATACGATCAGCAGCATGAAAATGAGCGCATCGGTCCACAACAGGACAGGGACGAAATGGGATGTGACCAGGCTCATTGCAGCCGCACCCGAGGATCCACCCACGAATAGGAAATGTCGGTAAGGATCAGGCCGACGATATAGAGAAAGGAGCCCAGAAACACCATCGCGCGCACCACCGAGAAATCCTGGGCCTGGATCGCGTCGATCGTGTAGCTGCCGAGTCCCGGGATGCCGAAAAAGGATTCGGTGATGAGGCTGCCCATGAACAGCAGTGGCAACACCACCACCGCACCGGTCAGGATGGGGATCATGCCGTTCTTCAACACATGACGGAACAATACCCGAATCTCGGACAAGCCTTTGGCGCGCGCAGTACGCACATAATCCTTGCCGATCTCCTCAAGAAAGATCGTGCGATACCAGCGCGAACCGCTGCCGATCCCCGCCACCACGCTCACCAACACGGGCAGGAGGATGAACTTGAGGCCATGGATGCCCCCCGCATAGCCCGAAATCGGCAACAGGTTCCACAGCTTGGCGATGAAATACTGGCCGGCGATGATGTAGAACAGTCCGGAGATCGACATCAGGACGACGCACAATACCACTCCCCACAGGTCGAGATAGGTGGCGCGGAAGAACACCATCAGCAGGGCGAAGGTGATGTTGACCAGCAGGCCGATCACGAACACCGGCAGCGCGATCGCCAGGCTTGGCCCCATGCGGGTTTGGATTTCGTTGCCGATGTCACGGCCGTCGTCGCCCTTGCCGAATTGGAACGCGAACATCGCAGCCGAGCGCTGGAAAAAGAGCGTGTCGGTAAGCTGTGCACTACCGGTTGCCCGGGTATTCAGCAGCAGCGGTTTGTCGTAGCCGTGTTCGACTTTCCAGCGCTCGATCGCCTCCGGCGTCACGTGTTTGGCGCCGAGCTGCAGCCGCGCCATGTCGTCCGGCGTATTGACGACGAAGAACAGCGCGAAGGTCAACAGGTTGACGCCGACCAGGATCGGAATGGCATACAGCAAGCGGCGCAGGACATAGGCGAACATCAGGCGGTCGTCCTCTCGCGCTGGCGCCAGGCGACCACTGCCGGCGCGATGATGGCAATCACGCTACCGGCCAGCAACAAGATCGGCCATAGCACGGGACGGTTCCATTCTGCACGCCGGGCGGCACGTAGATCCGGGTCGATACGCCGGTACTTGAGCGTATTGTTGGCCATCAGGTTGGGTTTGACGTTATGGACCCAGTCATGGCGCAAGCCGAAGGATTTGGGGTAGTAGGCAAAAATCCAAGGGGCATCGCGGCGCACGATCTCGAGCATGGCATTGATCACCTGCTGACGCTCGGGGCCGTTGTCCATATCCTTCATGCGCTCGAACAGGCGATTGAATTCAGGGTTGTCGTAGTTGGCTGCATTCTCGCCGCCGGTGGCCACTTTCTTGTTCGGCCCATACAGCAGGAAGAAAAAGTTTTCCGGATCCGGGTAATCGGCATTCCAGCCCCATTCGAACAATTGGGCATTGCCCTTGCGCATCTTGTCCTGGAAGCGGTTGTAATCGGTGCCGCGTACGACCAGCTGCACATTGAGCTTGTCGAGCTGCTTCTTCATCCAGTCGAGCCGCGACTTGGTATCGGGGCCGCTTGCCATGGTGTCGAAGTAGAGCACCAGCGGCTCGCCGGTTTTGGCGTTGCGGCCATTGGGATACCCCGCCTCGGCCAGCAGCTTTCTCGCCATCTCGATGGGATGCCTCACGATCTTGCCGCCATGCGCCTCGTACACATACGGATTCAGCCCTGCCACGCCGTCGACGTATCCGAACAGTCCGGGTGGGATCGGCCCCTGTGCCGGAATACCGCGGCCGTTCAGGAAAATGGAAATGAATTCGTCGTAGTCGAACGCGATGGAAATTGCCTGCCTCAGCTTGCGGCGATCCTCCCCCTGGCCGCCCACCACAGGATCGAGCATGTTGAAGCCCACGTACCAGATCGAAGCCGCTACCGCAGTAACGAGATGGATACCCTTCTCGCGCATGCTGTCGGTCAACCGCGGATCCCCCCCCGCCGAGAACTGCACGGCCTGGTCGAAGCTGTCCGAGCTGATGCCGGAACTGTCGTAATAGCCCTGCAGAAACTTGCTCCAGTAAGGGATGGTTTCCTTTTCCAGACTGAACACAGCCTTGTCCACGAACGGCAGTGGTTTACCCGCGTCCGCCAGCAGACCCGCTTGGCGATCCGCCCCATCACCGTCCTCGGGATAGGTTTCGCCGTGATAGTAGGGATTCTTCGTCAACACCATGCGGCGGTTGGGATCATTCTCGGAAAGGTAGTAGGGGCCAGTCCCGACCGGCTGCCAGTCCAGGGTCAGGTTGTTGTCCGCCATACCCGGCTGCGCGTAGAAGGCGTCGGCCTCCCACGGAACGGGCGCAAAAAACGGCATCGCCAGCCAATAGATGAACTGCGGGTATTTTCCCTTGATGTGAATTCGATACGTATAACGATCCACCACTTCCGCACCCGCCAGCGGAAAATCATTCAAGTTCAGTTCCGTGCCGGGATGCGCCCTGGAGGCCTTCTCCAACGCATCGCCGAGCGCTTTCAGGCCAACGATGTGTTCAGACATCAGCCCAAAAATCGGTGAACTCAAGCGGGGATTCGCCAGCCGCTTGATCTGGTAGACATAGTCGGCCGCAACGAGTTCGCGGGTGCCTGTCTGTGGAAAGTCGCTGATCTGCGTCTTGTCCTTCAGCGCGGCCACGTCCAACGCATGATAGAGAAAGCGGCCCGTGGCATCCC
The DNA here is from genome assembly GCA_001899305.1 of Thiobacillus sp. 0-1251. Taxonomy (GTDB): domain Bacteria; phylum Pseudomonadota; class Gammaproteobacteria; order Burkholderiales; family Thiobacillaceae; genus Thiobacillus. Next base: position 100,471 of record MKWL01000023.1, on the reverse strand, counting down.
GTGCAAATGCCGGGTGCGGCTGATAGCGGATGCCAGGACGGATCCGGATCTCGTACACGCTTTCGGCGATGGCTGTGGTGGGTGCATCATCGGCAAGCGGCTGGCCAGCCGCGTCGAAATAGCGCGGCTTGGGCACGGCCTCGGCCGTCAGCGGGATCAGCGTATACGGGCGCTTGAGGAAATGGTACTGCAGGGGCGATTCGTAAATCTGCCCGGTAAATTCGGCTTCGTTCGAACTGTAAGAACGGGCCGGATCGAGATGTTTGGGACGTTCGGAAAACGCGCTGTACAACACATTGGCGTGCGCATCGGTGTCGGGGTAGGGATTGTTCCAGCTGTCGGAGCAGCCTGCCAGCAGGCCTATCCCCAGCAAGCTGATCCTCAATAAAATTGCCCCTATACGCACCATGGCGCCAGTGTACCCAAGCGCGCCGTCAACGTCAGCCGTTATAATCCGGAGCAACTCAACTCTTCGAGACCATCATGGGATTTCTTGCAGGAAAACGTTTGCTGATCACCGGCGTGATATCCAATCGTTCCATCGCCTACGGTATCGCCTCGGCATGCAAACGCGAAGGCGCCGAACTGGCCTTCACTTATCAAGGTGATCGCATCAAGGATCGCGTGACCGATTTTGCCAAGGAATTCGGCTCCAGCCTGGTGTTTCCGTGCGACGTCGGCAGCGACGAGCAGATCGACGCACTGTTCGCGGAACTCGGCAAACACTGGGACGGCTTCGACGGCCTGGTTCATTCGATCGCGTTTGCGCCAAAGGAGGCCCTGGCCGGCGACTTTCTTTCCGCTGTCACCCGGGAAAACTTCCGCATTGCCCACGACATCAGTTCCTACAGCTTTGCCGCATTGGCCAAGGCAGCCTTGCCCATGATGGAAGGCCGTAAGGCAGCGCTGCTGACCCTGTCCTATCTGGGTGCGATCCGATCGGTCCCCAACTACAACGTCATGGGCCTGGCCAAGGCCAGCCTGGAATCCAACGTGTACTACATGGCGCAAAGCCTTGGGCCCAAGGGTATCCGCGTCAACGCGGTGTCGGCCGGTCCAATCAAGACGCTGGCCGCCAGCGGTATCGCCAACTTCGGCGAGAAGCTCGACCTCGTCGCCCAGAATGCGCCCCTCCGCCGCAACGTGACGATAGAAGAGGTCGGCAATGCTGCAGCCTTCCTGCTATCCGATCTGGCATCGGGGATTACAGGCGGAATCACCTATGTCGACGCCGGGTTCAACTCGACCGCAGGCGCAGAATAATCCCGCCCCGTGGACCAATAAAAAACGCGCACAAGGCGCGTTTTTTATTGCCATGCAACCGCGCGTCATCTACCTTCGATCGCATTCGGCTGGATTTTGACTTTCTGGCCTGCGGTGATCAATGCCAGCATCGCCTTCATGTCCGCGCGCTGCTGCGCCTGCGTCACGCCGGAGGAGACCGACGCCAGCAACGCAGGATCCGGTGTGCCCGCCTCCACCACGCGACTGATCCGCACGATCCGATATGAGCCATCTGGCCGCGCGAACCCCGTGTAGGCCGGCAGCTTGTCGGTATTCGCCCGGAATACCGCTTGGATGCCGGCTGCATCCAGCTCGGCAAACGGCTGACGCCCCACCACCTTGAACGCCGACCAGTTCAAACCCGCTTCATTGCCCTTTTCAAGCGTCTTGATGGTCGCCTCGCCCTTCTGGGCCAACAGCTTGGCGCTCTGCTCGGCACGCAGCCTGGTCTCGATCGCCGCGGATACTTCTGTCAACGGACGCAGCCGGGCCGGCCGATGATCGATTACCCGCGCCGCCACCAGCATACCGGGTTGCACCTCGATGGCTTCGGTGTTCTGCTTCGACTTGATCGACTCGGGACTGAACAGGGCGGCCGACAACGTGGCATTGTTGAATGGCGGCGGCGCCGTCTTGACGCTCATCCAGTCGCTCTGCCGGATGCTGAGCTTGGCTGCGGTAGCGGCAGGCTGCAGGGACTGCGCGTTTTCATAGACCAGGTTGCCAAAGTTGTCGGCCAGGCCCGCAAAGACTTTTTGCGCCTGCTGTTTGCGCAGCTCATCGACGACCTCGGCACGTACCTCGTTCAGCGGCGCCAGCTTGGCAGGCTGGATGCCATCCAGCCGGATGATGTGATAACCGAAATCGCTTTCGACCGGTCCCCTGATTTCGTGAGGCTTCATGCTGAATACGGCATCCTCGAAAGGCTTGACCATCATGCCGCGAGCAAAGCTCCCCAGGCTGCCACCCTGTGCGGCCGAGCCCGGATCCTGCGACTCGGTACGTGCCAGTTCGGCAAAGCGTTCCGGCGCTTTCTGCAGGATCTGAACCAGCTCGGTCGCCTTGGCCTTGGCCTTGGCCCGCGTTGCGGCGTCGGCATTCTTATCCACCGCAATCAGGATGTGGCTTGCACTGCGTTGTTCAGGCCGCCCAAACTTCGTCGCATTGGCCGCATAGTAGTCGGCTACTTCCTTGTCGCTCACCGCGATACCGGCCGCCACGCTGGCCTTGTCCAGCACCAGATATTCGGCGCGGATCTGTTCAGGCTCGGTGAATTCTGCTTTATGGGCCGCGTAATCACGTTCCACGTCGGCTTGCGTGACCTTGACGTCCGAAGCCACGGTGGAGGCCGGCAGGTCGGCCCAGGCGATTTCACGCTGTTGTGAGACCAGGCGCGCAATCTGCGTCAGCGAGGTATTCGACGGAAAGGCCGCGAGCGTCACCGGACTGGCTACGACCTCCAGCATGAATCCCTGACGCAACTCGTTTTCAAAGGCTGCCGGCGTACGGCCATTCTGGCGCAAGACCGCTTCATAACGCTGCTGGGAAAATTTGCCGTCCTGCTGGAATGCCGGAATCTGAGCGAGCACGGAGGCAAGATATGCATCGGGCGCCAGGAATTTGTTTTTTTGCGCATCCAGCAACAAGGCCTTGCGCTCGATCAGGCTGTCGAGCACCTGTTTGCGGAAATCGGCGCGCTCCGGGACAGCGGGATCGAACGCAGCCCCCAGCGCCTCGCGCATGCGATCGGTCTGCGCCTGGATTTCCCGTGCCAGTTCTTCGCGCGAAATCCCCACATCGCCAACCTCGGCGACCATGCCGCCGCTTTTGTCGCCCCTCATGTAGGAGTCCACGCCAAACAGGGCGAAGGTGATTGCAATCAAGGCCAGTATGGCTTTGGCCAGCCAACCCTGTGCATGCTTGCGGATTGCTTCGAGCACGGTCTTTTACTCCGAAAAAAACGTCAGCGCGGATTTTCGCGCACTTTGCGCTTCGCGTCTCGCCCTGGTGCGATTAAATATGGTCGCCATGAAATGGGGCACGAGAAAACCCAAGACATGGAATGCAAATGAAAAAAGGCGAACTCGCGTTCGCCTTTTTGGTGTTGGCGGAGTGGACGGGACTCGAACCCGCGACCCCCGGCGTGACAGGCCGGTATTCTAACCAACTGAACTACCACTCCCTTGTGCTGCAAAAACTGTACTGCCTAGTACTCGACCGCTTATTTTTTTCTTACCCGGCTGGTGGGTGCTGAGGGGTTCGAACCCCCGACATTCGCCTTGTAAGGGCGACGCTCTACCAGCTGAGCTAAGCACCCGACAAAGACCAAAATTCTACAACATTTTTTTCGACCCTGCCAAGCACTCGCGGACTTTATTATTAATTGATGGCGTCTTTCAGGCCCTTACCGGCGCGGAACTTCGGCACTTTCGCGGCTTTGATCTTGATGCTTGCGCCAGTACGCGGATTACGGCCAGTACGTGCGGCACGCTTACCCACATAGAAGCTGCCAAAACCCACCAGCGTCACCATGTCGCCCTTCTTCAGCGCTTTCTTGACTGCCTCGACCGTTGCGTCCAGCGCACGACCCGCAGCAGCTTTGGAAATGTCAGCCGAGTCAGCGATGGCGTCAATCAATTCGGATTTGTTCACGTGTTGTCCCCTTCACTCAAGTGGCACAGGAAGACCCTGTGGCCGCTTTTATAGCAACCCGCAAAACCTTGTGTCAAGCGGTTTCCCGGGCAGTTGACAAAAAAATCCCGCGACTGGCGCGGGATTCGGACGAGTGGTTGAAAAATACCTAGTGTTTAAGCGCCGCGGCGGCGGTCCCGTCTTCTTCCGGCACAGCTATTGCCGGCGCGTCGGCTTCAGGTTCGTCCTGCAAGGGCTCGGGCGCATGTTCCAGTGCCAATTCAAGAACCTGGTCGATCCACTTGACCGGATGGATGTCGAGCTTGTTCTTGATGTTGTCCGGAATCTCGGTCAGATCCTTCACGTTTTCCTGCGGAATCAGCACCGTCTTGATGCCGCCGCGATGTGCCGCGAGCAGCTTTTCCTTCAGGCCACCGATCGGCAGTACCTCGCCCCGCAACGTGATCTCACCGGTCATGGCCACGTCGGCTCGCACCGGAATTCCGGTCAGGATCGACACCATCGAGGTGCAGATTGCGATACCGGCGGACGGACCGTCTTTCGGCGTCGCACCTTCCGGCAGGTGGATGTGGATGTCGCGCTTCTGGTAGAAGTCTTCCTGAATCCCCAGTTTGCGGGCACGCGAACGCACCACGGACAGCGCAGCCTGAATCGATTCCTGCATCACTTCGCCAAGCTTGCCGGTCGTGGTCATCTTGCCGCGCCCAGGCAGCGAAACCGCCTCGATGGTAAGCAATTCGCCGCCCACCTCGGTCCAGGCCAGTCCCGTCACCTGTCCCACCTGGTTGTTCATCTCCGCGATACCGAAACTGAAGCGCCGGACGCCGAGGTATTTCTCCAGATTGCGCGAAGTGACCGAGATCTTGCTGCTCTGTTTCTTCAACAACAGGGCCTTAACGGCCTTGCGACAGACCTTGGAGATTTCACGCTCCAGGCTGCGCACGCCGGCTTCGCGCGTGTAGTAACGCACGATGTCGCGGATGGCCGACTCGGCAATGGCGAGTTCGCCTTCTTTGATGCCGTTGACCTTCAACTGCTTGGGCACCAGATAGCGCTCGGCGATGTTGATCTTCTCGTCCTCGGTATACCCCGACAGACGGATCACTTCCATGCGGTCGAGCAAGGGCGCAGGCAGATTGAGCGAGTTGGCCGTGGCGACGAACATCACATCCGACAGGTCGTATTCAACTTCGATATAGTGATCCTGGAAGGTATGGTTCTGCTCGGGGTCGAGCACTTCCAGCAGCGCCGATGACGGATCGCCACGGAAGTCCTGCCCCATCTTGTCGACTTCGTCGAGCAGGAATAGCGGATTCTTCACCCCGATCTTGGTCAGGCTTTGCAGGATCTTGCCCGGCATCGAACCAATGTAGGTACGACGATGGCCGCGAATCTCGGATTCGTCGCGCACGCCGCCCAGCGCCATGCGCACGAACTTGCGATTGGTCGCGCGTGCGATCGATTGGCCCAGCGAGGTCTTGCCGACGCCAGGCGGCCCCACCAAGCACAGAATAGGCGCTTTCACCTTGTCGACGCGTTGCTGCACCGCAAGGTATTCCAGGATCCGTTCCTTGACCTTGTCGAGGCCGTAGTGGTCCTGGTCGAGGATTTTCTCGGCCTTCACCAGATCCTTGCTGATCTTGGTCTTCTTCTTCCAGGGCAGGCCGACCATCGCTTCGATATAGCTGCGGATAACGGTGGCTTCAGCCGACATCGGCGACATCATCTTCAGCTTCTTCAGCTCACCCATGGCCTTGGCTTCGGCCTCCTTGGACATGCTGGCCGTCTTGATGCGCTTTTCCAGTTCCTCCAGTTCGGCACCTTCCTCGATGTCGCCGAGTTCCTTCTGGATCGCCTTGACCTGTTCGTTCAGGTAGTACTCGCGCTGGCTCTTCTCCATCTGCCGCTTGACGCGGCCACGGATGCGCTTCTCCACCTGGAGGATGTCGAGCTCGCCTTCCAGCAGGCCGAGCAGATGTTCAAGGCGCTTGTTGACGCCGATCATCTCCAGCACTTCCTGCTTCTGTTCCAGTTTCAACGGCAGGTGCGCAACGATGGTATCGGCCAGGCGACCGCCTTCGTCGATGCCCGACAGCGAAGTCAGGATCTCCGGCGGGATTTTCTTGTTCAGTTTGACGTACTGATCGAACTGCGTCAGCAGGGCGCGGCGCATGGCTTCCACCTCGACCAGCTCTTCGCCTTCGGCAGGCAGAATCTCGGCGCGCGCAGCCAGATGCGTCCCTGCATCGGTCACTTCCAGCACGCGGGCGCGCTGATTGCCTTCGACCAGCACCTTGACCGTGCCATCGGGCAGTTTCAGCATCTGCAACACGGTGGCCACACTGCCGGTGTCGTAGAGGTCCTCGGGTGTGGGATCATCCTGCGCGGCTGTCTTTTGCGCGACCAGCAGGATGCTCTTGCCGGACTCCATCGAGGTTTCCAGCGCCTTGATCGATTTCGGGCGGCCGACAAACAACGGGATGACCATATGGGGGAATACCACCACATCCCTAAGCGGCAACAGCGGCAGGTCGATCTGTTCCTTGGATATGTTGTCGCTCATCATGATTTCCTGGTAAGGGTTAAGGAAAGGATGCGCGGCACTCAACCACGCTCATCCACAATTGGGGGGCATAGTTTGGAATTCAAGATGGCTGACAGGCTCCCTATCAGCCATCCGGGTTTAGGCTCCGGCAGCCAGCGGCTGCTCGTCCTGATCGGAGTAGATCAGCAAGGGCTTGCCGTCGCCGCTGATCAGGCCGTTGTCCACCACCACTTTGCTGACCCCTTTGAGGGAAGGCAGGTCATACATCGTGTCGAGCAGGGAATGCTCGATGATCGAACGCAAACCGCGCGCGCCGGTACGGCGCGCCAGTGCACGCTTGGCAATGGCGTTCAACGCATCCTCCCGGAATTCCAACTCGACGCCTTCCATCTTGAAGAGTTTGATGAATTGTTTGGTCAACGCATTCTTTGGCTCGGTCAGAATCTGAACCAAGGCAGCCTCATCCAGCTCGTCCAAAGTCGCAACAACCGGCAAACGTCCGACAAATTCGGGGATCAGGCCGTATTTGATGAGATCTTCAGGTTCGACCTGATGCAGCAATTCGACATCGCGCTTGGTCTCGTCGACATTCTTGACCTGCGCACCGAAGCCGATGCCACCTTTCTCGGTACGGCCACGGATGACCTTTTCCAGTCCGCTGAATGCGCCGCCGCAGATGAACAGGATATTGCTGGTGTCGACCTGCACAAATTCCTGATTCGGGTGCTTGCGCCCACCCTGCGGCGGCACCGAAGCGGTGGTGCCTTCGATCAGCTTCAGCAGTGCCTGCTGCACCCCTTCGCCCGAAACGTCGCGGGTGATCGAGGGGTTGTCGGCCTTGCGCGAAATCTTGTCGATTTCATCAATGTAAACAATGCCTTGCTTGGCCTTGTCGACATCGTAATCGCATTTCTGCAGCAATTTCTGAATGATGTTCTCGACATCTTCGCCGACGTAACCGGCTTCGGTCAGCGTGGTCGCGTCGGCGATCACGAAGGGCACATTCAGCAGACGCGCCAGTGTTTGCGCGAGTAGGGTTTTGCCTGAGCCAGTCGGTCCGATCAGCAGGATGTTGCTCTTGGCCAGTTCCACCTCGCCCGTGCTCGAATTGCTGCGCAGGCGCTTGTAGTGATTATAAACCGCCACCGCCAGCGCTTTTTTCGCCTGGCTCTGGCCAATCACATACTGATCCAGAATGCCGCTGATCTCGTGCGGCGTAGGCAGATCGGAACCCGCACCGCCCTTTTGGTTGTCCGCCTGCTGGATTTCCTCGCGGATGATGTCGTTGCACAGCTCGACGCATTCATCGCAGATGAATACTGACGGCCCAGCAATCAGCTTGCGTACCTCATGCTGGCTTTTGCCGCAGAAGGAGCAGTATAAAAGTTTGTCGCCCGAGCCTTTGTCCGCCATGCCAGTTCCTTGCTTAATTGCCTGATGCCTCAATGCGGCTGGTCAGCACCTTGTCGACCAGCCCGTACTTCACTGACTGTTCCGCACTCATGAAATTGTCACGATCCGTGTCACGTTCGATCACGTCCATGCTCTGCCCGGTGTGCTTGGCCAGCATGTCGTTGAGGCGCGCCTTCAGATAGAGGATTTCCTTGGCGTGGATTTCGATGTCCGACGCCTGTCCCTGGAAGCCACCCAACGGCTGGTGGATCATCACGCGCGAGTTCGGCAGACAGTAGCGTTTGCCCTTGGCGCCCGCAGTCAACAGGAAGGCGCCCATGCTGGCCGCCTGACCGATGCACAAGGTGGACACGTCCGGCTTGATGAACTGCATCGTGTCGTAGATCGCCAGTCCCGCCGAAACCGAACCGCCTGGCGAGTTGATGTAGAAATAGATGTCCTTGTCGGGGTTTTCCGACTCCAGAAACAGCATCTGCGCAACCACCAGGTTGGCCGTCGCGTCATTCACCGGGCCTACCAGGAAAATCACCCGTTCCTTGAGCAGGCGCGAGTAGATGTCGTAAGCGCGCTCGCCACGGCCGCTTTGCTCGACGACCATGGGCACCAGCCCTAAACCCTGCGGCTCGAAGGGCTGCGAATTGGAAATACCGTGTTCAAAATCAATACGCATCAGGCACGTCCCATCAATTCTTCAAAAGAGGTTGTCACGTCTTCCACTTGGGCCTGACCTGCGACCCATGCTACCACATTCTCTTCCAGCGCCAGGGACTCGATCTCCTGCATCCGTTCCGGGCTCTGGTAATACCACTGCACAACCTGCTCCGGCTCCTCGTAGCTCTGCGCCTGTTCCTGGATCAGATTGCGAATCTGCTCGGGCTGGGCCACCAGCTTGTGCGCCTGCACGATCTCGGCCAGGATCAGGCCCAGACGCACGCGACGTTCTGCCTGTCCAGTAAACATATCGGCAGAGAGCTTCATGGTCTGAACCCCGCGCGACTGCATATCTGCCTCGGTCATTTTCATCAGACGCTCGGTTTCCATGGCAACAAGGCTCTGCGGCAGATCCAGCGTACTTGTCTGCAGCAGCAACTCCATCGCCTGCTCTTTCAGTTTCGTCTGTACACGACGTTTCGCTTCACGCTCCAGATTGGATTTCACTTCAGCCTTGAGTTTCTCCACGTCTCCGTCTTCGACCCCCAGCGCCTTGGCGAATTCCGCATCAATCGGTGGCAACGCCGGTACCTGCACGTCCTTGACCTGCACCTCGAAATGCGCCACCTTGCCCGCAAGCTCCTTGGCAGCATACTCTGCGGGGAAGGTCACGTCGAAGCCCTTGCTGTCACCCGCCTTGAGGCCGGTCAGACTCTGTTCGAAATCCTTCAGCAAACGGCCTTCGCCGATCACGGCGGCAAAATCGTCGCCCTTGCCGCCCTCGAATGCTGCGCCATCGACCGTGCCCTCATAGTCGAACTTGACCAGATCGCCTTCCGCAGCAGCCCGATCCGCCGACTCAAACGTACGGCGCTGCTTTTGCAGGACTTCCAATGTCTTGACGACATCGGCGTCCGCCAGATTCACCACTGGCTTGCTCATCTTGCCGGTGCTCAAGTCGCCGATCTTCACTTCAGGATAGACCTCAAAACTGGCACTGAAGGTCATTTCCGTTGTGTCGGCCTGCCCCGTCTTCGGTTCGAAATGGGGATAACCCGCAATTTTCAGTTGATGAGCCTGTACCGCTTCACCGAAACGCGTCTGCAAGGTCTCGCCCAGCACTTCCTGACGCACGCCCGGGCCATGCTGACGCGCCACCGCGCTCAACGGCGCCTTGCCGGGGCGGAAACCGTCCATCTTGACGCTGCGTGCCAGACGCTTGAGGCGATTTTGCACCTCGGTTTCCAACTGCCCCATGGGCACGCTGATGTCCAGGCGACGGACCAGTCCTTCGAGAACTTCAAGATTTGCTTGCATCAAAATACTTCCTGGCTGAATTGAGGTTGGGTGAAGGGCAAAAAGCTTGTGGTGCGAAAGGGGGGACTCGAACCCCCACGCCTTGCGGCGCTGGAACCTAAATCCAGTGCGTCTACCAATTCCGCCACTCTCGCGGCTCGGCCGCAAAACTATCAACCGATAAGTGTAATATAATCAAAGCGATGCTGTCACCCAAGCCCGCCTGGCATCCTGCCTAAGTCATTATTCCCATTCCGTTTTTTATTGCCGGTGCCGGTCGATCACTACGAAAACTTCCCTGTTGCCTCCTGGCTGCTGCCCAAACGGCTGCGTCGACCGGTGGAAGCCATCTACCGGTTCGCTCGCAGCGCGGACGACATCGCCGACGAAGGCGCCGCCACGCCAACCGAACGGCTGCGCCAGCTCGCGGCCTACCATGATGAACTGAATCGCATCGAGCGCGGCGAGACACCCGCCGATCCGGTATTCGGCCCTCTGGCCGCAGCCATCCGCATGCATGCCATCCCGTTGGCTCCGTTCCGCGACCTGCTGTCAGCGTTTGCACAGGACGTTGAAAAAAAGCGCTATGCCAATTTCGGCGAAGTCATGGACTACTGCCGCCGCTCGGCCAACCCGGTGGGCCGCCTGATGCTGCATCTGTACGGCGATCGCGACCCGCGCCACCTGGCCTATTCCGACGCCATCTGCAGCAGCCTGCAACTGATCAATTTCCTGCAGGACATCGCGATTGATTACCGGAAGGATCGCATCTACCTGCCACAGGACGAACTGGCCGCACACCACGTCAGCGAAGCACAGATCGCGCAGGGCGACCCGCGCGGGCTGTGGCATATGATGATGCACAAGCAGATCGAGCGTACGCGCAAGTTGCTGCAGGCCGGCGCACCGCTCGGCCGGCAACTCAAGGGACGCATCGGGCTGGAACTGCGGGTAACCATCCGCGGCGGCGAAGCCATCCTGCGCAAACTGCACGCCGATCCCGGCTGCGTGTTCCACAATCGCCCGGTACTGACCAAAAAGGACTGGCTCATCATGCTCGGACGTGGGCTGTTTTGAATATGGACGTTCACCAGTATTGCCAGGAACGTGCCGCCGCGAGCGGCTCCAGTTTCTATTACAGCTTCGTTTTCCTGCAACCGGAGATGCGGCGTGCGATCACCGCGTTCTACGCGCTGTGCCGCGAACTCGACGACGTGGTGGACGAATGCCGCGAGCGCCAGGTGGCCGAAGCCAAGCTCGACTGGTGGCGCGCCGAGATCGGCCGTTTCGCCAACGGCGCGCCGGAGCACCCGGCAACCCGCGCGCTCTTCGACACCCCGCAGGGCCGCGCCATCCCGCCGGCCCTGCTGCTGGAAGTCGTGGACGGCATGGCGATGGATCTCGACCACACACGCTACCCGGATTTCAAGTCGCTCAACCTCTACTGCTATCGCGTTGCCGGTGTGGTCGGCGAAATCGCAGCATCGATCTTCGACGGCACGCGCGGCGAACATGATCGCGACATCCGCCGCTACGCCCACGAGTTGGGGCTGGCGTTCCAGCTTACCAACATCATCCGCGACGTCGGTGAAGACGCGCGGCGCGGACGCATCTATCTGCCGCAGGACGAACTGGTACGTTTCGGAGTACACGAAACCGATCTGCTGAGCGGACGCAACACGCCCGAATTTCAGACCCTGATGCAGTTCCAGTACGAACGCGCCCTGGCCTGCTACGGTCGTGCGTTCGCCGCACTCCCTCCCGGCGCACGGCGTGCGCAGCGTCCCGGGCTGGTCATGGCGGCAATCTACCGCACCCTGCTCAGCGAAATCCGGCAATCCGGATTCCCGGTCTTGCACGCGCGCGTCTCGCTCACGCCATTACGCAAACTGTGGCTTGCCAGCAAGACCTGGCTGTTTCCGTGACAACTGAATTGGACCAACCCCGTGTCGCGGTCGTGGGTGGCGGCTGGGCAGGCTGCTCGGCCGCATTGACGCTGGCCGAGGCCGGCGTGGCGGTCACGCTGTACGAAGCCAGCCGTACGCTCGGGGGCCGCGCACGTGCGGTCGAACTCGAAGGTCAGCCGCTCGACAACGGCCAGCACATCCTGCTCGGTGCGTACGAACAATCGCTGCAACTGATTGAACGCCTGCATCCTGCCACACCACTGTGGCGTCTGCCGCTCACCCTGGAACAGCCGCCGGCGTTCAGTCTCACTTGCCCGCGCCTGCCTGCCCCGCTGCATTTGCTGGCAGGGCTGCTCAGTGCCCGCGGATTGAATTGGCGCGAGAAACTGGCTGCCGCGCACTGGGCACACACCATGCTGCGCGACACGGCAACGCCGAGGGAGTTGACTGTCAGCCAACTCACCCGCACGCAGCCAGAAAAATTACGCAATGCGCTGTGGCACCCCTTGTGCGTGTCCGCGCTCAACACCCCGCCCGAGCTGGCCGACGCACGGATTTTCCGCAGCGTGGTCCGCGCCGCATTCGGCGGACGCACCCAGCATAGCGACCTGATACTGCCGCGCCGCGATTTGACAGCACTGCTGCCCGCCCCGGCCGCCGCACGGGTGGTCGAGCTCGGTGGCGACATCCGCCTGGGCCATCGTGTGACCACGCTCGACGCCACACCGAACGCCATCGCCTTGGGCAACCATGGCGACATGGCCGTCTTCAGCCACGTCATCCTGGCTGTCGCGCCGCAACATCTCCCTGCCTTGGCGAAGCAAGTGCCGGCACTAGGACCGCTCGGCCATACCGTGGCAGGGTACGAATATCAACCCATTGCCACTGCCTATATGCAATACGATCCGGCTTTTCGATTGCCCAGTCCGCTGTTCGCCCTGGCCAACGGACCGGCGCAGTTTGTGTTCGATCGCGGCCAGAGCCATGGTCAGGCCGGTTTGCTGGCGTTCGTGGCCAGCGCTGCCACGAATCTGCCCGCTGATTGGTTGGATCAGGCAGAAGCGCAGTTGCGCCGGATCGTCCAGCCCGGGCCTACGCGCTGGCGCAAACGCATCATCGAAAAACAGGCAACCTATAGTTGCGTGCCCGAATTGGCACGCCCACCCGTCCACACCCCGCACCCGCGCATTTTTCTGGCGGGCGATTACACTGCCGGGCCGTACCCAGCCACGCTCGAAAGCGCAACACAGAGCGGAGTACAATCGGCCGGCGCATTACTCGAACAGCTATGAAAGACTATCTCCCTCGCCCCGATCTTCTCGCAGACCGCGTCATCCTCGTCACCGGCGCAAGTTCCGGCCTCGGCCGCGCCGCCAGCCTGGCGTTTGCGCGCCATGGCGCCACCGTCGCCCTGCTCGCACGCGATGAAACCAAACTCGAAGCCGTATACGACGAAATCGTCGCCGCCGGCGGACCCGAGCCCGCCATGTTTCCCTACGATCTTGCGGTCGCCGACGACCGCAGCCTGGAAACGCTCGCCGGCACCATCACGCACCATCTGCAGCGACTCGACGGCCTGCTCCACAGTGCCCACCAGTTCTACAATCTCTCCCCCCTGCACCTGCAAACGCTAGAGCAATGGCAGGCCCTGATGCGGGTCAACCTGATCGCGCCTTTCGCGCTCACCCGCGCCTGCCTGCCGCTGCTCCAGCAGGCGCCGGATGCATCGGTCATATTCACCGGCGAAACCCATGGCCACCATCCCCGCGCCTACTGGGGCGGCTATGCCGTCGCGAAATCAGGCCTGGAAACGCTGACCCACATCTGGGCCGACGAACTCAGTGCGGACGAAAACCTGCGCATCAATACCCTCATACCCGGCCAGGTGGCGACGACCTTGCGCGCACGCACTCACCCCGGGCTTGCACCCGAAACCCTTCCCAGCGTCGACGATCTGATGCCCTGGTATCTGTACCTGATGGGTGAAGACGGCCGCGCAGTGCGCGGACAGATCGTGGAATGCCAGACCTGATTTTCCTGTTGTGATGAAAATCGGCCGTTACGAAATCCTCGATGAAATCGGCCAAGGCGCGATGGGCACAGTCTACCGGGCACGCGACCCGCTGATCGAGCGAACGGTTGCCATCAAGACAGTGCCTATTGCCCAGTTGCAACAGGAAGGCGCCGACGCCGAGTCGCGTTTTTTGCGCGAAGCACAGAGCGCCGGCCGCCTGTCCCACCCCAATATCGTGACCATCTACGACGTGGGCGAGGCCGACGGGCTTGCCTATATCGCCATGGAATACCTGCATGGCAGAACGCTACGCGATCTCATGGACAAGGGGCCGATGCCGCTGGACCTGGCGCTCGACACCGCCATGCAGATGGCTGAAGCCATGGCATTCGCACACGAGCATGGCGTTATCCATCGTGACATCAAGCCCGCCAACGTCGTCGTGACCGGAAAACGCGGGCATATCAAATTGACCGATTTCGGCATCGCCCATCTCGTCAACAGCGATCACACCCAGGCCGGGCAAATGCTGGGCTCGCCACGCTACATGTCGCCGGAACAGGCGATGGGACGGGAAGTGGATGGGCGTTCCGATATTTTTTCGCTGGGCGCAGTCCTGTACGAAATGCTGACAGGGCGCTATGCCTTCGATGGCGACAGCCTGCCCACGATCGTCTATCGGGTCATCAACGAAACGCCGGTACCTGCCACGACCCTGCGCCCCGGGATTCCGACCGGCCTAGCCAGCTTGCTCGCCCACATGCTGAACAAAAAGCCGGAAGCCCGACCGGATGCCCGCACGCTGGTCAGCGCCTTCCATGCATTGTCATTGGCATTGGCATCGCCTCCGGCCACCGCCCCCATGCCGGTACCGTCTGCCAACCGGGTGTCACGCCTGTTGCGGGTACTTGCATTTGGCGTACCTCTTGGCGTTTTCCTACTGATCGGGCTCGGGATCATCGTGATCGAACACTTCCTGGCGACGCCTCCGCAGGTGTCCCAGCAACCCGCACCGCAGGCGGTCTCGCCCGCAACCGAGGACACCACGACAGACCAACCGCCGCCCGAGTCCGATGAGACGGCAGACTCGCCGCCCCCTGAGTCGGACGCCTATCTCGCGGGTCTAGACAAGAAACTGGTTGAACTGCGCATCAAGCGCACGGTGCTCCTGCTGAAGTACACCAACCAACATCCCGATGTGGTCCAGGTCGATCGTCAACTCGAACAGCTACGCGCCGAGCGCCGTCGCTACCTGAAGCGACTGCAGAAAAACTAGGCCGCTTACCAGTTGGTCTCGCGTTCCGCCGTGGCCGACACTTTATGGATGCTGAGGTCGGCCCCATTGAACTCGGCCTCCGGATCCAGCCTCAAGCCCACGAATCGCTTCAGCAAACCATACACCACCAGGCTGCCAAGCGCGGCGACAGTCACGCCACCCAGCGTGCCGATCAACTGCGCCGTCAGGCTGACGCCGCCCAGACCGCCCAGTGCCTTGGTACCGAAAATGCCGGCCGCGATCCCGCCCCATGCTCCGCACAACCCATGCAAAGGCCATACGCCGAGCACGTCATCGATCTTCCACTTGTTCTGGGTCACCATGAACATCCACACGAACAACGCCCCTGCGATCGCGCCGGTTGCCAGGGCGCCAAGCGGATGCATCAGGTCCGAGCCCGCGCACACTGCCACCAGACCGGCCAGCGGTCCGTTATGGATGAAACCCGGATCGTTGCGGCCCAGCACCAGGGCGGTCAGTGTGCCGCCCACCATCGCCATCAGCGAGTTCACCGCCACCAGACCCGACACGGCCTCGATCAGTTGTGCCGACATCACATTGAACCCAAACCAGCCTACGGTCAGTATCCATGCCCCGAGCGCCAGAAACGGGATATTGGACGGCGGATGCGCGGAGATCATTCCATCCTTGGTATAGCGCCCGCGCCGCGCGCCCAGCAGCAGCACTGCCGGCAAGGCGATCCAGCCGCCCACCGCATGCACCACCACCGACCCGGCGAAGTCATGGAACTTGGCGCCGACGCTCGCCGCCAGCCAGTCCTGGATGCCGTAGTTGCCGTTCCAGACAATGCCCTCATAGAACGGATAGACCAACCCGACCAGCGCGAAGGTGGCCGCCAGCTGCGGGCTGAAACGCGCGCGTTCGGCAATCCCCCCCGACACGATGGCCGGAATGGCCGCCGCAAAGGTCAGCAGGAAAAAGAACTTGACCAGGTCGTAGCCGTTCTTGGCCGACAGCACCTCGGCACTGGAAAAAAAACTGATGCCGTAGGCGATGCTGTAGCCGATGAAAAAATAGGCGATGGTGGACACCGAGAAATCGGTGAGAATCTTGACCAGCGCATTGACCTGATTCTTCTTGCGCACCGTACCGAGTTCCAGAAAGGCAAACCCAGCATGCATGGCCAGCACCATGATGCCGCCCAGCAATACGAACAACACGTCACTGCCTGTTTTCAATGCTTCCATGCACCGGCTCCCGATTGAATGCCGGCTGGAATAAGCAAGCTGCGTTCCTATCTGACAAACAATTGATTTATAAGGATATAGGCATCGACAGCACAATATACAAGCACCAAAATAGTGCCAAATAGAATATCCGGCACTTTAACGGTGCATCAATCCTGCTTGCGAGATGCCGGATCAACCTGCCCTGCTTCGATGCGATCGAATTCGTCATCCATATCGGAATCGGACATGGGCGAATAATCCGATTCGGGCTTGGGATTGCTGATCATGGCCGCGACGATGATTCCCAGTTCATAGAGTATCCACAGGGGCGTCGCCAGCATGAATTGCGAAATGACATCCGGTGGAGTAAAGATCGCCCCGATGACAAACGCTCCGACAATGACATACGGTCGGATTTCGCGCAGTTTGGCAACCGAGACCATGCCCATCTTGACCAGCAGCACCACTGCAATGGGGACCTCGAACGTGATGCCAAAGGCCAAGAACATGGTCAGCACGAAATCGAGGTATTTGCCAATATCGGTCATCACCGCCACGCCAGTAGGGGTGACGCTGACAATGAAATGGAACACGAGCGGAAACACCAGAAAATAGGCGAACGCCATACCCGTCAAGAACAGAATGACGCTGGCTATCACCAACGGGACGCCGAGGCGTTTTTCGTGTTGGTACAGCCCGGGCGCCACGAACGCCCAGGCCTGGTAGAACACCCACGGCAAGGCCAGCAGGAAGGCGGCCATCATGGTGACCTTCATCGGCACAAAAAACGGCGTAGTGATTTCGGTGGCAATCATCTGCCCACCTTTGGGCAGCGCCGCCAGAAGCGGACGCGCGAGAAGCGCATAGATATCCTGTGCCCACGGGAAGAGGCAGATAAAGATGATCACGACAGCAAGCACCGCGCGCAGCAGCCGGTCCCGCATTTCGATGAGATGCGAGATAAAGGTGTCTTCGGTATCGCTCATGCAGATTTACCCGCGTTTTCGCTGGATGCCGATGCCGTCCCAGCCGAAGCCGGCGCTGCGCGTCCGGTATTCTGGTCTGGCTCATCCAACGGCAGGCTCTGCTGCAGCGCGTGCTCGGTTTCGCTCTGTGGCTGCGAGGCAGGCTCCGCAACGATGGCGGTTTTCACACTGGCCACGCTCTCTGTCACAGCCTGGGTGACGTTGTTCGCTTCCTTGCGCAGGAAATCGTCGACCACCGTGGCCTGCTGTTCGACACCCGACGCGGCCGATTCGACCGATTCCTTGAAACTCTGGCCGGCACGGCGAAGCTCATCAAGCTGGATCTCGCGGCCAATATCCGATTTGACCGACGACACATAACGCTGCAAGCGACCGTACAGGTGCCCTGCCGTACGCGCGACCTTGGGCAGCCGCTCCGGGCCGATGACGATCAGCGCAACCACGCCGATGACGACGAGCTCAGAGAATCCGATATCGAACATAGAAAGTGTTGTGGGTCAGGATTCCGGGGCAGGAAAAGACCGGTGCGATGGGTTGCCCGATCCTAGCCATGCCACACACTCAGGAATGGTGCTTGTCTTTCACTTCGGCATCGATGGTATGTCCGGTCTCATCCTTGTCGCTCAATTTGGGTGCATCTTCCTTCATCCCTTCCTTGAACCCTTTGACCGCCCCTCCCAGATCGCTGCCGATATTACGCAGTTTCTTGGTACCAAAAATCAGCAGCACGATTACCAAAACGATCAACCAGTGCCAAATGCTAAAGCCGCCCATGGAATGTCTCCTTTAAATTTAACTTTTCCTGACGGGATCGCCCCCGCCAAATACGTGAACATGGATGTGGAACACTTCCTGGCCACCGCCGCGGCCGGTGTTGATCAGTGTCTTGAAGCCCGTGTCGAGTCCCTGTTCCTTGGCCAGACGCGGCGCCAGCAACAACATCTTCCCCAAGAGTGCCTGATGCTCGGGCAAGCAGTCGGACAGCGTCGCGACGTGCGCTTTCGGAATGATCAGGAAATGTACCCGTGCAAACGGATGGATGTCATGGAAAGCCAGGACATCGTCGTCTTCATAGACTTTCCCGCTTGGCAATTGTCCGGCCGCGATTTTGCAGAAAATGCAGTCACTCATGTCGATTCGCTTTTTCGGTCAGCCCGGACAAGCCTTCTCGGCGCGCCAGTTCGTTCAGTACATCCGCCGGCTTCAATCCCTTGTATGCCAGCAGCACCAGTGTATGAAACCACAAATCGGCGACTTCGTAGATGATCTTTTCGGCCTGGCCGTCTTTCGCCGCCATCACGGTCTCGGTCGCTTCCTCGCCGATTTTCTTCAGGATGGCATCCGTACCCTTGGCGTAGAGTTTGGCAACGTAGGAACTGTCGGGCGACGCCTGCTTGCGCGCTTCCAGCGTATCGGCAAGGCGGTCCAGGATATCGCTCATTTGCGGTAGATCTCGTCGGGGTTCTTCAACACCGGGGCAGTCGTCACCCAATGACCATTGTCCAGCTTCTGGAAAAAACACGAGCGGCGCCCGGTATGACAGGCGATGCCGCCCAGTTGTTCGATTTTGAGCAACACCACATCATTGTCGCAATCGAGGCGGATTTCACTGACGTTCTGCACATGGCCGGATTCTTCGCCCTTGCGCCACAGTTTGTTGCGCGAGCGCGACCAGTACACCCCGCGCAACGTGCGTGCCGTTTCTTCGAGAGCCTCGCGGTTCATCCACGCCACCATAAGGATTTCTCCACTGGCGGCATCCTGCGCGATCGCCGGGACGAGCCCATGCGCATCCCATTTGACGGCATCGAGCCAGTCGCTCACAGGCGCACCTCGATTCCGTGCTGTTTCATGTAGCGCTTCGCCTCATCTACCCCGTATTCACCGAAATGGAAGATGCTCGCTGCCAGCACCGCATCGGCCCGGCCCTCCTTCACCCCGTCGACGAGATGTTGCAACGTGCCGACCCCTCCGCTCGCAATGATGGGAATGTCGACCGCGTCGGAAATCGCCCGGGTCAGTTCCAGGTCGAAACCGCTTTTGGTACCGTCGCGATCCATCGAGGTGAGCAGCAATTCGCCCGCACCCAGATTTTCCATTTTTTTCGCCCACTCGACCGCATCCAGCCCGGTTGCCGTACGGCCGCCATGGGTGAAAACCTCCCAGTGATCACCGGCTCGCTTGGCGTCGATCGCCACCACGATGCACTGGCTGCCATAACGATCGGCCGCATCCTTTACCAGTTGCGGATTGGTGACCGCAGAAGTATTGATGCTGACCTTGTCCGCGCCGGCATTGAGCAGACGCTGGACATCCCCGACCACACGCACGCCGCCGCCGACCGTCAACGGAATGAACACCTCCGAAGCCACGGCTTCGATGATGTGGAGGATCAGGTCACGATTGTCGGACGATGCGGTGATGTCGAGAAAGGTCAACTCGTCGGCGCCCGCTTCGTTGTAGCGACGCGCGATTTCGACGGGGTCCCCGGCATCCTTCAGTTCGACGAAATTGACGCCCTTGACCACGCGCCCGTTGGTGACGTCGAGACAGGGGATGATGCGCTTTGCCAACATGGTTATCCTGTCGAATCAGACCCCGAACACACCACCGGCCAGCTCGTCGGCGAGCTTCTGTGCCTCGGCGAAGTCGAGCGTACCCTGGTAGATCGCACGACCGGTGATCGCGCCGATGATGCCGTCCTTGGCCACCGTAGACAGTGCCCTGACATCGTCGAGATTGGTCACGCCACCGCTGGCAATGACCGGGATCGATAGCGCCTGCGCCAGCCGCTGGGTGGCGTCCACGTTCACTCCGGTGAGCATGCCGTCACGGCCAATATCGGTATAGATGACAGCCTCGACACCATACCCCTCGAAGCGCTTGGCCAGATCGATCACATCATGGCCGGTGATCTTGGACCAGCCTTCGACGGCGATCTTGCCATCCTTGGCATCCAGCCCGACCATCACGTGCCCCGGGAAAGCATCACAGGCCTCATGCAGGAAACCAGGATTTTTCACCGCGGCGGTACCGATGATGACGTAGCGCACGCCATCGTCGAGATAGCGTTCGATGGTGGCGAGGTCGCGAATGCCGCCACCGAGCTGCACCGGCATCTCGTCGCCTACCGCATCGACGATCGAGCGAATCGCCACATCGTTGACTGGCTTGCCGGCAAATGCACCGTTCAGGTCGACCAGATGCAGGCGCCGCGCACCCAGTTCCTTCCAGTGGCGTGCCGTGGCAGCCGGATCTTCGGAAAACACGGTGGCCTTGTCCATTTCGCCTTGTTCCAGGCGCACGCAGTGGCCGTCTTTAAGGTCGATCGCAGGAATAATTAACATGGCTGATCAGCAGGGTCGTACAGGAGAAAATTAGGCGCAGGCCGCGCCGGACATATCGCAGGCGGTATCGCGTTCGCCCGGATTCCAGGTTACAAAATTGCCCAGTAGCGTCAAACCATCATTCTGGCTTTTTTCCGGATGAAACTGGACTGCAAAGATGTTCGCTGTCGCCACCGCGCAGGTAAATGGAAACGGATAGTGCGAGAACCCAGCGATCACATCGGGCGCGGTCGGCTGCACGAAATAGCTATGGACGAAATAGAAACGCGCGCCCTCCTCGATCCCCACCCACAAGGGATGCGGCATCGCCTGATGGACGTTGTTCCAGCCCATGTGCGGCACCTTGAGCTTATTGCCCGCATCGTCGTGCATCGCCTCGTGCGGGAATCGCTGCACCGTGCCCGGCAGGATGCCGAGACAGGCGGTATCACCTTCCTCGCTATGCTCGAACAGCACCTGCATCCCCATGCAGATGCCCAGAAAGGGTTTGCTGCGGGCGGCGTCGACGATCGCCTGGCGCAGGCCGCGCGCATCGATCTCACGCATGCAGTCGGGCGCCGCGCCCTGTCCCGGAAACACCACGCGTCCGGCAGCCGCGATCACCGCCGGATCGGACGTCACCACCACGCTGGCCGACGGCGCGACGTGCTCGATGGCCTTGGACACCGAACGCAGGTTGCCCATGCCATAGTCGATGACGGCGATATCGACGCTCACTGTCCCGCCTCCAGGATGCGCGTTGCGATCATAGTGCACCTTTCGTCGAGGGCAGTACGTCGCCCATGCGTGCGTCGGCTTCCACCGCCATCCGCAGCGCACGGCCGAAGGCCTTGAAGATCGTCTCGGCCTGGTGGTGCGCGTTGATGCCACGCAGGTTGTCGATATGCAGCGTCACACCCGCATGGTTGATGAAGCCGCGGAAGAACTCGAGAAACAGATCGACGTCGAATTCGCCGATGCGCGCACGGGTGTAATCGACGTGGTATTCCAAGCCCGGCCGACCGGACAGGTCGATCACCACGCGCGAGAGCGCTTCATCCAGCGGCACGTAAGCATGGCCGTAGCGGCGGATGCCCTTCTTGTCGCCAAGCGCCTGGGCGAATGCCTGCCCCAGCGTGATGCCCGTATCTTCCACCGTGTGGTGGGCATCGATGTGCAGATCGCCCTTGGCCTGGATATCCAGGTCGATCAGGCCATGGCGCGCGATCTGATCGAGCATGTGATCGAGAAACGGCACCCCGGTATCGAGTTTGGATACGCCCGTACCGTCGAGATTGAGACTGACCGCGATCTGGGTTTCGAGGGTATTGCGAGTGACTTGTGCGGTGCGCATGGCGTCGAAAAATAAGGCTGTAGAAGAATTCTAGCAGTTCGCAATGGCTTTCAACGCGGCAAGCAGTGCGTCGCATTGTGAATCGGTGCCGACCGTGATGCGTAAAAACGGCGCAATGCGGGCTGGATTCCGGAAATGCCGCACGATGATGCTGCGCTCGCGCAGTGCCGCAGCCAATGCAGCGCCGTCTTGGGCCGGATGGCGAGCGAAGATGAAGTTGGCGGCCGAGGGCAGCACCTGGAAGCCCAGGGCTTCCATACCGGCCACCAGCCGGGTGCGCGTCGCCACCACTTTGGCGCAAATGGACTCGAAATAGGCATGGTCTTCCATCGAAGCCAAAGCCCCTGCCTGGGCGAAGCGATCGAGCGGATAGGAGTTGAAGCTGTCCTTCACCCGGTTGAGCGCCTCGATCAGATGCGCCTGACCGATGGCATAGCCGACGCGTAGACCCGCCAGGGCATGCGATTTGGACAGGGTACGGACGACCAGCAACTGCGGATAACGGGCCACCAGTCCCACTGCCGATTCGCCACCGAAATCGATGTAGGCTTCGTCGATTACCACCACCGAGTCCGGATTGCCCGCAAGCAGGCGCTCGATCTCGCCCAATGCAAGCAGGCGCCCGGTCGGCGCATTGGGATTGGGGAAAATCACCCCGCCGTTGGGCGCGAGATAATCGTCGACCCTGATCTCGAACGTGTCCGTCAGCGGGATTATTCGATAGTCGATTTCGTACAACCCGCAATACACGGGGTAGAAGCTATAGCTGATGTCGGGAAACAGGATCGGCTGGCCATGCTTCAGCAGTGCCATGAACGCATGCGCCAGCACCTCGTCGGAGCCGTTTCCGACGAACACCTGGTCGGCCGCCACGCCGTGATACGCCGCGATGCCGGCTCGAAGCCGGTCCGAGCCGGGATCAGGATAGAGGCGCAGCGTGTCGGCCGCTTCCGCGCGCACAGCGTCGAGCACTTTCGGACTGGGCCCGTAGGGATTCTCGTTGGTGTTGAGCTTGACCAGATTGGCCAGCTTGGGCTGCTCGCCCGGCACATAGGGCGTCAGGCCGTGTACCACGGCACTCCAATAACGACTCATGGAAACAGCAGGCTCATTTATGTGTCAGGCGATATTCGGCCGAGCGCGCGTGCGCCTGCAGGCCTTCGCCGTAGGCCAACGTGGCAGCGATCTGCCCCAGCGTCTGTGCGCCGGCCTGCGACACATGGATCAGACTGCTGCGCTTCTGGAAGTCGTACACGCCCAGCGGCGACGAGAAGCGTGCCGTGCGCGAGGTCGGTAGCACATGGTTCGGCCCGGCGCAGTAATCGCCCAGCGCCTCGCAGGTGTTCCGGCCCATGAAGATCGCACCGGCATGGCGCAGCTTGGGCAGCAGCGCATCGGGATCAGCCACCGAGAGCTCGAGGTGTTCCGGCGCGATCGTATTCGAAATCGCGACCGCGTCGTCAAGATCGCGCGTCTTGATCAGCGCACCGCGATTGGTGAGCGAGGTACGGATCACTTCGCTGCGCGGCATTTCTTCAATCAATTGGTTGATTGCGGCCGCCACCGCCTCGAGGTAAGCCGCATCCGGCGACAGCAGGATCGACTGCGCCATCTCGTCGTGCTCGGCCTGCGAGAAGAGATCCATCGCGACCCATTCCGGCGGCGTGTTGCCATCGGCGATGACGAGGATCTCGGATGGACCGGCGATCATGTCGATCCCCACCGTGCCGAACACCCGACGCTTGGCTGCTGCCACGTAGGCATTGCCGGGGCCGACGATTTTGTCGACCTGCGGCACGGTCTCGGTGCCATAGGCCAGCGCTGCCACCGCCTGCGCGCCACCGAGGGTGAACACGCGGTCCACCCCGGCGATCGCGGCGGCGGCCAGCACCAGCGGATTCTGCTCGCCGCCCGGGGTCGGCACCACCATGATGAGTTCGGCCACCCCAGCCACCTTGGCCGGAATCGCGTTCATCAGCACCGACGACGGATACGCCGCCTTGCCGCCAGGGACATACAGCCCGACGCGGTCCAGCGGCGTGACTTTCTGTCCCAATACGGTGCCATCGTCCTCGGTATAGGTCCACGAACCCTGGATCTGCTTCTCGTGATAGCGACGTACGCGATCCGCTGCAGCCTCCAGCGCCTGGCGCGTGTCGGCCGGCAGGGCTGCGAGCGCGGCCTGCAATTGCGCAGCATTCAGTTCCAGGCTAGCGACCGAGGCTGCCGGCAGGCGGTCGAAGCGTTCGGTATATTCGAGTACTGCCGCATCGCCCCGTGTTTTCACGTCGAGCAGAATGGTGGTAACCGTCTGCTCGATGGCGGCGTCGGCCGCATCGTCGAATTGCAACAGGCGGGCAAGACGCGCCTGAAAATCAGGCGCTGTGCTGTCGAGGCGGGCGAGGGTAACCACAGGATTCCTGCTTCACAAAGAATAAAGGCGAAAGACTGGCTGGAATTGTACCGGTTTTTGACGCTTTGCCGCGCTCGCACGGGCTTTTCCGGATGGCACTCATACCCATTCCGGAAATTAGACAAAGTCCAGATTGGTGTTTATCATAAGGCGCATGCATTACACGCGCGACAACATGGCCGGCCTTTTGCGCAGCCACGACATCAATCCGACCCACCAGCGGATCGAGATTGCGCACGCGCTGTTTTCACGACAGGAACACCTCTCGGCCGATCAGGTGATGGCGATCGTCAACACCCGCCACTCCGAGACCTCCAAGGCCACGGTCTACAACACGCTCAAGCTGTTCCTGGAAAAAGGCCTGGTACGCGAAGTCATCGTCGATCCCAGCAAGGTGTTTTTCGACCCTAATACCGGTCCGCACCACCACCTCTACGAAGTCGATACCGGCAAGCTGTCCGACATCGATGCCGCCCATGTCCAGATTTCCGGCCTGCCGCCCTTGCCGCCCGGCATGGTGACCGAAGGCATCGATCTGATCGTGCGTGTCCGCCGCAAGGCGTAACCCTCTATTCGCCCGTCGATGAAACGGGTCCACATCGCCCCGACTCTGCTTGATGCCCAACTGGTCGTCGACGCGCTGTCCAGCCTCGGCATCGTCAGCCATATTTTCAATGCCAATGCCGCGGGCGCGCTAGGCGAGGTTCCCTTCCTGCAGGCGCAACCCGAAGTGTGGGTCGAGGACGACACCCGGGAATGCCAGGCGCGCGAGGTATTGGTGGATTTTCTGAACGTGAAGCCCGGTGCGGAAAAGATTTGTCCGCACTGCGGCGAGCACAACCCCGGCAACTTCCTGAGTTGCTGGCAATGTGGAAGCCTGCTACCCGACTAAAAGCGGCGTAAGCTCAGGACGGCTGCGGGTCTTTCTTCAAGGCATCGAGATGCTGTTGATACTGGCGCGCAAAAATCCGTTCCAGTTCATCGATCGCCTCGACGGCCGCCACGCCGTGCACCAGATGACGCGTCATCTGTGCCGAGGCTTCATGAAATATCTGATTGCGCTCCAGCATCGGGTAGGTCTGCATCAGGCGCTGGATTGCCTTGACCACGTTTTCCTGCTCGGGCCGTGGAATCGGAAGCGGCTCCGCTGGGGGTGCGCTGGCGGTTTCGGCCCCTTCCTTGCCCGCCAGGAACTCCGCGTAATCCAGCAAGGCCTGCTGCCGCGATTCCGACAGCGAACGGAATAGCGACACGAGACGCTTGCTGTCGCGCATCAGCGGTTGCGTCCCTTGACCGGCCGTTTCATCGGAATGACATCGACATTGCATTGCTGAAACTTGTTCTCGACGAAGCTGATGAAGGCGTCGAGAAGCTTGCTGCGGAATTTTTCCGGTGCATACACCATGGAAAGTTCGCGCGTCAGCCTGGGCTTCAAGGGAATCGCGGCGAGCGTGCCGAGCTGGATTTCCTTGGTGACGGTGGATGCCGACATGATGGCCACCCCGAGATTGGCCTCAACTGCCCCCTTGATCGCCTCGCGGCTGCCCAATTCCATTTCGATATGCAGATCGTCCGGATTGACGCCATTGTCCTTGAAGAAGTCATCCACCACTTCACGCGTGCCCGAACCATGTTCGCGCGACACGTAAGGCTGTTCGGAGATGTCGTGCGCGTTCACGCTCGAACGCGAGGCCAGCGCATGATGCGGCGAACAGATCATCACCAGCTCGTCTTCGCAGCACGCCAGCGTGGTCAGGTTGGGATTGTGGGAAGGCGCTTCGATCAGTCCGACGTCGAGCGAATGATCGGCCACTTTCGCCGCCACCGTTTCCGAATTGGCCACCGTGAGGCGCGCCTGAACCTGCGGGAAGCGCTCCTTGAATTCGCCCAGGATGCGCGGCAACTGGTATTCGGCAATGGTGGTCGAGGCGCCGATCATCAGCGGCCCCGTCACCTGTCCGGTCAGTTCGCCCACACGCGCTTCCATCTCGCCAGTCAAGGCCAGAATGCGCTCGGCATACCCCAACACCAGATCGCCCGCCGGGGTCAGCGAGATCTTCCCATGGCTGCGCTCGAACAAGCGGGTATTGAAATGTTCTTCCAACTGCTTGACCTGGAAGGTCACCGCAGGCTGTGTCATGTACAGAATATCGGCGGCCTTGGTAAAGCTGAGCTGCTTGGCGACGGTGTAGAATACTTGTAGTCTGCGGTCGGCCATTAAATCCCGTCCTTGGGTCAGAAAAGATTTTTATTCAACCACAAACCCGTCCGTGTTGAAACCATCCCATAACCAAGCTGTTGTAACAATTGATTTTTCCTGCGCCCCCTCCCTTCGGGCCAGCATGGCGTTGCGCCGATCGTAATCCAGGCCACGCCACTTGAATCGCGCGTTCTACACCATCCTGCTTGCGCAGTTCCTGTCTGCTTTGGCCGACAACGCCCTGCTGTTCGCAGCGATCGGTCTGCTGGTTTTCTCCTCTGCACCCGAATGGTATTCGCCGCTGCTGCAGACGGTTTTCGTCATTGCCTATATCGTGCTGGCCCCGTTGGTTGGCCCGTTCGCCGACGCCCTCCCCAAGGGACGCGTCATGCTCATCGCCAACACGCTCAAATTCGCGGGCTGCCTGACCATGCTGGCCGGACTGCATCCCTTGCTGGCCTATGCCATTGTCGGCATCGGTGCCGCCATGTATTCGCCGGCCAAGTACGGCATCCTCACCGAATTGTTGCCCAGCGAAAAACTCGTCGTCGCCAACAGCTGGATGGAAGGCACCACGGTTGCCGCCATCGTGCTCGGCGCCATCATTGGCGGCGCGCTCATCAATCCGCATCTTGCCGAGCGCATCCTGGCAACCGCCGGGCTCTCCGCGACCGTCATCGCGCCCAAATTTGCCATTGTCGTCATCACCGGGCTCTACCTCGGCGCCGCGTTCATCAACCTGTTCATCCCGCGACTGCCGATCGACCACAAACTGCCCAATCGTTCGCCGCTGTATATCCTGCATGACTTCGGGCACAGCTTCCTGCTACTTTGGCGCGATCCCCTCGGCCAGGTGTCGCTCGCCGTCACCACCCTGTTCTGGGGCGTCGGCGCCACACTGCGCCTGCTCATCATCGCCTGGGCCGCGCTCAACCTGAAATACGGCCTGGACCAGGCCACCCAGCTCACCGCCGCCTCCGCATTCGGTATCGCCATCGGCTCGATCCTCGCCGGAAAGTTCGTCCGCCTGCAGCGCGCCATCAGCGTACTGCCGGCCGGCATCCTCCTCGGCTTCGTGCCGATCGCCCTGATCTGGGTGGAAAGTCTGATCCCTGCCGTGCTCCTGCTCACGCTGGCGGGCGTGCTGGCAGGCTATTTCGTGGTGCCGATGAACGCCCTGCTGCAACACCGCGGACACCTGTTGATGGGAGCCGGCCACTCCATCGCCCAGCAGAATTTCAACGAGAACATCAGCATCCTGCTGCTGACCGGCGCCTACGCCCTGATGGTGCGTGCCGACTGGCACATCCACACCATCGTCCTGGTATTCGGCCTGTTCATCAGCACAGTGATGGCGACGGTCTGGCTGCGCCATCGCAACGACGTCGTGCACTGACGGCCAGGTCAGGCCTGGTTGACACGTTCCGGAGTCTGCGATTTCACCACGCTCATCGCGCCTGCAATCAGTGAACTGAGGTCGGCCATGTTGGACGGCACGATCAAGGTGTTGCCGGTTTTGGCCAGCCCGGAAAAGGCTTCGACGTATTTCTCGGCGACCTTGAGATTCACCGCCTGGATGCCACCCGGCATTTCAATCGCGCGCGCCACACGGGCGATCGCCTCGGCATTGGCGACCGCGATCGCCTTGATCGCCTCGGCCTCGCCCATGGCAACGTTGATGGCGGCCTGCTTGTCGCCTTCGGATTGCTGAATCGCGGCTTCGCGCTCGCCGGTGGCAATGTTGATCTGCTCCTGCATGCGGCCTTCCGACGAGGCAATCAGCGCACGCTTCTCGCGCTCGGCGGTGATCTGCCGCTGCATGGCGTGAAGGATGTCCTTCGGCGGTGTCAGATCCTTGATTTCGTAGCGCAACACCTTGACGCCCCAGTTGGTCGAAGCCTCGTTCAAAGCCATCACCACGCCGCGGTTGATCTCCTCGCGCTCCTCGAACGTGCGGTCCATCTCCATACGGCCGATCAGGGAACGCAGCGTCGTCTGCGCCAGCTGCGAAATGGCCGAGATATAGTCGCTCGACCCATAGGACGCCATCTTCGGGTCGGTCACCTGGAAGTACAGGATACCGTCGACCGCAAGCTGGGTGTTGTCGCGCGTGATGCAGACCTGGCTCGGCACGTCGAGCGGGATTTCCTTGAGCGAGTGCTTGTAGGCGACCGTGTCGATGAACGGGATCACCAGATTGAGGCCCGGCACCAGCACCGCGTGGAACTTGCCGAGGCGCTCGACCACCCAGGCGTTCTGCTGCGGAACCACGCGCACGCCCTTGGCGACGACGATGGCAATGACGATGACGATGACCAGCGCGACAGCATCCATGAATTGTTCTCCCGATTAATTACCTAGAACCAGCGTGTTGCCCTTGATTGCGCGAATGACCAGCGGGCGCGTGCGGTCCACGCCGGCCGGCTCCGCTTCGGCATCCCATACGGCGCCACGATATTTGACCTGGCCGCGATCCCCTTGCCAGGACTCGATCTGGACAGTCTTGCCGATATCCATGTCCTGCACGCTGAACTCCGGACGGTCGGTGTTGCGTTTCCATCGGCGCAACATCAGGGTACCGACCGCACCGATCACCGCAGCCGTCAGCAACTGCGCCACCATGCCGGCGCCCAGCCAGGCCGCCACGCCGGCCACTGCAGCGGCCATCCCATAGACCAGCAGATAGAACGTGCCGCTGGCGAGCTCCACCCCCACCAGTACAGCCGCCAGAATCCACCACACTGCGTACGCCTGCATCTCGTCTCCTCACTTGTATCCACTGGGCACAATCACGGGCCGGTCCGGCAATTCGTCCGGATTATGTTTCCCGGGCGGAAAATGTGCAGCCAACAGCGTGCTGATCTGCCGGATGCCTTCCAACACGCCATGCTCGAACTCGCCCCGCCTGAAATCCATTTCCATGGCCTGGGCCACCACGCCCCAGGCTGACGGGTCGACACGCGCGGCAATGCCGCGGTCGACAATGATTTCGATGTCGCGGTCGGCCAGCAGCAGATACACCAGCACGCCGCTGTTATGTTCGGTATCCCACACGCGCAGGAAGGAAAACACCTCGAGCGCACGCTTGCGTCCCGTCATGCCACGCCAGACCCAGGAAGCAGGCAGACTGTTCTCGATGGCGAAACGGATTTCACCGCCATGACGTGTTTCCGATTCCCGGATCGCGCCTTCGATCGCATCGAGTGTGGCGCGAGGGAACACGCGCCGCCACGCCCACGGCGGCATGAACAGATGCCTGAGCCAGCGTTTGACATTCACCATGAGCCTGATGCGCCTCCCCCGCCGAAACCGCCGCCGCCCCCGCCCCACGAGCCTCCGCCAAACCCGCCACCGCCCCATCCACCGCCGCCGCTCGACCAGCCCCCGCCGCGGCGGAATCCCGTGGCCACGCCGGCAAACACGAACACGACAATGAATAGCAGCAAGGGAGTCAACCCCAGCAGGAAGGCACCGGCCACGCCGCTGCCCAGTGCGGCGATACCGCCCGCTGCCGGGCGGCTCATCAAGGTGGCGAGCAGCCAGCCCACGACCATGCCGCCGACGATCAGCATGACGAATGCGCCGTCGCCCTCACCCTGTCCGGATGCGCTGGGCGGTGGCAAGGGTTCGCCTTCGATCAGCTGCATGACCTGCTGCACGCCTGCATCGATGCCGCCATAGAAATCACCCGCCTTGAAATAGGGGGTGATGATTTCGGCAATCACACGCTTGGCGATCGCGTCGGGGATCGCACCTTCAAGCCCATAGCCGACTTCCAGCCGCAATGTTCGGTCGTCCTTGGCAACAATCAGGATCACCCCGTCGTCAACTTTCTTGCGGCCAATCTTCCATTGATCGGCCAAGCGAATGCCGAACTGGGCAATATCTTCCGGCTGCGTCGTGGGCACGATCAGCACCGCGATCTGGCTGCCCTTTTTCGCCTCGAACGCGGCCAACTTGCTTTCAAGCGCGGCAACCTGATCGGCGCTGAGCGTGGCAGTCTGGTCTGTCACGCGGCGTGACAGCTCAGGCACCGCCACCTGTGCCCAGGCGGACAGCGCCAGCATCGCAATCAGAAAACCGAACGCGAAACGCATCCGGAGCAGCTTGATCATGCCGGGATCAGTTGCCGCCTGCAGGTGCGGCCGGAGCAGGCGACCCGAAGTCGACCTTGGGCGGCACGGCGATGGCTTTTTCGTTTTCCACCGTGAAGGTCGGCTTGGTCTTGTAGCCGAACATCATCGCCGTCAGGTTGGAAGGAAAGGAGCGCACCGTGACGTTATAGGTCTTCACGGCAGCGATGTAACGATTGCGCGCGACCGTGATGCGGTTTTCGGTGCCTTCGAGCTGTGCCTGCAGGTCGCGAAACAAACCGTCCGCCTTCAGTTGCGGATAGTTCTCGGCGACCAGCAGCAGGCGCGAGAGCGCGCCGGTGAGTTCGCCCTGCGCCGCGACGAACTTCTGGAAGGCGGCTTCGTCGTTGATCAGGTCGGGCGTCGCCTGGATCGACCCGACCCGGGCGCGGGCCTCGGTGACGCTGATAAACACGTCCTTCTCGTGCGACGCGTAACCTTTCACCACGTTGACCAGGTTCGGCACCAGGTCGGCACGGCGCTGGTACTGGTTCAGCACCTCGGCCCAGGTGGCCTTGATTTCCTCGTCGGAACTTTGCAGCGTGTTGTAGCCGCAGCCTGACAGGGCCAGCGCCATGCACCCCGCGGCCACCCATTTGAATGCATTCAGCCATTTGAACATTGTCGTCTCCCAGGTTGGCAGATTGTGATGGTTGAAGTCTACGCCACGCCCCACGTGGCAAACAGCGGGTCGGATTCGGTGAGCTTGTCGGCGTAGCGGTCGTCCCTAGGGCGCTTGAGGCCGCGCTCGACGTAGGTTTCCACTTTCTTGAAGCCGGCCTGCTTGATCAACGTGCCGACCCAGGCCATGCGCTCCATCGGATGCAGCTGCGTCCACAGTCTGATCACCTTGGGCGGAAAATAACGGTGCGACAGCGTCACCACGAACATGCCGCCCGGCTTGAGCACCCGTCTGGCCTCCGCCACGATCTTGTGCGGTTGCGTCAGGTATTCGAACGACACCGTGCACACCACGGCATCAAAGCTGGCGTCAGGGAAGGGCAACCTGGGATCGGCGTTGATGTCCTTCACGATGCGTTCGGCGAGCTGCGGATTGTCGTCGAGCTCCTCGGCATTGAGGCCCAGGCCGGTCGCGGACTGCACCGTATCCGGCAAGTGCGAACGCCAGCCCGCCATCAGGTCGAGCACCCGAGCATTCTCCGGCAGCACGGTGCGATAGAGCGCCTGGATACGGCGCGCGCACACGGCGTCGACGTGGGTGACCTTGCGGGCGACCGTGTAGAACTCGGTATCGGGGAATTCGTCCTCACGGCGGAACGCATCCGGGCCCTCGAAATCGGTCGGCGTCTGCATCTGCGTTTCCATGCCGCTCCATTCCAGCAGTTGGGTGACCTGGCCGACCGGCTCGGTCGAGACATCGCTCTTGCCGCTGTCGATGCTGAAGATGCGGCCCTGCAGCGGATGGCTGAAGTTGGCGACGAAGCTGGCCTCATTGAGCTTCATCACGCGGAACATCGGCCCCGGGGCATCGTCGGCATGCAGCAGCTGGGACGGATAGAAGCGCCCGAATTTCAGCGGTGCGATATCGCTGCGGAACACCTCGTTCGGCACCTCGTGCTCGATCTTCGGGCCAACGTCGACCTGAGCGTCGACCGGCGGGGTGTCGCCAGGCATCCATACCACCACCTGATGGCGGCCCAGATCGGAAAAGTAATTGACGCGAAAACGCAGTGCGGAATGCAGAAGTTTCATTGTGGGTGACGTAGTGAGCGGTAAACGGTGAGTGGTTAAGCTACGGCGAAGGCCCGCATGGTGCGCCGCGCCAGGCACAAATCTTCCCATGCACGCGCCTTGTCGGGCAGGTTGCGCAGTAGATAGGCTGGATGATAGGTCACCACCAGCGGCACATTTTGGAACCGGTGCACGCGGCCCCGCAGGCGGCTGATGGCTTCGTCAGTGTCGAGCAGGCTTTGTGCAGCGAAGCGTCCCAGTGCCAGGATGAGCTTGGGCTGAATGAGTTCGATCTGCGCCAGCAGATAGGGGCGACACGCAGCGACTTCGTCCGGTTCGGGGTTGCGGTTGCCGGGCGGGCGCGATTTCAGCACGTTGGCGATGTAGACGTTGTCGCCGCGCCGAAGGCCGATCGAGGCCAGCATGGCGTCGAGCAGCTTGCCCGCCTGACCGACAAACGGTTCGCCTATCCGGTCTTCATCTGCACCGGGCGCTTCGCCGATGATCAGCCAGTCCGCGTTGCGGTCGCCGACGCCCAATACGCCCTGTGTGCGCGTGGCGGAAAGCTTGCAGGCAGTGCAATGTGCGACGGCCTCGGCCAGCTGGTCCCAGGTGTAGGTACTTGAAGGACGTGCAATGGCGGGGGTGGCCGATGTCTCGCGCAACCGCCAGGCGGGGCCGATGCCCAGTTCGCTGAACACGTCGTCACGGCTCAGCATGCCAAGTCCTTCTTCATGATGAGCGCATCCTCGCGGCCGTTGCGGGCTGGATAGTAGCCCCGGCGCACGGCCAGATCGACGAAACCGCTGCCATGGTAAAGCGCGATGGCGGCGGCATTGGAGGTTCGCACCTCGAGAAACAGGCTTGTGGCCTTGTGATCGCAGGCACGCGCCAGGCAGTGCTCGAGCAGGTCGCGGCCGAGACCATGCCGGCGCCAGATCGGGGCGATGGTCAAGTTGAGCAGATGGGCCTCACCCGCTGCAACCATCAATGCGTAGTAGCCGATGATTTCGCCCTCGGCCTCGCGCACCCACATGCTGTAGCCCGCGCTCAGCGAGTCGGCGAAATTGCCCGGGCTCCACGGATACTCGTAGCTTGCAAGCTCGATCCGGTGGATGCGTGGCAGATCGGCCTCGGTCATCGGCCGCAGGTGGTGTGCGATTTCGAAGACGGCAC
Organism: Thiobacillus sp. 0-1251; assembly: GCA_001899305.1. GTDB lineage: Bacteria > Pseudomonadota > Gammaproteobacteria > Burkholderiales > Thiobacillaceae > Thiobacillus. The sequence continues at coordinate 66,963 of MKWL01000023.1, read as the reverse complement.
TCATGCAGAGCGCCTCGCACGACGCTCATCCACCGTCAGCGCCACTTTGTCGCGCAGATAAATCGGTGCGGCCAGCGCCGCATCCTGACCTTCGCCACGCTCGAATACGCGGGCAGCGAGCGGCGCCATCGCGGCGGCATCGGGCATCAGCGTGTCGTCGATGCGCGTCAGCCGTGCGGCCAGACGCGGACGCAACACATCGCCCAATGCGACAAAGCCATTGCCTGCGCCGACCCAATCGCCCTCTTCCGGCACCGCCACCGATTCGGGCAGCGCCAGCTGCGGTTCGCTCACCGTGTGCCAGTCGGCGCCGTCTCTCCGATAGGCTGCCCAGTAGACCTCGGCCATGCGCGCATCGAGCACGGTCACTATCCGCTCCGCATCCGTCTGCTCGGCGATCGATTCCAGCGTGGACACACCGGCCACCGGCAGGTCGGCACCCAATGCCAGCCCCTGCGTCACCGCACAGGCGATCCTGAGGCCGGTAAATGAGCCGGGGCCGGCGCCGTAGGCAATGCCGTCAAGCTGACGCAGGGTCACCGCCGATTCGCGCAGAAGGTCGTCCACCATCGGCAACAACAGGCTGCTGTGCCGCTGTTCGGCCAGGACCCGGCGCGCCTGGATGCGGCCGTCCAGCCACAGCGCAGCCGAACACCATTCGGTGGAGGTATCGAGAACAAGCAATTTCATCCGTGCGATTTTACCGGTTGCTGCAGACAATCGGATGTTTCACGGTGCCCTTTGGTCGCCTGGTTGCATGGGGATCAATATTTCGAAGCGCACCCGCGACCAGGGATCGCGCACATCGGACAAGCGAACAATGCGTGCGGCAAGCTTCTGCCCGCGGTCGAGCAGGCGCGCCACATCTGCATTTTCGCGGCGTGGCACATAACCGATCATGTGGCCCTGCCATTCCACCCGCACCGCCCTGGCATCGTGGGAATTGTCCGGTTCGCGCACCAGGGCAAGCGCATCGCCCACCCGCATCTGCGACCACAGCGCCCTGCCCGCATGGTACTGGAACCCGGCAAGGGGCGAATCCTGCAACAGAATGTGCGCAGTGACCTCGGCGCAAAGCGGCTGCGACCACAACCAGGCAAGCAAAAACACGATGGCAGAGTGGCTGGATACCCATCCGAATTGGATGGGTATCGTTGCGCTGATGGGTTTCCACATCATGTTGCTCCCGTCGTTCCGAGCTGGAGAGCCGAACATTCTACTGAGAATTACGGTATCCCATTCGCGCGGACCGACAGAGGCCTGCGTTTAATTTTTGACTGGACAAGCAGGCTCCGGCTTGAGGTAGGATGAATGCATTCCTGTCCTCCTTAGCAACGAAATCGACATGCCGAGAAAAGCCGCCACTCCGACCAAGCTGTTCGTATTGGATACCAACGTGCTGATGCACGACCCCACCAGCCTGTACCGCTTTGAAGAACACGACGTCTATGTGCCGATCGCCACGCTGGAGGAACTCGACCAGCACAAGAAGGGCATGAACGAGGTATCGCGCAACGCCCGCCAGGCCAGCCGTTTTCTCGACGAGATCGTCAGCAAGCTCGACAGCATCGAAGAAGGCGTGCCGCTCGCACCGCATAGCCATAACGCCGCCACCGGCCGGCTGTTCCTGCAGACCCAGGCGATCACCGGCGACATCCCGCTGAGCCTGCCGACCAGCAAGGTCGACAACCAGATCCTCGGCGTGGTGCTGTTCCTGTCGCGCCATTACCCCAAACGCCAGGTCATCCTGGTGTCGAAAGACATCAACATGCGCATCAAGGCGCGTGCGCTGGGGCTTCCTGCCGAGGATTACTTCAACGACAAGGTGCTGGAAGATACCGATCTGCTGTACGCCGGTTTGCGCGAACTGCCCGCCGATTTCTGGGACACGCACGGCAAGGGCATGGAATCGTGGCAATCCAACGGCCAGACCTACTACCGCATCAAAGGGCCGTTGGTCACCAGCCTGCTACCGAACGAATTCGTCTTCCAGGAAGGTCCCAACCCGCTCTACGCGAAGGTACTGAAAGTCGAAGGCAAGCAGGCCGAGATGGTCACGGTGCGCGACTTCAGCCACCAAAAGAACAACGTCTGGGGTATCACCTCGCGTAACCGCGAGCAGAACTTTGCACTCAACGTACTGATGGATCCCGAGATCGACTTCGTCACCCTGCTCGGCCAGGCCGGCACCGGAAAGACCTTGCTCACGCTGGCCGCCGGTCTGGCCCAGGTGCTTGACAAGAAAACCTACACTGAAATCATCATGACCCGCGTCACCGTACCGGTCGGGGAAGACATCGGTTTCCTGCCCGGCACCGAGGAGGAGAAGATGACGCCCTGGATGGGCGCGCTGGAAGACAACCTCGACGTGCTGAACAAGAGCGACGACGATGCCGGCGAATGGGGACGCGCAGCCACGCAGGACCTGATCCGTTCGCGCATCAAGGTCAAGTCGCTCAACTTCATGCGCGGCCGTACCTTCCTCAACAAATTTCTCATCATCGACGAGGCGCAGAACCTCACGCCCAAGCAGATGAAGACGCTGATCACCCGTGCCGGCCCAGGTACCAAGGTGGTGTGCCTGGGCAACATTTCCCAGATCGATACGCCCTACCTCACCGAAGGCAGTTCCGGCCTCACCTACGTGGTGGACCATTTCAAGGGCTGGCCTCACAACGGCCATGTCACCCTGCAGCGGGGTGAACGTTCGCGTCTGGCCGACTATGCTGCGGAAGTCCTGTAACCCGATCCGACAAAGGGGGCGCATCATGAAGCACTGGATAATCCTGGCCGCCGGCCTGACCCTGGCCTTGCCAGCCCATGCCTTCGACTGGAACGGGATGCTGAAAGGCGTCGTCGGCCAACCCGCCAGCCAGCCAACCGCCAGCGGCGTCGATACGCTCTCCAATGCCGACATCAACGCCGGATTGAAAGAAGCGCTGACCCGCGGTGCCGACGCCGCCGTCGCCCAGCTCGGCCAGAAAGACGGCTTCTTCGGCAACGCCGCGCTGAAAATCCCGCTTCCGCCCAGTCTGCAGAAAGCCGAAAAAGCCATGCGTATGTTCGGCATGGGCAAGCAAGCGGACGAACTGGTGCTGTCGATGAACCGTGCAGCGGAAGCCGCCGTACCGGAGGCCAAGACCCTGCTGGTCGGTGCGGTGAAGGAGATGACATTGGAAGATGCCAAGGGCATCCTCACGGGTGGCCAAACCTCGGCCACTGATTTCTTCCGCAGGAAAACGGAGGCCAAGCTCGTCGAACGCTTTGAGCCCATCGTCAAGGCGAACACCGACAAAGTCGGCCTGGCCCAGCAGTACAACCAGTATGCCGGCATGGCGGCACAATTCAATCTACTCGACAAGAAGCAGGCCAATGTCGAACAGTACGTCACCCAGCAGGCGCTCGACCGGCTCTATACCCTGATCGGGGAAAAGGAGGCCGCCATCCGTGCTAATCCGTTGCAGGCCGGCAGCGACTTGTTGAAGAAGGTCTTTGGTGCCGTCAGCGGCAAGTGACGCATCCGTGCTGCGGTATGCTACAGCCCATCCCGTTTCCTGCTCGCACGCCATGACAATTAGCGCGAAAGCCTTCTGCCTGCTCGCCGGATTGCTGTTCGGCCTGCCCGTCCAGGCCTGGGAGATCGGTGAATTCAGGAACGGCATGAGCCGCAGCGAAGTCCAACAGGCACTCAAGACCTGGAATTTCGACCAGACCATGCCGGTCGGCAACGACGGTCTGTTTGCCTACGATCTGCCTGGCAACCCGACCGGCCGCCGCTTCCTGTTCACCTTCTGCAACGACAAGCTGGTGGCATTCGACCAGGAAATCGAGCCGGATTTCCGCCACTTTGTCACCATCGCGTCGAACTACTCCAACCTGTACGGCAATCCGCTCAAGGTCATTCCCTACACCAGCGTCGTCGCCAGCGGCGAGAAGAACCTGCTGGCGATGTTCTGGCGCAAAGGCTCGGATTATCTGGGACTCAAATACGTGCTGTACGCCAACAGCGAACAACTCTCCATGACCGTCCAGGTCGGCAACAACTGCTGGCAGGCGCCTCGTTGAATCATTGCGGCCCGGGCGACCGGGGCGATTCCGTCAGCAAACCCTGACGCGCAAACAGCCACACCAGCCGGTGTGTCATTGCCTGGACGGTTTCCAGCGTCTGCTCATATCCCGCATCGGCCAACACGTCCCGAAAAACGACCGCGAGTTCGTGCAGCGTGCGGTTGCCATCCAGCAGACCCAGCAGAATACGGCCGGGCTCATCGAGTTCCAACGCCACATGACGTACGCCGCTCGCCGCCCAGCCGGATGAGCTTGCCTGCAATCTCGCCAGGGCGTGTGCGCGGGGCCGGTCGGCCGGCTCGGTCACGGACGGCATTGTATCCACGCTGGGCGTCACGCCATGCGCCATAACCAAGGGGAACAAGGCATCCCGAAAAGCCGCCTCGTCAAAGTCCCCGGCGCCATAGTCGGTCATCGCGTGTTGGGTGGACGCCAGCAATTCCGGATAGGCCAGTGCGGCGGGATAGGCGGCCGACAGGATCATTGCCGCCGCCTTCATTGCAGGATGGGCGACCAGGTACGCGCCACCTGCCGGATTGACGAAAGCCTGTTCGCTCGCCGTCTCGAGATCGATTTCATCATCGCTGCGCAGATCCGCGTGGAACGCCAGTCCAGCCAGCGCGGCAGCCTGCGGCGGCCGGGCGCACGGCGCATCGGCGCGCGCGATCAATGCGCGGCGGAAGCGGATGGCATGGGCCTCATCGAGTGCTGCCTCGGCATCCAGCCAGCGGCCGGCCATACTTTCGGGAATCAGGCCCCAGGCATCCTCGAGCTCGACCACCGCATGGCGCGGCCCGGCTTCGCCGACGTAGCGCAAGCCATGGTCATCAAGCCGCGCGGAAAATTCGGAAAACCGGGTCGGCGTATTGAATTCGGTGAGATATTCATGGAACAGATACGATGGCGCGGCTGATTTCAGATAGGCAATTTCCTTCAGCAGAACTGGATCAGTCCATTCGAGCTCCAGTTCGGCCAGAACACGCCGGGCTTCTGCAACACGCGCGGGTGCGGGCATATCGGCCGCTGTACGTTCGATTAGCGCCGTGCGCAGGGGCCGCAGCCGAGCCCAGCCCGCCGTGACATTGAAACTGACATAGGCCACACCGTACGGTGTCAGATGACGTCGGCACACGTCGAGCAATGCGCGCTGAATCGCCGGCGGCACCCAGGAAAACACGCCATGCGCGATGATGTAATCGAATTCGCCCAGATCGGCAGGCAGCGCGGCAAGGTCGCCATGTACGATGCGGATATTGGACAGTCCCAGATGACGAATGAAATCGGCCCCCGCCTCCGCCTGCACGCGCGACAATTCCACGCCCACGCAGTCGGACCCAGGCCAACGCCACGCCAGGGGAATCAGGTTGCCGCCGGACGCGCATCCGAGTTCGAGGATGCGCGCCTGCGTCGGGTCGGGTGCGTCGAAGCCATGCAACGTCGCAACCGCAGCCAGGAAATCAGGCTGGGTTTCAGGCAGGGGCAGGCTGTCGTAGGGCAGTTCGTCGTAGCTGGCGAGCGTATCCATGGCGACGATTGTCCCAGCCCGGCCGAAGCCGCTCAAGTCCGATCAATGCCCGCGCGAACCGGGTTTAGCCGAGAACAGGGCGGCCTGCGGACGCGGTTTGCGCGGCTGCGACTGATTATCCGGTGCGGCCCGGTTGGGCGCTGGCCGGGTGGCGGGTTTTGCGCTGCCCGTTGCCGGCGCGCCGGGTGATGCACGGCCCGACGCGCCGCGATTACCCGGTTGCGCCTGCCTGGCGCCCCGACCCGGACGCTGCCCGGCGTTCTGCGCCTGGCGCTGGCCACCGCGCCCTTGCGGCGGGCGTGGGGGACGTTCGTCTGACATCAATTCGGATTTCGGCGGCGGCGTGAAACCCTCGACCTCGACACGCACGATCGAACGCTTGATCAGCTTCTCGATATCGCGCAGGTAGCCGATCTCCTCGTCGTCCACCAGCGACAATGCCGAGCCGGTGGTACCGGCGCGGCCCGTGCGACCAATGCGGTGCACATAGTCTTCCGGCACGTTGGGCAGCTCGAAATTCACCACCTGCGGCAGTTGATCGATGTCGATGCCGCGTGCTGCGATGTCGGTGGCCACCAGCACGCGTACGCTGCCGTCCTTGAAGCTTGCCAGTGCCTTGGTACGCGCCGACTGGCTCTTGTTGCCGTGGATCGCAGCGGCGGTGATCCCGTCCTTGATCAGCTTCTCGGCCAGCTTGTTGGCGCCGTGCTTGGTGCGGGTGAACACCAGTACCTGCTGCCAGTCGTGGCGCTTGATCAGATGCGCCAGCAAGTCCCGCTTGTGCGCCTGCGGCACCCGGTGCATCGACTGCTCGATGATCTCGACCGTGGTGTTGCGGCGCGCGACTTCGACGCTCTTCGGGTTGTGCAACAGCCCGTTGGCCAGCGTCCGGATCTCGTCGGAGAAGGTCGCCGAGAACAGCAGGTTCTGGCGCTGCTTCGGCAGCACGGCAAGCACTTTCTTGATGTCGCGGATGAAACCCATGTCGAGCATGCGGTCGGCTTCGTCGAGCACCAGGATTTCGACGCCGGACAGGTCCACCGTCTTTTGCCCGAGGTGATCGAGCAGGCGGCCCGGCGTCGCCACCAGGATGTCCACGCGCGACTTCAGCGCCTTGAACTGCGGATTGATGTTGACGCCGCCGAACATCACCATCGAAGTGAGCGACAGATACTTGCCATAGGTCTTGACCGATTCCTCAACTTGCGCGGCCAGTTCGCGCGTCGGCACCAGGATCAGGCAGCGCGGCCGGCCCGGCTTGGGTGCCTGCGCGGCACGCGTCGACAGATGATGCAGGATCGGCAGGGTGAAACCGGCGGTTTTTCCTGTTCCTGTTTGCGCCGCGGCGAGCAGGTCGCCGCCAGCCAGGACCTGCGGGATCGCCTGCGCCTGAATCGGGGTGGGCGTGGTATAGCCGGCATCGGCAATGGCACGCAAGATGGGTTCGGCCAGCGCCAGGCTGGCAAAGCTTGTTTCAGTAGTCATGTGGTTTCCTGCGACGGCCTGTTGCGCTTGTGGCAACACCAATCGAGGCAGACGGACAGTGATCGTGAGATCAATCGAAAACCCGCAACGATTGGTGGAAGCGGGCGATCCGGCTTGGCAGCCGGACGGGAAATGTTCGGGTGGTGGGCAGTACAGGGTTTGAACCTGTGACCCCCGCCGTGTGAAGGCGATGCTCTACCGCTGAGCTAACTGCCCCGAAGCGGCGCGAATTAAACCACAACCCAGTGGCTGGGGTCAATTTTGCGGCGAGCGGCCGCATTAAACACAGTCCGGTAAAATGGCCGCTTTTTCCGCCCGGCCCTGCCATGATCCGCACCCGTTTCGCCCCTTCCCCCACTGGTTTCCTGCATATCGGCGGCGCGCGCACCGCGCTGTTCTCGTGGGCGTTCGCGCGCCATCACGGCGGCCAGTTCATCCTGCGCATCGAGGACACCGACATCGCGCGCTCGACGCCCGAGGCGGTGCAGGCGATTCTCGACGGCATGGCCTGGCTCGACCTCAATCACGACGAAGGTCCGTTCTACCAGACCAAGCGGCTGTATCGCTACAAGGAAGTGATCGAACAGATGCTGGCGGCCGGACAGGCCTATTACTGCTACTGCAGCCCCGAGGAACTCGACGAGATGCGCGAGGCCCAGCGTACGCGCGGCGAAAAGCCGCGCTACGACGGCCGCTGGCGCCCCGAACCCGGCAAGACGCTGCCGGTGCCGCCGGCCGGCGTACAGCCGGTGGTACGCTTCAAGAATCCGCTTGAGGGCACGGTGGCCTGGAAGGACCTGGTCAAGGGCACGATCGAATTCGCCAACGCCGAACTCGACGATCTCATCATCGCGCGCGCCGACGGCACGCCCACCTACAACTTCTGCGTGGTGGTCGACGACTGGGATATGCGGATCAGCCACGTCATCCGCGGCGACGACCACGTCAACAACACGCCGCGCCAGATCAACATTCTCAAGGCGCTCGGCGCCACCGTGCCGCAGTACGCGCATCTTTCGATGATTCTCGGCGACGACGGCACCAAGCTCTCCAAGCGCCACGGCGCGGTGTCGGTGATGCAGTATTTCGAGGAAGGCTACCTGCCGGAAGCCGTGATCAACTACCTGGCGCGGCTCGGCTGGTCGCATGGCGACGCCGAACTGTTCAGCCGCGAACAATTCGTGCAGTGGTTCGACCTCGACCACATCACGCCGTCGGCCGCGCAGTTCAACACCGAGAAACTGCGCTGGATCAACCAGCAGTACATCAAGGCGGCCGACGACGCGCGACTCGCCGACTTGACGCGCCCCTTCCTGATCCGCAACGGCGCCGGACTGGACGACGGCCCCGACCTCGCGGCCGTGTGCGCGCTGGTCAAGGAGCGCGCCGCCACCATCGAAGAACTGGCCGACGCCGCCACGCTGTTCTACCGCACGCTTCATCCCACACCGGAACTGCTGGCCCAGCATGTCACCCCCGAGGTGCTGCCGGCACTGGCCGACCTGCTTGCCCGGCTGGAATCCCTGGACTGGGAACGCAGCGCACTCAGCGCCGCGTTCAAGGAAACGCTCGCCGCGCATGGCCTCAAGATGCCCAAACTGGCAATGCCGGTGCGTGTGCTGGTGACCGGCGAACCACAGACCCCGGCGATCGACGCCACCCTGGAGCTGATCGGCAAGGACAAGGTGGTCGGACGCCTGAAAGCCGGTCTGCAGGCCGCACAAGCCTGACCGATTCCGCTATAATGCGCGCTGTTTTTCGCCGGCGTAGCTCAGTTGGTAGAGCAGCGCATTCGTAATGCGAAGGTCGTCAGTTCGATTCCGATCGCCGGCACCAGTTGTAAAAAAAACGCCGCTCAATGAGCGGCGTTTTTTCTGGCCGGCCTCCCCGCCTAGGCCGCCATCGACAGGATGTCATCGATACGACATGGCCTGTGAATGGCGTAGCCCTGGACATAGTCGACACCGATTTCCCGCAGCGCCTCCAGCGTCGTCTCGGACTCCACGTATTCGGCCACCGTGAGCAACCCCAATGAATGGCCGATGTCGTTCATCGACTTGACCATGGCGAAGTCGCTGGAATTCTGCATCATGTCCTTGACGAAGCTGCCGTCGATCTTGAGGGTATCGGTACGCAGATTCTTCAGGTGGGCATAGGATGTGAATCCGCTGCCGAAATCGTCCAGCGAGAACTTGCAGCCGTAGCGGCGTATTTCCCGGATGAAGTCCTGCGCGGCCCCGTAGCTTTCGATGGCGGCACTTTCCGTGATTTCGAAGATGATCTTCTCGGTGGGGAAATCGCTGACCGGCAGCATCTCCTGCAGGTAGCGCATCACCTCGGGATTGCTGAGCGACGTGGCGGACAGGTTGATGGCGAATCCCCCTACGGAGGCAAATTCCGACCGGTTGGCGGCGATCCATTCGAAGACGTTCCGCATCACCCAGATATCCACCTCGTGCGCGCGCTGCAGCCGCTCCACGGCCGGGATGAAATGCCCTGGCAGGATTTCCACCCCGCCCTCGCCTTCGATCCCCAGCAGCACCTCGTAATAGGGCAGCCGGGTGTTACCCCCGACGAGCGGCATCACTTGCTGGCAACGCAGGTGCAGCCCGCTGCCTTTGAGGAAGGAGTCGATCCGGCCCGCCCAATCCATCAAGGATTCCTGCGACTGCAACTGGGGGCTGGCCTGGTCATAGATCTGCATCCGGTTGCGGCCTTGCGATTTTGCCGTGATGCAGGCCGAATCGGCGCGCCGGATCGCCTCGGCCGCGCTGAACCGGTCCGGGGCAAACTCGGTGATGCCGACATTGAAGCCAATGCTGTAACTGTGCTGCCCGTGCTGGAACGAGTAGTCCTTCACCCGGTCGAGCAGACTGTCGATGGCACTGCAGCCTTCGACCCGCTTGCAGTTGGGCAGCATGAGCGCGAAGGTGTCGTCGCGAAACGAGGCCAGTACGGCATCGGGACCGATATGCGCCCCGACTTCGCGGGCCAGGCTGCGGGTCAGTTTTTCCGCGACGTCCTCGCCGCAGGTGTTGACGATCATGCGGAACTGGTCGAACTCGATGATGCCGACGGCATGGGTCCTGTCCGCCTGATCCGGTATCGCCATCCGGTTCAGGTGCTGCAGGAAGCCCTTGCGGTTGAGCAGTCCGGTCACCGGATCGTGCATGGCCTGTTGCATCACGCTCTGATAGGTATCGTCGAACAGGGACTGCTCCGAACGCTCGATCAGCGGCAGGTCCAGATCCTTGCCCGGCTTGGCCGTACCACGCTGCATCTGCCGGGACAGTTCGGCCAGGGTGAAATCGGTCTTGCTGGTAGCAGATCGGTTGGCAAAGGTGCAGTTCGCGGGCGGCTGGCTGATCCAGATGAGCTGCATCGGTATCCGGTTGCCGTCCACGCTGAAATCCCACCAGTCGCCCACCCGCAGGCGATCCGCCAGTTGGCGATGCGCGGGCACGACGCCCCGTTCGCCCGACGAGGCCAGCCGGCCCGGGGGCACCCGAACCATTGCCCGTCCCGGAACAGATTGCGTTGCGCCGTCGGTCAGGCTGGCATCCAGTTCGTTCATGAACGCGGCGAGCAGTTTGGCATCCACATTGACCGTTGCCAGGGCGCGCTCGATTTCAGCCAGCAACGTCTGCGCCGATTCGGTGCTGCGCGGTGTATCCGCAGGCGTGGGATCGAACCGCTCGAACAACTGGTCGAGCACGGCCAGCGCCGCATTCCATGCATCGCCCTGCGCGCCCTGGCGCATCTCCAGCAACACCAGATACTGGCGCCAGCCGGCATCCAGCAGGCGCAGCAGCATGCCGGGCACTTCGCGTCCGGCCAGGCGCTGCTCGAGCGCCGCGTTGACGCGGGTACGTGCCGTGCGAATGCGCTCCTTGCCCTCGCAAGCCTCCTGCAGGCGCGCCACCCGTGTCCTGCGAATCTGCAGGATCGGCAACAGCACTTTCTCGAGACTGTCGCGAACCATCTCGAAAATGCCGGGGTCGTTGTCGGCCTGGCTGCATACGCGGTCTACCAGCAAATAGAGGAACCGCTGCAGCTTGGTATCGAAGAATCTGCCCTTGTCGTCTGCCGCCACCGCGTACTGCTCGATGAGATCGAGTACCTGGCGAGCCGGGTGATCAGGCAAATTGGGGAAATGAGTATCCTGCAATGCCAGCTTCAGCAGCGGGCGTTCGAGCCGCTTCACCAGCGATTCGATGTCCGAACGGGGGACGACATCCGCCCGCGCCCGCGCGAACAGATCGGCCGTGGTATCCAGGATCTGCCGGTGGGTCGATGCCAGCCGGCTGGCATTTCCCCCGGCAGTGGCGATACGTGCAGCGAGCTGATCGGCCAACGATGGCATGCCGGCTGCCGGCTGGCCTGCCATCGGCAGGCCATCCAGGGCAAGCAGCAGATCGCGCAAACGGGCCTCCGGCAGCGCAGCCCCGCCATTGTGCTGCGTCCCGCCGGCCTGTGGCGACGGTTCCACACGGCCAGCCAGCTGCCGGGCTGCCTGCTGCAGACGGTTCACCACCTGCAGTACCTCGGGGCGCACAGCCTGCGACATGGCGGCGCCACCCGGATAGGGAGCCTGTGCCGGCAGCAGGCTCACCGCTGCTTGCGAGGTGCGCCGCTGGGTCTGCTCGAGACCGGCCAGAATACGGTCCAGGCTGTACTCGGCGCTCTCTGGCGTCTGGGCAATGCCAGTCTGGTCCTGCTTATACAGCGCATTCAGCGTATCGGCGATCTCGGCCAGATCCGGCTTGGGCCGGGCGCTGCCGTCACTGCGTGTTGCGGCTGCCGGCGGTTTGGACATGGATGCCCCGGAGCCGAATGCGTGTGCAGGCTTGACCGTTTCAGCAGGCTGCAGGGCAATCAGGGTCTGGTTGAGCTGCTGGTAAAGCGCCGCGGCATGGCCCGATATGGCCTGCCCAAGCGCTTTGTAAAGAACCGTTCGCATGGGGTTGGAGAAATCCAGTCCCTGAATGGCGATCTGGAAGGTACGGCCAATCATCTCCGGACCGAAAGGATTGTTCTTCCGGTCGATCGGAATGCCGACCAACAGGCTGTAGCGCTGCTCAAACGTGCCCAGTGGGAGGGCGACGTCCGCCTCGACCTGCCGGATGACGGACGACAGATTCAACCAGTCCTCGAATTCCGCTTCCTCGACCAGGGCGAGCGGATTGTCTGCGGACGCCCCGCAGGACGCTTCCTGAACGGGTCCGATATCCTGTATGCGATCACGAATGGCGTTGTAGAAGTCGTCCTCGATCCGGCTGCGGCGCTGCATCAGTTCCTGAGCACCGTAGTCGTAGCGCGAGCGTTCCAGGAAACTGGATTCGTCTTGTCCCGCCTGGCCCAGACGCTCCACCGCCCACTGGAAAAAATCCTGCATCACGGCATTGAGGAAGCTACGGAAAAGATTGGTGCATTCTTGTTGCAGTGCCTGTGTCTGATGTGGGTTCAGCTTGGCGCTGCCTTGGGTGGGGCGGGTTTGGACCAGACGCGCGTTCGCCCTGCGCAGGGCATGCAGCGCATCTTCCTGCATGGCCGCAACGAACACCCCGATCCCGCCGGGGGAAACGCGAGCGACACGGCCATTGCATCCGTAAGTTGCCGAGCCGGCAACCGAGAATTCCACCCGTACCAACGTCCCAACCAGCGAAGGCAGTGCAGCGTCCTGTACTCCTTCCTCGAGAAAAGCCACGTACAGGCCGTTCTGGCAGTAGTCCCGAATCTCGGATGGGATGGCCGGACCTTCGCCGAACCGAACGTGCGCGGTCTGCAACGTAGGCTGCCGCGCAAAACGCCGTTTTTCCTTGCCGACCACTCCGAAAGTTGAATGCGCCATTATCTTTGTAGGGTTGAAGCTGGCCATGCCGAGCCGAAGGTTGCAGCATGCAAGTATCCGCAGAACCATCGGACAACCGCATGTTCTGCAAACACGGTGCAAGATGCTATTAAACCGCTACGTGTAATTACGGATAAAAGTCAGAAGGCTTTAAGAAACGAGGGCGCCGGCCGCCAGGGGTTGCTCGGCCGTCATGCATGCGGCGGCCGGCCGTCTATTATCCCGAGTTACTGCGACTCGAATTCGGTGAATGCGCGATTCATGTTGGCCCGGTGCAGATCGCCGTAGTTCTCCAGGCGACTGAACGCAGGCAGGTCGGCATAACGGTCCAGGGTCGCTTCCATCGGTTCCATTTCGCGTGCGGCGGCCCCCACCTTGTCGGCCAGGAAGTCATAGTAGTCGCCGGTCTCGCGCTGCGCCTGCGCCAGATCGCAGACCCGCCCGTGACCGGGAACGATGTGCGCCGGTTGCAGGGCAACCAGTTCGCGAAAGGCCCGCTGACCGTTCCTCACGCTCGACCAGGGCAGCACGCCCAGCAGACGATCCACAAAGACCAGGTCGCCACCGAACATCACGCGCCGCTTGGGAAACCAGACCCAGGCGTCGCCTGGAAAATGCGCGTCGGTGTAGGCCAGCACCAGCGTTTCGCCTCCCAGTTCCAGCGTAGCCGAATTGCCCGCGAGGGTGTTGGCTGCGGGCAGCGGCCTCGTACCCTGTATGCGTGTACCGAGAAAGCGTTTCATCGACGCCATGTGTTGCGTCGCGAATTCGGCCTGGGTGGCGGCGGTTCGGGTGAGCGCGATAACCCTGGCACCCTTTTCGGCGAAAAACGCGTTGCCCAGCCAACGGTGATCCTGGCTGCCGGTATTGATGACCCAGCGCACCGGCTTGTCCGTCACCTCGCCGATGGTGGCCGCGATCCTTTCGGCGCCCAGGCGGCTGGCCCCGGTGTCGATCAGAATGACGCCCTCGGGCGTGACGACGAAACCAAAATTGGCATTGAGCCCATCGTTGTCGGCGCTGCGCTGACCCAGCGGGCCGATCAGGGCGTAGACATTGTCGACGACACGTTCGGCCTTGAGCTGAAAAGCCTGGGCGGAAGAGGTCATCAGGGTAAGAACGATGAGAAGTGGTGTGAACAGCGCACGCATATCCAACCAATTCCTATTTCAGACGATAGCCGGCATGGCAGGCCACGCATTGCATGGTGACCTGATTCAACGCGTCCAGGGCACGAGGCAGATCGCGGGTCACACCGGCCTCCTGGGCTGTCACGGCAAAGCGGCTGGCGGCCTGGTGCATGGCCGTACCCGTGTCCTGCATACCCTTCGGCATGAAGCCGGCCATATGGCTCGCCCCGTGTGCTTCGAGCGAACTCATGCCAATGCGTTTCTCGGCAATATCGGCGGCGGCATCGTATTTCCCGACAGCCAGCAAACCCAGGATTTCATTGATGGAGAGCAGATGGTCGCGCATGTTCGCGCGCATATGATCCTGCATCATCGCCGGCATCTCGACCGCGATACGGCTGTCGCCTTCGGCAAGGGCATGGGATACGACCAGAAGTCCGGAGAGGACAAGCGGTGCAAGCAGGAATTTAGGCATGGCATCCCATTGAATGTTATTGAATCCGTCGCGCAGGCAAGCCGCTTTCATACCATCCTTTGCTCTGGTTGACGATTTTCACCACCAGCAGCATCACCGGCACCTCGATCAGCACGCCGACGACTGTTGCAAGCGCCGCACCCGACTGGAAACCGAACAGCGCGATTGCCGCCGCCACCGCCAACTCGAAAAAATTGGACGCACCGATCAGCGCCGACGGACAGGCAACGCTGTGCTTCTCGCCCACCTTGCGATTGAGCCAGTAGGCCAGCGCCGAGTTGAAGAACACCTGGATCAGGATGGGCACCGCCAGCAGCGCAATGATCAGTGGCTGCGCGATGATCGCCTCGCCCTGGAAGGCGAACAGCAGCACCAGGGTGGCCAGCAGCGCCAGCATCGAGGCATGGCCGAGTTGCGCCATCGCCGCGTCGAATGTTGCCTGCCCGCGCTTGAGCAGGATCTTGCGCCACAGCTGCGCCAGCACCACCGGAATGACGATATACAGCACCACCGAAGTAAGCAATGTGTCCCATGGCACCACGATTGCCGACAAGCCGAGCAGCAGGCCGACGATGGGCGCGAAGGCGACGATCATGATGGCGTCGTTCAGCGCCACCTGAGATAGCGTGAAATACGGGTCGCCACCAGTCAGCCGGCTCCACACGAACACCATCGCGGTACACGGTGCGGCAGCCAGCAGGATGAGGCCGGCGACGTAGCTGTCGAGCTGCTCGGCCGGCATGTAGGGCGCAAAGAGATGGCGGATGAACAGCCAGGCCAGCAGCGCCATTGAGAACGGCTTCACCACCCAGTTGACGAACAACGTGACGCCGATACCCCTCCAGTGCGACTTCACCTGATGCAGGGCACCGAAGTCGATCTTCATCAGCATGGGGATGATCATCACCCAGATCAGCAGGCCGACCGGAATGTTCACCTGTGCCACTTCCATACGCCCCAGCGCCTGGAACGGCGCCGGCAACAGCTGGCCAAGCAGCACACCGGCAACGATGCACAACGCCACCCACAGGGTGAGCCAGCGTTCGAACATACTCATCGGCGCGCCGGCAACGCGCTTGCCGGTCACTTCGCACTGTGCGCTCATTGAGCGAACTCCATCAAAGTTGGCGCGCTCATACCGTCCGCCCGATATCCCGTACGGCTTGTTGCAGCTTCATGTTGTCGAGCGTATGGAACGGCAGGCTGACGAAAGCGGAAAGACGGCGCTGCAATTGGCTCATCGTCTCGACGAAGGCATGACGTTTGACATCGTCGTTGCCTTCGACCGCAGTCGGATCGGGGATGCCCCAGTGCGCGGTCATCGGCTGTGCCGGCCATACCGGGCAGACCTCGCCTGCGGCGTTATCGCATACTGTGACGACAAAATCGAGAGGCGGCGCATCGGGCTGCGCGAACTCGTCCCATGATTTGCTGCGAAGCTCGCCGGTCGGGAAATGATTTTTCTCCAGCAATTCCAGCGCGAACGGATTGACCCGCCCCACCGGCCGACTACCGGCACTGAATGCCCGAAAGCGTCCCTTGCCCAACTGATTGAGCAATGACTCGGCGAGAATCGAACGCGCCGAGTTGCCGGTACACAGGAACAATACGTTGAAGACCGGTTCGGCCATGGCAGCGTCCCGTCGATTCAGGCTACAGCAGTTTGCAGGCCGAGCTTCTCGCGCACGGCCGCAACCAGCCGGGTACGGATGTCGTCTCGCACCGCGAGGAAGCTTTCAAGCGGCTCGCCGTGCGGGTCGTGGAACGGCAGGTGGATGGCTGGAATAGGTTTCGGAAAGATCGGACAGGCTTCCTTGGCGTTGTCACATACGGTGACCACCAGATCAATGTCCTCTTTCATCACGGCGTCGATGTCCTTCGGATGTAGGCCATCGGTTTTGAGACCCGCCGCCTTCAGCGCGGCGATGGCACCGTCGGCCACTTTCGGCTGCGGGCGGGTACCGGCGGACAGCGCGCGCACCTGGCCGGCAAGGTCATGGTTCAGCAGCACTTCTGCCATTTGCGAGCGACAGGAATTGCCGGTGCACAGCACCAGTACGGTGTAGTTTTTTTCAGCCACGATGGGTCCTTGGATTGTAAAAAATGAAACTCAGCAGCAACCGCCTGTGGTCGGTTTGGCCTTGACCGGGATGCAACCGGGAACCTTCGCCACCACGGGCTCAGGCACACAGCATTCGCCTTCCTGCTGCCCGCCGAACACGGGAATGCTGTCGAGCGTGTGATAGGTTTCCCAGGCGATGCCCTGCGGATCGGTCGCCCAGTATTTGTCCGATTTGGCGTAGCAGCAGGCGGTGCCCATTTCCTCCACCACCTCGGTGTCCAGTTTCCGCAGACGTTCGCTCATTTCGGCCAGTTCGTCTGCAGACTCGACCTGCACGCCCAGATGATTGAGTCCGGGTGTGGCGCCGCGTGCCGAAATGGCGAAATTCACCCGCGGATCGTCAAGCATCCACTTGGCGTAATCGTCCTTGGTGACACTGGGCTCGGCGGCGAACAGTGCAGAGTAGAACTTGATGCTGGCGGCCAGATCGTCGACCGCGACGTGTACATGGAGGCGTTTCATGTTGGCTCCTTTTCGGTGGTACGGGATTGTTCGGGTTCGCAGGCTGGCGTGCAGACCGGCGAGCAGGGATTGCCGCCGCAGCAGTTCTCGGTAAGAAAGCCGAGCAGCGCGTTCATGGTTGTGAAGTTGGCGGTGTAGATGACGAAGCGCCCGGACGGCTGCGAATCCACCATGCCGGCGTGCGACAACTCCTTCAGATGGAACGACAGCGAGGATGGCGGAATGCCGGTGAGCTCGCTGATGCGACCGGCGGCAAGGCCGGCCGGGCCGGCCTGGACCAGGGAACGGAAGATGGCCAGGCGTGAATCCTGGGCCAAGGCTGCCAAAGCGGTAACAACGGCTTTTGTTTCCATGTTTCGATAATAATCGAAACATGGAAACAAAAGCAAGCACCATCCGCCCATTTTTTCAGACTGCTTGCGGGAAGGTCGAGGGGCGGTTCGCCTGGCTCCGAACGCCGGCTCAGTAGCCGCAGCCAGGCCCCGATTGCGCGCCAGATTCCGCCGATTCCAGTCCGAGCATGTCACGCGCCGCTGCCTCGGCAACCTTGATGCCGTCCACGCCGGCAGACAGGATGCCGCCGGCATAACCCGCCCCTTCGCCCGCCGGATACAGGCCTTTGACGTTGAGGCTCTGGAAATCGTCGCCCCGGGTGATGCGCAGCGGCGATGAGGTCCGCGTCTCGACGCCAGTCAGCACGGCATCCTTCATCGCGAAGCCCTTGATCTGCTGGTCGAACGCCGGCAGCGCCTCGCGGATGGCCTCGATCGCGTAATCCGGCAGCGCCGAGGCCAGGTCCGTCAGATGCACGCCTGGCTTGTAGGAAGGCTCGACGACGCCGAGCCGGATGGACGGCTTGCCTGCGAGAAAATCGCCGACCAGCTGACCGGGCGCCTCGTAGCCGCCGCCGCCGAGTTCAAACGCATGCGACTCCAGCTTGCGCTGCAACTCGATGCCGGCCAGCGGTCCGCCCGGATAGTCTTCAGGCGTGATGCCGACGACGATGCCCGCATTGGCGTTGCGCTCGTTGCGCGAATACTGGCTCATGCCATTGGTCACCACGCGGCCGGACTCGGACGTCGCCGCCACCACCGTGCCGCCGGGGCACATGCAGAAGCTGTATACCGAACGGCCGTTCTTCGCGTGGTGGACCAGTTTGTAGTCCGCCGCGCCGAGGAGCGGATTGCCGGCATTCGGACCCAGCCTGGCCTTGTCGATCAGCGATTGCGGATGTTCGATGCGAAAGCCGATGGAAAATGGCTTGGCCTCCATGTACACGCCCCGCGCATGCAACATCTCGAAGGTATCGCGGGCGCTGTGGCCGAGCGCGAGAATGACGTGGTTGCTGGCGAGCGTCTCGCCGCTGGCGAGTATCACGCCACGGATATTTTTACCATTGGGGCCGTCCTCGATCAGCAAGTCCGTGACACGCTGTTGGAAGCGGATTTCACCACCCAGCGCCTCGATCTCGTGACGCATGGTCTCGACCATGCCGACCAAGCGGAAGGTGCCGATGTGCGGCTTCGATACATAGAGGATTTCCTCTGGCGCGCCTGCCTTGACGAACTCGATCAGCACCTTGCGCCCGAGATGCTTGGGATCCTTGATCTGGCTATAGAGTTTGCCGTCGGAGAACGTGCCTGCCCCACCCTCGCCGAACTGCACGTTGGATTCCGGGTTGAGCACCTTCTTGCGCCACAGCCCCCAGGTGTCCTGGGTGCGTTCACGCACCGCCTTGCCGCGCTCCAGAACGATGGGCCTGAAGCCCATCTGCGCCAGTACCAGCGCGGCGAAGATGCCGCAGGGGCCGAAGCCGACCACGATCGGACGTTCCGCCAAATTCTCCGGCGCATGGCCCACGAAGTGATACGCCATATCCGGCGTCGGCGCGACATGACGGTCGTTGCGAAATTTCTTCAACAGTCCCGCTTCGTTCTTGACTTCGATATCGACCGCGTAGACCAGCAGCAGCGCGTGTTTCTTGCGCGCGTCGTAGCTGCGCTTGAAGATGCTGAAACCGAGCAGATCGTTCTCCGCCAGTTCGAGGCGCTTCAGGATCGCCGCACGCAAGGCCTCGGGCGGGTGGTCGAGTGCAAGTTTCAGTTCAGTCAGTCGCAGCATGGTGTGTACGTAAGTAATTCAAAGCGCCCTGCCCCGCCACGCGGCCGCTGGCCAAACAGGCTGTCAGCAGATAGCCGCCGGTGGGTGCTTCCCAGTCGAGCATCTCGCCCGCGCAGAACACACCGGGCAGCTTGCGCAGCATCAGCGTGTCGTCGAGCGCTTCAAAGCGCAAGCCGCCTGCACTGCTGATCGCCTCGTCGAGCGGGCGCGGTACGCTAAGCGTAAGCGGCAGCGATTTTATCGCGTGGGCGAGCTTCACCGGGTCGTTCAATTGCTCCACCGGCAGCAGTTCGCGCAGCAGCGCCATTTTCACGCCCTTGATGCCAGCGCGACTTTGCAGGTGACTGGACAGTGAACGTGCGCCGCGTGGGTGGGCGACTTCGGCGATGACCCGCTCGTGCGGCTTGTCGGGCGCCAGATCGAGCTGTACCGTAACCGCGCCCTTCGCAGCAATCGTGTCGCGTAGCGGCGCCGACAGGGCATAGACCAGGCTGCCTTCGACGCCGGTGTCGGACAGCATCAGTTCGCCCGTACGCTGATGTACATGGCCGGCCGCATCGCTGAAGCGCAATGCCACGGTTTTCAGCGGCTGGCCGGCGAAACGGCTACGCAAATGTTCGCTCCAGCCGCCCGCCACGTCGAAACCGCAGTTCGACGGCAGCAAGGGGGCGGTCTCGACACCGCGCTGTTCCAGCAGCGGCACCCACGCGCCATCTGATCCCAGCTTCGCCCAACTGCCGCCGCCGAGCGCCAGCACCACCGCGCTGGCGCATACGTTCAGCTCACCCTGAGGGCTTGCGAAACGCAGTGCGCCATCGTTGACCCAGCCCAGCCAGCGATGACGCACATGGAAACGCACCTCCGATTCGCGCAAGCGATGCAACCATGCACGCAACAGCGGCGCGGCCTTCATCTCCTTGGGAAAAACGCGGCCTGACGAGCCGACAAAGGTCTCGACCCCCAGCCCGTGGATCCACTCACGTAGCATTGCAGGGGAAAAGGCTCCGAGCAGTGGCTGGATGTCAGCCGCACGCGCCCCGTAGCGCGACAGGAACGCGTCGAATGGCTCGGAATGGGTGATGTTCATGCCGCCCACACCGGCCAGCAGGAATTTGCGGCCGAATGATGGCATGGCGTCGTAGAGGTCGACCTGCACGCCGCCCTGTGAAAGGATCTCGGCCGCCATCAGGCCGGCGGGACCGCCACCAATTACAGCGACATTTGACATGGGTTGCGGAGCTCGAAAGGGTCCGCTCTGAAAGCGTGTCGAATGGCGACGGTTAGCGCGTCGCGGGCAGCCTTCCTCGCCGGGTCGATCCCCGCTACGCGGGGCCCCTCACCCAACGCCTCAAACAAACCCGCTCTGATAAGTCGCTGATAAACCATGGCCAGCGTGTCGCGGGCACGTTCTTTCGCCGGGTCGATCCCCGCTGCGCGGGGCCCCTCGCCCAGCGGCTCAAGAACGTTACTCCCACTCAATTGTTTCCGAGCACAGAAGACCCGCATAAATACTGGATTTATTAGTCTTTGTCATCACGCTTTACCGTCACTTCTACCGTCAAAAAACGAACGCTTTTGCCAGCGCAGGAGATGGACTCGGTTTGACGGGCGGCTACTCCAGCCCATCAATCGTCAACTATCGCAGCGAACCGGCAAGCCCGATTATTTGTATTATTAGACATTATCGTAGTACAACTACGACTAACGCGTTCAAACAAAGCTTGGCAATCACTTATAAAAGTGGTACATATCGTAACATGGCTACGACTGAAAGAACCAAGTTAAATTCACTCTACCGTCAGTGGGCGGCTGGAACTCCCCTGACATCGGAGGACTTGGCGGCATTGGGAGTCTCCGCAGACCTGGCCGTACACTACGCGCGCGCCGGTTGGCTTTCCCGGTTGGCGCGCGGGGTGTACCGCCGCCCCAACGATACGCTCAATCTTCATGCCTGTCTGGTACTGATGCAGCGCTCCATCGAAGGCCTGCATGTTGGCGGCAAGTCGGCTCTCGACTGGTATGGGGTGCGGCAGTATCTGTCGCAGCAATCTGTTCTGCATCTCTACGGCTGGACAACCGCCCGCCTCCCCGGCTGGTTCACCGAACGCTTTCCGGCGGAGTACCACCGCAAGCGCCTGTTCGATGAGCCCACAAACGATCCACTTCATGCCGGGCCGTTCGAGAAGCGTGACGGCGCGCCGCGGGTCTCGACACCCGAACGCGCGTTTTTGGAGGTGCTCAGTGAGGTGGGCGTGCGTCAGCCGCTGCAGGAGGCACGCGAACTCGCCGAGAGCGCCTATAGCCTGCGCGCCGATGTGTTGAGCGACTTGCTGCAACGCTGCACCAGCGTTAAGACGGTGCGCCTGTGCCTGCAGCTTGGGCGCGAACTCACGCTGCCCTGGGTCGCCAAGCTGGATGTGGCTCAGCTGCCCACCGGCAGCGGCCGAGCGTGGGTGTCACGCTCTCCCGACGGACTGCTTGTGCTCAAGCCATGAACCAGCTTTACCTCGACACCGCACGTCTGCTGGTCCAGGTCGCCCCGCTCGTTTTTTCGGATGGGATGTTCGCGCTCAAGGGCGGCACGGCAATCAACCTGTTCATCCGCGACATGCCTCGCCTATCGGTGGATCTGGACTTGGTGTTTCCGGATTACAGCCAGCCGCGCGATGAGGCATTGGCCCGCATCAACGAGGCCATCCGGGGAGCCACGGAGCGCCTGCGAGCACGCGGGTTTCAAACCCACACGCTTGCGGCGCCCGATGTCGGTGAAACCAAACTATTGGTGCGACGCGGAGGCATCGAGGTGAAGATCGAAGTGAATTTCGTGATGCGCGGCACCGTCAATCCTGTGCGGTCCGCAGCCTTGTCACCTGCCGCCCGCGACAGCTTGCTGGCCGACCTGGAGCTTCCAGTGGTCTCGCTGGAGGACGTGTACGGTGGAAAACTCGTCGCCGCGATGGACAGGCAACATCCACGCGACCTGTTCGACGTGATGCAGCTACTTGCGCATGAAGGCATCACTCCAGGCATCCGGCGCGCATTCGTGGTCTACCTGGCCAGTCACAACCGGCCGGTGCATGAGGTGCTGTTCCCGACTTTGCGCAACATCGAGCAAGAATACGAGCGGAACTTCAAAGGCATGACTGCCGAGCCAGTGGAACTCGCCGCTTTGCTGGCCGCGCGGGAGCGCATGTTGCACGAGCTGCAGAGCGGGTTGGATGCGAACGAACGCGGTTTCCTGCTGTCGCTGGTCGAGGGGAATCCGCAGTGGCCGCTGCTCGGAATCGCGCATCTCGACCAGCTTCCTGGCATCCGTTGGAAGCTGCAAAACCTGTCACAACTACGACAAAAGAGCCCGCAGAAATTTGCCGAACAGATCGAGATGTTGGCCAATCGGCTACAGTAAGCCACCGCCACTAGCCGTCTTTACTGGCTGGAACCGTCAGGTCGTAAGCACGTCCTGATAACCCAAAAGTCTGCGGATACTGCTCGCCCCTAATCGCCTATTCGCTCGCCAAGTCCCGTGCAGCCTCCGCGACATCTGCGAATCCAAAAAACGCATGGTGTAAGTCGATTGGACTTAAGGGTTTCGCACGCGCATGTCGGCTGTACCACGTCGGAGAGTCGATGATAGTGCTCAATACGAGGTGATCTGAGGTACGCGAGACCCGTGAAAGGTAGGCATTGACGCCAGCGGCAGCGGCGGTAGGCGTTCCGGAGAGCACATAGCCGATCATGAATCCAACAGCATGGTTTTCGCCGTACTTGCCACTGACGAATCTATCGACACCTTCGACAATGTACTCGCGGCACAGATGTGTATCCGAGCCGGCGATCCGTTTGCACTCGATGATCGCATGAGGGTCATGTTCCTGCGTGCGCAAGAAGACCTCGATCATCATCAGCGGAATATCGGTGCGCCCATCTGGCAGCATCACGCTGCTCTTCGAGCGCGACTCAGTGCCCGGCAGCACGATCAGCTTCCAAGGAGAGTTCTTCAATGCGCCGCGCATCCCGTCGCGCAGGCGTTCTGTCATGAGTACCTCGCCAGCATCGGCATTCACGTCAGCGGCCGAACATGCTTGCTGCCAGCCTGCCGATAGCGTCAGCAGAATGGCAGCCACAATCTCGGGGGCCAGTTCGATGAACTCTCTGCCGAGTGTGGGAGGTGTCTCATAGGGAATTCTCAAGCACCGCCCCCTGAAAAACTCTCCGCGACCACCGCGTCGGCATCTTCCAATGCAGCGATGGCCATCCAATGGCGTCGAGCTGCGGGCTTGATGATAACCACCTCATTGCGTCCGTGGACGCGCAGTTCTCGCTCGGCACTGAGGGCGGTCGCGATCTTGACTTTCAGGCGTTTACCGATGCGTGCTAGCACATCGCGCAGCTCGCCTTCCGGTGGCACGATGCTTACGCTGGCCCGCCCCGACCCATCCTCTATGACAAAGCGCACTACACGAAGGGCTGCCCCTCTCGGTAGATCGATAATCTCGGCTCGCATGTGTCGCTTCTTGCGCGCAGAGAACCAGCCATCCATTACGGACAGGAACGTCCTAGCATACGAAGCCACTTCCACGTTGCTATCCGACGGAGCAATGGAAGCCCTACGCCCCTCTTCCCACTGCCACCCGGCGCGCAGAAGTCCGTCTCGGATGACCACACGGTCTAGATCACCAAGCCCGTACAAGTCGAAGACAGCCTCGTCTAAGGTATTCCAGTCGTCGGCTTCGACCTCGCGTCCACGCAATGTCTTCTCCAGCGCCAACAAACGCTGTCCCGCCTGCGCCTGTGAGCCCACAGCTGATGCAAACTCGGGCACCGGCAGAAAACCCACATCGCGCATCAGCAGCTTTCGCTTGTAAATGCCGAACTCCGAGGCAGTCAGGTTGAAGAACCACGACGCCAGCGCAGAACTCAAGATCGCTGCTAGCAGATGCGCCGTTTCTTTGTGACTCGAAGGAAGCGCAGCCGCAAAGTACGAGTCGGTAAATACAAGGTCGTGGTCAGCCACTGCAACGAGAGCCCGTGGGCGCTCCACCACCATCTCTTTGACGATCAATAGGGGGGCTCGATATGTGTCACGCGAGCGTGGCCACTGTGCTTTCGAGCGGTTGTAGGGCGGAAGACCTCTAGGAATTTTAAAGTGCTGCACGTCGTTGGCTTGCAGCAGTTCCAACCCCCTCATCTCACGGGCATCGCGCGTTTGGTTCGCCGGGCTTCCTTGGGTCAGCCCATCGCGAAACTTCGTATTGAGGGACGCGAGTATGTCACCCAGACTTTGATATGTCGCGGTCAGTTCCTCCAACAGCATCAGATCACGGCGGCACCCTACCGCAGCGGCCTTCAACTTCAAAGGCTGCCTCTCGATCTCCCCGAGGCTCAGCTTGATGATGTCGCTTGGTGCCACCTCAAACGAATGGGTTCTGGCACCACTGGGCGTCCACGGAATCTGAACGACAGTGACCTGATCCGCTCGCTGCTTTGGACGATGACGTGCAAAAAGGACTACCGCCGGCATCGTTGCGGTTGCAAAGAGCCAACTGCACAAGTTAGACAGGTTGACCAGCGTCACCGGGGCCAGCTCGCGCATGACGTGCTGGGCCGCTTTCATGCCTGTACCACTGCGACTGAAAAACGGCGTTGCGCTTAGAATGACACCGAAACGCGTCTTCTCATGCGAAAACTCAGCCGCTCGCAGAACGAAGTCCAGACCTTCTCCACGAGGCTGCGCAGGGACGCCTGCCGCCCTCGTCTTGCGCCGTGCCTCAGTTCCCGATTGTCCCTTAAAGCTCCAGGGCGGGTTGCCTACGATCAGGTCGAACCGTTTCGGCCCTGTCGGCGTCGTCAGCACCGCCTTGCCATCACCTTGTCGCTCGACGGTTCGAGCATCGCCGACAAGCAAGGTCTTGCCGATCAGTGGCTGGAACTTCAGGGAATGCGGCGGCTGTGGGTCAGGGTCCAGTTCGAGCGCCGCCAAGTACAAGCTGAATGCGGCCACGCGAATGGCGGCTTCACTGATATCCACGCCATACACTTGCTCATAGAGCGTCGAGCGGATCACATCCCGGGTGGGGGGCTCGCCCTGCGTGCGCAAATACACCAAGCGCCGCAACGCTTCGACCAAGAAGACACCGGAGCCGCAAGTCAAATCCAGAACCGATTCCCGTCCCGACAGGCCATCCATCACCTCGTCGAGGATCAGGGACACGACGGAAAGGCGCGTGTAATGCACGCCGTTTCGCAATGCCTCGGTTCTCTGCCCGCTTGCGCGCGGCTCAGCGTGCGCGAACTGCTCGTAAATCGAGCTGATCAGTTCAACCGGAATCACGTCGAACTGATACGGAAAGAAGCTGAGTTGGCCGCTTTGCGGATCTACCGCTTCCAGAAACTCGGCGACACGCTTCAGATGATGGGCAGCAGGCGTCGTCTTTACTGACGACGGGGGGAACATGTCGCCGTTGAAGGTCTGAGCCAGCCACTCAAACAGCTTCGCCGTCGCAGATCGATCTCGGAGAATCGCCGGTAAAGCATTGTGACCGCAAACCCTCCTCAGTCGCGTTGCACTAACGATTCCTCGGTCGATCAGGTACTGGGTGAAGATCACCCGACCAATCAAGGCCTGAGCCGCGCCGCGAGCCAAATTGCCCTCGACGAGATCGTGTTCGAGACAGGCCAGATCGGAGAGAAGCTTCTGATCGACACTTGTCTTGCGATCGACGGTCGGCACTTGGGCCCAGAACTGGCCGGTCTCGATAGCCAGCCGGCCAGCGAGTTCATCCAGTTGATGAAGAGACGCCTCGATAGTTTCGAAGCGCCCGATCAGGTGCTTCTGCGCATCGTCTTCTTTCGCGGGTGTGCCAAAGCCGTTGTACAGGTCGATGCGCTGCGGTGAAATAACCCACAACAGCGGCGCGAACCCTTCGTTCCAAACCTCGCGACGCCACTGGCTGACCACATCATCGGCCGGCGGGCTTTGCTCGAATTTGAAGTAGACAGTTAGAGACGACGCACTACGCCACGACGCATCCGGCATGAAGGCGCGGCCGCGTCGGGAAGCCCGTGCATCGCTCCCGAGTCGAAGACCGGCCGCAGGTTGCCCGTCCGGTAGGTAGCCGGTCGCAGCAAGAACGTGCTCTAACGTCGCAGCATTCACGTCCTACTCCGAATGGCTTCTGGCGGAAATGGAAGCACGGCTTGGGCAGGCCCCGGCATCACGGGCAACATGTGCTGTTGTAGCCGTGCAATCAACGGATCGAGCGGAATGGCAAGTGTCGGTTGCGTGAGCGCTCTTGCGACGTACCAAGAACTAGACTCGTGAAGACTCGCCGTAGTGGAGGTGACGAACACGATGGCGCCATCCATTGCCGGTGCGCTCGCATCGGCGAGCAGCTTGAACAGCGCATCAACGCCGGCACTCACCGAACCAATGTGGACTCCCAGCGAACTGACCAGTTCGTTCGTGACGGCCAACCCCAGCAAGTCGGTAAAACTGAAGCGCGCCGACTTGCCCGTCTTGGAGGCCAGGTAGGGAACGGCCTTGCGCCAGTGCCGAACAGTCTCTGCAGACACGCCGGTGAGTGTGCGCATCTGATCCTGTGTGAACTGGATGGCGGCGACAGCGGACATTCTCGTTGTACCCAACAGGAAAACATGGCAATTCTCTCATGTATCTCTGTTTAAAGCAACGAGGACACCCGATCATGCTACTTGCGCATCACGCCCGTACCGCGAAAACCAGAAGACCAACCACACTCCCCAAGAACGCCCATTGTCGCAGCTGAGGACTTTCCATTGGCAATCCGTGCGCATAATGAACAAAGTGCTCACAGTTGAAATTTACCCATGAATAGGCCTGCCCTCGCTTCAACCGGGCACGGTGCATGACGATAGCTGGCGGAAGCGACCCTGGATAGCCATCGACCCTCACCTGGCGTCCTTGCGCGAATGCGTGGAACGCCTGCTCCACAAAGCCCTGCTCTTTGGCCGAAAACGCTAGAACACTTCTCTCGCCGACGATGAGGTGGTCACCGAGCAACCCCACATGGTCGTACCAATCATGGCGTACACGAATGACCGTACCGGCAGGAAGCTCCCAGATATTTTGCTGAATATTGGTGTGGATCATGATATCCTTTCGTTAAACATATTTGCATTACACGCATACATGCACAGAAAGTCAATCCCCCAGCCACGGCCGGTTGTCACCTATCCCGCTCTGGTCGGCAAGATATTGGCGCAGCAGCGCGAGATTCGTGGCATCAAGCAAGGCACCATCGCGGAGGCGCTTGGCCTATCGCAATCGGCCTATTCGAGACTGGAGTCCGGCGAATCAATACTCAATCTGTCGCAGTTGCGGAACATCAGCACACAATTGCACCTTCGACCTGCGCAAGTTCTGAGCTTGGCAGATCAATACGAAACACAATTGAGCTTGCAAGGAGTTGCCGTCATCGCCGAGAAGCCCGACAACCCTGCGGCCGTCGCCATAGGCTTGGGCCTGCTCGCAGCCCTTCTATTGGGCAGCAGATAGCGAGATGCGAGCGAGAAGGCAGTTCGGCTATGGATGAAGCGGTCGTCGTCTTTTCCCGAAAAGGTCTCTTTCAAACACGCATCACCGCGCGTGAGGTCCGTAGCCGCGAGCACGCCCGTAAACTGTGGCCCTTGGTCGCGCCTGGTGCCATCCACCAGATGGTGACCTGGGTAAGCCCCTCCTTCGAAAACGGCAAACTACGTAGGCGCTCCCACTTCCGCCAACTACCCGCAGAGAAGACCTACGACATCAAGACGCAGTTCGAAGAGGAAGAAACCAGCCGGCGGCACGCCGTACATGAGAGCCCCGAACACCGGCGCGCGAAAGAATTGATCGCCGCTGAGTTGGCACGCAGGCTTGTGGCTGGTCTTGCGATGCCTTGGGCATTCAAGGACGCCGATGCATCGGATTATCCTTTGGAAGGCAATCTGCTACTCGGCGCCGATCAGATCGTTACCGAACACCCACTGGATACACCCTTCGGCAGTCGGTTTCGTCTCGACATCGCGGTACTTGGGCCGCCGATCCAGACCGAGCCCATAGTGCTCGGTGGTGTTGAAATCGAACTGGGACACGCCTTCGACGGGCGAAAAGCCCTGATCGGCAAATCACTGGGTTTTGCACTCATTTCCATCGACATCTCCGAAATGACGATGGACGACATCAATGCGCAATGGGCCGAACGGGCATTGACCGCTACGACGCGCAACCATGAGCAGGGCCGCAGGCAAACCTATGTCTATCTGCACGATCTGCTGTATCCGCTCTATGCCAAGTTGCCGACATTTCTGGATAGCGAACAGCGTCACCAGTACCTGGTGTTTGCGGACGATGCCACCTTGCGCAAGCTGGTGAACTGGATGAACCTGCTGGCGAAGACACTGGACTATCCGAGCGGCTCAGTAGCCGTCGCCATCGTCAATGGCAAGAGCGAACAGTCCCGGAAGATGCTGGAGCGCGCCGGCCAGGTGGTCGGTCCCGATTGGGAGCAGTTCAACAACCATCAATGCTTGCGCCTCACGGTCCCACGCCCCAAGAACCCCGCAGACCTACAGGCCCATCGCTTTCACATGACGATGGCACGGCTACTGTTGTCGCATACCGATGCCCTGGTGGGCTACAAGTACTGCAACGGTGTGGACAACAACCACCCCGAGGAGGATGTCTGGATCGCGCATCGCTGGATTGCCGACCAGAACATCCACACGCAGCACCGCGTATTGCCAAAACGCTTGGCCGAGCCGATCAATCGATTGATGAAGGTGGTTTCCGACCTGCAGCGCGGCAACGCCATGGTCGAAGAGTTTGGCTGACCAATGTCTAACTGCCTACGGAGATCACATGGCCGATTTGTCTTCAATCGAGCGACGTAAGCTGGAGCGGCTATTCCGCATGGGCAGTGGTTACGTGCTCGATTTCTCGGACCGCACGTTCAGCGAGTTTTTCGAGGAGCATACGCGCCGTGACATCGATGCCGCGGTCTATCGTGAGCGCGGCACATCCAAAGCCAACCGCCTGCGCGGTTTTTGGACGGCCGAAGGAAACCACCTGGTCGGCAAAGTCATCCAGGCACTGATCTTGTACGGTCAGGCTGAGAACTGTTTGGGCGACGAGCCGGGATTGACCGAGCTGACCGACGATTGCTGGAAGATCGCCAGCCGCATGATGCGCGACACGCCCGTCGCCGAGATAGACGCACTGACCGCCACAGCCGATGAACGCGATTTCGAAACCGTCGCTCAACACGTACGCGAGGCGATCGAGAAGAACCAGCCCGAAGCTGCCCTGGATCGGCTGCACACGTTCGTCATCAAGTACGTGCGCACGCTGTGCGAACAGCGTGGCGTTGAAATCAACCGCGACAAAGCATTGCACAGCATCTTCGGTGAGTATGTTAAACGCTTGCGCGACGCGGGTCGTCTTGAATCGTTGATGACCGAGCGCATCCTGAAGTCCAGCATCTCGATGCTCGAAGCCTTTAATGACGTTCGCAACAACAAGAGCCTCGCGCATGACAACCCGATCCTCAACTACGAGGAAAGCCTACTCATCTTTAACCACGTTGCCAGTTCAATCCGTTTCATCAAATCGCTCGAAGCCAGAACGAAACACGCGACTGCGCCAAAATCGATCGCGGTACTTGATGACGATTTGACGTTCTAGTTTGTCCGATCGATATTCGACAAAACAGCAATATTTACTGTGCAGTGAATCTTGTTGGCCAATCCCAGGCGTCTCGGCGTTGCCGCCGTCGGGCTCGCGGGCAGTGCCCCGCGCCTCGTGCCGAATCGCGGCCATGAGGCTTTAATCCCTGACGCCTCCGGCCCACCGGGCCTGCGCGCTCCGCTTGCCCAGGAAACAGTGGAGTGTGTGGAGGGGCGGCCTTGCTGTTCCCTTCAACGTATCACGCCGTTCTCGCCGTCAAGGGCTGCGCGCCCTGCCCTGCGGTTGGCCGCTAGCGTCCTGGCGGCCGTCTTCGACCCCTGACCGCTGCGCTGCGACGTGTTCCTCCGGTTCCGGGCAATTCCGCCCGATTCGGACTGGAGCACGATCATGTCGCAACTTACTCTTTCCCTCGATTCTTCCCTTCTCGTTCGCGATGTCGCGGGCGACTACCGTCCTGCCAATGCCGACGAGGTGTTGCAGGCTGCGCAGCGTGTGCTCGCAGGGCAGATACGAGGCTGCGAAGCGCTGACCTCGCCGCAGGTGGTGCGCGACTTTCTGCGGGTCAAGCTAGGGACGCTGGAACACGAGGTGTTCGGCGTCATCCACCTGGATGCGCAGAACCGTGTCATCGACTACGTCGAGATGTTCCGGGGCACGGTGAGCCAGACATCGGTGTATCCGCGCGAGGTGGTCAAGGAAGCGTTGGCCAGGAACAGCGCTGCGCTGCTGCTGGTGCACAACCACCCGTCGGGTGCAGCCGAGCCCTCGCGGGCCGACGAGACGCTGACGCAGACGCTGAAATCGGCACTGGCGCTGGTGGACGTGCGGGTGCTGGATCATCTGATCGTCGCCGGTAGCGCCATCCTGTCGTTTGCCGAACGCGGGCTGTTGTAGCCCGAGGGGGCTTTGCCCCCCTTTTGCTGTGTCCTTGGTTTGGCGAAAAAACTGCGCGCTGCGCTTGCCTCCAGGGGTCGGCTGACGCCCACCCCGCCGCGCAGGCTTGGCGCCCCGCAAGACCGCCGAACAGGCGGTGCCTGATCGGCCTGCACACGATGCCGTTTTCGCGCTGCGCGCTTCGGTCACTTCCATCAAGGTGTGCCTACGGCACGCAGTAGCGCTCGCCGCGCGGCGTAGGTCCGTCGATCATCTGGCCGTAAGCCGGTCATCCGTCTTTCCCTCTCCTTCATCGCTGATCCCGCGACCGTAGCCAGCGGTGCCTGTCCGTCAAGGCGCGCAGGGCCGTGTCCTCGCTGCGCTGCGGGCCGCACCACCCTGCGCTTTCCTCCTTGACAGCCAGGCCCTCGCCGGCCCGGTTGTTCGCGGGCGATGAACTCAGGAAAGACGGCGGCAACGGCGACCAGCCCAGGTCACTGCGCCGAACAAACCAAAGTCCACACCGGGCTCCGAATCTTGGAATCCGGTCAGCTTTGAAACCACAGGAGGCCGCGCATGCAGACACCAACGCCGTGAATCACCCAGCAAGTTTTCTTCTTCCATTTCTTCAATTTCCCGCGAGGGATAGGAGCGATCACCATGAACACCATTACCCGTCAAGAAACCCAGGCCATGCACGCAGCCGCCACCGCTGCCGTTGCGGCACACGAGCTGCTGTTGATTCCGCTGTCTCAGTTGCGGCCTTCGAGCCGCAACGTGCGCACGAGCGGCGGCGCGTCGATTCCCGAATTGGCGTCGAGCATCGCCCGCGTCGGCCTGCTGCAAAACCTCACCGTGACCGCAGCGAGCGACGGCGAACATTACGAAGTCGTCGCGGGCAAGCGGCGGCTGGCCGCGTTGAAGCTGCTGGCGAAGCGACGCAAGCTCGACAAGGCGCACGACGTGCCTTGCCTGCTGGTGCCGGATGCGTCGGCACGCACCGTGAGCCTGACCGAGAACGTGCAGCGCGAGGCCATGCACCCCGCCGAGCAGTTCGAGGCGTTCGCCGCGTTGGTGGCCGAAGGCCGGCCAGTCGAAGACATCGCCGCCGACTTCGGCGTGACGCCCTTGGTGGTGCAGCGGCGCTTGAAGCTGGCAAACGTCTCGCCGCGCCTGCTGGCCGACTATCGCGCCGATGTGGTTACGCTCGATCAGTTGATGGCGCTGGCGATCACTGACGACCACACTGCACAGGAGGCGGCCTTCTATGACGCGCCGCAGTGGCAGCGCAGCCCGCAGGCCTTACGCGAGCACCTGACCGAACGCGAGATCGACGCCACGCGCGACGCACTGGCACGCTTCGTCGGCATCGAGGCTTACGAGGCCGCAGGCGGCGATTTGCGGCGCGATCTGTTCTCGGACGACACACGGGGCGTATTCCTGACCGATGCCGCGTTATTGGACAGCCTCGCGCGCGACAAGCTCGCTGCGGTGGCCGACACCGTTCGCGCCGAAGGCTGGGCATGGGTCGAAACGGCGCCGCGCATCACGTCGGCGGAACTGCACGGGTTCCGGCATGCTCGCCGTGACCGGCGCACGCCTAACAAGACCGAAGCCAAGCGCATCGCCAAGCTGCAATCGCGGCAACAGGCCATCGACGACAGACTAAATGCCGACGATGCCGAGGACATCGCGGAAGAAGAAGCATCGACACTCTACGAAGAAAGCGACAAGCTCGGCGCGGAACTCGACACCATCGACCAATCGCTGCTGGTATTCTCACCCGAGACACTGGCGGTAGCTGGGGCCATCGTGACCGTCGATCATGCGGGCGAGGTCATCACCCATCGCGGCTTGCTGCGCGAAGCCGAGGCCAAGGCATTGCGGGCACAGGAACGGCAAGGCACGCAGGCTGGCGGTGATGACGAAGGCGAGGCACAGCAGCCGACTGCGCCCGGTATTTCCGAGAAGCTGGCGCGGCGCTTGAGCGCACACCGCACGGCGGCGCTGCAAGCCGAACTTGCCCGTCATCCGCAGGTGGCGCTGGTCGCGGTGGTGCATCGACTCGCGCTGCGCGTGGTGGTCGATAGCTTCGGCTCGGGTGATTCGCCGATCAATATCAGCGCTTCGCCGCAGGATGGACTCGATGCGTTTGCGCCGGATGTGGCGCAGTCGCCCGCCCTGATCGGGCTGCGGGAAGTGCGGCAAGCGTGGGCGGCACGGCTACCCAGTGACCCGGACGCACTGTTCGCCGAACTGCTGGCGCTGCCCCAGCAGGAAGTGCTGTCGCTGCTGGCGGTGTGCGTGGCCACGACGGTGGGCGCAGTCACACCACGCGAAGACACGTTGCCTGCCACCGCACTGGCGCACGCGGTGGATCTCGACATGCACCCGTGGTGGACACCGACCGCCGAAGGCTACTTCGCCCATGTGTCAAAGGCCAAGGTCATCGAGGCAGTGCAGGTGTTCGCACCGGAGCACGCGGCGCGGCTCGCCAAACTCAAGAAGAACGACCTGGCCAGCGAAGCGGAACGGCTGGCGGTAGGCACGGGTTGGCTGCCGGTGATGTTGCGGGCAGCGGTACAGGAGGCACAAGCAGAAACGCTCCCGGATACTGAGGCCAGCGAGTAAGCAAGATGCCCCGGCGAATTTTCGCCGGGGCATTTATTGCACGTCGCGCGCGGCAGGTATGCCGCGCGCGTTTTAACAGCCGGCAGCCCCAAACCCCTTCCGCAAAACGCGCACCGCCGCAGACGCGGGGCGCCGGAGTGCGACAGACTTTGCTGCGCCCGGTTGTGCAATGGCGCACCGTCCCCGACGCTGGCGGGCAGGTCGCCAGAAACGACGGCGGCTCACCGACAGGCCGTCCACCATGCCCAGAGCCATCCACGCCGCAATCCATCAAGCCCGCGCCAATGCGCGAGGAGCGTTCATCCTTGGTTATTCGGAACTGACCTTGCCTGCAATGAGGTGCGTACCAGTGAAGCTTCTGTGCAGGGATGCCGGAGCCATGCTGCCTTTCGGTGAGGATCGCACCCAATGGCGGCCTTGGCTTGTCGTGAATCCTGGCGAGGCAACGGCTGCGCCTCGGGCTTCATGGCTGCAACCGTCCGGCCCAACAAATTTCCCCGGCGCTGCGCGCCTTCCTCGCGAAACAAATTTCTCGTTCCTCCCGGTCCTCCACTGCGTTGCGGCCGCTGCGCGATGCAACCCGCCCGTACCTCGCCCTTCGGATCACCGACAAGGCCGCGATGGGCGCGACCTTGCACCACCAAAAGGAGATTCATCATGGCAAACATCGGCACCTTCACCGCACAGAACGACAGCTTCACCGGCACGGTTCGCACCTTGACGCTCAACGTCAAGGTCAAATTCATTCCGAACGCCAAGGAGAGCGAGAACGCCCCGGACTACCGCATCGTCGCAGGCAACTTCGAGATCGGCGCGGCATGGAAGA
This sequence comes from Thiobacillus sp. 0-1251, assembly GCA_001899305.1. Lineage (GTDB taxonomy): Bacteria > Pseudomonadota > Gammaproteobacteria > Burkholderiales > Thiobacillaceae > Thiobacillus. The sequence continues at coordinate 32,695 of MKWL01000023.1, read as the reverse complement.
AAATCAGCAAGGCGGAGCGGCCCTACCTGTCGGCGACCCTCGACGATCCGTCGTTCCCGGCGACCATCTATGCCCGCCTGGTCGAAGGCGAGGACGGCACGCACAACCTGATCTGGTCGCGCAGCAAGGGCGATTGATCATCGCCCTCGTCGCCCCGCTTCGGCGGGGCGGTTTTGCATTCGCCAGCACCGCTAGTCCATCGTTGAGCGGACGCCACAGGGCTTGTTCGGCCCTGTTGTGTTCTTCAATGGGCGCTGGCCATCTGACGTCCCCGGTTCACCCCGCGCAGCAGGATAATTGCTTCACGTCCTTGGTAAAAGTCTGGGCACAGAGCTTCAACCCTTCCGCCATGGTGAGGTAAGGGAACAATTGCCCCGCCAGATCGGCGACTGTCATCCGGTTGCGGATGGACAGCGCGGCGGTCTGGATGATCTCGCCGCCCTCTGCCGCCAACACCTGTGCGCCTATGAGCCGCCCGGAGCTTTTCTCCGCCACCAGCTTGATGAAACCACGCGTGTCGAAGTTGGCGAGCGCCCGCGGCACGTTGTCGAGCGTGAGGGTGCGGCTATCGGTTTCGATGCCGCGTTTTGCTGCCTGAGCTTCGGTAAGGCCCACGGTTGCCACCTGCGGATCGGTGAACACTACGGCCGGTACGATGGAGAGATCCAGCGCGGCATCGCCGCCGGTCATGTTGATGGCGGCACGGGTACCGGCCGCCGCCACCACGTAGACGAATTGGGGCGCGTTGGTGCAGTCCCCCGCGGCAAAGATGTTCGGGGCGCTGGTGCGCAGATGGTCGTCCACAATGATCGCACCTGCCGCATCGGTCTGAACACCCGCGCGGTCGAGGTGAAGCCCGTCCGTGTTCGGCTTGCGCCCGGTGGCGACGAGCAGTCGATCCCCCGTGATGGTTTCGCCATCCAGGTCGAGATGAAAGGTCTTGCCGTCAAAGCGCGCCGCGTTCACGCGCCTATCGGTGAGGATGCGCATGCCTTCCTCGATCAGCGCGGCCTTGAGTCCCTCGCCGATGGCCGGGTCTTCTTTCGAAAGCAAACCGCTACGGGCGATGAGCGTGACGCGGCTACCCAGCCGCAGGAACGCCTGAGCCAGTTCCAGCGCCACCACCGAGCCGCCGTAGACGATCAAGTGTTTGGGTTGGGGCTCGGCCACCAGGGCTTCGGTGGAGGTCCAGTAGGGCGTGCCCGCGAGTCCGGGAATCTCTGGAATCTGCGGCGAGCGGCCAGTGGCGATGAGGATGCGGTCGGCCATGATTTCTTTTTCGCTGCCATCGGTTTTTTTCACCAGCAACGTGTGCTCGTCCTTGAAGTGAGCAAAGCCGCGTGCCAGTTTGATACCGGGGTTGGTCTCCAGAATGCTTTCGTATTTGGCGTGGCGCAATTCTTCCACCCGCGCCTGTTGCTGTGCAACCAGGGCCGCGTGGTCGATTATCGGCGCGTGTTTGGCGATGCCGGGAAACGGATGGTGCGCTTGCAGATGCGCGACGTGAGCGGCGCGGATGAAAATCTTCGAGGGCACGCAGCCCACGTTGACGCAGGTGCCGCCGATGGTCGAGGCTTCGATGACGGTCACCTCGGCGCCTTCTTCAGCTGCGCGGATGGCTGCGGCGAATGCGGCCGAACCGGTGCCGATGATGGCGACGCGTAATTTGGACAACTGCGGGGATGGGGGTGGGCAACACGCATCGTCGCCGATTTCCGCGCCATAGCCTTTGGCGCGTACGGCATTGAGTAACGCGGAGATGGGCGTGTCAGCGGATGTTTCCACTTGGGCCGTGCCTGCCCCATAGGACACGTCGGCGCGGGTCACGCCTACCACTCCCAGCAGCGCCGCCTGCACCGAGGCGGCGCAGTGGTCGCAGGTCATGCCGGAAATTTTCAGGGCCTGCGCGCTCATTTTGCCTTTTCCCCTCTCACGGTGGATTCATAGCCCGCCTCGAAAGTGGCATCTTCCAGCGCTTTGGTGCTGGTTTTGGCGTCGTCGAACGTGACCACTGCTTCCTTCTTTTCGAAAGAGACGTTGACCTTGGACACGCCCGGAACTTTTTCCAGCGCCTTGCGTACCGTGATGGGGCAGACCTCGCAATACATGCTGGGCACGGACAGCGTGACGGTGTGCACGGCGGCGAGGGCGGCGTCGGCCCAGACGGTAGCGAGGCCGAAAACCAGGGTGGAGGCAAGAATCAGTTTCTTCATGATGGGACTCCTTAATTAATAGAAAAGTGGGGCGATGTAGGGGAAGGCCATGGCCAGCCCGACGAGGGCGGCCACAATCCAAAACAGGATTCTGTAGACTCGGTTGGTCCGGGGCATGGCGCAGAGGGAACCCGGTGTGCAGGCGGCTGCGGGCGTCCGGTAGATCTTTCGCCAAGCCAAGAACAGGAAAATCACGGCTACGCCGAGAAAATAGGGTCGAAACGGTTCCAGCGCCGCTAGATTGGATACCCAGGCCCCACCGATGCCGAGCATCACCAGCACCAATGGTCCGATGCAGCAGAGGGAAGCCCCGATCGCTGCAATGACGCCACCGATGAGGGGCAGGCGCCCAGTTTTCTCTTGTGACACGACATTCTCCTTTCGAATCCGGAATGGATAACGTAACCTTACTTCCGTAGTTATGTACGGAGTCAAGCGGGTATGGAGAACGATCTTGAAAACCTGACCATCGGCGCCTTCGCCAAGGCGGCTGGGGTCAATGTGGAGACCATCCGCTTCTATCAGCACAAGGGATTGCTGCGCGAGCCCGAGCGCCCATACGGCAGCATCCGCCGCTACGGCAGCGCCGATGTGGCGCGGCTGAGGTTCGTGAAGGCGGCCCAGCGGCTGGGGTTCAGCTTGGACGAGATCGGGCAACTTCTGAAGTTGGAGGACGGCACCCATTGCGATGAGGCCGCCAAACTGGCAGAACTGCACCTCGCCGATGTGCGCGCCAAGCTCGCCGACCTCACGCGAATCGAGTCGGCGCTATCCAATTTCGTGAGTGCGTGCCATGCGCACCACGGCAGCGTGTCCTGCCCACTGATCGCTGCCTTGCGTGGCAGTTAACCAGTATCTCCTCGTCGCTAAGCGCACGATTTTTCCGAATGCTGTAACCCCCCATCCAGGCTCGGAGAAGTCGAGCGCAACCAGCACCAGCGAACCGAGGCAGCGGTTGAGGCGAGGATCGCCGCGAGGCCGCCGGCGGCAAGGCGCGACCATTATTTATTGCCTTCATGCATGGGGTTCTCCTTGGGTCGCGGTGTGGTGTGAATGCCCTTCACCGCCGCCCGGCCGTGCAGACTCCCCTTCGATCGCGAGAGGACGCCCCACGCTCGTCAAAGCATCGAAGAACAATGACGCCTTGCCCCAGAGGGAGTTGAAGAAGATCGCCGTCACGCTGCCCGCCATGGCCGCCATGGCCCAGACCGGATATACCAGCCCCGTTGCCGCCACCGGGATGCCAATGCCGTTGAAGGAAAATGCAAGCACGACGTTCTGCACCATCTTGCGGTAGCCGCGTCGGCTGATGTCGTGGGCAGTGAGAATGGACGCCAGTCGGTTGCCGACAATGATGATGTCGGCCGATTCGATGGCGATATCCGTGCCGCTGCCCATGGCGATGCCCACATCGGCCTGCATGAGCGCGGGCGCGTCGTTGATGCCGTCGCCCACCATGGCCACTTTGCCTTTTTGCTGGATCTCCCGCACGATCTCCGCCTTGCGTTCCGGGCGCACGCCCGCATGGACGACATCGATGCCGACTTCGCGCGCAACGCGCCTGGCCGTGCGTTCGTTGTCGCCGGTCAGCAGGATCGGGGTGATCCCCTTCTGGCGCAATCCGGCCACCGTCGCGGCGGCATCCGCCCGCAGGGGGTCGCCGAGGGCGATGAGTCCCAGCGTCTTTTCACCTTTGGCCACCGCGATGACGGTTTGCCCCGCCTCTTCCATAACATGGACACGCGTTCTGAGTGAGCCAAGGTCATAGCCTTGTTCTTCCACAAACGCGGGGCTCCCCACGACGACTTTGGCAGCTGTGATCGTTGCGGTGACGCCACCACCCGGGATCGCCTGAAAGCGCTCGACGCTGGGTGGCGTGAGCCCGCGATCGAAGGCCGCGCGCACGATCGCTTGCGCCAGCGGATGCTCGGAGGCGGCTTCCGCCGCGGCCGCGACGCCCAATACCTCGTCTTCACTCGATGAAATCGGCACGATCTCGCCCACCCGGGGCCGCCCCTCGGTGAGCGTTCCCGTCTTGTCCAGCACCACATGGGTGACCAGGCGATAGCCTTGGAAGGCCTCGCCGGTGCGCATCAGAATGCCGCGCTCCGCCGCTTCGCCCGCACCGCGGACGATGGAGAGCGGCGCGGATATCCCGACCGCGCAGGGGTAGCCCATGATCAGCACGCTCAGGCCCGCGAACACGGCGCGCTGGATGTCTATGTGCCCCGTCATCAGAAATGACCCGACGATCCAGCCGACCAAGGCAAGGGCCGCGATGATGAGCACGGTGGGCGTGTACACGCGCAGGACCCGGTCCACCAGGTGCAGCAGCCCGGGCTTCAACGCACGCGCGTCCTCCACGTGGCGAACGACCTGCTGCAAGAAGCTTTCTTCGCCGATCGCGGTCACGCGAACGACCAGGGTGCCCGTACCGTTGATGGCGCCGCCCACCACCTTGGCGCCGACCGTCTTCTCGATGGGCATGGGCTCGCCGGTGATGAAGGATTCATCCACCGCCGAGTGGCCTTCGATCACCTCGCCATCGACGGCGATGCGCTCGCCGGGCCGGATGCGCACATGCTCGCCCAGCGCAACCTCTTCGATCGGCACTTCTGTTTCGCCGCCATCGCGCACGACGCGCGCCGTGTCCGGCTGCAGGTCCAGCAGCTTCTTGACCGCCTGGGAGCTGCGGGTCTTGACGATGAGCGAGAGCCATTCGGAGAAGATGTGATAGGTCGTCACCAGCACCGCGACGGCGAAGAACGGCGCGGTCGGGTAGTTCGCAGGGTGCGCGGCAAGCCCGATGATGCCCCCGGCGATGCCGGCCATCGCGCCCGTTTCCAGGAGGACATGTTGATTCAGAATCCCGCGCTTTAGAGCCTGGGTGGCCATCAAGAGAATGTGCCTGCCCACGCCGAACACGAGGCCCAGCGCCAGGGTCCCGGTCAGCCATGGTGTCCACTCGCCCAGCCAACCGCCGAGCCGCAAATAATACAGGGCCGCCCCAAGGACGGAGATCCCAGCCACCCCGCTCAACGCGGTGACGATTCCCCGCGGCCTCAGGACGACGAAAAGAAACGCGACCAGGCTGATAAAGGCCACGCCGGCAAGCAGCATGGACCAAATGCCGACCGGATTCGCCACGAGCGCAATCGATGCCAGGCTGAAGCCCACTGCAACGATGAAACGCCGTCCCTCGCGCACCAGCGCCGCCTCCTCTTCTTCGAACGGACGCAGCTTGCGCGGGTCGGAAATCGTGTAGCCGATGTCCTTGAGCGTCTGCAGGAGCTTCTCCGGATGCGCGATGCCGGGGTCGTATTCGATCAGCGCCTGTTCGTGGGTGAGGCTCACCGCTACCTTGTCAACGCCGAGCTGCCGCCCCAGGGCCTTTTCGATGGTGCCCGTGCACAATGAGCAATGCAGGCCGCCGATGCGCGCGCGGATGCGGGCGCGGTCCGGACGAGTGGAGGGTTCCTCGCTCCAGTAGCGGGGTGCGCCCTCCGGAATCTTTGCCGTATTCATGATCGACCTCCTTTGAATCCTGTTAGTGATCCCTGGCCACGGGTTCCGCCCGGTATCCCAGCTCCAGGAGCTTTTCCTGAAGCTGTTCCGAGGTCACCGGGCCGGAATCCACGCTCACCGATATCTGCTGGGTTTGCGCGCTGGCGTGCACGTCGCGCACGCCGGGCAGGCGGCGCAGCCCAAGGACGACCCGCGCCTCACAGCTTGCGCAATGCATGCGCTCTTCTCCGATTACCTGAAAACGAATGAGCTTGGTCATGATCTATTTCCTTCACGACGTTGCATTCCAAACCTTGGAGAACTGCCCGGCTCCGAGGCTCTCAAATTCATTGTGGACCTTGGAGTATGCTCAAAAGTCAAGCAGTTTCCTGCGTACCTGGCGAACGCTCCGCGCCCCTTGACATTGGAGTAGGCTCCAAGGCTTATCCTGGTAGAGATTGGAGGCAGATATGTACACGATTGGCAGAATCGCCGCCCAGGTGGGCATCAGCGCGGACACGCTGCGCTACTACGAGAAGGAAGGCTTGCTACAGCCGGCAAAAAAAAGTGATGCGGGCTATCGCCTGTACGATGCGGACGCTGTTCGGCGTCTGCATTTCATCAAGCATGCGCAGCACTGCGGCTTCAGCCTCGCCGAAATCCGCGAGTTGCTGACCTTGAAAAACAGCGATGCCGCCTGCTGCAGGGACGTGCGAAACGTCGCCATCCAGAAAAAACTGCAACTGGAACACAAGCTGAGGGCACTGCACGCCATGTCACAGGCCCTGACCGAACTGATCGCAGTCTGCAACGACGAAACCCGGTCCCTGGACGACTGCCCGATCCTGGCTGCACTGGAAACGAGCCTGGGTCGGCAACAGGAGGCGGCGAGCGATGCTTAAGGTGGAAATATTCTCTTCGCCGGGCTGCGGCAAATGCGCGCAGGCGACGGCCGCGCTCAAGGCGGCCGTCATGGAGTTGGGCGCGGACAAGGTGACCTGGCGCGAAGTGGATGTGCTCAAGGAAATGGATTACGCGGTAGACCTCGGGGTACTGTCCACCCCGGCCATCGCGATCGACGGGGAACTGGTCTTCGCGAGCCTTCCCAGTGTCGAGAAGCTGCGCGTGGCTTTGCGTCAGCGGCTTGCGCGGTAATCGATCATCGGACGAGGAGACCGGGTTGGACATCGAAAGTGTGCGCACAATCATCGAGCAGGCGACCCCGGCGTCCCTGGGCGTAAGCTTCGCAATCGGATTCTTCTTCAGCTTCAATCCCGTGGCATTCGCCGCGATCCCTGTTTCCTTGGCCTATGTCACCAAGGCCCGCGACCGCCGCACGGCGTGGCGCTATGCCGGAATGTTCGTCCTCGGCATGCTGCTGGTTCAAGCGCTGATGGGGTTGATCGCCGGCCTCGGCGGCGCCTTTGTGCAGCAGTGGCTCGGCCGCTGGTGGGGCCTGGTGCTCGGGCCTTTGCTGATTGTGCTGGGTCTGCTGTGGCCGAGTTGGATCAGGCTCCCGCTACCCCTGCCGCGCCTGCACGCGCAGCGGGTGACTACCCATGGCGGCGCCTTGCTGCTGGGCGGGCTGTTCTCGGTGGCCGTCTGCCCGTTCTGCACGCCCGCTCTGGTCGTCCTGCTCGGCATTGCAGTGGGGTCCGGCTCGCCGCTTTTTGGGTTGTTGCTGCTCCTGGCTTTCGCCCTGGGGCGCGCCGTCCCGGTCCTGATCGGCGCCTGGGGTATGGGCTATCTGGAACAAATGAAAGGGCTGGGCCGTTTCAACCGGGCGTTTGAAGTATTGGGTGGCATCACGCTCATCCTGGCGGGGCTGTATATGCTCAACGCCTACTTCTTCGTGATTCCATGGCTGGCGGCGTGATGAAATCCTTGACCGCATTCATCGCTGCGCTGCTTTTCTTCCCCATAACCTGGGCGGCTCCGCAAGAGACGCGTTCGGCAGTCGACCAGGTGCTGGCCCAGGCCCCAAAGACGGCTTGGTTCAGCGAGGGGCAGAGTAAGCGCATCGTATATGTTTTCTTCGACCCCAACTGCGCGGGCTGCAACTTTCTCTACAAGAGCTTGCGCTCGTTCGTACAGTCCGGGCAGGTTTCCATCCGCTGGATTCCCGTAGCCGTGGTGAACGAGACCAGTCTCGGAAAAGCTGCCGCCATTCTGCAAGCCAATGACCCTATCGCCTCCCTTGCCCGAAATGAGGAACACTATCAGATGGAAAATGGCGGCATCGAGGAAGACATCCCCGATGCCGTAACGGAGAAGCGGCTGCACGCCAACACGCGCCTCTTGTCAGAACTGCCAGTCCCGGTGGTACCCACAATGGTGTTTGCGGATAGGAACGGGAACGCCGTCCTGATTCAAGGGGCGCTCAGTCCGCTTGCTTTGCGCAAGGTGTTCGCCCAGTTGCCCGGAGCTTATTGAGTTTCCCAGCTCCAGCATGTGTCGAGCCGGCCCACCGGTGGGGTGCTGGCTTGCTGCTCCCTTCACCTTATCACGGTGTTCTCGCCGTCAAGGTCTGCGCGTGCCTTGCACGCTGGCGTCCTGCGGCCGTCTTCGAACCCTGACGGCTGCGCTGCGCCGTGCTTGTCGCGGTCCCGGGCAATCCCGCCCTGAATCCTTCCAAGGAGAAGACCATGACGAAGCTGATCACCGATGAACAACGCGCACAACTTCTGGCCAACGGCCGGCAGTCCCTCGACAACGACGACTTCGACCCACCACCTGTGGTCAAGCTGTTCACCCCTGACGCGGGCGCGACCTGGCTGCTCACCGAGATCGACCCGGATGACCACGACCATGCCTTCGGGCTCTGCGACCTGGGACAGGGTTTTCCGGAACTGGGTTATGTGAGCCTGGCCGAGCTGCAATCGGTACGTGGCCGATTTGGCCTTCCGGTCGAACGGGACCTGCACTTCATCGCGACGAAGCCGATCAGTGCGTATGCGCGCGAAGCGCGGCTCGCGGAGCGCATCGTGACGTAGCCGTCACGCGGGCGCTGCCGCTTGGCAGCGCCCTTTTCTCGCCTATTTGTCCTTTTCGGCCTGGAGGGCAGCCAGTTCGCGCCGCACGCGCTCGATGAGCTTGTCCACGCCCTTGCTGTCGCCGCCATAGGCCAGCGTCAGCAGCGTGAGCGGATGCACGTCCATGACCTCGCACAGCTCGGCGACCTTGCTCAAGGTCGGGCTTTTCAGGCCGCGTTCGAGCGAACTCATATATGTGCGGCTCGACACGTCCGAGAAAGCTTCCTGGCTGAGGCCACGGGCTTTTCTGACCATCTTGAGGGCCGCAGGAAATGAGTTCTTCGATGTCATCAAATCGTTTCTTGCAAAACGACGATGACACCTTATGGCGCCCTATAGGGCTACAATCTATAGTGTTCATTTGACAAACTTCCCTGCAGGAACTTGTCACGGGTGTGTCTATGCTGAAAACCGTTTTTGCTGAAATCATAGGTTCCGTGCCTACGCATTCGTCGATTCGTGCATCCACGGATTCGGTGGAATCCGCTTTGGCGATTTGGCGCAGAAGCACATTTTCACAGTCACGCTTTGGCGCATCAGCACGTTTGCGCAAAACCAACGCCCCGTTGATCGTGGCCACTTGCGCGCAGCGACCATGAAACCACTCATCACCGACGAGCACCGCGCCCAACTGCTGGACAACGGCGCCGCCGCCGCGCGCGGCGAGAAGCGCGACCCGTTGCCAGTCGTCAAACTGTTCACTCTGGACGCGCACGCGACCTGGCTTTTGACCGAACTCGATCCCGGCGATGGCGACACCGCTTTCGGCCTGATCGACCTCGGCATGGGCACGCCGGAACTCGGCCACGTTCGGCTCTCCGTCCTGGAAAGCATTCGCGGACCACGAAACCTGGCCGTTGCACGCGATCTGTATTTCACGCCAAGGCGGCGGCTGTCCGAATACGCTCGGTTGGCTCGGGCCGACGGATCGATCAACGATTGATCGCCCCCCGATGGCCCGTCGCTGACGGGCCACTCCATGCGATGCCACAACAGTTCGCATTGCGTCTTCTTGGGTCTGGATCCAGACCTTTTTTGCATTGATCGCCACTCAGTACAGCAACGGCGCAATGCAGTCGCAAATAGTGCGAATGCCCGGCCCGTTGTCGGCCACCTTGTCGATTGATTTCCTTCCATCCGAAAGGAGGTTTCGCCATGGCCGATTCGAGCGCCGTTCACTGGCATCCGAGCGCTGCATACCTGTACGTCCTGCATCTGGACGGACCAGCGCTGGCTTGGGAATACCTGCGGCGCAACCCGGAATACCGGCGCGTCTGGCAACGCCACCGACGCCGTCCTCAGTACGAGGCTCATCGCTGGTGCTTGCGCCTGCTGGAAGACCCCACGCGCGATGCACGCGACGCGCACCCCGACTGGTTCCCTGATCCATCCTCGGTCGTCCAAGTCTATCCCGATGCTGATCCAACGACCGATGCGCTGCTGTTCCAGCTCTGGCGCATCCCCGGCCGCAAGCACCTGACGCACGACGGCAAGCGCCTGGTGCTGACCACCCAGCTCGTCGACCGCATGCTGCGCATGGCGATATCTCCCGCGCTGGAAGACGGCATGGCTTACGCCTATGCCGTCCGCGCCGGTTGCCAGCTTCGCGAGCGCTGGCGCGTAATCGAAGCCGAGCTGGCAATGCTAGACGCCGACAACGCGCACCACAGCGCGATCGCCACGGACAGACCTGGCCGCACGGCCATGCTCCACATGCGCACCCTGCAGGCGCTTGATGGCACGCTGGCCGGTGCGTCGCAGCGCGGCGTGGCCGAAGTGTTGTTCGGCATCACCGCCGTCGCCGAGCGCTGGTATGACGACAGCGATCTGCGCGCCCAGGTTCGCCGCCTCATCCGACGGGGTCAGACGCTCATGGGTGGCGGCTACCGTCACCTGCTACAACCCGGCGGCACCACACCGGGACGTTAGCACGCTGTCGCAAAACGTCCCTGCGCAGCACGCCTGGCTTTCCCGAGACTGCTTCCATCCGGCGGCGATTGCTTCGTCGGCGATCTTGACCGATGGAGCCCCTTGCCATGAGACCCGCACCGTTACGGCCGTATCCCGTACCCGCTACCACCCAGCAGCCTGCCCAGACCACGCAGTCTGCGCGCTACCTGACTAACAACGAAGCCGCCGAATTCCTGCGGCTGTCGCCGCGCACGCTGGAGAAGCAGCGCGTCATCGGCGGCGGGCCGCGCTTTCGCAAATTCGGCCGGCGCGTGATGTATGCCATCACCGACCTCGAAGCGTGGGCCGACGCGCGCAGCTTCGAGATGACCTCCGATCCGCAGTACACCGAACAACACGCCGCGCGCCGCCCCGGCTCGCGCTGATCGGCGTGGACACCGTTACTGATGACCATCGGGCGCGATCCGCGGCGCGAGCAGCTCGAACTGTTCCATGCCTTCTCGGGCGAACTGCCGGCGCGCGACGCGCAGGACCTGATGGCCTACCCGTTCTTCTCGCTGGCCAAGAGCAAGCGCACGGTGCCAATCGACTTTCGCACCGGCAGCGTGACGGTGCGGGTCGAAGGCACGGCCGAACATGGCCTGGCGACGATATGGGATGCCGACATTCTGATCTGGGCCGCGAGCCAGATCGTCGAGGCGCGCGATGCGGGCATTCGCTCGTCACGGCTGATGGCGGCCACACCCTACGAAATCCTGCGCTTCATCGGCCGCGGCACGTCGCTGCGCGACTACCAGCGCCTCAAGGCGGCGCTGGATCGCTTGCAGTCCACCAGCGTAGCCACGTCGATCCGTCAGCACAATGCTCGGCGTCTGCATCGCTTCTCGTGGATCAACGAGTGGAAGGAGCGCGCCGACGGCCAGGGCCGGCCGCTGGGCATCGAGCTGATCCTGCCGGACTGGTTCTACGCCGGTGTGCTCGAAGAGAGCCTGGTATTGACCATCGACGCCAACTACTTCCGCCTGACCGGCGGCATCGAGCGTTGGCTGTACCGCCTGGTGCGCAAGCACGGCGGCTGGCAGCGCGATGGCTGGCGCTTCGATTTTCCGCAGCTGCACCGAAAATCCGGCAGCCTGGCGCGCTTCACCGACTTCGCCTACGACCTGCGCCGCATCGCGGCGCGTCAGCCTTTGCCGGGCTACACGCTCGCCATCCTGCGGCCGAGGCATGGGCCGGAAGTGTTGAGCTTCCGCGCCGTGCCGTCCACGGCACCGCTGCGCCCCGGCGGCAGCTTTGGTGCCAGCCAGGGTGTCATCAGCGTGCCTGTGGAAAAACGGTGAATCCGCTCGTGCTATCAGGAGTAGAAATCCTCGTGCTATCAGGCGCAGCGCTGTCGTGCTATCAGGAGTACGAACAGGCCGCAAAGTATTGTGTGGTGCTGGTCTCGGCGCCTCTTAACTTAGTTTCTAACTTTGAATCTATAAAACTAACGATAAAAAGACCCTGCGCGCTGTGGATAAATCGGCGCGCGAAAGGCAGCGCATCATGATTATCGCGCTGCTCAACCAGAAAGGCGGGGTCGGCAAAACGACGCTCGCCACGCACCTCGCGGGTGAGCTGGCCATGCAAGGCAGCTCAGTGATCCTGATCGATGCCGATCCGCAAGGTTCGGCACTCGATTGGACCCAGCGCCGCAGTCAGAACGGTTTGCCAAGATTGTTCAGCGCCGTAGGTCTGGCACGGGAAACCTTGCATCAGGAAGCGCCAGAACTCGCCAGGCGCTGCGATCACATCGTCATGGATGGCCCACCCCGAATTGCCGCCCTCGCGCGCTCCGCGCTGCTCGCGGCGGACCTGGTGCTGATTCCCGTTCAGCCAAGTCCCTACGACGTATGGGCCAGCGCCGAGATGGTGTCGCTGATTCGCGAAGCGCAGGTGTTCCGGCCAGCGCTGCGCGCGACCTTCGTCATCAACCGGCGTGTCAGCACCACAGTGATCGGGCGCGAGGCACGCAATGCGCTCACCGATCAACCATTGCCATCGCTGTTGTCGGAAGTTCGCCAGCGTATCGTGTTCGCCGACAGCGTGGCCAGCGGTCAGCTCGCTCGCGAACTCGACGCAGAAAGCAATGCCGCGCGCGAGATCGCGGCGCTCGCCGCTGAAGTATTGAGGATGGCGCCATGAAGAATGGGAAACGCGTCGCCATCGGTGCGCGTCCGCCAGCCAATCCGCAGGCCGACGCCTGGGTGCGCCAGGGCGATGGTGCAGACATCGGAAAAACCGATCTCTACACCGCCCGCTTGACCCTCGACGTGACGCCGGCGCTGCGCGCCCGCATCAAGATCGAGGCCTTCACACGCGGCCTCACTGTGGCAGAAATGCTGCGTGCACTGCTAGAAGATGAATTCCCGGAGAAGCCGCAATGAACGCGGTCCAACAGGCCGCGAGCGAGAGCCTTCCCACACCGCGCACCGTGCTATCGAGCGTTGCGAACGACACGCCACTGACACGCGTGTCGCTGGCTTTCGTCGAACACCGGACCAACCTCTACCTGCGCTTCGGTCATCCGCTGCGCGAGCTGCGACTGGACCGCTGGCGGCGCAGCGCGATCTTCACACCGGCGGCTGTGTTCTGCCGCGTACGCTGGGAGTCCAACGACTATGGTACGACGCGCTGGCAGCTCATGATTTTGCAGGCCTGCTCACCGCTCGATGACATTCAGCGCATCGCAGGAATCCGACCGGGCGCGCGTCTGCTGCTGCGCGCCGAAGGCGAACAGCACGTGCAGTCAGTGCTGCCACAGATCGACGCCATCGAAACGCTCGGCATCGATCCGGCAGCGGTGTCGCCCGCGTACTGGCGCACGTTGGGCAACCGGCTGACTGCGCGCCTGCCACTGCCGGTCTACACCGCAGAACGGCACGCGGCCTACCTCGCGGGCGAGGTGTTGCGATGAACACTCGCGTCCATCGCTGGGCCGTCGTACTATTCACCGTCCTTGGCATCGCTGCGCTCGCCTGGCCGTCCGACCATGCGCCCGTTGCGCGCCTCGTCTACAACCCGAGTGACAGCGTGCCACGCGGCTGGTACCGCATCAGCCCGCCCGACTCGCTGCACGTCGACAGCATCGTGCTCGCCCGGCTTCCGGCAGACGCCGCCGCGCTGGCTGCGCAGCGCGGCTACCTGCCCGAGCGCATCCCGCTGCTCAAGCGCATCGGCGCGATGTCGCCGCAGCAGGTGTGCATCGAGAAGCACATCGTTCGCATCGACGACGTGGCGGTCGCTGGCGTCCATAGCGTCGATGGGCGTGGCCGTCCACTGTCAGCCTGGCAGCAGTGCCGACCGCTTCGCGACGGCGAGCTGTTCCTGCTCAGCGCAACCAATCCGGCGTCATTCGACAGCCGCTACTTCGGTCCCATTGCTGTCTCCGCCGTGATCGGCAGCGCGCAGCCGTTATGGACGTGGGACACGCCATGAACGTGCAGCGCGGCATGCCGTTCTTCGTGCAGCCCCACTGCACATCGCTTGCGTCACAGCCTGCGGTTGCGGTGCTTCACCCGTGCAGACCATCGCAGCCCGCCCGTCGAGGCCGGTCGCGCCAGCGATCGGAAAAGACGGAGGGCAAGATAAAAGGACGCGGCACCCGGCCGCTTGAAAACCTTGTCTGCACATGGGAGTGGCGCGGCACGCGCCAAGGGGCAGCGGCGTGCCGCGAGAGTGCGCAATGCCGCACCGGCATTGGCGAAGGCGCGTGCTTCACTCGCTGGACTGCGCCGATCTTGGATGGAGACACCACATGAGCAATCAAGACGACGACCGTTTCCGGGCGCGACCTAGTGCGCCGAGACAGCGCGGCGATGCCTTCATCAACAAGGTGATGCGGCAGACCAACAAGGCCGGCGCCGAACTCGGCAAGACGGTCGGCAAAGTCGGCCATCGGCCCGGTTCCCGGCTGGGGCGCGGCCATGTCGCGGCCCGCTTCGCCGGGGCCTCGCTCACGCCAAGCGCCCGTCGCGTGATGATCAAGGCGCGACTGGTCAATCTGGCCAAGGCTGGGCCGCGTTCGACCACCGCGCACCTGCGCTACATCGAACGCGAAGGGGTGGATAGCCAAAGCGGGCCGGGCCATGCCTACGGCCCGACAACCGACGCGGCGGACACCGCCGCTTTCGAGGAACACGGGCGCGAGGATCGGCACCATTTCCGCTTCATCGTCTCGCCGGAAGACGCGGAACAGCTCGACGACCTGCGCACCTACACCCGGCATCTGATGGCACGTCTGGAGGCCGACCTGGGCACGCGGCTGGACTGGGTGGCGGTGGATCACTGGAACACCGACAACCCGCACACGCACGTCGTCCTGCGCGGGAAGGACGACGTAGGCAAAGATCTCATCATTTCCCGCGACTACATCGCCGAGGGGATGCGTCGGCGGGCGTCAGAGCTGGCGACCGAATGGCTGGGGCCGCGTACCGAGCTGGAGATCCAGTGCGCCATGCAGCGCGAAGTCGATCAGGAGCGGTGGACGGGATTGGACCGCACCTTGCAACGCTTGGCCGTAGATGGTTTTGTGCGTTCGGAGAAGCTGGCCGAGCCGCGGCTGCAACGCCAGCGGCAAATGCTGATCGGCCGCCTGCAGCATTTGCAGCGCATGGGCCTGGCGAGCGTGCAGCAGCCTGGGACATGGACTATCCACCCAGACGCCGAATCCACACTACGGACCATGGGCGAGCGTGGCGACATCATCCGCACCATGCAGCGCGCCATGAGCGGCCGGCAGCGCGATCTGGCCGTGTTCCAGCCCAGCGAAGATGGCCGCTCCATCGTCGGTCGCGTTGTCGGCAAGGGGTTGGCGGACGAGCTGCATGACAAAGGCTATCTGATCGTCGATGGCACGGACGGCAAGGCATACTACGTTGGGCTACCGACGCGATCGGAGCTGGAGCATTATCCGACCGGCGCCGTGGTGGAGGTGAAAGGCTCGACCGACGTGCGTGCGGCCGACCGGAACATCATCGGACTGGCCGTCGATGGCGTGTACCGCACCGATCATCATTTGGCCGTCTCACAAGGTCAGGCCACGCCCGACCGTGATCCGCGTGAGGTGGTAGCGGCGCATGTGCGGAGGCTCGAAGCTCTGCGCCGCGCCGGCATTGTGGAGCGCGAAGCCGAAGGCGTCTGGCGTGTGCCCAATGATTTGGCCGAACGCGGCCGTCAGTACGATGTGCAGCGCCTGGGCGGCAGCGTCGCGGTAGAGCTGAAATCGCACCTGCCGATTGAGCGGCAGGCCCGCATCATCGGTGCGACTTGGCTGGACCAGCAATTGATCGGCGGTGGCAAGGGGTTCGGGGACCTGGGCTTTGGCGGCGAGGCCAAGCAGGCGATGCAGCAGCGCGCCGACTTCCTGGCCGAACAGGGATTGGCCGAGCGGCACGGGCAGCGCGTGATCCTCGCCCGGAACCTGCTGGGCACGCTGCGCAAGCGGGAACTGACGCAGGCAGCTAAGGACATTACCGCCGAAACAGGCCTGGAGCATCGGCCGGTGTCCGAAGGGCAACCCGTGGTGGGCATCTACCGGCGCAACGTTACGCTCGCCAGTGGGCGCTATGCGATGCTCGATGACGGCTTGGGGTTCAGCCTGGTTCCGTGGAAGCCGTCTATCGAGCAACGGTTGGGGCAACAGATCGCCGCAACGGTGCGCGGCGGCGGAGTATCGTGGCAGATTGGGCGACATCGTGGTGCATCCATTTGCTGATACGCTCATGCGGTTTCGGTTTTTGGCTTCAGCAGCATGGTCTGCGTCAGCGCTATTTCAGGTGCTCGTATGTTCGCGAACTCGATCAGCAGTCCACCGCGTGATGACCGCCCATTCACTAACACTCCCATATGTTCCACAGCCGCACCATGGAAGCGTCGTTCCTCGAGGCCCTCGGCGAAACGGTGGAGCCGCTCATCGACGACGGCAACTAGCTGCGCTTTCGCGTGCATCAATGCATGGTGGCATTGGTGCCGTACCGTATGAGCCGTCAACAAGGGCCGCAAACAGGGTGCGCAGGATATCTTTGGTAGCGTCTGTGATCGATGTGTACGTCAGGCGCATCGTGGGGGCGGAACAGTCACTCCATGCGAACGGACTTCGCCCTAGACATCTTGGAGCAAGCACTCTACAACTAGCAACCAGAACATTCGATGCCCTGGTGCACCATAGCGACAGGCGACTGCACCTTGGACTCTATCCCCCCTCCCCTCTTAGGGCTTGAGCAAAGCTGCAGTCTCGAAGAACGTTCGTGCACGCGGATCGCCAGAAAATGCAACGTTGATGCGAATCCAGGGGCATTCTTCGGAATGCGGTCGAAAATACTTGCCGGGCGCGATTGTCACTCCGAGCGGCGCGCCACACTCAACCAAGCGAGCGGAATCAGCAATATGGGGCAGGCGTGCCCAGATAAACGTACCGCCGCCAGACTTCTCGAATACTTCCCAGCCACAGCCTTCTAGCACCTGAATCGTTGATCCCATCGCGCATTGAATCCGCAGTCGTAGTTTCTCTAGATACTTTCGGTACGTGCCGCGTTCGAGCATCGTGGCCACGACCGCTTCGGAAAAGCGCGAGTTTCCAAGACTCGTCAGCATCTTGATGTCGGCTAGGTCCTTGATAATTGTGGACGAGGCGAGCACGTAGCCGACCCGCAACGAAGACGAAAGGGTTTTCGATAGCCCGCCTATGTAGATGACGTGCTCAAGCTGATCGAGTGTCGCGAGACGTTCGGTCGGCGTCGCCTGGTAGTCGGCGTAAATGTCATCTTCAACTATCGTTATTCCGTTCTCGCGTGCCATCTCCAGCAGGCGGAAAGCGACCTGCGGTGAGACGGTCGTACCCGTCGGGTTGTGAAACACCGTGTTGATGAAGAAAAGCTTGGGGCGATGCCTTTTCAACTGCGCTTGCAGAACATCGAGGTCCGGTCCGGTGTGTGTGCGAGGAATCCCAACAAGATTGACTCCATGCAGCTTGAGCAGACCGTATAGGCTGTAGTAGCCCGGGTCCTCCACGAACATCGTGTCACCCGGCTTGAGGATGTAACGAATCAGCAGATCAAGAGCTTGGCTGGCACCTTGGGTTAGCAAAATCTGCGAGGGCTGCGCCTCGATACCCAACTGTGCAACACGGTGTAGAAGATGCGCGCACAGTGCGGAAGAACCGCGTTGCGTCGCGTAATCGACTAGATTCGTACTCTCTACACGCGACACATGGCGGATCGCTCTTCCGAGACCCTCCTTATCGCGCCATGCGTCCGGGATGAATCCGCTACCAAGTTTTAGCGAGTCGCTGGGGTGGTTGAGCTGTTCGAGGATGTGTTCCGATTCGTCCTCGGCGCGGCGTGGATCTGCAAGACCCAGTGCCGCAGCTGCATGCTGCTTGCGATGGTTTGCCACGTAAAACCCGGAGCCGGGCCGAGATTCGATGTAGCCGAGTGCGACCAAGCGATCATAAGCATCAATTACTGGGTAACGGCTGACGCCCTGATCGGTTGCGAACTGCCGAATCGACGGCAGCTTCACACCAGAACTGGCCACGCCACGCTGTAACCATCGAACGATGCCGTCGACAATCTGATCAGTAAGCGGAATACCGCTGCTGCGGTCAAGCTCGATGTCGACCTTCACGCTAAATACTCTTTGAGGACGGCACGGACCAGGGCATTGGAAGTGTTTCTTTTTTCGGCTGAACGGTACTGACAAAAATACCACGAACCGTACATGTTCGCACCATTGCGGCGCACCAATAATTGCTGCCAATCGATGCCGCTGCTTGACGACTTTTTCTGAGTACCGTGGGGACGAAAATATGATCGACGTAAGTAAGAGGAACCAATATTTGTGTAATCTGCAGGAATATAAAGAAAATGGTTTCACAATTTTCAGAAACGTCATCGATCCAGACCTTCTCTCCGAAGCGAGGGAACATTTCCTCTGGCTTCGCAAAAGGTTTCCCGAGTTTCGCCCTGAACACCTTCATCATCCGCTAATGCGGGATGATGCGTTCTGGGTTCGCCTGGTCACAGACGAGCGCCTGCTCGATATCGCCGAACTCATCCTCGGTTCGGATCTTGCCTGCTTCACCGCTCACTACATCTGCAAGCCCCCGCTCGACGGCCATGCTGTTCTTTGGCATCAAGACGGCGCTTACTGGAACCTGTCTCCAATGGAGGCAACCTCGTTGTGGCTGGCGATCGATGAAAGCACGACCGAAAACGGCTGCCTCCGCGTCATCCCTGGTTCTCACAAGCTGCCCCTGCAAAAGTTAGTGCTGAGAAGGGATACACCCAACTTACTCATGACCTCGATGGAAGACAAACACGTCGACGTCCACAATGCAGTCGACATCGAACTGCAGCCCGGGGATGTGTCGGTGCATCACCCCTATATCATCCATGGATCGGAGGCAAACCGATCGTCAAAACGTCGGTGCGGCCTCGATATGGCGTACATCAACACCTCGACGACCATCGCGAACGAGGCACTCTATCTAAACCCCATCCTGGTTCGTGGCGCTTCCGTCACGGGCGTCAACAAATATCGCGCCTGGCCTTCGTTCAATGCGAACACCTCAATACCATTCAACGGCTGGGAGACGTGGACACGCAAGAGCCAAGACATCAATGCGAGACATCCTGAGTTCGTGCCGGCGCGGCACGACGATGAACCGGTACAGGAGATGGTCAGACGAATGCTGGCACGGATCGAAAGCGGGACCATGAAGGAGCTGCGCCCCGAGCCCTAGCCGTTGCTGCCGCAATTTGGCCAAAGAGATTCACCAACTGTGAATGCTTCTTCCAGCCATAGGGCTGCGGGCGGGAAAGCGCCTCCTTTCGTGACCACCACGCCGGCTTTTCGAGCCGCGCATGTTGGGCGTCTTCATATTTAACGGGCTTTTGATTTGGCCCCTGAAAAGGTCCACCGATGTCTGCAGTTTCCGAACTCACGCCACAAATGCAGGGCTATGTCGGCGAATTCATGGACCCGGACAACCTCGGCTGGTTGCCATACGTCATGTATTTCCACCCGACCAATTTCAGGACGGATATAGTGTCCACGGATGACTCCGGATTTCGGTACAGCGAAGCCCGCAACGCTCGATACTCCGCCACGACGCTAAACACAGAGGATCCGGTTCGTCTGCTCGTGGGCAGCTCCACTGTGTTCGGCACTGGGGCCACCGCCGATCGGCATACCCTCTCATCGCGGCTCACGGAAAACGATCCCCGGCCGGAGCGGTGGATAAACTTCGGCGGGCGCGCTTTCAACTCCATGCAGGAGCTCTTCCAGTTTCTGCTCTATCGCCACCGGCTGCCGCCCGTGAAGGAAGTCGTTATTTTCTCCGGGCTCAATGATCTCGTGCTGTCCGGGCTTCCATCGAATTTGCGTGGAGAGCACGGCGGGTTTTTCTTCAGCCAACAGTTCTTCGATCGCCTGACCGGTACCCGGGCGACCGGCCTGCCGTGGTTCAAAAAGGGCGGTCAGCGCGCAATGTCAGGGACTGTCCTCCCGGTCGACGAGCAGGTCATCTACACCTCCGACTTAATCTTACGGCATTTGAACTCGTGGCGAATGCTATGCGACGCGCTGGGTGCCCGACTGACCTATGTGCTTCAGCCCCTAGCAAACTGGGTTCGTCCCACCGGCTCTGTCGAGGAGCAGGCCATCTTCGCCGAGCTCGATACCCAAGGCTCGTTCCGAGAGACATACCGAGACGTTTGCTCTGTAGAGACTCATCGCCTGTTCAGTGAACACCTGCAGCTAGGCATGAAAGAAATGGGGGTCAGGTTCATCAACTTTACATCAGTGCTGGCGCAAGCCGCTCGACCTGATCAGTGGCTCTTTGTCGATCGCATTCACCTTACTGACGAGGGCTCTGACGTGGTGGCAAAACTTCTTCTCCGTGAATTGAATCAAGGAAATCTGACATGAAAACCATATGGCGTTCTTTTCTTCGGCTTTTGGGGATCGAGAGCAAAAAAAGCGACAAGCGGAAGGACGCTTCAATTTACCCCATGTTTTGAGACAGCCGTTACGCATCGATTCAAAAACGGAGCCTCGTGATCTATCTGGGCCCCGCTAAAGGGAAACATACTGAACGTGAAGGCGAACGATGACCTCATCGACCAAATCGACCACTGGCCCGCCATGTCGGCGTTAGGGCGTCGGCGGCCGTCAATGACATGGACGGTGACCGCCACGGGACTCGGGTTCGCGGTCGTGCAACTTGACGTGACCATCGTAAATGTCGCGCTCAAACAACTCGGCGTGGCTCTCGACAGCCCTCTTGACGGGCTGCAATGGGTCGTGGATGCCTACACTCTGGCGTTCGCCGTGCTGTTGCTGTCGGCTGGTACCGTGGCCGACCGCTTCGGCGCCAAACGGGCCTACCTGATCGGCTTCGCCGTATTCGGTCTGGGATCGTCTGCGTGCGGCATGGCAACCTCGGTTGCTCAATTGGTTGCCGCTCGAGCGGTACAGGGGTTAGGCGCCGCGCTGCTGGTCCCGCCTTCACTCGCTTTGCTCAACCATGCCTGCGCCCACGACCGAAAGCTGCGCGCGCGCGCCATAGCCTTGTGGACGGCCGCCGGGAGCGGGTCGATTGCTGTGGGCCCTGTGGTCGGCGGCATCCTGCTTGATAGCTTCGGATGGCGAAGCATATTTCTCGCGAACCTGCCGCTATGCGCTCTGGGCATCGGCATGACCTGGCGTCTTACGGAGACGCTGCGCACAACCCGCCCGCTCGATCTTCCAGGCCAGCTGTTGGCCGTGCTGGCGTTGACCAGCCTTTGTGGGGCCACGATCGAGGCAGGGGCGCAAGGATGGGGGCATCCGGCCGTACTGAGCGGCTTCTGCCTCGCGTTCGCCAGTGCGGTGTCCTTCGTGTTCGTCGAAGCGCGGGCAACGCATCCCATGTTGCCGCTGCGTTTCTTCCGCCTGCCGCATTTTAGTCAGGCCGTGCTGCTAGGTATGGCGGTGAATCTTACCTATTACGGCCTCGTGTTCGTCTTGAGCCTTTATCTGCAGCACGTCAGGAGCTACAGCGTCATGCAGGCCGGCCTTGCGTTCGTTCCACTGACTGCGACATCTGTCATTGCCAACCTCGTCAGCGGCTGGCTGAACAGCCGCTTTGGTGCACGGTTGCCAATGCTGCTCGGCTGCGCGCTGGGGGCTTTCGGCTACGGTCTCCTAGTGCGGCTCGACGCCGGAAGCTCCTATCTGTCAATGATCGTGCCGTTTCTGCTAATTCCCGGCGGAGCGGCGCTCGTGGTACCGGCGATGACAGCGACCATCTTATCCAGCGTAGAACCGACGTGGTCAGGCACAGCATCAGCGGTGCTCAACGCTGCGCGTCAAGCCGCGGGCGCGATCGGCGTGGCGGTGTTTGGAAGCCTCATCGCAGGCGGCGACGATCACATCGTCCCCGGGCTCCGCATTGCCGCGTCCGCCTCGGTCATCCTGCTCGCATCCGCCTGGATCATGGTCTGGCAGGGTATTCGTCGTGAGTATGGCTCGGACCCTTCCGCCTCCATTGGCGGCGCTACGAACGGCCAAACCGGACCCCAGCGGGGTCGGCCGTGAACTCCCTCAAAAACCTTTGTTAACGGTATTGCACAAATGTGGCGGGACATCTACACACTGAGCCTGAACCCCGAACTGTTTGTCGAATCGAGCAACCTTCGGGACCTGATCGATCGCACGGGTTTGGGGAACTTTGAGACCGGTCCAACCAGGGCGAGCCACGACGTCGATGCCCTGTGCGATGTGCTCACTGGCAGGGCCCGCGACAGCGAGGTCTTGCTTAGGGCGACGGTCGAGTCAATGTGCGATGACGACCGGACGAAGCGCGCGATCCATTGCACGATTGCCCACAGCGCTCCCCTTGCGTCTGTGCTTGGCCGATGGTTACAGGGGCTGAGCCGCCCGGGCAATTTCGAGGACGACGTCCAACTGAAATCACTGGCGTTGCTCGCGGACGATGTGGGCGTCGGCCTGGCCGAAATGTCGAGGACAGACGGTTTCCGCCATCTTGCCCGAAAGGCCGGCCTCGTAACCGCAGCAGGCCGCCCCCACGACATCGCGGCAGACCGGGAACTCAGCGATGGTGTCTTTCGGTTTCCGGCCATCATGCTCGCGCTGAGCCGTTGCAGCGAAGCGTTCGAACCGGAGATCGCCGGCGTCGATTATGCGCTGCGCACGATCGGATTGTTGCCAGTCTGGCGTGTCCTCGCTCATCACCTTCCCGGGCCCCATTGGAGGCGCCTGAATTTATCCGCGTCCCAAACTGACGCTCTGCCGTCTGGACATACGCCGCTCTCCCTCTCGCGCCACATTCTCGATTATCACGCCTCTCGAAGGGAACGGCGGGCGCGTGTCATGGAAGGGATACTGTGGGTGATCAATGCCGTGACGGCAGACACGGATGACTTTGTCGCTGCCCTCAAACACGTAGACGACCCAACGCTTGCAATGGAGAGGCTAATACAGGGGCGTGCACGCGAGGCGGCCATCTACCATCAGGGGTTCGATCTCGAGGGCAAGCCGCTGAGCCAGTGGTTTACTGAGGCGATCGAAGATCCGCGTCCGCTGATCGATGCAATCGCGAGAAGCCGCCTGATCCGACGCGGCGACCCGGAGCGCAGTCCCCTGCTCGGTTCCCTACTCTCGTCGCAAGGCCGCATGTTTCGAATTTTCGAGCCCGACGACATCGCGGTGATTCGGCGATGGATCTTGTCTTTGGTGCCGGCACCATCTTCGATCAAACCAGCGTCGCCGTTGGCGATAACGCCTGTGCACCAACAGTCCATCAAATGTGGCGATCTCATGCTCGGTGCGGTGCCCTCCAATATTCGGGAGGCCTACCATCTTCTGCAGGGACGCGCGCTACCGCCGAGGACGCGTCGCTTCGCGCTGGAATACGCCCAGTTCTGGCTGGGCGCTGCACGCAGGTCCATTGGGTTGTCAAAACGTTCCCTGCCGGAGACGTGGCAACACGGCCTCCTCAGGGCGTGGCTTCTCGACACCCATGCGTCACACGACGAGGCCTTTCAACGGACGAAAACGCAATCGATGCCAAGTCGCGAGCAGCTCGTGGAAGAGACAGTGCAGTTGGCTCCGCTGACCTTGATCGATGGCGCCTGGCTGCAAGGCTTCAGCGAGGTGGATTACGCGTCGGATAGGGTTGGTTCTCCGCTCTTCCGCATCTTTTGGGACGAGCTAGGTAACGGCAACCTGTCCATCAACCATCCACGGATTTATCGCGCCCTGCTGTTATCGATGGACATCGATCTTCCGCCGACGGGGTCGCCACAATTTCCATACGACCCACGTTTGCGTAGCGAGTCTCTGAGGCTCCCTGTCTTCTGGCTGTGTCTGGGAAAACTACCCGTCACACTTCGGCCAGAAATACTCGGCCTCAATCTGGCAATGGAGCTTTCCGGGGTGGGTGGCAGCTACCGGTCGGCGCGCCAAATCTTGAAGCACTACGGTTTTTCGACGCAGTTCGTCGATATGCACAACACGATCGACAACGTCTCTACCGGCCACTCTGCATGGGCGGCGGATGCTATCGACGCCCATATGGCGCTTGCGTCGCAATTCGTTGACCCGGATGAGGAATGGGAACGTATCCGCGCTGGATTCGAAGCCCTGTCCCCTGTTACGGGTCGCAGTAGCGAACTCGATTTCTTCAAACAACAGAAGCGCCCTTGGCGAGCCATGGTAGCGCGGGAGCCCTCATATGTCTAAAGCCCATCTCGGAGTCTCCGCCTATTATCACGACAGTGCCGCCGCATTGATCGTGGATGGTGTTCCCGTCGCCGCCGCCCAGGAGGAGCGCTTCACACGCAAGCGTCACGACAGTGCATTTCCAAGGAATGCCATACGCTATTGCCTCGAAGCCACGGGCTTGCAGCTTTCGGACCTTGCTTCGATCACTTACTACGAACAGTCGGAAGTAAAGTTCCGGCGAATGCTGTCCTCATTCGCGAGCGCCGGTCCCGGTGGTTTTCGCACGTTTACCCGGGTTCTCCCAAAATGGCTCCAGTGGAAGCGCCGCGTCCTGCTGACCGTGGACCGTGAGCTAGATCAGCTAGGCCTTGGGCGAGGGCCGCGCGCGATCGCCATTCCGCATCACCGTTCACACGCTGCCTCGGCGTTCTTCGCGTCGCCATTCAACCAAGCCGCGGTTGTCTGTATCGACGGCGTCGGAGAATGGCAAACTACGACGGTCTGGCGCGGCGACCATGACCAGCTCGAACTCGTAGATTCGATCTCATATCCGCATTCGCTGGGACTGTTGTACTCCGCCTTCACTGAATTCTGCGGATTCAAAGTGGACTCTGGCGAATACAAGCTCATGGGGCTCGCGCCCTACGGGGAGCCGCGCTACGCGAGCCTCATTGTCGACCAGATTGTGCGCCTTCGCGACGACGGCTCATTTTCACTAAATCTGGACTGCTTCGAGTTCCTGCGCGGACACCGTATGACGGGGCCGGCCTTCGAACGCCTGTTCGACGGCCCCGCCCGATCGCCCGAAGCACCGCTAACTCAGCGGGAATGCGACCTTGCGGCTTCGATACAGGTCGTTACGGATCAAGCAGTTCTAGGGCTCGTCAAGGCGGCCAAGACGATGACCGGTATGTCCAATCTCTGCCTCGCTGGGGGCGTCGCACTGAATTGCGTCTCCAACGGCGGTATCGATCGGTCCGGACTCTTCAAGAGGCTATGGGTACAGCCAGCCGCAGGGGATGCCGGGTGCGCTCTCGGCGCGGCGCTAGACACGTCGATCAGACTGGATGGCCGCCCTCCGGTGAATAGCGACGACGCGATGAGTGGCGCCTATCTCGGGCCTCAGTTCTCCGATGAGGCCATCGTCGCCTTTCTGGAATCACACGGGCATCGCTATGTGCAACTTCCGGAAGCCCCGTTGCTCGACACAGTCGTCTCGGCACTGGACGCCGGAAAGGTGGTGGGGTGGTTTCAGGGAAGAATGGAGTTCGGCCCCCGCGCCCTTGGCGCTCGCTCAATCCTTGGCGATCCGAGGAACGCCAACATGCAGCGAACCATGAATCTCAAGATCAAATACCGGGAATCGTTTCGTCCATTCGCTCCGTCCGTGCTGAAGGAAGATTCGCACGCCTATTTTTCGATGGAGAACGAGAGCCCCTACATGCTGGTCGTGGCTCCGGTGACTGCTGCCATTCGAGAAGAAGGCGCACCGCGCCGCTCACTGGGTTGCATCAATGACATCCGATCGGACCTTCCTGCCATCACGCACGTCGACTTCTCGGCGCGCGTGCAAACGGTGACTGAATCCCGCAATAGCCGCTATGCCCGCCTTCTCAAGGCGTTCCGCGCACGTACAGGCTGCTCCGTGCTGGTGAACACGTCGTTCAACGTACGGGGCGAGCCCATTGTGTGCACACCCGAGGAGGCATTTCGCTGTTTCATGCGCACCGAGATCGATGTTCTGGTGCTCGGCTCCTGCGTCTTATTTAAATCCGAGCAGGGCGCCTTGTCCGAGACGACCGACTGGCGCGCAGAAATTCCCCTCGACTAGACGATGGAGGCCATACGACATGCATCGAGTGATCACACTACTTCTGTTTAGCTTTGTTCTTCTCCCCGTCTGGGCGTGGCGGCGGCTGGCCGGGAGCTCGCGTTTCGGTCGACGGTTTCATGCCCGCGACTCGACCTGGGATCGGCAAGCGATCTCGCGCGTTCTTCCAGCCAATACACAAACGGGGAAAGACCGTCGCCATGGGAACGCAACGTCAAACGTCCAGCCCTTTTCGGTTCGATGCGACGCGCGAGGCGTGAGTCATCCGATGGCACCGGGCGCGCAAACACATAAATGAAAATGGGGAAAAACGGCATGTTTAGCAGTATCACAAAACGACCGACGCGTTGGTCACTAGCACCGTGGACGGCTATCGTTCTCAATCTGGCCGCACATTGCATGCCAGCGACGGCAGGCGAATCGCCAACAGCGCGCTGCGCAAAGCTGCGTCAGGCCGCTATACCCGACACACGAATCGAGCTCGCTCATACCTTGCCGTCCCGCACCCGTTTTACAAACGTGGATGGAAGCATCACTACGACCCAGGTGTCCTTATGCCGTGTTGTGGCGACAGTATCGACTGAGCCAAAGCAGAAACTCGGCATCGAAGTGTGGATGCCACTGGACTGGAACGGTCGTTTGCTTGGGGCCGGCAAGAGCGGATTCGGCGGCTTTATCGACTACCGTGCATTAACAACAGGGACAGGGCGCGGCTTTGCCACGGTAAGTGGAGACACGGGATATAAAGGGAGTGGATCTGGAGAGCCGGGAAAGCGCCTCGATTGGGCTGCCGATCCAACCTCTCTGAGCAACTGGGCCCATCTCTCCGTTCATTCGATGACAGTCGCAGCCAAGGCAATCATGAATGCCTACTACGGCCGTGGCCCGGAGTACTCCTACTTCAGCGGTTGCGGCGGCGTCGAAGCGATGCAGGAGGTCCAGAACTTTTCGTCAGATTACGACGGGGTCGACGCTCGGTCGCCTGGCATTTACTACGGCCAATTGATGGAGAGCTTTTTGTGGGGCGCCATGCTTCCCGCGCGTCAACCTGATGCCCGGTTGACGAAGGATGCGCTTGCCCTGCTCAATCGCGCGGCATTGAGAAGTTGCGGTGGAACACCAGGACTCGAGAACGGCTTTCTCGACGATCCTTCTCAATGTCATTTCGATCCAGCTCAATTGCAATGCAAGGGTAGGGACGACGGCAGCGGGTGCCTGAGCGCAAAACAGGTGGAGGAGGCCAAGCGGCTCTATTCCCCCGTTCGAAACTCCGTGACCGGGGAGGTGATCTACCCAGGTTTTGCGCCTGGTAGCGAAAGCGGCTGGGAGGCGATTCAAAGCCATCTCGCGGTCTACTACGCTCAACCTTTGCTGGCCAGCGCGGTGTTCGGAAATCCGGAGTGGGACTGGACGACGTTCGACTTTGGCGCGGACGCGTCGCGGGTCGATAAAGGCCTCTCGTCAATCGTCAATGCTACGAACCCCGATATCTCAGCTTTCACCGCACGTGGCGGAAAGCTGATCATAACGCAGGGATGGGCCGATGCCACGAATGCCCCGACCCGCCCGATCGACTATTTCAATGCCGTCGCGGCGCGTAAAGGTGGCGTAGCCAAGGCCCAGCAGTCTCTGCTTTTAGTCATGGTGCCCGGCATGGGGCATTGCGGCTTCGGACCAGGACCAACAACGCTGGGCGGCTCCTCCCCTCCCACACAATATAGCCCTGACCGCGACGTGATCAGTGCCCTGCAGGCCTGGGTCGAGCACGGCAAGAGGCCCACGCACTTCGTCGCCACAAAATATGCCGATGACAGGCCGGAGGCAGGTGTCCGCTTCGAACGCCCGGCGTGCGTTTATCCAGCGTCTCTGCACTATAACGGCGCGGGAGACCGACGTCTCGCCAGCAGTTTCGAGTGTGTTCCGCCAGCTGAGCAGGTCAGAACATCGACGAACTTATCTCCCGTTCCTGGTGGCTGAACAGAACCAATGTGTTGGGAGCAGCGCGAGCACGTCGTCCTCAAACGTACGCAAGGAAAACACCGTGAATCTATGTCTAGTTCCAATTGATTCGCCAGTTCGACCAGAACTGGAACAACCATTGAGCCAGAACGACTACGTAAAGAAGATCCTCACGGCACGGGTCTACGACGTCGCTGTCGAGACCAGCCTCGACTCAGCGCGCAATCTCTCGGCGCGCGTCGGCAATTCCGTGTTGCTCAAGCGCGAGGACAACCAGCCTGTCTTCTCTTTCAAGCTTCGAGGGGCGTACAACAAGATGGTGCACATGCCGCTGGACGTGCTAGCGCGCGGAGTCATCACCGCCTCGGCGGGGAATCATGCCCAAGGGGTCGCCTATGCGGCAGCCCGCCTCAACGTCGCTGCCACTATCGTCGTGCCGGTCACGACTCCACGCGTCAAAATCGATGCTGTGCGGCTGCACGGAGGGCCGACGGTCGAGATCATCCAAGCTGGGGAGTCATACAGCGACGCCTATGCGTACGCGGCGAAACTGCAAGAGCGGCGTGGATTAACCTTTGTTCATCCTTTCGATGATCCAGAGGTGATCGCTGGGCAGGGTACGGTGGCCATGGAAATTCTCCGACAGCACCAAGGGCCGATTCACACGATCTTCGTACCGATCGGCGGCGGGGGACTGGCAGCGGGCGTGGCGACCTACGTAAAAGCCGTGCGCCCCGGAATCAAAGTGATCGGCGTACAGACCGTTGATTCCAGCGCTATGGCGCGTTCGATGGCTACCGGGCATCGTGTAGCATTGACGGAAGTCGGCCTGTTCTCGGACAGCACGGCGGTCAAGCTAGTCGGAGCAGAAACGTACCGTTTGTGCACGGCCTATCTCGATGAAGTGATCACTGTCGATACCGACGCGCTGTGTGCGGCGATCAAAGACGTGTTCCTAGACACGCGCAGCGTGCTTGAGCCTGCGGGCGCGCTAAGCGTGGCCGGCATGAAGCGATACACGGAGCGTGAGGGCCTTGTGGGAGAGACACTCATTGCGATTACCTCCGGCGCCAACATGAACTTCGATCGCTTGCGCTTCGTCGCCGAACGCGCGGAGGTCGGGGAAGAGCGCGAGGCACTGTTCGCAGTGACGATACCAGAGGCGCGCGGTAGCTTCAGACACATGTGCGAACTAATCGGCGCGCGCAACGTAACCGAGTTCAATTACCGTATCGCCGATGAATCTACCGCTCATGTTTTCGTTGGTGTGCAGATTTCCCAGCGCGGCGAATCGGCCGAGATCGCCCGGACGTTTAGAGAACATGGTTTCGCGGCCATCGATCTAACCGGCGACGAACTTGCCAAGCTGCATGTACGCTACATGATCGGTGGCCGTTCACCGCTTGCGGAGAATGAGCGCCTGTTTCGCTTGGAGTTTCCGGAGCGGCCGGGCGCGCTGATGAAGTTCCTTTCGACATTGGCGACAAACTGGAACATCAGCTTGTTCCACTACCGACACCATGGTGCCGATTCCGGCTCGATCCTGGTCGGCTTGCAGGTGCCGCAAACCGACCAAGCGGAATTTGGCCATTTTCTCGGGGCGCTCGGCTACCCATTATTGGAGGAGAGCCAGAATACGGTGTACCGTTTGTTCCTTTAAGGAGACACTGATCTATGCACACGGGTGTGGTTTGGATAAGGAAAGATTCAGGCCATCAGACCGAGTGAAACCGACACGTAGGTCCCTGCGCTTCAGCCGCAATTGTCCCAAGCCATTGAATGCATTGCCACAATGCGATTTTTAAATCAGTGTTTCCCCGAGCGCCAGGGATGAGCAAATCATGGGCGCTTGGAAGACAATCCCTAGTCCCACCATCGATGGCATTCAGCCGTTTGCCTTGATGTAGCTGGAACGGATCCTAGCCTTGGAGCTGCGACACCTCCGCTATTTTGTTGCCGTGGCCGAAGAACTCCACTTCGCCCGCGCGGCCGAACGTCTGCACATCGAGCAGTCGCCGCTCTCGCGCGCTATCAAGGAACTGGAACACGCCCTGAGCGCTCAGTTGTTCGAGCGTACCACACGCAGCACCCGCCTGACTTGGGCTGGGCAGGTTTTTCTGGAGGATGTCCGGCGCGTCTTCATAACAATTGATCAAGCCAAGGCGAGCGTCAAAGCGGCCGCCACCGGCTATCGCGGCATTCTGCGTATCGCGCTGTCTGATAACGTCGCTCAGCCACGGCTTGCCGCAGTACTAGCCCAATGCCGGGAAGAAGAACCGGAGGTGGAAATCCGCCTGTTTGAAAAACCGCTCTCGCAGCAGGTGAAGGGCTTGCGCAGTGGTTTGTACGACGCGGGTTTCGCGCAGTTCGACGATGTGGGTCAAGGCATCATCGCCGAGCCGGTATGGAGCGACGCGCTCGTCGTCGCCGTTCCCGCACGTCATCCGCTGCTGGCGCACAAACGCATCCCACTGGAAGAAGTGTTGCGATATCCCCTGGTGCTGTGCCAGCCGGAAAGCTGCGAAGGCTACTGCCGGCAAATCGAGGGCGTATTGCGTGCCGCGAATACGCAACCCATCGTGGCGGAGCATGTTGCCACCCTCGATTTGATGATAACACTGGTGGCTGCGGGCTACGGCCTGGGCTTGGCCAGCGCCTCGCACCTCCCCGTATGCCGCCACCAGGAAGTCGTCGCGCGCCCATTGGCCGGGCGCTCGCCGAGGCTGACCACTTACTTGCTGCGGCCCGACGTGGATCCATCCGACCAGTTGAGTCGTTTTATCGACCGAGCCAATCCGGCCAAACCACTGGCACGCGACAACCCAACATGACGCGCCGGGTTTCATCGTGCCAAAGCCTGGGAGGACAAAAGATGAAGCACATAATAATTATTACAGCCGCCGCACTCACCGCATGCGGGCAGCCCGTCCCCACGGATACCGCCGAATCGCTGGTCGCCAATCCGGAACGGCTCAAGGAGGTGCGGCGTCTGTGCAAGGAGGACCACTCAAAGATGGGCGATGCCACTTGCAACGCCGCGGCCGAGGCCTTCCGCCGACGTTTCATGGGTGACGGCAAAGGCAAGTACACACCGCAGCCAGCTCCGCAAGACTGACCCGCGATCGCGCCGCCGCATCCCGTCTCGATCGGAAGAATCCGATAGAGACGAGTTCGTGCGCCTGCTCGTTGGCATCCGAATGTATTTTTCCGGAGGACCGCCATACACGCCGAAACGCGCTGCCCTTTGCCACTGACCCATCGATTTCTACGGTGCATGAAATCTTGTTTTCTCCGTCTCCGCTATCCCGATAACGGTCTTTGACCGGCACTGATTCGACACCCAATCTGACGCATGCGGCACGTGCTTGTCCGCGTCTTGTTTGGAGTGCGCTTCAGGAGGTCGTGATGCAGGGAACCAGTGTGCTGTTCGGTCAGATCCTGGCGGTGTTCGGGATCGTGATCGCGGGAACCTGGGGTGCCACCCAGTGGACCGCCGCGCAACTGGGCTACCAGCTACGCCTTGGTGCGCCGTGGTTCGACCTGCTGGGAACGCCCGTCTATCACCCATGGCGGCTGTTCGAATGGTGGTACTTCTTCGACGCCTATGCGCCCGACATTTTCCTGCGCGGCGGTGCCATCGCGGCGTGCAGCGGCTTCGCCGGCGCCATTGCGGCCATCGCCATGTCGGTGTGGCGCGCACGGCAATCCAAGCTGGTCACGACCTACGGTTCGGCACGCTGGGCACTCCCCGCTGAAATCCAGCGTTCCGGCCTGACCGAACCCGTCGGGGTTTTCCTCGGCCGCAAGGACGGCGACTACCTTCGCCATGAAGGCCCCGAGCATGTGATGGCCTTCGCGCCCACCCGCTCCGGCAAGGGTGTAGGCCTGGTCATCCCCACCCTGCTCTCCTGGCCCGGCTCTACCGTCATCCACGACATCAAGGGCGAAAACTGGAACTTGACCGCCGGCTGGCGCTCGCGCTTCTCGCACTGCCTGCTGTTCAACCCGACCGATGCGAAATCGGCCGCCTACAACCCGCTGCTCGAAGTGCGGCGCGGCATGCACGAAGTACGCGACGTGCAGAACATCGCCGACATCCTGGTCGACCCAGAAGGTGCGCTTGAGCGGCGCAACCACTGGGAGAAAACCTCGCATGCCCTGCTGGTCGGCGCGATCCTGCATGTGCTCTACGCCAGCGAGGACAAGACGCTGCGCGGCGTCGCCAACTTCCTGTCCGATCCGGCCTCACCCTTCGAGCTGACGCTGCATCGGATGATGACCACAACCCATCTCGGCGATGCACCGCATCCCGTGGTCGCATCAGCCGCACGCGAGGTGCTCAACAAGAGCGACAACGAACGCTCGGGCGTGCTGTCCACTGCGATGAGTTTCCTCGGCCTGTACCGCGATCCCACGGTAGCCGAAGTGACCTCACGCTGCGACTGGCGTATCGCCGACCTGATCGATGCCGATCATCC
>MKWL01000022.1:229696-265725 GCA_001899305.1 Thiobacillus sp. 0-1251 | reverse complement strand
AACCCACTCAAGATGCCGGATATACGACTGCACGCAATTCCAACCAGCCACAACTATCGATCGGGTTTCTTGCTATTGGGGGGAGTCCATATATGCAGAGTTAGGCATTTGACTGACTTTTCCTGAGATAGACATATGAGGCAAGCACGATCATCGCCGCAAAATTCTTGATACCAGCACCGACGAAGAAAGCGGTGAATGGCATCGCTTGAAACATAGGGACAGTCTCGTAGTTTGACCTAAGGAAGAGGGCAAGAACTGCAACCAGCAACAGCTGCAACGACCACTTGTGCCTCAGTAGCAGAGCAACGCCAGCAACTAGAGCGGTCAGCCCCGCCAAGAGTGTCAGCATCGGCCACACGGGGCTGGAATACCAACGATCTGTCACTCCACTCCATACGGACGAGTAACTTGAGTTGATGAAGTGTGCAGCCAATAGCAGCAATAGGGCCAAAATGCCCCATTCGTAGAACGAGTGCGTTCCAATTAGCTTGGCTTGGCCTGCCTTTGCAGTAGTGGCCATCAGAAGGACTAAGATGCCAGCGACCGAAAGCCAGACGGCAATGGCAACGGTAGACAACCAGCCAAGAGCAAAGGTGGCTTTTTCGCTGTCACCGACAAGACCGACGAAAAGGAAAGCGCTAATCACGACCACCGTGACAGCGCTTGCCAAGAAGAAAAGGAACTTAGCCAAGGTATGCATGAGTTGCCTAACAGTTAATATACGGACATCAGCGTCCGTATAACATTATTATTTAGGGCGTCCCTCATAACCACATATCCTCCTGATTCTTAATCGTTTTTGTTTTCATGCGTCCGTATAATAACCCCCAATAATACTGACAGCTAGCCTGGCTTCCTCGGTCTACCCTACCCTGTGCTTTTTTTCATCACAAAAGGAGTGAAAGTCATGGGGTCAGCAACCCCGTCTGCTTGATCAAGTCTCTGTCGTCTGCCGTCGCCGGCATTTCAGCCAGCGAACCGAACAGGCATACCGCTACTGGATCCGGCAATACATCCTGTTTCACAACAAGCAGCACCCAGCCCAACTTGGCTCCAGTGATGTCGAATCCTTCCTGAATCATCTGGCGATCAAGCGCCGAGTTTCTGCCTCAACCCAAAGCCAGGCATTGAATGCCGTGGTGTTCCTGTATGAGAGCGTCTTGTCCAAGCCTTTAGGGGAAATGACAGGCCTCAAACGGGTACAGCAGCGTCATCGTGTTCCGGTGGTACTGACCAAGCAAGAGACCAAGGCAGTTCTGGGATTGATGGAAGGAACGACACAATTAATGTCTGAGCTGATTTATGGGGCAGGTCTCAGGGTGCATGAATGTGTCACGCTCAGGGTCAAGGACGTTGATCTGGGAGCCAGGACGGTCAACATCCGAGACAGCAAAGGGAGCAAAGACCGGACTAGCGTCCTGCCGGCGCAATTATGCGGCCCCCTGGAAAAGCATCTGCTCAGGGTAGCGATTCTGCACAAGGAGGACCTGGCCCAGGGCGCGGGCCTGGCGCCTATGCCGAATGCGCTGGCCAAGAAGTACCCGTCAGCCTCATCCACTTTTTCCTGGCAGTTCGTCTTCCGTCCGCCGTATTGCGGCCCTGGGGTGACTCAGGCCGAATGGTGCGCTGGCACGCGTCAGACTCAACGATCCAGCGGGCATTTAAACAAGCTTTACACCGAACAGGGATTCATAAGCACGCGAGTGTCCATACGCTTCGTCACAGCTTTTCTACGCATCTGCTGGCTTCTGGCACGGACATCCGAACAATCCAGTTACGCCTGGGTCATCGCAGCCTTCAAACGACGATGATCTATACGCATGTAAATCAGGCCATGAAAACCGGTACAAGCCCACTGGACGATCTTTGAATAGCGCATAAGAGCATGTCTGCTTCCTGGCCGGGAGCAGACACTCTCATGGATTTCCTTAGAGGCCGCTTGGGCCGAGGAACAGCCGGTCCCGGCTAGCGCATGAATGTCCACTTCGGGCCGTTAGAAGCCATCCCCCCTCGCCGCCAGCCACGCTCGCCATCCGCCGTATTCCGTAATGTCCCGTGCATCGGTCATGCCGACGCCTTCGCAGATGAATCCGTTCACCACCGATCCATCGGCCAGTTCCAGCTTGCCGATGCCGAGCGGCGCTGGGATGCCGTCGACGAAGGAGCCGAACTGGCTGGCGGGCATTTCCCAGACTTCGCAGGCGATGGCGGCACCGCCTTCCTGCACCTGGACAAGTCCGGGCCGCTTGCCGTCTGGCAGGGCATAGAAGCGGTATTTGGCGGCGGTCTGCGTGGTGCTCACCAGGCGTGCGTTGCGTCCGGTGAGCTGGAAGTTCAATGGCAGGCCGCTCAGGTGGGCGCCGACGACGGCCAGCCGCACCTGGCCATCCGGCAGCAGGCTCAACGGTTCGGCTGGTGGCAGCGCGTGATCGGTTGCGCCCAGCTTGCCACCGAGCGCCTGCTGCACGCGCGACGCCAGATGCAGCAGCGGGCCGTCCTGGTGCGGCGGCGCGATGAGCGTGACGCCGAACGGTAGGCCGTCGTTCTGGAACCCGGCCGGCACCGCGGTAGCAGTCAAGTCCAGCAGATTCATGAAGTTGGTGTAATAGCCGAGATGGGAGTTGAGACGGATCGGGTCGGCCTGCATGTCATCGATGCGGTAGATCGTCCCCGCCGTCGGGGTGAGCATCACGTCGATGTCGTTCCATACTGCGTCGCATGTCCGCTTGAGTGCGCGCAATGTGTAGAGATGGGCGAAGGTGTCGGCGGCGCTGATGTCGCGGCCGCTGGCGATGATCTCGCGCACGGGCGGAAAAATCGTGTCCGGTTGTGCGTCGAAGAAGTCGCGAATGGCCAGGTAGCGCTCGGCGACCCAAGGGCCGCCGTAAAGCAGGCGCGCGGTGTCGAGGAAGGGGCCAAGGTCGATTTCGACCGCTGTGCCGCCGAGCGATTTCAGTCTGTCCACGGACGCGGCGAACAACCGTTCCGCGTCGGCGTTGCCGAAGAATTGCAGGTCTTTTTGCCGGGGCAGACCAAAACGGAAACCGGCCGCGCGGCCGAAGTCGAAGCCGTACGGCGCCAGCGGGCGCGAATACGCGTCGTCGGCATCGAAGCCGGCGGTGACCGCCAGCACGCGCTCGGCATCCTCGGCCGTCAGCGCGAAGATGGACACCGCATCGAGCGAGCGGCAGGCTGGCACCACGCCGCGCGTGGAGAGCGCGCCGCAGCTCGGCTTGTGGCCCACCAGATTGTTGAACGCGGCTGGCACGCGGCCGGAGCCGGCGGTGTCGGTGCCGAGCGAGAAGCTCGCCAGCCCCAGCGCCACGGCCACGGCCGAGCCGGAACTGGAGCCGCCGGAGATGTAAGCCGGGTCGAAGGCGTTGCGGCAGGCGCCGTAGGGCGAGCGCGTGCCGTTCAGTCCGGTGGCGAACTGGTCGAGGCTGGTCTTGCCCAGGGGGATCGCACCGGCGTCGATCAGGCGCTGCACGACGGCAGCGTGTTGCGCCGGCGTATAGGCATATTCCGGGCAGGCGGCGGTGGTCGGCAAGCCGGCAAGATCGATGTTGTCCTTGATGGCGAAGGGAATGCCGTAGAGCGGCAGGCTGTCGATGTCCTTACCCTCGAGATTTCCTGCATAGGCACGCAGCGCATCGGCGTCGAGACGGCTGATCCAGATGGCGTGGCTGTCCTCGCCAGCCATGCGGGCAAGCATTTCCTCCACCAGCACAAGCGGGGTGAGCTCGCCGGATAGATAGCGGCGGCGCAGGCTGGCGATGTCGAGCGAGATGCTCATGCGGCTCCGCCCTCGCTCACCAGCACCAGCAGGTCCTGTCCGGCGCTCACCTGCCCGCCTTCGCGGCAGAACACCTTGTGGACACGACCGTCGCACGGCGCCAGCACGGCGAACTCCATCTTCATCGATTCGACGATGACGAGGGTGTCGCCCTGCTTCACCTCGGCGCCCGCTTCCACTTCGACTTTCCACACGTTGCCGGCGACGTGGCTGGCAAGGGCACGGCCATTCTCGGGCAGGTCGAGTTCGCTGTCTGGCGCGGCTTCTGCCACGGTCAGGTCGTTGGCGTAGTCGGCCTGGCCGCTGGCACGCCAGCGCTCGCGCTCGGCGTCGAACGAGGCCTGCTGCTGCGTCTTGAAGGCGGTGATGGATGCGTTGTTGTCGGCAAGAAAGGCGTTGTAGTCGCGCAGGCTGAACGTGGTTTCCTCGATCTTCAGCGGGAAGCGGCCGAGCGGGAAATCCTCGCGGATTTTCAGCAGCTCAGATTCGCTCACCGGGAAGAAGCGCACCTGGTCGAAGAAACGCAGCAGCCATGGCTTGCCGTCGGTGAACGCCGCCGTCTGCCGCCAGCGGTTCCACATCTGCAGCGTACGGCCGACGAACTGGTAGCCGCCAGGGCCTTCCATGCCGTAGACACACATGTAGGCGCCGCCGATGCCGACGGCGTTCTCCGGCGTCCAGGTGCGTGCCGGGTTGTACTTGGTGGTGACCAATCTATGCCTTGGATCGACCGGCGTCGCCACCGGCGCGCCGAGGTAGACGTCACCCAGCCCCATGACCAGGTAGCTGGCGTCGAAGACGATCCGCTTCACCTCCTCGATCGATTCGAGCCCGTTGATGCGGCGGATGAATTCGATGTTGGAGGGGCACCAGGGCGCGTCCTTGCGCACCGACTGCATGTATTTCTCGATCGCCAATTTCGTCGCCGCGTCGTCCCACGACAGCGGCAGGTGCACGATACGGGTCGGCACCTGCATGTCCTCGATCGCGGGCAGCGCCTGTTCCGCCGCCAGCAGGATATCCATCAGCCGGGACAGCGGCAGCACGCGCGAGTCGTAGTGCACCTGCAGCGAACGGATGCCGGGGGTGAGGTCGAGGATGCCCGGCACCGCATCGGCCTGCAGCCGCGTCATCAGCGCATGCACGCGGAAGCGCAGGTTGAGGTCGAGCACCAGCGGGCCGTATTCGACCAGTAGGTACTTGTCGCCGGCACGACGGTAGACGACGGCGACGGGGTTGTCGGTTTCCGGGATGCGATGCAGCACGGGTTCGGCGTGCGGCTCCGCATCAGCGACCACCGCGGCCGGCACGACCAGGCTGGCGATGGCGGCATCCTGCGCCGCTTCCATACGCTCGGCCTGCGCCTGCGAGAGACGCTTGAAACGCACCGTGTCGCCAGGGCGCAGTTGCCCCATCTTCCACAGCTCGGCCTGCACGATGGTGGCCGGGCAGACGAAGCCGCCGAGGCTGGGGCCGTCCGGGCCGAGGATCACCGGCATGTCGCCGGTGAAATCGACCGCGCCGATGGCGTAGGCGTTGTCGTGGATGTTGGACGGGTGCAGTCCGGCCTCGCCGCCGTCCTTGCGCGCCCACTGGGGGCGCGGGCCGATCAATCGGACGCCGGTGCGGCTGGAGTTGTAATGCACTTCCCAGTCGGTGGAAAAGAACATCTCGATGTCGGCGTCGGTAAAGAAATCCGGCGCACCGTGCGGGCCGTAGAGCACGCCAATGTCCCAGGCGTTGGTATAGGCCGGAATCAACGCTGCCGGCAGTACGTCCCCGATGGCCGCATCCTCGGCCGCCGGAATGTGCAGCACGTCGCCGACCCGCAGCGTGCGCCCGGCGTGTCCGCCGAACTGGCCGAGGGTGAAGGTCGCCTTGCTGCCGAGGTAGTCCGGCACGTCGAAGCCGCCGTGCACCGCGAGATAGGTGCGGCAGCCGGTGTCTCGGATCGCACCGAGCTTGAGGAGGCTGCCGCTCTTCACCGCATGTGCGGCCCAATTGGCCAAGGGCTGCCCGTCGAGCTCGGCACCCATGTCGGCGCCGCCGAGCGCGATCACGCTGTTGCAGTTGAAGCGCAGCGTGGGGCCGGCCACGGTCAGTTCCAACGCGGCCGTGCCTTCGGCATTGCCGGCCAGTTTGTTGGCGAGGCGCAGCGCCAGCGCGTCCATCGGCCCGGACGGCGGCACGCCGACGTCCCAATAGCCGGTGCGGCCGGGCCGGTCCTGGATGCTCGACTGCACACCAGGCTCGATCACGTCGACCGTCGCCGGCCGGTAGTGAAAGGCGTTGAGGTAGCGCGTGGTCTGACGGCCTTCGGCGAACACCTTGTCGCGCACGATCTGGCCGAGGTAGCCGAGATTGGTCTCGATACCGGCGACACGGGTACCGGCCAGCACCTGCTGCATTTTTTCCAGCGCCTCGGCGCGGTCGCGGCCCTTGACGATGATCTTGGCGACCATGGGGTCGTAGAACGGCGGCACGTCGGAACCGCGCTCGACCCAGGTTTCGATACGCGCGTCCGCCGGGAACACGGCCTCGGTCAGCACGCCGGCGGCGGGCTGGAAATCTTTGCCCGGGTCTTCGGCGTAGAGCCGCACCTGCATGGAGGCGCCTTGCGGTTCGGCCCTGAAGCCGGTCAGATCGAGCTCGCCAGCGGCTTCGCGCACCATCCATTCGACCAGGTCGACGCCGGTGACTTCCTCGGTGACGCCGTGCTCGACCTGCAGCCGCGTGTTCACTTCGAGGAAATAAAACTCGCCGCTCTGCGTGTCGTAGACGAACTCGACCGTGCCGGCGGAACGGTAGCCGACCGCTTCGCCGAGGCGCACCGCAGTGGTGAGCAGGTTCGACCGTTGCGCATCGGTGAGGCCGGGCGCCGGGGTTTCCTCGATGACTTTCTGGTTGCGTCTTTGAACGGAACAATCGCGCTCGCCCAACGCGACGACTCGGCCACGGCCGTCGCCGAAGATCTGCACCTCGATGTGGCGTGCGTGCTCGACATATTTCTCCAGGAAGATGCCGGCTTCCTTGAAGTTGGCGCGCGCCAGCCGCTCGACCGACTGGAAGGCCTCGACCAGCTCGTCGGCGCTCCAGATCAGGCGCATGCCGATGCCGCCACCGCCGGCCGTGCTTTTCAGCATCACCGGATAGCCGATCCGCGCGGCCTCGGCCTGGGCGTGGCCGGCGTCGGACAGCAGGCCGGAGCCGGGCAGGAGCGGCACCTTGTTGTGCTCAGCCAGGTCGCGCGCGGTGTGTTTGAGGCCGAAGGCGCGCATCTGGTCCGGGCTGGGGCCGATGAAGGCGATGCCGGCGGCGGCGCAGTCCTCGGCGAAGCCGGGATTCTCGGAGAGGAAACCGTAGCCGGGGTGGATCGCCTGGGCGCAGGTGGTCCGGGCTGCATCCAGAATCCTGTCGCCGCGCAGATAGCTCTGCGCGGCGGGCGCCGGACCGATCTCGACCGCCTCGTCGGCAAGGCGCACGTGCAGCGAATGGCGGTCGGCCTCGGAATGGACGGCGACCGATTTCACCCCCATGCGGCGGAGGGTGCGGATGATGCGGCAGGCGATGGCGCCGCGGTTGGCGATGAGAACCTTGTCGAACATGTTGGCTTCCTTGCGGGTCGTCCCGCGTGCAGTCTCCGCGGCGGGCCGTCCCGCCGTGGATTATTGTTTGTTATTGGCTTGGTACGTCCCAGATCAATACCCGGATCGGCGTCGGGTTGTAGGCGTTGCAGGGGTTGTTCAATTGCGGGCAGTTCGAGATCAGGCACAGCACGTCCATCTCGGCGCGCATCTCGACGTACTTGCCGGGCGCCGACACGCCGTCGGCGAAGGTCAGGCCCCCTTCTGGCGTCACCGGCACGTTCATGAAGAAGTTGATGTTGCTGGTGATGTCGCGCTTGGTCAGGCCGCCGTCGTAATGCGCGAGCGCATGCAGAAAGCTGTCGCGGCAGGAATGCATCGGCCGCTTGTTCAGCGCATAGCGGACGGTGTTGCTTTCGCACGAGCAGGCGCCGCCGAGGGTGTCGTGACGACCACAGGTGTCGGCGGTGATCGTCAGCATGGCCCTGCCTTCGCTGGACATCAGTCGCGTGCCGGCGGTGAGGTAGAGCGCCCCCTGCGCGCGCACGGTATCGGTGGAACTGTAGCGTTCCTCGGGGTCATGCGCGTTGTAAAACAGCGTGTCGACGGCCTGGTTGCCCTCGAGGTCGAGGATGCGGAAGACCTGGCCTTTTTTGATTTCGTGAATCCACGGATCGCCGGCGTTGACGACGGCATCGACCACGGCCTGGCCGGGATCGAGGGGGCTCTCGACGAGGTTGAAGGTGCTCATGGTTGGCCTCAGCGATAAAGAATTTCGGTTTGATAGAAGCCGCGCTGGTTTTCCGGACAGTGGTTGCGGCAGACGTCATCCGCGCCTGGGGCGCCGGCCTTCCACGCGGTCAGCATGACATCGCCCGGCGCATAGTCGGGGCGCGGGTCGAGCGGGTGCGGCGCGGCCGAGAGCACGACCAGCACGTTCATCTCGAAGCGCAGGTCCAGATACGCACCAGGGCGCGAACTCGACGCGTCGAAGTGCAACCGGCCGGCGTCGTCGGCGACGGCCTTGCTGAAGAAATTCGCATTCGGCACCACGTCGCGCTTGCCCAGCCCCCATTTGCCCAACTCGACCAGCAGGCCGTCGCGGCCGTTGCGGTGCATGGCGTTGCGGTGGGTCTGGTAGGTGGCCTCGCCGTACTTCGCCTTCACCGTCCCGGCGTCGCTGGTGCCGCACACGGTGTCATGCCATCCGCAGGTATCGTGGATGACCGAGCACAGCACATGGCCCATGTCCGAATAGAGCGCGTGGCCCGTCGTCAGGTGCGCAGTGTGCTGCGCCTTGAGGGTGTCGGGCATGTTGTAGCGCTCGAGCTTCTCCTCGGCGTTGTAGAACAGCGCCGAGACGTTGGCGCGGCCGGAGAGATCGGTCAGCCTGAGCGCGTTGCCGCGGCGGACGATGCCTGACCAGTGGCAGCCGCCGGGCAGAGCTTCTTCCCACAGGAACAGCGCCGGGGGAATGGGGTTGATGTCTTGTGCCATATGAAATCCAGTCGTTAGATTATGGGGCGCCGCCGGGCGCATGCAGCGGCGGGATCACCGCCGCCAGCAATTCCAGCCGTCCGGTGATGACGCCGCGCTGGGCGAGCATTTCGTCACTGATGGCCTGCAACCTGGCGGCCGGTCCCTGCACCAGCAGCACCTCCAGCATGCGGTCCTCGGTCAGGTGCACGTGCAGCGAGCTGACCACCTCGGCGATGTACTGGTATTGCAGGTCCGCCAGCCGCCCCTGCAGGCCGCGCGTGGAACGGTTGTAAAGCAGCGTGAGCGTGCCGGCCATGACTTCGTTGCCGAGCGACCGCTTGTGCTCGGCCAGCTGGTACTGGACCATTTCGCCGATCGCCTGCGAGCGGCTGTCGTAGCCGCGGCTCTCCACCATGCCGTCCAGTTCCGACAGCAGGTCGGGTTGCAGCGAAACGCTGATGCGGCTGACGAGGGTGGCAGGCCTGTCCAGGCGGTTCGGCTTCATGGTTCAGAACATGTAGCTGTAGCGTTCCACTTCCCACTTGCTGACGGCGAGGTGGTAGGCCTCCCACTCCTCGGTCTTGTAGCGGACGAATTCGTCGCGCAGCTCCGTGCCCAGGGTGGCCTCGACCAGCGGGTCGGCGGCGAAGGCGGCGACCGCCTCCTGCAGGGTCTGCGGCAGGAACGCGATGCCGCGCGCGCGGCGCTCTTCTTCGGAAATCGCGTACAGGTTGTCCTCGTTCGGGTTGCCCGGGTTCAGCCCCTCGCGGATGCCTTCGAGGCCGGCGGCCAGCACCAGCGTGGCGGCGAGGTAGGGATTCACCGCGCCGTCGGCATTGCGCGATTCGCAGCGGCCGCCGCCGGCCGGGATGCGTACGGAGTTGGTGCGGTTGTTCGAGCCCCAGGAGTTGAACACCGGCGCCCACGAGAAGTAGCTCATGGCGCCGCGCCGCACCAGGCGTTTGTAGCTATTCACGGTCGGCGCGAACACCGCGCACAGCGCGCGGCCGTGCTTGAGGATGCCGGCGACGAAGCTGTAGCCGAGTGGGGTCAGGCCGATGCCGTGCGGATCGTCCTCGGGCGCGCAGGCGAACAGGTTCTTGCCGGTCGCAAGGTCGTAGATCGACATGTTGAAGTGGGCGCCGTTGCCGGTCTTGTCGGCGAAGGGCTTGGGCATCATGGTCGCGAGCAGGCCCTCTTCCTTGGCGTAGTGCTTGGCCATGAAGCGGAAGAAGGTCAGGCGGTCGCAGGTGGTCAGCGCATCGGCGTAGTTGAAGTCGAACTCGAACTGGCCGTTGGCGTCCTCGTGGTCGAAGGAATACAGGTCCCAGCCGAGGTCGTTGATCGTGGTCGCCACCTTGTCCAGCCAGGAGAAGTTGTCGACGAAGCCGCGCACGTCGTAGCAGGGCTTGGTCAGCTTGTCATCGGCGACCGGGACCGACAGGCTGCCGTCCTCGTTCTGCTTCAGGAGGAAGATCTCGCACTCGATGCCGAGATTCATGCCATAGCCGAGCTTGGCCGCCTCGGCCAGCTGGTTCTTCAGCGCGACGCGGGTGTTGAGCGCATACGGCTTGCCCTGGAAATGGTTGTCCGCCGGAATCCAGGCGATCTTCGGTTCCCACGGCAGCTGGATGGCGCGGTCGAGGTCCGGCACCGAGGTCAGCTCGTCGTCGTTGGGCGCTTGGCCGAGGCCATCCAGCGCGTAGCCGGTGTAGCGCTCGGAACCTTTTGCCATCTGGCCGAGATGGCCGATCGGCACGACCTTGGCCTTGGGCACGCCGTGGATGTCGACGTAGGCGCCGATGCAGTACTTGACGCCCTTGGCTATCAGCTCGCGCTGCAGTTGGGCCGTCGCTTCGGCCGGATGATGGGCACTGCTGTCCGGTTTTTCCAGTACGGCGGTATCGTCGATCGTGTTCATGATGCGTCCTTGTCTATCGGGTGGTGGCGGCGGGGACGGCGTCCCCGAAATAGGAGTGGGCCAGCGGCGGCGTCTCGACGCTGCCGGTGCGAACCAGCGCAGCGAGGTCGTCGACCAGCCAGTCGAACCAGCGCTGGCCTTTCTCGGCACTGGCCAGGCTGGGCGTGCCGGTGACGCCGTTGAGGCTGGTGCGGTTAACGGGATGCGCGAAAATGCAGCCGCAGGTGCGGTCGGGATCGTCGGCTTCGGCGAGCTTGTCCGGGCGCACGCCCTCGGGGGCGATGGCGAGCATGATCGAGGTCTCGGCGTCGTTGGCGTGCCAGTCGGCGGCGTCGGCGGCGTGGAATTCACGCACGCGTTCGCTCAGGGTCGCGGTGTTGATCACCGCGACCATCAGGTCGTCGTGTTCGGCGCGCAGCATCTCCAAGGCGCAGCGCAGCGGCGCGGCGTTGGTGACATGCGCATTGACGATGAACAGTCGGCGGACGCCGCCGTGATACGCCCAGTCGCCGATCTGCTTGACGAGTTCGATGAGGGTGATGGGCGGCAGCGCGATCGTGCCGGGCCAGCGCCGGCTGTGGCCGAGCGAGCAGCCGTACGGCAGCGTCGGCAGCATGGGCACGCCGGTCTGCGCGGCAACGGCGGCGCAGAGATGCTCGGCGATCACGAAGTCGACGCCCGTTCCCAGATGCGGGCCATGCTGCTCGGTCGCGCCGACCGGCAGGATGGCGGAATGTCCGCAGCGGGCCAGCACGTCGGGAATTTCGGACCAGGTGAGATCGGACCACTTCATCGCATCACTCCACGTTGTCGTGCACGTCAGTGAAGCGGATCAGATGCGGTTTCACCGCCTGTTCGTCTTCCGGCTCGGGTTCCCGCTCGGGATGGATGAGTTCTTCCAGGCGCGCCTTGGTGGCCCGGAATTCCGGCGTATTGAACTGGCCCG
This sequence comes from Thiobacillus sp. 0-1251, assembly GCA_001899305.1. Classification (GTDB taxonomy): domain Bacteria; phylum Pseudomonadota; class Gammaproteobacteria; order Burkholderiales; family Thiobacillaceae; genus Thiobacillus. Next base: position 253,999 of record MKWL01000022.1, on the reverse strand, counting down.
GCGAACGCGGGCGCGGTACTGGCACCTCGATCACTTCCTGCACTTCGCCGGGGTGCGCCTTGAGCACCAGGATGCGATCGGCCAGATAGATCGCCTCGTCGAGATCGTGCGTGATGAACAGCACCGTGACGTCGATGTTCTTCCAGATGTCGATCAAATGCGATTGCATCTTGGAACGGGTCTGGGCATCGAGCGCGCCGAAGGGCTCGTCCATGAGCAGGATGCGCGGCTGGTTGACCAGCGCACGAGCGATGGCGACGCGCTGGCGCATGCCGCCGGACAGCTGATGCGGATAGGCGTCGGCAAACTGGGTCAAACCGACCAGATCCAGCCACAGCAAGGCATCGCGCTCGGCCTCATCCTTGGCGCGACCGTTCATCTGGGGGCCGAACATCACGTTTTTCTTCACGGTCAGCCAGGGAAACAGGGAATAGCCTTGGAACACCATGCCGCGATCCTGCCCCGGACCGGTGACCGGTTTGCCGTCCAGCAACACGTCGCCGGACGTATGGCTTTCGAGGCCGGCGAGGATGCGGATCAGTGTCGACTTGCCGCAGCCGGAGGGGCCGATCACGCAGACGAATTCGCGCCGGCGGACGCTGAAGTCGATGCCGCGCAGGGCCTCGACCTCGCCCTGGAGCGAACGGTAGCGTTTGCCGAGATCGCGCACCTCAAGGATGGTTTCGCGCTGGTTGATCCGGTCGAAGCGCGCCTTCACGGCTTCCGACTGGTCCAGGTAGCTGGGCAGATTGTTCGGATTCATGGCGGGATTCCTCAGCGGCGATCCTGGGTGCGATCCCAGGGAAACAGACGGCGGCCGAGCCGGGCCAGGATCAGGTCGGTGCCGAAGCCGATGATGCCGATGGTCATGATGGCGGCATAGACGTTGTCGAAATGCTGGTAGCGCGCCTGCTGGGTGATGAACCAGGTGATGCCGGAACTCGTGCCGATCAGCTCGGCGACGATCAGATAGGTCCAGGCCCAGCCAAGCAGGATGCGCTGGTCGCGATACAGATCGGGCAGGATGCCGGGCACCACCACTTTGCTCAGCAGCTTGATATTGCGCGTGCCCAGGGTGCGGGCGGCCTCGATTAGGGTGACCTCCAGCTTGCGCGTGGTATTGGCGATGATCAGCACCTGCTGGAACAGGGTGCCGATGACGATGATGGCGATCTTGGGCCCATCGTAGATGCCGAGGATGGCCACTGCCAGGGCGCCGAAGGCCGGCGCCGGCAGATAGCGGAAGAATTCGATGAACGGCTCGCTCAGCCGTCCCATCAGGGTATAGGTGCCGGACAGGATGCCCAGCGGCACGCCGACGATCGACGAGATCAGGAAACCCCAGAAAATGATCTGGATGCTGTGCCACAGGCTGGCCGGCATCGAGGGCACGTCCTTGCTCTGGGGCGGATTGACGAAGCCGTTGTAGAAAGCCCTCGCCACTTGATCGGGCGCCGGCAGATAGATCGGGTTGGCGGATTTTCCGGTCGGAACAGCCAGGTGCTCGCGTTCCATGTTGGCGACTTCATCCGCGAACATGGTCTTGTCGACCAGCATATCGACCTGGAAATAGTCCACGCCGCCAGGATCGATGACGTGTACCTTGGGATGCCAAACGAAGGGCACATAGCTGACCAGACACCAGACCAGCAATGGCAGCAGAAACGAGCCGATTCCCAGCAGCATGCGTTTGCGCGCATCCCCATCCACGCTGCCCAGCCATTTGGAAGTCGTGCTCATTTCCGCTCCGTGCTCCGGTTTTACTTGGCGTTGGTGAAAGACGAATCGAGGTAGCTGTCGATGTCCTGGTGCGCCTTGTAGACCCCGTTCGCCACGTTGAAGTCGTCAGCCACCTTGGAGGAGCCATGCAGCGACGCGAAGCCAGGTCCTTTGACATAGATCTTCTTGCCGTCGGCCAGGCTCAGCAGATGGGTTCCCTTGAGCAGGGGCAGATAGACTTGCGGCGTGACGCCGACCCGGGCAGCCATGATCTTCACTGCGTCGGGCTGGGTCTTGGGATCATTGATGTAGTGGACGACGCGGTCCCAGACCTTCACGACCTTCGCCCATTCGGCCTTGTTCTGCTTGGCGCTGGCCGGGCTGACGGCAAGCACGTCGTAGATCAGGCCGGGTTCGTTGGCCGAGGTATAGACCGGACGCGATCCGGGTACGGCCTTCATGGCCTGGCCGGCGATCGGCTGCCAGGCGCCGACCGCGGCAACGTCGCCGGAAGCGAGGACCTGCGGCATCTCGTTGGTCTTGGCGTTGACCAGGGTCACGTCGGATTCCTTCATGCCGGCCTTCTTGAGGCCGTTGAGCAGCAGCAGGTGCTCGACCAGGCCTTCTTCGACCGCCACCTTCTTGCCCTTGAGATCCTTCAGCGACTTGATGCCGGGCTTGGCGACGATCATGTCGTTGCCGTTGGAATAGTCGGTCAGCATGATCATGACGCTCTTGCCGCCGGCCGCCCCGGTCACCAGGGCGTCGCCGTTGGTCATGGTCACGGCATCGATCTTGCCGGCCGCGAAAGCGTCCATCGACGCGGAGTAGTCGAACCATTCGAAATCGACCGCGACGCCGGCTTCCTTGAACCAGCCCTTGTCGATGGCGACCTGCCAGGCGACCCAGCCCGGCCAGTCGCTGTAGCCGATCTTGAGCGGCTGGGCTGCGTGGGCCGAAATGGACAGGGCGGCGGCAGCGGGGATCACCAGCCGGATGAACAAAGACTTCAGGGTGCTGCCGAGATGCTTCACATTCATGGTGGGCTCCTTGATGTTGGGTATTACCAAAGTGAATATTCGTAATATTCACTTCCTAATTAGCAACCCCCATGCCACACCATCAACCCACATCTATCACCATGAATAAAAAGGAAAAATCAGCAGAAAACCCCTGTACTTCCAGCATCCTGCGAGCATTCTTTTAGTGCGCAAACGCACTGTTTTGGCGTTCTTGAAAGGTACGCGCAGCACGCCACCCAAGCGGCAAGCTTTCAATCAGGACGGCGCAGACCGGCCGCGAACGCGTGTCGCTGCAGCCATGAGGCGGCCAATGAAAAAGGCGCCCGAAGGCGCCCTGAAAATGTACTCTGAAGCGGGCGGGGGAGAGGATCCCTCCCCCTGCTTGCATCACTCTACACGTTCACCATGCAGGGCGATGTCCAGACCCTCGCGTTCCTGTTCTTCGGTCACACGCAGGCCCATGACCAGATCCAGCACCTTCAGGATGATGTAGGTGCCGATCGCGGTGTAGGCGATGGTGATGAGCACGCCTTCGATCTGGGTCACGACCTGGGCCATGCTGCCAGCAGTGCCGCCGATCGATTCGACTGCGAAGTAGCCGGTCAGGATTGCGCCGACGATACCGCCGATACCGTGCACGCCGAAGGCATCCAGCGAATCGTCATACTTCAGCATACGCTTGAGCGACGTGGCCGACCAGAAGCAGACCGCGCCGGCGACGAGGCCGATGACGAGACCGCCCGTGGGACCGACAAAACCGGACGCCGGCGTGATGGCCACCAGACCGGCGACTGCGCCGGAGGCGATGCCCAGCACGCTCGGCTTGCCCTTGCTCATCCATTCCGCAAACATCCAGCCCAGCGCGGCCGCACCGGTGGCGATCTGGGTGACGGCCATGGCCATCCCCGCACGGCCATCGGCAGCCACCGCGGAACCCGCGTTGAAGCCGAACCAGCCCACCCACAGCATGGCCGCGCCGATCACCGTCAGGGTCAGGTTGTGCGGCGCCATGGGCTCCTTGCCGTAGCCGAGGCGCGGACCCAGCACCAGGGCGGCGACCAGGCCTGCCACACCGGCGTTGATGTGCACCACGGTACCGCCGGCGAAGTCCAGCACGCCCATGTCCCACATGAAGCCGCCGTCGCCGGACCAGACCATGTGCGCGATCGGCGCGTACACCAGCAGCGACCACAGGCCAGTGAACCACATCATCGCCGAGAACTTCATGCGGTCGGCGAATGCACCGGTAATAAGGGCCGGCGTGATGATCGCGAACGTCATCTGGAAGGTCATGAACACCGACTCGGGGATGACGCCGGTCAGGCTGTCCTTGCCCATGCCGGCCAGGAAGGCCTTGGAAAGACTGCCGAAGAAGGAATAGAAGTTGGTGACCCCTTTCGCCATCCCCGTCGTGTCGAAGGCGATGCTGTAGCCCGCCACCATCCACAACACCGTGATCATGGCGGTGATGGCGAAGCTTTGCATCATGGTGCCGAGGACGTTCTTCTTCCGCACCATGCCGCCGTAAAACAGGGCCAGGCCGGGAATCGTCATCAGCAGCACCAGGGCGGTGGACGTCAGCATCCAAGCCGTGGCGCCGGAATCCAGCTTGGGCACCTCGGCTGCGGGAGCGGGTGCGGGTGCCTCGGCGGCCGGCGCGGCGGCCTCAGCCGGTGCTGCCATCGCAGGCGCGGCGGATTCGACCGCAGCCGCTTCCGGGGCCGGGGCCGCGTCTTCCGCCAGAACGAGATTGGGAGACAGGAGGGCAAACATCAGGCCCAACGAAGCAAATAGCTTTTTCATATTCAGGCTCCTCACAGGGCGTCGGGGCCGGATTCGCCCGTGCGGATGCGCACGACCTGCTCCAGGCTGGTGACAAAAATCTTGCCGTCGCCGATCTTGCCGGTGTTGGCCGACTTCTCGATGGCCTCGATCACGCGCTCCAGCAACTCGGCCTTGATGGCCACCTCGATCTTCACTTTGGGCAGGAAGTCGACCACATACTCCGCGCCGCGATACAACTCGGTGTGACCCTTCTGCCGCCCAAATCCCTTTACTTCCGTAACCGTCAGGCCGGTGACGCCGATGGCCGACAAGGCCTCGCGCACTTCGTCCAGCTTGAACGGCTTGATGATTGCCGTTACGAATTTCATGATGTCTCCCAAGTTAGGGCAAGAAAAGTAGGGGAGCAGTTGTGTGAACCGCCCCGGTTGGTCAGCGCATTAGAAAGCCTTGGAAATCGACACGGTGGTCGTGCCCTTGCCCAGGTATTCGCCATTCCCTTGTGTCCAGAAACCTTTGTCGGCATTGGTGTCGGTGTAAGCCACCCCAAGCGTGACCCCGTCACCCAGCTTGCCCAGCTTGCCCATGTCGTAGGCTGCGCTGATTTTCCAGTCGTCGTAGTTCGCCGTGCTCACGTTCTTGAAGTGGAAGGTGCCCCAGTGCGCGCCCAGGGTCAGGCCGGTTTCACCAACGGGCAGGCTGCCGGAAAGATCGAAATAGTAGGAACCATTGGCATTCGGGCCGACGCCGAACACCGAATCGCTCAGATAGTAGGAATACTTGGCGGTGAACCATTTCCAGCCTGCGGAAACATAGGCTTCCGAAGTCCAGGCCCCGGGAAGCGTGGTATTGGCAGGATTCGTGTTGTTCTTGCTGCCCGGATACATGTAGCGGATCGCACCCACGTCATAGCTGACTGGCCCGATGCTGTTGCGGTAGCCGCCATAGAGATCGAGTTCCATGCTGCCGCTGTCATATCCTTGGAATTCAGTCAGCCAGCCTACGTTGGAACCCCAGGTGCCGAGGTAGAAACCGCTGCTGTGCGAATAGTCGAGGCCACCCTGGATGGCGGGCTCGCCGCCCGTTTGCGAAATACCACGGAAAACATAATTGGAGGTGAGGCTGACATTGGCGCTCAAGGTATGCGGCGAAGCGGGTTCATCGGCCATGGCGAAGGTGGGCGCGCCCACCAGACCGGTCAGAACCAAAGCGTGTACGAGTTTTTTCATGAATTTCTCCTGTTTGAATAAGGGCGCGCAAAATCGCACTCCACAATGAGCACAAGCCATGCCAATATTTATTTCGTTTAAAAACAAACAGTTAAATCAATCAATCCGCCCAACCCAGAATAGTCCGCACTTTCATGGTGCACCATCAAATCGTCATGCACCCTCTTCGTGCCGCATGCTTCGATCTGTTGCTGCTGTACGCCACCAGGGCAGTGCTTGTTACACTCTCCCTGTCATGGAGGCCGTATGAACCCGAATCCGAAATTCCCCACCCCTGCATTCATCAACGATCTGGTCGGCAAGCTGGGCGAGGTCATGAAGCAATCCCCCGCCAAGGACATCGAACAGAATCTCAAGGCCGGCGTCACGTCGATGCTCGGCAAGCTGGATATGGTGAGCCGCGAGGAATTCGACGTGCAGACCGAAGTGCTGGCGCGCACGCGCGCGAAGCTCGCGCAACTCGAGGCGCGGCTGACCGAACTGGAAAAGCAGCAGAGCCAAGACGCCTAAGTGGCCGTTGCCGTCGTCAAAAGCCGGGCGCTGAACGGCATGCATGCGCCGGAGGTGGTGGTCGAGGCGCATCTGGCCAACGGCCTGCCAGCGTTCACGCTGGTCGGCCTCCCGGAAACCGAGGTGAAGGAAGCGCGCGACCGCGTACGGGCGGCGATCCAGAATGCACGCTATGAATTCCCTGCGCGCCGCATCACGGTCAACCTCGCGCCGGCCGATTTGCCGAAGGAATCCGGACGTTTCGACCTGCCGATCGCGCTGGCGATCCTCGCCGCTTCAGGGCAGGTTCCGGCCGACAAATTCAAACACGCCGAATTCGCGGGCGAACTCGCACTGACCGGTGAATTGCGTCCGGTGCGCGGCGCGTTGGCGATGGCACTCGCGACACGCACGGCAGGCCGGCAACTGGTGCTGCCCAGCGCCTCGGCGAGCGAAGCGGCGCTCGCCAGCGGCGTCGAGACGCTGGGGGCGGCGAGCCTGCTCGATGTCTGTGCCTGGCTCGCAGGGCAGGCCGCGCTCTCCGCGCCCGAATCGGGCGCCCTCCCTCTGACGCCCGACTATCCCGACTTCGCCGACGTCAAAGGCCAGGCCGCCGCCCGGCGCGCGCTCGAAGTCGCCGCCGCCGGGGGACATTCGATCCTGATGTCAGGCCCGCCCGGCACCGGCAAGTCAATGCTGGCCGCACGCTTCCCAGGCATTCTGCCGGTGATGGACGAGACCGAGGCGCTGGAAGCGGCCGCGGTCGCTTCGCTCAATGGCGGTTTCCGCCACGAACACTGGCAGCGCCGCCCCTTTCGCGCGCCGCACCACACGGCCTCGGCGGTGGCCTTGGTGGGTGGCGGCGGCAACCCGCGTCCGGGCGAGATTTCACTGGCCCACCATGGCGTGCTGTTTCTCGACGAACTGCCGGAATTCTCCCGACAGGTACTGGAGGTGCTGCGTGAGCCGCTGGAAACCGGGCGCATCACGATTTCCCGCGCCGCTCGGCAGGCCGATTTCCCGGCGCGCTTCCAGCTGGTCGCCGCAATGAATCCTTGTCCCTGCGGCTACCTCGGCCACCCGACCCAGGCCTGCCGCGACACGCCGGACCAGATTGCGCGCTACCGTGGACGCATTTCGGGACCGCTACTCGACCGCATCGACATCCAGATCAGCGTGCCGGCGTTGACGCAAGCCGAACTGATGCAGGCCAGCGCCGGCGAACCCAGCGCGGCCATCCGCGGCCGCGTGCAGGCGGCGCGCGCACGCCAGATGCAGCGACAGGACAAACCCAATGCCTCGCTCGGTACGCAGGAAATCGAACAGTTCTGCCAACTGGATACCGCTGGGGAAAACTTGCTGAAGCAGGCGATCGCGCGGCTGAACCTGTCCGCGCGCGCCTATCACCGCGTCCTCAAGCTCGCGCGCAGCGTGGCCGACCTGGCTGACAGCGACGCGATTGCACCGGCGCATCTCGCCGAAGCCATTCAATACCGACGGCCTCCCGCATGAGCGATCCCTACGAATCCTGGCAGGAAGAAAAGCAGTCGGCCTGGTTGTACCGCATCGTCGCGGAATGCGAGCGCGGCACGACGCGCGAAGCGTTATTCAACGAACTGGCGCAGGCGGCCGACGACCAGGCGGAAATATGGCTGGCCGCCATTATGCAAAAGGGCGGGCAACCGCCCGCCGCGTTCCGGCCCGATCTGCGCGCGCGCGTCGTCGCCACCCTCACCCGCAGATTCAAGCCGCGTGCCATGCGCGGCGTGCTGGCGGCGATGAAGGTACGCGGCATGGCGCTTTATACGCAAAACCCGCCGCATCCCATGCCGCTACGGCGCGACGACATCGGCAAGCGCCACCAGAACGGTGCCGCGGGCAATGCCTTGCGTGCAGGGGTGTTTGGCGTCAACGACGGTCTGGTATCGAACGCGGCCTTGATCTATGGCGTGGCAGGCGCCGCCCCGGAGCCCTCGATCATCGTGTTGACCGGCGTGGCCGGCTTGCTGGCGGGCGCATTCTCGATGGCGTCGGGCGAGTATGTGTCGGTCCGCTCGCAGCGCGAAATGTTCGAATACCAGATCGGCCTCGAGCGCGACGAATTGGACGAATACCCCCAGGAGGAAGCCGCCGAACTGGCGCTGATCTATGCCGCCAAGGGCATGGACGCAGCCGAGGCGCGGCGGCTGGCCGACACCCTGATGCAGGATCCCGAACGCGCGCTCGATACCCTGGCACGCGAGGAACTCGGCCTGAACCCCGACGAACTCGGCTCGCCGTGGGTGGCGGCCATCTCGTCGTTTGCCGCTTTCACGGCAGGCGCGGCGCTGCCCTTACTGCCCTTCCTGTTCGGTTACGACCAGGCGCTTCCTCTCTCGATCGGGCTGACGGCACTGGGACTGTTCGCCGTCGGCGCCAGCATGAGCCTGTTCACCGGCCGTCACGCCCTCCTGAGCGGCCTGCGCATGCTGGGCATCGGCGGCGCGGCGGGACTGGCCACCTATTTCATCGGTGCCTGGCTGGGGGTGTCGCTGGGCTGAGCGTTCTGTCCACGGAGAATCCCAGGGTACATGCCTGAGACAGGAAATCGTGGCCGAATGGGCGGCGACAATAAGTTCGCTCAACCTTGCTTGGGACGTTCCATGAATGGAAGGCTCAGGTTTGCTCCCAGGGCAAGCCGTCATGGCGCCAGCCATTTTTTGTGCTGCGATGACGCGTTTCATCCATATCGCCTTCAAACCCGTGCAGCACGTTGTAGACCTCGGGGAACCCGTATTTCTCGAGGTAACGTCCCGCTTCCATCGAGCGCCGCCCTGAACGGCAGATCAGCACTACGGGCCGATGGACCGATGCCGCCTTGCGCGCATGCCCTAGAAAATCGGGATTGACGTCCCAATCCGGTCCGTCCTGCCAGGCAATGTGGATTGCGCCGACCGGATGGCCGACGAACAGGTATTCGATTTCCGAACGGCAATCGATGAACACCGCCTCAGGATGCAGTTGCAAAAACTCATGGGATTCCCGGGGGGTCATATGTTTCATGGTGCGCTCCGCAGTGACGTTCTTACCCACCCTAGCAGATCGGTTTCAATGCCCCAAAAAAACCAGGGCCCCGACAAGCGGGGCCCTGTGTACTCTGGCGAATGTCGTCAGGCAGCAACGTGCATTGTGCGCCGGACCTTGAAACGTGTCAGGCCGAGCAGCCCTGCCCCCATCAACAACAGGGTGCCAGGTTCCGGGACGCCACCGCCGCCACCGCCCGTGCTGCAACCCGGGGTTCCGGGCGGAGCGTTGTCGCAGGTACAGCCCGCCAGGGAAATCAACTTGAAATAGTCATTCCCGGCCTTGGTCGAGTCGCCCCCGACCATGGTGTTCAATGCGCCGATCAGCCAGTAGCTGGAATAGGTGCTGTTGGTGAAGTCATGCGCACCCGTGCTGGAACCCGCGAGAATATTTCCGATCAGCGACCAGCCGTTGGACAGCAGATCCGTATAGGACTGACCGGCCAGCGTGGCTGGGTTGCCGGCCCCCGTATACGCCAGGACCGAAAAATCGGAGTCGGTCGAGACCCAGCCTGCGGAGAAGGACGTGAGATTCACCTTGTCCGTGAACGAGAACAGGATGGAGTCCGTGCGTCCATTGTTGTCGATCGCATGTTCGGGGCTGGTCCCCTCGTTGGTGTCCCTGCCGGAGGTGCCGCCCGTGCAATTGGCAAAGCCGCTGCAATCGTTGTTCCGGACCCCGAGGCCGCTGCTGCCGTTCAAGGTGATGTAGGCGCTGTCCAGCAGGACATTGGCGGAACCGACCGTATTGGACCATCCGGAAGCCGTGGCCGTGATGCCGCCCTGCGTATTGCTGGTCTGGTTGTTGAACGTCCAGGTATCGCAATTGGGGTTACTCGTGCCACCCCCGCCGCAATTACTCGTGTGACTGGCGGAGTAGGTAGCCTGGGCGGTGTTCATGACCCCCAGCCCGATTGCCATAACGCTCGCCACCCTGATTGCCTGCCAGAATTTTCTAGTCATTTTGATTGGTCCTTACTTATCCAAGGAATACACGCTTTACTTTAAGCAACAGCCGTACCAAAAATTGTTTTTCATTAATTATCAAATAGATAAACAGAATCGCCAGACGCCGCTCCGTGCTTTCGGGTGCATGGTGTAAAAAAAACCGACTGCGGCCCGGCCCAACGCCAACCCCTTATTTGCTGCCCGCCTGCTTGCGTTTCAGCGCTTCGGCCAGATGGTCGCGTATCTCGGGGTTTTCCGGCGACCGCACCTGGGCTTCGCGCAGGTAGCGCAGGCCTTTCTCGACCTGCCCGGCCTCCACCAAGGCCCAGCCCAGGGTGTCGGCCACATTGGCATCGTTCGGCGCCAGTTGATAGGCCCGTTCCGCCACGGTCAGCGCGCCGGGCTGACGCCGCTTGAGCATGACGTAGGCCAGGTCGTTGTGGATGCCGGCGTCGTTGGGCAGTTGCCGGCTCAGGGTTTCGTAATGCTGTTGTGCGAGATCCAGCCGTCCTGATTGGACATAGGCCCCGGCCAGGACGCGGCGGGCAGCGGGATCCGCCGGATTGCTGCCGACCCAGGACTGGATGAATGCCAGCGCCTTGGCCGGGTTGCCCGACGCATTGTAGGCGTTGTACAAACCGATCGCGTGCGTCGCATTTTTCTCGAGATTGTATGCGGCACCGTAAGCCGTGATGGCTTCCCCGTAACGCTGGCGTTGCATGGCAATGTCGCCGAGCAGCTGCTGCACGGCGGCAGCTCGGGGATACTGGGCAGCCAGGGCACGCGCCTGCTTGTCGGCCGCCTCCAGGTTGCCCGAGAATTTTTCAAGGCCGGCCTTGAGCAGCAGCGCCGGGAAGTAGCCCGGTTTGCTCAGCAAGGCCTTGTCCAGCGAATAGCGCGCGCCTTCGTAGTCGCCCGCGCTGATCTGGAACTCGGCCGCACGCTGCTGCCAATCGGCATCGAACCCCGCCAGCTGGGTAATGCGCTTGAAGTTCTCGCGCGCCAGGCCACGATTGCCGATGGCCAGATAGCACCGGCCCAGCGCCGCCAGGGCCGGCAGATTATCCCGATTGGATGCCTGCGCGTCCTTGGCGATGTTCAATGCTTTCTGCGCGTCGCCCGTGCCCAGATACAGATCGACCAGCATGAGGTTGGGTCTGAGGCTCTGCGGGTTGAACGAACGCGCTTTCTCCAGCCAGCGCACCGCATCCTGCGTGCGCCCGGCAGCCAGCTCCAGTTGAGCCAGCTCATACAGCGCATCCAGGTTCTTCGGCTGGTCCTTGAGCACGGACAGCAGACGGCGGCGCGCGTCCTCCGGCTTGCCTTCATATCGGTCCAAACGCGCCAGATTGAGCTTGGCCGGGGTAAAGTTTGGGTTCTTCTCCAGCACCTGCTCATAGGTTTTACGGGCGCCAGCCGTGTCTTTCGACACACCGCGCGCCACCGCCAGGAGGTTCAGCACGGTCAGATTCTGCGGTTCGTTCTTGAGCACGGCCTGCAGCACCTGTATGGCCGGTTTGGCCTGGTTCTTCTTGAGATACATGATGGCCAGCGGAACGCCCGAGTAGGCACGGCCAGGGGTTTTTGCGTAGGCCTTTTGCAGCTGCGCCATACCCTGCGTTTCCTGCCCGACCCCAATCAGGCTCAGGCCGAAATTCGCGGCGATATCCGGCGTATTGCCGCCGCTCATCCCCTCGGCCTGCTCGAGTAGCGAAACCGCTTTGGAATGCTGGCCCAGCGCCATGTACGCCGTCGCCAACATGGACAGCGCCTGGGGATCGTTGGGCCGCGCCCGCGCCGGTCCTTCCAGAAACGCGATTGCCTTGGCGTAATCCTTCTCGCTCATGAGGATGGCGGTCATGATTTTGCGCGCGCCCATGTGCTGGGGATATTTCTTGAGGTAACTGCCCAGATAGGTCTTGGCTTTTTCATTCTGGCCCAGGCTGTAATGGGCAATGCCGCCCAGGAGCACCAGTTGCGGACGCGTCTGCACTGCCTCGAAGGGCAGGGCATCCAGCGCACTCGCCGCCGCAGTGAGCGCATTGCGCGCTTCCGTATCCTTTCCTTGCCGTCCGGCCTGGAGTGCCTGCAGATAGGCGCTTCGCGGATCGTCCGGAAACTTCTGCTTCAGCACAGCCACGTCCCGAGCCGCTTCCTTGTCGCGGTTGAGATCGAACAGCAAGGACGCCCGGGCGATCAGCGCATCCAGATAATCGGGCTTCAGTACCAGCGCCTTGCCATAGCCTGCCAGCGCATCCGGGGCATTCCCCTGCGCATGGGCGATCGAGCCTTTCATGTTCCAGCCGGCGGGATCGTCCGGTTTCTTGGTGATGGCCAACTGCGCCATGGCCGCCGCATCCGCAAAGTTTCCGCTGCGCAAATAGGCCATCGATTGCGCAACCAACGCGGCCGGATTATTGGGCTCGAGCTGCCGGGCCTGTTCCAGCGACTGGATCGCCGCGCGCGTCTGTTCGAGGTCGATCTGCGCATAGGCGCGCGTGACCAGCACCTTGTATTTCACCTCGGGCGGAAGTCCGTCAGGCGAAAAGCGCTCCAGCAGCGCCTGATTCTTGCCCAGCAGGTTGTAGACCTCGACCTGCATGGCGATGATCTGCGACCGGTCCGCCCCCAGCCGCTCCGCATCCGCCAGCACGCGTTCCGCGCCCAAGGGCGCGCCGCTGTCGAGGTAGGCCTTGCCCAGCAGGACCAGGGCCGGCAGCATTTTGCTGTCCTGCTGCAAGGCATTCTTCAACTGGACGATGGCGCCCTTGGTGTCCTTGTTCTGCATCCGGACCAATGCATCCTCGTAAAAGTCCGAGGCCTGCACCGCACGGTCGGCCGCCCATGCCGGATGAGGAGACAGTACACCCAACAAGAGGGCCAGCAGGATTGGGGTCACGTGTTTTTTTGTCGTCATCCGAATGCTCGTGAGATCGAGTACCTTGCATTTTGCATGGCAAGAGCACTGCAAGGATCAGACCAGTCCGGTCGGCGCTTGCCAGGCCTGTCCGCTCGGGACGCCGCATTCCGCCATGTGGCAAACCCGATAGCGATGTCGACATGTCAACAGTCGCCGGCAGGGCTCCGGCCCGGCAGTGATACCATTCAGGTTTGTCCGCATCCGCCTGCATCATGTCCAACCGCACCGCCTTGCTCCACTCGCTGCTCGCCCAACGTATCCTGGTTCTCGATGGTGCGATGGGGACGATGATCCAGTCCTACAAGCTCAGCGAAGCCGACTATCGTGGCACACGCTTCGCCGATTTTGCGCACGATCTCAAAGGCAACAACGATCTGCTCTCGCTGACGCAACCGCACATCATCCGGGAAATCCACAACAAGTACCTGGCGGCGGGCGCGGACATCCTGGAAACCAACAGCTTCAATGCCACCGCGATTTCCATGGCGGATTACCACATGGAACATCTGGTGCCGGAGCTCAATTTCACCGCGGCCCAGTTGGCACGCGAAGCCGCCGACGCGGCAACCGCGCAGAATCCGGACAAACCACGCTTCGTCGCCGGCGTGCTGGGCCCCACCTCGCGCACGGCGACCATCTCGCCGGACGTAAACGACCCCGGTTTTCGCAATGTCACTTTCGACCAATTGCGCACAGCCTACCTCGAGGCGATCGACGGTCTGGTCAAGGGCGGCGTCGACATCCTGATCGTCGAGACGGTATTCGACACGCTGAACGCCAAGGCTGCGCTGTTCGCTATCGAGGCGTACTTCGAGGCCCACCAGTTGCGGCTGCCGGTCATGATCTCCGGCACCATCACCGACGCCTCCGGGCGCACGCTCTCCGGCCAGACCGGCGAAGCCTTCTGGAATTCGGTGCGCCACGCGCGGCCGCTTTCAATCGGCTTCAACTGCGCGCTTGGGCCCGACCTGCTGCGCCAGTATGTCGAGGAACTATCCAATAAGGCTGACGTGTTCATCTCGTCCCACCCCAACGCCGGTCTGCCCAATGCCTTCGGCGAATACGACATGGACGGCGCACAAATGGCCGTGCACATCGGCGAATGGGCGCGCGCCGGGCTGCTCAACATCGTCGGCGGCTGCTGCGGTACCACGCCCGCCCATATTGCTGCAATCGCCAAGGCAGTCGAAGGCGTCGCGCCGCGCATCCCGCCCGTCGTGGAACCAGCGATGCGCCTCTCGGGACTGGAGCCCTTCAACGTCGGTAAGGACTCGCTCTTCGTCAACGTCGGCGAGCGCACCAACGTCACCGGCTCCAAGGCCTTCGCCCGCATGATCCTCGAGGGCCGCTACGACGACGCGCTGTCGGTCGCACGCCAGCAGGTCGAGAACGGCGCCCAGGTGATCGACATCAACATGGACGAGGGCATGCTCGACGCCGAGGCGGCGATGGTGCGCTTCCTGCACCTGATCGCCTCGGAGCCCGACATCGCGCGGGTGCCGATCATGATCGATTCGTCGAAATGGAGCGTGATTGAGGCCGGCCTCAAGTGCATCCAGGGCAAGGGCATCGTCAACTCCATCTCGATGAAGGAAGGCGAGGCCGAGTTCGTTGAACGGGCAAAATTGTGCCGGCGCTATGGCGCGGCAGTGATCGTGATGGCCTTCGACGAGACCGGCCAGGCCGACACCTATGCGCGCAAGACCGAGATCTGCGCCCGGGCTTATAAATTGCTGACCGAAACCGTCGGCTTCCCGCCCGAGGACATCATCTTCGATCCCAACATCTTCGCGGTCGCCACCGGCATCGAGGAGCACGCCAACTACGCTGTTGATTTTATTGAAGCCACCCGCTGGATCCGCCAACACCTGCCGCACGCGCACGTCTCCGGCGGCGTGTCGAACGTGAGCTTCTCGTTCCGTGGCAACGACGCGGTGCGCGAGGCGATCCACACCGCCTTCCTCTACCACGCGATCCAGGCCGGGATGGACATGGGCATCGTCAACGCCGGCCAGCTCGGCGTCTACGCCAATCTCGACCCGGAGCTGAAGGAACGCGTCGAGGACGTGCTACTGAACCGGCGTGCCGATTCGACCGAGCGCCTGGTGGCCTTTGCCGAAAACGTGAAGGGCGGCGCCAAGGAAAAAGTCGTCGACCTGGCTTGGCGCAACCTGCCGGTCAACGAGCGCTTGAGCCACGCACTGGTGCAGGGCATCACCGAATTCATCGTCGAAGACACCGAAGCCGCGCGGCTGGAAGCCGAACGTCCGCTGCACGTGATCGAAGGCCCTCTGATGGCCGGCATGAACGTCGTCGGCGACCTGTTCGGCGCTGGCAAGATGTTCCTGCCGCAAGTGGTGAAGTCGGCCCGCGTGATGAAACAGGCGGTCGCCCACCTGATCCCGTTCATCGAGGCCGACAAGCGGGCCGGCGACGCGCAAAGCGCAGGCAAGATCGTCATGGCCACGGTGAAGGGCGACGTCCACGACATCGGCAAGAACATCGTCGGCGTCGTGCTCGGCTGCAACGGCTACGACATCGTCGACCTCGGCGTCATGGTACCGACACAGAAGATTCTCGATGCCGCCCGCGAGCACAAAGCCGACATCATCGGCCTGTCGGGTCTGATCACGCCCTCACTGGAGGAAATGGCGCACGTCGCCAAGGAAATGCAGCGCCAGGGCTTCACCATT
Organism: Thiobacillus sp. 0-1251; assembly: GCA_001899305.1. Taxonomy (GTDB): domain Bacteria; phylum Pseudomonadota; class Gammaproteobacteria; order Burkholderiales; family Thiobacillaceae; genus Thiobacillus. Next base: position 238,135 of record MKWL01000022.1, on the reverse strand, counting down.
CCGCTGCTGATCGGCGGCGCGACCACCTCGATGGCACATACCGCGGTGAAAATCGAGCCGAATTACGAACACCCGGTGGTGTACGTGAAGGATGCCTCACGCGCGGTCGGCGTCTGCACCCAACTGCTGTCGAACGACCTGCGCGGCGCCTTTGCTGCCGACATCAAGGCCGACTATGCCAAGACGCGCGAACGGCACCTCAAGCACAAGTCCGATACCGTGCGGCTGCCGCTGGCCGAGGCACGCGCCAACAAATTCAAGATCAACTGGACCCGCTACACACCACCGGTGCCGAAGCAACCCGGCATCCACGTACTGAAGGCCTACGACCTGGCGAAGCTGGCTGAGACCATCGACTGGACGCCGTTTTTCGCTTCGTGGGAACTGCACGGCAAATTCCCGAAAATCCTCGACGACGAGGTGGTCGGCACCGAGGCGACCACGCTCTACCACGACGCCCAGGCCATGCTGCAGAAAATGATCGCGGAAAACTGGGTCGAAGCGCGCGCCGTGTTCGGCCTGTTTCCGGCCAACAGTGTCAACGACGACGACATCGCAATCTATGTGGATGAATCGCGCAAGAAAATGCTCATGGTCTGGCACAACCTGCGTCAGCAGATGAAAAAACCGGAAGGCCGCGCCAACCTATGCCTCGCCGACTTCATCGCGCCGCGCGAATCCGGCATCAAGGACTACCTCGGCGCATTCGTCGTCACCGCCGGCATCGGCGAGGACGAACGCGCAAAGGCTTTTGAAGCCGCCCACGACGACTACTCCGCCATCCTCTTCAAATCGCTGTGCGACCGTCTCGCCGAAGCGTTCGCCGAGCATCTGCATCTGCGCGTGCGCAAGGAATATTGGGGCTATGCGAGCGAGGAAGCACTTGCCAATGACGATCTGATCGCGGAGAAGTATCAGGGCATCCGGCCCGCGCCCGGCTATCCCGCCTGTCCCGAGCACAGTGAAAAGGCCCCGCTGTTCAAGGCACTCGACGCCGCGGCGCAAATCGGGGTGAAGCTGACCGAGAACTTCGCCATGTGGCCGGGCGCCGCGGTATCGGGGTTCTATCTGTCGCATCCCGACAGCCAGTACTTCGCCGTGGCCAAGATCGAACGCGACCAGGTCGAGGACTACGCCCGCCGCAAGGGCTGGATGCTGGTGGAAGCGGAGCGTTGGCTGGCGCCGAACCTGGCCTACCAGCCGGAAAACTAGCGGCGCTTCAGCCAGGCGATCCAGCCGGCGACCGCTCCCAGCACCGCGCCGCCCGGGCCGGTGATGAAGATGCCGAGCATCGGCCCCTGATTCGCCTCGGGCGCGAAGATCATGGGGCCGAAAAATCCCAGCACGAACCCGAGACCGCCGAGCGCCAGCGCCCCCGTGCCGACGAACACCGGCAGGCCGGTTGCAGCGACGTCCTCGAGTTGCCGCCACACCCGACGCGCGCCCCAGATCGCAAACCCCAGTGCCACGATGGGCTGCAGCCAGTGCAGGGACTCGGGCAGCACCATCAGTGACAAGAAGAACATCAGCAGCCACGCCCCGAAAAACGCGGCGACCGACAGGGCCAGGCGGGCAGAATGCGCCATGCGTTACCAGCCTTGCTCCAACATCTTCTCCAACCAGAACAGCCCGATCACGGTCTTGGTTTCGCAGATCGTTCCACTGCGTAGCCAATCCATCGCCTCGCCGAACGGGACTCGCAGGATTTCCAGGAATTCGTCGGGATCGCGGCCATGGTTGCCGGGTGTCAGTCCGCGCGCCAGATAGAACGCCAAGCGCTCATCGGAATAGCCGATGCAGGGATAGATGGTGGTGACCTCGCGCCATTCGGCAGCGGTGTAGCCGGTTTCCTCTTCCAGTTCGCGCTTTGCGCAGGTCAGATCGTCCTCGCCGGGGTCGATTTTTCCGGCTGGCAACTCGATGAAATCGCGCCGCAGCGGATAGCGATGCTGACGTTCCAGCAGCAGGTCGCCATTCTCGAACACCGGGATGATCACGACGGCGCCAGGGTGGATGATGTATTCGCGAGTCGATTCGCCGCCGTTGGGCAGGCGCACGCGATCGCACTTGACGTGCATCAGCCGCCCCTTGAAAACGGTTTCGCTGGCCAGTTCGATTTCGGTGAGCCCGGTTGTCGACGCGCGATCCGAAGGGGTCTCCCCATCGCGGGGCCAACCAAGGCCTACCCCTTGCGGGTTCTGATCCGTGATGTCTTTCTTCATAGCCGCATGATAGCTGGCACGGGCAAAAAAATGCCGGGTTCTTGCGAACCCGGCAGAATTGAGGAGACACGTTCCTCATTGCGGAGAACTTCTGCTCACTGCGAAACAGCAAGCCCAGTCATCCTACGAAGGAGAACGAAATCCGGCTATACAACTTTAGTTGTAGGCGCGGCCTAAGGGCATGATAGAAAAGGAATTTATTTTAAGCCCCACCCCGAAAAGCAGGGACATCCCACCACTACCGTATGAGCATGCCCGCCCCTCAGGCGGATTTGAAGGTCTCGCGCAACGTGGAATACTGTCGCCGACTGACCATCAGCCGTTCGTCCAATCCGTCCAGACGCAGGAAGTGGCCATCGTCTTCGCCAGGCAACTTGCCGATTTCCCGAATGCGCGCTCGCGCAACCAGGCAGTTGCGGTGGATGCGCAGGAACGTGTCGCCCCATTCACTTTCCAGGCGGGTGAGCGATTCTTCGATCAGGAATTCACGGGCGGCGGTGCGCACGGTGACGTACTTGAGCTCCGCCTTGAGGTAGAGGATATCCGCGACGGGGATCAGCACGATACGGCCCTTTTCATTGACCGAAAGATGCGTGCGCGCCTTGGGATGCACGGCTCGCAATCGTTCCAGCACGCTATCGCTCAGGCTATGTGCGCGTGACAGGGCGCGGAGGAGGCGGTCGGCACGCACGGGCTTCAGCAGATAGTCGACCGCATTGAGATCGAACGCCTGGCAGGCATAGGCTTCGTAGGCCGTACTGAAGATGACGGCCGGTGGTTTGTCCAGTGTATTGAGGTGGGCCGCGCATTCCAGGCCATCCATGCCGGGCATGCGGATGTCGAGCAATACCGCGTCGACCGGGTGCTGCTGGATCTGGTTCAGCGCATCCAGCCCGTTGCCCGCTTCGCCGACGATGTCGACCGGCAACTGGTCGGCACAATCCGCCAGCACGTCACGCAGACGGCGGCGCGCCGGGGCCTCGTCATCGACGATGAGGACGCGCAGGGGCGGGTTGGGTACGTTCACGGGTATAGGGAATCACGATGTGCACCTGATAAACGGCACCCAGCGGTTCCAACTTGAGCTGGGCGTCGAGGTCGAAATGCAGCAGCAGACGTTCGCGGATGTTCGCCAGGGCGATGCGGTTGCCTTTGTGATGGCTCGCATCGGTGGCGATCGGATTGCGCACGACGATGTGGACCTTGTCGGCGCTGCGGTAGAGATTGAGGCTGATTTCGCCACCGCCCGGTAGCGGCTCGATACCGTGGTAGACCGCGTTTTCCACCAGCGGCTGGATCACCAGGGGGGGGATCAGCGCGTCGGCCGGCATTTTATTGATATGCCAGGCGACCTGCAGGCGATCGCCCAGGCGCAACTGCTCGAGTTCCAGATAGGCACGGGTGAGCGCGACTTCGTCTTCCAGCGGCGCCAGCTGGCTGGCGTTTCCCATCAACGCCCGAAACAGGTCGGCCATGTTTTCCAGCGCGCGTTCAGCACGGCGTGGGTCGCTGCGCACCAGCGACAGTACGGCATTCAAGCTGTTGAACAGGAAATGCGGGCGGATACGGGCCTGCAAGGCCTGCAGGCGCGCCTCGGTGATCGCGGGCGACAGCGCGCGGGCGCGCAAATTGAAATAGGCCAGCAGGCCTGCACCAAGTAACAGAGAAAATAGCGCCACGCCGATGGGGGGATACGCCTCCCCGCCGGCGAGCACCGGACTCAACCACAACGTGACCAGCATCGGCACCGCGACACCCAATGCCAGCGTGAATGCCACCCCCAACCGGTAAGGTTGGCTGCGCAACCAGCGTCCCGCCGCACACAGTGCCAGCAGGGTCAACAACAAGGCAGGTTGCGCAAGCGCCGACAGTCCGATGAATTCGGCCCAGAATGCCTGAGCGTCCGCCACCCGCGCCACCACGCCCGCCACCAGCGCCGCCTCCACCGTCAGCGCGATGCGCAGGTTCACCCCTAGGTGACAGAAGTTCGGCAATTCGACCTGCCGGTTGTTATGATTCCTTCTTTTCATTCCCCGTTTTGTCCCATGAGCACGTCATCGACACCGCCGGACGGCGCGCCCGCCGCTTGGTCCGGCCGCTTTTCCGAGCCGGTTTCCGAAATCGTCAAACGCTATACCGCGTCGATTCCCTTCGATTATCGGCTGGCCGAGTTCGATATTCAGGGTTCGCTGGCACACGCCGCCATGTTGCACCACGTCGGCGTCCTGTCCAAGGACGATCTGGAGGCGATCCGCTCCGGCATGGCCGAACTGCTGGCCGAGATTCGCGGCGGCCAGTTCACCTGGTCGCTGGACAAGGAAGACGTCCATCTCAACATCGAGGCCGCGCTGACCGCAAAAATCGGCGACGCCGGCAAGCGCCTGCACACCGGACGCAGCCGCAACGACCAGGTGGCGACCGACATCCGCCTCTACCTGCGTGACGCGATCGACCGCATCCTGGGTGGGCTCCGCGCCTGCCAGACCTCGCTGGTCGACCTCGCCGAGCAACACGCCGACACCGTGATGCCGGGTTTCACCCACCTGCAGGTGGCGCAGCCGGTGACCTTCGGCCACCATCTGCTGGCCTACTTCGAGATGCTGGCGCGCGACGCCGAGCGAATGGGCGACTGCCGCCGCCGCGTGAACCGGCTGCCGCTGGGCGCCGCCGCCCTGGCCGGCACCAGCTACCCGATCGACCGCCCGTTCGTCGCCGACCAGCTCGGCTTCGAAGCGGTATGCGAGAACTCGCTCGACGCCGTGTCCGACCGCGACTTCGCCATCGAGTTTTCTGCCGCCGCCGCACTGGTGATGACCCACCTGTCCCGCCTGTCGGAAGAACTGATCCTGTGGATGAGCCCGCGCTTCGGCTTCATCGACCTGGCCGACCGCTTCTGCACCGGCTCCAGCATCATGCCGCAGAAGAAGAATCCCGACGTGCCCGAACTGGTGCGCGGCAAGACCGGGCGCGTCAACGGCCACCTGGTCGCCCTGCTGACCCTGATGAAGGGCCAGCCGCTGGCGTACAACAAGGACAACCAGGAAGACAAGGAGCCGCTGTTCGACACCGTCGACACCCTGAACGACACGCTGGCGATCTATGCCGACATGCTGCGCGGGGTGACCGTGAAGCCCGACGCCATGCGCGCCGCGGTGATGCAGGGCTTCGCCACCGCCACCGACCTGGCCGATTACCTGGTGAAAAAGGGCGTTCCCTTCCGCGATGCGCACGAGGTCGTGGCGCGTGCGGTACGGGCAGCGGAAATGTCCGGGCGCGACCTGGCCGACCTGCCGCTGGCCGAGTTGCAGGCCTTCAGCCCGGTGATCGCGGACGATGTCTACGCCGTGCTGACGCTGGAAGGCTCGCTCGCCGCCCGCGACCATATGGGCGGCACCGCGCCGGCGCAGGTGCGGGCTGCCATCGCCCGCGCCCGGAAGCGGATCTAGGGAGATTCAGCCAGCGCCACCGGCGGCGCATGCTCGCGGCAGATCCGCCGCACCTCGGGACTGCTGAGCTTTTCCTGCATCAGTCCGCAAAAATAGCTGCGTGGGCCTAACCGCTGGTTATAGCGGCAGGTGGCGCACACGCCGAAGCTGCGTTTTCCGCTTTGCGCCTGCACCTGCGCCAGCACCTGCCGTAGCACCACCATTGCCGAGGTCACCCGCGCCGGACTCGCCGTCTGCACGATGTCGCGCCAAGCGCCGCCGGCGCTCAGGGTTTTCAACAGGTTGGTACCGCCTTCGGTCAGGATCAGCCGCACCACCCGGCCGTCGCGCGGGTCGGCATAGCGCGAGATCAGGCGTCGGCGCGCCAGTACCAGCACCGTCTGCGACACCGTGCCCTTGGTCAGCCCGAGATATTCGGTGAGCGCCTGCGGCGTGTTGCTGAAGCGATTGGCCTGGTTCAGGTAGAACAGCACCTGCAGGTGCACCGGCTGCAGGCCCTGCGCCGCGCCCGCCTGCCTGAGGTCGGCCCGGGTCAGCAGCGACAGCCGCTCGACCAGGTCGAACAGGGTGAGCGCCTGGCTTTTCAAATGCGTCTAGAAGCGGACCATGACGCCGCCCTGCGCGGCGATCAGCGCAGCCAGCTTGTCGTAGAGCGGCTCGCCGCTCTTGGTGTCGAACCAGCCGGCATCCTGCGGTTTGAAATGGAAGCCGCCCGAGCGGGCGGCCACCCAGATTTCACGCGCCACGCCGTGGCGATTGATGATGATCTTGCTGCCGTCGTCGAACTCGACCTCGATGATGCCGTCGGCCGGTGTCTCGAAATCCAGGTCAGCGTCTTCCAGTACCTGTTCGATACGGGCCAGGGTTGCACCGGCAGCCTTCGTGAAGTCGGCCTCGTTTGATTCGCTTTGCATCATGATGTCCCGTGCTAACATTTCGCGCATGAAACTGCGCACCTTATATATAGTGTCCCTGCTGCTATGCGGGCTCGGTCTGACGGCCTGCGGCTCCAAGGGTGACCTGTATCTTCCCGAAAATCCTGCCGCACCGCAACGGACTCCCAATTGAACACCCTGCATCGCATCGACGGCCGCCTCCATCTTGAGGACGTGGCACTGGACACGCTTGCCGAACGCTTCGGCACCCCCCTCTATGTCTACTCCCGGCAGGCGCTCGAGATGGCCTACCTAGACTACGCCCAGGCATTTGCGGATACGCCGCATCTGATCTGTTATGCGGTCAAGGCCAATTCCAGCTTGGCCATCCTCAACCTGTTCGCCCGACTCGGCGCCGGCTTCGACATCGTCTCCGGCGGCGAACTGGCTCGCGTGTTGGCTGCCGGCGGCGACCCGAGCAAGGTCGTATTCTCCGGTGTCGGCAAGACTGCCGACGAGATGCGTGCTGCCCTCAGCGCCGGCATCCTCTGTTTCAATGTCGAATCGGTCAGCGAACTGCACCGGCTCGACCGCGTGGCTGGCACATTGGGCAAGGTCGCGCCGATCTCGTTCCGCGTCAACCCTGATGTCGACCCCAAGACGCACCCCTATATCTCTACCGGCCTCAAGGAGAACAAGTTCGGGGTGCCGATCGCCGACGCGCCCGCGCTGTACCGCCTCGCCGCGAGCCTGCCCAACCTGAAGGTCACGGGGGTCGACTGCCACATCGGCTCCCAGTTGACCGATCTGTCGCCGCTCGCCGATGCAGCCGACCGCGTGTTCGCGCTGGTCGATGCGCTGGCAGCCGAAGGCATCGTCTTGCACCACATCGATCTCGGCGGCGGCGTCGGCATCCGTTATCGAGACGAAACGCCGCCCGATCTCGCCGCCTACGGCCGCGAGCTGGCTGGGCGCTTTGCCGGGCGCCGCGAAAAACTGCTACTGGAGCCGGGACGTTCGCTGGTCGGCAACGCGGGTCTCCTGCTCACCCGCGTCGAATATCTGAAGCCAGGCGAAGACCGGAATTTCGCCATCGTCGATGCCGCAATGAACGACCTGATGCGGCCAGCACTCTACGAGGCGTATCACGACATCGTCGCCGTCGACCAACGGACAACGCCAGTCCGGCGCTACGACATCGTCGGCCCGATCTGCGAAACCGGCGATTTTCTTGGCTTTGCGCGCGATCTGGCGATCGAGGAAGGGGATCTTCTGGCCCTGCTTTCGGCGGGCGCCTATGGCATGAGCATGGCATCGAACTACAATTCGCGCCCACGCGCCGCAGAAGTGTTGATCGACAAGAATGAAATCCATCTCATCAGGGAACGCGAGACGCAGGACAGCATGATTTCCGGAGAACGGCTTGTAGACTGACTTTCATAGAATTATGTGGGTCTGAAATTTATCCGGATATTGGTATCGGTTCGATACATTTTGCTTGACCGCGACATCTTTTATCGAATTATTCCCACCATCCCTTGACTATTCATTGAACACAGAAGAAAAGTAACTAGAATGAGGCTCACCAAGCGGAGCCTCGGTATCGCCCGTTTCTAGCGGGTTTCGGGCAAATCAGTTGCCTGTCGGTACCACGCTTTGGAAGTGCAAATTCTGACTGCACGTGGCATCAAGCTGTAGTGATAAGTGAATGTGTTCAACTTCTAAGGAGTGTTAGATGGCAACAGCAAAGAAACCCGCTGCCAAACCGGCAGCCAAAAAACCGGCAGCCAAGCCCGCCGCCAAGAAAGCCGCCGCCAAGCCGGCAGCCAAAAAGGCAGCACCGGCTAAAAAGGTCGTCGCCAAAAAACCGGCAGCCAAGCCCGCAGCCAAGAAAGC
>MKWL01000022.1:0-229475 GCA_001899305.1 Thiobacillus sp. 0-1251 | reverse complement strand
GCCGCCGCCAAGCCGGCAGCCAAAAAGGCAGCACCGGCTAAAAAGGTCGTCGCCAAAAAACCGGCAGCCAAGCCCGCAGCCAAGAAAGCCGCCGCCAAGCCGGCAGCCAAAAAGCCTGCTGCCAAACCGGCAGCCAAAAAAGCGGCCCCGGCCAAGAAGCCTGTTGCGAAGAAAGCGGCTCCTGCCGCCAAACCTGCGCCGGCTCCTGCGCCTGCCCCCGCACCGGCGGTACCGGTCATCAAGCCTTTCGGGCTCTAACAGGTCGGGCACTGCCCAATCTGAAACGGGGGCATGTCCCCCGTTTTTTTATTTGCGCGCCGCGCGAGTCCGCGCTTCAGTTCCTACACGGTCCCCACCGACTCTTCACGCAGGCGTTGCTGTCTCATCTGGCAACTGCCAATCGGTTCCGCACGGCATGCAGCGCGTTCCTGCTCCATGGCAGGCGCATGGCCAGCAACAGGACCAGCACCGCGCCGAACATCAGAGGCTGCGTCAGGTCTTTCTTCACCAGCCACACGTAGTGGATCACTCCCAGCAAAGCGATCAGATAGACCAAACGGTGCAACGGCTGCCAGCGGCGACCTAGACGACGCATCATGACGCGGGTCGAGGTGACGGCGAGCGGGATGAGTAGCACGAAAGCAGCGAAGCCGACTGTAATGAAAGGGCGCTTGACGATGTCCTTTGCGATACTCGCGAAATCGAAGAACTGATCCAGCCATAGGTAAGTCATGAAATGCAGGATGGCGTAAAAAAAGGCAAATAAACCCAGCATGCGGCGGTAACGGATGAGATCGGCCCGCCCGGTCAGCCGCCGCAACGGGGTGACCGATAGGGTCACCAGCAGCCCGACCAGCGTCCAGGTACCGGTTGAATGGGTGATGAACTCGATCGGATTTGCACCCAAGCCGCCACCGGAACCGAGCACGAACAGCCGCGCCAGGGGCAGCAGACAGACGGCAAACAGCCAACACTTCGGATTACGCAGAATCGCGCCCATCAAAAAAACCTCTGCAGATCCATGCCGCGATACAGTTGCGCCACCTGGGCGCCGTAACCATTGAACATCAGCGTGTCGCGTTTCAGGAATTCGCCGATACGGCGTTCCTTCGCCTGGCTCCAGCGGGGATGGTCGACATGCGGATTCACGTTGGAATAGAAGCCATACTCCTGCGGCGCCGCGCGCATCCACGCCGTCAACGGCAGTTTCTCGACGAAACGTATCCTGACGATGGACTTGGCACTCTTGAATCCATACTTCCACGGCACCACCAGCCGGATCGGCGCACCATTCTGATTGGGCAGCACTTCACCATAGAGCCCGACAGCCAGTATCGTCAGCGGGTGCATCGCTTCATCCAGCCGCAAGCCTTCGACATACGGCCAGTCCAGTACGCCCGAACGCTGCCCCGGCATCTGCCTGGGGTCGTTCAAGCTGACGAATTCGACATATTTGGCCTTGCCGGTCGGCGCAGCGCGGCGAATGAGCTCGCTCAAAGGAAACCCCACCCAAGGGATCACCATCGACCATCCTTCCACACAACGCATCCGGTAGATGCGTTCCTCCAGCGGCGCCAGCTTCAACAGCGAATCGATGTCGTAAACGCCCGGTTTACTCGCCTCGCCCTCGACCGTCACCGTCCACGGACGCGTTTTCAGGCTGCCGGCATGGTCGGACGGATCGCTCTTGTCGGTGCCGAATTCATAGAAGTTGTTGTAGGTCGTGACCGCCTTGTAAGGGGTTTTCTCGTCGTCCAGCGTGTAGGCGCTGCTGCGTACACCCGCCAGCCTGGTACCGGCCTGTGCATCAGGGGCGCCCCCCAGGGCGGCACTCGCTGCCAACACGCCCATGCCCTGCATGAAGCGGCGGCGTTCCCGGTAGATTTCGGGCGGCGTGATTTCGGACGGCAGAATATCGCAGGATGGGCGCGGCGGCATGACGGAGTCCTATCAATATAAAAGGGGCTACCCTGACAGTCGGACCAGGTCGGGCATCCTTACAGTCCATTGCAGGTTGACTCCCCCATGCCGCGTTTGTTTCGCATGCCCCACCCATTTCCGAACACTGCCGTCCCCTTTCCTCCAAAACACGCCTGGAATTGACGAATCGCGTACCGCGCTGACGAAGCTTCGTCAGCACGGTACGGCCCAGGGTTCATCAAGCCGTCAACCCCCCTTGGTTTAATGCGGCTTCCAACGCCATCACACAACACGGGAGGCTGGCATGAACCCTGCTGAAGTCCTTGTACAGGAAAGACAAGGAGAGATAGAAATGATCGAACTGGAACCCGGCAACGCGCTGGACATCGCCCTGAAGGAAGATGCGCATGGCCGTGACCGTGTCGTCGTGACCCTGGAGGCCCACGGGTGCGAACTCAACCTCACCCCGCATCAAGCCCGGGTGCTGGCTACCGAACTGATCATGGCAGTGAACCGCGCGGAAGTACGCGGCAATCTGAAGCATAGCCAGAACATGGTGCGGAGCTCGCAGCCCGCCGAACACAAACGCAGCCTGTTCAACCAGGCTTTTGCCAAATAGATTCAGGCCAGTCGGCTTCGACTGGACCGGGGCAGGGGTTGATCAGCCCACCGCCCGATAAGCCGCCTCCGCATTGTCGGAGGTCCACCATCCGTGATAGGGTGGCACTAGGCGCGAAGGTTCGTCCTCGCGCCTTTTTATTTCCAGACCCCCTGCCGGGTGTCTTCAATTACAACATTGCGGGAATCAGCATGGCCGTCATCGAACTCACCAAGGACAACTTCGAATCCACCATCAACGGCAATGACGTCGTCGTCGTCGACTTCTGGGCCCCCTGGTGCGGCCCCTGCCGTGGATTTGCCCCGATTTTCGAAGCCGCGTCCGACAAGCACGCCAACATCGTCTTTGCCAAGGTCAATACCGAGGTCGAGCAGGAACTGGCCGGCTACTTCCAGATCCGCTCCATCCCCACCCTGATGGTGTTTCGCGAGCAGGTCATTCTCTATTCAGAAGCCGGTTCGCTGCCCGCCAACGCGCTGGACTCGCTGATCGAACAGGTGATGGGACTGGACATGGCGCAGGTCCACAAGGACATCGCCGAGCAGCAGGCGCAGCAGGGTCAAGCCTGATCCGTCTTGCCGGCCAATAGCTGCCGCAGCAGCGGCAGCGTGATCGGGCGACGCGCCTCGAGGCTGAACCGGTCGAGCGCCTCCAGCATCTGCAGCAGGCTCTGCATATCCCGTGCGGTGTGATTCAACAGATAGTCGGCCACTTGGGGTTCGAGCCGAAATCCCAGGGTTTCCGCATGCTGGCTCAAGGCGGCGCGCTTTTCGGCATCGTTAAGGCCATGCAACTGGAACACCAGGCCCCAACCCAGACGGGTCTGTAATTCCGGCATCACCGGCAGTTCAGCCGGTGCCACATTTCCCGCCGCCAGCCACAGACCGCCCGCTTCGCGCACGCGGTTGAACGCGGCGAACCCGGCATGCTGCTGCGCATCGTTCCAGTCCTCCACCTGATCCGCGATCACGGCCTGCGCAGCCTGCTGCCCACCGAGTTCCACCGTCATTCCGCGTGCCCGGCAGGCATGTGCCCAGGCTGCCAGCAGATAACTCTTGCCGCTGCCCGACGCGCCCCATATATAGACCATTCGTTCGGCCGCAGCCCCCTCCAGCATGGTCTGCAATTGCGCCATCAACTCGACGTTGCGCCCCACCACGAAACGGGCGAGTTCGGGTTGGGCGGCCGGCCGGATATCCAGGAGCAGTTGCTGCATGGGACGCAAGGATAAGGCATAAGCCCCGGCCTGCTCCAGAAAAACCCGGTGGTCGCCATGTGAAAACGCCGCACGCGCGCGGCTATACTTGACGCTTCCGCGCCAGATGTCCGAGTCACCCGATGAGTTCCATTTTCCCCATCCCGGTCAAACCCGTGATCCAGCCCCCGCCCATGGTGGAAGAAGTCCTGGACGCCGAGGAGCGCGACGCGCTCAAATCCCGTATCAAGACGCTGATGAAGCAGCAGGACGCAGTGCTGGTCGCGCATTACTACACCTCGGCCGACCTGCAGGATCTGGCCGAGGAAACCGGCGGCTGCGTGTCCGACTCGCTGGAAATGGCGCGCTTCGGCCACGCCCATCCGGCAAAAACGTTGATCGTCGCCGGGGTCAAGTTCATGGGCGAAACCGCCAAGATCCTCAACCCGGAAAAGCGCGTCATCATGCCTGACCTGGGAGCTGACTGTTCGCTCGACCTGGCCTGTCCTGCAGATGAGTTCGCCGCCTTTTGCGACGCCCATCCCGACCGGATATCGGTCGTCTACGCCAACACCAGTGCAGCCGTGAAGGCGCGCGCCGACTGGGTCGTCACCTCCGGCATCGCCGCCAAGATCGTCAAATACCTGCACCAGCAGGGCCACAAACTATTGTGGGCGCCGGATCGCCACCTGGGCGACTACGTACGGCGTATCAGCGGCGCCGACATGCTGTTGTGGCAGGGCTCGTGCGTCGTGCACGAGGCGTTCAAGGCCGAGGCGCTCAGGAAACTGCGATCGGAACACCCGAACGCGGCGGTGCTGGTCCATCCCGAGTCGCCCGAATCGGTGATTGCGCTGGCCGACGTGGTCGGTTCGACCACCCAGCTGATCGAGGCAGTGCGCACCCTGCCCAACCCGGAATTCATCGTCGCCACCGACAACGGCATCTTCCACAAGATGCACGCCGCCGCCCCGGGCAAGATCCTGCTGGAAGCGCCGACCGCCGGAGAAGGCGCGACCTGTACCTCGTGTGCACACTGTCCCTGGATGGCGATGAACGGCTTGCGGAAGCTCGCCGACGTCCTGGAAACAGGTGGCAACGAAATCCATATCGAGGAATCCATCCGCGCCCGCGCCCGGCTGTCGATCCAGAAAATGCTGGATTTTGCCGCGGCTGAAAAGGCCGGAACCATCCAGTTGGGCGACTGAGGCGCCCCATGGCCGGAACCAGCCTGCTTGCCCTCATCGACGACATCGCCACCCTCCTCGACGATGTGGCATTGCTGACCAAGGTCGCCGCCAAGAAAACCACGGGCGTGCTCGGCGACGATCTGGCGCTGAATGCGGAGCAAGTCTCCGGGGTACGCGCAGAACGCGAATTGCCTGTCGTATGGGCCGTATTCAAGGGCTCGCTCAGAAACAAGCTCATCCTGGTGCCGGCGGCGCTCGTCATCAGCGCCCTGGCGCCGTGGCTCATCATGCCGATCCTGATGCTGGGCGGGGCCTTTCTCTGCTACGAGGGCTTCGAGAAACTGGCACACAAATTCCTGTCCGGCCACGACCAGGATGACGCGCACAAAGCCGAACTCGCACAAGCGCTGGCCAACCCGGCCGTCGACCTGGCCGAGTTCGAGCGCGACAAGATCAAAGGGGCCGTACGCACCGATTTCATCCTGTCTGCCGAAATCATCGTCATCACCCTGGGCACCGTCGCGACCGCGTCGTTCGGCACTCAGGTTGCCGTACTTGCCGGCATCGCCATTCTGATGACCATCGGGGTATACGGGCTGGTGGCCGGCATCGTCAAACTCGACGATGCCGGGCTCTACCTCAGCCGGCGCAGCGGCAGCGGCTTCGCCGGCATGCAGCGCAGCATCGGACGCGGCATTCTGCGCGTCGCCCCGTATCTGATGAAAAGTCTTTCCGTGCTCGGTACGGCGGCGATGTTTCTCGTCGGCGGCGGCATCCTGGTCCACGGCCTGCCGGGCACGCACGGCATCCTGCCCGCCCTCGCCCAGGCTGCGCACGCCGTGCCGGCCATCGGAAGCGGACTGGCTGCCATGACGCCGCTACTGCTCAACGTGCTGGCCGGTATCGTGGCCGGAGGGATGGTCCTGGGCGGCGTGACGGTAACCCGGCGCCTGTTCCGGTAATCCGGCTGTCTATTTCTGGTAGGGCTGGATCAGTTTGCGCACCGGATCGTAAGCCTGGTCGTCGACGACAGCAAAACCGTCGTAGGTACGATCGAACGCTTCCAGCGTGGCGCTTCCGTCAGGGGTGGTTTTCTTCAGCGCCAGCAAGGCATCGCGCAGCTTGTTGCGCACGGCCACAGGCATGCTCGGATTCACGGCAAAGATATAGGATGGCAAGGGAGGCGTGCTACCGATCACGACAATACCCTCATTCTTGAAATCGTCGGCAACGGAGTCTTTCAGGATGCCGCCGTCGAAATCCCCTGCCAGCACCGCCTTGGCGATATTGTCGTAATGCTTGAGATAGGCGAAGCGCGAAAAATCAGCCATCTTCACACCCATCGACTCGACTGATGCCCTTTGCAACAAGGCCTTTTCATCGCCAAAGGCAAAGCGCTTGCCCTTGAGGTCTACCGGGGTGGCAATGCCGGAACCTGCTTTTACGCCAATGACCAGCGAAAAATACGGGCGGCCCTGAATAGTCGGTGCAACCAGCGGGATCACCCCGTATTTCCTGCGCGCCTCGATGTAGGCTACCGGCGTGAGATAGGCGATTTGCGTCTGCCCCGTACCCAGCTCTTCCACGGCCGACCCCAGATTGGGCGACGGCCGGAAGCGGATATTGAGATCGGTGCTCAGCGCGAGATAGTTCGTCAGCGCGCTCATGCGCTTGATCATCTCGACCGGAATGTCCATGGCCACCGAGCCCATGGTTACCTGACCAGTTGGCGCATGCTGTTTTGGCGCAGCCCAGGCGAGTGAATGCATCGCGCCCACAAGAAGCGCGGCCAGTACGGCCTGCGCCATTCCCCGTTTCGGTTTCATGCTGATTCTCTCCCTCGTAAAGGCAATGCGCCGGCACCGTCGTACACGCTGTAACAGTCCCGTCCGCTGTGCTTCGCCTGGTAAAGTGCCTTGTCGGCCGCATAGTAGAGGGCCTGCGGCGTTTTCATGGAATCGTCGCACTGGGCAATCCCGACGCTCAGGCTGATGCTCAACTGCTTGTCTTCGTATTGAAAGCGGTGCGCACGGACGCCTTCCAGCAGAATCTCGACGAACATTTCAGCCTGCTCGGCGTTGGTGTGATACAAGACAATGCCGAACTCGTCTCCTCCGAGGCGCGCAGGCAGATCGGACTTTCGGACGTGCAGACGCATGAGGGTGCCGATTTCGCGGAGGATCTCGTCCCCGGCGCCGTGGCCATGGCTGTCGTTGATCAGTTTGAAATGATCAATGTCGAACAGTACCAGGGTGATGTCTTCCGCATAACGTTCGGATTGATGGAACATCCGCGACAGGGTCTCATCGAATTTGCGGCGATTCGGCAATTCGGTCAGCCAGTCGGTCGTGGCCATGGTGCTGAGCAAGTCGAGCGCATGCTCGAGCTCACGAGTGCGCCCGCCCAGCTGGATGTTCTTGTCCCGCAGTTCCTGATTCGCAAAATTGATCTTGCTTTGCAACTTGTCGTGGTAACTGGCAAGAGATGTGTTCAGGGTATTGAACACCGACACCAGCCGGCCAATCTCGTCACCGCTTCTGACCTCCAGATAACGGGCGACGTAGGAATCGCCCTTTTCCGCCGCCTCTTCCATGGCCGTCGTCAGCTTGCGGATCGGCGAAACAATGCCGCGCGCAGTAAACAAATAGACGATCAACCCAAGTATGGCGCCAAAAACGGCCTGTTCGACAAACACTCGCCAATAGAGCGCAGCCAGCGCTCGTTCCAGCGCATCGGTCGAGACATCGACGGTCACGGCGCCAATGGTCTGGCCATTGAATACGACGGGGGCCTCGAAACGCTGGTGGGTCCGGGCATCGTCTACCTCGGACTGGGCCATGATGCGTCCATCCCGGTTGCGGATGGTGACGCGGATCACATTGATTTGCCGGGCAACGTTGGCAGCGAGCATTTCCAGATTGCCATAATCGTATCCGGCTATCAGGGAGGCCGCCCCGGAGGCGGTGGCGTTGGCGACGCTTTGACCCGCCTTGCCGATCAGCTCGCTGAGCGAGGCGCGTTCGCTCTGAACGCGAATCACGCCGATGACGGCCGACGTGACCAATACGCCAACCATGACATAGCCCATGAGCTTGATGCCCAAACCAAACCGCAAGTCAATCTCCTCTACAAGGTCAGGCGACCGAATCCTTTTCCCTTATTCGGTTATCGGCTTTTCCGGCGAAAGCTGAAGTCCCCGACGCGGGCAAGGATGGCGCGGTTCGCCCATCCCCCGGCTGCCCGAACCCATCCATATCCCGTAAAATATCGGCTTTGAAGCAGATCGATTCGGCTCCGCCCCGGCGATGCCCGAGTCCAATCCAGCATGACCGCACGCCTGCGCGAAATCCCCTACAACTACACTTCGTTTTCAGACCGTGAAATCGTCATCCGCCTGCTCGGCGCCGAAGCATGGGGCGTACTCAACACCCTGCGCGGCGAACGCAAGACAGGGCGTTCGGCGCGCATGTTGTTCGAGGTGCTGGGCGATATCTGGGTGGTTCGGCGCAACCCCTATCTGGAAGACGACCTGCTCGACAACCCCAAACGGCGGCAGATGCTGATCGACGCATTGCGTCATCGCCTGCACGAAATCGAAGTGCGACGACAAGGCAACGAACTGGTGGGACAGCTGCTGGCGGCGGCGGAGCGCGCGGTACGCGAATTCGAGGCCTGGTTTGCCGACACCGCCAGCCTGCGGGCGCGCATCCTGCGCCGCCTGGCCGGCGTGACCCGACGCGACAACATCGCGTTCGACGGCCTTGCGCGCGTCTCGCATGTCACTGACGCGACCGACTGGCGCGTGGAATATCCTTTCGTGGTGTTGACGCCGGACACCGAAGCCGAGATGGCCGGACTGGTGGCCGGGTTGATCGAACTGGGCTTGACCGTCATTCCGCGCGGCGGCGGCACCGGCTATACCGGCGGCGCGGTACCGCTCACCGAGCATGCGGCCGTCATCAACACCGAAAAGCTCGAGACGATGAGTGCGGTGGAACTGCAGTACCTGCCCGGCTGCGAATTCGAAGTGCCCACCATTCATTGCGGCGCCGGCGTCGTGACCAAGCGGGTGATGGAAGCGGCCGATGCCGCCGGCCTGGTGTTCGCGGTCGATCCGACGTCCGCCGACGCCTCAACCATCGGCGGCAACGTGTCGATGAACGCAGGCGGCAAGAAGGCCGTGCTGTGGGGTACCGCTCTCGACAATCTGGTGTCGTGGAGGATGGTTACGCCCGACGCCAACTGGATCGAAGTAAGCCGGCTCAACCACAACCTCGGCAAGATCCACGACGCGCCCTCGGCAACCTTCGAAATCCGTCATTTTGCCGCCGACGGCAAGACGCCGAAAGGCTCGCCGGAGATCCTCACCATTCCGGGCAGCCGTTTCCGCAAGATCGGACTCGGCAAGGACGTCACCGACAAGTTCCTCGCCGGCCTGCCCGGCATCCAGAAGGAAGGCTGCGACGGCCTGATCACCTCGGCGCGCTTCATCCTGCACCGGCTGCCCGCGCATACGCGTACCGTGTGCCTGGAGTTCTTCGGCAATGCCGCCGAGGCCACCCCGGCAATCGTCGAGGTGAAGGAGTATTGCGATGCGCATCCCGCCATCCTGCTCGCCGGGCTGGAGCATCTCGACGCACGCTACGTCAAGGCAGTCGGTTACGCCACCAAGGCGCCGCGGGCTGCGCGGCCAAACATGGTGCTGCTGATCGACGTCGTCTCGGACGACGCAGTCGCGGTGGGCGAAGCCGCCTCGCACATCGTGCGCATCGCCAACGCGCGCGGCGGCGAAGGCTTCATCGCGGTAACGCCCGAAACCCGCAAGATCTTCTGGCTCGACCGTGCGCGCACCGCGGCGATCGCGGCGCACACCAACGCGTTCAAGATCAACGAGGACGTGGTGATTCCGCTGCCGCGGCTGGGCGATTACACCGATGGCATCGAGCGCATCAACATCGAGCTGTCGATCACCAACAAGCTGAAGCTGCTCGACGCCCTGGCCGAATTCTTCACGGCACCGCTGCCGCTGCTGGAGGACGACGATACCGTCGCCGATCCGCTGCAGGTGGACGAAAAGCAGGCCCAGGCACGCACTCTCATCGCTGCCGTGCGTGCCCGCTGGGCAGACTATCTGGCCGATCTCGACGCGCCGCACGAGAGCGGCACCGTGTTCACTGCCCTGCGCGACAAGCATATACGCGCGTCATGGAAGCGCGAGGTGAAGCGCGAACTGCATCAGCTCTTCATCGGCCGCGAATACACCAAGGTGCTCGAGTCCTGCGACCGCATCCACAAGGCGGTATTGAAAAGCCGTGTGTTCGTGGCATTGCACATGCACGCCGGCGACGGCAACGTACACACCAACATCCCGGTCAACTCCGACGACTACGCCATGCTGCAGGCGGCCAACGCCGCGGTGGCGCGCATCATGGCGCTGGCGACCGAGCTCGGCGGAGTGATTTCGGGCGAACACGGTATCGGGTTGACCAAGCTGGAGTTTCTCGACGCTGCGACCATCGCGACCTTTGCCGACTACAAAAAGAAAGTCGATCCCGAGCATCATTTCAATAAGGGCAAGCTGCTGCCCGGCGGAGATCTGCACAATGCCTACACGCCCTCATTCAGCCTGCTGGAAGCCGAATCGATCATTCTCGAGGCCTCCGAGACCGGGGCCATCGCTGATTCCATCAAGGACTGCCTGCGCTGCGGCAAGTGCAAGCCCGTGTGCAACACCCATATCCCACGCGCCAACCTTCTGTACAGCCCGCGCAACAAGATCCTCGCCACCTCGCTGCTGATCGAGGCCTTCCTGTACGAGGAGCAGACCCGGCGCGGCACATCCCTGAAGCACTTCGACGAGTTCGGCGACGTCGCCGACCACTGCACCATCTGCCACAAGTGCAAGAACCCCTGCCCGGTCGACATCGACTTCGGCGACGTCTCCATCGCCATGCGCAACATGCTGCGCAAACAAGGCAAGAAGAAATTCAACCCTGGCACGTGGGCGTCGATGGCCTTCCTCAACGCGACCGATCCCGCCACCATCAAGGCGCTGAGGAAACCGCTGATCGAATGGGGCTACGCCAGCCAGCGACTGGGGAACCAGCTGTTCAAGCGCATGGGCCTGATCCAGGCGCAGACCCAACATCCGCCCGCCACGCTGGGCCGGCCGAAGCTCGTCGCGCAGGTGATCCACCTAGTCAACAAGCCGATGCCGGGCGGGCTGCCGAAGAAGACCTCGCGCGCGCTGCTGGGTCTGGAAGACCCGTCCATCGTCCCCATCCTGCGCAACCCCGCCAAACTGTCCGACGATTCCGACGCGGTGTTCTATTTTCCCGGCTGCGGTTCGGAACGCCTGTTCTCGCAGGTGGGACTCGCCACCCAGGCCATGCTGTTCGAACTCGGCGCCCAGACCGTGCTGCCGCCCGGCTACCTATGCTGCGGCTATCCGCAGACCGCAGGTGGTCAGGCCGACAAGGGCGAAGCGATCACCGCGGCCAACCGCGTGCTGTTCCACCGCGTCGCCAACACGCTCAACTACCTCGACATCAAGACCGTGCTCGTGTCCTGCGGCACCTGCATGGACCAGCTCCTGAAATACGAATTCGAGAAGATCTTCCCCGGCTGCCGGCTGCTCGACATCCACGAATACCTGATGGAAAAAGGCGTCAAGCTCGACAACGTAAGCGGCGAGAAATACCTCTTTCACGATCCCTGCCACACGCCAATGAAAACCCACGCGCCGATGAAAGTCGCCAACGCGCTATTGGGCGGCGGTGTGCACCTGTCCGACCGCTGCTGCGGCGAATCCGGCACCCTCGCCGTCAGCCGCCCGGACATTTCCACCCAGATCCGCTTCCGCAAGGAAGAGGAAATCCGCGCCGGGGTCGCCGCACTGGCCACCGGCAGCCAGCCGGTCAAGCTCCTGACCAGCTGCCCGTCGTGCCTGCAGGGCCTGGCGCGCTACAGCGACGACACGAATACCGAGCCGGATTACATCGTGATCGAACTGGCGAAGAAGCTGCTGGGCGAGAACTGGATGACGAACTACCTCACCCGCGTCGGGAATGGTGGGATCGAGCGCGTGCTGTTGTAAACCCCCAGTTCGACCGGAAAACCCTGGGCGCGATTGCCCCGGAAAACCGGCCATGCTATCGTCCGGCCTGCGGAGACCAGATATAACAAGCAGTCAAATCAAATACTTGGTCTTAGGGGAGGAAAATCATGCACGTCCGTCTGACGACGCTTGCTGCCGCACTCATGGTAGGCGTCACACCTGCTTGGGCAACCGGTTTGCCCGCTTACGAAACCTATTCGGCCGCTGCCGAGGTAGACACGAATTTTTTTACGGGTGAGTTGTACGTGCCGCAGTCCAGCGTCACGACTACTCCGGGTGAAATAGCTTCCATCACCGAGATTAGCCCTATACCCATTAGCAACCCCTACACAGCCTCGGCCAGCACATATTTGGGCAGCAATCACGCCTACGCCCAGGCCGATCACCTCTCCTTGGGCAGTATTGGCGTCGGCAGTTTCTCCGGCTGGTACGATCAAGTTACTATTACTGGCGGCACAGGAGCCGGCAGCGCGCAGTTCACCGTGCAGTTGAACGGTACTATTGATGTGGGGGCAGTCATTGGGGGCGTAGGTTACGGCCTGTATGCCAGCAGCGTGCATCCCAGTTTGCTCACCAGCAGCGCACTCAATATGAGTACGACGTCGCCATGGGCACTAGATGCGGCAACGCCGATTACTGGCTACACAATCGGTGTATCTCCCTATAACGACCCCAATCAAATTAGCGGACTTTTCGCCACGCCCCCTGATCTGCTTCTCACGCCAGGAGCAGGACAAGCCGTAAATATGACCCTGACTGGTACGCTCAACTTCACCTATGGCGAGGCGTTCTACCTGATCGGCGGACTGGGTACCGCCATCACTAATCTGGAAGCATTTTGTACTTTCAGCGTCGATGGCACGTGTACTTCTCCACCCGTCGACGGCACCGGCGCCACCATCCTCGACTTCTCCAACAGCGCGAACCTCGTCAACATCGCGCTGCCCGAGGGCGCAACGGCCAGCTTCGCTTCCGGCAACACCTACAACGTGACTACCGTGCCCGAACCCGACGCGTGGCTCATGCTGCTGGCCGGGCTGGGGCTGGTGGGCTGGCGGGCGCGCCGCCGCGCCTGAGCGGCTGCTTGCCAAGCCTGGTCCCGCCCCGCATGATGCGGGGCGTCTTGTTTCAAGGAAGCGCGTATGTCTGATTGTCCCTTATGCAATGCGCCGGGCGGGCGGCTGTTGTGGCAGGATGAGTTCTGCCGCGTGGTACGGGCCGACGAACCGGATTACCCCGGTTTCCTGCGCGTGATCCTCAACCGCCACGTCAAGGAAATGACCGACCTGGTGCCTGAAGAGCGCTCGCGTTTGATGATGATGGTGTGCAAAACCGAGCAGGTCATCCGCGACGTGATGCGGCCCGACAAGATCAATCTCGCCTCGCTCGGCAACGTGGTGCCGCATTTGCACTGGCACGTGATTCCGCGCTTTGCGGACGACCCGCATTTCCCGAATCCGGTATGGGGAGAGAGACTGAGGGAAACATCTCACGCAGTACCCGCCGACCTGGACGCGCAGCTTGCCGCGGCGTTCAACTCACTGGTGTAGTCCCGCTCCCAACCCATTGAAGCCCTAAAGGACTCCGATCCACTACGTGCTGAAGCACGTGTGGAGTCGTATGCGCCAAGAACCACGCTCCACCCGCGAGGGGCAGGCCGTGGTTCTATAGGCGCTAAAGCGCCAAGAACCACGCTCAGCCGACGGCTTGCTCGCGTTCGGGAAACGGAATGACCATGCCGCTTTTCTCCGCGCCCGGGAGTTGAAGACGCTGAGCGGGGAAAACGGCCGAGAAGGTGCTGCCCTTACCGGGCACAGACTGGATCTCCAGGCGCGCACCATGGCGGGTCAGCACATGCTTGACGATGGCCAGCCCCAGTCCGGTGCCGCCGGTTTCACGCGAGCGGCTGCGGTCCACCCGATAGAAGCGTTCGGTCAGGCGGGGAATATGCTCGGCCGCGATGCCTTCGCCAGTATCGATGACTGAAAAAACCCCCTCGCCGTTGCGCTCTCGCCAAGCCAGGGTGATGTCGCCGCCTTCCGGGGTGTAGCGCACGGCATTCGACACCAGGTTGCCGAGCGCACTGCGGATTTCCTGCAGGCTGCCTTTCAAGCAGGCCTCGCTCTGGCATTGCAGGCCGACCCGGTGCCGTCCGCGGCTCAGCGATTCCGCTTCGGCCTTCAAGGCCTGTGCCAGCTCGGGCACGTTGACGAGCTCGTCCTTGAGCGTGTGATCGGCGCTTTCCAGCCGTGACAGGGTCAGCAAGTCGTCCAGCAGGTGTTGCATGCGCCGGGTATGGTCCAGCATCAAATCGAAATAATGGCGGCTCTCGGCGGCAGGCAGGTCGGGGGCATCGGCCAGGGTTTCGACAAAACCGCCGACCACGGTCAAGGGCGTGCGCAATTCGTGCGAGACGTTGGCGATGAAGTCGCGGCGCATCGCATCCACGCGCTCGAGGTCGGTGATGTCGCGGGCGACCAGCAACTTCTGCGATTCGCCGAACGGCACCAGTTGCAGGGACAGGATGAGTTCGCGATTCACCGGAGATTTGCACACCAGGCGCCGCGAATAATCAGCTGCGTCGAGAAAATCCAGGAACTGTGCCTGCCGCAACAGGTAGCGGATGAACTGGCCGCGGTCGCGTTCGCAGTCCAGGCCCATGTAGGTGCGGGAAGCGGGGTTGCACCATTCGATCTGTTCGCTGCGGTTGAGAATGACCATGCCGTCGGGCACGGCCATCGCGGCATGTTCGAACTGTTCGAGGGCGGAGGTGAGCTGGCCACGGCTGGCTTTCTGGCGGCGCTGGAGTTTTTGCAGCCGGTAGAAGATGTCGCCCCAGGTGCCGGTGGCGTCCGGCGGCTCCACTTCGTCCGGATTTTCCAGCCAGCGCGCCAGGCGGAATTCCTGCCACAGGCGGCGCAGCATCACGAAAGCCTGGACGCCGGCCAGGAACCCCAGAGCAGCCACCCATCCGGAGCCGGCCCACAAGATCAGCGCCACCAGCAATACGCCGGCCAGCACACTGAGTGGACGCCACCAAAAACCCATGTTTGCCTGCTTGAAAACCGCGGTGGGTGGATTATCCCACGTCGGCCGAAAAGCGGTAACCCGAGCCGCGCACGGTCTGGATCAGCTCGGAATGGCCGGACGGCTCCAGCGCCAGGCGCAGGCGGCGGATGTGGACGTCGACCGTACGTTCCTCCACGAACACGTCGTCGCCCCACACTTGGTCAAGCAGCTGGGTGCGCGAGTAGACGCGTTCGGGGTGCGTCATGAAGAAGTGCAGCAGGCGGAATTCGGTCGGCCCCAGTTCCAGCGCCTGGCCCTTGCCCTGGACGCGATGGCTGGTGGGATCAAGCTTCAGGCCGTTGATCTCCACCGGCTCGTCGGTCATCTGCGGCGCCCGGCGACGCAACACGGCCTTGATGCGCGACACCAGTTCGCGCGGCGAGAACGGCTTGGTGATGTAGTCGTCGGCGCCGGTATCCAGCCCCAGCACCTTGTCGCGTTCCTCGCCACGCGCCGTCAGCATGATGATGGGGATTGGCTGGTAGCGCTCGTCGCTGCGCAGGCGCTTGCACAGGTCGATCCCCGACATGCCGGGCAGCATCCAGTCAAGCAGGATGACGTCGGGCAGCGTGCTTTTGAGGAATTTCAGCGCATGCTCGGCGTCACCGGCGGCGGTGACCTGATGCCCGGCCTGCGCCAGGTTGAACTTCAGCAATTCCTGGATTCCGGGTTCGTCTTCGACCAGCAAAATATTGGCAGCCATGGTGATTCCAGCCTTGTTTGAATGGTAGCCATACTATGACAGCAGTATGACTGATTTATGACATCGAACAGGCCCGCCCAAATCCGCGCCAGCCCGTGCGCTGGTAGAATTCAGAGGTTTCCCCTTGACCCCGTCTGCCATGGATAAAACCACCCATTTCGGCTACCAGCAGGTCGCCGAGTCCGAAAAAGCCGCCAAAGTGGCCGAGGTCTTCCATTCCGTCGCCGCCCAATACGACGTCATGAACGATCTCATGTCGGCCGGCCTGCACCGGCTGTGGAAGCGCTTTGCCGTGGCGCAGGCGGGCTTGCGGCCCGGCATGAAGGTGCTCGACGTCGCCGGCGGCACCGCCGACCTGACCCGGCTGTTCCTGAAGGAAGTCGGCGACACTGGCCAGGTGCTGCTCACCGATATCAACTTCTCGATGCTGCGCGAAGGCCGCGACCGCATGCTCAACGAGGGCAGGACGCCGCCGGCCATTCAGTGCGATGGCGAGCGGCTGCCGTTTCCAGACGACTATTTCGATTGCGTATCGGTCGCCTTCGGCTTGCGGAACATGACGCACAAGGATCAGGCGCTGGCCGAGATGAACCGAGTGCTGAAACCCGGCGGCCGCCTCCTGGTGCTGGAATTTTCCAAGGTATGGAAACCACTGGAACCCGCCTACGACCTGTATTCCTTTAAGCTGCTGCCGCTGATGGGCAAGCTGGTCGCCAAGGACGCCGCCAGCTACCAGTACCTGGCCGAATCGATCCGCATGCATCCCGGCCAGGAAGAACTCAAGGCGATGATGGAGACCGCCGGTTTCGCCAAGGTCAGCTATCACAATCTCACCGCCGGTGTCGTCGCACTGCATAAAGGCTTCAAGGTTTGATCGCTGAAAGCCTTTTCGAACGCAGCCTCAACCATCTGTTGCGGCAGTCGCCCGGTACGGCCGAGGCGTTGATCAGGCACGCCGGTGCGAGCGTGCGCTTCGACCTGGCATTCAAGCAATTCGATTTCCGCATCGCCGACGACGGCTGTTTTTCCGAAGCCGTGGTCGATGCCCCCGACGCCGTCATTCGTCCCACCCCCGCACTCATCGCCCGCCTGCCGTTTTTCGGCCGCGATGCGCTGCGCGACGCCGACTACACTGGCGACCCGGCCTTGCTCGCCACACTCGACCGCGTCTTCAAGCAGCTGGATTGGGATGTCGAGGCCGATCTGGCGCCATGGGTCGGCGACATTGCCGCACACAGGCTGAACACGATCAGCCGCGACGCCCTCGCCGGTATCGCCCGCGCTTTCTCGGCACTGGGCCACAACGCAAGCGAATACCTGGTCGAGGAAGTCGAGCTGATGGCGCGCGGCGTCGACGTCGCGCGCTTCAACCAGGCGGTCGACGTGCTGGCCGACGACACGGCACGGCTGGATGCCCGCCTGCGGCGGCTGGAAACGCGCGACGCATGAAACTGCTGCGCCTCGCCCGCATCCTCAGCATCGGCCTGCGCTACGGGCTGGAAGAATTCTTTCTCGGCCACGAGCGGGTACGCCCCCTGCGTTGGCTGGTGCGCGTCACCCTGTTCTGGCGGCCGCTCAACGAACCGCGCGGCGTACGCCTGCGCCGTGCGCTGGAGGCGCTGGGGCCGATCTTCGTCAAATTCGGCCAGATGCTCTCCACCCGACGCGATCTGGTGCCGCTCGACATTGCCGACGAACTCGCCCAGCTACAGGATCGGGTGCCGCCTTTCCCTTCGGCCGAGGCCATTGCCACCCTGGAAGCGACCTATAAAAAACCGCTGGCCGACGTATTCGCCGAATTCGACGCCACGCCGGTCGCGTCCGCCTCGGTGGCGCAGGTGCATTTCGCCCGCCTGCACCCGCCCCCTTCAGAGGGTGACGGTACCCCCGTCGCAGTGAAGGTACTCCGCCCCGGCATCGCACCCGTGATCGCGCACGACGTCTCGCTGCTCTATGCCGCCGCCGGCCTGGTGGAGAAACTGTTCGCCGACGGCAAGCGATTGCGTCCGCGCGAAGTC
The DNA here is from genome assembly GCA_001899305.1 of Thiobacillus sp. 0-1251. Classification (GTDB taxonomy): domain Bacteria; phylum Pseudomonadota; class Gammaproteobacteria; order Burkholderiales; family Thiobacillaceae; genus Thiobacillus. The sequence continues at coordinate 211,644 of MKWL01000022.1, read as the reverse complement.
GTCAGCGAATTCGAGAAACATCTGGCAGACGAACTCGACCTGATGCGCGAAGCCGCCAACTGCTCGCAGCTGCGGCGCAACTTCAAGGACTCGCCGCTGCTGAAGGTGCCCGAGGTGTACTGGGATTACTGCGGCCGCGACGTCATGGTGATGGACCGCATGGACGGCATCCCGGTGAGCCAGATCGGGCGCCTGCGCGAATCCGGCGTGAATATCCCAAAACTCGCCGCTACCGGCGTGGAAATCTTCTTCACCCAGGTGTTCCGCGACGGCTTCTTCCACGCCGACATGCATCCCGGCAATATCCTGGTGCGCCCGGGTTCCGAGCAATACATCGCGCTGGATTTCGGCATCATGGGTACGCTCACCGAGGTCGACAAGCAGTATCTCGCGCGCAATTTCCTCGCTTTCTTCCGCCGCGACTACAAAGGCGTGGCGCTGGCGCATCTGGAATCCGGCTGGGTGCCGCCCGATACCCGCATCGACGAACTCGAGGCCGCGGTACGCGCGGTGTGCGAGCCGGTGTTCGATCGCCCGCTGAAAGACATTTCCTTCGGCCGTGTGCTGCTGCAGCTGTTCCAGGCCTCGCGCCGCTTCAACGTGGAAATCCAGCCGCAATTGGTGCTGCTGCAGAAAACCCTGCTCAACATCGAGGGGCTCGGTCGGCAACTCGACCCCGAACTCGACCTGTGGAAAACCGCCAAACCTTTCCTGGAACGCTGGATGAACGAGCAGATGGGCTGGCGTGCGCTGATGAAGAACCTGCAAGCCGAGGCGCCGAAGTGGGCGGTGCTGCTGCCGCAACTGCCGCGGCTGGCCCATACCTACCTGTCCCGCAGCGACGATCAGGGCACACTCGAAACCCGACTCGAACGCATCGCTGTCCAGCAGGCGCGCAACGCGTGGCTGCTGGCTGTCGCGATCGGTCTGGCGGTTCTGAGCCTGGCGATTATCCTGCTGAAATAGTGCGTTACCCTGACGTTCAGGGAATCACTTTGTCGATATTGATCTGGATATCCTGCGTGCCCGGCTTGAGCGGCCCCACGCTGCCCTCCAGATCGCCGCTTTGCGCACTGGCGTTACCGCTTTTCGAAATGCGGGCCACGACCATCACCGAGGGAAACGCCGACAGCTTCATGCCCGGCGCCATGGAATTGGAGTCATCCAGACTGAAGCGGCTGGGTAATTCGCCGGCCTTCTGGCTCAGGATGGCCAGTGGCATGCGCGGACCGTTTTCTGCTCGGGCGAAGATAAACAAGGTATCCCCGGGCGACACCTTGGCCGCCAGCGCCGGGGCCAGTTTGACCTGTCCGCTGACCCGTACGCCATTGGCGGCAGCCGGTGCCGCAGCCTCCTGCGGGGCCTGCATGATGGACGGCAGTGCGGCAGGCGGCGTACGCCCTTCAGCCAGCGCACGGGCCTCGTCCAGGCTGGCTTGCAGCGACTGGGTGAATTCGGAATCGGCCGGGGCCGTTTGGACCACCTTTTCCCAGTAGCCGATCGCGCCCTTGTAGTCTTTCCTGTCGAACGCAGCGGTTCCCATCAGCGCCAACGCCTTGAGGTTGGCCGGATCGATTTTCAGGGCGCGTTGCAGCATCGCCAGCGGCTCACCGTCGAGTTTCTGTCCCTGGGACATGGCCAGTGCATCGGCATGATCGGCCATCAGCTGAGCATCGGGCGGCAGCCGTTTTTCCGCCTGGGAATAAGCTTCGGAGGCTTCGGCGAAGCGACCCAGCACGTTGTAGGAACGCGCCAGCATGGCCCAGCCTGCACCATCGTCCGGGTTGTCCTTGAGGCGGGCTGCGAGTTTCTCCGCCATGGCCCGGATGGCGTCGAAGGACGTGCTGTGCGGACTGCCGTCCTGAGCCTGGGCGTTGGCCGGTGCCGCCGCCACCCGAAGTGTACTATCTGACGGCGCGATCGCCAGGGGCGTACCCAGCTTGAGGTACATCCCCACCGCAACAGCGGGGATCAGCACCGCCAAGGCGATCGGCGCCCAGGCGGCGCGTTGGGATTGTGCAGGCGTGGCTTCGCTGACGGCGGCCAATGTATCTTCCAGCGCACGTTTTTCCAGTTCACGCCGGCCTGCGGCATGCTGTTCGGCACTCAGCGTGCCATTTGCCAGGTCGGCATCCAGTTCCTTGATCTGGTCGCGGTAAATCAATACGTTCGCCTGCGCACGCATATTCCTGTCATCCTTGCCGCGTTGCCTGACCAGCGCAGGCAGCACGAAGGCAAGCCCCAGGGCAATGAGTACGCCGATCACGATGAAAAATCCGGTCATGTTGTTTCCTTGGTTTGGTCGGTTTGCAGCAGGGATTCGGCCAGCGCCTGTTCGTCGTGGCTCAGCTCGGGTTCAGCGACGCGCTGTCGGCGTTGTTTCAGGGCGACATACAGGATTCCGCCACCCACGGCCAGCAACAGGAAAGGGCCGACCCAGAGGAATAAGGTGGTGTTCTTGAGCGGCGGTCGATACAACACGAAATCGCCGTAACGGGCGACCATGAAGTCCTTGATCTCGGCATCGCTCATGCCGGACTCGATTTTTTCGCGGATTTCGTTACGCAAATCCACCGCCAGATCGGCATTGGAATCGGCAATCGTCTGGTTCTGGCACACCAGGCAGCGCAACTCGCTGGCGAGTTGCATCAGCCTTGCCTCGGCCACGGGATCAGCCGCAGCAGGAGCAGCCTCCTTGGCAAACGCCGGGGAAAGCGACGCCGCCAACAAAAGCGGAAGAACGAATTTATGCAGCATTGAGTTTTTTCACCAGCGGTAGAATCGTGTCGCGCCAGATTTCAGGCGTAATAGGACCGGTCTGCTTGTGGCGAATGATGCCGGCCTTGTCGATGACAAAGGTTTCGGGCACGCCGTAGACGCCGAATTCGATACCCGTCCGGCCATCCAGGTCGGATACGCTGGCAACATAGGGATTGCCCAAGCCGTTCAGCAGGCGGCGCGCATCGTCCGGCTGATCCTTGTAATCCAGCCCATAGATCGGTACGGCACGGGTTTTGGAAAGTTCGACCAGAACCGGATGCTCCTCGCGGCAACCGCTGCACCACGAAGCCCACACATTGAGCAGCCAGACCTGGCCACGCATCTCCGCGGAAGACAACACACGCGGGGGTGTATCGAGCGTTTGCAAGCGGAATGCGGGCGCCGGTTTGTCGATGAGCGGAGACGGCACCTCGCGCGGATCGAGCTTGAGGCCCACGCCCAAGAACACCAGCATGGCAATGAAAATCGCCAGAGGAATCAGGTAGCGCGCCTTCATGCCGCCTCCGCCAGGCGGCCAGCCAATGCAGCGGGTTCCCGGCGGCGTGCCATGCGGTAACGTCGGTCGGACAAGGCCATCGCGCCGCCCAGCGCCATGACCAGACAGCCGCCCCAGATCCAGTCCACGAAAGGCTTGTAATACACGCGTACGACCCAGGCACCCTTACCGACTGGCTCACCCAGCGAGACATACAGGTCACGGATTAGACCGGGATCGATGGCTGCCTCGGTCATCGGCATCTGCGTCGCGAAATACATGCGTTTTTCCGGTGCCAGGGTGCGCTCCAATCGGCCATTTTTCAGGATGTCGATGGCGCCTCGCGATGCCATGTAGTTGGGGCCGGGCGTTTCGGTCACGCCCTTGAAGACGAACTGGTAGGCGCCGATGGTGGCCGTGTCGCCAACCTCCATGCGCACGTCCTTCTCGACCTGGTAGCCCTTGACCAGGGTCACGCCGACGATGAACACGCCGACGCCGAGGTGCGCCAGCAGCATGCCGTAATAGCTTCTCGACTGGTTGCCCAACCGCTGCGGCACCGAGGCACCCATGGTCGGCCTGACCCGATTCCACAGATTGAGCGTAGTGGTTGCGAACACCCACAGGGCGAGCAGCAGGCCAAAGCTGATCATGGGGGACCAGTGCCCCAGCACGACAGGCAGCAGCAAGGCACTGACGAGACTGATCCCGAAGGCCCAGCGCAGGCGCACGGCCAGGTCAGGCAGGCTGGCGGATTTCCAGCGGGCGAACGGACCGACCCCCATCAGGAAAATAGCTGGAGCCATGAGCGGCGCAAACACGGTGTCGAAGTACGGCGGACCGACCGATATCTTGCCCAGCCGCAGCGCATCGAGAACCAGCGGATACAGCGTTCCCAGCAATACCGAGCCGGCCGCCACGACCAGAATGACATTGTTGGCAAGCAGCATGGATTCACGCGACACCAGATCGAACCGTCCGCCGAGACCGACCTTGGCCGCGCGCCAGGCGAACAGCAGGAGCGAACCGCCCGTCACGACCGCCAGGAAAATCAGAATGAAAATGCCGCGCCGGGGGTCGGTGGCGAACGCATGGACCGAAGTCAGCACGCCGGAACGCACGAGAAAGGTGCCCAGCAACGACAGGGAAAAGGCGAAGATGGCGAGCAGCACGGTCCAGTTCTTGAAGCTGCCGCGTTTTTCAGTGACGGCCAGCGAGTGAATCAGCGCCGTACCGACCAGCCAGGGCATGAAGGACGCGTTTTCCACCGGGTCCCAGAACCACCAGCCGCCCCAGCCGAGCTCGTAATACGCCCAGGCGCTGCCGAGCGCGATGCCCACGGTGAGGAATACCCAGGCCACCAGGGTCCATGGCCGCGACCAGCGCGCCCAGGCTGCATCCAGGTTGCCGCCCAGGAGTGCGGCGATGGCAAAGGCGAAGGCCACGGAGAAGCCGACGTAGCCCATGTAGAGCATGGGTGGATGGAAGATCATGCCTGGGTCCTGCAGCAGTGGATTGAGATCGCGGCCGTCCAGGGCGGCGGGTAGCAGGCGCTCGAAGGGATTGGACGTCAGCAGGATGAACAGCAGAAACCCGACACAGATGAAACCCATCACGCCCAGGATGCGCGCCACCATTTCGCGCGGCAGATGGCGGCTGAACAGCGAGACCGCGACCATCCAGAAGGTCAGCATGAATACCCACAGCAGCACCGAGCCTTCATGGCCGCCCCATACCGCGGCCAGCCGGTAGTGCAGCGGCAGCATGGAGTTGGAGTTGCTGGCGACATACAACACGGAAAAATCGTTGACGGCGAAGGAGTAGGCCAGACAAACCATGGCCAGCATGATGAACACGAACAGCCCCTGCGCGGCCGGTCGGGCCATGGCCATCCAGGACGCGATGCCGCGCTGCGCGCCGACGATGGGAAAAACGGCCAGCGCAAGGGAAATAAGGAAGGCGACAATGAGGGCGAAGTGGCCGATTTCAGGAATCATTTGGCTTGTCTTTCCGTATCCATGACCAGCGTCTTGCCGGTGCTTTCGCCCGAAGCCTGGGCGCGCTTGAGGGCTTCGGCCGCCTCGGGAGGCATATAGTTTTCGTCGTGTTTGGCCAGCACTTCACTGGCCTGGAATACCCCATTGGCAGACATTTCTCCCTGGGCCACCACCCCTTTTCCTTCCTTGAACAGATCAGGAAGGATGCCGGTATAGGTCACGGGGATCGAATGCGCGGTATCGGTCACGATGAAGTGAACCGTCACTCCGTCCCGCCGGACGCTGCCGGTTTCCACCAATCCGCCAACCCGCAGGCCACGGCCGGTAGGCGCTTCGTGCGCGGCGATCTGGGTCGGCGTGAAGAAGAACGCCATGTTGCTGCGCAAGGCATTCAGCACCAGGGTGGCTGCAATGCCCACCGCGGTCAGCCCGACGGCAATCAGGGCCATGCGTTTATGGCGTGGTTTCATATGTCACCTGTTCGGATAGCAAGGCCTGCATTCGACGGGCCTTTTCGACGGCACGCCGACGCATGCGAAGCATAAGAATTTCGGCCGTGATGAGGGCGGCCGTGACGAGGTACGCGCCCCAGACATAAAAGCCATACCCCCCCATGGCGATGAAGTCGTCCAGACTCTTCCAGTTCATGCTGGCTCCTTGGTCAATTTTGCGAGCCACTCGGCCTGCTGCTCGCGTTCGAGGATGATGCAGCGCACCCGAGCCAACGCCGCGGCAATGCTGTACATCCAGCAGGCCAGCGCCATGATCAGCATGCCCAACAGCATGGTGGCCGCCATCTTAGGGGCCATGGTCATGCTGACCGATGCGCCCTGGTGCAGGGTGTTCCACCACTTGACCGAGAAATAGATGATGGGCACGTTGACCACGCCGACCAGCGCCAGCAATGCACTGGCGCGATCGGCACGGCGCGTGTCGTCGATCGCGGCGTGCAAGGCCAGGAAACCCAGATACAGGAACAGCAGGATCAGTTCGGACGTCAGTCGCGCATCCCACACCCACCAGGCACCCCAGGTGGGCTTGCCCCAGAACGCACCGGTCCACAGGGCGATGAACGTGAACAGGGCGCCGGTGGGGGCCAACGCACTCGCCATCATCGACGACAGGCGCGTGTTGAAGATCAACCCCGCTGCAGCCCATCCCGCCATCACGATGTAGATGAACATCGACATCCAGGCGGCAGGCACATGGATGAAAATGATGCGGTACGACTCGCCCTGCTGGAAGTCGGTGGGCGCCACAAAAAAGCTGAGATACAGGCCTGCGAAGGTGAACCCGGCCGCGCTCAGCGCAAACCAGGGAATCAGCTTCCCTGCCAGCGGATAGAACGTGGCAGGCGAGGCGTATTTGAACCAGTTCAGTTTCATTCCGGAAATCGTTCCATGCAGGTCATAGGGAGACGCACCTCGATCATTCCAGCGAGATTCGCAAAGCAGCCGCGGTAGCCCAGGGCGCCAGTACCATGCCCAGCAGCAGCAGTGCGCCGAGGATGGACAAGTGGCCACTGGCATCCATACCGGTGGTACTGGCGTCCACGGCCCCGGCACCAAAGACCAGCACCGGCACATACAGCGGCAGTACCAGCAACGACACCAGTACCCCGCCACCGCGCACGCCCACCGTCAGGGCCGCGCCGATGGCGCCGATCAGGCTCAACAGCGGCGTACCCAGCAGCAAGGCCAGAAATAACGTACCGAGCGAACCGGTCGGCAGGTCGAATTGCAACGCGATCACCGGTGCAATCAAAACCAGCGGCAAGCCCGAAATCAGCCAATGCGCCATGACCTTGCCGATCACCACCATGGCCAGCGGCTCGGGGGCCAGCATCAGCTGTTCGAGGCTGCCATCCGCATAATCCGCATCGAACAGCCGACCCAAGGACAACATGGAAGCCAGCAAGGCCGCCACCCATAGAATGCCGGGCGCCATGGCGCGCAGCAGCTTGGGCTCTGGACCGACACCGAGCGGGAACAGGCTGGCAACGATGACGAAGAAAAACAGCGTGGTCGCCACGTCGGCCCGTCGGCGCATGGCAAGCAGTACGTCACGGGTAACAATATGGCCCAGGGTTCGCATCATGTCCGTGTCCCCTCAGGCATCGAGCCGCAACGTCTGGGTGTCGGTTGCCTGGACGCCGACATCCTGATGCGACGTCAAGGCGATCATGCCGCCCCTTGCCAGGTGGCCTTCCATGATTTTCCGCACCCCCGCGACCGCGTGGGCATCCAGTGCGTTGAAGGGTTCGTCCAACAGCCAGAGCGGACGCGGCTGAGCAAGCTTCAACCGGGCCAGGGCAGCACGGCGGCGCTGGCCCTGGGACAGGAATTTGACCGGCAGATGTTCGCGTCCTGCCAGTCCCATGTCTTGCAGCGCCCCATCAACCTCGACACGACTGGCTGGCTGGCTGGCAAGGCGCGCGGCGACAAGGAGATTTTCCCGCGCGCTGAGTTCTTCCTTCAGGCCATTGGCATGACCGATGTAGGTCAGTTCCCGACGGTAGTCCTCGCCCCACGCCCGGATAGGTTCGCCACGCCAGCGTACTTCGCCGGCCATGGCCTGGGTCAACCCACACAGGGTGCGCAACAACGTGGTCTTGCCGCTGCCGTTGCCGCCCTGGATCCAGATCAGTCCGCCCGGTTCGAGGGTGAACGACACGTTGCCAAACAGGCGACGCTCACCGCGCACACAACCCAGTCCGATTATTTCCAGCATAAGTGGCCTTTGCTGCGTCCGCCGGTCAGATGTCCCAACGGTAACCTACATAGAAGAAATGCTGCTGGCTGATTTCATTGTTGCCAGGGCTGGTTGTCGTCGAATGCTCATAGATGTAATCCGCTTCCAGGGACAGGTTGCCCTTCCACAGATAGGTCAGGTGAATCTCAGGCGTCCAACGGGCCAGATGGGTATCGGGATCGCTTTTCTGCTGGTAATACTTCAACGAAGGCTCAAGCGTCCAGCGTTCCAACCGGGTGACGTTGTTGTATGCCAGGAGCTGGCCGTTAAAGGTATTGCCTTTGTTCAGGGACAAGGTGAACACATTGACGTCGTTTGCCATCAAAAGCCCGGAGCCAATGGCTCGCAGGGAATAGGCATAAATGTTTCCGGTGGCCGGCGTCGGCGGCAGGACAGTTCCATCGCTCAAGGTCGATCCGGGCAAGGCGCCGGTATTGGTCAGATTGAAATCTCCCCCTGCCTGCCAGGTTTTATTCAGCGGCGTGATGTACCCCGCCTGGAAGAGTTTGGAGACCGCACTACTATTGTCCGCCCATGTACGAACCTGATCTTCCGTATTGGTCGCGAGCAATTGTTTGATGCTGGTCGGAATAGGCGACATAGACGTCACCGCAGCGTTGTACAGGGCAACCGACGTGGTGAGCAACGGCGAGCGGCGATAATCCAGCAGGAAACTGAACATGCCCCCCTTCTCTGTCTGCCAGTTGCCCTGGAGGGTACCGATGTTAAGCGCACTGTAGCTCACGTCATAGTCCACCAGGCTGCTGACGGAACCGCGCATGTCGTAAAACCCCAGTTCCAGGCCGACGGCGCGCCGATCCTGGATGCCGTCTGCCGACTGCTCGATATAGTAGGTCTTGCCACGCAGGCGTTCGGTCAGTTCATCGCCATCGAGGCTGATCCCCCAGAATTTCCGATCTGAGCCGAGAGCGGGGAATTCGACCGGCACACCGGCAACCACGTTGGCTCGCCATTTGGGCGCGAAATAGTAGCCCAGCTGCGCGCCATCGAACCGGCCGAGCACGCCCCCGGACGTTCCGATCTGGCGACCCAGTGAGGCATTGAATCCGTTCCCCAGGCCCTTGTAGCTGTAGTAGGCCGACAGGACATGATTCAGGCTCGGGCGCGACTTGATGAAACTGACGATGTTGTCATCCCGGAAAACCAGTTTCTGATCCGCATCGGAATTCCGGTAGCGGCCTTGCAAATCGAGATGGGTTCGCAGCGAAGACTGGTTAATGGCCGAAAGCGTCGAGGTCCCGGCTGTGGTAGGCGTGTTGAAAGCGGTCTGCGTCTGGGTGCTGCCGCCGAAATAGTATTGCGAAAGACTGCCGGACACGGTCTTGATGACAGGCTCATCGCGTCTTCTGGCTTTTGCCCGAACCGCCCCCGTAGACGTGCTCTCCGCTTTGAGTCCCGCCAAATGCTGACGCACGCGTTCGGCACCCGCTCCTTCCGGAAACAATTTCAGATACAGCGCATACTCCGCTCTCGCCTTGGCCAACTCTCCGTTGCGCTCCCGGGCCACGCCAATCAATTCCTGCGCGTCCTGAGAATAGTGGTTGGGCGGCAACAGCAGAATCTGGTTAAAGAGATCGATGGCCAGTTCGTAATTCGCGGCATTCAAGGCTTCCTGCGCCTTCGGCATCAGCATGGCCGCCTGGTTTTCCACGTCAGGAAGCGCCACCGGGGCCTGCCCTGGTCCCAACGTCACTTCGGATTTCGCACTCGCGGAAGCAGCCTTGAGCATGGCTTTCCTGCGCTTGCGCAGATCGCTTATTTCGGCCTGTGGAAATTGGGACAGCAGACCAGCACGGACCTGTTCAGCTTGCTCGGCGGTGGCGAAATAACCCAGGTTCAGTTCATAGAACGTCTGTCCTTCACGCGTCTGCTGTGACGTGAAAACGTCATAGTCCTGCAACTCGCGAGGGATGACTTTGCCACTCACTTCATCCCGGGATGTCGAACTGAGCAATGTCAGGGCGTAGCGTTTACTGTCCGGGACCAGTTGATACTTCCTCGCCGTGTCGCCAAAAATGATGTCCACACTACGGCCATCCGCGCCGGCGAGCACCCGTCCATCCGCGACCTGCTTGTCCTTCCCAATCTGCAAGGTCAGCCTCTTGACTGAAGAGGTCTGAGGCGAGAGCGTCGCCGTCACGTCTGGAAGCTGATCAAATGATTTTGACTTGAGCGTCTCGACCGATTTGATTTCCGTCGACTCCTCACCTTGAAGAATCCTGAAATACACCACGATGGTATTGGTCTTGCCGACTTTGACCGCCCGTAGAAACTGGATCCGGGCATTGAACTGCAGCCGGATGACATTTTCGAAGTTATCGGGTTGAACCTGGATCTCCTCCAGAATCTGTGCACCCGCCATCTGCGGACTGATCGCCAGAATGCTGCAACCGATCAACGCTGCAACCAGCTTGTTCCGAGTAGTAAAAAACATTGCCTGTCCCGTCATGATTCCTGAAAGCACCCCGGGTGAGCCGATCGGTGGCTCACCCGGGAAATTCGAGCGAATAAACTGCTGCGGCTCAATCCCATTTGACGTAAGCCACGCCCTTGTTGCCCAAGGGTCGGTGGCAGCCAGATTGAGAACAATCGGTGGCCGTTTTCGACTGATGGGTCACGCTCTTCTTCTCCATGCTGCCCAGGTAGCTGGTGCCGCTCGCATGACAGGTCTTGCAACCGGTCAGAATATTGTTGTGGTCCATCTTCATGGTCGACCAGCTGGCAGTACTGGTATGACAGGCCTTGCAGTCCTTTCCGCCGACCAAGGCCGTCGGAATGTGATTGATCGGTTTGGCCTGTGCCCCGGAAGACGTGTACGTCCCGTTGTGGCATGACTCGCAGGTAGCGCTGATAACCGCACTGTGATTCATGGTCGCAGTGGTAAACGGGGCTGTCGTCCGGTGGCAGGTATCGCAGGACGCCGTGGTCGGAATGTGGGTCGTGGGTTTGCCCGTGGCAGTCGTGCCGTTGTGGCAAGTCGAGCATGTGCCGGGAGCAATGCCGGTATGACTGAAAGTCGCAGGTGTCCAGGCGCTGGTCTTGTGACAGGTGTCGCACGACTGAGTCGTGGGAATATGCGTGGGCGGCTTGCCGGTCGCAGTCGTGCCATTGTGGCAAGTTGCGCACGTGCCAGGTGCAATACCCATGTGACTGAAAGTCGCAGGTGTCCAGGCGCTGGTCCGATGGCAGGTGTCGCAGGACTGAGTCGTGGGAATGTGCGTGGTCGGCTTGCCCGTGGCGGTCGTGCCGTTGTGGCAGGTCGAGCACGTGCCAGGCGCGACGCCAGTGTGGCTGAAGGTTGCCGGGGTCCAGGCGGATGTCTTGTGACAGGTGTCGCACGACTGGGTCGTAGGAATGTGCGTGGGCGGCTTGCCGGTCGCAGTCGTGCCATTGTGGCAAGTCGAGCACGTGCCGGGCGCGACGCCGGTATGACTGAAAGTCGCAGGGGTCCAGGCACTGGTCTTGTGACAGGTGTCGCACGACTGGGTCGTGGGAATATGTGTGGTCGGCTTGCCCGTGGCGGTCGTGCCGTTGTGGCAGGTCGAGCACGTTCCAGGCGCGACGCCAGTGTGGCTGAAGGTTGCCGGGGTCCAAGCGGATGTCTTGTGACAGGTGTCACAGGACGCCGTGGTCGGAAGATGGGTCGTGGACTTGCCTGCTGCAATTGTTCCGTTATGGCAGGTGGCACAGGTTCCGGGCGCAATGCCCGTATGGCTGAAGGTCGCGGGTGTCCAGGCAGATGTTTTATGGCAGCTGTCGCATGAGGCTGTGGTCGGAAGGTGGGTCGTGGGCTTGCCCGTGGCGGTCGTACCATTGTGGCAAGTCGAGCACGTGCCGGGCACGACGCCGGTATGACTGAAAGTCGCAGGTGTCCAGGCGCTGGTCTTGTGACAGATGTCGCACGATTGGGTCGTGGGAATATGCGTGGTCGACTTGCCGGTCGCTGTCGTGCCGTTGTGGCAGGTGGCACAGGTTCCGGGCGCAATGCCCGTATGGCTGAAGGTCGCAGGTGTCCAGGCGCTGGTCTTGTGACAGGTGTCGCACGACTGGGTCGTAGGAATGTGCGTGGACGGCTTGCCGGTCGCAGTCGTGCCGTTGTGGCAGGTGGCACAGGTTCCGGGCGCAATGCCCGTATGGCTGAAGGTCGCGGGTGTCCAGGCGGATGTCTTGTGGCAGGTGTCACAGGACGCCGTGGTCGGAAGGTGGGTCGTGGGCTTGCCCATGGCAGTCGTGCCGTTGTGGCAGGTCGAGCACGTGCCGGGCGCGACGCCGGTATGACTGAAAGTCGCAGGTGTCCAGGCGCTGGTCTTGTGACAGGTGTCGCACGATTGGGTCGTAGGAATGTGCGTGGTCGACTTGCCGGTTGCAGTCGTGCCATTGTGGCAAGTTGCGCACGTGCCAGGCGCGACGCCCGTATGGCTGAAGGTCGCGGGCGTCCAGGCAGATGTTTTATGGCAGCTGTCACATGAGGCTGTGGTCGGAAGGTGGGTCGTGGGTTTGCCCGTGGCGGTCGTGCCGTTGTGGCAAGTCGAGCACGTGCCGGGCGCGACGCCGGTATGACTGAAAGTCGCAGGTGTCCAGGCGCTGGTCTTGTGACAGGTGTCGCACGACTGGTTCGTAGGAATGTGCGTGGTCGACTTGCCCGTGGCGGTCGTGCCGTTGTGGCAGGTCGAGCACGTCCCGGGGGCGATGCCGGTGTGGTTCATCGTCGCCGTATTCCACGATGAGGTCTTATGGCAGGTGTCACAGGACGCCGTGGTCGGAATGTGGTTCGCGGACTTGCCTGCTGCAGTTGTTCCGTTATGGCAGGTGGCACAGGTTCCGGGCGCAATGCCCGTGTGGTTCATCGTCGCGGGTTTCCAGCTGGCAGTCTTGTGGCAGGTGTCGCACGCCTGAGTGGTGGGGATATGGGTAGCCGGTTTGCCAGTTGCCGTGGTGCCGTTGTGGCAAGTCACACACGCGCCAGGGGTAACGCCGCTATGGTTGAAATTGGCAGGCACCCAGGCAGCCGTTTTGTGGCAGCTATCACAGGCAGCCGCGGTCGGGATATGCGTGCTCGGCTTCCCTTTGGCGATACTGCCGTTGTGGCAGGTCACACAGGTTCCCGGAGCAACCCCACTGTGGCTGAAAGAAGCGGGCTTCCAGGCCACGGTCTTGTGGCAAGTGTCGCAAGACGCCGTGGTCGGGATATGTGTACTCGGCTTGCCGGTCGCAGTTTTGCCGTTGTGGCACGTTGCACAACCACCCGAGGTAACGCCATTGTGATTGAAGTTGGCCGGTGTCCAGGCGCTGGCTTTATGGCAGCTGTCGCACGTCTGCGTGGTAGGAATGTGCGTAGCCGGTTTCCCAGTTGCCGTGCTGCCGTTGTGGCAGGTCGCACACGTTCCCGGAGCAACCCCGCTGTGGCTGAAGGCGGCAGGTTTCCAGGCAACGGTCTTGTGGCAGGTGTCGCAGGACGCCGTGGTCGGGATATGCGTACTCGGCTTGCCGGTCGCGGTCTTGCCATTGTGGCAACTGGCGCAGCTACCTGGGGTGACAGCGCCATGATTGAAACTGGCAGGAGTCCACGCGCTGGTTTTGTGGCACGTGTCGCAAGCAGCCGTCGTCACAATATGCGTGCTCGGCTTGCCCTTGGCCATGCTGCCGTTGTGACAGGTGGCGCAAGTACCGGGCGCGACGCCCATATGGTTGAAGTGCGCGCCAGTGAATGACAAGGTGTTGTGGCAAGTTTCGCATGCCTGCTTGGTCGGAATATGTGTGGCCGGCATGGCAGCGGCCGTGATGCGCTGGCTGCCGCTGGCATGGCAACTCGAACACTGGGTAGGTGTTCCCTTGAAAACGCCCTGGACGTGGCACGATTCGCACCGCACGTTCCGATGAGCCCCACTCAGTTGAAAGCCTGTCTTCGCATGATCGAAACCGGCAGCACCTGGCCCCGCAGCGAGGGTCGGCTGGGTAACCATGCTTGCTACGCAGAGGAGCAGAACGGCCCATAGCTGCCACAATCCTGGAAGAATGCGTGATCTGACAACAGAATAGACACCTCTCATCGTGCGTCGTCTCCCGAAGCAAACATGGTTTGCAAAGCACGTGCGGCTTGTCTGGCGCCGCACTGGCATCCTCCCCGAACGACGGTCTGACAGGCCACTTCTGAAACCGCGATTTTCGTGGGCGGGGAATTTTGGCCCTGGCGCAGGCGGACCCGCTTGAAAGAATCCGTTCCGTGACATTTCTCGCACTGCCTGCCGAAGCTGCCGTCATGCACGTCATCCTTGTCGTGACAGCTCACACATCCCATCGGCAGGGAGGCCTTGCCTGAAACGGGTTGTCTGTGACAGCTATAGCAATCCAGGCCCCGATGCCCACCATCGAGCCTGAAGCGAGTCCGGGTGGTGTGGTTGAAGTCCCATAACCGCCAATCGCGGCTGTTATGGCAGCTGTCACACTGATCGCCGAGACGCCGCTTGTGGATGTCATCCTTGTCGTGGCACGCCACGCATTCCGTCCTGGCATCCTTGAATTGAGGCGTCGCATGGCATTTTTTGCATTCCACAACCAGGTGCCTGCCCAGCAGAGGAAAACGGGTGAGGCCGTGGTTGAACGTGGTCTGCTTCCAGCCTTGTACGCTATGGCATTGCTCGCATTTCTCGCCTTGCTGTCCTTTGTGCACATCGTCTTGCTTGTGGCAGGCATTACAGGCCATGGCTGTGTTCCTGTACTTCTGTCCCTGGTGACAGTCGTCGCACTTCACGGAACGGTGACGGCCTGACAACGCAAATCGCGTTTTGCCGTGATCGAAGCGGTTTTCCTTCCAGTCGCGCTCGCCATGACAGGAGTCGCACGCGTCGCCCAATCCGCCTTTATGCTTGTCATCCTTCTTGTGGCAGGCGATGCAGTTCATGGGTGCATCCTTGAATAGCGCGCTTTTGTGACAGGCTTTGCACTCAATGTCCGCATGCTTGCCGCGTAGCGGGAAGCGGGATTGAGCGTGATCGAAGCGTGTCTCGTTCCATGCGCGCTCGACGTGACAGTCGCCACATTTCTCGCCCAGTGTGCCTTTGTGCTTGTCATCCTTTTTGTGACACGCGACACAGGTCGTTTGCAACTTGTCCCGGTACAGGTTCCCGGTATGGCAGGTGTCGCACCGGGCCTGCCGATGCTTGCCGCGCAAGGGAAATTTCGTGGATTCATCATGGTCGAAGCCCACGGCATCCCAGGCCTTGGCGTTATGACAGGCCTGGCATTTTTCGCCAAAACGGCCCTTGTGCTTGTCGTCTTTTCGGTGACACGACACGCAGGCCATCGGCGTGTCCTTGAAGACATTGTCGCGATGACAATCCCTGCATTTCGCATTGGCATGCTTGCCTTCAAGTTTGAAATCCGTGGTGTCATGGTCGAACCGCGCTTCCTTCCAGTCGGACTCGGTATGGCAATCCGCACACTTCGAACCCAGCCTTCCCTTGTGCGTGTCGTCCTTCTTGTGGCACGCGACACACACGCTCTGCGCACTGCGAAATTTCTTCCCTGGCTGATGACATTTGCTGCATTCCGTTTCCGTGTGCTTTCCCTTGAGCGGGTAATCCGTCAGCGTGTGGTCAAAACTTTTCTCGTCCAGCACGACAATCCGTGCCTCGCGTCCCTTGTGTTCCGTATGGCAGGTGCGACAGGCCTGTTCCTTGATCCGCCCGTGGTACCCCTGTTTCTGCGCCATATCCTGACCCACGTCCTTGTGGCAGTCCCGGCACAGTCTGTTTTGTCCTTCCCGGTCAAATCGGACATGACAGTTCGTACACTTCTCTTCCGCCTTGGCGTGCCCCCGGATGAGCTTGCCCGGCATCAGCACGTTTTCCAGCGCACCCGCCTCAGCCTGGCGAAGTCCCAGCCCCGCCGTCACCCCTGACAGCAGCAGGAGCAACACAACAAAAAGCGTTCTTATGGAAACCACGCAACCGTTCTTGATTCTTTTTCCTCGCCCGCCAGCTTCATCAGTACATATGCACGGCGACAACGTGTGCTATCGCGCTGAACACCAGCATGTATACGAGCGGCACATGCAGGACATGCCAAAGCGAGAACAAGCGCTCGTAGGTATTGAACTGGGCGACGCGCTGGACGCCTTGCAAATATGTGCGAACCAGACGCTTGGCTGCCGCGAGGCGGCGCTGGGTTTTAGCGTGATCCCAGCCCTGCGAGCGGGCGTGGTCCCGATAAAGCCGGTTCAATTCACGCACGCAACGCATATAAACGATGTGGCCACGCAACCAAAGCGTGGTAAATGTCCACACGGATCTCAAACGATTCCGCTGGGGCGTTGCGAGCTCAGCCTCAAAATCGGCCAGCGCACCTTCCACTCTGGGCGCAAAGGCAAGCTTGGACTGGACCTCCTTCGAGTTCAGCCCGGCCAGTTCGCGTAACTCCTGCAAGCTGGCGCGGCGCCCATAGAGTCCATGGTGGATACGCGTATAGATGAAGCGGCCGATGATGCCGCTCCCTGCGACCAGCGACATGCTGGCCAGCGCAATTCCGGCGTTGATCGAACCCACGTGAAAGCGCGAATGCGCGAGGATGAACAAGGGCCCCAGGATCCCCAGCATCATGTGCAAGGCAAACCAGTATTTGGCCGGCCCAAAGCCATGCATGAAGCGGAAATGCTTGCGCAGCGGGTACAGAAACAACAACAGCATCATGATGCCGCCGGCCAAACCGAGGTTATAACCAACACGCGAGCCAGCGGTGAACCCACCCCAGCGCCCGATCGCCCAGGCGCACGCAACGAGCACAGACACGCCCAGCAGCATCGCGGTCGCGCCGATTTCGCGCTTACGCGGCTTGGTCGCCTTGTCCCGTGGCGCGTTTAGCCTGGTGGGTGATTGCATGCTCAAAGTCTGTTGCACGTGATTGCCTTGGCTTTCTTGGTTTCCCTGATGCCCCTGTTTACGGCTGCGATCCTAACAAAGTTTACGGAAAAAAGTGTAAATATTTTACACGTGATATTTTTGTTTTAAATTCCCTGGCCCAACCGGGGAATTGTCCCGTAAAGTCATTGGACAGCCCGCAGCCTGTGCGGTGACCCCACACCGGGCGCCGCATAAACCATTAAAAACATTTACATTCATGGACTTAACAACAATCCTTATTTACCTTGCGCCTTTGGCAGTCGTTCTTTTTCTCTATTTCCGCCGGCGCCAGTTGCGCAATGAACAGCATGCGCTGGCGCTACAGGAATCCAGGGCGGCCGGCCTGGGAGAGCCTGTTTCGCTGCACCCTGTGTTCGATCCGCTCCGGTGCATTGGATCCGGCTCATGCGTCAAGGCCTGTCCCGAAGGCGCGCTCGGGCTCGTGGAGGGCAAGGCCCATCTGGTCAATCCGTCGGTTTGCATCGGCCATGGCGCCTGCATGGCCTCCTGCCCCTTCGAGGCCATTAAGCTGGTGTTTGGGACGGAAAAACGCGGGATCGACATCCCGCTCGTCAAACCCAATTTCGAAACCAACATCCCCGGGTTGTTCATTGCCGGCGAATTGGGGGGAATGGGTCTCGTGCGGAAGGCCGCCGAACAGGGGCGTCAAGCGATGAACGCCATCAAGGACAAGATCAAGGGGGAGCGGGACGCCGAACTGGATGTACTCATCGTGGGCGCAGGTCCGGCGGGAATCGCGGCCGGGCTGGGCGCAATCCAGCACAAGCTGCGCTACCGGATCGTGGAACAGGAGGATTCGTTGGGCGGCACGGTTTATCACTATCCGCGCAACAAGGTCATCATGACTGCCCCAGTCCAGTTGCCGATCGTCGGCAAGGTCAGGATGTCGGAAATCAGCAAGGAAGCCTTGCTCGAATTCTGGAATGGCATCGTAGGCAAGACAGACCTGAAAATCAGCTTCCGGGAACGCATGGAAAGCATTGAATCGAGCGGCCGGGGCTTCAAGGTCAAAACCTCAGGAGGAGAATATTCAGCCCGCGCGGTACTGTTGGCCATCGGACGGCGCGGCACGCCCCGCAAGCTGGACGTCCCCGGCGAAGAATTGCCCAAAGTGGTTTACCGATTGATCGATCCCGAGCAATACCGGGGCCAGAAGGTACTGGTCATCGGTGGCGGCGACAGCGCATTGGAAGCGGCACTTGCCATCGCCGCAGAACCGGATACCACTGTGGCACTATCCTATCGGGGCGACGCCTTCGGCCGGGTCAAGCCGAAAAATCGCCAGCGCCTGGATGAAGCCCAGAAAACCGGCCGCATCACTGTCTTGCTCAAATCGAATGTGGTACGGATCGAACCCGGGGAGGTGCTGCTGGAGGCAGCATCCGGAGAGATTGCCCTGCCAAATGACATCGTCATCATTTCTGCTGGCGGCGTACTGCCCATCGATCTGCTGAAGACAGTCGGCATCCAGTTTGAAACCAAACATGGAACAGAATAGCCGCCCTGAAAAATTGGTGCCGCCGCCCCATGACATGCATTTGCGTGGTAAATTATTACACTCATAGTAACCACTTTGATGTCAGGTAGCCATGTCGGACCAGGGTGTTGCCCAAGCCATCGTTACCCCGCCTCGCTCAGTGACGGCGGCAGTAAAGCGTTTGTTGCGCCCACTGGTCAAGCTGCTGCTGAACTATAGCGTGCAGTACCCTGCACTCGCCAACCTGCTCAAGCTGACCTATGTAGAAGTGGCGACCGCAATGCCCGTTGATGGCAAGGATCAGACCGATAGCCGGGTCAGCCTGCTCACAGGCATTCACCGAATGGATGTCAAACGGCTGCGTAATGAGATCGTCAGCGGCCACGACGAACCCCCGCTGTCCGTATCCATTGGCGCACAAATCGTAGCCCGTTGGACAGCCTATCCAGAATACCTGGACAACAAAGGCCGCCCCCTGCCTCTGCATCGGCTCGCCAGTACCGGGGGGGCCATGAGTTTTGAATCGTTGGTGCGCTCAGTGACGAAGGACATTCGGCCGCGCGCGGTATTGGACGAATGGCTCCGGCTGGGTGTCGCCCAGATCGACGAACTCGGCCGTGTCATGCTGCTTACGGATGCGTTCATCCCGAGCCACGGGCTGGACGAGAAACTGTTCTACCTCGGTAAAAACGTGCACGATCACATTGGCGCATGCACGCACAATCTGACCCGCCTCAATGAACCTCCGCTGCTGGAACGAAGTGTCTATTACGATCGCTTGAGCAAGGATTCGACCCTGATTCTGTCCGCCTATGCCCGCCAACTTTCCAGCCAAGTGATGCAGGCCTTCAGCCAGAAAGCAATGGAACTGCAGGAACGCGATCACCAGAATGCCCAGGCTCACTACCGGGTGACCTACGGCCAGTATTATTTCCAGGCTGACGAACAGGAAGAATTGGGCACCAAACCATGAAGTTCTGGCACCAGGCCCTGCTGGGGTTGTTGGCCTTCACGCTGGCCCCGGCGCTTCATGCCGCCAATCCTTGCGAGTCAGGTGGCTCGCCCATCATGCACGATGGCAATGGTGCCGGCGGTACCGGCTTCCGACCCGAAGGAACTGATGGGACTGGACAGGGCGGGACCGGCCTGTCCCCTTACAGAAAGCCAGGCGGAGACGGCAGCGGCAGCGGCGGTACGGGACACACGGTTGAAGTTGACGGGGTCATCACTGGATTCGCCAGTATCTGCGTGAACGGTCTGGAGTTGCATTACCTCCCGACTACGCCTGTCATGATCCAGGGCAAGTCGGGCTCTCCCAAAGACCTGCGCGTAGGCCAGGTCGTGCGTGTGCGCGCACAGGGACAAGGCAGCCAGCTCTCCGTCCAGCGTCTGCATGTCAGACATCTGCTGGTTTCCCCATTGCAGCAGCTCGGTTTGGATGGGATACGTGCGCAAGGACGCAATATCAGCCTGAGTCCCAATGCAGTGTTACCGAATGGCCTCGTCCCGGGCGTCAAAGTCGCCGTCAGCGGTTTTGCGGGTGTGCGTGGACACGTTATCGCCACGCGTTTGGATGTTGTGCCGGACGATACGCCCGACAGTCTCAGCGGCGAAGTCCAACGCAACGCGCAAGGCGAGTTGACGGTGGAGGGCGTCGTGCTGAAGGGGCACCTGTACAAACTCGAGCCGGGCGAC
This sequence comes from Thiobacillus sp. 0-1251, assembly GCA_001899305.1. Classification (GTDB taxonomy): domain Bacteria; phylum Pseudomonadota; class Gammaproteobacteria; order Burkholderiales; family Thiobacillaceae; genus Thiobacillus. Next base: position 191,529 of record MKWL01000022.1, on the reverse strand, counting down.
GTCGTTCGCGCCGAAGGCCGCTATGAGCAAGGCCGGTTGCAGGTCACCCGATTCGAACGTGAGGAGCGCGACATGCCGGTTGACCGCGTCGTCATACAGGGGCGGGTGGGCCATGCCAACAAGTCGGGAATCAACATCAACGGCCAGCACTTCCTGTTCGATTCGCAAACACGGATCAAACAGGCCCCTCCCCGTGCCGGGGGATGGGCAATAGTCGACGCCGTCCGTACCAATGGCCAGCTCCATGCTCGCGAGGTCGAGGCGCAATCCTTCCCTGGACATGGTTTCGACAAGCCACACCAGGAGGGAGGCTCCTCCTCCAAACATTCCCGCCAGGACGATAAAACGTTCCCTCAGGAGCCGGAACACGATACGGGCGCGAGCAACGAGTCATCGACTCGGGAAGGTGTCGAGCAGCCAGAAAAACAAGACTCCCCGATCTCATCGGAACGAGCCGAAAAACTCGAACGTCCGGAGAAGATTGAACGGGTTGAAGCCAACGAACGTCCTGAGAAGGTTGAACGTGTCGAGACGATCGAACGCCCAGAAAAGGTTGAGCGCCCAGAGAAGGTTGAACGCCCGGAAAAAGTCGAGCGACCCGAGAAAATCGAGCGCCCGGAAAAAGTCGAACGCGTGGAGAGAATTGAACGGGTTGAACGCCCCGAGCGCGACGATTGATATGCCTGAGCGATCCCAAGACCTTTTAATGCTTGGCATCGCAATGCTTTGCTGGATTTACGCCAAGCCCCGCATCCCGCGTTGGGCGGCCCCCCCGGATGTATTTGTCAAAACGGCAACGTTGGTCCGAGGATTCACGGAATGCGTCCTGCCTAAATCAGGGCGTTCTAGAACGCTCTACCCGGATAAACATGCGGGCGTGAACGACATGGCAATCAGCTAAATAGTGTCTTCGCATCGAAACAGCCCGCCCTTGCCAACGCACAGTTGGTCATTCCTCCATTAAAATCTCGGCCACCCGCTTGAAAGGTTGCCATGCGCCTTATTACCCCGATATGCACGCTACTGGCCGCAGTTTGCTCGCCCGTCCAGGCCGCCGACGGAAAATTCAGCGCCAATCTGGGATTCGATTATTCATCCGGTAAATACGGTAGCCAAACCAAGACCGAAACATGGGCGTTGCCGTTAAGCCTGAAATATCGTACCGACGACTGGAGCCTGCGATTGTCGACGGCCTGGCTCCGCGTCAAGGGGGATGGAAATGTCACGCCGGAAGGCGACCCGCTCAATACGTCACGGACCACAGCGATTTCCGAGGGAATGGGCGATATTTCAGCCACCGCCACCTATAACCTTCTGGACGAACGAACTGCGTGGGTGGGGCTCGACATCAGTGGAAAAATCAAGTTCGGCACCGCCAGCACGGCAAAATCCCTGGGCACCGGCAAGAACGATTACACCCTGCAGACCGAGCTGTTCAAACCCATCAAGAATCAATGGACCCCTTTTGTCAGCCTGGGATACAAATGGAAAGGGGATCCTGAAGCCATCAACTATCGCAATGTCTGGCTGGGGTCGGTCGGCACCGATTATCGCGTCACACCGTCCCTGTCATTGGGGGGCAGCTACGACTGGCAACAAGCCGTCACCCGAACCAGCGGCCCCATCAGCGAGGCCATGCTTTACCTCAGCTATCGCCTGAATACCGCCAACAAGCTGAATCTGTATGCGGTAGGCGGCTTCAGCCGGGCCAGCCCGGACTGGGGTTCAGGGTTCATTCTTTCTCATCGTTTTTGACTCTGCCCACCATGCTGATCGGCTTCGTCATCCTCTATCTGGTCATCTCCATCGGCGTCGGCATGTACGCCGCCACGCGCGTCCACACCGCCCGGGATTACGTCGTGGCGGGCCGTCATCTGCCAATCTATATCGTCACGGCCACCGTCTTCGCCACCTGGTTCGGCTCGGAAACCGTCCTCGGCATTCCCGCCACCTTCCTCAACGAAGGCCTGCACGGCATCGTGTCCGATCCCTTCGGCTCTTCGATGTGCCTGATCCTGGTCGGCTTGTTCTTCGCCCGCAAGCTCTACCGGATGAACCTTCTCACGCTGACCGACTACTACCGCAAACGCTATGGCCGCAAGGTGGAAGTCATCACGGGCGTGGCCATCATCATTTCCTACCTCGGCTGGGTATCGGCCCAGATGACCGCGCTCGGCCTGGTATTCAACATCCTGTCCCAAGGCGTCATCACGCAAACCCAGGGCACCCTCATCGGCGCTGCCATCGTGCTGCTCTACACGCTATACGGCGGGATGTGGTCGGTGGCGCTGACCGATTTCTTCCAGATGAGCATCATCGTCGTCGGCCTCTTGTACATCCTGTATGTGGCGTCGGATATGGCGGGCGGACTCGGTCATGTGGTCCAGCATGCCGCGCAGAAAGGGCAGTTCAACTTCTGGCCAGAGGCCAACAGCAAGGACGTCATCGCCTTCATCGCCGCCTGGATCACCATGATGTTCGGCTCCATCCCCCAGCAGGACGTGTTCCAGCGGGTGATGTCCGCCAAGAGTGAAAACATCGCGGTCGCCGGTTCGGTCATGGGCGGCAGCTTCTACTTCTTCTTCGCCTTCGTGCCGCTCACCATCGCCTATTCCGCCACGCTCATCGACCCAGGCCTGGTCTCGGGTCTACTGGACAAGGATTCGCAGATGATCCTGCCGCAGCTCATCCTCAACCACATGCCCGTCTTCGCCCAGATCATGTTCTTCGGCGCCCTGCTCTCGGCCATCATGAGCACGGCTTCAGGCACATTGCTGGCGCCCGCCGTCACGTTCTCCGAGAACATCATCAAGCCCTACCTGCCACACCACAACGACAAGACCCTGCTCCTGACCATGCGCGTGGTCGTCGTGGGGTTCGCCGCCATCGTCACGACGTTTGCGCTGTATTCCAACGCCACCATTTACCAGATGGTGGAAAACGCCTACAAGATCACCCTCGTAGTCGCCTTTGTCCCGCTTGTTTCGGGCCTTTACTGGCAACGCGCCTGCAAGCAAGGCGCCTACCTTTCAATCGCCCTGGGCCTCGCGGTCTGGCTACCCATGGAAATCTGGCTGCCGGAAGGTGCGACGCTGCTGCCGCCGCAGTTCGCGGGTTTCCTGGCGAGCGTGATCGGAATGATCGTCGGCTCGCTGGCGCCCCGGCACGTCGGTGGCCGGCACGCCCAGCATCGCCATGGCGATCCGTCCTTCGACTGATCGCTCAGCCCCTGTTTGAATTCCACCCGCCGGGGCCAGGGCCCACCCTGTCGCAGCAACCTGGTCTGCAAGCCTGCTGCGTCGATTTTTTTTACATTTCTTCTTTTTCTTACCTCGGCTGGTCGCCGCATACGAATGTAAGTATTTGTAAAATAAGAATAAACAAAAACACACTCGCTTCTGGCATGCACAATGCTTATTTGCTTTCGAAAGCAACACGACGACATCGGCAAATAAGACGTGTGGTTGTGACGCTCGGAAAAGGTACGGGCACGGCGGGTAGCCATGCCAACCTCAGACAACCTTCGGGAGAACATCATGATGAAAAAATCCTCGTTAGCCTTGGCCATCTCCGTGATGGTCTCCGGCCCCGCCTTCTCGGCGGCGTTCGTGAATGGCGGTTTTGAGACCGGCGACCTCTCTGGCTGGACCCAGGGCGGTGGCTGCTGGACCACCTCCAGTTCCGGTTGCAGTCCCAGTGTGTCCGTCCCATATACGGGCGGCGCCTTGCCGACCGCCCCGCAATACGCCGGCGGCACACCCGTCAACACGATCATGAGCGCGGGCACGGATCCCTACACCGGCCAGAACACGGTCTACAACGGCAACTACTCGGTGCGGGTGAACAACTCCATCAATAACTACTCCGTCTCCACGATTTCCCAGAGTGTCGCCAACTACACGGACAACGACATCTACTTCCAGTGGAACGCCGTGCTGGAATCCTCGCATGGCCTGAACAACTCCGACTACTTCTCCCTGACGCTGACGGACAACACCACCAACACCGTCCTGCTCACCCGCTCCTTCAGTTCCGCGTCTGCATCGGGTCTGTTTACTCAATACGGCTCATGGTATGGCAGCGGCTGGCAGCTTGAGCATATCGACCTCACCACTGCAGGCGCCGGCGGCACCAGCATCGTGGGTCATGACCTGACCCTGTCGCTGCTTGCCTCCGACTGCCCCTACGGCGGTCACGCCGGTTACGTGTACCTGGACGGCTTCGCGCCGACGATCCAGCCTCCCGGCCCCAACCCCACCCCCGAGCCCGCTACCCTGGCCCTGCTGGGTCTCGGCTTGGCCGGTCTGGGGGCTGCTCGTCGCCGCAAAACCGCTTAATTCCCTGCGGCATCCAGAAAAACGGCGGCCTCTGGCCGCCGTTTTCATTGCCCCCTAAAATGAATGTTTTGATCCAAGGCTGGCATAGTGAGCAAGCAGAACATCCTGACCCGCGGCAAGAAAGCCCAGGCCAACCAGCTGGCCCTGGACGGGCGGTTTGAGGAAGCGTGTACCTTATACCAGGCTGTAAGCAAGACCGACCCAAGCGATGAGGAAGCCTGGGCCAAGCTGGGGGCAACGCAGTATCGCCTCGGCCGTTACCTTGAAGCCGAGGCGAGCGCGCGCCGGGCACTCAAGCTTGCGCCCAATCTGGCTTTTGCCCAGCACACACTGGCCCTCGCCATGCAAGGCCAAGGCAAGCTGGATGATGCAGCCACACTCCTGGAACACACCCTTGCACAGCGGCCGAATTCTGCGGAAACGATCACCAATCTCGCCCGGCTGCGTGAACAGCAGGGGCGTGTACAGGAGTCATTCGAGCTCTACCATCGCGCACTGGATTTGCAACCCGACTCCGCCTACGTGCTGGCCAAGCGCGCCGAACTGCTGGAAAAAGCCGGCAATGTGGGGGAAGCAGAAGAGATCCTGGCCCGCGGTCTGGCCCGGGAGCCCAATCATCCCATTCTTAATCTGGTGGCTGCCCGCCTGGACCGGCGTGCCGGCCGCCATGCCCAAGCGGCCGCCCGGCTGGAGAGTGTTCTCAACCAGCCGGTGGCCCAGGAGACCCGCGCCGAGATCCATTTGCTGCTTGGTCAGCTCCATGATCGCCTGGGCAACACGGACAAGGTCCTGCCCCACCTGATCGAGGGAAAGCGCCGTGTCGCGCTGGCCACCGATCCCAACGGCCAGAGCCGCAGCCGGTTTCTGGCCCGCATCGAGACCGCCCGCGCCTGGATGAGCGACAATCTGGCGACGCCCCCCTCTGCCGTCGCCCAGGATAAGACCCCGATTTTCCTGGTCGGCTTTCCACGCTCAGGCACCACCCTGCTGGAACAGCTCCTGGACAGCCATCCTCGCCTGCAGACCCTGGAAGAAAAACCCATGGCCGAGATGTTGGAGCAGGCCTTTATGAACTTGACCGGTGGCGGACCCGATGCGCTGGCGAATCTGTCAGAGCCGCAACTCGCCCATCTGCGCCAGGTCTATTGGGAGGAAGTAGAACGCCTTCTGGATCGGCAGCCCGGCGCTTTGCTGGTGGACAAGCTGCCGCTCAATATCGTGCGCGTCCCTTTGCTGTGGCGGGTCTTCCCCGAAGCCCGCTTCATCCTTGCCCTCCGCCATCCTTGCGACGTCACCTTAAGTTGCCTGATGCAGAACTTCGGCCACAACGATGCCATGGCTGGCTTAGTCAGCCTCAATGGCATTGCACAGATCTATTCCAAGGTAATGGGGAGCTGGCTCGACTACGCAGCCCATCTGCCCCTGCGCTGGCATCAGGTACGTTATGAAGACCTGATCACGAACCTGGAGGACGAGGCTCGCTCGCTGCTGGATTTCCTTGGCGTGGGCTGGGATGACGCCGTGCTCGGTCACACCCGCCATGCCCAGGAACGCGCCCTCATCAACACGCCCAGTTACCACCAGGTCACCCAGCCGATCTACCAGCACGCCCGATACCGCTGGAAACGCTACCAGACCGCCTTCACACCCATCCTGCCCACCCTGCAGCCCTTCATCCAGCAATTCGGCTACAGCGAGGCCGACGCAATCCCTGAAGCCTCAACTCCGCACTGATCGCCGAACGTGCCCTGCAATCCTGCAATAGCCGCCATTTGATCGCTGCTCCACCTTCTACACTAGACGCTTCCCATTTCGACCCCAGACTGTGGCAAAGAAGAACATCCTGACCCAAAGCAAAAAAGCCAAGGCCGACGGCCTCGCCCTGGCAAATCGGCTGGAGGAAGCGCTGACGCTGTATGCCGGCGTCTGCAAGACCGACCCCACTGACGTGGAAGCCTGGGTCAAGCTTGGCGCGACCCAGCGTCGCCTGGGCCGTTACGCCGAGGCGGAAGCCAGTGGGCGACGGGCGGTGCTGCTCGCGCCGAATCAGACCTTCGCCCACCATACCCTTGGCGTGGCGTTGCAATGTCAAGGCAAGCTGGAAGACGCCATGTCGTGCTACCGCCAGGCGATCCGGCTCAAACCGGACTATCCCGATCTGCACTATCTGCTCGGCAACGCCCTGCTGCAATCAGGCCAACTGCACGATGCCGAATCCAGCCTGCGCCAGGCGCTCGCGCTGCGGCCCACCCAGTTTGAAGCGCTGAGCGATCTGGGCGCCCTGCTGCTCACCCTGAACCGGATCGACGAGGCAGCTCACTTCCTGCAACTGGCTCTCGGACAACGACCCGACAGCATCGAGGTTCTCGCCAACCTGGGCAGCCTGAAGGAAAAAACGGGGGACATGGACGGAGCCCTCGAGTGCTACCGGCAAGCGTTGTCGCGACGCCCGGATTCGCCGGACGTTCTGGCCAAGCAAGGTGAACTGCTCGAGCGACTGGGGAACCTCGACGAAGCGGAAGCGGCCGTGACACGCGGGCTGGCTTCCGCGCCCGACCATCCCCTCCTCAATCTGGTGGCAGCCCGCCTGGATCGGCGGAACGATCGCCTGGCCGAGGGCGTGGCCAGGCTGGAACGCATCCTCGACCACCCCATGCCCCTGGAAACGCGCTGCGAGGTTCATTTGCTGCTCGGGCAATTGCATGACCGGATGGGCAATACGGAACAGGTCATGCCGCACCTGAGCGCAGGCAAGCGCGGTGTGGACCAGGCCACCGATCCGGACGGCAGCAGCCGCGCCCGCTTTCTCGCCCGCATCGATCAGGCCCGGACGTGGCTGGGCAGCGAAGCATCCGGACTCGATCAGCGGGAACCCCCTCCTTCGGAAGACACGCCGATTTTTCTGATCGGGTTTCCACGTTCCGGCACAACCCTCCTCGAACAGGTTCTTGACAGCCATCCGGCCTTGCAGGCCCTGGAAGAGAAGCCCATGGTGGCGGTCATGGAACAGGCCTTCCTGGCGTTGACCGGCGGCGGCAGCGGTGCGCTGCAAGCACTCAGCGAGGCGCACATTCTCGAGTTGCGCAGGCTCTACTTTCAGGAAGCGGAACGTCATCTGGTGCGCCGGTCCGGCAGCCGGCTGGTGGACAAGCTGCCGCTCAACATCGTGTCCGTTCCCCTGATCTGGCGGGTTTTTCCCGAGGCCCGCTTCATTCTCGCTCTCCGCCATCCCTGTGACGTCGCGCTGAGCTGCATGATGCAGAGCTTTGCCCACAACGACGCCATGGCCGGGTTCGTCAGCCTGGAAAACATTGCGGAAATCTACGCTCGGGTAATGGAAGCCTGGCATGAAACCACCGAGCATATTCCGCTTCAGTGGCAACGCATTCGCTACGAAGACCTGATCACGAATTTCGAGCCGGAAGCCAGGAAACTACTGGAATTCATCGGTGTGGGCTGGAGCGATGCCGTACTGGAGCACACGCGTCATGCGCAGCAGCGGCTTGCCATTCAGACGCCCAGCTACCACCAGGTCACCCAGCCGATCTACCAGCACGCGAGATACCGCTGGAAACGCTATGAGGACGAATTCCAGCCGGTCATGGCGACCTTGCAGCCGTTCATCGACCGCTTCGGCTACCAGGAATGAGGATGCTGGCGTGCCGCGCCGGATTCAGAAAGGAGCGGAGCCGAAGGCGGCGATGTACGGTTCGAGGGTAGGGGTCACCGGCGCGAACTCCGCCGTATAGTGCTGCCAGCGGCCCACCGAGGAGGCATACAGGGGCTGCGCCACCTGCGTGCGGCTGGGACTGGCGATGTGTTTATTCGCTGCGTGCTCGTGAAATCGCTTCACGTCATCATCCCAGGCCAGTCCCAGTGCGTCGAAGACGCGCCGGAAAGTCGGCTCGAACTGGACGACCGCATCTTCATAGTGGAACTCGATGACGTCCATCGTCAGCTGCGGCCGGATGTGCCGCCACCACGCCATCACCATGGCATAGAAGTCGGCCGTTCCTTGCCAGCTGAGCAGATGGACCGTCGCGGGCGACGGCACCATGAGCTGCATGAAACAGCTCAGGCAGACGTCGCGCGGATCGCGCAGGACGAATACCAGCCTGGCATCGGGGAAAACGGTATTGATCAGGCCGAGATCAAGCGTATTCAGGGTGAACTTGTCTACCAGCCTGCGTTCCCCCACGGCGTCGCCAAAACGATCGCGGACACGATTCCAGTAGAACGCACGCAGGTGCAGGATGTCCGCATGGTTCAGTTTGCGCAGCTTGTCCGCCGTGCTCTCGCTCCCGCCGACCTTCTGATGAAGCTCGCGCTGCATGGCCCAGACGAAATCGGCCTCGTCGGCGACGTGGACGCCGGAATGGGCACCCAATACCTCCTGGGCCAATGTGGTGCCGGAGCGGAAGAAGCCGACGAGGAAAACCGGCGGCGGCAACTCCGGCGGAAAAGCCGTGCCGGACCAGCGCCCCATGAGGTCGCGATCGAAACCCGCCGTGTTGGCGCGGATCATGTTCGGCAGCAGCGCCGGATTCTGCTGCGCATACTCGGGCAATGACGCGGACAGGTTGGCCGAGGCATGCAGATGGGAGAAGACCTGGTCGTACGCCTTGAGCTTGTCGAGCACCCGTGCCAATTCCTTGTGCGCACGGAACGCCTCGCGGGGTTCCAGCGGTGCGGCCAACGCGGTCTCCAGGCGGTCACGTGCCGCTTCGTTCAGCCCCGCATCGGCCTCCAGGCTTGCCAGCAGGATCTGCATCATGCTGTTCGCCGGCAACATTGCGGCAGCCCGCCGGCCAGCATCGAGCGCAGCCGCCGTCCTGTTCAACTGGGCCCGCGTCACCGCAAGCATCTGGAATACGCGAAACTCACTGTCGTTGATCGCGGCTGCCTGCTCGAGCAGTTCGTGCGCCCCGGCAAAGTCGCTCCACTGCTGCATTTGCTGGGCGATATCGAGCACCGGCTTGAGATCGCCACGCTGGCGCGCCGTCTCGAGCAGGCGCCGTCCCGATTCGCGCAGGCGTTCGAATCCCTCCACCCGGCGTCCCACGCTGCACAGGGTCTGGCCCAGCCAGGACATCGCCTGGATATCCTCCGGATTCTCCCCGATCGCCCGCTCGAACCACTTGATGGCCTCCGGCACGTTGCGCGCCTGAAGTGCGGCGTAGCCACGCTGCAGGGAACCGCTCATCGTCTTCCGCGCCCCGGCAGAACGGGAAAGCATCGGACCGGGCTCACCGCAAATACCCCTCGTGCTCGAGCTTCAGCAGAATCTGCTGCACGGCCTCATCGATGCCCAGACCCGTCGTATCGATCGCCAGTTCCGGTTTCTCAGGCACTTCGTAAGGATCGGACACCCCCGTGAACTCGGGGATCAGTCCGGCACGCGCCTTGGCATACAAGCCCTTGCGGTCGCGCGATTCGCAGGTCTCGATCGGGGTGGCGACGTGGATCTCGACGAAGCCGCCGACTGCTTCGATCATGCTGCGCACATCGCGGCGAGTCTGGCGATACGGTGCGATGGGGGCGCAGATGGCGATGCCACGGTTCTTGGTGATTTCGGACGCGACAAAGCCGATACGACGCACGTTGATGTCACGGTGCGCCTTGGTGAAGCCGAGCTCGGATGAAAGATGGCGGCGGACGATGTCGCCGTCGAGCAGGGTGACACAGCGACCGCCCATCTCCATCAGGCGTGCCGCCAGCGCGCGCGCCAGGGTGGATTTTCCTGCCCCGGACAGGCCGGTGAAAAACACGGTGAAGCCCTGGCGTTCGCGCGGCGGACTCTGCCGGTGCAATTCGGCAATCACTTCGGGGAAGCTGTACCAGTCGGGGATTTTCAGCCCGCTCTGCATGCGGCGCTGGAATTCCTCGCCGCTCAGGGTGAGCAAACGCGCGCCGGCAGGTGCTTCGGGCTCGGGTAAATACTCGGCACGGTCTTCCACGTACACCATGCGCGGATAGGGAATGAGGTGTACCCCGATCTTCCCGGCCAGTTCCGTCACAGGCAGATCAGTGTGCGTATGGATGAGGTCTTCACCCCGCCTGCAATCGCCGTCAGACTGATGCTCACCGCCTGCGACCAGCAGGCTGCATCCGTAGTTGCGTGCAATGATGGCGCGCAGCAGCAGTGCGCGGGCGCTTCCCTCGCGCGGCGGAGCCGGCAGCAGCGACAACTGGGTCGTGGCAGCCGGGAAGCGTTCGCGAATGGCGAGAAAACTTCTCACCAGGCCGAAGTACGCCGGCGCCTCGGTAATATCCCCTCCCACCTGCGGATGCAGCAGCAGGTTGGCCTCGTTTTCGATCGCACTTTTCAGACAGAATTCGAATTGCGCGCGATGCATCGGCTGGCGCGCCTGCCAGGCCACCACCCGCCGCCAGCCGCGCCGGACAAACAACGCACGCAGTTCGGCCGGGGTGGCGCGCAGACCGGCAAAATCAGGATGCGGCGGCAGGGCCACCCCCTCGATCGCCCCGCCCAGATGCCGGATGCCGCCAGTTTCCCAAGCGTCGCTGACGGTCAATATTGCAAGCATGAAACCTTCGCCGTCGCGCAAGGCCACCCGATCCCCCGATTTCAGGTCGGCGGCGGCTTTCTGCTTGCTGGCGAGCGTGACCGGCAGGGGCCAGAACGTGCCATCGTCGAGTTGGCTATCTGTTTCGACGCGCTCGCATTGCGTACGTGTCATGAAGCCGGTGAGCGGTGAGTAGGCGCCCGTCAGCAGCATTTCAAGTTCGCACTGTTGCCGCCAGTCCAGATCGAGCGAAGGCAGGCTCAAGGCCTCCTGCTTGAGTGCGACACTTTTCGCGGGATCGATCAGATTGACGAGGGTTCCGCCGTAGGGTGCGATCAGTTGATTCACGATTCAGCTCCGGGAAAAGACCGCAAAGAATGTAGCAATAAACCGGCCAACCTCGGTGTCAGGCAGATGATTGATGCCGGCCGCTCCTTTGCGCCCGCCGCCGGTGTCGAACTGGCTGCATAGTTCGTCCGCGCCGGACTTGGCCACCAGCGGGGCACGCACGCTGACGACATAGCCGCCACCCGGCTTGGCTGTGAGCACGGCATGCGCCTGCGCGGGAGACTCGACTGCCAGTTGATTGCCGAACACGCCGGAAATCCGCCGCGCCCATTTCTCGGCAGGCAGCATGAAGATGCGCCCGGCAGCACGCGCTTCCGCCGCATCCAGGGCAACGGCTCGCGTCATGTCCTCCTGGTAGCCGGCCTTCAGCGTTCGATAGGCGGCCGACTCGGCGATGAACGCGAAGGGGTCGGCAAACGGACGCATTTGACGATACAACTCGGCCGGGTCGTAAAACAGGTCGTCGAGCGTTTCGCCATAGCCGTTGTAATTGAGACATTCGCCCAGCGATTGCAGCTGCGCCAACTGGTCAGCCGACAGATTCAGTGGAGTGGCGGCCTGTCGTGCCGCATCGGCAAGATTGTCACCGAACGCTGCGGTGACCGCCCACGCCAGATGCTGGCCCTGCAAGTAGCGGTTCACCAGCAGACTGGTGCAGACGTTGGCGTCGGTATCGATGTGCGGCTCGAAATGGGGATGCACGGGAATGTCGCCCGGCTGGTGGTGATCGAAGTAGCGTACTTCTGCCCCTGCTTCGAGAATCCGGTCCAGCGCGTCACGGTTTTTCGACAGGGCGATGTCGAGCACGGTGACGCGATCGCCTGTGCCGGCCTGGACCCGTTTCAGCAGGCTGATATCGCGCTTGGGTCCGGTCACCAGTTCGGAGTCGGCAGGATCGGCAAGGCGCAGCTGGTGCAGCGCGCAAAGACCGTCGGCGTCGCCGTTGAAAACGTCAATGAGAGGCATGGCGGGTAGGGGCATGAAGCCGTTGAGCGGCGCGAAAGTGCGGCCATTGTATGAAGGCAAGCGTTGCAATGACAAGCACATGCAACGCGCTGTAACGTAGCCAGATGACAGGCATCGCAGCGTAATGCTGGCGGTCGGTACTCAGCAGGAACTGCAGGGCCGAGAATTGCTGGCCGTACTTGTCGAGCGTGCCGGCCAGTCCGAGGTGCAAGAACAAGGCGGCGAGGGGCAACGAAACCAGTGGGCTGACCAGCCGCAAAATGCGTTGCGCACCCATTGCAGGCGAAGCGAGCAGGGCAGATGCCAGGAACACAATATAGAGCCAGGCACTCAAGGCCGTAAAAGCCAGCGGCTGCGGCGTAGCCATCAACTCGACCAGATTGTCGGTATCGGCCTGGATGACCACGCCCCAATAGGCCAGGCCCAAGACCGGAAGCGCCGCCCAGAAATGCAGGGCGCTCAATCGCCGCCCGCGCCAGCGGCGCACGGTTTGCGCAGCCAGATAGATCAACGTACCGGGTATTGCGGCTAACGCCACCCAGCGCAATCCGAGTTCCCACTGCCCGGGCCAGCCCAGCACCGGACTGCCGGCCAGATCGAAAAGACTCTCATCCGGCACGGCCGCATCCAGCAATAAAAAAGCGATGGCGCCATACACCAGCAGCCCCAGGGGCAATTGCGCCAGACGGGCCAGGCCGGACGCCGGCCGGCGCGCCAGCCACACGGGCCAGACGGCCAGCCAGTAGCACGCCACCGCGAGCAGCAGCGCCGACAGCCAGGCATTATCCTGCCGCAGCAGTTCGCGTACGTTGTACGGTACGAAGGGTGCGTGGGCGGCGCCCCAGAACAGTACGCCCATGCCGCCCAGGACAAGCGGCATCTGCCAGCGCATCCGTGTCGCCCGGGGTGCGGCCGAGGATTCGGGCTCCGCGCAATGAGAAGCCCGTGGCAGGGTGACATGCCGGGGCGCCCGCAAGATGCGGCGTGCCACGCCATAGCCCGCCAGCCCGCCCAGCCAGGCCAGTAGCCAGTCGGTAGTGTCGGCGATCTTTTCCGGCAACATCACTTGCCCTAATTCGATGAGCGCAGGCATCCCGACCAGCACCAGCATGGCTACCGCAAATAGTGTGGCCCGCCAGCGCCACGGCTGGCGGGCCACGCCCCATGCCAGCAATCCGCCCAGCGGCGCAAAGAACAGCGTCTTGCGCAAGACTTCAGTGATGGCCCGGTATTCGGTGCCGAAGTAATACACCTCGAACGGTACCCGCTGTACGAAGTCGAGCCGGTCTTTGATGAACGCGCCGTCGGTACGGAAATCGAAGGGAAACCAGAACACGAACAGCAGTACCCCCATCCACCCTGCAGCCAGCGCAAAAGGCAGCCAGGTCCCCCACTTCACCGGCGCGCTGTCATGTGCTTCACGTTTGGCCAGACGTCCGCCGACGACACTGCCCAGCGCGCCGCCAAGCGAAGCCGTCAGAATGTCGGTCACATCGCTGACGCGGGAAAAGACGAACAACTGCGCGAATTCCAAGCCGGTCGCCGCGGCCAGCGTCATGCCCCATGCGCGCCACGCACTGCGTGTTCCGTCCAGTCGCCACAGCAAGGCCAACGGCGTCCAAATCAGCGCATCGGTGGCAATTTCATAGACGGCCGTGGCAGGGTCATGCGGCAAATCGCCAAACGGAATCAGCACCACCATGCCGTCCCGCCATTTATGAAAAATCTCGACCAGGCTGATGGTCAGATCGAGCGGCAGGATGTTGTAAACGACGACACCCGCCAGGTATGTCCAGGCCAGACGCTCGGCGAGTGCGGCACGAGCATGGTTGTGCTGCCAGGCTTGCAACCAGTCGACGAACCGCCTGTCTGTCATCCACCATGCCAGCACACCGATGAAACCCCCAAGCGTTTCGGCAAAGATGTCATTCTGCGACACCGTGCGTTGCGGGAAAAACAGCTGGGTGAATTCAATGCCGATGCTCAATGCAGTAGCAGCCGGAATCAACGCCAGTGTGGCCAACAGGTTGTGCACGCGGCCGCTCCCGCCTGTCATGGCACCCATCCACAGATAGGTCAGCGGAATGAACAGCAGCAGATTGGCGACCCAGTCGGCACGCGACCCGATCCCGAGCTTGAGAAACGGGATTGCCCCAAATCGGGCCACGGCGACATCCCATGGCAACGCATGAAATTTGAGCGGCACCAGGCTGCCGTAGATGACAAATACGGTGTAGCCCAGTGCGACCAGCCACAGCAAAGCTCTTGAGTTGGCGGGGGGCTGCGCGCGGCCGTTCATGGCCAGGATGAATCCAGTGTGTGCTGCAAAGCGGATGAAACGCTTGCGCCGGGATACGCCGCCGCCTGCCAGCCGGGATAGGCCACCAGTTCGCGAACCAGATCTTGTGGCAGGCGGCCACCTTGCGAATGCGGTCCCAGCAGGTCCGGCGTCAGGTCCGATACGGCAACGTCCAGTAGATCAGGTCGATAGGCCAAGGCGACGTTGTACGCTGCCTCAACTGCCTGCAAAGGTGTCGAGGCGGCTATCACATTGGCGAGCACGCGTTGGCGATAGGGCGTGCCTACGGCATGGCGCACCCGGATGCCTGTGCCAGACGCCAGCACGGTGTTGGAGAAAATAGCCAAGTCACGCGGCACATCGTTGTGCGGCTGGATATGGATCGCGTCGCCGCCGCCGTTGACGAAGACATTGTCGTAGAGCACCACACGTCCCTCCGCCTGCAATAATGCCTCGCTAGGATTGTGCTGGAAGAAATTGCCGTAGACCAGATAGCGGTCCTCGCTGCCCGCTCCGGCCAGCGGAAAATGCCCAAGCAGGACGTTGGGGCGTGCCTGCGGCCCAGGTATCGCATCCTGTTTGGAAAAGACGTTGTAGCGAATCACCGTATCGTAGCGATCGGCATGGCCGGCGGGACGGCCAGCCTGATGCTTGATCTGCAGGTTGTAGCCCAGCGTATGGGAAACCCGATTGGCCTCGATCACGCCGCCGACGAAAGGATCCGAACCATCGGCGTCGCCAAGGTACATGCCGGTGCCAACCCGCTCGATACGGTTCCCCCGGATCACCCAGCCGAATGCCGGACACTTGGTTGAAATGCCCACATTCTGTTGTGATGCGGCATGGTCGTGAATGTAAAGACGGTCCAGCGTAATGAAGTCAGCATAGCGGCTGTGGCCTTCGGCCTTGACTGCATCCACCGGCTGATTACGACCATCGAGTTCCAGGTGGCGTAATACCAGATGGCGAACGTCGACCAGACTGATCGTATTGGCGCCCGGCCGGGCGAGGAAACGCGGCGGCGCGCTAGGCGAGGCCGCCTCGATGACAATAGGCTGACGGGCCTCACCGGACAAATTGCGCAAAGGCAAACCCTGCCGGTAATCGCCTGCCTCCAGCAGCAAGCGATCGCCAGGTTGCAGGCGACGCACATAATCGAGGTAATCCTGTGCATTCGCACGGTAATCCGTTGCGGCCGCTGTCCCCGCCAGCAAGCAAAGCCATGCTGCGCTGACGGCCCGCCGCATTCAGCCCGCCGTGTCAGGCAAAGGCAATCCGCTTTTAAGCAGATCCAGCTTGCCGTAGAGCACGCGGGTCATGCCTGCCACGCTCTGTCGGCCCGTATCCACCACGATGTCGGCCACTTCGCGATACAGCGGGTCACGTTGCTTGAACAGTTCCCGCAGCCTGGCGAGCGGATTCTCGGTTTGCAGCAAAGGGCGGTTGCGGTCGTGCCGCGTACGCTCATACAAATGCTCGGGCATGCCGCGCAAATAAATCACCACCCCATTTTTTTTCAGATTGTTGCGATTGGCCGCCGAGAGGACCGCACCACCCCCTGTGGCCAGAACGATGCCAGACAAGCCTGTCAGGTCAGCGATCGCAGCCTCTTCGCGTTTACGGAAACCCGCCTCGCCTTCGATCTCGAATATGACCGGAATCTTGACGCCGGTTCGCGCCTCGATTTCGTGGTCCGAGTCGTAAAAGACGCACCCATAATGCTTGGCCAGCAGCCGCCCCACGGTAGTCTTGCCCGCCCCCATCAACCCGACGAGGTATAGATTGTCTCGCTTGCTCATGGCGCCATTCTAATTGAGAGCGGCCGAATGGATAGCGCTGAACAAACGCAAAAAATCAAGGCGAAAAAAAAGCGCGGGACACGCCCGCGCTTTGGATGTCAGCCGCGATTAGCGTATCGACAGACGATCGTCGATAATGCGCGGGGTGATGAAAATAATCAGTTCAGTTTTATTGTCCTGTTTAAATTTCTGCTTGAAGAGATTGCCCAATATCGGCACATCCCCCAGGAAAGGAACCTTCGACACATTGTTGAGCTCAGTCTGGTCGAATATGCCGCCCAGCACGAGGGTCTCGCCATTATTGACTCGAACCTGGGTCTTGACCCGCTTGGTCGAGATGGCCGGTGCCGTAATACCTTGCCCCAGAGACACGGTTCCGGTCGGGTCAACGTTGTCTTTCTGAATTTCAATCGTCATGATGAGCGAGTCATTGTTGAGGATCTGCGGGTCTACCAACAAGCACAAGAATACATCCTTGAACGTCACCGTTGCGGGAGCAGTGGACGAACCGGGAGTGATAAAGGGAATCTGAGTGCCATTAAGAATCACTGCGGGTTTCTGGTTGGAGGTCATGACCCGCGGGTTGGACAGAATTTTCCCGCGGTTATCTGCTTCCAGCGCTGATAGTTCCAGACTAAGCAGATTTCCAGTCGACGCATCCAGCAAGGACATGGCGATTTGTGCTGCGCCGGTTCCTGCCGGGAAATTGACCATGTTAGTACCAGTGTTGAACACAGGAACTTGCGCCCGAGCAAACGGATCGGTTGCACTCGGATTAGGAACAGATCCCATCGTCGATGACTGCGGGAAGAAACCTTGCGTGAGGGCGGATGCTTCACTCTGAGCGCCCCCAATGCCAGTCTGGTAGCGGCCAGTACGGTTAATCGCAGCAAGCCCGAGCTTAGCACCCAAATCTCGGCTCCAACCACTTTGTGCGGTGACCACCCGTGCCTCGATCATCACCTGGCGGGCTGGCACATCCAGACGTGCGAGCAGTTCACGAATTTCCTGAATCTTGCGCGCCGTATCAGTGATTATCAGGGTATTGGTCTTCAGTTCATAGGTCGCCCGCCCCCGCTTGGTGAGAATTTTCTGTTCGTTGTCGGCCTGACTTTTTTGCATGTTCTGCATGGCCGAACCCGTCAGGCCTGCCGCTTGGGCGGAGCAGTTCACGGAATTATTTCCAGCCGCATTCCCGCCTGCCCCGCCGGCAGCTCCATACAGCATGGTTTGCGCATCATCCGCCCGCATATAGTTGAGTTGGATGTACTCGGTCGTCAGCGGTTCCAGATCGGCCACCTGATTCTTCGCCTCGAACTCCAGCTTTTCCTTGGTCATCAACTCGTCTTTGGGCGCGATCCAGATCACATTGCCGTTCTGGCGCTTGTCGAGGCCTTTGGTCTGCAGGATGAGGTCGAGCGCCTGATCCCATGGCACGTCTTTCAGCCGCAGCGTGAGGTTGCCGGTCACGGTGTCGCTGGCGACGATGTTGAGGCCGGTGAAATCAGCGATGACCTGCAGTACCGAACGCACTTCGACGTTCTGGAAGTTGAGCGAGAGTTTCTCGCCGGTGTATTTCACCTTGCCGTCGGCCGTTTTCTTCTGGGCATCATCGCTCTGTTTGACTTCGACGATGAAGCTGTTGTCGGTCTGATAGGCGGAGTATTCCCAGCCGCCCTTGGGCTGGATCACCATGCGCGTGTTGTCGCCCAGGGTATAGGTTTCGACGGTCTGTACCGGGGTACCGAAATCCGCCACGTCGAGACGACGTTGCAAGGCCTTGGGCAGTTCGGTGCCGATGAAGTCGACGACGACGCCGTTGGACTGCTGGCGGATGTTGATCCCGGCCTGGGCGTCGGACAGGGTCGTCACGATACGCGCCTCGCCCGCCGCGCCGCGCCGGAAATCGACGTCGCGAATCGTGTGACGCGCGCCATCGGCCGCCGCTTCGGCAAAACGCGGGCTGACATTCACGGGCGCAGCACTGGCCCCGACATCGCCCAGGGCGATCAGAAGGGATTTGCCGTCCACGCTGGCTTCATACTCAACCGATTTGTTCAGGTTGAGTACCAGGCGGGTCCGGGTCCCGGCTTGGACCACATTCACGCTCGACAGCGGGCCAAGATTGGCTTCGACGGTGTTGCGACCTAGCGCATTCCCCGTGTCGGGCAGGTCGAGTGCGATGCGCGGCGGATTCCCGACCGTAAAGCCGGCCGGTGTGGCCGCCAGCGCCTTCTTGAGATTGACGCGTACCACGACTTTGCCGCCAGGCAAGGTCGTGGTTTCGACGCTTTGCACAGCATTGCCCGTGGGCGGCGCGTCGGCAGCGCGCACCGCGAACGGCAGCACCAAACCTGTGAATAGGATGAGCCCGAACAGGTGGCGGGTCATTTTCTGGGCAATTTTCGGCAATGCATTCATGTCAGCCTCTTTGAAATTCAGTACTACAAATCATTCCTGCAAATTCAGGGTGCTGGTACGCTCTGACCAATCCCCGGCGCTATCCTGGACAATTTCACGCAGCGTCACTTCGCTATCGCTGATCTGCGTGACCAGGCCGAAATTCTGGCCCATGTAATTGCCTTTCTTGATGTGGTAAATCGCATTGTCCGGTGTCTTGATCACCGCCTGGTTGACCCCGTTCTGTGACAATACGCCCACCATTTTCAGCGTCTCAAGCGAGAAGGCTTCCAGAGGCTCCTTCGGACGGGTGAGATCGGGCTGCATCCCGCCGCCTCCGCCGGTCGAGAGCTTTCTCGGCTTGAAGGGATCGGGCAGATCGAAGGCCGCATAACTGAACGGCTCGTAAGCCTTCACCTCCGGCAGTGGATCGATTTTCCCTTGCATGTCCTTGCCGGTTTCGGCGACGAATCGGTGCAGATCGTCCATGTCGCCGCTGCCGCAGCCACTCAAACCGGTAACTATCAATACAATGGCCAGGCGCTTCATTTCTTTTGCTCCTTGGCTTTTTGTTTCCGGGCGATGACCTCGTCGTCGTCCAGATAACGGTAGGTCTTGACGATGGCGTCCATATTCAGCACGCCATCCTTCGCCGGCTGCATGGAAATATCCTGCAAAGTCACGATGCGCGGCAGCTTGGAGACATCGCTGACGAAGGCGGCAATGTCATGATAGCCGCCGGTCACTTTGACCTGGATGGGCGTTTCGGCATAGAACTCGGACACCGTCTCGGCTTGGGGCCGGAACAGGTCGAACTGCAGGCCGCGCCCCAGGCCTGCCTGGTTGACGTCCGTGATCAGCGCATCCATTTCCTGCTTGTTCGGCAATTGCTTCAACAACGCGCCGAACGCCTGCTCAATGTCGGCCAGCTGCTTTTTGTACGCATCCAGATTGATGGCCTGATTCTTCTTGGTGGTGAACACGCTGCGCAGCTCGGTTTCCTTCTGCTTCGCGGTATCGAGCGTTTCCATTCCGCCGCGCCAGTCGAACCACCAGCCTGCCAGCACGATCACCACGCACAGGAATGCCAGCGCAACGAGCTTGGTCGGCAGCGGCCAGTCGGCCAGCGTCTTCAGATCGAGTTTATTGAGTTCGTCCAGGGTCATGCCTTGCCCCCCTTGTCATTCGCGCTGTCCGGTTGCTGATGCGTCTGCTTGACGGTCAGCACGAACTCGTTGGCGCGCAGATTGTTCACGGTGGCGGCCTTGATCTCGACCAGCGTGGCCGATTCGAACCAGGGCGAACCGTCGAGATTCCGCATCAATGTGGAAACGCGCGCGCTCGACTGGGTATAGCCGCTGATCGTGACGATATCGCCCGCCTGTTTGAAGGACTTGAGATAGAGACCGTCCGGAAGCAGGCGGATCATCTGGTCGAACAAATGGACGACTTCGGTACGGTTGGACTGCAAGGTTTCGACGACCTGCTTGCGTGCCAGCAATGCCTGCGTCTGTTCGCGGATTTTCTTGATTTCGCCGATCTGGCCATCAAGCTTGGCGATTTCCTGTTCTAGATAAGCATTGCGCGCTTCCTGGTTTGACTGCCGTGCGGCAATCACGCTATGTCCCACAACGACAACCAGAACACCCGTCGCAACGGCAATGCCAAGCAGGATATTGAACTGGCGTCGCCGGGCGGCACGCGCAAGTTCGCGGTGGGGGAGGAGGTTAATGCGGATCATTGTGGGTCAAACCTCCGCATGGCGAGGCCGCAAGCGACAAAGAGAGAAGGCGCATCGGCGGTCAATGCCTGAGGCCGGATTTTGGAGCCGACGGCCATGTTGGCAAACGGGTTGACCACCATCGTCGGCGTGCCCGTGCGCTGCGCGACCACTTCATCGATGCCGGGAATCATGGCGCCGCCACCGGCCAGCAGGATCTGGTCGACCTTGCGATACTGTGTCGAGGTCGTGAAGAGCTGCAGGGCACGGCCGATTTCCATGGCCAGGGTTTCACTGTAGGGCTGCAGCACTTCCATGTCATAGCTCTCGGGCAGCGTGCCCTTGCGCTTGGCATTTTCGGCCTCTTCGCTGGTCATGCCGTAGCGTCGCGAGATTTCGTTGTTGAGCTGGTTGCCGCCAAAACCGTGTTCGCGCAGGTAAACCGATTCGTTGTCGTTGAGGATATTGATGTGCATGTTCTGCGCACCCACGTCGATGATCGCCACGGTCTGTCCGGCACCGCTATGGGGCAGCAGATGGGCAATCTGTTCGTAGGCGGTCTGCGTGGCATACGATTCGACGTCCATGATCAGCGCCTTCAGGCCGGCCGCCTCGACGGCCGCCACGCGATCCTCGACCTTTTCCTTGCGTGCCGCGGCAAGCAGGACCTGCATATCGTCCGGGCTGCTGGGCGACGGGCCGAGCACCTGGAAATCCAGATTCACCTCATCGAGCGAAAAGGGAATGACCTGGTTGGCCTCGGCCTCCACCTGGTTCTCCAGGTCGATCCCCTTGAGGCTGGCCGGGGCCAGGATCTTTTTGGTGATGACGGCCGACGACGGCAATGCCAGGGCCACATTCTTGATCCGCGTCCCCAGATCCTTCCAAGCGGTCCGCAAAGCATCGGCCACCTGATCGAGATTGGCGATATTGCCGTCTGTCACGGCATCCTTGGGCAAGGGCTCGATGACGTAGCGTTCCACCCGCAACATGCCTTTCCCTGCGTCGGACAACTCCACCAGTTTGACCGCAGTCGTACTGATGTCGAGCCCCAGGATGGGCAGACCCTTGGCAGACAGCCAGTCTAGATTGATATTCAGGTGCAAGAGTTTTCCTTTACACTTCTGTGGGTTGGCGCTTTTTCTTATTATTGTTTTTAGATGCTAGCAACAACACACGGTTTTTAACAGTTTTTTTCTTGCGACTACATTGGAGTTGAACATATGTGTCCAATTTCCAACACCACTAACGCCTATAATCGGCGGAAACTTTAGGCATCGCAGGGCAGATTCGAACAACACGCCGGCGCATGGGGGCTCCCAAGTACCCTGCTCGGCACGTGACGAATCCATGTGCATAAGAAACAGCGGGTTATCGAGACGGACCCGCCGCCCCACCCGGGGCTCGATATTGGGTGCGGATTTCCAAATGTATGGCGTCTCCAAAGAAGGAATCGGATGTTTTCGAAATGGTGGCATTACGCACTGGCATTGATTGTCAGCCTCGGCGTCGTCGGCACGGCACTGGCCGGATTGGCTGCAGCCCTGATTTACCCGAACCTGCCGCCGCTCGAAGCGCTGACAGACTACAAACCCAAGCTGCCGTTGCGCGTCTTCACGGCTGACGGCGCCCTGATCGGCGAATTCGGTGAAGAACGCCGGGCCTTCATCGCCATCGATAAAGTCCCGACCTATATGAAGCAGGCGATCATCGCCGCTGAAGACGAGCGCTTCTATGAGCATGGCGGGGTCGATACGCTGGGCGTGCTGCGTGCTGCGATGTCAAACCTGGTATCCGGCGGCGCCAAGGAAGGCGCCTCGACCATCACCATGCAGGTAGCCCGCAACTTCTTCCTGTCGAACGAGAAGACGCTCACCCGCAAACTGTCCGAAGCCATGCTGGCGATGAAGATCGAACACAGCCTGTCGAAGGACAAAATTCTCGAGTTGTACCTCAACCAGATTTATCTCGGCCAACGCGCCTACGGCTTCGAAGCTGCCGCGCGCACTTACTTCGGCAAGCCGATGCGCGAATTGTCGCTGGCGGAATTCGCCATGCTTGCAGGCTTGCCGAAAGCACCGTCTCGTTACAACCCTGTGGTCAATTTCCCGCGCGCCAAGGCACGTCAGGAATATGTCCTGGGGCGGATGCGCGCGCTCAAATTCATCGACCAGCCGACCTGGCAAGCTGCCGTCAAACAGAAATTGGTCATTCGCCAGGCACGCCAGCAAACAGATGTTTCGGCCGACTACGTCGCCGAAATGGTGCGCCAGACCCTGTTCGAGAAATACGGCGAATCCATCTACAGCTCAGGCTACAAGGCCGTCACCACGCTACGCCGCGCCCAACAGGCCGCGGCCGATCTCGCGGTCTGGCAAGGCATTGCCGACTATGACCAGCGCCACGGCTATCGCGGCCCGGAGAAGGAAATCAGCCTGCCCGCCGACAAAACCGAGCGCGAAGCGGCCATCGCCAGCGCACTGGAAGATCTCGCGCCGGTCAGCGACATGCAACCGGCCGTGGTCGTCAGCGTCACCCCCAAAATGATCCGTGCCCAACTGGACGACGACACGGTGGTCGACATTTCGGGCGCCTCGCTCAAATGGGTGGCCAACTGGGTGGCAGGAAAAAAAGGCCGGCAGCTCGTCCCCGGAGCGGTCGTGCGTGTACAGGCGACGGGCAAGCCGCAGCAATGGCGGCTCGCTCAGCTTCCCGAAGTGGAAGCCGCACTGGTGGCTCTGAATCCGAATGACGGCGCCATCACCGCCTTGGTCGGCGGTTTCGATTTTCACCGCAACAAATTCAATCGCGTGACGCAGGCCTGGCGACAGCCGGGATCGAGTTTCAAGCCGTTCATCTACTCGGCCGCGCTGGAAAAAGGCTATACCCCCGCCACCATGATCGACAACATGCCGTTGACGCTCAGTGCCGACGAGGCCGGCGGCACTGCCTGGGAACCGCAGAACTACGACGGCGACACCAGCGGCCCGGTGCGCATGCGCACGGCTCTGACCAAATCGCTCAACCTGGTGTCGATACGCATCTTGCAAGGCATCGGTCCGAACTACGCGCGCGACTACATCCGCCGCTTTGGTTTCGATCCCGCTCGCCATCCACCTTACCTCACCATGGCGCTCGGGGCCGGCAGCGTCACCCCGCTCCAGTTGGCTGCGGCTTATGGCGTCTTCGCCAACGGCGGTTTCAGCGTCAAACCCTATCTGATCGACAAAGTCTACGACAAGGATGGCCGCCTGCTGATGGAAGCCAAGCCGCAAACGGTGGGCTCGAACGCGCCCCGCGTAATCGATCCGCGCAATGCCTGGCTGATGACGAACATGATGCAGGACGTGGTGCGCTACGGCACGGGTGCACGCGCAGGCCAGCTTGGACGCAGCGACATCGCCGGCAAAACCGGCACGACCAACGATGCACGCGACACCTGGTTTGCCGGTTACACGCCTGACCTGGTGGCTATCGCCTGGATGGGGTACGACCAGCCACGTTCCCTCGGCCGGCACGAAACCGGGGCGCAATCTGCGCTCCCGATCTGGATGGGATTCATGGGACCGACGCTGAAAAACATGCCGCAGCATGACTGGACCATGCCCAGCGGCATCATCAACGTGAATATCGACCCGAACACCGGCACGCGTCTGCCCGACACCCTGATAGGCGAATTCCTGGGACATATCCTGGGCGCGACCTCAGGCGGCATGGTTGAACATTTCTACCAGGAGTTTCCGCCGCCCGACGCGCCGCCGGCCGGATGGAGCACAGGCACCGAGACGCCATCGGATCCCGCGACCCTCCTGCATGGAACCGGAACGCCGCCATGAAACATCAGGATATGCGCCGCCGCATCGCCCATGCCGCGGCCCGCATACTGGCCGAGGACGGCAGCCTCGATTATGGCAGCGCCAAACGCAAGGCGGCGCGCCAGCTCGGCGCACCCGACAGTGGCAATCTGCCGGACAACCAGCAGATCGAAGAAGCGCTACGCAGCTACCAGGCCATTTACCAGACCGACGAAACCCGGGCGCAACTGACACTGCTGCGACAAACCGCGATCGAATACATGGAACAACTCGTGGATTTCGACCCTCACCTTACCGGGTCGGTACTCAATGGGACGGCCGGCCCGCATGCCGACATCAACCTGCAACTGTTCACCGACCACCAGAAAGACGTCGAATTTCTGCTGATGCGCCTGCCTGCAGCCTATCAGGCCGGTGAATACAGAGCCTCGGACACCCCGGGGCGAATCTATCCGCGCTTCATGATCGACGATCCACGGGCCCGGGTCGATCTGGTCGTCTACCCCGCCTCCGAACTGCGTAACATGAAACGCCTGCAAGCCGATGGCAGCCCGCGTCGCTTGCGCTTGCCACAGGTCAGGACGCTCATTTGATCATTCTCATTGCCGCATGCTCTGGCATGGAAGATGCTCACTCACCCTCCATGGTTCTTATGAGTGAACGGCTGTGATCAGATTTTTCCGGCACTACGTGCCGCTGAATTTATTGCTGCTGGTATTGATCGAAACGCTGATCCTGGGCGGGTCGATCTACGCCGGGGTAAGCGCCCGCTTCCTGGATGGCAGCGTGATTCCGCCTGAGCTCGACCCTCTGCTGCCCAAGGCCCTGACCTTCGCCGTCGTCATGCTGGGGCTGATGACCGCAAGCGGACTATACGATCTCGAATGGCAGGGTGGAGTACGTGCCTTGCTGCAGCGCCTGGGCCTGAGTTTCGGACTGGGCCTGGTGACCATGAGCTTGCTGTTCTACTTCTTTCCCGCTTTGCTGGTCGGGCGGGGCGCTTTCCTTCTGTCTTTCGGATTGGCATTGCTGGGTATTTTGCTCAGTCGTGCCCTGTTCATTCGCTGGGCACGCGTCGGCGCGCTCAAGACCCGCGCCCTGGTGATCGGCACCGGTAGCCGCGCCGCCCATGTCGAAGCCATGCTGGCCAAGCGTTCCCGCGCCAGCAATGTCCAGGTCATCGGCTATCTGCCGATGGGCGGTAGTCATCATTTCGTCGATCATGCTCGTATTCTCGACACCCAGGAGCCGCTTCCCGAGTTGGCGCTTCGCCTGCAAATCAGCGAAATCATCCTCGCCGTGCGCGACCGCCGCGGCGGCGGCATGCCGGTGCAGGACCTCCTCAAGTGCAAGCTGTACGGCATACGCATCCTTGAGTTGTCGAGTTTCTTCGAACGCGAGAACGGCCATCTGCAACTCGACTCGATGAATGCCAGCTGGATGATCCTGTCCGAAGGGTTTCACCAGGGCATGCTGCGCGACACGGCCAAACGCCTGTTCGATCTGCTGGTGAGCGCCGCCATGCTGGTCGTCTGCCTGCCGATCATGGCCCTCGCGGCCCTGCTGATCAAACTGGAAAGTCCGGGGCCGGTACTCTACCGTCAGGAACGCGTCGGACAAGGCTGCCGCAATTTCACCATCCTCAAGTTCCGCAGCATGTGCGTCGACGCCGAAAAAGATGGCAAGCCGCGCTGGGCCGGCCAGAACGACAGCCGCGTCACACTCACCGGACGTTTTATCCGGCGCACCCGCATTGACGAGCTGCCGCAGATCTTCAACGTTTTCTTCGGCGACATGAGTTTTGTCGGCCCGCGCCCCGAGCGCCCCTATTTCGTGGCGGACCTGACCCAGAAAATCCCCTATTACGGCGTACGCCACACCGTCAAACCCGGCATCACCGGCTGGGCTCAAGTGCGTTACCCGTACGGCGCGAGCGACGAAGACGCCATGCACAAGCTGCAATACGATCTCTACTACGTCAAGAACCACAGCCTGTTCCTCGATCTCATGATCCTGTTCCAGACCGCGCAAGTCGTGTTGTGGGGAAAGGGCGTGCGCTGAGCGCACGCGCCCGGAACCGACCATGCCCGACACCCTGCTTCTCCTGGCCGCCGTCGGTTATGGACTGGCAGCGCTCGCCTATCTCGGCCTCTCCGGTCTGATCGTCGCCAGCTGGCGCCGCCGTCCGCAAGGCCGCCAACTGGTGCTCGCGACCGGGCTGAGCGCCGCATGGGGTGCATTTTCGGCGCTTACGGCCTTAGGTGCCTTGCCCCCCCAACTCGGCCTGGCGGCGGAAGTCGCACGCAATGGCGCATGGCTGGCACTCCTGCTGTACATCCTGCAACTGCGCCTGCCCTCCGACGCCGTCCTGCCCGCGCCGATCCGTCTCATCCGCATCCTGAGCGGCATACTCGTCGGGGTTCTGCTTCTCGCCAGCATCTACCCCTTCATTGCGCCGACCCAGCCGGTGCTGGCGCGCTGGGCGGGCAATCTGGGGCTGGTTCTGCTGACCGTCATGGGCCTGGTGCTCACCGAGCAGGTGTACCGCAGTACCCGACCGGAAGACCGCTGGGCAATCAAATTCCTCTGTCTGGGACTGGGCGGGCTCTTCGTTTACGACTTCTATCTCTACGCCAATGCCGCCCTGTTCAATGCCATGGATGCCCAGGTATGGGCTGCACGGGGCTATGTGGCCGCCCTGGTGACGCCGCTGATCGCGGTCTCCGCCGCCCGCAACCCGGAATGGGCCGCGCCGGTCGGCTTGTCACGCAGCATGGCGTTCCATACCGCCAGCCTGTTGGCGGCGGGCATCTATCTGCTGCTGATGGCCAGCGCAGGCTATTACCTGCGCCTGTTCGGCGGCGAATGGGGCAATGTGGTGCAAACCATCTTCATCTTCGCCGCCGCCATGCTGCTGGTGCTGCTGATGTTCTCCGGCACCTTGCGCGCCCGCTTGCGCGTGTTCCTGTCCAAGCATTTTTTCAGCTATCGCTACGACTACCGCGAAGAGTGGCTCAACTTCACCCGCACCCTCACCGAAGGCCGGCCCGGCGAGCAGCTATGCGAACGCGCAGTCGAGGCGCTGGCCGGGCTGCTCGAAAGCCCTGGTGGGGCACTCTGGATGCGCGAAGGCGATGCCGGCTATCAACGCGCCAGCCACTGGAACTGGGCCGATCTCCAGGGAACCGAGCCTGCCGATGCGCCGTTCATTCAATGGCTTGCCAGCAAGCAATGGGTGGTGGACCTGGACGAAATGAAAGTACGCCGCGATCTGTACGGCGACCTGAGTACGCCGGCATGGCTCGAGCACGCCGACAACGCCTGGCTGGTCGTTCCGCTGATGCTGCACGAGGAACTGCTCGGATTTGTCGTGTTGAAACACTCATTGGGCAATGTCACGTTCAACTGGGAAGTCAGCGACCTGCTCAAGGTAGCGGCCCGTCAGGCGGCAGCGCATCTGGCCCAGATGCGGGCATCCAATCAGTTGATCGTGGCGCGCCAGTTCGAATCGTTCAATCGCACCACGACTTTCGTCATCCACGACCTGAAAAATCTGATTGCCCAACTGTCACTGTTGCTGGCCAATGCGGAGAAACACAAGCACAAGCCCGAGTTCCAGGCCGACATGCTGGATACGGTGGCGAACGCAGTTACCCGTATGAACAAGGTGCTGGCGCAATTACGCCGGAGCAGCGATGCAACCCAGGCGCAGTCGGTGGTGTTGGCCGACATCCTTGATGAAGCCGTTACCAGCAAACAGGCATTCAAGCTGCGCCCCACCCTGGAATTGCCACCCGCATCCCTGCGCGTGCGCGCCGAGCGCGATCGACTCGCCCGCGCGATCGGCCACTTGTTGCAAAATGCGCTTGAGGCCACGCCGCCGACCGGCCAGGTCACGCTGCGAGGATTCGAGGAGGCCGGACGGGCGGTTATTGAAATCGTCGACACCGGATGCGGCATGGACGACGAATTCATCCGTACCCGGCTATTCCAGCCATTCGATTCGACCAAGGGAGCCGGCATGGGTATCGGTGCCTATGAATGTCGTGAGACCCTGCGCGCCCTGGGCGGGAACATCGAGGTGGACAGTACACCCGGCCTTGGCACCCACTTCCGTCTCAGCCTGCCGCTGGACAATCATTCACCTGCTGGAGGAGACGCCGCATGAGCGACGCCAAACAAAAGATACTGCTGGTCGAAGACGATCCCGGACTGCAAAAGCAGCTGAAGTGGAGTCTCGCCGATTACGAACTGGTCATGGCCGCCGACCGCGACAGCGCCATCGCCCAATTGCGCCGCCACGAGCCTCCGGTCGTACTGCTCGACCTCGGCCTGCCACCCGACGTCGACGGCGCCACCGAAGGCTTGGCAGCACTGCAGCAGATCCTGTCGCTTGCGCCATCCACCAAGATCATCGTCGTCACCGGCAACCTCGATCGCAGCAATGCGGTGAAAGCGATCCATCTCGGTGCCTACGACTTCTTCCAGAAACCCTTCGACCCTGACGTGCTGGCCCTGATGATCGCCCGTGCCCTGCATGTCCATGCACTGGAGATCGAGAACAGGATGCTCGCCGCCAAACAGCGCGTCTCCGCCCTGCAAGGGCTGATCACCAGCAGTGAGCCCATGCTGAAGATCTGCCGTACCGTGGAAAAAGTCGCGCCGGCCAACGCCACCGTATTGCTGCTGGGCGAATCCGGTACCGGCAAGGAGGTGCTGGCACGCGGCGTTCACGAATTGTCGCCGCGTGCCGGCAAGCGTTTCGTCGCCATCAACTGCGCGGCCATTCCCGACACCCTGCTGGAATCCGAATTGTTCGGCTATGAGAAAGGCGCCTTCACCGGTGCCGCCAAACAAACCATCGGTCGTATCGAATATGCCAACGAGGGCACGCTCTTTCTCGACGAGATCGGCGATCTACCGATGCCGCTGCAGGCCAAGCTGCTGCGCTTCCTGCAGGAACGCGTGATCGAGCGCCTGGGCGGCCGCGGCGAGATCCCGGTGGACGTGCGCGTCGTCTGCGCCACCCACCGTGATCTTGCCGACATGATTCGCGAAGGCAGTTTCCGTGAGGATCTGTACTACCGCCTGTCTGAAATCTCGGTGAAAATCCCGCCGTTGCGCGAGCGTCCCGGCGACGCCGTATTGCTGGCGCAAGCCTTCCTCGAACGCTATGCGCGCGAACAGGGTCGCAACATCCGCGGCTTCACGGCCGACGCGCTGGGTGCACTGGAAGCCCATGCCTGGCCCGGCAATGTGCGCGAGATGGAAAACCTGATCAAACGCGCCACCATCATGGCTGAAGGCAACCAGATCACGGCAGCCGACCTCGGACTCGACACCGGCCACACCGAGCCTCCCCCGTTCAACCTGCGTCAGGCGCGCGAAAACGCGGAACGCCTGGCCGTCAGCCGCGCGCTCGCGCACAGCGACGGCAGCATCGCCCAGGCTGCCGAGCTACTCGGCATCACCCGTCCCACCCTGTATGACCTGATGGCCAAAATCGGCATGAAATAAACGCCACCCTTTCGACTTTACAATTCCTACAAAAATACAGGAGACCCGAATGTCGCCCACGCTCCCCGCCCCCCGGCTATTGTCGGCCCTCATGCTTGGCGCCTGTCTGCTGTCGGCCTGTGGCGGGGAGAACAGTTCGGCCCTGGTCGCCGAAGCACGGACGAAACTCGCGGCAGGCGATTACAAGGCCGCGATGATCCAGCTGAAAAACGCCGTGGCCAAGGACGAGAAAAACGCCGAGGCGCGCTTCGAACTGGGCAAGCTGTATTTCGCCCAGCTTGATCTGCCCAGCGCGGAAAAGGAATTCCGCCGCGCTCGCGAAGCCGGTTTCCCCGCCGCCACCGTCAATCCCATGATCGCCCGGGCCTTGCTGGGCCAACGCGAATACCAGCGCGTGCTGGACGAACTGCCCGCCCCGGTCGACAGCGATCCCGATGGCGCCACCCTGCAGGCGCTGCGTGCCACTGCCGAACTTGGCCTGAAGCACAAGGAGGACGCCCGCAGGATGCTGCAGCACGCACTGGCCGCAGCGCCCCGTAATCCCGAAGTCCACCTCGCGCTGGCGCAACTGGCCCTGGCCGATGGCGACCCGGTCAAGGCCATGCAGGATCTCGGCCAGGCCTTGCGCATCGACCCCAGGCACCGCGACAGCCTGTTGCTGAAAGGCGATCTGTTGCGCACGTCGGGCAAACCGGCCGAAGCGGCTGCTGTCTATCGTGAAGTGCTGCGAATCGATCCACAACATAGCAGTACGCTGCTCGCACTGGCCGGCATTGCCATTTCCGACAACAAGCTGGACGAGGCACGCAAGGATGCCGATGCCGCCCTGAAAATCACCCCCAACAGCCTGCAGACGCGCTATACCCTGGCGCTGATCGATTTTCGCGAGAAGAAAAATGAAAGCGCGCGCGACCGCCTCGCCTCGGTACTGAAGGCAGCCCCCGATTACGTTCCTGCACTGCTGCTGCATGGCTCGATCGAATACGCGCTCGGCAATCTGCAGATTGCCGAGGCGGATCTCAACAAGGTGATCAAAGCCACCCCGAGCAATCTGTATGCAGTGCGTCTGCTGGCCGCCTCGCAGCTGCGCCAGGGGCGCCCCGATGATGCAGCGGCCACGCTGGCGCCTGCACTCAGGTCGGCCAGCCATGACGCCGGTGTGCTGACCGTCGCCGGTGAAATCGCGCTGGCCAAAAAAGACTTTGCCCAGGCCTCGACGTATTTCGAGCAGGCCGCACAGCGCAGCCCCGACAGCGCCGCCATCCGCACCGAACTCGGCATTGCCCGGCTGGCGCAGGGCGACAGCCGCGCCATGGCCGATCTGCAAACCGCCGCCGGCATGGAAGGCGCGGGCGGGCGGGCCGATACCGTCATCATTCTCAATCAGCTGGAACACAAACAGTTCGATGCGGCGCTGACCACCATCGCTGCACTGGAAAAGAAACAGGGCGCCAATCCCCTGGTCTGGAACTACCGGGGGGCGGCCTATCTCGGCAAGCAGGACACGGCCAGGGCGCGCGGCAGCTTTGAGCAGGCGCTCAAGCTCGACCCCAAATTCTTCCCCGCCGCGGCCAACCTGGCGCAACTCGATCTAAAAAACAAGCAGCCGGCCGCAGCACGCCAGCGTTTCGAAGGCATCCTCAAGGCAGACCCGCAGCACCTCGACGCCATGCTCGCATTGGCAGATCTGAGTCTGCGCAGCCATGATGAAAAGGCCTACGAGAGCTGGCTGAGAAAAGCCGCCGCGGCGCATCCGCAGGCGCTGCCGCCGAGGGTGGCGCTGGCGCGCTACCTGCTGGCCAAGGGCAACAAATCGCAGGCACTTGCCGTGGCGCGTGAGGCCGTCGACGCCCAGCCCGACAATCCGGCAGCCCACGACCTACTCGGCACCACCCAGTTGGCGCTGGGAGATACCACTAACGCGCTGGCCAGCTTCAGAAAACTGGTCGAACGCGTGCCAGGAAAGACCGTCCCGCTCATCAAGCTCGCCAACGCCCAGATCGTCGCCAAGGATCTCGACGGCGCACGCGAGACCCTGAGGAAAGCGTTGCGCATCCAGCCCGATTTCCTGGATGCGCAACTGATGCTCGGCGGCGTCGAGATCCAGAGCGCGCATTTCGATGATGCGCTCAAACTCGCCAAGCAGGTTCAACAGCAAAAACCCACTTCCCCGACTGGTTTCGCGCTCGAGGGCGATGCCGCACTGGCCCGCAAGGACTACGCGACCGCACTTGCCGCGTTCGAGCGCGCGCAGAAACTGGCGCCTTCCGGCGCGCTATTGATACGTCAACTGCAGGTCTTCAATCTCACCCAACGCGCCGAAGCCGGCGAGAAGCGTCTCGCCGACTGGCTGGCCACCCATCCTCAGGATGCCAGCACGCGCGCCGCCCTGGCAGAAAACCTGCTCAAGCGGAAACAGTACGCAGCCGCTGTCGAGCAATATCTGATGCTGGACAAGAGCAATCCCGGCAATCTGCTCGTGCTGAACAACCTGGCGTGGGCGCTGTCGGAGCTGAACGACAAACGGGCTCTGCTCTTTGCCGAACAGGCACTGAAACTGAAACCCGACAATCCGGATGTGCTCGATACCTATGGATGGCTGCAGGTTCGCATGGGCAATGCGACCAAGGGACTGGATACATTGAAAAACGCGCAATCCAAGGCACCCGACAATGCAGACATCCAGTGGCATCTGGCCTATGCACTCAACGCAAACGGAGACAAGGCCCGCGCCCGACAGGAGCTCAAGTCACTGCTCGATCGCCGCATCAGCTTCCAGGGCGATACCGAGGCCCGTGCGCTTTACCAACAACTGACCGCCACCCCCTGAGGTTCTCATGCGCTCCCATTTTCCACGTATCGCACCGCTCGCCCTTTCGCTCGCCCTGGTATTTGCCTCGGCGGTTCCATTGTCTGGCTGCGACCGCAGTGCCCATTTAAGTGTCGAAGAGCACATCGAGCGCGCCAAGGATTTCCAGAGCAAAGGCGATACGCGGGCCAGCATCCTCGAACTGAAAAATGCGGTGCAGAAGGATCCCAACAACGCGCAGGCACGCTGGCTACTGGGTAACGCCTACCTCGACCTGCGGCTGGGTGGCGAGGCGGAAACCCAGCTCGACAAAGCGGTGAAGCTCGGCATCAACCCGAAAAGCGCACGCATCCCGGTCGCCCGGGCGCAGCTTTATCAAGGCAATTTCCAGCAGATTCTCGACACGCTGCCCGCAGTCGATACGGAGGAACCCGGCATCCTGGTCCAGATCCTGGATCTGCGCGGCAATGCCCTCCTCGGTCTCAGCAAGTATCCTGAAGGTTGCCAATTGTTCGACCGCGCGATCCAGTTGGACAAATCCTTCGCCCCGGGCTATCTGGGACGTGCGCGCTGCGAATACAGTGCGGGCCGCACCGACGCAGCGGTAGCCAGCGCCAAGCAGGCCACCACGCTCGATCCGAGCCGCCTGGAATCCTGGTATCTGCTGGGCGATCTCTATCGTGCCATCCAACGGCCCGACGACGCGCTTGCCGCCTATGACCACGCGCTCACGATCAAAGCCCAGGATTTCAACGCCATCGCCTATAAGGCGATGACCCTGCTGTCGGTCAATCGCGTGAAGGAAGCCGAAACCGAGATCAAGCGACTCAACAGCCTGCGCCCTCAGGCTTTACTGGCCAAATATCTGAAGGCCTATCTGTATTACCAGGAAAAGAAGAACAACGAAGCCGTCAACCTGCTACAGGAGGTTCTCAAGGACAACCCTGACAACCCGCAAGCGAACCTGCTCTATGGCACGATCAACTATGCCCTCAAGAACGATGAGATCGCCCTTTCCAGCTTCAACCGCGTTCTCAGCACGACCGAGCTTCCCGAAGCGCGCCTGCTCCTGGCCGCCACCCAGTTGCGCATGGGCGCCAATGCCGATGTGATCAAGACCCTGGAACCGCTGCTCGCGCAGCGAAACAACGCCAAGGCTTACCTGCTTGCCGGGCAGGCGACACTTAATCTGGGGCAAACCGAGCGCGGTATGGCCTATCTGAGTCAGGCAAGCACCATTGATCCGAAAGATACGGTTATCCGCGGGACCCTGGCGCAAAACCAGTTGCGTACTGGCGATCAACAGGGCATTCAGGGACTTGAATCCGTCATCACAGCCAATCCGGAAGATCCTCAGGCCTACCTGCTGCTTGCGACCTCGGAAGTCGGCAAGGCCGACCTCAAGGGTGCGCTCGGCACCTTACAGAAAATGGCTGCCGCCCAGCCCACCAATCCGCTCCCTTATTTACTGGTGGGCCGTGTTCATCTCATGCAGCGCGATTCGGCAGCCGCGCGACAGGCTTTTGAACATAGCCTGACGCTGGACGCCGGCTTCTTGCCTGCAGCCAGCGCCTTGGCCAGTCTGGATATCGCGGAAAAGAAACCCGCCCAGGCAAGCGAACGCTTCAAACGCATTCTGGCGAAATCGCCTGACAACCTTGGCGCACTCATGGGACAGGCGCGTATTGCCTTGGCCTTGGGAGATCAGACTGAATTCGTGACGTATCTCAAGAAAGCCATCCAATCCCATCCGGATGCGCTTGAACCCGTGAGCCAGCTGACTCTGTATTACCTGAACCAAACACGGCAACCTGAACTAGCCCTTGAAGTGGCGCAGAAAGCCGCCCAGGCCAACAATGGCAACCCGGCATTTCTCGACAACCTGGGTCAGGCTCAACTCGGTGCCGGACACAAGAAGGATGCAATCGACACCTATACTAATGTCACCAACCGGTCGCCCAATTCAGCCGTTGCCTGGTATCGACTGGCCTGGGCGCAACGGGTTGCCGGCGACATGAATGCAGCCCTGAAATCACTGCAGAAATCAATTCGTCTTACGCCCAATTATCTTGATGCGCATATTGCGCTGGCCGGTCTGTATGCCGCACAAGGCCAGCAGGAGAATGCCCTGCAGGAAGCGCGCGCGATCCAGACGCTGAATCCTCAGGCTGCGACCGGATACAACCTGGAAGCCGAACTGGCCGCACGTTTCAAGAAACCGGATGCGTCCTTACAAGCCCTGGCACGCGCCTATCAAATCGCGCCATCTTCGGATACCGCGGCCACCTACCATCTGGCCCTGCTGCGGGCAGGGAAGTCCGGCCAAGCCGAACAAGTCGCTCAGCAATGGCTCAAGCAACATGCCAATGACAGTGTTTTCCGCATGTATCTGGCGGGGTTCTATCTACAAAAGCAACAAACCAGCCAGGCCATTGCCGAGTACCAGCAAATTATTAATGCCACGCCCAATCATGTGATGGCACTCAACAACCTGGCCGCCCTGCTCGAGGAACAGAACGATCCTGCAGCTTTCGGTTACGCGCAACGTGCCTATGGGCTACAACCCACCAATCCCGTCGTCATGGACACGTATGGCTGGAGTCTTTTGCAACAAGGCAAAACCCAAGAGGCGACCCCTTTATTGAAGCAGGCTGCCCGAGCCATGCCGGAAACGCCCTCCGTGCAATACCACTGGGCCGTAGCGTTGGCCAAATCCGGGCAAAGCGCCCAAGCCCAAGCCCTGCTGCAGAAACTACTAGCGTCATCACAGCGCTTCGACGAACGCGACAAGGCTAGCATCTTGCTGAAAACCATCCAGAGCTCCAGCAACCACTAATCACACTTATCCCTGACTCAAACCCGAATGAACGGCCCATCGTAAAGATGGGTCGCTTTCTTAAAAGCTGCGTTATAGCCATAACAACCGCGCTGCCCAGAAGTCTGGAGACAATAGCCTCTTAAGATTTCAGCGCGAGAAGAGCCGAGACATCCTTCCTAGTCCGCCGTTACAGGCACGTTCCCCCATTCAGGGAGTTGCAGTGTGACTTCACCTTACGCTGCCGGACACTCCAAAAGCCTGAAGCAGCAGTTATCAAGTCAAGATAGTCGTTATTACCGCCTGCATGTTCACCCGGCCATTCTCCGATTCCGCATAAGGGAGCGCCGAGGGATGCTGCCGATAGTGTTCTTGAGTCATTCCAGATAATAAGTGCTTCAGTATGCAACGCCAGCTTAATGGGGCCACATCCACAAAAGCCCGCAAGCATGACGGATTCATGTTTTGTCTATTCACGGGCCCTAGCAAAATAAAAAACCCCAAGGCCTGAGCCTTGGGGTTTTCACTCATGCGTACTGCGATCGATCAGGCTTGCTTGCGGCGACGCAGGCTCACACCCAATCCGACCAGGCCCAGACCCATCAGCGCGATGCTGGTCGGCTCAGGCACACCGAATACCACGTCCAGCGAACCATTGATGGTCTGCGTGCCAGCCACCACGAAGGAGTTCAACTGGCCCGATTCGAACGAAACGTTGTAGAAGGGCACCGGAGCGGTGAAATACTGCGAGCCGAGCGCCGTCAGCAGGAAGCTGGTCGTCGTGCCGAAGCTGCCGCAGTTAATGCCGCCATTACAAGTCTGCAGAGTGGGGTCAAGCGTACCTTGACCACCAAACAGAGCACCGGTTGCGATCAGGTAATCAGGATCGCCGGTATTTCCCGTCGTCCATGCGAGATTACCCGTGGCCGGTGCGGTAAAGGTCGTGTTGCTATTGGGATCAATCCAGACGTTCAGGCTGCCACCCGGGTTAAACGTGAAGGTGGTCACACCCGCGCCGCTGGTCGAGTACGAACCGGAGCCCTGCAAGAGGCCATACAGACCGTATTGTTGCGGGAACAACGAACCGAGTTGGTTGGGAACAGGGGTCGTGCCGTCATTCGCAACGTACTGACCAGCCTGCCATTTGATGGAGGTGGCAAACGTGCCTGAAGTGGCGCTCAGCGGGTTGAACGTAACGACTTCCACATAGTTGCCGGTAATTTTGTCGGCCGTGAAAGTGTTCGCCGTGGCGCCGGGGACAGAACCTTCGGTCACCTGAAAATCGTTAAACACGGCAGCCATGGAACCGGCACTTGCCGTGGCCATCGCTGCAACCAAACCTGCTTGCACCAATTTCATATTGAATTTCATTTCGTGCTCCTTGAGTTGACTTCTGATCTGGGCATTCGCCTTCCTTGCCTTGGCCAACATAAAGCACAGCGTGTGCCAGTTAAAAAATATCCATACGTATCAACATATTACGCAAATCCACCTTGGGCACCACAAGGCGAAATGTAAAAAAAACCGACACCTGTCAAATAAGGCGATGCGGCTGCTCGGTGCGACCTCCACCGGAAAGGATTGCAGTGGCTTGAGACAGGCCGAGCACACCCTGTGCTGGCCGGACGCGACGAGCGAAACGTCACTGGCGCGCGCGCGACAGGCGCCAGTTGACGTACGCGATCGCTAACCACTGGAGCGGATGGGCATTGCCGCCCGGGCGCCAGACGTGCTTCAGTTTGCCGGTGTAGGCGTCGAATTGCATGCTGTGGGGAACGCCACGTACCTTACTCCGACCCAGCAGGATCTTCAGGGCCTCGGTACCGGCCATCCCCGCGCATAACTGGCATGCCAAGCCGGTCGACGGGACGCGCTGGGTCTTGAAGTCGACGATTTCGGGATAAACCAGATAGCCGCGGTGAAGCAGAGCGGGAGCCAACCCAACCAGGAAGCGGGTCGGCCATTCGTCCTCGGGGGTGCCCTCCAGCCGAAAATAATCGTCGAAACTGGGGCCGTCCGGCAGGAAATTGAGCACGGCCGCGCCCATACCAAGCGGAACCGCAAAGGTAATTGGGATGCCGCGGGCGCGGCAGGCATCGTAGACCAGTCTGCGAGCCGCAAAAACGAAGTAATCCAGGCCATCCACGTACAAATCAACGCCGTCCAGGAATGCGTCCACATTATGCGGCTGCACCCCTTCGTCGAATACCTGGATATCCAGTTCGGGATTGATCTCGCGTGCCAGGCCCGCCATGACCCGCGCCTTGGGCTGACCCAGGCTGCCCAGGCTGGCCCCTGCCTGCCGGTTGAAATTCACCAGGGCAAAGTCGTCGAGGTCGGCCACGTGGAATTTCCCAATACCCAGGCGGGCCAACGTCAGCAGATGCACGCCGCCCGCCCCCCCCAGCCCGGCAATGGCAATTTTCTTGCCGCGCAGCAGGGTTTGCTCATTCGGCGTTAACCAGCCGATATTACGACTAAACGCTTCGTGGTAATCGAAGGAGGGCACGTCAGTCGAGTTCAGGTTTCCTCCCGCAGCAAGCGCCCAAGAATGCCTTCCTGGTCATGTGCCGAGAAAAAATACGGATAGAGGCTACGATCCTTGGCGGCCTTGCCCTTGCCGCCAAGCGCCTCGATCTGTTTCCGCATGTAATCCAGTTCCAGATGCATCAGCAACACCGGAAAATTGACCCGGTTGTTCATTTTCTCCTCGCCAATCTGCTTGAAGCCCAGCATCCTTTCATAGAAGGCCTTGTGGCGGGGCACGATTTCGATGATGGCATCGGTACATTCGTGGATCACGCCATACAGATATGCGATATGGATAAGGCTGGCGAGCAGTTGCTTGGAGCCGATATTCTCATCGATGGCAAGCTTGCTGAGTTCGCCGACCCGCTTGCCCTGCGCGCGGAGCGCATCGATTTCAGGCTTGTAGATTTCGTCGGCCAGCATGCCTTCTTCCGAGTCATAGCCGACGGTAACGGTCCCGACGATTTTTTCCTGGTGAAACGACAGAATCGTGATGCGATTGGGGTATTTTTTCAGTTGTGCCTTGGGAAAACCGCGCCAAGCATAGCGTTTCTGCACCAGCATGCTGGCATG
The DNA here is from genome assembly GCA_001899305.1 of Thiobacillus sp. 0-1251. Taxonomy (GTDB): domain Bacteria; phylum Pseudomonadota; class Gammaproteobacteria; order Burkholderiales; family Thiobacillaceae; genus Thiobacillus. Next base: position 153,075 of record MKWL01000022.1, on the reverse strand, counting down.
ATTGAACACCTCGTCCTGCTGCGCAAAACGCAGCTTGAAAAGCTTTTCGCCCAGACGTTCTTCCTGGGTTTCCGGCTCGCCTTCCGACAACGGGCTCAGATCCTTGAGGCGGTAGGGCGACTCAAAGCTGATGATGGTTTTGTCAAAATCATCAGCGATGCTCCGGCCGCGCCCGATCAACTTACTCAAACTCAGCGTCACCTTGCGCTCCTGACATACCGGGAAAAATCCATTCCCCACTTGCTTTCTATCGGCCCCTATGACACGAAAGTTTAGGTTCCGGCACGCAACCAGCGTGCGGCGTCACGCGCAAAATACGTCAACACGCCATCCGCTCCCGCACGTTTGAAGGCCATCAAGGCCTCCAGCACACAGGCCCGCTCATCCAGCCAGCCATTTTGTACCGCTGCCTTCAACATAGCGTATTCGCCGCTGACCTGATAGGCGTAGGTCGGCGCCCCGTAGGCATCCTTGACCCGGCGAATGACGTCCAGATATGGCAGTCCCGGCTTCACCATGATCATATCGGCGCCTTCCTGCAAGTCCATGCCGACTTCCCACAGGGCTTCATCGCTGTTGGCTGGGTCCATCTGATACGTGGTTTTGTTGCCCTTACCCAAGTTGGCAGCCGATCCGACGGCATCGCGGAACGGCCCGTAAAAACTGGAAGCATATTTGGCAGCATAGGCCAGGATGCGGGTATGGATATGCCCTGCCTCTTCGAGCGCGGCGCGCAGTGCCGCAACCCGCCCATCCATCATGTCGGAGGGGGCCACCACGTCAACGCCCGCCTGGGCATGGGTCACGGCCTGCCGTGCCAGCACGGCCACCGTTTCGTCGTTCATGACGTAGCCGCTGTCGTCGAGCAGCCCATCCTGGCCATGGCTGGTATAGGGGTCGAGCGCGATATCGGTGATGATACCCAACTCGGGAAAGCGATCTTTCAGTGCGGCCACGGTCCTCGGCACCAAGCCCGCGGGATTGAACGCCTCTTCCGCTCCCAGGGTCTTCAAGCCGGCATCGATCACCGGAAATAGCGCCAGCGCGGGAATCCCCAATTGCAGGCAGTCCTCGGCGACCGGCATCAATAAATCGAGCGATAGCCGCTCGACACCCGGCATTGAACTCACTGCCTCGCGCTTGTTCTGGCCTTCCAGAACAAATACCGGATAGATAAAATCGTTAGGCGTAAGTGTGTGCTCACGCATCAGGCGCCGGGAAAAATCGTCGCGTCGCATGCGCCGCATCCGGCGGGCTGGGAATTGGCCAAATGGCAGATTCACAAAGTTCTCCAAAAAATTTGTGGGTGGCTGGAACTATTTCAGCCCAAGGTTGCTCTACGGAATAGACGGTCTCGTATCGTCTCCCGCTTCTCCTCCCTGAGCGGGATGCCTTAATCCCCTTAAGGCATTTTTTAGCCCCGATCCCTCCCTTGGTCGGGGCTTTTTTGTTGGGCGTCGCCAGGCACCGGGTTAGGGCCGGTCGTGACCGGGTGTGCATGGCCAAGCCAGCCTTCGATCAAAGCGGCGGCTTCTTCAGCACCCAAGCGGGAGAGGCTTGAGAACAGTTGCACAGTGATGCACGCTTGCGACAAGAGTTCCTGCTTGACACGGCGCAACGTCAATGCCTTCTCACTGTTCGAAAGTTTGTCGGCCTTCGACAGCAATATATGTACGGGCTTGCCCGTAGGCGTAAACCAGTCGAGCATCTGTCGGTCCAGCGGCGTAAGCGGGTGGCGCGCGTCCATGATCAGCACCATGCCGACCAGCGCCTCACGCTCCTGCAGATAACGCGACAGCAGGCCTTCCCATTTTGCTTTCACTTCCGGCGGCACTTTCGCATAGCCGTAGCCGGGCAGATCGACCAGATAGGTGTCGGCATCCAGTTCGAAAAAATTGATAAGCTGCGTCCGCCCTGGCGTTTTGGACGTAAACGCCAGACGGTTTTTACGCGTTAACAGATTGATCGCACTGGATTTTCCGGCATTCGATCGCCCGGCAAACGCAATCTCGGCGCGACTGTAGGGCAAATCGCGCAGCTGGGCGACCGAGGTATGGAATTGAGCGCGATTGAGCACGGGCTTGGCAGTCATATTAGTTGCCGCTAAACTACCCGTTTTCCCAAGTTTTGCAAGCTTCAGGAGCTTTTGATGAAACTCGTCGTCTCACTGGTTGCCGCACTGGCCGCCACCTCCGCTTTTGCCAACGAACCTGCTGCGGGCCCGGCCAGCAAAGGCGATCCCAAGGCGGCTGAAAGCATCGTCAATCAAGTCTGCGCAGGCTGCCACGCGGCGGACGGCAACAGCACCGTCGCGGCCAATCCCAGGCTAGCCGGCCTGAATGCGGAATACATCGACAAGCAACTCACCAACTTCAAGTCGGGTGAGCGCAAAAATGCGGTGATGGGCGGCATCGTCGCCAGTCTCAGTCCGCAGGACATGCTGAACTTGGCGGCCTACTTCAGCGCCCAGCAGCCCAAGCCCGGGACTTCCAAGGATCAGGAACTGGCGCTGCTGGGCCAGAAAATCTTCCGTGGCGGCGTACAAGGCGCTGGCGTGCCGGCGTGCGCATCCTGCCACGGCCCCCAAGGCAAGGGCGTCCCCGTCCAGTTTCCGCGCCTGGCCGGACAGCACAGCGAATACATTTACGCACAGCTGAACAATTTCCGCCTAGAGACGCGTGCCAACGACGGCGCCAAGATGATGCGCACCATCGCGGCGAAGATGACGGATGCTGACATGAAAGCCGTGGCTGCTTATATTCAGGGCTTGCGTTAAACTTATTGACCGCATCCGAGTCGATGAAAGGGTGACGCAGGTCACCCTTTTTTTTCTGGTGCCCTAGAGGGTATTGCTGCCCCCATGAATTCCACGTCCCCGTCCTTCGGAAAATCCGTGTTCGAGCTGTTGAGCTCGATGCGTTTCGCGATCAGTCTGCTGTCCATCCTGGCTGTCGCCTCTATTATCGGGACCGTACTGAAGCAGGCCGAGCCCTACAACAACTACATCATCCAGTTCGGGCCGTTCTGGTTCGAGGCCTATGAAAAACTGGGGTTGTACGATGTCTATCACGCAGCCTGGTTTCTGGTCATCCTGACCTTTCTGGTCGTCTCCACCACCGTCTGTATTTACCGCAATGCACCGAACTTTGCACGCGAGATGAAAAGCTTTCGCGAGCACGTCAGCGAACAATCGCTGAACGCATTCAAGCACAAGCACGAGGCGGTCACGACCCAGACGCCCGAAGCCCTCGCTGCCAGCGTGCAGCACTACCTCGAAGGCCAGGGCTACAAGGTGAAAAACCTGCCGCGCGAAGAAGGCGTATTACTCGCCGCCAAAGCTGGCAGTTGGAACCGTCTCGGCTATTTTCTCGCGCATTCGGCCATCGTGATGATCTGCATCGGCGGCCTGATAGACGGCAATCTGGTATTCAAGGTGCAGCAACTGCTGGGCTACAAGAAAATCGAGACCCGCGACATTCCGCAGAGCCAGGTACCGGCAATTTCGCGTCTATCTCCCTCCAATCCGTCGTTTCGCGGGAGTGTACAAATCCCGGAAGGATCCAGTGCCGACGTGGTTTTTCTGAATGTGGCTGACGGCTATCTGGTTCAGGATCTGCCTTTCACCGTGGCACTCAAGCAATTCCGCATCGAACATTACACGACGGGGCAACCCAAGAATTTCGAGAGCGATCTCGAAATATTCGACCGCTCAGGAAAGAAAATCCGCGATGCGACGATTGCCGTCAACCATCCGTTGATCCAGGACGGTATCGCGATCTACCAGGCCAGCTTTGCCGATGGCGGCACCCGGCTGAGCCTCCGCGGCTGGAACCTGTTTGCGCCTACGGACTCGCCCTTCCCGATCGAAGGCACCGTGCACCAGAATGCCACGCTGACCAGCGAGGCCGGCGACTACACGCTGGAGTTCACCGACTTCCGGCCTTTCAATATCGAGAACATGGGCGGCGACGCCGCTGAAACCGGCAGCACCATGAGTGTGCTGGGCGGCAGCCCGATCAGCGACAAGAAGCATCTGCGCAACGTCGGCCCCAGCTTCCAGTACAAGCTGCGCGATTCGCGCGGGCAGGCACATGAATTCAGCAATTACATGCTGCCACTCGAACTCGATGGCCGCTGGTACATGATGTCGGGCGTGCGCGACGCGCCGAACGAGGCCTTCCGTTACATGCGCATGCCCCTCGACGCGGACGGCAACCTCGAGACGTTCATGCGGCTGCGCGGCGCCCTGCTGAATCCCGCATGGCGGCATGAAATCGCGGCCAATTTTGCCCATCAAGCCCTGCCGAAAAATGCGTCTGACCCGCAAATCGAGGGCAAGCTGACCAATAGCGCCGCGCAGGTGCTGGCTTTGTTTGCCAAAGGCGGGTTTCAGACCCTGGGCCAGTTCATCGAAACCAACGTACCCGCCGCCGAGCGCGAAAAAGCGGCGGGCACCTATCTGCGCATTCTTGAACTTACGGCATACGAGGCCCTGAGAATCGCCAACCGCCAGGCCCATCTGCCCGAACCCAAGCCCGATGACGCTACCGGCTGGCTGGTACGCGACACGCTCAACAGCGTCAGCGACATGTTTGTCTACGGCGCGCCGATCTACCTGCAGTTGATGCATTATGACGAGGTCAAGGCGAGCGGCCTGCAGCTTACCCGGTCGCCCGGGAAGAACGTGGTCTATTTAGGTTCGTTTTTGCTGACACTCGGCGTATTCTTCATGCTCTTTGTACGCGAACGACGCGTCTGGCTGCGCATCAAACCTGGCCACGCCCTGCTGGCCATGTCATCGGCCAAACACACGATAGACTTCGAAAAAGAGTTTACCCAACACGCCCAGGCGCTCGACACGCTTGCCAAGTAATCCGGAGGTCACAATCATGGAACTCGCCCTGCATCAACCCGCCCCGCTCCTGAAGCGCCTGTCGTGGTTCGACTGGCTGTTCGCTGTCATCATTGCGTCGAGCGGCCTGTTCGCGCTCTCACGTTTCGGCGAATTCATGGATCCGTACGAAAAGGGTATTCTGCTGGCGGCCATTCCGGCGCTGGCGGTATTCGGCTGGTTCTGGAAATCGTTCCGCCCGCTCTTCATCATTGTCGGCGCGGTCAGCCTGTTCGCCATCAGCCAGTACCACGACAACCTGGCACGCATGGATGAAGCCTTCTTCCTCAAGTACCTGATTTCCAGCCAGGCCGCCATCATGTGGATGTGCGCCTTGTTCGTGCTCGCCACCCTGACCTATTGGGTAGGTTTGCTGGCACGTTCCGCGTTCACGATGAAAACGGCTACCGCGATGACATGGTCTGCCGTCGCACTGGGCTTCATCGGCCTGATGGTGCGCTGGTACGAGTCCTATCTCATCGGCACCGACGTCGGCCATATTCCGGTCTCCAACCTGTACGAAGTGTTCGTACTGTTCTGCCTGATCACCGCGATGCTGTACCTGTATTACGAAGCGCGTTACCAGACGAGGCAGATGGGCGCCTTCGTGCTGCTGGTGATCTCGGCAGCCGTAGGCTTCATCCTGTGGTACGCCCTGGATCGCGGCGCACATGAAATCCAGCCGCTGGTACCGGCACTCAAATCCTGGTGGATGAAGCTGCACGTCCCGGCCAACTTCATCGGATACGGCTCGTTCTCGATTTCCGCCATGCTGGGCGCCGCCTACCTGCTGGCGCAGCGCGGCATCCTTGCCAGCCGCCTACCCAAACTCGAAGTGATCGACGACGTCATGTATAAGTCCATCGCGATCGGCTTCGCCTTCTTCACGATCGCCACCATCCTCGGTGCCATGTGGGCAGCCGAAGCCTGGGGCGGCTATTGGTCGTGGGACCCGAAGGAAACCTGGGCGCTGATCGTGTGGCTCAATTACGCCGCCTGGCTGCACATTCGCCTGGTCAAGGGCCTGCGCGGACCGATGCTCGCATGGTGGGCGCTGGGCGGCCTGCTCGTCACGACGTTCGCCTTCCTCGGCGTGAACATGTTCCTGTCGGGCCTGCATTCCTACGGTACGCTGTAAACAGCCGACCTGATGGCTGTGTCTCCCCGCGTCCCCCGGCAGTCCAGGCTGCCTGAGCGCCCTGTCCCCATCCTGTTTTCAGGATGGGGAACTTAACGACGCGCCATCCCCTATGCAAAAAAAACTGCTGTATGGCCTCCCCCTGGTCCTGGCTGCGTTGGCAGCGGGAATCTGGCTGGCGCAGACACGCTATGCGCCCAAAACGCCCGCTGCGTCCGCGGTCTCGGGGCTGTGGCAGCTCGGTTTTCCGGATGCGCAAGGGCGCCGGCAACCGCTGTCACAATGGCGCGGGCAGGTCGTCGTACTGAATTTCTGGGCCAGCTGGTGTGCACCGTGTCGCGAGGAAATACCGGATTTCGTTGCCCTGCGCAGCCAATATCGGCCTAAAGGCGTGGAATTTGTCGGCATCGCCATCGACAATTCGACCAACGTCACACAATTCCTGCAACGCGTGTCCGTCAATTATCCGATCCTGATCGGCGAAGGAGCCGCGCACAATCTGGCCCGACAGCTTGGCAATCCGAGCGGCGCGCTCCCGTATACGATCGTGCTCGATCGCGACGGCCATGTCGCATTGAGCCACCTGGGCCGGCTGCCGCGCGCCACGCTCGAACAAGCGCTGGACAAAATCGGCTCATAGTTGTGATTTAGCGTCAATATCTAGACAATTTACCCCCATTTACGGCAAACTCGCCGCCATGACGACCAAACGAACCAGCCGCACGTCGGCCAAATCGGTCCCCAGTCTGCGCCCACATGTCCTGGTGTTGCATGGCCCCAATCTCAATTTGCTGGGCAGCCGCGAACCCAAACATTACGGTCTCGCCACGCTCGACGACATCAATCGTGCGTTGGTCAACCTGGGAGAAGCCTCCGGGGCACACGTCGAAACCTTTCAGCACAACCATGAAGGCGCCCTGATCGACCGGCTGCACGAGGCTGCCCGCGACCACGTGGATTTCATCGTCATCAATCCGGCGGCCTACACCCACACCAGCGTTGCGCTGCGCGACGCACTGGCAGCGACCGCCATACCATTTGTCGAAGTTCATCTTTCCAATATTCACGCGCGCGAATCCTTCCGCCACCACTCGTATTTCTCCGACCTCGCCGTTGGCGTGGTGTCCGGTCTGGGCGCGCACGGCTACGAACTGGCGCTGGAATATGCGCTGCGTCACCTTCAAAACAGGACCCCCCATGGATCTCAGAAAACTGAAAAAGCTCATTGACCTGGTCGAAGCCTCGGGCATTGCCGAGCTGGAAATCACCGAGGGTGAAGAAAAAGTCCGCATCGCCAAAAGCATCGCTGGCGCGCCGATGATGATGGCGCACGCACCGCAAATGATACAGACGGCCGCCCCGGTCGCGGCCCTCCCCGTCGCGGCCCCGGTGGAAGACGCTGTCCCCGAGGGGCATGTCGTGCGTTCCCCTATGGTCGGCACCTTCTACCGCGCTCCGGCGCCCGGTTCCAAAAACTTTGCCGAGGTCGGCCAGAATGTGAATGCCGGCGACACGCTGTGCATCATCGAGGCAATGAAGTTGCTGAACGAGATCGAGGCGGATCAGGGTGGCGTCATCAAGGCCATCCTGGTCGAAAATGGTCAGCCGGTGGAATACGGCGAACCCTTGTTTGTGATTGCTTGAGGAAAGGATTCAGAGGCCAGGGTCAGGGATTCAAGGTCAGGGAAGGTGCTTCATGCCTCGTTCATTGACGCGGCAATGCCGCGCATCCCCTGAATCCTGAATCCTGAATCCTGCCTCTCCCCCTAAACCATGTTTGAAAAAATCCTCATCGCCAACCGCGGAGACCAGCTGCCGTCAGGCAGCGCAGCGGCGAAGCCAAAACGCGCAACGGCCGAAGGCCGTCAGGGCGATTTCGCCGCGGAGAACCCAAATGTTTGAAAAGATTCTGATTGCAAACCGCGGTGAAATCGCCCTGCGTATCCAGCGCGCCTGCCGCGAAATGGGCATCAAGACGGTCGCTGTGTATTCCGAAGCCGACCGCGACGCCAAGTATGTGAAGCTGGCCGACGAATCGGTCTGCATCGGCCCGGCGCCCTCGGCACAGAGCTATCTGCACGTGCCGTCGATCATCGCCGCCGCCGAAGTCACCGATGCCGCCGCCATCCATCCCGGCTATGGTTTCCTGTCGGAAAATGCAGATTTCGCCGAGCGCGTGGAGTCGTCCGGCTTCACCTTCATCGGCCCGCGTCCCGACAATATCCGCCTGATGGGCGACAAGGTCGCCGCCAAACAGGCGATGCTCGAAGCCAAGGTGCCGTGCGTGCCCGGCTCCGACGGCGCCTTGTCCGATGATCCCGACGAGATCGTCCGGACCGCCGCCCGTATCGGCTACCCGGTCATCATCAAGGCAGCCGGCGGCGGCGGCGGCCGCGGTATGCGCGTCGTGCATACCGAAGCCGCGTTGCTGAACGCCGTCACCATGACCAAGACCGAGGCTGGGGCGGCTTTCGGCAATCCCATGGTCTACATGGAAAAATTTCTGCAGACCCCGCGCCACATCGAAATCCAGATCCTCGCCGATGAACACGGCAACGCCGTTCACCTGGGTGAACGCGACTGCTCGATGCAGCGCCGCCACCAGAAGGTGCTGGAAGAGGCGCCGGCCCCCGGGCTCGACGCCAAGCTCCGAGACAAGATCGGCGAACGCTGTGCCGAAGCCTGCCGCAAGATCGGCTACCGCGGCGCCGGCACCTTCGAATTCCTCTACGAGAACGGCGAGTTCTACTTCATCGAAATGAATACCCGGGTGCAGGTTGAACATCCGGTGACCGAACTCATTACCGGCATCGACATCGTGCAGACGCAGATCCGCGTCGCTGCTGGCGAGAAACTGCCGTGGAAACAGAAGGACATCACCTTCAAGGGCCATGCCGTCGAATGCCGCATCAACGCCGAGCATCCGACGACCTTCATCCCCAGCCCCGGCAAGCTGACCAACTACCATGCGCCCGGCGGTCCTGGCATCCGCGTCGATTCGCATGTGTACCACGGCTACTACGTGCCGCCGCATTACGACTCGATGATCGGCAAGCTGATCGCCTACGGCGACACCCGCGACCAGGCCATCGCCCGCATGCGCGGTGCGCTGATGGAAATGGTGGTCGAGGGTATCCACAGCAATATCCCGCTGCACCAGGAACTGATGAACGACGCGGCTTTCATCGCCGGCGGCACCAGCATCCATTATCTGGAGCACAAGCTGGCGGGAGAGAAGCGTGAGGGGTGAGGCGTAAGGAGTGAGGCGCAGCCCTCTCTCCACGCACCGCCATCCCGCCTAACCCCTCACCCCTCACGCCTCATCCCCTATGCCCTGGCAATCCGTTCGCATCCTCGTCGAATCCAAACAGGCCGAGCCATTGTCCGACGCGCTGATGGATGTGGGTGCGCTATCGGTGTCGCTGGAAGACGCCGACGCCGGCACGGTGGACGAAACCCCGCTGTTCGGCGAACCGGATCATCCGACTGCCGAATTGTGGCCGCACAGTATCGCGGTGGTACTACTGGACGAAGATGCCGACGTGGCGGAAACGCTGGCTGCTGCGGCAAAACAGGCTGGCATTCCCGCTCCGACCGACTACACGATCGACACCGTGGCCGAGCAGGACTGGGTACGCCTCACGCAATCGCAGTTCGATCCCATCCCGATCTCGCCGCGCCTGTGGATCGTGCCGACCTGGCACGACGCGCCAGACAGCCGCGCAATCAACCTCAAGCTCGATCCCGGCCTGGCATTCGGTACCGGCAGCCATCCCACCACGCGTCTGTGCCTGCGCTGGCTGGATACGCAGCTCGCCGGCGGTGAAACGCTGCTGGACTATGGTTGCGGCTCCGGCATTCTTGCCATCGCAGCGGTCAAGCTGGGCGCCGTGCGCGTCGACGGCGTCGACATCGATGCCCAGGCCGTCAACGCATCGCGCGACAACGCCGCGCTGAACGAGGTTTCCGCCCATTTCTGCCTGCCCGGCGAACTCACACCGGGCCAATATGACATCGTCGTCGCCAACATCCTCACCAATCCGCTCAAGGGCATGGCGCCGCTGTTGGCCAGCCGGGTACGCGCCGGCGGACGGCTGGTGTTGTCCGGCATCCTGGCCGAACAGGCCGACGAGGTCATGGCGGTCTACCGCGACTGGTTTGACTTCGACCCGCCCACCATCGACGAGGGCTGGGTGCGTCTGGCTGGCGTCAAGCGGTGAATTACCGCACCACCTGTCCGCACTGCGCCAGCGTATTCCGTCTCGGCACAGACCAGCTCGACGCCGCGCAGGGCTGGGTGCAATGCAGCGTGTGCGGCACGGCCTTCGATGCACGGCTGAGCCTGCTCATGGAAGACGGCTCGCCGCTGCCCCAGCCAGAACCCGAGCTGGTCGAACCGCCTCCGCAGCCTGAAACCCACCCGTCTGCCGAACAAGAAGCCACGACTGCCGACACCCCGGACACGGCCGACGAGGCACCCCCTGCCGCACCGTTGCCAGAAGAGGAAGGCATCGCGGTTGCCGACACCCCACGCGGGATCGTTCAGCGCGAGACATCGTTCGACCTGGATTCGATCATACTGATCGACCCGGACATTCCGGTTCCGGACGACCTCGGTCCACTGCCGCAGATCCACACCACCCCTGGTTATCCGCCCGAACCCGCCACACCCCTGCGCCGGTCCACCGCTGCCGAAGCGCCCCCCGCCGCCCGCATCGAATATGCCTCCCCGATGCCCGGCAAGGCACGCATACCGTCCTCGCCCCGCCGCCTCAGTCCCTGGGTGTGGGGAACGGCCAGTCTGTTGCTGCTTGTCGTGCTGCTGGCACAAACCACTTATTTTCTGCGCGACACCCTGGTGAGCCGGCTGCCGCAAACCCGACCCGCACTCGAACAAGCCTGCGCAGCGCTCGGCTGCACACTTTCACTTCCCAAAAACCTGGCGCTGCTGCAGATCGTCGGCTCCGACCTGCAAACCGAGGCCAGCGGGCGCCTCAAACTCACGCTTACCCTGGGCAACCGCGCCAATCATGTCCAGGCTTGGCCGGTACTCGTGCTGACCCTGACCGACCAGCACAACCGTCCGCTCGCGCGCCGCAGCTTCGCCCCCAGCGAGTACCTCGGCGACGCCCAGCGCATCTCCGCGGGCATTCCCGCGCGCAGCGAACAGCCCCTGAGCCTGCCACTGACCGTGCACGACCTGACGCCGATGGGCTTCAACCTACAACTGACGTATTGATATAGCGTCAAGCTAGCCGGCCCAGCGCTTCTTCGGTATAGTGCGCACTCCCGTTGCGGGAGAGTGCATGAACATCGTGCCGCCGAAGGCGTAACCCACCCGGAATCGCTCAGGCAAAAGGACCGCAACAACCGGAACACTCTGGAGAGCGCAGTCGCGGACTGGACATATCCGCACAACTGCCACCGAAGGGGCAGCAGCCCGCTGGTTCATTGGATCAGCCGCTGTAATCTCTCAGGTACCAAGGACAGAGGGGTGGAGCGCATCCTCGCTTCACCCTTTTTTATTTTTGGTGCCCGCCCCATGCTCAAACAAACCCCGCTCAACGCCACCCACCGCGAACTCGGCGCCAAGATGGTCGATTTCGGCGGCTGGGACATGCCGGTCAACTACGGCTCGCAGATCGAGGAACACCACACCGTGCGTTCCGGATGCGGCCTGTTCGACGTCTCCCACATGCTGCCGCTCGACATCAAGGGCGCCAATGTGCGCGCCTTCCTGCGACGGCTGGTCGCCAACAACGTCGACAAATTGCAGGTCTCGGGCAAGGCGCTGTATTCCTGCATGCTCAACGAGGCCGGCGGCGTCATCGACGACCTCATCATCTATTTCATGGACGAATCCTGGTTCCGCCTGGTGGTCAACGCCGGCACCGCGGAGAAGGATCTCGCCTGGATGGAAAAGCAAAACGCCGACTGGGACATGGGCCTCACGCTGACGCCGCGCCTCGATCTCGCGATGATCGCGATCCAGGGCCCCGACGCGACCCGCGTCCTCAACGAAGCCCTGCCCGGCGTCGACCAGATCACGGCCAGCCTCAAGCCCTTCAACGCTGCCGCCATGGGCGAGATGTTCATCGCCCGCACTGGCTATACCGGCGAGGATGGTTTCGAGGTGATGGTGCTGGCGAAGTCCGCGCCGTTCTTCTGGAAGGCGCTGATGGAAGCCGGCGGCAAGCCGATCGGCCTGGGCGCGCGCGACACCCTGCGGCTGGAAGCCGGGATGAACCTCTACGGCCAGGACATGGATGAAACCACCTCGCCGCTGGAATCCGGCCTCGCATGGACGGTGGACCTGAAGACCGAGCGCGACTTCGTCGGCCGCAAGGCCCTGGAGGCCAGCGAAGTCACGAAGCAGCTTGCCGGCCTGGTGCTGATCGACAAGGGCGTCTTACGCAGCCACCAGAAAGTCCACACCAAGAACGGCGACGGCGAAATCACCTCCGGCACGTTTTCGCCTACGATGCAGCAATCGATCGCGCTCGCCCGCATCCCGCTCGGCATCGCCCCGGGCGAGGAAGTCGAAGTCGAGATCCGCGACAAGAAACTGAAAGCCAAAGTGGTGAAGTATCCGTTCGTGCGCAACGGCAAAGTTTTAATTTCGTGAGGCGTGAGGCGTGAGGGGTCAGGTGCATAGCAACCGCTTCTCACGCCTTACCCTAACCCCTTACCTGGAGAAACCATGAGCATTCCCGCTGACCTCAAATACACCCCCAGCCACGAATGGGTGCGCGTCGAAGCCGACGGCACGTTGACCGTGGGCATCACCCATCACGCGCAGGATCTGCTCGGCGACATGGTCTTTATCGAAAATCCGGCTACCGGCCGCATGCTTGCCAAGGGCGAGGAATGCGCCGTGGTCGAGTCGGTCAAGGCCGCATCCGACGTCTACGCGCCCGTGGCCGGCGAAGTGATTGCTGCCAATGGCGACGTGGAATCCAGCCCCGAGTCCGTGAACAAGGACGCCTACAGTGCCTGGATGTTCAAGCTCAAGCCCACCAATGCCGGCGATGCCGCCGAACTGCTCGACGCCGCGGCTTACCAGAAGCTGGTCGAGTCCGAAGCGCATTGATACGGTGAGGCGTGAGGGGTAAGGCGTCAGGAACCCCCCTCTTGCGCCAGCGCATTCCTCACCCCTAACCCCTATCACCTCTCCCCAATAAAATGCCCTTCATCCCCCACACTGAAGAAGACGTCTCTGCCATGCTTGGCGCCATCGGCGCCAAAAGCATCGAAGACCTGTTCGACGAAATCCCGCCCGCGCTGAAGACCGGCAAGCTCAAGGACGTGCCCGACGGCCTGCCCGAGATGGCAGTAACGCGACTGATGCAGGAACGCGCGTCGCAGGACGGCTTCTGGTCCAACTTCATCGGCGCCGGTGTCTACGAGCACCACATTCCGGCGGCCATCTGGCAGATCACCACGCGCGGCGAGTTCTACTCCGCCTACACGCCCTACCAGGCCGAAGCGAGCCAGGGCACGCTGCAGCTGATCTACGAATACCAGACCATGATGACCCGGCTGACCGGGCTCGACGTCTCGAACGCCTCGCTCTATGACGGTGCCTCGGCGCTGGCCGAAGCAGTGCTGATGGCGGTCCGCTCGCACAAGACCTCGCGCCGCGTACTGGTGCCGAAGACGGTGCACCCGATCTATCGCCGCGTGGTCGACACCACGGTCAGGAACCAGGGCATCGAGCTGGTCGAGCTTGATTTTGATGCTGCGACCGGCCAGACCGTGCTGCCGGGCGATCCAGGCAGCTTCGCCGGCCTCGTCATTCCACAACCGAATTTTTTTGGCGTGCTGGAAGACGTGCACGTGCTGACCGACTGGGCACATGACAAAAATGCGCTGGCGATCGCGTTGGTCAACCCGACCACGCTGTCGGTGCTGGAAGCGCCCGGGAAATGGGGCGGCCAGAACAATCAAATCGTGGGCGCCGACATCGCCGTGGGCGAAGGCCAGCCGCTGGGCGCGCCGATGGCCTCGGGCGGACCCTATTTCGGCTTCATGTGCTGCCGCCAGGAGTTCGTGCGGCAGATGCCCGGGCGCATCGTCGGCCGTACCGTCGACCTCGACGGCAAGCCGGGTTTCGCACTGACGCTGCAGGCCCGCGAGCAGCATATCCGCCGTTCCAAGGCCACCTCCAACATCTGCACCAATCAGGGCCTGGTGGTCACCGCGGCGACGCAGTACATGTCGCTGCTGGGACCGCAGGGTTTGGCGAAAGTCGCTGCCAACAGCCACGCCAACACCGTGGCGCTGGCCGACAAGCTCGCAGCGATTCCCGGCGTCACACGCGCATTCGCTTCGCCCTTCTTCCACGAAGTGGTGTTGAAGCTCAACGACAACGCGCGTGACGTGCTGCGCGCACTGCGTGCGCAGGGCATCCTTGGCGGACTGGACATCTCCGGCTGGTATCCCGAACTCGGGCAGGCGATCCTGGTGTGCGTCACCGAAACCAAGACCCCAGCGGATCTCGACCACTACGCGCAACAAATGGAACGTATCCTTTCGAAACGGCGCGAAGCCCCGCCGTGTGCGTACAAGAGCTGATTGGAGTCAAGCATGAGCGATGTACTGCGGGACAAGCAATTCTGGGATATGACCGACTCGTTCATTCAGTTGGCCAATACCCACCTGAACGAGGTGAAGCCCAGCCGGGTCAGCGCATGCGCGCTATTTGCAGCCTCGAGATTCAACGCCTTCGTCATCACGGCGGCATCAGAGAGCAAGGAACAGCTGATCGCGGAAAAAGAGGCTGCGATCGCTTATTTCCTCGACCAATACGAAAAAATGCTGCGCGAGAACCTGGATGAACATCTGGCGCGCTACGACCAGCACGGCAGTTAATTGGCAGGAAATGGATCGGGCGTTATCGTTCTAGTGCCCGGCATTTAATCGATTTATTCAAGGAGAGCAATCATGGCAGTGACTCTAGGCGGCAACCCCATCGACGTCGCAGGCAGCTTCCCCAAAGTCGGCGACACCGCGCCCGATTTCAAGCTGGTCAACAAGGATCTGGCCGACGTCTCGCTGGCCGATTTCGCCGGCAAGAAAAAAATCCTCAACATCGTGCCGAGCCTCGATACCCCGGTGTGTGCGACGTCGACCAAGAAGTTCAACGATGCAGCCGTCGGCAACACCGCCGTGCTGATCATCTCGGCCGACCTCCCGTTCGCAATGAGCCGCTTCTGCGGCGCCGAAAGCACCAACAACGTGACCACGCTGTCGACCATGCGCGGTGCCGAGTTCATGAAGAACTACGGCGTCGCCATCACCAGCGGCCCGCTGGCCGGCATCACGGCGCGCGCAGTCGTGGTGCTGGACGAGCACAACAAGGTACTCCATGCCGAACTCGTTCCCGAGATCAAGCAGGAGCCGAACTACGACGCTGCACTGGCTGCATTGAAATAAATTCGTGAGGCGTGAGGGGAAAGGGGTGAGGAACGGTTGCGAGACAACATCGCGCCTGCCCAGCCCCACCCCTCATCCCTCACCCTTCACGCCTTACGTCTAACCACCATGCTGATATTCGACCATTCCCGTCCCGGCCGCACCGCCGCCGCCCAACTGCCCGCCGCTGGCGGCAGCCTCGACGACCTGCCCGCCGAATTGCGCCGCAAGGATGCGCCTGCGCTGCCTGAAGTCTCTGAACTTGACGTCGTGCGTCACTACACGCGCCTGTCGCAGAAGAATTTCTCCATCGATACGCAGTTCTACCCGCTCGGTTCGTGCACCATGAAGTACAACCCGCGCGCGTGCAATTCACTGGCGATGCTGCCGCAGTTCCTGGCGCGCCATCCGGCGAGCCCGGACGAGACCGGCCAGGGCTTCCTCGCCAGCATGTTCGAACTGCAGGAGATGCTGAAGGACATCACCGGCATGGCCGGCGTGTCGATGGCGCCGATGGCGGGCGCGCACGGTGAATTCGCCGGCGTGGCGATGATCCGTGCCTACCACGACGCGCGCGGCGACACGGCCCGCAGGGAAATCATCGTGCCGGATGCGGCGCACGGCACCAACCCTGCGACCGCGACGATGTGCGGCTACACGGTCAAGGAAATCCCCACCGACGCGACCGGCAGCGTCGACCTCGCTGCGCTCAAGGCCGCGGTCGGCCCCCAGACCGCGGGCCTGATGCTGACCAACCCGTCGACGCTGGGCGTGTTCGAGAAAACCATCGCCGACATCCAGAAGATCGTCCACGACGCCGGCGGCCTGCTCTACTACGACGGCGCCAACCTCAACGCCATTCTCGGCAAGGTGCGCCCCGGCGACATGGGCTTCGACGTCATCCACATGAACCTGCACAAGACCTTCTCCACCCCGCACGGCGGTGGCGGGCCAGGCGCCGGTCCGGTCGGCGTCTCCCAGCGCCTGCTGCCGTTCATGCCGATTCCGCTGGTGCTGAACGAAAACGGTTTCTACCGGCTGGCGACCGAGGCCGACCTGCCGCAGTCGATCGGCCGCATGTCGGCCAACATGGGCAACGCCGGCGTGCTCATGCGCGCCTACGTCTATGCGCGCCTGCTGGGCCGCGAGGGCATGCACCGCGTTGCCGAGTACGCCACGCTCAACGCCAACTACCTGATGGCGAAGCTGCGCGAAGCCGGCTTCGACCTGGCCTATCCCGAGCGCCGCGCCAGCCACGAGTTCATCGTCACGCTGAAAAAGCTGAAGGACGCCACCGGCGTGTCGGCGATGGACTTCGCCAAGCGCCTGCTCGACTATGGCTACCACGCCCCGACGACCTATTTCCCGCTGCTGGTGCCGGAATGCCTCTTGATCGAGCCGACCGAGACCGAGAGCCGCGAAACGCTCGACGGCTTCATCGAGGCGATGAAAGCGATCAAGCGGGAGGCCGAGACCACCCCGGATCTGGTGAAGGGCGCGCCCTACAGCCTGCCGGTGCGGCGGCTGGACGACGTCAAGGCCGCCCGCGAGCTCGATCTGGCCTACAAACCTGCCGCATCCGCCCACGCATGACCGACCCCGTCAGCCCCTACAAGGGCAAGACCGGCCTGCGGCGCGTGCTGAACGCGGCGGGCTATTCGTGGGCCGGGCTCACCGCCGCGTTCAGGCATGAGGATGCCTTCCGGCAAGAAGTGTTTCTGGCGCTGCTGATGATCCCGCTTGCGCTTTATCTGGGCCAGACGGGAATAAGCCGCGCGCTGATGATCGGCGCGGTGCTGCTGGTGCTGATCGTCGAATTGCTGAATTCGGCGCTCGAGGCCGCGGTGGACCGGATTTCCCTTGAGCACCACCAGCTCATCAAGCGCGCCAAGGACATGGGCAGTGCCGCCGTGATGATCGCGCTGGCCAACGTGGTCGTCGTGTGGGCGCTTGTACTATTGGGTTGAGTGAATTACAAAAACCATGCCAATATGGTGCTGCACCCTAAAGTTGTGGCGTTCTTAGCCGGAATAGAGGTGTGCGCCCCTTATCGTTTTCCGACTGTGTGAACCTCAAAACTGTTTGCTTTCTTCTGAGTCTGTGCCAGGCCGGCTCCGCCGTAGCCTTGGGCATGGGCGACATCAATGTACATTCGCAACTGGGCCGGTCCCTGAATGCGACCGTCACCCTGCTCGGCGCGACCGCCGACACGACGGCGGACTGCTTCAGCCTCGGCAGCAGCGCAAACAGCGTCGCACCGCCGCTCCGCGCAAAACTGAGTATCGAACGGGCCGGGGATCAGACGCGCCTGCTCATCCGTACGTCCTACCCGGTAAATGATCCGATCGTACAGTTCGTGCTGGTTTCGGACTGCGAGGTACGCTTGCAACGCGAGTATGTCGTGTTGCTCGACCCTCCCGTGGCGACGGAAGCCCCCCTCAACGAGAATGTCCCCGCTGCAAGCGCGCAAACCGGACCGGCGCCCGCCGCTGTCCCATCCCGTCCCGTTTCACCTCGACGCGCCCATCGACCTTCCCATCGCGCGGCCACGTCCATCGCGCGACCGCCGAACGCGGCCGCGCGGACCCAGACCCCGCCCCGCGTGCATGCCGCGCCGAAGGAAAGCGTCCCGCGCCTGGTGCTGTCCGGAAAGCACGAGCTATCCAGCCAGAACGATACGCCAGTGGCGCTGCGTCTCGACACGCGCCTGCCTGACCTGACGCAGCCGCGCCTCGATGGCCTGACCGCCACCGAACTGTCCGATGAAAACACGGCATTGGGCCGCAAACTTGCGCACTTGGAGGCCCAACTCGCCGCGTTGCAGCGCCGCAATGCCGAGCTCGAAGCCGCCCGGCATGCCACCCCCACGACGGCACCCGCGCCTGCCACGTCCTCGCAACCCGCCCAGTGGCCGCTGTATCTGCTGGCGATGGCGATCGTGGCCAGCTTGATTGCGCTGGCCGCCTGGCTGCTGCGCCGCACCCGCGCCGCCCGGCCCGCACTTGGCGACACGCCCTGGACGCAAACGGGAATGCCGGAGAAAACGCTATCCGAATTGAGCGCCGACATGCCGGCTGAGCCGCCGTCCGTTTCCCCGCGCATGCCGGAAATCGCCCCGCCCCAGCAAACCAGCGGCACCGAAGTCAAGGAAGATGTTCTCGACCAGGCCGAAGTGTTCATGGCCTTCGGACATGGCGACCTGGCCATCCATCTGCTGCAGGAGCATCTGCGCGCCACGCCGACCGAGTCGCCGGTACCCTGGCTGCTGCTGCTCGACCTGCTGCACCGCGAAGGCGATACCGTCGGCTATGCAGCCGCCAGCGCCGAATGCCGCCGCTATTTCAACGTCAACCTCACCGATCATCCGATTTCCCAGGACAACGAAGCCGGCCAGGGGCTGGAGGCGTATCCGCACCTGCTGGAACAGTTGGTGAAAGTCTGGAATACCCCGGATATCGAGGCCTTCTTCCACGATTTGATTTACGACAACCGGGGCGGCACGCGCATCGGCTTCGAACCGGGCGCCTACCGCGACATCCTGCTGCTGCGCTCGATCGCGCAGGACGCATTGCCGCTCGCGGCCTGAGCACCCGCTTCACCAAACCATCACTTCGGCGTCATCTGTTTGTCGCACGGCAGGGGCATGCTGCGCCCCATGGATGCCGCCGAATTCACCTGCCAGACGCTTCCGTCCATGCGCCCGCAACTGCGCATTGCGGTGGTGACCGAAACCTACCCGCCCGAAGTCAATGGCGTGGCGATGACGCTCGGCCGCCTGGTCAACGGCCTGCAGGTACGCAATCACCAGGTGCAGTTGATCCGTCCGCGCCAGCATTCCGACGACCAGCCGCAGCCCACCGCCACCCTCAGCGAACATTTGCAACGCGGCATCGCGCTGCCGCGTTACGAAGGCCTGAAGATGGGTCTGCCGGCGAAAGCCGCGCTGACCCGGCTGTGGACCAGGCAGCGCCCGGACGTGGTGCAGATCGCCACCGAAGGCCCGCTCGGCTGGTCGGCGCTGGCCGCCGCCAACAAACTGCGCCTGCCGGTGGCGAGCGACTTCCACACCAATTTCCACAGCTACAGCAGCCATTACGGCTTCGGCCTGCTGCGCCGCGCCATCGTCGCCTATCTGCGCAAATTCCATAACAAGGCCGCCGTCACGCTGGTGCCGACCGAAGGCATCCGCCGCGAACTGCTGGCGCACGGCTACGAGAACATCGAGATCATCGGGCGCGGGGTGGACACGCAACTGTTCCACCCCGGCCGCCGCGATGCGGCCTTGCGCGCGCAGTGGGGCGTGGGCGAGAACGAGACTGCGGTGCTGTACGTGGGTCGCCTGGCGGCCGAGAAGAACCTGTCCCTGGTGTTCAGCGCCTTCGATGCCATGCATCAGGTGCACCCGGCCACCCGCCTGGTGCTGGTGGGCGACGGCCCGGAACGCGCCGGCTGGCAGGCCAAACGGCCCGATGCGATATTCTGCGGCACCCAGGTCGGCGAGACGCTGGCGGCACATTACGCATCGGGCGACGTGTTCCTGTTCCCCAGCCTGACCGAGACCTGGGGCAACGTGACGATCGAGGCGATGGCCTCCGGCCTCGCGGTGGTGGCCTACGATTGCGCAGCCGCCGAAGAAATCATCCTGCACGGCGAAAACGGCCTCAAGGTCGCGCCCGAGGATCAAGCGGCGTTCATCGCCCAAGCGGCATCGCTGGCTCCTGATGTCGCACGGCAACGCCGATTGGGCACCGCTGCAGCCGCGCGTGCCGCCCAATTGTCGTGGGACGCCATCATCGACAGTTTCGAGCGGGTGCTGCTGCGTCTCGCCCACCCCGAACCCGCGACCGAACCCCAGCTGGATTGGCCTGCCGCGGCCCCGACGGTCCGTTCATGAGGATTCCGCCATGCAAAATCGTCTGAGTCTGGTTGCCCACCACGGCCTCGATCGACTGGCCGCACGCGAACATGCCTGGCTGGAGCGCCTCAACGGCGTGCGCCTGCCCGACTGGGAGGTCGGCCTACTACGACTCGCCAGCCGGCTCGGCGACGGGGTGTTCTGGTATGCGCTGATGCTGGCGCTGATCGCCTGGAACGGATGGGACGCCCTGCCGGCCGTGCTCCACATGATCACGGCCGGCCTCGTCGGCACGTTCATCTACAAATGGCTGAAAGGCGCTACCGAACGTCCGCGCCCCTATCAGGCCTGCCCGTCGATCTGTTGCCTGACCGCGCCGCTCGACCGCTTCAGTTTTCCCTCCGGCCACACCCTGCATGCGGTGGTCTTCAGTGCGGTCGTCACGGCCTACTACCCGGCACTGGGATGGCTGGTATGGCCCTTCACCGCGCTGGTCGCGCTGTCACGCCTGGTGCTGGGACTGCACTACGTGAGCGATGTCCTGGTGGGTGCGCTGCTTGGCGGCACGATCGCCGCCCTCTCGCTGGCGCTGTAGGGCGCCTGTTTTAAAAAACCTCAGGCTGCGTTGCGGAAACGCGGCTGCACCTCGGCTTCGAACAGGTCCCCAGGCAGCGGCAACCGGCATGCCACCAGTTCCGGCGCGTGCGCGGCGATGCGTTCGCGTGCCACCGCCACCGGCGGACAATCCGGCAGCCAGGCGGGCGCCTCGCCGGCCAGCACCCGGTTCATCTGCGGCAACCGGGCCGTCACTTCCTGGATGTAGTAATCGAAACGCGTGGCAAGCTTGCGATCCAGCACGCACCCTACGCCATGCAGCGCATGGGGCAGGCGGCTCTGCCGCAATAGGCGTTCGGCACTCGACAATTGGCGGATTGCCCGTCGGCTGGCGGCGGACGAGCAATCGAAGTTGCACGCCACATAGTCCACCAGCCAGTCGTCGATCTGCAACAGCAGGGCTGACGAACTGAACAGATGGCGCGAGATATGATGGTCCATCGCCCATTCCGCGGCGGCATGCGTGAGCATCGGCACGTTCCACCACAGATGCTCGTGAGCGGGAACGAAATGATTGTGCGCAATGATGTCGACCCACAGATGGCTCATTGCACCGACTGCACAGGCCCGCGATTCGTCGTCGTGCGCCGCATCCAATAGCGCGTGGGCGGTCTCCCAGCGGTGGCTGGCGTCGAATGCGCGAGTCCCCGCAGTCGTGCCCACCAGCGCCAGATCGGGCAGGCAGGCGCCGGCCCTCAGGCGCTGCGGAAACCGTCGCACCGCGCGGCGCAGCGCAGGATCGAGCAGGGGTACGCCCCATACCAGCAATTGCGCAAAGTACACATGGGTCATCAGTCCCCAGGCCAGCGCATCGCCGGCAAACAGCAGCGCAGGCACCGACCAGAGCAAGGCGGTACGGCGGGTGTGGGCATGGGCGGCAACGTTCATGCGCGCAGCATGGCCGCGCTGCGTGAACCTGCGCTGTCAGGCGCATGAATCTTCCGTGAATCCCGGCCAACCGGCTGCGTATAATCCGGGCTGTCGTTTTCAGCCCACACCCATCATGCGCACCCTCATCTGCGGTTCCCTCGCCTTCGATTCCATCATGGTGTTCCAGGATCACTTCAAGCACCACATCCTGCCCGACAAGATCCACATGCTGAACGTGTCGTTCCTGGTGCCGGAGATGCGCCGCGAGTACGGCGGCTGCGCAGGCAATATCGCCTACAACCTCAAGCTGTTGGGCGGCGAGCCGCTGATCATGGCGACCGTGGGCGACGACTTCGCCGCCTATGCCGAGCGTCTCGACGCCTTGGCGATTCCGCGCGACTACATCCACCATGTCGCCGGCACCTACACCGCGCAGGCGTTCATCACCACCGACCTCGACGACAACCAGATCACCGCCTTCCACCCCGGCGCGATGAACTACTCGCACGAGAACGACGTGCGTCAGGTGCCGGATCTCAAGCTGGGCATCGTCGCCCCGGACGGCCGCGACGGCATGCTGCGCCACGTGCGCGGCTTTCACGAGGCGGGGGTGCCATGCGTCTTCGATCCGGGCCAGGGTATGCCGCTGTTTTCCGGCGAGGAACTGCTGGAGTGCGTCCACAAATCCAGCTACGTCATCCTCAATGATTACGAAGCCGAGCTGCTGCAGAGCCGCACCGGGGAAAATCTGGCCACTCTTGCACGCCATGTCGAGGCGCTGATCGTGACACGCGGCGGCGAAGGTTCGGTGATCCACACGGCCAGCGGGCAGATCGACATCCCGGCCGTGCGGCCGGCGGCCATCCTCGACCCCACCGGCTGCGGCGACGCCTACCGCAGCGGCATTCTGTACGGCATCGTCCACGGACTCGACTGGGAAACCTCGGGCCAGCTGGCGAGCGTGATGGGTGCGATCAAGATCGAGCACCGCGGCGGTCAGAACCACGCGCCGAGCCGACAGGAAATCGCCGGACGGCTCAAGATCACGTTTGGCAAAACGCTCTGAACCACGCCGAGAATCGACGGTCACACCCCCTATAGTGAAACGTGTGCAACTACAGGACCCGCACCATGAAGAAGACCCCAACCATCGTTGCCGTCACCCTGATGACAGCCAGCTTGGCACTACTTGGCGGCTGCGCCAGCGGCGTCGGCGGCAAGGATTACAGCCGCGACCAGACCCGGGCCGTCCAGGAGGTGCAGATGGGCGTGGTGGAGTCGGTGCGTGAGGTGAATATCGAAGGGACCAAGACACCGATCGGTGCAGGCGCGGGCGCCGTCGTCGGCGGTGTGGCCGGCAGCACGGTAGGCAGCGGCAAGGGCAGCGTGGTCGGTGCGGCGATTGGCGCGGTACTGGGCGGATTGGGCGGTGCAGCCGCGGAAGAGGCAACCACTCGCCAGAAAGGCGTGGAAATCACGGTCAAGCTCGATTCGGGACGGATGCTCGCCATCACCCAGGCGGCGGACGAGGAATTCCGGGTAGGCGATCGCGTACGGGTATTGTCGGGTGGGGGAACGACACGCGTATCGCACTGAAGCCGGGCCCATCTCCCGGTATCCCCTGATTCGTAGTTCATCGTTCCGAAACCTGAACGTCACGTCGGGTTAACACCCCGTCTCTAAGCTGGGCGCATTCCATCAATGGGAGTGCCCCATGCTCGACGTTCTCAGCACCCAACCGTCCCTATCCGCCAGCCGCTACCACATCTCGCTGGCGGTGGACGACAACGAAATCCGCGAAGCACAGCGCCTGCGTCACAAGGTGTTTGCCGAGGAGATGGGCGCGCGCCTGTCCTCCGTTCTGCCGGGGCACGATATCGATCTGTACGACCCCTTCTGCGACCATCTGCTGGTACGCGATCTGGCCAGCGGCGAAGTCGTCGGCACCTATCGCATCCTGCCGCCCGATGCCGCCAAGCGCGTCGGCAGCTATTACTCCGAACAGGAATTCGACCTGACCCGGTTGCAATTCCTGCGCCCGCGCATGGCCGAACTGGGACGCTCGTGCGTGCATCCGGCGCACCGCAGCGGTGCCGTCATCGCCCGCCTGTGGATCGGACTGGCCGACTACATGACGCGCTATGGCTACGAATACATCGTCGGCTGCGCCAGCATCGGCATGGCGGACGGCGGCCATGTCGCGGCCAGCGTGTACCGCCAGATCATCCAGCGTCATCTCGCGCCGATCGAATGGCGCGCCACGCCACGCTACCGCCTGCCCGTCGAGTCGCTCGACGAAGGCCAGACCGCAACGCTGCCGCCGCTGATCAAGGGCTACACCCGGCTCGGCGCGATGGTATGCGGCGAACCGGCGTGGGATCCCGATTTCAATACGGCCGATCTCTTGATGCTGCTGCCGATGGCGCAACTCAACCGCAACTATGCCCGCCGTCTCATCGGATGAGTCTTACAATGAACGGGTGATCCTTGCCTATTTCCCCGCCCCTCTGCGCCGCGTCCTCCGCATCGGCCTGCTGGCCCTTCACCTGGCCTGGGGCGTCGTCCTGGCAGGACTGATTTTCCCCCTGCTCAGCCCCGCCCAGCGGGATCGCCGCATCATGGCCTGGGCCCGGCGCCTGCTCCGGGTACTCGGCGTACGGCTGAAGGCGGACACCGCGCCCCGCCTGCCCGGCGGCGCGCTGCTGGTATGCAATCACGTGTCGTGGCTGGACATCTATCTGATCTACGCGGCCCAGCGGGTGCACTTCGTCTCCAAGGCCGAAGTGCGCAACTGGCCGGTGGCCGGCTGGCTGGCACACAAGACCGGCACGCTGTTCATCGAACGCGGCCGTCGTGCCGACACGGCGCGCATCAACACCGAGATGCGGGCGCTGATGCAGTCGGGCGCCTGGGTCGCCGTGTTCCCCGAAGGCACCACCGGCGACGGCAAGGGGCTGCGGCGCTTCATGCCGTCGCTGCTGCAGCCGGCGGTCGAGCTGAATTGTCCGATCGTGCCGGCGGCCCTGCGCTACCGCACGCTGGACGGCGAATACAGCGCTGCACCCGCCTACATCGACGACCTCAGCATGTGGCAAAGCCTGAAGCAGATCGTCAGCGAGCCCGGCCTCGTCGCCGAACTGCATTTCGGCGACCCCATCCTGCCCAACGGCCACCGGCGCGATCTGGCGGCGCAGGCGGAAGCCGCCACCGCCAGACTGCTGGGCTTCAGGACTTCGGGTGCCGAACCTGCGGGCACGGCACCGCAAACACCTGCCGGTCCTCCAGCCTGACCGCGGTCAATCGGCTGCCCCACAGGCAGCCGGTATCCAGCGCGATCAGGTCGTGGCGGTTGATCAGCCCGAGTGTCGACCAGTGGCCGATGACGATCGTCGCCTCGGCGCTCCTGCGCCCCGGCACTTCGAACCACGGCAGCCAGCCGGCCGGCTGTGTACCCGGCGCGCCCTTGTGGTGGAATTCCATCTCGCCCGCCGCCGAACAGTAGCGCAGTCGGGTGAAGGCGTTGACGATCACCCGCAGGCGCTCGACGCCATGCAGCGACGCATCCCACGCCACCGGTGCATTGCCGTACATCTGCGCGAAGAATTCCCGGTAATGCGGGCTTTGTAGCGCAGCTTCCGCCTCCACGGCATGCTGCATCGTGTCGTCCACCGTCCAGCTCGGTAGCACGCCCGCGTGCACCATGAGAAACTCGCCATCGCGCCAAGCCAGTTTCTGCTGTCGCAGCCAGACCAGCAGCTCGTCGCGGTCCGGCGCATTCAGTATCTCGTCGAGCGTATCGCCCTTGTGCACCCGCCCGAAACCTTCGGCAAGCGCCAGCAAGTGCAAATCGTGGTTGCCGAGCACACTGATGGCGGCGTCGCCCAGTTCCCTGACCGTCCGCAACACCGCCAGCGATTCCGGCCCACGGTTGACCAGATCGCCCACAAGCCACAGCCGGTCGGCGCCCGGGTCGAACCGGATCGCATCCAATAAACGCAGCAGGGACGTGTGACATCCCTGAAGATCGCCAATGGCATAGGTAGGCATATAAAATACGGCTTCTTTGTGTGCTGTGTTGACCTGCATCATAGCGCGCCCGCCCGAACCTCTTGTGACGTCTGCGCCATGAAACCCCTGATCCGCCTGTTTTTTCGTACCCTGCGCCTCATCCTCGCCCCCTTCATGCTCGTGGGCTATTGGCTGACACGCCCGAAAGGCGTCGTGCGCCCCGCTGCAGTGCAGCAGGACGTCGACGCACGCACACGCAGCCTGGCGCTGTACCACTACCCCACCTGCCCGTTCTGCCTCAAGACCCGGCGGGCGATGCAGCGCCTGTCGCTCAACATCGAGCTGCGCGACGCCCAGCATGACGAGGCGCACCGCGCCGCGCTGATCGCGGGCGGCGGCAAGCCGCAGGTTCCGTGCCTGCTGATCACCGACGATCAGGGCAAGCAGACCTGGCTGTACGAATCGGATGCCATCAATACGTATCTGAACCGCGAATTCGGCGCGGCATGAGCCTGCTCGCTGCACTGAATCCGCCGCAGCGCGAAGCGGCGAAGTATCTCGACGGCCCCTTGCTGGTGCTGGCCGGCGCCGGCTCGGGCAAGACGCGGGTGATCACCCACAAGATCGCCTACCTGATCGGCGAGTGCGGCTACAAGCCGGGCTCGATCGCCGCGATCACCTTCACCAACAAGGCCGCACGCGAAATGCAGGAGCGCGCCGCCAAGCTCACGCAGGGCGTCAACACGAAAGGCCTGATCGTCACCACTTTCCATTCGATGGGTCTCAGGATGCTGCGCGAGGACGCGAAATTCGCCGAGCTGAAGCCGGCGTTCTCCATCCTCGATTCGGCCGACGCCGCGGGCATCGTCTCGGAAATCCTCAAGACCACGGACAAGCAGGAAATCCGCCGCGCCGTGTCGCGCATCTCGCTGTGGAAGAACGAGCTGAAGTCGCCCGCCGCCGCGCTCGCCACGGCCGAGGACGACAACGCGCGCGCCTACGCCAGGATCTACGACCGCTACGACGCCACCCTGCGCGCCTACCAGGCGGTCGACTTCGACGACCTGATCCGCCTGCCGGCCGAGCTGCTGGATACGCACGCCGAGCTGCGCGAGAAGTGGCAGAACCGCCTGCGCCACATCCTGGTCGACGAATACCAGGACACCAACGTCGCGCAGTACCGCCTGCTGCAGAAGCTTACCGGCGTGCGCGCAGCGTTCACCGCGGTCGGCGACGACGACCAGGCGATCTACGGCTGGCGCGGCGCCTCGGCCGACAACCTGCGCCAGCTGAACGAGGACTACCCGCACCTGCATGTGGTCAAGCTGGAGCAGAACTACCGTTCGAGCGTGCGCATCCTGAAAGCGGCCAACAGCCTCATCGCCAACAACCCCAAGCTGTTCGAGAAACGCCTGTGGAGCGACCTCGGCCTTGGCGACGCGATCCAGGTGATGCCGACCAAGGACGACGAGCACGAAGCCGAATCGGTGGTGATGCGGCTCCTGTCGCACAAATTCCAGCACCGCACCGAATGGCGCGACTACGCGATTCTCTATCGTGGCAACTACCAGGCGCGTATCTTCGAGCAGGCACTACGCAACGAGAAAGTGCCGTACCAGCTGTCCGGCGGGCAGTCGTTCTTCGACCGCGCCGAAATCAAGGACGTGATTTCATACCTGCGCCTGATCGCCAACAGCGACGACGATCCCGCCTTCATCCGCGCGGTCACCACGCCCAAGCGCGGCATCGGCGCCGCGACGCTGGAAAAGCTCGGCCAGGTCGCCGCCACCCTGCACGTCAGCCTGTTCGAGGCGGTGTTTTCCGCCGCTGCCGCATCACAGATCGGCGAGCGTCAGCTGGCGCCGCTAATCGAGTTCTGCAACTTCATCAACCGCATGGAAGAGCGCGTGCCGCGCGAGCCGGCGGGCGAACTGCTGAACGACCTCTTGAAGACCATCGACTACGAGGTGTATCTCTTCGACCAGGACGACCAGCGCGCCGCGCAGAGCAAGTGGAACAACGTGCTCGAATTCGCCGCCTGGATCGGCAAGAAAGGCGAAGAGGACGAGAAGGATCTGCTGCAACTGACACAGACCATCGCCCTGATCACCCTGCTGGAAGGCCGCGAGGAGGAAGAGCCCGACGCCGTGCGCCTGTCGACGCTGCACGCCGCCAAGGGGCTGGAGTTCGGCCACGTGTTCCTGGTCGGCGTCGAGGAAAACATCCTGCCGCATCGCGACGCGGTCGACGAAGGCCGCCTGGAAGAAGAACGTCGCCTGATGTACGTCGGCGTCACCCGCGCCAAGAAGTCACTGACGCTGTCCTATTGCTCGCGCCGCAAGCGCGCCCGCGAAACGGTCGCCTGCGACCCCTCGCGCTTCATCGACGAGCTCGGTGACGACGTGCGCATGCCGGAAAAACCCTCCAGCGCCGATGCCAAGGCCAGCGGCAGCGATCGGCTGGCGGCGTTGAAGGCGATGCTAGGCTGAGGCCTACCCCTCAGAAAGTCCCACGGCCCATTGACTGAGCGGCGTGGGGCCACAGGCCGTTATCGACCCGTTGCAGTCATTCAAGATTTTGGAAAGCGGCCGCTCGGTGAGCCATTACTTGTTGGTCTCAGCGTTGGGGCGGGGTGGAATGGTGATTGATTTTATCGATCTAAAACCGCCGGGCGTTTCCCAACCGCCCCCTTTCCTCGGAACCAAGTTCAGGCAGCGGTTATCTGAAATCGCCGATGGCGCTCGGAGAATGGTTTGGTACTCAGGTTGCCTAAATCCCTCATTCGCCTGCTTGATCATTTCGACGGAGAGCACGCCATAGTTCGCCTTCTTTGCCTCATCGTCCGGTGAAGAAATCACGAGGTTGGGTAATTTGACATCGGCTGGCAGTTCGTTCAGCGGAACATGCTTCCATTCCTTGCCTTGATATTTGAAGACCACGTAGGGTGGATTGGGTCTGCCCCACTTGTTGTAGGAAATACAGCCTGCGGGAGTTACCAATACATACGCTGTGTTCCCGAATACCTCCACCAGCATGGGGTTAAAGTTTGAGCTGCCTAAGTCCTCGCTGTATTCGTCTTTCCACGTGATGCGCTGGTTTGTACTCGGCAGAGTGAAAGTCAGGGTCTGTTCTTTGTACGGCGGCTTTTGCCCAATCTCATGACGCCCACCATGCTCGACCGTGCGTGTAACGAGGATCTTGCTGCCGTCATGGAGCAACGCTTCCTCTTTCCAGCTATCCCCGCCAAAGCCTAAGAACGATGCGCTCGCACTCATGCTGAGACCCAAGGCCAATGCAGGACCAATCGTCTTGAATGCCCTAAACAGCCAACGGTTGTTGCTCACGTGACTCTCCCCCATTGATATTTATTCATGGTTGTAAGTATTACTTGCGAGCTATCTTACTGGCCTGAGCGAAAGACGCGCAAAACCGCTCAGGTGAATTCATGGCCAACGTCTGCTTTCGGGCCACATGCTCAATGACCGCTCCTGGCCGATTGCTGCCCGTCAATATCCCCGCGTCGGCACCCCTGGATAGAAAAATGGGACGCCGCAGCGTCCCATTTGATTCCAGCGTCCGATCTCGGCAAGCCGACGATCAGTTGACCTTGGGATCCAGTTCGCCCTTGTCGTAGCGCTTCTGCATTTCTTCCAGATTGAAGACTTTCTTGATCTTGCTGGCCTGGCCGGCGGCGCCGAAGGCTTCGTAACGCGCCTTGCAGATCTCGCTCATGCCCTTGGTCGCCTCCTTGAGGAATTTGCGCGGGTCGAAGTTCGACTTGTTCTCGGCCAGGTGCTTGCGGATCGCGCCGGTGGAGGCCATGCGCAGGTCGGTGTCGATGTTGACCTTGCGCACGCCGTTCTTGATGCCTTCGACGATTTCGCTGACCGGCACGCCGTAGGTCTGGCCCATGTCGCCGCCGTAGCTGTTGATGATGGCGAGCCAGTCTTCCGGCACCGAGGAGGAGCCGTGCATCACCAGGTGGACGTTGGGGATGCGGGCATGGATTTCCTTGACGCGGTCGATGCGCAGCACCTTGCCGGTGGGCTTCTGGGTGAACTTGTAGGCGCCGTGCGAGGTTCCGATGGCGATCGCCAGGGCGTCGACCTTGGTCTTGGACACGAAGTCGGCGGCCTCGTTGGGGTCGGTCAGCAGGGCGGAATGATCCAGCACGCCTTCGGCGCCGTGGCCGTCTTCCTCGCCGGCCTTGCCGGTCTCGAGCGATCCCAGGCAGCCCAGTTCCCCTTCAACCGACACGCCGCAGGCATGGGCCAGTTCGGACACCTTGGCGGTGGTGGCGACGTTGTATTCGTAGGTGGACGGGGTCTTGCCGTCGGTACCGAGCGAGCCGTCCATCATTACCGAGCTGAAGCCGGACTGGATGGAGCGGAAGCAGATGGCGGGCGACGCGCCGTGGTCCTGGTGCATGCAGATGGGAATCTGCGGGTACATTTCGATCGCGGCCAAGATCAGGTGGCGCAGGAAGGGCTCGCCGGCATAGGAACGGGCGCCGGCGGAACCTTGCAGGATCACCGGCGAATCCACGGCGGCGGCGGCCTGCATGATGGCATGGACCTGTTCCATGTTGTTGACGTTGAACGCAGGCAGGCCATAGCCGTTTTCGGCGGCATGGTCGAGCAATTGACGAAGGGAAATCAGGGCCATTTACAGTCTCCTAGGTTAAAAATGTGCAGCAAGCTGTTTTCAAAATCAGGATTTTTTCGATCCGCCCACGCGGACGATTTTCATGGTGTTGGTGCCGCCCGACTGGCCGATGGGTTCACCGATGGTCAGCAGGATCAGGTCGCCGTCACGTACCGCGCCACGCCGCCGCAACTCTTCCTCGGCTTCGGCCAGCAAGGCATCGCGCTCCTTGCTGGCGGTTTTCAGGTTGATCGGATAGACGCCGCGGAAAAGAGTGACTTTTCTACGGGTTTCGACCTGCGGTGTCAAGGCATAGATCGGCACCCGGGTGGACAGACGGCTCATCCACAGACAGGTGTTGCCCGACTCGGTCAGGGCGGCGATCGCCTTGATGTTGAGGTGAACCGACGTGAACACCGCCGACATCGCGATCGCCTCGTCAGCGCGCAGGAAGCTTTTGCTCAGGCGGTCGTTGGAAAAACCGGGCTCGGCTTCCTTTTCGGCTTCCAGGCAGACGCGGTCCATCGCCTGGATCGCCTCGACCGGGAACTGGCCCGCCGCCGTTTCCGCCGACAACATCACCGCGTCGGTGCCGTCGAGCACCGCGTTGGCGACGTCGGACACTTCGGCACGGGTCGGGATGGGGCTCGAGATCATCGACTCCATCATCTGGGTCGCGGTGATGACGACCTTGTTGCGCTCGATCGCCATGCGGATCATGCGCTTCTGCAGCGCCGGCACGGCCGCGTCGCCGACTTCCACGCCGAGGTCGCCGCGCGCGACCATGATGGCGTCGGACGCCTCGAGGATGTCTTCCAGATGCTCGATCGCTTCGGTGCGCTCGATCTTGGCGACGAGTTGGCTCTTGCCGCCAGCCGCGCGAAGCAGTTCGCGCGCCTGGCGCATGTCGGCACCGGAACGCGGGAACGACACCGCCAGGTAATCCGCCTTCAGGGCGGCGGCAGTCTTGATGTCCTCGATGTCCTTCTCGGTCAGCGCCGAGGCCGACAGGCCGCCGCCCTTGCGGTTGATGCCCTTGTTGTTCGACAGCACGCCGCCCTGCACCACCTTGCAGATGATCTCCGCGCCCTGGACGTCCTCGACCCAGAACTCGATGCGGCCGTCGTCCAGCAGCAGGGTCACGCCCCGCTTCACGTCATTCGGCAATTCCTTGTAGTCGAGGCCGACGCGGGTCTGGTCGCCCAGCGCGCAGGCGGCATCGAGGATGAAGGTATCGCCCTTGGCCAGCGTGATCTTGCTGTCCTTGAACTTGCCGATGCGGATTTTCGGGCCTTGCAGGTCGACCAGCACGCCGACCGCGCGGCCGCGCGTGCGCGCCAGCGAGCGCACCAGTTCGGCGCGGTCGATATGGTCTTGCGCCGCACCGTGTGAAAAGTTGAGACGCACCACGTCCAGGCCGGCCTCCATCATGCGATCCAGCGTTTTGGGATCGGAGCAGGCGGGGCCGAGGGTGGCGACGATTTTGGTTCTGCGAATCATATTGGGGTGAGCGGTGAGCAGTGAGTAGCAAACGGTATAAAAACAAAAACGGTGAGCGGGAACCGCTCACCGTTTGCCGTTTGTACCTTAGCCTTGCGCGCGTTCCTCCAGGATCGCCACAGCAGGCAGGACCTTGCCTTCCAGGTATTCGAGGAAGGCGCCGCCGGCGGTGGAAATGTAGCTCACCTTGTCGTAGATGTCGTACTTCTGGATCGCGGCGATCGTGTCGCCGCCGCCGGCCAGGGTAAAGGCATTGGTGTTGGCGATCGCCATGGCGATGGTCTTGGTGCCTTCGCCGAACTGGTCGAACTCGAACACGCCGACCGGGCCGTTCCACACCACGGTACCGGCCTTCATGATGATGTCGGCGAGCTGCTGCGCACTCTTCGGTCCGATGTCGAAAATCATGTCGTCGTCGGCGACGTCGCCGGCGTCCTTCAGCACGGCGGGTTCGTTGGCGTCGAATTTCTTGCCGCACACCACGTCGACGGCGATGGGGATGGTCGCGCCACGGGCGGTCATCTTCTCGATCAGCGCCTGCGCGGTCGGCACCAGGTCGTCCTCGCACAGCGACTTGCCGACATTGTGGCCGGTGGCCTTGAGGAAGGTGTTGGCGATGCCGCCGCCGACCACCAGCTGTTCGCATTTCTCGGCCAGCGCCTCCAGCACGGTGAGCTTGGTCGAGACCTTGGAGCCGCCGACGATGGCGACCATCGGACGCGCCGGGTTGGCCAGCGCCTTGTCGAGCGCCTCGAGTTCTTCGGTCAGCAGGATGCCGGCTGCAGCGGTCGGCGCGAACTTGGCGATGCCGTGGGTCGAGGCTTCGGCGCGGTGCGCAGTGCCGAAGGCGTCCATCACGAACACGTCGCACAGCGCAGCGTATTTCTTCGCGGTCTCGTCGACGTTCTTCTTCTCACCTTTGTTGACACGGCAGTTTTCCAGCACCACCAGCTCGCCGTCGGCGACGTCGAAGCCGCCGTCGGTCCATTCGCGGATCAGGCGCACGTTCTTGCCGAGCTTCTGCGCAATCACGTCGACCACCGGCTTCAGCGAATCCTCTTCCTTGAACTCGCCTTCGGTCGGGCGGCCGAGGTGGGAAGTGACCATCACTTTTGCACCGGCCTTGAGGCAGTGCTCGATGGTGCGCATCGACGCGGTGATGCGGGCGTCGGAAGTGACCTTGCCGTCCTTGACGGGCACGTTCATGTCGGCGCGGATGAATACGCGCTTGCCTGCCAGATCGAGATCGGTGACGCGGATGAATGCCATGGCTTGTTTCTCCTGAAAGTAAGGTTTAAGGGTTGGCGCGGGATGAGCCGCGCCAGGCCTTAAAGCTCAACCAAGGTGAGGGGTGAGGCGTCAGGGGTGAGGAGCGGCACGATGTCCGTTTCCTCACCCTTTCCCCCTCACGCCTTACGGCCTTACTTCGCCACGTGCTGCACGAAGCGCAGCATGTTGCAGGTGTAGCCGTACTCGTTGTCGTACCAGGACACGACCTTGACGAAGGTGTCGTCCAGGGCGATACCGGCTTCGGCGTCGAAGATCGAGGAGAAGCCATTGCCGCGGAAGTCGGTCGAAACGACCTTCTCATCGGTGTAGCCCAACGTCTTGCTGATGTCGCCGGACTGCGAGGCCTTCTTCATCGCAGCGCAGATGTCGGCGTACTTGGCAGGCTTTTCCAGCTCGACGGTCAGGTCAACGACCGACACGTCGGAGGTGGGAACGCGGAACGCCATACCGGTCAGCTTGCCCTTCAGTTCCGGCAGTACCACGCCGACGGCCTTGGCGGCGCCGGTCGACGACGGGATGATGTTTTCCAGGATGCCGCGGCCGCCGCGCCAGTCCTTGGACGACGGACCGTCGACGGTTTTCTGGGTGGCGGTGGCGGCGTGCACGGTGCTCATCAGGCCACGCTTGATGCCCCAGTTGTCGTTCAGCACCTTGGCGATGGGCGCCAGGCAGTTGGTGGTGCACGAAGCGGCGGAGACGATGGCTTCGCCGGCGTACTTCTCGTGGTTCACGCCGTACACGAACATCGGGGTGTCGTCCTTCGACGGGGCCGATTGAACGACTTTCTTGGCGCCCGCGTCGATGTGCTTCTGGCAGGTTTCCTTGGTCAGGAAGAAGCCGGTGCACTCGATCACGATGTCGGCGCCCACTTCGTTCCATTTCAGATTGCTCGGCTCGCGCTCGGCGGTCAGGCGGATCTTCTTGCCGTTGACGATGAGGTTGTTGCCTTCAACGGCGATGTCGCCCTTGAAGTTGCCGTGCACGGAATCGTACTTCAGCATATAGGCCAGGTACTCGGGGTCGAGCAGGTCGTTGATCGCGACCACTTCGATGTCCTTGAAATCCTTGGCGATTGCGCGGAAAGCCATGCGGCCGATGCGGCCAAAACCGTTGATACCAACTTTGATTGCCATGTGTCAGTCTCCAGTGAGTTGAAAATCTTGTTGTGGTGAGGCGCGGGGCGCGAGGCGTGAGGCGGGTCAACGCCCCCTCACCCTCGCGCCTCACACCTCACGGTTTACAGAACGCCCTTGACCGCGGCCGCGACGGCCTCGGCCGTGATGCCGAACTCCTTGAACAGCGCCGGGGCCGGGGCGGATTCGCCGAAGCGGTCGATGCCGATCACGGCGCCTTCCAGGCCGACGTACTTGCGCCAGAAGTCGGTAACACCGGCTTCCACGGCGACGCGCGGCAGCCCCTTGGGCAGCACGCTGGCCTTGTAGGCCGCATCCTGCTTGTCGAAGGTGTTGGTCGACGGCATGGAGACCACGCGCACCGCGACGCCTTCGGCGGCCAGCGCTTCCTGGGCCTTGACGGCCAGCTCGACTTCGGAACCGGTGGCGATGATGACCGCCTTGGCGCCCGCGGCATCCTTCAGCACGTAACCGCCCTTGGCGATGTTGGCCAGGGTCGCGTCGTCGCGCTTCATGAACGGCAGGTTCTGGCGGCTGAGGATGTGGCAGGTCGGGCCGTCGGTACGCTCGACCGACGCAGCCCAGCCGACCATCGTTTCCACGGTGTCGCACGGACGCCAGACGTCGATGTTGGGGATCATGCGCAGGGTGGCGGTCTGCTCCACCGGCTGGTGGGTCGGGCCGTCCTCGCCGAGGCCGATGGAGTCGTGCGTGAACACGTGGATCACGCGCTGCTTCATCAGCGCGGCCATGCGGATGGCGTTGCGCGAGTATTCCGAGAACATCAGGAAGGTGCCGCCGAACGGCAGCAGGCCGCCGTGCAGCGCCATGCCGTTCATGATCGCGGCCATGCCGAATTCACGCACGCCATAGCTGATGTAATTGCCGGGGTTGCCGTGGCGCACCGGATGGCAGCCTTCCCAGTTGGTCAGGTTGGAGCCGGTCAGGTCGGCCGAGCCGCCGAGGAACTCGGGCAGCGCGGACGCCAGCGCGTTGATCGCGATCTGGCTGGCCTTGCGGGTGGCGACGGTCTCGCCCTTGGCGTTGATCGCGGCCAGCTTCTCGGCGACGTGCGCCTTCCAGTTGGCGGGCAGCTCGCCCTTCATGCGGCGCTCGAACTCGGCAGCTTCCGCGGGGAAGGCCTTCTTGTACTCAGCGAACTTGTTGTTCCACAGGGTTTCGAGCCCCTGGCCCTTGGTCTTGGCATCCCAGCCGGCGTAGATGTCGGCGGGAACCTCGAACGCGGGGTGGTTCCAACCCATGTTCTTGCGGGTGGCTTCGACTTCGTCGTGGCCCAGCGCGGCGCCGTGCACGTCGTGGGTGCCGGCCTTGTTGGGCGAGCCCTTGCCGATGACGGTCTTGCAGCAGATCAGGGTGGGCTTGTCGGTGCTGGCCTTGGCCTTCTGGATCGCTGCTTCGAGCGCGACCACGTCATGGCCGTCGACGTTCGGCACCACGTTCCAGCCATAAGCTTCGAAGCGCTTGGCGGTGTCGTCGGTGTACCAGTTCTCGATGTGGCCGTCGATCGAGATGCCATTGTCGTCCCAGAAGGCGACCAGCTTGTTCAGCTTCCAGGTGCCGGCGAGCGCGCAGGCTTCGTGCGAGATGCCTTCCATCATGCAGCCGTCGCCCATGAACACGTAGGTGTGGTGATCCACAATGGTGTGGTCGGGCTTGTTGAATTCGGCGGCGAGGATCTTTTCTGCCATCGCCATGCCGACGGCATTGGTGATGCCCTGGCCGAGCGGGCCGGTGGTGGTTTCAATACCGGGGGCGTAGCCGTACTCGGGGTGACCAGGGGTCTTGGAATGCAGCTGGCGGAACTGTTTGAGGTCGTCCATCGACAGGTCGTAGCCGGTCAGATGCAACAAGGCATAGATCAGCATCGAGCCATGGCCGTTCGACAGCACGAAGCGGTCGCGGTCTGCCCACTTGGGGTTGGTGGGGTTG
Source organism: Thiobacillus sp. 0-1251 (assembly GCA_001899305.1). Classification (GTDB taxonomy): domain Bacteria; phylum Pseudomonadota; class Gammaproteobacteria; order Burkholderiales; family Thiobacillaceae; genus Thiobacillus. The sequence goes on along the minus strand of MKWL01000022.1, from coordinate 116,767 downwards.
TGGCGCATGTGGTGGTTCCACAGCGTTTCAGCGATTTCCGCCATGCCCATGGGGGCGCCGGGGTGGCCGGATTTGGCTTTTTCGACGGCATCCATCGCAAGCGCGCGAATGGCATTGGCCAGGTCATTACGGGTTGGCATTGCGTTCCCTTCTGCTAAGTAAAAAACGGTCGCATCCCCACCCGGGTAAGCCGCGCACAGACAGCTTGGGCAGAATATGCAAAAACCTTGATTATCCGTCAGCAGGGCAGGCTTCCGCAAGCCAAGCCCAAACCGAACAAAACAGGTGACGCAACAAGGACTTAAGCCGACAAGCTCAAGCCATGACTCACAAATGAGACCCTAAAATCTTTTTATTTGCCCGATGCGACGGCTTATGCGCCTGCCGCCTTCAGCCAGTCGCGCCACAATTCGAACAGTTCGGGACTGGCCGAGGCGACGACGGAACGCTCCCATACGTTGGCGATGTCGAAACTGCCCGACAGGCTGGCCAACCGCCCGCCAGCCTCCTCCAGAATCAGGGCGCCGGCAGCGTAATCCCATAATTTCTGCCCGCCATGGACATAGATGTCGAAACGGCCAGCAGCCGTGTAGCACCAATCCAGGGTGGACGCGCCGAAATTACGCTGCGAGGCATAAGGCGGCCACGAGGCCAGGCGACCGGCCAGTTCGCGGTCGATGCGCTTCATCTCGACGCCAGCGAGCGCGCGGCGTAACTCCGTGGCCGGCGCCCGCAGGGGCAACGGCGTCCCGTTGAGATGAGCACCGTGCCCGCGTTCGGCGCTGAACATCTCGTCGGCCACCGGGTCGTACACCACGCCCAATTGGCGCTCGCCCTTGTAGAGATACGCCACCGACACCGCGAAATAGGGCACGCCGGCGACGAAGTTGGACGTGCCGTCGATCGGGTCGACGCACCATAATCCGTCGCGGCCGGCTTCCCAGGCATCGTGCTGCTGTCGCTCGGTCATTTCCTCGCCCAGCACCGGCACATCGCGGATCCGGGGCAGCGCTTCTTCCAATGCGGCCTGGGTCGCCGCATCGGCCTCGGTAAAGAGGCTACCGTCGAGCTTGTGGCTATGCGCCACCTTGAGGAAGCGCGGCGTCACTTCACGCCGCGCCACCTCGCGGACCAGCGCCTCGACCTGTTCAAGCATGGTCAGACCCGCACGCAATAACAGTAGACAAATTCCTGCTCCTTGCCCGCCGGCGTGTGATGGATTTCGGTTTCGTGCCCAAGCAGGCGAAATGGCGCGCCGAATTCGGCATGCAGCGAGTCGGGGGCATAGCGCACCACGTCCAGCCCAGAACATTGCAGCGGCCCGCCGGGGCCGAATGCGGCCACGACAACATGCCCGCCCGGTTTTACACTGGCCAGAACCTGCGCCACATAGCGCGCACGATCCGCGGGATCGGTCAGGAAATGGAACACGGCCCGGTCGTGCCAGACGTCGTAGTGTGCCGCCGGCAATTCAGCCCGGGTGATATCCGCGACGATCCACTGCACTGACTGCGCGCGCGCGCCAAGCCGCGCGCGACTGGCTTCCAGCGCCGGTTCGGCGAGGTCGAGCACGGTCAGGTTGCGGTAGCCGGCATCGAGCAGGTCGTCCACCAGGACCGACGCACCGCCGCCGACGTCGATGATGTGCGCATCCTTGCCGGCGTTGGCTTCGATCAAACGAAGCGACGGCGCGGCATGCGGCTGGAACCAGCCGACCTGGTCCGCTGTCTTGCCGCGATACACGTTTTCCCAATGCTGCCGACGGTCAGCCATGTCACGCCTCCTTCCATTTGATCGAACAGCCCATGCTGGGAATCTGCTCTGCAGGTCCATGCTGGGTCGCCGCGATGGCCTTCATCGCCTCGAACAGGTCGCGCCGCACGCCCTCGGGCGCGGTCTCCTTGCGCGATTCGTCGAAGCGGCCGCGGTACTGCAGTTCGAAATCGCGGTTGAAGCCAAAAAAATCGGGGGTGCATACGGCCCCATAGGCTTTTGCCACGTCTTGGGTTTCATCGATCACATAAGGGAACGGAAAACCGAATTCGGCGGCCACTTTTTTCATATTGTCGAACGAATCCTCGGCGTACTCGGTCGGATCGTTCGACATAATGGCGATGGCCTGGATGCCATGCGCCTTGAGCTCGGCCAGATCACGCACCAGGCGCGGGCGGATCGCCTTCACATACGGGCAATGGTTGCAGATGAACATCACCAGCAAGCCGTTCTGGCCCATCGCGTCACGCAGCGTCCATATCCTGCCGTCGACGCCGGGCAGACTGAAACCGGGGGCCTTCCAGCCAAAGTCGCATACCGGGGTGGTGAGGGAAACCATGTCGCGCTCCGCAAAATCTCTGGACAACGTCGGCATAATACCAAGATGTCACCGCCACGCTTCTACCTTGACCAGCCGCTTGCATCGGGCGCCCGTTTCAACCTGCCGGCCGGCCCCGCGCGCCATGCCGTGCGCGCGCTGCGGCTGGCGGTGAACGATGCCATCACCCTGTTCAACGGCCATGGCGGCGAATATGCCGCGCGCATCGAACGTATCCAGAAGGACGGGGTGGCAGTCAGCGTCACCGGTTTTGCCGATGTCGAACGCGAATCGCGTCTGCGCGTGATGCTGGCGCAAGGCATCTCGAGCGGCGAGCGCATGGACTACACGTTGCAGAAGGCGGTCGAGTTGGGCGTGGCGGCGATCCAGCCGATCGCCGCCAAACGGAGCGTAGTCAAGCTGGCAGGCGATCGCGCCGACAAGCGGGTGGCGCACTGGCAAGGCGTCGTGGCGAGTGCCTGCGAACAGTGCGGCCGCAATCAGGTACCCGTAGTGGCTTCACCGATGACGCTGGCCAACTGGTTGGGGCAGCATGAGGCCGGGCGCCTGCTGTTTTTGTCCCCGGCGGCCGAAGTGCGACTGGCCGACCTGCCATCATCGACTATTCAGGATTGGCTGGTGGCCGGCCCTGAGGGGGGCTTTGAGGCCGATGAAATCGCTGCGCTGCATGCAGCAGGTGCCGTTCCGGTCCGACTGGGGCCGCGCGTGCTGCGTACCGAGACCGCAGCCTTGGCCGCGCTGGCTGCCATGCAAACGCTATGGGGTGACTTTTAGGCGCGTACTGGCATAAAAAAACCGGGCAGCTGCCCGGTTTTTCAAATCCGCATCCGATCACGGACGCAGATAGGCGTACCCCTGCTGCTGGCGTTGGAGAATTTCCACCACGCCGGCCTTGACGTAGCCGATCTTGGCATTCATGTCAGCCTTGCTGAGCTTCTGGCCGCGCATGGTATTTTCGCACGCCATCACCTGGACGCCCGAGTCGACCGCCTCGTCGATGCGGTTGGCTACTTCGGACTCGGCCTTGAGCATGCCGATGCCGGGACCGTATGCCACGAGTTCGAGATCGACGTTGTCCTTGCCCAGATCCTTCTGAACGTTCTTGATATTGTTCAGCGCCAGATTCCAGGTGGCGGGATTGGCGTCGCTGACCTGGACCACCAGTTTCGCCTTGTCCGCGGCCTGGACGGCGGTCGGCAGTGCCAACGCGCCCATCATCAGCGCACCGCCCAGCAGGGCGCCCATCAATTTGTTCATTTGCTTCATTATTTGTCTCCTTCGGTCGTTGAAACGGTTGCAGTTAATGTTGTCACGCCTTGTTATGACGCCAAGCCTATCCGATTTATTCCATTTATTTCATGCAGAAAAGTCGGCGTCCTCCAGTTTCGCAGGGTTTTCTGTATCCTTCGCCCTAAAGACTCCCCGTTCCAGGCCATGTCATTGAAAGACACTACCCATTTCGTCCATTGGTTCCGCTCGGCCGCGCCGTACATTCACGGCTTTCGCGGCAAGACCTTCGTCATTGCGTTTGGCGGCGAACTGGTGGCGGACGGGGGATTTGTGCAGCTGGCGCACGACGTCAACCTGCTGAATAGCCTGGGCGTCCGGCTGGTCTTGGTGCACGGCGTGCGGCCGCAGGTCGAGGCGCGCCTGACCGAGAACGGCACCGCGATCCGCTATGTGAGCGGCCTGCGCGTCACCGACGACGCGGCGCTGGCCTGCGTCAAGGAAGCCGCCGGCACGGTGCGGGTCGAGATCGAGGCCCTGCTGTCGCTGGGGCTCGCCAACACGCCGATGGCAGGCGCCGACATCCGGGTGGCCTCGGGCAACTTCGTTACCGCCAAGCCCATCGGCGTCATCGAAGGCGAGGATCTGCTGCACACCGGAGAAGTCCGCAAAATCGACGCCGCCGCCATACGCAGGCGGCTGGATCAGCACGACATCGTACTGCTTTCGCCCATCGGCTACTCGCCGACCGGCGAAATCTTCAACCTCAGCCTGGAGGACGTGGCCACCCAAGCCGCAGTCGAACTGGCAGCCGACAAACTGATTTTCCTGATGGACACCGAAGGCGTGCCGGGCAAGGGCCGTACGATCCACAACGCCCTCACTGTCAACGAGGCGCGACAGGTACTCGAACAGGCAGGACACGGCAAGGCCCGCCAATTGCCCGAGGACGTGACCTACTATCTGCCCTGTACGATCACCGCCTGCACGCAGGGCGTCAAGCGCGCTCATCTCATCAGCCGCCACCGCGACGGTGCGCTGCTGTCCGAATTGTTCACCCGCGAAGGCGTCGGCACCCTCATTACGCCGGCGCCGCTGGAAACCCTGCGCGCTGCCACCATCGACGATGTCGGCGGCATCCTCGGCCTGATCGAACCGCTCGAACGCGACGGCATCCTGGTGCGGCGCTCGCGCGAGTTGCTGGAAATGGAAGTCGAGCGTTTCCTGGTGCTCGAATCCGACGGCGTCATTGCCGGCTGCGTGGCGCTGTATCCCTTTCCTGAAGAGCAGGCGGCCGAGCTCGCCTGTCTGGCGGTTTCCGGCGAATATCGCGGACGCGGCTTCGGCAATCTGCTGCTGGCCGAAGCCGAGAAAAGAGGAAAGAAGGCAGGATTCAAGCAACTGTTCGTGCTGACCACGCGTACCGAGCACTGGTTCGAGGAGCGCGGCTTCGTCGACAGCAGCCCGGATCATCTGCCCCGCAGCAAGCAGGCGTTATACAACTACAAGCGGAGATCCAAGGTTCTGCAAAAAAAACTGTAAACGAGGAAAGCACGCTTGCATCGATTTTTCCCGCGGCCGAGTTTGTCTCGCCTTTACGCCCATGCGCTCGCGCACGTCACCTCCCAACATCTGCCGGGCCGGGCCGTACACGCGTCGGCGCGCGTCCGCGCTATGGGCCATCGTCTTCCGGCGTGGGTGCCGTGGCTCAGGTTTGTAGTCCTGTCGGGGGCGCTCGTCTTCATGTTGATTGCCGACGCCCATTCAGAAACCGATACGGACACTCCGCTCGTATTCAGTGTCTTTCCCAACATGACGGCCAAGCAGACCCTCGAAATCTATCAGCCGCTGGCCAGAGAGATGGAAAAGCGCTTGCGGCGGCGAGTCGCCATCTATAGCGCGCGCGACTTCAAGACCTTTGTCGAACGTACCCGCCAGGGCGACTACGACATCCTGCTCACCGCCCCGCACCTGGCCTGGCTGGCCCGGCAGGACGCCGGCTATCGGCCACTGCTGAAGTATGCCCAGCCCACGCGCGGCCTGCTGGTCGTCAAGAGCACCGGGCCCTATCGGATAGCGGAGGACTTGCGCGACCAAAACATCGCCACCCCCGATTCCATTGCCGTGGCAGCCTTGGCCGTGCAGGCCGATATGGCCGCGCTGGGGCTTCGGCGCGATATCGATTACCAGATCATGGATTACGGCTCCCACCTCAATGCCGTGATGCAGGTCATCAACGGACGCACGGCGGCGGCCATGCTGGGCTTGCATCCCTACAAGCTGCTGCCTGCCGAAATACGCAAACAATTGCGTATCGTCGTCGAGACCGCGCCCCTTTCAAGCCTGATGTATCTGACACACCCCCGCCTGCGCGACCAGGAAGCGAACGCAGTCCGCCGGGCATTGCTCGATTTTGCCTCCACTCCGGAGGGCAAGGTATTTTTGCAGCACGGCGGGTACGGGGGATTCGTCCCGGTGGATGGCAATGAATTGCGCGCTTTCCGCCCGTACGCCCTGCAGGCGGAGAAAATGATGCAGGTGGCGCATTGAGGGCTTGGTTCGGGCGCCTCTCGTTGCGCTACAAGCTCACCCTCGCTGCATTGGGTGTGGAAGCGCTGATGCTGGCATTCCTGATCATCAACGGTGTCCACCTCACCAGCGAGGAATTGCAGCAACAGGCCGAGAACCGGGCACACGACATGGGCAAGACCCTGATTGCCGCCCTGCTGGCCCCGCTCTCGCAGCAGGATGACGCCAGCGTGCGCGACATCGTCGAAACCCTTCAACGCGAAGGCGGCCTGAAAATGATCGAGGTACGCGACAGCAACCGGCGTATCGTGCATCAAGCAGGAGCCGAAAGCACCGATACCGATTTCCGCCTGGTCCTGCCGATCGAGTATGCCGGCCAGCGTTATGGCGAAATCGCCCTGGCCCTGTCGAGCGATTTCATCCAGCACGCGCGCAACCGTTACCTCCGGCAAAGCCTGTTCATTGCGGCAGCGGCCTTGCTACTGACCGGCATTCTGCTGGCCCTGTCGGTCGGCGGCGTGATCCGCCGCTTCGATGCGCTGACCCGTGCCAGCAAGCGCATGGCACAGGGCGACCTGGACGTGAAACTGACCGGCGCAGGCGAGGACGAAATCGGCCAGCTGATCGACACCTTCAATCGCATGGCCGAGTCGGTACGCTTCAACGTCGACCGTGCACGTGAAAACGAAGCACGCTTTCACGCCATCGCCGATTACACCCATGATCTCGAATTCTGGCTGTCGCCCGAGGGCAAGCTCCTGTGGGTGAATCCCTCGGTCGAGCGCATGCTCGGCCATAGTGTCGGCGAATGCATGACGCAGATGAACTTCCCGGCCGACATCATCCATCCGGAAGACCGTACCGCTGCCGAATTCCAGTTGCGCCACGCCCTGCGCGGCACATCCGGCCAGGGATATGCCTTGCGCATCTGCCGCAAGGACGGCGGCCATTTCTGGGCAGCGGTGAACTGGCAGCCGATTCACGATTACAGCGGCGTCTATCAGGGCATCCGCGCCAGCATCCACAGCATCGACGACCTCAAGGCAACCGAGGCCAACCTGCGTCAGGCCATCAACGAACTGCGCATGGCGGAAAGCCTGCAAGGCCGTTATCTGGAAGAGACCGAGCAGGAACGCGCCCGGCTGGTGTCGCTGCTGTCGGCCATGAATCTCGGCATTCTGTTCGTTGCTGCCGACGGCCGGGTGATCTATCACAATCCCGCGTTCACCCGCATGTGGATGATCGACGAGGATATCCATCTGATCGGCCTGCCGGTGCATGAAGTACTGGCCAAATCGACCTCGATGCTGGCGCGCCCCGACCATTTCTCCAAGCATCTGCTGTCGGTGCTGGAAACGCGCGAACTCTCCGACAGCTACGAAATCCAGATGACCGACGGACGCGTCATCACCGAGCTCGATTACCCGGTACGCGACCGCGAAAACCGTTTCATCGGCCATCTGTGGATTTACGAGGATGTCACCCGCGAACGCCAGACGGCCGAACAACTGGTGTATCTGGCCGAACGCGACGCCCTGACCGGGCTCTACAACCGCCACCGCTTCCAGCAGGAGCTGGCGCGCACCATGCTGGACAGCGACCGTCATCAGACGCAATGCGCGGTCATGTTCTTCGACCTCGACGAATTCAAGACCATCAACGACAGCTACGGCCATCGCGCCGGCGATGCGCTGCTGATCCGGGTGGCCAGCGAGATCAGCACGCTGGTGCGGCGCAATGAAGTCCTGGCGCGACTGGGTGGCGACGAGTTCGCCATCCTGCTGCCGTCGGCGCAAGGCAATGAAGCCGAAGTGCTGGCCGACCGCGTGGTGCGGGCGATCGCGCAGATCCCCTTCCGCTTCGAGGGACAGAACCTGCGGCTCACCACCAGCCTCGGCATCGCCTACTATCCCGGACATGCCGCCGACGCCGACGACCTGGTCGCGCGCGCCGACATCGCCATGTACCAGGCCAAGGATGCCGGCAAGAACACCTGGCGCGTATTTCGTGCGGACACCGAGGCCGACACCGAAATGCGCACCCGCCTGTCGTGGGGCGAGCGCATCAGCAATGCGCTCGACAAGGGCTTGTTCCAGCTGCATTTCCAGGGGGTATACCGGGCGGAAGACGGCACCCTGTCCCACCTGGAAGCGCTCATCCGCATGACCGACGAGCGCAATCCCGGCCAGCTCATCATGCCGGGGCATTTCATCCAGCTGGCCGAGAAAAGCGGGCGCATCCTCGACATCGACCGCTGGGTGGTCCACGAAACCTTGCGCCGGCTGGCGGAGAATCCGGCGATTCCATCGATCGCGCTCAACCTGTCCGGGCGCTCGCTGTCCGAGCCCGGCCTGCCGCAATACATCGGCGACGAACTGCGCCAGGCCGGCGTCAATCCCAGCCGCCTGATCGTCGAGATCACCGAGACTGCGGCGGTGTCCGACCTGCACGATGCGCAGCGCATGATCGAAGCCTTGCGCCAGCTCGGCTGCGGCGTCTGTCTCGACGATTTCGGCGTCGGTTTCGCCTCCTTCGCCTACCTCAAACATCTGCACGTCGACACCATCAAGATCGACGGCATTTTCATCCGTGATCTGCCCAGCGACCCCGACAACCAGGTGTTCGTCCAGGCCATGGTCAGCGTCGCGCTCGGCCTCGGCAAGTCCGTCGTCGCGGAATATGTCGAGGATGGCCCGACGCTTGCCCTGCTGCGCCAGTTCGGCGTCGACCTGGTACAAGGCTATTTTCTCGACCGGCCGATTCTCGACCACCCGGCGCTACACGCCTCCACCTAGCTGTGCCCGACAGCCGGCAGGCCGTCCGCCATGATCACGCGGGCGGAATGTTAAAATGCCCGGCTTTGCGTCCCAGGATTTCCGCCGTGCTCACCGCTTCCAGCATCACTCTGCAATTTGCCTCCAAGCCGCTGTTCGAGAACGTCAACGTCAAGTTCGGCGACGGCAACCGCTATGGCCTGATCGGCGCCAACGGCTGCGGCAAGTCGACCTTCATGAAGATCCTGGCCGGCGAGCTGGAGCCTACTGCCGGTAACGTCTCGCTCGATCCCGGCGAACGCATGGCCTGGCTGCGCCAGGACCAGTTCGGCTACGAGGACCAGCGCGTGCTCGACGTGGTGCTGCAGGGACATGCCGAGATGTGGCGTGTGATGCAGGAAAAGGACGCCATCTACATGAATCCCGAGGCGAGCGAGGAAGACTACCTGCATGCCGCCGAACTCGAAGCCAAGTTCGGCGAAATGGGCGGCTACGACGCCGAGGCCCGCGCCGGCCAATTGCTGCTCGGTGTCGGCATCCCTACCGAGCAGCACAATGGACCCATGAGCGAGATCGCACCGGGCTTCAAGCTGCGCGTGCTGCTGACACAGGCGCTGTTCTCCAATCCTGACATCCTTCTACTGGACGAACCGACCAACAACCTCGACATCAACACCATCCGCTGGCTGGAAAACGTGTTGAACGAGAGCAACGCCACCATCATCGTCATCTCCCACGACCGCCACTTCCTGAACCAGGTCTGTACCCACATGGCCGACCTCGATTTCGGCACCATCAAGGTCTACCCGGGCAACTACGACGACTACATGCTGGCCTCCACCCAGGCCAAAGAACGCCAGGCCTCGGCCAACGCCAAGGCCAAGGACAAGGTGGCCGAGCTGCAGGAGTTCGTGCGCCGCTTCTCGGCCAACAAGTCGAAGGCACGCCAGGCCACCAGCCGCATGAAGATGATCGACAAGATCAAGATCGAGGATTTCAAGCCGTCGTCGCGGCAGAACCCCTACATCCGTTTCGAACCGGAAAAGCTGCTGCACCGCCGCGCGCTCGAAGTCGAAAACCTGAAATTCGGCTACGACGGCACGCCCCTGTTTTCCAACATGAACTTTTCGCTGGAAGCCGGCGAAAAAATGGCCGTCATCGGCGGCAACGGCGTCGGCAAATCGACGCTGATGAAGCTGTTGATGAATGAACTCACGCCCCAGTTCGGCGAAGTGAAATGGAGCGAGAACGCCAGCATCGGCTACTTCTCGCAGGACCACGTCAGCGATTTCGATATGGATCTCAACCTCACCGACTGGATGCACCAGTGGACCCAACCGGGCGACGACGAGCAGGTGCTGCGCGGCATCCTCGGGCGCCTGCTGTTCTCCGGCGACGACGTCAAGAAATCGGTGCGTGTGCTGTCCGGCGGGGAAAAGGGCCGCATGCTCTACGGCAAGCTGATGCTCGGCCGCCACAACGTGCTGGTGATGGACGAGCCGACCAACCACATGGACATGGAATCGATCGAGTCGTTGAACCTCGCGCTCGACCTGTTCAAGGGTACGCTGATCTTCGTCTCGCACGACCGCCAGTTCGTCAGCAGCCTGGCCACCCGCATCCTGGAAATCACGCCTGAAGGCGTCGAGTTCTACATGGGCACCTACGACGAATACCTGCATTCGAAGGGCCTCGAGTGAACGAAGTCGTCGTCATCGGTCTCGGCCAGCTCGGCCGCGTATTCGCCGGCGGCCTGCTGCGCGCCGGCCGTACCGTGGTTCCGGTCAATCGCGGCGACGACATGGCAGCGGTGGCGCAACGCCATCCCGCGCCGGAACTCGTCTTGATCGCAGTTGCCGAAGCCGATCTACACGCGATACTGGCCGCGCTACCTGATGCCTGGAAGCCGCGTGCCGCGCTGATCCAGAACGAACTGCTGCCGCGCGACTGGGAAGCCCATGGCTACGCCGACCCCACGGTGATCTCGGTCTGGTTCGAAAAGAAGAAGGGCACCGACGCCAAGCCCCTGATCGCCTCGCCAGCGGCAGGCCCCGGCGCCGCCCTGCTGTGCCAGGCGCTGGCCGCCATCGATCTGCCGTGCCGCGAAGTTTCCCCGGGCGGCGCATTGCTGTTCGAACTGGTGCGCAAGAACGTCTACATCCTCACCACCAATATCGCCGGTTTGAAAACCGGCGGTACAGTTTCCCAGCTGTGGGCGCAGCACGAAACCTTCGCGCGCCAGGTGGCGAACGAGGTGATGGACATTCAGGATGCGTTGACCGGCGTCGTGCACGACCGCAACGCACTGATCGCCGGCATGCTCGAGGCTTTCGACGGCGATCCGGACCATGGCTGCACCGGCCGTTCGGCGCCGGCACGGCTGGCACGCGCGCTGCAGCACGCGGACGCATTCGGGCTGGGCGTCCCTGCCCTGCGATCCCTGGCGGGCTGATCCCGCCTGGGGAGCGTTCAGCCGCCCCGATCAGACTGCGTGGCCCGGGGACTTCTCCTTGCCGCCACTGTACACCCCCGCATGGTCGAACGGCACCCAGTTGGGCGAGCGGTCGGTCTTGAACCGGCCGTGGATGCGATAAGGCACCCCCGCCTTCAAGGATTCCGGGGCCAGGCTCTCGATCTGCCTGATCAGGTCCTTCGATTGCGTGATGGCATCAATCCGCAACAGCGTACTGGAGGTCGCCGCGATCCGGGTCGAGGTCTGCGACAGGCCATTGGCAAACGGAAGCCCATTGAGCTCCAGTTCGAAATCCAGTGCTTCGATCGTCAGGTCGAAATCGTTCGGATTGCTCACGCGCAAACCCACATCGAAATGCTGTTCGAAGAAACCAAGACGGCTGATCGCAACATCCGCCACGCTCACCTTGGGTGCGACCGCATTGAACGGCAAGCCGGAACAGGCGACCAGGCCCAGGGCAAAGAACAAGATGAGCAGACGCTGCAGCATAAAAAGCCTATCGAATCTGCGCCAGCAGCTGGGCGGTCATGCGCGCGGCCTGCGTTGCATAGCCGCCGCCGAACAGATTGGCGTGGTTGAGAATATGGTAGAGATTGTAGAGCGTTTTACGCACGCCGTAGCCTGCATCAAGCGGCCACGCCTCGCGGTAGGCCGCGTAAAAATCCGGCGCGAATCCGCCGAACAGTTCGCTCATCGCCAGGTCGCTTTCGCGGTCGCCGAAATACACCGCCGGATCGAAGATCACGGGCGTTCCGTCGGCCAGATAGGCGTGGTTGCCACCCCACAAGTCACCGTGGAGCAGCGAAGGGCCGGGCGCGTAGCCGTCGAAAAAGGCGTCGAGGTGGGCGAGCAGGGCTTCGCCGTCCCGCTGCAACGCGCCGGCATGACCGTTCTCGGCTGCCCGACGCAGCTGGAACCCGAGCCGCTGCGTGCGCCAGAAGCCGATCCAGTCGTCGTGCCGGGCATTCGGCTGCGGCGTGGCGCCGATCCAGTTGTCGCGCGTCCAGCCGAACCATGCAGCGCTGACACGGTGCTGTTGCGCGAGTTGCCGTCCCAGTAGCACGGCGTCGCCCCGCGCACTCAAGGACAGATAGTCGAGTACCAGATATGCCTGCCCTGCGGCCATGCCATGACAGATCACCTGCGGGACCCGCACGGCGTTCGCGGCCGCCAGTTCGGCGAGCCCGGCCGCTTCGGTTTCGAACATCGCGAGCCCGGCAGCAGGCTGGATCTTGACGAACACGCTGCGTACCCCGTCGCTGAGCTTAAAAGCCTGGCTGATGTCTCCGCCATGCACGGCCTGTGCGCCGGATACCACGAATGGCAAGCCCGTGGCGTGGCCGATGGCCGTGGCGAGTTCATGATGGAAGGTGTTCATGGCGCGAGCAAAGGCTGGACGCGGACGGTGAGCGCCGCATGGGCGGCCCGCAGGGCATGTTCGGCCGCCTGCGGCGTGGCGGCACGGCTGAAGATGAAGCCGAGATAGCTCGCGCCCGCGGGCGGTGGCGCCACCAGCTGACCGGCCTGGGCAGTGATGTCGATGCCGCTGACATGCGGTACGTCGCGTGCCGCATCGAGGCCGTCGACGCCCTGCAGGATACCGCTCGCCGGCACGGGGATCATCATCACGCCGGCCGCCTCCTTCCCCGCCTGCGCCGGTAGCGGCAGGCCCGCTGCATGGCGCAGCACGATTTCGGCCGACGTCATGCCCAGCGTTGCGTCCAGCACGCGTCCGCATAACCCGCCGATGCCGCGCGGCGCGATTTCGAGCAGCCACACGCCAGCGTCGTTGATGCGGGCTTCGGCATGGATCATGCCCTCGGTCACACCGCTCGCCATACAGACGCGCTGCACGGCGGCAGCCAGCTCGGCCTGCGTGGCAGCTGGCAGGCGCGAAGGCGTGACGAACAGCGTTTCCTCGAAGTAAGGCCCGTCGAGCGGATCGGGTTTGTCGAACACGGCAAGTACCTGCAATACGCCGTGGACCAGCACGCCGTCGAGTGCGACTTCGGCACCCGGGATGAAACGCTCGAGCAGCAGGCCTGGACCGGCGTCGCGCTGGGCGCGGGCCTGGATGCGCCGAACCTGTCCGAGCGTGCGCCTGAGTTGGGCGGCATCGTCCACCCGGATCACGCCGCGGCTGGCGTTCAATCGGCGCGCTTTCACCACCAGCGGAAAACCCAGCGCAAGCGCGGCACCCACGTCATCGTCTCCGACCTCGACAAATGCAGGGCAGGGCAATCCGATCGTCTGCAGCTGCCGGCGAAAACGCAGCTTGTCGGTCAAGCTCGCCACGGCCTCGGGTGGATTGCCGGGCAGCTGGAGTGCCACGCGCAACTGCGCGGCCAGGGCCGCACCGTGATCGTCCACGGCCAGCACCGCATCGACGGTCTGCGTCAAGGCGCATAAAACCTGAGGCACGGCGATGTGGGGCTGATCGAAGGGTACGCTCATCAGCGGCGGCAGGCCCCAGCCCGGCGCAAGCCGATGGCAATAGTCGGCGCAGGCGACGAGTTCGATGTTCAGCCGTCTGGCAGCGGCGATGAAGTCCTGGTTGGCATAGCCCGCGGCAGGGAGCAGCAACAGGAGGCGCGGCATGGTTAGAAGCTGGCGAGTTGGGTTTCGGTCGGCTCGGCGCAGCAGTACCAGGGCTCGGAATGATGGGCGATGGTCTCGCCAAATTGCGCGGGATCGAGCGGCGGCGGCGTCTCGCCCAGGGCAGCATGGGTGCGTATCCAGATTCCGGCGAACACGTCGGCACGCGGCAATCCCTTTTTCTCGGCGTCCATCACCCAGGCCATGACCTCGCTTTGCAACGCATCGACGCGCGGGTCGTCCGCCTGCCACGGATACCCCAGCATGACCTCGTCGAAGGCGCCGACCTGTTCGGCGAAATCGGGCAAGTGCAGAAGGTGCGAGCCCTGCGGCACCAGCAGGCGGATCGCCAGCTGCACCGGCGGCACGGCCTCGACCAGATGCAGCCGCAGCAGGGTGGCGAGCAGCTCGCGATAGCCAGCCAGCGTGGTCCACGGCGTGAACGGCACGAAGGTGGGGGCCAGCGCGATGCCGAGCATACGGCAGTGCGCCAGCGCCGCTTCGAAATCGGCGCGGGTATGGCCCTTGGCGAGCCGGTCCAGGATCGCGTCGTCGATTGATTCGACCGCGGTGACGACAAACAGCAGGCCGCATTGTCTGAGACGCGGCAGCAGGTCGGCGTGGTTCAGCAGGTGCTCGACCTTGATCGTGGCATCCCAGCTCAACTCGGGGAATTGCGCATGCAAGGCCTCGGCCACTTTCAACGCATGGGTCGGCCCATTGAGAAAATCGGGATCACCAAAACTGATGTGCTGCGCACCCACTTCGACCTGCTGCGCGATGTCGGCCATCACCGTCTCCACCGGGACGATGCGGAATTTCCCTTCGTACACCGGCACCACCGGACAGTGGCGGCACAAATGTTTGCAACCGCGGCTCGCCTCGGCGAAACCGGTGATTTTTTGCGTGCCGTCGGCCAGGATCAACTTGGCGTAGCGCTGCAGATCGGGCAGTCCGCGTCGTTCCGGCAGCAGGAACGTGATCTTGTCGCGCCGCACCAGGGTGTCGACCGGTGCAATCCCCGTTCGCACCCAGTCCAGCAGGTCGGGCTCGGACTCGCCGCCGAAGATCGCGTCCACGCCCAGCGTTTTCAACCATGCGGCGTTGACCGGCGCATACAGGCCGAAGGCGGCGATGCGCGCCCGCGGAGCGAGCGAGCGGATCTTCGGCAGCGCCGCAGCAGCAATCCGCGTAGCAGTATGCATGTCCAGGTAAATCGCCACGTATTCGGCATCAGCAAAAGTGGCGGGGTCGAGTTTTTGCTGCGACAGGTCGACGCAGGCGGCGGCAATGTGTTCGCGCGCGAACCATGCGGCAGGCTGCGCCAGGTTGAACGGCTGTCGACCCAGTTCGTACGGACTCACCAAAACAACACGCGCCCCGGAAGGCGCGCGTGTGGGTACCGCACAGGAACTGTCCATGACAGCCTACTTGGCCTTGGGGCGCTGCTCGAACATCTTGGAGATGCCGGGATCGCGCGAGGCGCCAGCGGCGTCCATGCGTTTGAGATACTCGTCCCATAACGCAGCCTGGTTGATGCCCAGATCGTAGAGATATTCCCAGGAATAAATCCCGGTGTCGTGGCCGTCGGAAAAGAAGAAGTTGATGCCGTACAAGCCTACGGGTTCGGCGGCATTGATCAGCACTTCACGTTTGCCGACCTGCAGCACTTCCTGCCCGGGGCCGTGGCCGCGCACTTCGGCGGACGGCGAATAGACCCGCAGAAGCTCGAACGGCAATTCGAAGCGGGCGCCGTCGGTGAAGGCGATTTCCAGCTTGCGCGAAGCCTGATGCAACTTGATGTCGGTCGGGGTGGGATGGGCCATGTTGTAACACTCGAAATTGAACGCCAGTACGAAGTTTAAACCCGTCATGCGAAGTTTAAACCCTTGAGGGACAAGGGGCTGAAGCCGATGGGGGATCGGGGAAACTGGCGCGCCCGGCGCGATTCGAACGCACGACCCCTGCCTTCGGAGGGCAGTACTCTATCCAGCTGAGCTACGGGCGCTAGGAGCCGCGAAGCATAGCCTTTTTGCCACGTGACGTCCATCCGCCGGGCGCGACGCCCTTTCCTGTCGGGGTGGCTTTCCTTATAATCGCCGCTTTCGATGCCACCCCCCAAGGAACCTTTCATGGCCGATTCGCACGCCAAGATGACTCAAGCCACCCCGCAGGAGATCATCATTTCCGTTCTTGCCGGATTGTTCGCGCCGCTGCTGGCGATTTTCCTGATCGTCATGCTGGTGCTCAGCATTCAGGACAAACACCTGCCCGACACCACCAGCGAAGCCGCCCAGAAAGCAACACTCGACCGCATCAAGCCTTTCGCCCATCTGGTCGCGCTCGACGCCAATGCGCCCAAGGTCGAGAAGTCCGGCCAGGAAGTCTTCGATGCCGTGTGTACTACCTGCCACACACCCGGCGCGCTGGGCGCGCCCAAGTTCGGCAATAAAGGCGACTGGGGGCCGCGTATCAGCCAGGGCTATGAGACCCTGATCAAGCATGCCCTCGAAGGCATCCGCCAGATGCCGCCGCGTGGTGGCGACGGCGACTTGTCCGACACCGAAGTGGCTCGTGCAGTGGCCTACATGGCCGATGCAGTCGGCGCCAAATTCAAGGCACCGGAAGCTGCGGCACCGGCGGCACCCGCGGCTGCCACGGCGTCGGCCGCCAAACCTGACCCGTCCAAGGGCAAGGCTGTCTACGAAGCCAATTGCGCCGTCTGCCATGCCACCGGCGTGGCCGGCGCCCCCAAGATGGGCGACAAGGCAGCCTGGGGCCCGCGCGTGAGCCAAGGCTATGCGACGCTCTACAGCCATGCGCTGAACGGCATTCGCGGCATGCCGGCCAAAGGCGGCAACGCCGGTTTGTCGGAAGCCGATCTCGCCAACGCGGTCGGCTTCCTCATGACCCAGGGAGGCGGCAAGCTGTAAACCGGGACTGCACGAACGGGCTTCGCCCGAACGCGCATTGGGAGACGAGGAGGCAGCCGCCATGAAATACGTCACTTTGCTGACCATGCTGGCTCCCCTGTCGCTCGCAGCCTGCGATCAATCCGCCATGCCCCCGGCGGGAATGGGCATGGCGCCCACCCCGATGCAAACCGGGCCCCACGCCATGCTCCCGCCTGAATTGCCCACCGCTTCCGCACAACCCGCTCCGACCGCCATCCCCGGCAGCGACAACGACGGCGTCTCTCCTGCAATCCAGTCCGACCTCGCCCACGGCCTGCAGGTCTATCGCCAGACCTGCGCCTTCTGCCATGACAAGGGCATCGCGGGCGCGCCGATCATCGGTGAAGCCAGCGACTGGCGTCCCCGCCTGGCCCAAGGCATGACCGCCCTCTACGCCTCGGCCCTGCAAGGCAGGAATGCCATGCCGGCCAAAGGCGGCAATCCGTCGCTGGCGGATGCCGACGTCCGGGCGGCGGTCGATTACCTCGCCGGGCAGGTACATTGATGGCCCATCTACCGCACATCTGTCCCCAATGCGGAAGCGACAAGATTCGCAGCGGTTCGCTGCATGCCCATGACGGGATCCGCCACCTCCTGCTGCACACGCCCCTGCGCTGCCGCGACTGCCGCCATCGCTTCTGGACGTTCAATCCCCTGAAGCCGGTGCTGTTGCTGACAACCCTCGGTGCACTGGTTGGTGTCACAGCCTGGTTTGCCATCGACCCGAGCGACACCATGACTGCCGCACAGGAACCCATCAGCGTGCCCCACGCCCGAGCCGAGAAAGGCGATGCCGAGGCCCAATTGCAGTTGGGCATGCGCTATGCCGAGGGCGATGGTGTGATCCAGAATGACAAGGAAGCGGCCCGCTGGTTTGCTCTGGCCGCCCAGCAGGGCCTGCCCGAAGCGCAATATCGTTACGGCCTCGCCTTGCTGAAGGGACGCGGCGTCGTGCAGGATTACCGCGCAGCCTTCAGCTGGATCGAAAAACCCGCGAAACGCGGCTACGCCAAGGCTCAGTACAGTCTGGGCGAACTCTACCGCTATGGAACCGGCACTGCGATCGACAAGGCGCGTGCCTATCTCTGGTTCAATCTCGCCGCGGCGCAAGGGATCGAGGCTGCCGCCAAGGCGCGCGACAGCCTGGTATGGCAGCTGAAGCCCGAACAGATCACCGCGATGCAGGAAGAGGCCCGGCGCATGAGCCCGACGCCCTCGCCGCCCGCTTCGGCCCGCCCGGAGCAGGCGCCCGCAGCGGCACCGGCCCCCGCCACGCCCTGAACGAGGGCGCGCCCGACTTGACTTCCGTTTTACGGATGGGCGTGCTCGCCGTCCTGGTCCGCGGCCACATCGAGCGGCCACAATCGATGGGCGTCCAGCTTCAATCGGGCATCTGCCGCCAACGCAGCGAACTGCGCCTGCTGGGCGTTCAACTGGCCTTCCAGCGCCAGCCGGCGGTTGAGTAGCACCTGATCCAGACTGCCTTCGCCCAGGCTGTAGGCACGCGCCGCCAGCCGCGCCGCCTCCGCCAGCGACTGGGCGGCATGGTCGGCCTGCTGCCAGTTTGCCACCTGGGCCGCCGCCGCCTCGAAATCCGCGCGCGCCTCCTGACGCAAGCGTTGCTCCAGACGGACGGCCGCCTCTTCCGCGGTGGTGCTGAGCTGCTCGGCGGCCTGCTGGTCGGTACGCCGCGCGCTGCCCGGCAACGTCAGCCCGACGCTTACGCCCAGTTGGTGCTCGCTGCCGCCCAATTCATTCTTGTAGAACACGCCGACCGTGGGGTCGATGCTGCGGCGGCTGGCCAGTTGCCGGGCCTCGGCCCGCAACACCTCGGCCTGGCGCCGCGCGCGGAACAGTTCGTGGTTGTGTGCCAGCACGGCGCTGACATAGTCCTCAGCCGACCCGGCTGGCTCGACCGGCGCCGGCAACGTGTCGTCCGCCGTCACCGGCAGGCCCGGGTATTGCGCCATGAGCCGACTGCGCGCCCGTTGCTCGCGCGTGGCCGCCTGTTGCTGCTGCAGGCGCGCCTGCGCCAGCGCCGCTTCCGCGTTGACGCGTTCGGAACGCGGCGCCTCGCCCAGGCGAATGCGGGCATCCACGGTGGCGAGCTGCTGCTCGGCCAGACTCACCTGCGCCAGCCACAACCGGGTCTGGCCGGCTTCGTTCAGCCAGTCGAACCAGAGCGCAAGCAGTTGCCGTCCGCTTTCGTGCATCGCTTCGCCGTAACTCGCTTCGGCATGGGCGGTCAGCGCGCCGGCAAGCACGCGGTCGGCCGCGGCGCGCCCGGGCAGACGCAGTGGGCGCGACAACGCCACGCCCCACTCCGCGAAACGATCCTGCGGCGTATCGATCCGGCGCTGCAGGGCATCCGCGCCCAGCACCCACTCTTCGCGACCGCGGCGCAAGCTCTCGCTTCTCAGCGATTGCGCGGCAAATTCGCCGCGTGCCTGCGCCACCATGGGCGAGGCCCGTAAGGCCGCTTCGGCCGCGACCGGGTCGGGCAGATAATCGGCGTAGGCCGCCGTGGATAAAGTCGGCGTGGCGAACGCCAGTGCCAGCGCGAGACTCAATGTGTGTACGGCCCTCATGCGTGCGCTCCTTTCAATATGAATTGGCGGTACAACAGCGGCAGCATCACCAGCGTCAGCAGAGTGGCGCTGACCAGGCCGCCGATGACGACGATGGCGAGCGGGCGCTGGATTTCGGAACCGGGCCCGGTCGCGAACAGCAGCGGCACCAGGCCGAACGCGGCGATACTGGCGGTCATCAGCACCGGACGCAGGCGCCGCAACGCGCCATCACGCACCACGGCGTCGCCCTGCAATCCCTGCGCACGCAACTGGTTGAAATGGCTGACCAGCACCACGCCGTTCAGCACCGCGATACCCAGCAATGCGATGAAACCGACCGAGGCGGGCACCGACAGGTACTCGCCCGACGCCGCCAGGGCGAAGATGCCGCCGATCAGCGCCAGCGGCACGTTCATCATCACCAGCAGCGCCTGGCGCGCATCGCCGAACGTGACATACAGCAGGAAGCCGATCAGCAAGAGCGCCACCGGCACCACGATCATCAGGCGTTTCGCGGCACGCTGCTGGTTTTCGAACTGGCCGCCCCAAGTGATGCTGTAGCCGGGCGGCAGCTTGACCTGCGCGGCCACGGCCGCTTTCGCGTCCTCGACGAAGCTGACCAGATCGCGGCCGGCAACGTTGCTCTGCACCACGGTGAAACGGGCTGCGTTTTCACGCTTCACCGCCACCGGCCCGTTGGTGCGCTTCAGGTGCGCCACCTGGTCGAGGCTGATCTCGCGGCCATCCGGCAGGGTCAGGCGCAGCGCCTGCAGGGCATCGGGTGACGCGCGCAAATCGGCAGGCCCGCGCAGTTGCAGCGGGATGCGCCGTCCCTGCTGCTGGATCGTGCCGATGACTTCGCCCTCGAGTTGGGTACGCAACAGCATGGCGATGTCGTCGGCACTGAGGCCGAAACGGGCAGCCGCATTCCGGTCGACCTCCGCCTGCAGGTACTGCACGCCCGCATTCTGCTGGGTATAGACGTCGGACGCGCCAGGGACTTTCCCGACCACGTTGAATATCTCGCCAGTCAGCCGGTTGAGCGTGGCGAGGTCAGGACCGAAAATCTTGATCGCGACGTCGCCGCGCGAGCCGGTGAGCATTTCCGACACCCGCATGTCGATTGGCTGGGTAAAGGTGTAGGCGATGCCGGGAAAGCCTTCGACCACGGTTCGGATTTCCCCGATCAACCATTCCTTGTCCGGACGACGCCACTCGGCCATCGGCTTCAGCACCAGGAAGGAGTCGGTGTCGTTGAGCCCCATCGGATCGAGCCCGAGTTCGTCGGCACCGGCGCGCGCAACGATGCGGCGGATTTCCGGGATGTTCTTCAACAGCGCCTGCTGTACCCGCAGATCCTGCGCGACAGCCTCTTCCAGGCTGATCGAAGGCAGTTTTTCCAGCTGCACCAGGATATCGCCCTCGTCCATGGTCGGCATGAAGGTCTTGCCGATCAGCGGATAGACGCCGACCGCCGCCAGCATCAGCACGCCTGCGGTGGCGTAGACGATCTTCGGCCGCGCCAGCGCGCGATCGAGCAGCGGCGTGTAGAGACCTTGTGCCTTGCGCAGCAGCCACGGATCGGTGTGTGCGCCCTGCTTCAGCAATATCGAGGCCAGCACCGGGATCACGCTGAGCGCCAGCAGCAGGGATGCCGCCAGCGCAAACACGATGGTCAGCGCGACCGGCGCAAACAGCTTGCCTTCCAGGCCTTGCAACGTCAGCAGCGGCAGGAACACGATGGCAATGATGGCGATGCCCGAGGTCACCGGGCGGGCAACTTCCTGGGTCGCCCACAGTACACGCTGCAGCGGCGTTTCACTGGTGTCTTCCGGGTCGTGCGCCAGATGCGCGACGACGTTCTCGACCACCACCACCGCCGCATCGACCAAGAGGCCGATCGCGATGGCCAGTCCGCCCAGGCTCATCAGGTTGGCCGACAGCCCGAACTGACGCATCAGCACAAACGTCGCCAGCACGGACAGCGGCAGGATCAAGGCCACCACAATGGCCGCGCGCAGATTGCCGAGGAACAGCAACAGCAGGATGACCACCAGCACCGCCGCTTCGAGCAGCGCCTTGCTCACCGTGCCGACGGCGCGGTCGACCAGTTGCGCGCGATCGTAGAACGGCGAAATCGTCACGCCCTTGGGCAGCGTGGCCTGGATATCTGCGAGCTTGGCCTTGACGTTTTTGATGAGTTCGCCCGCATTGACGCCTTTCAGGCCGATGACCAGGCCTTCCACGGCCTCGCCCTTGCCGTTTTGCGTCACGGCGCCGTAGCGCGTCATCTCGCCCAGTTCCACGCGCGCGACGTCGCCGACAGTGACGACCACGCCATCGACGGTCTTGATGCCGACGTGCCGCAGATCCTCCAGCGAACCGATGCCGCCGTTGACGCGCACCACCCAGGTTTCCTCGCCTTCGTTGACGCGCCCGGCGCCGTCGTTGCGGGTATTGCTTTCCAGCGCCTTGCGCAATTCGTCATAGGTGATGCCGCGCGCAGACAGTGCCGCCGGATCAGGGCTCACCGCAAAGGTAGCGACGCGGCCACCGAGCGAGTTGACGTCGGCCACACCGGGAATCGCCCGCAACTGCGGCCGCACCGTCCAGTCGAGCAGGGTGCGCTTCTCCGTCAGCGACAGCGGCCCTTCGAGGGTGAACATGAAGAGTTCCGACAGCGGCGTGGAAATCGGCGCCAGGCCGCCCGATACGTTGGCGGGCAGATCACCCTTCACGTTGGCGAAGCGCTCCGCCACCTGCTGGCGTGCCCAGTAGATGTCCGTGCCTTCGGCAAAATCAACGGTAATGTCGACCAGTGCGTTTTTCGACTGGCTGCGCAGGATGGTCTGTTTCGGAATGCCCAGCAGTTCGGTTTCCACCGGTTGGGCGATGCGCGACTCCACTTCTTCCGGCGTCATACCCGGCGCTTTCAGGATCAGCTTGACCTGGGTGGTCGAGACATCAGGGAAGGCGTCGATGGGAATCTGCTGGAATGCGCGCACGCCCAGCCCGGCCAGCACCAGTGCCAATGCGAGCACGAACCAGCGTCGCGCGAGCGCGGTTTCGATCAGGTTATTCATCATGGATTACTCTCCCAGCCACTGCGCCTTGAGCGCCGCCACACCCTTGGCGGCGACGCGGCTGCCGCCAGCCAGGCCGGTCACTTCGGCCTGGCTGGCATTCTGGCGAATCAGCTGCACCGGCGTCGGCACGAAGCCTTGCGCGGTTTCGACAAACACGTAGGGCCGGCTGGCCTGCCACACCAGCGCGGCGACCGGCACAATCAGGGTCTGGGCCGGCTGCTTGCCCTGCGAAGCCGACGTCCCGGCCAGGGCAACCTGAACCGACTGGCCGGGACGCAGCAGCTTGTCGGGATCGACAAGACTGGCGCGCGCCAGCACGCTTTGCGACGCATTGAGTTGCGGCAGCAGCGCAATGACGCGCCCACTGGCCTTGCTGTCCGTCACCGTCACGGATTGCCCGACCGCCACCTGACGCGCCTGGATCGTCGACAACGGAATCTCCAGGGCCAGATTCGACAGATCCGCCACTTTCACCAGTGCCATGCCGGCATCCACGCGCTGGCCCGGTTCGGCGACACTCTCCGTCACCACGCCGGCGATCGGCGCGGTCAATGTGATCGAACTGCCCGTCACCTTGCCTGCGCCCATCATGGACAATGCGGTCTGTGCCGCAATCAGGCTGGCATGCGCAGACTGGGCTTCGGAGCGGGTGGCGCGCAGGCGCGACTCCGCGATCAAACCCTCGCTGAACAGTTTTTCGTCGCGCGCGGCATTGCTGGCCGCCAGTTGCGATCTCAGCCGGGCCTGCGTCAGGGCATTCTGCGCTTCGGCCAGGCCGGTCATCGACAGGGTGACGAGCGGGGCGCCGCGCTTGACCGTGTCGCCCGCCTGTACATGCAGCTGGGTGACCAGCCCGGCGCCGGCCGCCGCGGCCACGCGCACGCTGGCAGGCGGCAGGGTCACCCGCGCCGTATAGGCAAGCGCGGGGCTGGTGTCCTGCGTGGCCGCAACGACGGTGACGATGCCAAGATTCTTCTTCTGCGCTGCGGACAAGGGCAGGACGTCGGCGGCGAAAGCCGGGGCGGCGCCGAGCAGCGCCAATACGAGAATACGAGTAGAAACATAACCAGCGATCATGCTTGATCTCCATGAGCAAGAAATTCGGGCCGGCACACAGGCAGGTGCGCCGCGTGGAACGATCAGCAGCGCGGCGGCGCCAGCGCGTGCGGTAGGGTGTGATCGGGAAAGTTGGCCTGCAACGGGATGACACCCAGCCAGGCAGGGCTCAGTCTGACGGCTGTCGCCACCGACGGCGGAAGCGCCGGTACGGGATAGGACGCATCGGCATCCGCCGCAAACAGCACGGCCTGCCGCAACGATGGCATGCCCTGCGCCACTTCGATCTCCGCACCTTGCTCCCTGTTTTCAGCCAGGTGCCAGGCCACGTCGCCGGCTGCGCCCGCATGCCCATGCAGCCCACTTGCATGGCTCGCTTGTGTCGATCCCGCATGGGCATGGACGAACGGCGTCATCGCCTGCAAGGCAATGACCAACCAGAGCATCAACAGGCGGAGAAATCGGTTCGGCACGGGTCGAAGTGGAATGCGTCGCAAAAGTTAAGTTATAGGATGGGCGTCGGCACTGATACCTACACCAGGCTCGAGGCGCATCCTGCCGGTGAATTCTTAAGACCGCCTTAAGTGGCTGTCCGCCGCGCCCGGCAGGGCGGTCGTCCCATTTCGGACGACCGCTCTCAGCGCATCTGAAATATTTCCTGGTGAAAATCATCCGGCGCCAGGCCATGAGCGACGAAATCGTTCCGTATGGCCTGGCCAAATCCTGGCGGACCGCAGAACCAGATGCTCGCCAACTGCCATTGCGGCACAGCTGCGCGAATGCGGTCGGCATCAAGCCGTCCATCTTTCCCGCTGACCAGCACATGCAAGCGTACCCGGGCTGCCTGGGCATCGGCCGTGAGCTTGTCGATGGCGGCCTGTTCGAAATCCGCCGTCGGATGGAACAGGTCGATCTCCTGTTCGCCGGGCGGGCGTGCCAGCTGCTTCATGCGGGCGATGAAGGGGGTGATGCCGATGCCGGCGCCAATCCAGATCTGGCGCGAGCGCCCGTCGCGGAAATCGAAGCAGCCATAAGGTCCTTCCACCGTGACGGGCGCCCCGACCTTCAAGCTATCGTGCAGCTTGCTGGTATGGTCGCCAAGCGCCTTGGTAATGAAGACGATGCGGCGGTCATCGGCATCCCAGGCCGATGCAATCGTATACGGATGGGCACCTTCGCTTTTTCTGGACGTGACAAAGGCAAACTGTCCGGCATTGTGGCCAGACCAGCCGCTTTCCAGGCGAATGGCCGTTTCGAGTACGCGCAATTCCGGATAATAGATGAGCGATTCGATCGTGCCCTGCACTCTGCGGCTGGCGCCGACACGGCGCAACAGGACGAGCAGCGCCGCCACGGTGCCGCCCAGCATCAACAGAGCCATGGCCCACCCGACTGGTTGCGACCAGTAGGCAAACTTGAGCAGCACGACGGAGTGATAAACCAGTATCAGATAAACCACCGCCAGCCATTTGTGCGTCTTGGTGAACAGGTGGTAGGGAAAACGCCTGACCAGCGCCAGGACGATCAGCACCACCGCGGCGTAAAACGCCCACTCGCCCAGCGATTCAGCCAGCCCGCGCTGGCCGCGCAGCCAGCTCTCGGCCGGCCCCAGCATCGGGCCGGCAGCCGACTTGCGTGCAGGCCTGCTCAGCCATCCCCAGCCCACCATCCACTTGGTTCCTTGCGCCCACCACCAGTGAATGCAGGAAAACGCCAGCCCGGTGATCCCCAGCCATTTATGCAGGCGATACATCTTGTCGAGCCCGTCCAGAGGGGGCTCCAGCCATTTTGGCCGCGTGGCCAGCAGCATGGCGACACTCATGGCGCCCATGCCGATGACGCCGGTGTATTGCATCAGCACGGTGCGAAGCGCGAAATAGGTGAATGGGTCGGGTACCCACGTGTCGGCCAGCAGCCACAGCGCCGTCAGCACGAGTAGCAGCAGCCAAAAACCCAGCTTGATGTTCTTCATGCCCAAACCCGATCCGGTTGATTGCCAATGGCTCCGTGCAATGACTCGAAGCACGCATGTGGACATGCATGTATTTTTCGATCCACCGTCAGAATAGCCTTTGTGCGCGTGCTTGGAGAAAGTGAACCTATGCGGCGGCCCGGATTGCCGAATAAATGTTTCTCTTAAGGTGCCCCTAAGCTGACGCGCATACAGTCTGCTGCATTCCCCTCTGAGGAGATTGCCATGTCACATGCCGCCACCCATCCGCACCGCGTGTTCGACCCCCTGTTGCGCCTGCTGCACTGGGTCATTGCGCTGTCCATCGTATCGCTCATCGCCACCAGCCAGATGGCCGACTGGTTCGAACACGGGCCATATGAAAAGACGCTCTGGAATCTGCACATTCTCATCGGATACACCCTGACGGCAGGCCTGCTGACACGCCTGCTGTGGAGTCTGGCCGGCCCGGCCAGCGCGCGCTGGCGCGACCTGTGGCATCCCGCCGTGTGGAAGGACAGCGTCAGGAATTTGCGCCTGCCCAAGACCCACCGCGCCGGGCACGATCCGATCGCCAGCCTGGGCTATCTGTTTGCCTATGGCGTGATGGCGCTGATGGTCGTCACCGGACTGGGGCTGGCCGCCAGCGAGTTCCAGACGGGCCCGCTCGCCGGCTGGCTGGGCAATGTGGCGTGGCTGGAGGATGTGCTGGGCGAACCGCACGAATTCGGATTCGGCCTGATGCTCGGCTTCATCGGTCTGCATCTGGCTGCGCTGGTGTTTCACCAATGGCGCGGCGACCGGGTGGCGCAAAGCATGGTGACCGGCAAGCAATACCTCGGCGCGGGGAACGAGGTGCAGCATGATTAAGCACCTTCTCTACGGTGGCCTGGCGGTACTCGGCATGGCCTCCGCCGTGGCGGCGGCCGACAGCCCTGCCAGCCTGATGGCGCAGTATGCGCAGCAGGCGGGCGTGCCGGTGTCCGGCCTGTCCGCCTCGCGCGGTGCTGCCTTGTATCGCACTGAGCACCCGGGCCGCGATGGCCAGGCCGTGAGCTGCGCCGGTTGCCATACCGCCAACCCCGCCCAGGCCGGACGCAGCCGCGTCGGCAAGCGCATCGAGCCGCTGGCGCCGGTGGCCAATCCGCAGCGCTTCACCGATGCCGCCAAGGTCGAGAAATGGTTCCGGCGCAACTGCCAGGACGTTCTGCAACGCGAATGCAGCGCGCAGGAAAAAGGCGATTTCATCGCCTGGCTGAGCCAGGCCCGATAAGGAGCACACCATGAACTATCTATTGCGCGGAATCGGAGTCGTCACGGCAGTCGGCGTGTTCAGCCTGTTGGCGTTTTCGCTGCCATCCGGCGATGCGCACGGCGATGGCGGCGGCAATGTCCTGCCGCGGACGACCAACAAGGCCTGGCAACAGGAATGCGCCAGCTGCCATATCGCCTATTCGCCGGCTTTCCTGCCGAAGGCCTCATGGCGCCGTCTGATGGGCGGGCTCGATCAGCACTTCGGCGAAAACGCCAGCCTTGATCCGGCAACCCAGGCTGATATCCTGCGATTCCTGGAGGCCAACGCCGCCGACAGCGGTACCAGCCGGATGGGCAGTCGGGTGATGCAAAGCATGGGGGCCAACCAGGCGCCGTTGCGCATCACCGAAACCCGCTGGTTCGCGCGCAAGCACGATGAGGTGTCGAAGTCGGTGTGGACGCGCAAATCGATCGGCTCCGCCGCCAATTGTGCTGCCTGCCACCGCCAGGCGGAACAGGGCGTGTTCGATGAGGACACGGTCAGGATTCCGAAACAATGACCCAAGGATGAACCGGAACGATGCGCATATTGTTGGTGGAAGATGACCGCCTGCTGGGTGACGGCCTGCAGGCGGGACTGACCCAGGCGGGCTATGCCGTCGACTGGCTGCGCGATGGCGAGGCGGCGGTAACGGCTCTGTCCACCGAATCGTTTGCGGCCGTGGTGCTCGACCTGGGGCTGCCGAAACGCGACGGCCTGTCGGTGCTGCAATGGCTGCGCGGGCGCCATGACGCCACGCCGGTGCTGATCCTGACCGCGCGCGACCAGCTGGAGGACAAGGTACGCGGACTCGATCTCGGTGCCGACGACTATGTGCTGAAACCGTTCGATCTCGACGAGATCACCGCCCGCCTGCGCGCGTTGGTACGGCGCGCCCATGGCCGCCCGGAACCTGTGCTCGCCGTCGGCGAGATCGAACTCAACCCGGCGGCGCGCAGCGTGACGCGCGCCGGCCAGACTGTCGAACTGACTCCGCGTGAATTCGATCTGTTGCACCTGCTGCTGGAAAACACCGACCGGGTGCTGACGCGGCGCACGCTGGAAGAGCAGCTCTACACCTGGAACGACGCCGTCGACAGCAACGCGCTCGAGGTCCACATCCACCATTTGCGGAAGAAGCTCGGCAACGACCTGATCCGCACGGTGCGTGGCGTCGGCTACATGGTGTCGACGGGCGCCCCCGCGTCATGAGCCGGCCGTATTCCCTGCGCCGGCGGCTGGTGTGGTTGCTGACCGGATCGGTGGCGGCGATCTGGCTGCTATCCGCGCTGGTGGTGTATCAGCGCGCGCACCATGAAGCGGACGAATTGCTCGACGGCCAGCTGACGCAAGTCGCCGACACCTTGCTGGCGATCGTGGCGGCCGGCGAAGTCGAGCATTTTGCGAAGGAACTCCAGGATCACAGCCACCACAATCCGGTGCCCATCGCATTCGAGGTGTGGCACGACGATGACGGACGGATGCTGCGTCTGGCCACGTCCATGGGCCACGCCGGGTTTGAATCCGGCATCGGGCCGGGATTCAGCGAACGCCAGTACGAAGGCGCACGCTGGCGGTTCTATGCAGTACAGGATCCCGACGCGGAATATCGGGTCGTCGTCGGCCAGGCCCATGCGGCACGCGAAGGCCTGGCGCGCGAGATTGGCCTGTCGCTGCTGATTCCCGCCGCGCTGGCGCTGCCGCTGATGGCGCTGGCGGTCTGGTGGGGTATCGGCCGCAACTTGCGACCGGTGGATACGGTGGCGCACCAGGTCGGCGCGCTCGATGCGCAGGCCCTGACGCCACTCGACGAATCGCCCGCCCTGCCTGAGGAAATTGCGCCGCTGCGCACCGCGCTCAATGCGCTGATCCGGCGCGTCAACGAAGCCTTCGAAAACGAGCGCCGCTTCACCGCGGATGCCGCGCACGAATTGCGCACGCCGCTGGCGGCCTTGAAAGTGCAGACGCAGGTCGCGCTGCGCGCGCAAACGGCAGACAGCCAGCAGCACGCGCTGGCACAGGTGATCGCCGGCGTGGACCGGATGACGCACCTGGTCGAGCAATTGCTGACGCTGGCGCGCGTCGATCCAGCTACGCAGGGCAATCCGCCCGCACCGCTGGATCCCGCAGACATCGTCGCCGCAGTGTGCGAAGAGCTTTTGCCGCACGCGCAACGCCAAGGGCAAACCCTGACGGTCGATGCGGCAGCGGGATGCCGTATCGCCATCACGTCGGCGTGGCTCCAAGTCGCGGTCCGCAACCTGCTCGACAATGCCGTGCACTATGCAGGGGAAGGGGCGCGGATCGACGTGCGCATCGCGCATCGCGAAACGGGCTGTGCGATCACCGTTGCCGACGATGGCCCGGGCGTCGCCCCCGTGTTGCGGTCGCAACTCAGCGCCCGCTTCGTGCGCGGCGAGGTCGAGACCGAAGGATGCGGCCTTGGTCTTTCCATCGTCGCGCGCATTGCGGCGCTCTCACACGCCCAGCTTGAACTGGGAGATGGATTGCCGCGCGCGGATGGCGGCCACGGATTCGCAGCCACACTGCGCTTCAGCGCAGCAGCCGCTCCCACCTGACCGCACGGGGCAACCCGCTAGCGGCGGGACCCCGGTCCCATGCCGGAGCCCGGTCCCATACCCGGCCCCATCCCCGAGCCGGGCCCCATGCCGGCAGGCGGCATGTCGGGCAGGGTCTTGCCCTGGGCCTGGGCACGTTCCTGCATCTGCTTGTGATGTTCCAGGCGGAAGGCTTCGCGCTCCTGCTGGGTTTTCAGCGTGCGCATACGATTGCGGTATTCGGCCCGTTCCTGCCGCGTCATCAGTTCGGACCCGTAAATGCGATCCTGATCACGCACCTGGGTACGATCCTGATCGCGCGCCTGATCGGCGGCATACACCGGCATGACACCCGCCATCCCCAAGGAAAGGGCAAGGGCGGCTATGGATAGGCGTGTTATGCGTTTCATCTCTGTCTCCTTCGCTAAAAAATGTCCCTGTACTCGATGTTGCGCGTGTTCGACATCGTCCATTTCCAATCTAGTACAAAAGACCCACTTATCCTAATGCGGGATACTTCGGGCCTGGATGGGCCCGGCGATTCGCCTGGTCCATGCCTTGTCCGTTATTGCGCAGGCTGGATCGCGGTGACGGTCAGGGTGTCGTCGATGCTCTCGGCATGAAATTTCACCGCATCGCCCACTTTGAGCCCCTTCATCAGTTCCGGCGGCTGCACCCGGAACACCATGGTCATGGCGGGCATGTCGAGATTGACGATCGGCCCGTGCCGCAGGGTGAGCTTGCCGTTGGCTACATCCACCCGGCGCACGACGCCATCGGTCATCACATTGGCCTGGGCAACCGGCGCGGCCACAGGTTCGGCATGCAGCGGTGCGGCGATCGCCAGCGCGGCCAGCAAGGGAATCCATGTCTTCATTTTTCAGCTCCTACGTAACAATATAAAAACGGCATTCAATGGCCGGCGTGGCCGACCGGTTTGCGTACGGTGATCTCGACATCGCCCGGGGTACCCTGGGGCGAGGCAGTGGATGGCGCGCGCATCGGTTCGGCCATCGCGCCGGCAAGCTCGCGTGCCTGCGTGCCGGGCGGCTGCTTGTACCAGCCGGGGTCGGAATAATCGCCGCGCTTCTGCCCGCGCCGCACCTTCATCACGCTGAACATGCCGCCCATCTCGACCGGACCGAATGGTCCCTTGCCAGTCATCATCGGCAAGGTATTGTCGGGCAGCGGCATCTCCATTTCAGCCATGTCGGCCATGCCGCGCTCACCCATCGCCATGTAGTCGGGAATGAGCTTGCCGATCTTGCCCGCCAGGCCGCTGTAGTCGACGCCGATCATCGTCGGCACCGCATGGCCCATCGCATTCATGGTGTGGTGGCTCTTGTGGCAGTGGAACGCCCAGTCGCCCTCCTCGTCGGCGACGAATTCGATCTGGCGCATCTGGCCGACTGCGATGTCGGTGGTCACCTCCGGCCAGCGCGCGGACTTCGGCACCGGGCCGCCGTCGGTGCCGGTCACCTCGAACTCCACGCCGTGCAGGTGCATCGGATGGTTGGTCATGGTGAGGTTGCCCATGCGGATGCGCACACGGTCGCCCAGCCGAACGTTGAGGCTGTCGATGCCCGGGAACGCACGGCTGTTCCAGGTCCACAGGTTGAAATCGAGCATGGTGTTGACCGAGGGCGTGGCGCTGCCAGGATCGATGTCGTAGGCGTTGATGAGGAAGCAAAAATCGCGGTCGACCGGCTCGATCGCCGGATGCCTGCCCTTCGGGTGTGTCACCCAGAAACCCATCATGCCCATCGCCATCTGCGTCATCTCGTCGGCATGCGGGTGGTACA
The DNA here is from genome assembly GCA_001899305.1 of Thiobacillus sp. 0-1251. Lineage (GTDB taxonomy): Bacteria > Pseudomonadota > Gammaproteobacteria > Burkholderiales > Thiobacillaceae > Thiobacillus. Next base: position 85,566 of record MKWL01000022.1, on the reverse strand, counting down.
TGAAGGTGCCGGGGCGACGCGCGACGAATTCGTAGACGAAGGTTTTGCCCGGCTTGATATGCGGCTGAGTCAATCCGCCGACGCCATCCATGCCGTTGGGCAGGCGCTGGCCGTGCCAGTGGATGGTCGTGTGTTCGGGCAAACGATTGGTGACATAGAGCCGCACCCGGTCGCCTTCCACTACTTCGATAGTGGGCCCAGGGCTCTGGCCGTTGTAGCCCCACAAGTGCGCCTTCATGCCGGGGGCGATTTCGCGTACCACCGGCTCGGCGACGAGATGGAATTCCTTCACGCCATCCTTCATGCGCCACGGCAGCGTCCAGCCGTTCAACGTCACCACCGGATTGTAGGGACGACCGCTGGATGGAATCAGCGGCGGCTGGGTATCGGGCCTGTCCATGCTGACAATTTCAGGAAGCGCCGCCAGGGCAGCCGGACTCACCGTGGCGACGGCGGCTGCGCTGCCGAGTTTGAAGAAATCACGTCTTGAGGTCATGGTAGATCCTTTCAGTGTCCACCCGCCGCATCGGCAGATGCGGACGGGAGAGAGGTGACCTGGGCTTTGCCCGGCGTGCCGGCCAGTGCCATCCGCATGTCGGCGTCGGCGAGCCAGAAATCGCGCTGCGCCTCGATGGCGGCGTTGACCGATGCGATCTGCGAACGCGCGTCGGCCAGCAGCTCGAACACGCCGATCAGCATGCCGTTGTAGCGATACTGGTTTTCCTCGGAGATGCGCTGCTTCAGTGGCACCACCTCGTCGCGCAGGTGGCGCGCAATGGCATATTGGCTCTGCTGCATGGCATAGGCCTCGCGCACCTCGGAACGCGCATTGACCGCGGTCTCGCGTGCGCGCTCGAGCGCCTTGCGGTAGCGCGATTCAGCCTGTACCACCCGGGTCTGCCCCCAATCGAACAGCGGCAGTTCGAAGCTGATTTCATAACCGCGCTGCAAGGGCGCTTCGTTCGAACTGTTGCTGATGGCGCCCAGCTCCAGCACGTTGACGAAGCGCGTGCGGCGTGTGAGTCCCAGGTTCCTGGCCAGCGCCTCGGTTTGCAGCCGGGTGGCCTGCAGATCCAGGCGCGAATCCATGGCCTGCTGTTCGACATCCGGCAGCGCGGGCAGGGTTGCAGGCAGATCCGGCAAACGTTCGGGCAATTGCAGCGCATCGCCATGGGGCAGGCCCAGCAGCCGGACCAGGCGTTCGCGCGCCTGCAGCTTCGTCTGCTCGGCGCGTGCCACCGCCAGTGCGGCGTCCGCATAGAACGACTGCTCGCGTGCCTGCTTCAGCTTGCTCCAGTTGCCGACCTGCGCCATGCGGCGCGCCAGTTCCGCGCCGGCCTCGGCAGCATCCATCGTCTGCTGCTGGTAATGCGCGGACTGCTTCGCCGCCACCGCGATGACCCAGGCCTTGCGGGTGTCCGCCGCCAGCCGCAGTACGTTCAGAATCAGTTCGCGCCGGGTCTGCTCGAACAGCCGCTGCTCGATGTCGATGCGTATCGGCATGGTCAGCAGCCGCATCAGGTTGAGATGCAGGCTGCGTTCCCATTCCACTTCGCTGCCCCGCGTGAGACGGCCGATGGAAACGCCCGGGTTCGGCAGGCGCTGCGCCGCGATCCAGTCGGCCTCGGCGATGCCGAGCGTGTTGAAGGCCGCCTGCAGGCCGGGATTGTTGAGCAGCGCAATCTGTACCGCGTCATCTGCGGAGAGCGGTTGCGCCAGCAGCGCATCGATGCGCGCCTGGATCTGCGCACGACTGGCTTCATCGCGTGACCAGACGACATCCTTCTGGATGCGCGACTGGGTGGCGGACCGGACCGTTTCGAAGCCGCCGTCGGTGGAAAAGCTCGCGCAGCCGCCCAGCAGGATGGCAGACAACACGGCGAGGGTCAGCGTACGCGGCGCAGGAAAAGTCGGATGCATGGCCTTCCGCTCAGTGCGCATGATGTGCCTGCCCGGTCTGATCCGGGGCCTCGCCGGTTTGCTGCGACTCGCGCAGGTAGGTACGCCAGCCGCCGATTTCACCCACCCGGTCGTTGGCCTGGCGCCAGTCCTGCAATGCGTCCTCGCGCCAGGCCCGATAGTGCGCGAAAGGATTGGATACAGCTGGCGGAGAAGGCGGAGTTTCGGCTGCCTGTGCGGCAGGCAACGCTACCAGCCACGCAGAAGCCGCCGTCAGGCCCAGGAAAGATGCGCGCGCCCACGGCGCCGCATGGCGTAAATAAAGTTTCAACATGATCGTCCTCGCAATTTCGCGGCAGGATCGCCGCGCGCAAAACGGAACCGCGCTCGTGCGCGGGATTCAGGCGAGGGCGGTTCGGGGGGGACGGTCGGGACTGTCGGGAATGAAGCCGCTGAACGATGCAGCCGGCTGCGGAGCATAGCGGTGTGCGATCGGGACGACCGGGACGCCATCGGCGAACCCGATCGGCAGGGCCGTGGCCAGCGCGCAGGCAGCGCAGAACTTGCATTCGTGCTGGTCAGACGGATGATGTGGCTGGTCGGGCGCGTGGCAGTCTGCCATGGCCATGGCGTCATCGGGCATCGCCGTCATCTGTTCCATCGCGGCCTGGTCCGACAGGATGCAGACCCGCATGGCGGAATAGGCAAACGCCTGCACCGGCAGGGTCAGCAGCAACAGCATCAGCAGGAATCGACGGAGTCGGGCGCGCACGCGGAAAGTGTAATCAAAAAACGAAAGCTGACAAGTGACCGGGCGCGGCGAGCCGGGTTCCCGCTCCGCTCATGGGCGACGCTTGCGCGGCTCGTAGTGCACCACGGCACGCATGATCTCGGAATAGGGGAAATCGGCAATGTCGCCGAAACGTGCTCGCCCCTGCAGCACACTGGCGGCAATATCGGTCGCCTCGTCGGTCGGGCCATCCAGGGCAGCCGACAGCCCGCGCACGCCGCCGCATTGGGCGCGGATCTCCTTGCCAAACGGCCAGGGCGCATCAGGGTTGATCCGGAGCGCGAATTGCGCGTTCTCGTGCAGGTCCTGGTAAAACGCCAGGCAATGCTCGCGTACCACGGGATCGCTGCAGGCGATCGCCTCACGCTCGGCAAGACTCAGCTTGCGCGAGCGATCGCAGCTCACGCAGCGCGACAACAGGGCCCGTTCGAATGGGCAGCTGTATTCGATGTAGGCTTTTCTAGCCAGTCGATAAGCGTCTTCGTTGTATTCAGCCATGACTGCTTAATCAGAGTGATCAGGACGCGCAGTGCGTGAACAACTTTACCAGTCGTCGCCCGACAAGCGCTGATCCAGTTCACGCTCCGCCGTCAGCGTTTCCTGGGCGGCAATCTCGTTCTCGGCGAAGATCATCTTGTACTTGTCGCCGGTCTTGGGGTCGAGCGTCTTGCGCAGTTCGTTGGTGTGGGCCTTGGCTTCCTTGAAGCTCGCCCATTCGCCCTGCTTTTCCAGTACTTTGAACATTCCCAGACGGAAAACATAGTAAGGCATGGCGGGTCCTCAGTTCAGTCGGCCGTGGCACTGCTTGTATTTCTTGCCCGAGCCGCACGGACAGGGATCGTTGCGGCCGACCTTGGGATAACCTTCGCCCGCGGCCGCAGCCTGGTCGACCTCGGCAAAGTCCTGGCCCTCGTCGTACTCGGTGTGCTGGAACTGCACGTTCGACGGCTCGTGCGGCTCGACCGCCTGCACGTCCTCGGGCGCACGGATCTGCACGGTGGTGGTGATCTGGGTGACCTCGGTCTTGATCGCGGTCAGCATGGCGGAGAACAGTTCGAACGCCTCGCGCTTGTATTCCTGCTTCGGCTGCTTCTGTGCATAGCCGCGCAGGTGGATGCCCTGGCGCAGATGATCCAGCGCCGACAGGTGCTCGCGCCAGTGGGTATCCATGCTTTGCAGCATCACCGCACGCTCGAACTGGCGCAGGCCGTCGCCGCCGACCAGGGCTTCCTTCTCCCGATAGATCGCGTCGGCGGCTTCGAGGATCTTCTTGCGCAGCCCCTCTTCGTTCAGGGTCTTGTCCTCGTCCAGCCATTGCTGCAGCGGCAGGTCCAGCGAGAACTGTGCCGCCAGCGACTTTTCAAGGCCCGCCACGTCCCATTGCTCGTCCATGCTGCCCGGCGCAATGTGCAAGCTGACGGTCTGGTCCAGCACGTCGTCGCGCATGGCGCGGACGGTGTCACCGATGTCGGCGCTCGCCAGCAGTTCGTTGCGCTGCTCGTAAATCACCTTGCGCTGGTCGTTGGAGACGTCGTCGTATTCGAGCAGCTGCTTGCGGATGTCGAAGTTGCGCTGTTCGACCTTGCGCTGCGCGTTCTCGATCGCACGCGTCACCCAGGGATGCTCGATGGCCTCGCCCTCGGGCATCTTCAGCCGATTCATGATCGCGGCGACGCGGTCGGACGCGAAGATGCGCAGCAGCGGATCTTCCAGCGACAGGAAAAAGCGGCTGGAGCCAGGGTCGCCCTGGCGTCCCGAACGGCCGCGCAGCTGGTTGTCGACGCGGCGCGACTCGTGGCGCTCGGTACCAATGATATGCAGGCCGCCAGCCGCCACCACGGTGTCGTGACGCGGCTGCCAATCGGTCTTCAGCGCGGCGATGCGCGCGTCCTTCTCCGCGTCGGACAGCGTCTCGTCGGTGCGGATCGCGTCGATCTCTTTCTGGATGCTGCCGCCCAGCACGATGTCGGTGCCGCGGCCCGCCATGTTGGTGGCGATGGTGATGCCGCCGGGCATGCCAGCCTGCGCGATCACTTCCGCTTCGCGGGCGTGCTGCTTGGCGTTCAGCACGTTGTGCTGCAGTCCGGCCCGGGTCAGTTCGGCGGACAGATGTTCGTTGGCCTCGATCGACGTGGTGCCGACCAGGACCGGCTGGCCGCCGGCATTGCGCGCGCGGATGTCGTTGATGACCGCCTGGTCGCGTTCCTTGGCCGTCCGGTAGACCTGGTCGTGCTCGTCCTTGCGGATCATCGGGCGGTGGGTCGGGATGACCACGGTTTCCAGGCCGTAGATGCTCTGGAATTCGAAGGCTTCGGTGTCCGCCGTGCCGGTCATGCCCGACAGCTTCTGGTACATGCGGAAGTAGTTCTGGAAGGTGATCGACGCCAGGGTCTGGTTTTCCTTCTGGATCGCCACGCCCTCCTTGGCTTCCACCGCCTGGTGCAGGCCTTCCGACCAGCGGCGGCCGCTCATCAGGCGACCGGTGAACTCGTCGACGATGATGACTTCACCGTTCTGCACCACGTAGTGCTGGTCGCGGAAATACAGCGCGTGCGCGCGCAACGCGGCGTACACGTGGTGCATCAGCATAATGTTGGAGGCGTCGTAGAGACTGCCACCGGGCAGCAGCAGTCCCATCTCGGTGAGGATTTCCTCGACTTTTTCGTGTCCGGTTTCGGACAACAGGACTTGACGCGACTTCTCGTCGACCGAGTAGTCGCCCTCGGATTCCTCGTCCTTCTGGCGGGTCAGGCGCGGCGGCACCAGGTTGACCTGCTGGTACAGCGCGGTGTTCTCTTCCGACTGCCCCGAAATGATCAGCGGCGTGCGCGCCTCGTCGATCAGGATCGAGTCGACTTCATCGATGATGCCGAAGGCCAGCGGGCGCTGCACCTTCTCGCTCATCTGGTAGACCATGTTGTCGCGCAGGTAGTCGAAGCCGTATTCGTTGTTGGTGCCGTAGGTGATGTCGGCGGCATACGCGGCCTGTTTTTCGTCATGCGGCATTTGCGACATGTTGACGCCGGTGGTCAGACCGAGAAAGCCGTACAGCCGGCCCATCGACTCCGCATCCCGGCTGGCAAGGTAATCGTTCACCGTCACCACGTGCACGCCCTTGCCTGCCAGCGCGTTCAAATAGGCCGGCAAGGTCGCCATCAGCGTCTTGCCTTCGCCCGTGCGCATCTCGGCGATCTTGCCGTCGTGCAGTACCATGCCGCCCACCATCTGCACGTCGAAATGGCGCATGCCAAGCACTCGGCGGGAGGATTCGCGCACCACGGCAAACGCTTCCGGCAGCAGCTTGTCGAGCGTCTCGCCGTTTTCGAGCCGCGACTTGAACTCGGCTGTCTTACCTGCCAGTTCGGCGTCGGACAATTTCTCCATCGCCGGCTCCAGCGCATTGATCGCTTTCACCTTTTGCAGGTATTGTTTGACCAGCCGATCGTTGCGGCTGCCGAAGACTTTCTTGAATAGGGATTGCAGCATGAGGAATCCGAAATGCCCGCAGGACGCGGTAAACCGTTGAATCTTAACATAGCGGGGCCGGCATCCCGTGACGCCGGCGTGTCACGCCCATGAGTGCCTCGAGCCTGGCCGACCTGCTCGCCAGTCAACTGCCGAACGGCCTGGCCATACGCGCCCGGACCCTGCTCAAGACCCAGGCTGCGCTCGAACGTTCCCTGCCCGCTGCGCTGGCCGGACACGTTCGCGTCATGCAGCTGGATAACGAGGTGTTGAGCCTCGCCTGTGACAGCGGGGCCGTCGCCAGCCGCCTGCGCCACCAGACCGACGCGCTGATCGCCAGCCTCGGCAAGCTCGGAATCGTGGCGACGGCGGTACGCGTCAGCGTCAACCCCGAGTTGCTCGCGCGCTATGTCCATCCTGTCGAAAAAACCGGCTTGCCGCCCGCCGCACTGGAAGGCTTGGCGCATCTCAATGCGGAGATCGAGGACGGTCCGCTGAAGGACGCGCTGGACAACCTGCTGCGTCACCACCGGAAAACCTGATCAAGTGGCCTGGCCCGCCAGCCGAGCCCGTTCTATTGCACGTTGAACTCAATATTGCACGCTCGCCGAAAACCGCCCGGCGATGTCATACTGCCCGCATTGACCCCATGCCCTGCATGGGTGTTTGCTAAAATCGCGCGCGCCCCTGTTTCCCTCCCATATGTACTCAGCACACCGTATTTTCAAGCGTCAGCGCCTGCTCCTGTGGCTGAGCATCCTGCTGGCAGCCGGCTTCTTCGCCACCACGCTCAGCAGCTACTACGTGTCGAAGCAGGCGATCCTGAATGCCATCGTCGCCCAGGAACTGCCGCTCACCTCGAGCAATATCTATTCGGAGATCCAGAAGGATCTGGTGCGGCCCGTGCTCATCTCGTCGACCATGGCGCACGACACCTTCCTGCGCGACTGGGTCGTGGGCGGGGAGCAGGACGTCGGCGCCATGGTCCGTTATCTGCAGGAGATCAAAACGCGCTACGGCGCATTCAGCAGCTTCTTCGTCTCCGAGCGTAGCGCCAACTACTACACCGGCGAGGGCATCCTGAAGCAGGTGTCGCCGAAGGCATCCCGCGACGTCTGGTACTACCGGGTACGCGCCATGTCGGAACCCTACGAGATCAATGTCGATCCCGACCTGGCCAACCGGGATGCACTGACCATCTTCGTCAACTATCGTGTCTTCGACTTCGACGGGCGCTTTCTCGGCGCCACCGGCGTCGGGCTCACTGTGGATGCCGTGCGCCACCTCATCTCGAATTATCAGCAGCGTTTCCAGCGCACCATCTATTTCGTGGATGCGCACGGCAAGACCGTCCTGTTCGGCAACCAGTCCGGACGTCAGGAAACCGACCTGCGCGCAACGCCGGGCCTGCGCGACATCGTCGACCGCATCCTGCGTGAAAAGTCCGGCTCCTATCAGTTCAGGGACAGCCACGGCCTGCATCTGCTCAATGTGAACTATGTCCCCGAACTCAAGTGGTATCTGTTCGTGGAAAAAGGCGTAGATGCCGCGCTGGCCGACATCCGTCAGACCCTTTACGTCAATCTCGCGGTATGTCTGGGCATTACGCTGCTGGTGCTGTTCCTGACCCATATCGCGCTTGCACGGTATCAACAACGCATCGAGGACATGGCCGCTACCGACAAGCTCACCGGCCTGCTCAACCGCCAGGCATTCAGCATCCTGATCGACAAGACCTTCGCCGAATACCGGCGCGACCCGCGCCCGATTTCCATCCTGCTGATCGACATCGACCACTTCAAATCGATCAACGACCGGTTCGGGCACATCGGCGGCGATCGCATCCTCAGCCAGGTCGCGGCCTCGCTTCAGAAAGGGCTGCGGGCGTCGGATATCGCCATCCGTTGGGGCGGGGAAGAATTTCTCGTCGTACTCAAGGGCAGCGCCCTCGAACAGGGGCAGCATGTCGCCGAACAGTTGCGCCTGAGAATCGAGCAGACACAGTTCGCCGTCGACGCACAACCGGTCTCGGTCACCGTCAGCATCGGCGTCAGCCAGTATGACGGCGCGGAGTCCTACGAACAGGCCATCAGCCGCGCGGACGCCGGCCTCTATGCGGCGAAGCATGGCGGCCGCAACCGTGTCTGCCTGGCGCCGCGCGTCTAGGCCATCATTGATTACCCACCTGGACCCGGATTCGAGCCGGCTGCTTGCAGCCGCCCGGCACGTCCCTTCCTCGAGCCGCGCCTGTTAGCTCTCGTCCATAAAAGCAAAAAGGCCGCATCCGTAGATGCGGCCTTTCCGTGTACGGCGGTGTGCGCTTACTTGACGACCAGCTCCACGCGACGGTTCTTGGCACGACCTTCGCGGGTGGCGTTGCTGGCGATGGGCTTGGTCTCGCCATAGCCCTTGGTGGTCAGCCGATCGGCGGCGATGCCTTTGTTGACGAAATAGTCGTACACCGACTTGGCACGGCGCTCGGACAAGCCCTGGTTGTACTGCTTGGTACCGGTGCTGTCGGTGTGGCCGACCACGTCCACGCTGATGTCCTTGCGGCGGTTCAGCACCGTCACGGCCTCGTCAAGGATGGTGATGGCATCCGGGCGCAGGCGGGCGGAATCAAACTCGAAATTCACGCCTTCCAGGATCACCACCACATCGCCCGACTTGGCTTGATCGAGCTGCTGCGCCTGCGGAGTCTTGAGCGCCGGGGCGGCAGGCTCCGGCTGCGCGACAGGGGCGGGCGCAGGTTCCGGCATGGGGGCAGGCGCGGGCTCTGCAACGGGGGCAGGCGCGGGTTCCGGCTTGGGCATGGGCTGGGCTTTCTGGCCCAGGGCGAAGTTCAGGCCGACACTGATGATCGCGTCGCCGAAATCATTCGCCCCAAACGCCTTGGTGGAATTGCCATCCATGCGGTAGCGTGCGTCGGCACGCAGGGAAATATTGTCGGTCAGGCGCTTCATGATGCCGAGGCCGATATTGCCCATCAAGCCGGTGTCATGCTTGCCCGGGATGTCGGTGTACAAGGCGCCCAAGCCCACCACGCCGTAGGGCGTAAAGTCGGCATCGCGGTTGAAGAGATACAGCGCGTCGACCCCCAGACCCCACAGGTCGTACTTGCCGCTGCCGGTCTTGTAATCAAGCGAACTGCCCGTCAGCGACAACTCCATGTTCAGGTGTTCGGTGATGGGCTTGCCGAGTGCCAGACCGCCGCCCCAGCCGTCGTCGGCGTGGCGATCGTTGTCGGAGAAGGTGTAGTTCAGGGTCGGCGCGACGTAGAGGCGGTCGTCCGCCGCGTGCGCCTGCAGGGCCGTGCCGGCAAGGGCGATGAGGACTGACAGGGTCTTGATACGCATAGGGTTACTCCTTGGGATCTGTGGGATTCAAAATGGACGGATCTTCAACAATAAGCTAGCGCTCTCCCATCAGCAGGAGTGCGGTCTGGCGCAATGTTACTCCTCCAGGGTTTTATATGGATAGCCTCGGCGGCCTTGTAAATACGCCATTCCACCCTAATTTTCGCAAGCGCCGTCGCGGAATGCGCCTTGCTTGGTACTCGATACGGTCCGCACACTCCGTTGTTTTATAGCATCAATTCCATGCCTTGGCTGTGGCTTTTCCACATCGTCGCTCATCTCAGTACCACGCGTTCCACTACAAACAACAAGGCGGCGACAAAGCCAAACACGATCGCGAAACGCAGCACGCGGCCCATATATCCGAGATATTTCCGATTGCCGGTGAACAGCCAGGCCAACCCGAGCGCAGCCACCGCAATGAGCAGGGCGACGATCAGCAGCCGGATGACGATCATCAGGCCGTGAGCGGATGCAGGCGCAGGAAGGCGGCCGGCACCTCCTCTTCATGCGCGAAGCTGACGAATTCCCAGGATTCCCGGTGCTGCAGCAACTCGCGCAGCAGCGCATTGTTGAGCGCATGGCCTGATTTGTAGGCCTCGAAGGCGCCGATGACCGGATGACCCAGCAGATAGAGATCGCCAATGGCGTCGAGCACCTTGTGTTTGACGAACTCGTCGTCATAACGCAGGCCATCCTGGTTCAGCACGCGGTATTCATCCATGACAATGGCGTTGTCGAGTGAGCCGCCCAGCGCCAGTCCGCTGTTGCGCAAGGCCTCGACCTCGTGCATGAAGCCGAAGGTACGGGCGCGCGCGACTTCCTTCGTGTAGGCCGTGTCGGCGAAATCAATGCTGACGGTCTTGCCGCTCTTGTCGAACACGGGATGCTTGAAGTCGATGGTGAATTCGACCTTGAAGCCGTTGTGTGGAACGAAACGCGCCCATTTGTCGCCGTCCTTCACCTCGATCGGCTGCGTGATGCGCACATACTGCTTCGCCGCATCCTGCTCGACGATGCCGGCGGACTGCAGCAAGAACACGAACGGCGCCGAGGAGCCATCCATGATGGGAATCTCCGGGCCGGTCAGATCGACCAACAGGTTGTCGATCCCCAGGCCGGCGAGCGCCGACATCAGATGCTCGACGGTCGATACCTTGGCCGGACCGGACTCGAGCATCGAGCACAGCCGGGTGTCGGTAACCAGATAGGGGTCGGCCTTGAGGTCGACCGGCGAATCGAGATCCATGCGCCTGAACACGATGCCGGTATTGGGCCCGGCAGGGCGCAGGGTCATCTCGACCTTGACGCCGGAATGCAGACCGACGCCGGTCGCCTTGACGGGCGTTTTAAGAGTACGTTGCTTGATCATTCCGCCATTTTAACCGGTCGCGCGACAGGCAACCCTACACATGGAACGGGAATAGGACCCGGTTCCATGCGGACGAGTTCACCCGGCATGGGATTCCCACGCAAAAGACGCCGATCCACGATGGACGGAAGCCCATCGTGGACTCGTACGCGGCAACAACCTCGTTCTACCCGCAAGGGGCAGGCCGTGGTTGTAAAGCCGCTAAAGCCCTAAAGGACTCCGATCCGCTATGGGCTAAAGCCCATGCGGAATCGTATGCGGCTACAACCACGCTCAGTCAGCTTGGCGACGCAGGAAGGCCGGGATGTCCAGGGTGTCGATGCCGGAATCGGTCATCGCCTGGATGGTCCGGCTACGACGGCTGGTCATCACGCTGGGCAGTTCCTCGCTGTTGCCGTTCACCATCATCGGCGCATCATCGGTGCCGGTGCGGATGATCTGCATCGGCTTCTGGTTCTGCCGGGCAACGGGATTGCCCAGGCCGGTGGCGACCATGGTGACGCGCAGAGCGTCTTCCATGGTGTCGTCGAGCACCTGGCCGACGATGACGGTGGCCTCTTCCGCGGTGAAGCCCTTGATGGTGTTCATCACCTCGTGGATTTCCTTCATCTTGACGGTGGAGGAAGCGGTGATGTTGACCAGCACGCCGCGCGCGCCGGCGAGGTTGACGTCTTCCAGCAACGGGCTGGCGACGGCCTGCTCGGCGGCGATGCGCGCACGGTTCTCGCCGCTGGCCTGTGCCGAACCCATCATGGCCATGCCCATCTCGCTCATCACGGTGCGCACGTCGGCGAAGTCGACGTTGACCAGGCCGGGGCAGTTGATGACTTCGGCGATGCCACCGACGGCGCCATGCAGCACGTTGTTGGCGGCCTTGAAGGCGTCGAGCATGGAGACGTCGTCGCCCAGCACCTGCATCAATTTCTCGTTGGGAATGATGATCAGCGAATCGACGTGGCGCGACAGCGCCTCGATGCCAGCGTTGGCGGCGCGCACGCGCTTGCCTTCGAACATGAAGGGCTTGGTGACGACCGCCACCGTGAGGATGCCGAGTTCCTTGGCGACCTCGGCCACCACCGGCGCCGCACCGGTGCCCGTACCGCCACCCATGCCGGCGGTGATGAACAGCATGTCGGCGCCGTCGATCAATTCGGCAATGCGCTCGCGGTCTTCCAGCGCGGCTTCGCGGCCGACATCGGGGTTGGCGCCGGCGCCCAGGCCCTTGGTCACGCCGTTGCCCAACTGCAGTTGCAGCTTGGCCTGGTTGCGCTTCAGCGCCTGCGCGTCGGTATTGATGGCGATGAACTCCACGCCATTCAATCCGGAGCTGATCATGTGATCGACCGCATTGCCGCCACAACCGCCCACGCCGATGACCTTGATCACTGCGTCCTGGGTGTCTACATCCATCAGTTCAAACATATTGCTTCCTCCTTTTTGCCCAATCAAAAACCACACTCGAAAATCCTTTGGCGTGTTTGCCTCGATGTACCGATACACCCGACACCACCGCCAAATACCGTTTCAACGTCGTTCGCACGGCGTCAAAAATTCCCCTTGAACCAGCTCTTCATGCGTTCAAAAATGTCCTTGAAGTTGCCGCTGGACAACTTCGGCGCATCGCGCCCGCGCGCTTCCAGGCCGGCCATCAACAGGCCCATGCAAGTGGCATAACGCGGATTGCGCATGACGTCCGACAGCGCGCCTTCATAACGCGGCCACCCCATCCGCACCGGCATGTGGAAGACCTCTTCGCCGAGCTCGACCATGCCCTGCATCGCCGCCGAGCCGCCGGTAATGACGATGCCGGACGACAGCAGTTCCTCGAATCCGCTACGGCGCAATTCGGCCTGCACCAGCGAATACAGCTCTTCCATGCGCGGTTCGATGAATTCGGCCAGCGTCTGGCGGGACAGCGTCCGTGGCGGACGGTCGCCGATGCCGGGCACTTCGATCATGTCGCGCGCGTCGGCCAGCTGGCGCAAGGCGCAGCCGTATTGCACCTTGATGTCCTCGGCCTCCTTCGGCGGCGTGCGCAACGCCACCGCGATGTCGTTGTTGACCTGGTCGCCCGCCACCGGAATCACCGCGGTATGGCGGATGGCACCGTTGGTGAACACCGCGATGTCGGTGGTGCCGCCGCCGATGTCGACCAGGCACACGCCGAGTTCCTTCTCGTCCTCGGTCAGCACCGCCATCGCGCTGGCCAGCGGCTGCAGCACCAGGTCGGCTACTTCGATCCCGCAGCGGCGTACGCATTTGATGATGTTCTGCGCCGCCGACACCGCGCCGGTGACGATGTGCACCTTCACCTCCAGGCGCACCGCGCTCATGCCGAGCGGATCGCGCACGTCTTCCTGGCCGTCGACGATGAATTCCTGCGGGATGGTGTGCAGGATCTGCTGATCGGTCGGGATGTTCACCGCACGCGCGGTTTCCACCACGCGGTCGACGTCCATCTGGCTGATTTCCTTGTCCTTGATGGCGAACATGCCGTGCGAGTTGAAGCTCTTGATGTGGCTGCCGGCGATGCCGGTGTACACCTCGCGGATCTTGCAGTCGGCCATCAGCTCGGCCTCCTCCAGCGCGCGCTGGATGGCGTTGACGGTGGCTTCGATGTTGACCACCACGCCACGGCGCAGGCCGCGCGACGGATGCGTGCCCATGCCGATGACCTCGAGCATGCCCTCGTCGTTGATCTCGGCAACGATGCAGACGATCTTGGAGGTGCCGATGTCGAGACCGACGACGAGGTTTTTGGGATCTCTTGGCTTACTCATGTTGCGGTGCACTCATGTTTCACTCGATTTAAAAGGGGTCACGCCGTTCGGCATGCGCACGGCGAAGCCGTCGGTGTAGCGCAGGTCAACCATCAGCGGGATGGGAGGGGTGGCCGCAGCCTGCCCGTCCTTTGCCGGCTGCGGGCCGAACAGGCGCGGATACAGGGCGACGAAACGCGCCAGCCGCTTGTCGGTCTGCATCCGGCCAAGCGCCAGCTGCATGCCGTTGTCGAGGCGCACACGCCAGGCGCGGCGCGGTGACAGCCGCAATTCGTCTATCGTCATGCCTAGGGGAGCCAGCGCCGCCTGATAGCGGCGGTACGTCGCGACCACTTCGGTGCTGCTGCCCTCGGGGCCGACAAGGCGCGGCAGCTTGGTGGACACAGCGGCACCAAACACTTCGCCGGTCTCGCTCACCAGGGCATCGTCGTTCCAGCGTGCCAGCGGCACATGTTCGGTGAGCGACACCACCAGCGTATCGGGCCAGCGACGCTCCACGCGCGCTTCGCGCACCCAGGGCAGTTTTTCCAGGCTGTTGCGCACGCGTTCGAGATCGACGGTGAAGAAGGTGCCGCGCACCTGCCGCTCCGCCACCAGCCGGATCTGCGCCTCGGTGACGTGCGCGACCGGCGTTTTCACCTCGATGGTGTGCAGGGCGAACCACGGCTGCGCAGCCACCCAGCTGGCGGCGCCGTAGGCCAGCAGCCCGAGCGCGCCCCAGGTCAGCACACGGGCGACCTGCGACAGCGGATGGGCGGCGAGTTCCGGAGACGTCACAGCGTCTGCTCCAGTATCTTCATGCACAGGGCGTCGAAATCCAGGCCGGCGACGCGCGCGGCCATCGGCACCAGGCTGTGGTCGGTCATGCCGGGCGAGGTATTCACCTCCAGCAGGTAGGGGTTGCCGAGGCTGTCCAGCATGACGTCGACCCGTCCCCAGCCGCGCCCGCCGACCAGGCGGAAAGCGTCGAGCGCCAATTTCCGCAACGCCATTTCCTGCATCTCCGGGAGCCCAGCCGGGCAGTGATATTGGGTATCGTTGCGCAGGTATTTGGCTTCGAAGTCGTAGAAGGCCTTGTCTTTCGCGGGCTCCAGGCGGATTAGCGGCAAGGCGGTCTCGCCGAGGATGCCGACGGTGAATTCGGCGCCGTCGATGAACTTCTCGGCCAGCACCAATGTGTCGTGTTCGGCGGCGGTCTCATAGGCCGCCTTCAGCGTACCCGGCTCGGTCACCTTGCTCATGCCGATGCTCGACCCCTCACGGGCGGGCTTCACGAAAATGGGCAGGCCCAGCTTCTTTTCCGCTGCGACAAAATCGCTGGCCGCGGTGAGAATGTCCCAGTCGGCAGTCGGCAGTCCGGCGGCGCGCCACAACAGCTTGGTACGCCACTTGTCCATGCCGATGGCCGACGCCATCACGCCGCTGCCGGTATAGGGAATGCCCAGCAGTTCGAGTGCGCCCTGCATGCACCCATCCTCGCCGTAGCGCCCGTGCAGCGCGATGAAGACCCGGTCGAACTCACCTGTGATGAGATCTCCGAGATTACGGTTCGCCGGGTCGAATGCGTGCGCATCGACCCCCTGTCGGGCCAGCGCAGCCAGCACCGCTGCGCCGCTATTGAGCGACACCGGCCGTTCCGCCGACGTGCCGCCCAGCATCACGGCGACTTTTCCGAATGCCTTCGCCGATACGATCGTGCTCACAGACGTTCTCCAATAATTCTCACTTCGCGGATCAACCGCACATTGGTGCGCGTCTCCACGGTCTCTTCCACATGCTCGATCAGTCGCTCGATGTCGGCTGCCGTGGCGTTGCCTGTATTGACGATGAAGTTGGCATGCTTGGTCGACACCTGCGCGCCACCGATCCTGAAACCCTTGAGGCCACAGGTCTCGACCAGCCGGGCCGCATAGTCGCCAGGGGGATTGCGGAACACCGAACCGGCGTTGGGCAGATTCAGCGGCTGCGAGGCAATGCGTTTTTTCAGCAAGTCCTTGATGATTTCGCGCGAAGCCGCGCCATCGCCACGCGTGAGGCGGAACCAGCCGCCGATGAACCATTCCTGATGCGGAAGCTTCAGCGCGACATGGCGGTAGCCGGTCACATATTCATCCGGCAACCGTTCGTTCAACTGGCCATCGCGATCCAGGGTTTGTACCTGCACCAGCTTGTCCCAGGTTTCGCTGCCGTAGCAGCCGGCGTTCATGGCGATGGCACCGCCGACGGTGCCCGGAATGCCGGCCCAGAACTCGCCGCCGACGAGATCGTGGTTGGCGGCAAAACGTGCCAGCTTGGGCGAGGCGACGCCTGCCTGGGCGTACACCAAGGCGGTGTCGACATCTGCCGGTGCCGGCGGCAATCCATGCGTACGGCTTTCGATGGCCAGTTTTCTCAGCACGCCGTGCAACAAGATCACCACGCCGGCGACCCCGCCGTCACGCACCAGCAGATTGCTGCCCAAGCCCACCATGTGAACGCTTTCGTGCGCCGGGACCGAACGGACCAGCCAGGTCAGATCCTCGAGATCGGCCGGAATGTAGACGCGTTGCGCGGCACCGCCAGCGCGCCACGACACATGCTTCTTCATCGGTTCGTTGTAGAGGAAGTGCCCGCGCAGGACGGGTGCGCCCCCGCCCGCCATGTCGACTTCGCTCATGCGGTAGTCATGCCGCATGGTTTGTCCTCCCGGCGGATTCCGAACCCAGTGCGGGCGCCACCTGGCCGATACTGCCGGCTCCCATCACCAGCACCACGTCGCCCGCCTGCGCGAGATCGCGCACCGTGGCAGGGACATCGGTCACGTTTTCCAC
Source organism: Thiobacillus sp. 0-1251 (assembly GCA_001899305.1). GTDB lineage: Bacteria > Pseudomonadota > Gammaproteobacteria > Burkholderiales > Thiobacillaceae > Thiobacillus. Next base: position 69,094 of record MKWL01000022.1, on the reverse strand, counting down.
GAACACCGGCTCGACCTTGCCTGCCACCCGCACCGCGCGCGCCAGCGCGCGGCCATCGGCCGCCACGATGGGGGCCTCGCCTGCCGGGTACACCTCGGTCAACACCAGCACGTCGGTTTCCGACAGCACTTTCACGAAATCCTCGAAGCAGTCGCGCGTGCGCGTGAAACGATGTGGCTGGAACACCAGCACCAGACGCCGGCCGGGAAAGGCGCCGCGCGCTGCGGCAAGCGTGGCGGCCATCTCGACCGGATGATGGCCGTAGTCGTCGACCAGGCAATACTTCCCGCCATCCTTCGCGGACAACTCGCCGTAACGCTGGAAGCGGCGGCCCACGCCATGGAACTCGGCAAGCGCCTTGACGATGGCGGCATCATCGGCACCGACTTCGCTCGCCACGGCAATCGCCGCCAGCGCATTCAGCACGTTGTGCATGCCCGGGTGATTCAGCATCACGTCGAGATCGGCCATGCCTTCGCGCTTGACCGTGAAACGCATCTGGCCGCGCTCGAAGCGCGGATTGACCGCACGCACCTGCGCCGACTCGTCCAGACCGTAGGTGGTGATCGGCTTGGTGATGCGCGGCAGGATCTCGCGCACGTGCGGATCGTCGATGCACAGCACCGCCATACCGTAGAAGGGGAGCCGCTGGCAGAAGTCGACGAAGGCGGTTTTCAGGCGCTCGAAATCATGGCCATAGGTATCCATGTGATCGGCGTCGATGTTGGTGACGATCGCGATCACCGGCGTGAGGTAAAGGAAGGAGGCATCGGACTCGTCGGCCTCGGCCACCAGGAAATCGCCCTTGCCGAGTCGCGCGTTGGTGCCGGCGGCAGTGAGCTTGCCGCCGATGACGTAGGTCGGGTCCATGCCGGCTTCGCCGAGAATGCTGGCAACCAGGCTGGTGGTGGTGGTCTTGCCGTGCGTGCCGGCGATCGCAATGCCGCGCTGCAGCCGCATCAGTTCGGCCAGCATCAGTGCGCGCGGCACGATGGGAATCTTCTTCTCGCGCGCAGCGATGACCTCGGGGTTGTCTTCCTGTACTGCGGTCGAAGTGACGACAGCATCGGCGTCGACGATATTCTCCGCCGCATGGCCGCGATGGATGCGCGCGCCCAGTCCGGCCAGCCGCTGCGTCACCGCGTTGTCGGCCAGGTCCGAGCCCGACACGCTATAACCCAGGTTCAGCAGCACTTCGGCGATACCGCTCATGCCGACTCCACCAATGCCCACGAAATGGATGTGCTTGACGGCGTGTTTCATTTGGCAAGTGCCTCGCAAATATCGGCGACGCGAGCCGTGGCATCGGGCTTGGCCAGTTGCCGGGCTTTGTCCGACATGACGGCGAGTGTGGCGCGGTCGAGGCTTCCGATCAGCGCGGCCAGCTTTTCCGCACTCAGGTCCTTTTGTTGCATCAGCCAAGCTGCACCGGCATCGGACAGAAACTCGGCGTTGCCGGTCTGGTGGTCGTCCACCGCAAAGGGGAAAGGCACCAGCACCGCAGGCACACCGGCACAGGCCAGTTCGGCCACGGTCATCGCACCGGCACGGCAGATGGCGAAATCACAGTCGCGATAGGCGGCAGCCATGTCCTCGATGTAATCGCGCACCTCGGCCTCGACGCCGGCGGCGGCATAGTTCGTACGCAACGCATCCAGGTGCTGACGGCCGGACTGATGGACGACCTGCGGACGCTGGTCCGCAGGCAGCAGGGCCAGCGCCTGCGGGACCCGTTCGTTCAGGGCCTGTGCGCCGAGACTGCCGCCGACCACCAGCAGGCGTAGCGGTCCGCTGTGCGCCATCGGCGTGGCGGCGGCAATGTCGGTGCGCTGCTCGTTTGCCAGAGCGACAATGTCGCTCCGTACTGGGTTACCCACCCATTCGCTCGTCACATGACGGCATGGGATCGGTTTGTCGTGCGTATGAGTGAATACCTTGGGAAAAGCCGTCAGCACACGGTCTGCAAGACAAGCCAGCACCCGGTTGGTGAGGCCGCCGATCGAATTCTGTTCGTGGATGACCAGGGGCCGGTTGAGCAGGCTCGCCATCATGCCGCCGGGGAAGGCGGTATAACCGCCCATGCCGAGCACGACATCGGGGCGGCGCTTGAGGATGGCGACAAGGCTCTGCCAGAAGGCGACCAGCAGGGTGGCCGGCAACAGCAGTTTTTTCAGCAGGCCCTTGCCACGCACGCCCCCCATGCTGACCCACACCATGTCGATGCCCGCCGCCGGGACTACGCGCGCTTCCAGCCCGGCGCGCGTACCGAGCCAGAATACCTCCCAGCCGCGCGCGCGCAGCGCGTCGGCCACCGCAAGCGCCGGGTAGACGTGACCGCCGGTGCCGCCGGCCATGACCATGAGCGTACGGTTCAGGGCGGCCATCAGAAGGTTTTTCCCCGCATCATCTGCCGGTGTTCCCAGTCGATGCGCAACAGGATGGCGACCGCCAGGCAGTTGGCGATGATGCCGCTGCCGCCGAACGACAGGAAAGGCAGCGTGAGACCCTTGGTGGGCAGAAGGCCGACGTTCACGCCCATGTTGATGAGCGCCTGCACACCGATCCAGATCCCGATGCCCTGCGCCACCAGTGCACAGAAATTGCGCTCGAGCTGGGCTGCACGGTGGCCGATCAGGAAGGCCTTGACGATGAGCCAGCCAAACAGACCGATTACCACGACGACGCCGACGAAACCGAACTCCTCGGCGATCACGGCCATCAGGAAATCGGTGTGCGCCTCCGGCAGGTAGAACAGTTTTTCGATGCTGCCGCCCAGGCCCAGGCCCAGCCACTCGCCACGACCGAAGGCGATCAGGGCGTGCGACAGCTGGTAACCCTTGCCATACGGGTCGGCGAACGGATCCATGAAGCCGAGCACGCGCTGCAGGCGATACGGCGAGGTCAGGATCAGGAGAGCAAACCCGACCAGCAGCACCACCACCAGTCCAGCGAATACCTTCCAGTTGAGACCGCCGAGAAACAGAATGCCCATGGCGATCGAGACGATGACGACGAAGGCGCCGAAATCCGGCTCGCGCAGCAACAGGGCACCGGCCAGCATCATCACCGCGGCCATCGGCAGAAACCCCTTCTTGAAGTCATGCATGAAGGCGGCCTTGCGCGTGGTGTAGTCGGCCGCATACAACACGGCAAGGAACTTCATCAGTTCCGAGGGCTGCAGGTTGGCAAAACCGAGCGGAATCCAGCGCCGGCTGCCGTTGACCTCTCGACCGATATGCGGGATCAGCACGACCACCAGCAACAGCAGGCCGGCCAGAAAGAGATAGGGAGCTGCCTGCTGCCACACGCGCATCGGCACCCGGAACGCGGCGATGCCGACCCCGACGCCCATGGCGATGAAGATGCCCTGCCGCAGCAGGTAGTACTCGCCGTTGTGATGGGTATAACGAGCGGCTTCGGCGATCGCAATCGACGCGGAATAGACCATCACCAGGCCGATCGCCAGCAGGCCCATGGCCAGCCACAGCAGGCTGAAATCGAGCTCGGCACTGGGTTTGGGCGCACGCGCGGCATAGAGCATCAGTTCGCCGCCCTTTCAGCCGCCAGCTTGTTCACGGCGGCGACGAACACTTCGGCGCGATGAACGTAGTTGCGGAACATATCGAAGCTGGCGCAGGCGGGCGACAGCAGGACGGCATCGCCGGGATGGGCGAGACGCTGCGCCTGGCCTACCGCATCGGCAAGACTCGCGGCCGCATAGACGTCGACGCCACAGCCTGCGATGGCGGCATCGATCAGCGGGGCGTCGCGCCCGATCAGCACCACGGCCCGGGCATTGGCTTCCACTGCCCCCTTGAGCGGGCTGAAATCCTGCCCCTTGCCGTCGCCGCCCAGGATCACCACTGCCTTGCGATTGCCCATGCCATACAGCGCGGCCTCGGTGGCGCCGACATTGGTGCCTTTCGAGTCGTCGTAGTAGGTCACCCCCTCGATCTCGGCGACTTTTTCCACCCGGTGCGGCAGTCCCTTGAAATGCAACAGACCGCGCAACAAGGCCTCCATCGGTAAATCCAGCGCGCGGGTCAGCGCCAGGGCCGCCAGCGCATTGGCCGCGTTGTGCAGCCCGGCCACCGGCAGCGCGGACAAGGGCATCAGCATGTCGCCGCCCAGGCAGAGCTCGTCCTCGCACAAACCGAAGTTCTCTCCCCTCGGGCAGCGATCCAGACCGAAGCTGACCACGTGGCGGCCGGGTCGTGCCATGGCGAGGCTGCGTGCATCGTCGCGGTTCACCACCTGCACGCCGACGCCGTCATAGATGCGTGCCTTGGCAGCGGCGTAAGCGTCCATGTCGGGATAGCGATCCATGTGGTCTTCCGACACGTTGAGCACCGTGGCGGCATCGGCATTGAGGCTGGTGGTCGTCTCGAGCTGGAAGCTCGATAATTCCAGTACCCACACCTGGGGTGCAGGGGCGATGCCTTGTTCGATCTCGGCCAGTGCATCCAGCACCGGCAGGCCGATATTGCCGGCCACGCAAGTGGTCAGCCCAGCCGTGCGACACATGTCGCCGCACATCGAGGTGACGGTGCTCTTGCCGTTGCTGCCGGTGATGGCGATCACCCGCATCGGGCCGCTTGAATCGGTCGACGCGGCACGCTCGGTGTTGAGTGCATGGATCGCGCGAGCGAACAGCTCCACATCACCCACCACTTCGACGCCTGCAGCGACGGCACGCGCGACGGCCGGTTCGGCCAACGGCACGCCCGGGCTGAGCACCAGCATGTCGGCCGCCAGTAAGCGGGCATCGTCGAACGGACCGGTAAAGAGCGGCACCTGCGGCAACCATTCCGCCAGACGCGCAGCATGCGGCGGCGTCGCGCGGCTGTCGGCCACGCTCACCTGGGCGCCACGCGCCGCCAGCCAGCGGGTGCATGACAGCCCGGTGTCGCCGAGGCCGAGCACCAAGACCTGTTTGCCGGAAAGGTTCAGGCTGTCGTAGTTCATCTCAGTTTCAGGCTCGACAGGCCGATCAGTACCAGCATCATGCTGATGATCCAGAAACGCACCACCACCTGGTTCTCCTTCCAGCCTTTCAGTTCGTAGTGATGGTGGATCGGCGCCATGCGGAACACGCGTTTGCCGGTGAGTTTGAACGAGGCAACCTGCACCATGACCGACAGGGTTTCCACCACGAACACGCCGCACATGATGAAGAGGATGATTTCCTGCCGCACGATGACGGCGACCACGCCGAGCGCCGCACCCAGCGCCAGCGCGCCGACGTCGCCCATGAACACTTCCGCCGGATAGGCGTTGAACCACAGGAAGGCCAGCCCCGCACCCGCCATCGCCGAACAGAACACCGCGAGCTCGCCCGCACCGGGCACGTGCGGCAGGCCGAGGTATTTCGAGAACACCGCGTTGCCCGCGACGTAGGCAAAGATCGCCAGGGCGGATGCCACCATCACGGTCGGCAGGATTGCCAGGCCATCGAGGCCGTCGGTCAGGTTGACCGCGTTGCTGGAGCCGACAATGACGAAATAGGTCAGCGCGATGAAGCCCACCGCCGACAACGGAACCGTGGCGTGCTTGAGGAAGGGAATGATGAGCTCGGTGTGCGCCGGCAGGCTGGCCGTGTGCCACAGGTAGGCCGCGACCGCGAGGCCGATCACCGACTGCCAGAAATATTTCCAGCGCGAGGGCAGGCCGCGCGAGTTCTTCTCGACGACCTTGCGCCAGTCGTCGACCCAGCCGATGACGCCGAAGCCCAGCAGGGTAAGCAAGGCCAGCCACACATAGTCGTTGGACAGGTCCGCCCACAGCAGCGTGGTCACGGCGACCGAGACCAGGATCAACGCGCCGCCCATGGTCGGCGTGCCGGCCTTGACCAGATGGGTTTGCGGGCCGTCGCTGCGCACCGACTGGCCGATTTTCAGCGCAGTGAGCTTGCGGATCACGGCCGGGCCGACGATGAAGGAGATCGTCAGCGCGGTGAGCGTGGCCAGCACGGCACGCAGCGTCAGGTAGTTGAAGACGTTGAATACCCGAACGTCCTGGCCTAGATGCTGAAACAGCCACAGGAGCATGTCAGTGTCCCTCGTGCCCCGGCTGCGGAGGTGCCGGGTCTTCCATAAAACTGTTGACCACGCGTTCCATCTGCATGAAACGCGAACCTTTCACCAGCACGGTGGTGTCGGGCGTGAGTGCGTTTTCGAGTTCGGCAAGCAGTTCCTGGATACGTTCGAAATGCATTGCCCCGGCGCCGAAGGCTCCGACGGTTTCCTTCGTCAGTTCGCCCAGCGCCAGCAACCTGTCGACGCCGGCTTCGCGTGCCGCCTGTCCGATCTGAGCGTGCATCGCCGCGGCGTCGCTGCCCAGTTCGCCCATATCACCCAGCACCAGCACTTTCTTGCCGGCCTGTTGCGCCAGCACGGCCAATGCGGCCTTAACCGAATCGGGATTGGCGTTGTAGGTGTCGTCGATGAAGGTGCTGCCGTGCAGTGCGGGCTTCTTCTGCAGGCGACCCTTGACGCCGCCGAATCCCGACAGCCCGGCGACGATGCTGCGGTGGCTGATGTCGAGCGCAAAGGCGGCCGCCGCCGCGGCGAGCGCATTCATTGCGTTGTGCTCGCCCGGCAGCTGTAGGCTGATTTCCAGTGTGGCATTGGGTAGCGCGAGGGTCAGCACCGAGCCGAAATCGCACGGCTGGTAGTGCCCGCGCACCGCAGCCGGCTGCCTGATGCCGAAGTCGATCACGCAGCGGTGCGCATTGGCTTCGCGCCACAGCCAGGCATGCGGATCATCGGCGTTGAACACCGCGATACCGGCATCCGACAGGCCATTGAATATCTCGCCCTTGGCGCGTGCGATATTCTCGATCGAACCGAGAAAGCCGATGTGCGCGGACAGGGCGTTGTTGACCACTGCCACATCGGGCGCGGCCAGGCGCGTCAGATAGTCGATTTCGCCTGCATGGTTCATGCCCATTTCCAGTACGGCGTATTGATGCGACTCGCGCAGGCGCAGCAGCATCAGCGGCAGGCCGATGTCGTTGTTGAGATTGCCTTCGGTATGAAGCACGGCGGCGTCCGATCCGGCTTCCGCCCGCAGGATCGCCGCCAGCATTTCCTTGACCGTGGTCTTGCCGTTGCTGCCGGTGATGGCGACCACCGGAACGGCGAAGCGTCCGCGCCAGGCGGCCGCCAGCTTGCCCAATGCCCGGCGGGTATCGTCGACACGGATGGCGGCGGTCACATCGGGTGCCTGGGCCGGGTCGAGCACCACGCCGACCGCGCCCTGCCCCAGTGCCTGGCCGGCAAACCTGCCGCCGTCGAATTTTTCGCCGCGCAACGCGATGAAGAGATCGCCCGGCCGGATCGTCCGGCTGTCGGTGGCGATGCGCAGCACCTCGGCATCCTCACCCGCAAACGGTACGCCCAGCATGGCGGCGGCTTCGGAAAGACGCATCATGTCCATGCCTCCGTCAGGTTTGCCCCATAGCCGATTGCAGCACGTCGGCGCAGGTGGCCATTCGCGGTGCTCGCAACTGCGCAGGCTCGGTCGCTCATGTCCACGCCTCCAGTGCCTTCTTCGCCACGGCCACATCGGAGAACGGCAGGCGCTCGCCCGCAACTTCCTGGTAGTCCTCATGACCCTTGCCGGCGATCAGCACCACATCGCCTTGATGCGCGCCGCCGATGGCCTCGAAGATCGCGCGCGCGCGATCGGGCTCGACATGCGGCTTGCCGTTCATCCCGGCGAGAATGTCTTGAATGATGTGATGCGGGTCTTCGTTGCGTGGATTGTCGCTGGTGACCCAGACTTCATCCGCGCCTTTGGCGGTGGCCCGTCCCATCAACGGACGCTTGCCCTTGTCACGATTACCACCGCAGCCGAAGACGCAGATCAAACGCCCGCCGCCGGCGATTTCACGCAGCGTGGCAAGCACTTTTTCCAGCGCATCGGGCGTATGGGCATAATCCACGACTACCAGGGGATGCACATCGCCGCCCAGCGTCTGCATCCGTCCCGGCGGCGGCGTGACATGGGTCAATGCCTGGCAGGCATCGTCCAGCTTCACGTCCGAAACCAGCAGGGTGGTGAGCACGGCCAGCAGATTGGCTGCATTGAAACGCCCCAGCAGCGGCACATCGAACTCGGCATTGCCCCAGTCGGTATGAACCCGCAGGTGCAAGCCAGCCTGGGATAGATGCAATTTTTCCGCTACCACCGCACCGCGCTGGAATCCGTATCCGGCGACGCGCGCGGGCCGGGTTTCGCTTTCCAGCCGCCGCCCGAACTCGTCGTCGACGTTGACCACGACCCATTGCAGCCCGGGCCAGCTGAACAGTCGGGCCTTGGCGTCGGCATAGTTCTCCATGCTGCCGTGGTAGTCGAGGTGGTCGCGCGACAGATTGGTCAGCACGGCGACATTGAAGCGGGTGCCGTTGACGCGGCCCTGCGCGAGCCCGTGCGACGAGACTTCCATCGCACAGGCGACCGCGCCCTGCTGCCGGTACGCCGCAAGACGCTGCTGCAATTCGATGGCGTCGGGCGTGGTGTTGAGTGCAGGCGTCAGCGCGCCGGACTTGCCTCCGACAGGCGGAAAACCGTTGCCGACGGTACCGACGACAGCCGCCTTGCGCCCCAGTTGCGTGAAGGCCTGTGCCACCCAGTGCGCCACCGAGGTCTTGCCGTTGGTGCCGGTGACGCCGACCATGTGCAGCGCGCGCGAAGGCTCGCCATATACGTGCGCGGCGATTTCGCCGATACGGGTCTTCAACCCGACCACGCCGGCGTTGGGGATGCCCAGCGCCGGATCCCACTGGTAATGGTCCGCTTCCCACAACACGCCGTCGACACGCCGCGCCACGGCTTGCGCAATGAAATCCCGCCCGTCGCGCGCCTCGCCGGGATAAGCGGCGAACACCGTACCGGGCACGGCCTTGCGGCTGTCGCTGGTGAGTTCGCCGACGGCGATCCCGAGCCGTTCCAGAATATGCGGCACCGTCTCGTGGATAGCCTGGGATGCGGCCAGGCCGGAAACGGGATGCGAGCCGGCCGTCGCCATCACGCGCCCCCCTTGGCCGACACGGCATTCTCGGTCATCTTCGTTTCGGTTTCCGGTGCATCAGGCGGCAGCCCGAGCAGGCGCAGGCTCGCTGCCATGACCTGCGCGAAGACAGGCCCTGCGACGCTGCCGCCGTAATACACGCCATCCGATGGCTCGTCGATCGCCACGCCAATGATGAGACGCGGATTCGACGCCGGCGCCATGCCGACGAAGGAGGCCAGATAACGGTCCGGCGCGTAATGGCCATTGACGAGCTTGTGTGCGGTACCGGTTTTGCCGGCCACGCGATAACCCGGCACCCGGGTCAATGTCCCGGTACCGCCTTCCTGAGTCACGGTCTCCATCATCGCGCGCACTTCCCGTGCCACGGTCGGAGAGAACACCCGTTCGCCGACGATCTCCTGCGGCTCACGCTTGAGGAAAGACAACGGCATGACTTCGCCGTCGTTGGCAAACGCCATGTAGGCCCGGGTCAGTTGCAGCAGGCTGACCGACAATCCGTAGCCATACGCCATGGTGGCCTGTTCGACCGGCTTCCAGGTCGCCGGATCGCGCAGCCGCCCGGCAGTCTCGCCCGGGAAGCCCGAACCCGGCAACTGGCCGAACCCGGCACGATGCAACACCTCCCAATGCTGCTGTGGCGTCAATGTCATCGCCATTTTGGCGGCACCGACATTGCTCGATATCTGGATGATCTGCGTCACCGTCAGGTGATCGTGGTGGTGTTCGTCGTGCACCAGCTTGTTTCCGACCCGAAAGTTGTCCGGCGTTTCGATCACGCTGTCCGGGCGGAACAGGCCCCGCTCCAGTACCGCTGCCGCGACGAAGGGCTTGACGGTGGACCCCGGTTCAAAGGTGTCGATCACCGCGCGGTTGCGCATCAGGTCCGGCTTGTAATTCTGGCGGTTGTTGGGATTGAAAACCGGTTGGTTCACCAGCGCAAGGATCTCGCCGGTCTTGGCGTCGAGCACCACGATGCTGCCGCCCTTGGCTTTGTGTTTCTCGATTGCCGCCGCCAGTTCACGGTGTGCCAGATACTGGATCTTGAGATCAAGCGACAGGGTCAGGTTGCCGCCCATCTGCGCGGTCTTGATCGGCGCCAGATCGCGAATGGTGTTGCCGTGACGGTCACGCAGGATCTGGCGCTCGCCCGCGCGCCCGGCCAGCCAGTCCTGGTAGGCGCGCTCGACGCCTTCCTGCCCTTTGTCGTCCACATTGGTGAAGCCCACCACCTGGGCAGTGACCGCCCCCGCCGGATAGTAACGGCGGTATTCGCGCCGCAGCGTCAAGCCCGGCAACCCCATGGCGGCGATCTTGACGGCCTGCTCCGGAGTAACCGGGCGGCGCACGCTGAATTCGCCGCGCGTTTTGTGCGACAGGATTTTTGTCAGCTCCGACGGCGAGATCTCGAGCACTCTGGCCAGATGCGCGCGCTGGTCTGCCGACAGATTGAGTTCGGTCGCGCGCGCCCACAGGGATTCGACCGGCGTACTGATCGCCAGCAACTGGCCGTAGCGGTCAGTCACCTGTCCACGGTGCGCCGGCAGAGTAAGGTTGCGATTGGCCACCGCATCGCCCTTGCCCTGCAAATAATCGGTATTGAGGCCCTGCAGATAGAAGGCGCGCCCGGCCACCACCGTCAACCCGGCAAGCAGCAGACCGCCCACCGTCGCCATGCGCCAGGGAGCGAGATTCAGCTTGAGCAGTTTGCGCGAATGGTAGTTCATGGCGCGTTCGTCAGCGTTTCGATGCGCACACGATCATGCGGCGGCGCAATCAGGCCCAGCCGGGTCCTTGCAAGCGTATCGACCCGTGCCGGATTGGCCCAGGTGCCTTGCTCCAGCTGCAATTGCCCCCATTGCTCGTCCAGCACGCGCGCCTCTTTTTTCAGGCGTTCCAGCTCGACAAAATACGTGCGCGCACGATGCTGCGCCTGGATCACCGCCAGCGCACACGCCACCAGCACCAATGCGAGGACGACATTGAGACGGCTCATGTCGTCTCGCCCATACGCTCCGCCACCCGCAATACGGCGCTACGCGCACGCGGATTGGCTGCGATTTCGGCATCGCTTGCATGCTGGGCACGACCCACACGTTTCAGACGCCCCGGTTTCAGCATGGCGGCCGGTATCGGCAGCCGGCGCGGCGCCTGTTCCCCCTGGGACTCATCGCGCATGAAACGCTTGACGATGCGATCTTCGAGCGAATGGAAACTGATGACGACAAGCCTGCCGCCGGGCTGCAGCCTGTCCACGCATTGCGGCAACACGATGCTCAGTTCTTCAAGCTCGCGGTTGAGATAAATCCGTATAGCCTGGAAGCTGCGGGTCGCCGGGTGTTGCCCCGGTTCGCGCTTCTTGACCGTTGCGGCGATGAGATTCGCGAGTTGCCCGGTGCTACGGATGGCCTCTTTTTGCCGTGCCGCAACAAGCGCGCGCGCAATCGATTTAGCAAACCGCTCTTCCCCATAGGTGCGGATGACTTCACTGATCTCCTCCTCTGCCGCCGTCGCCAGCCAGTCTGCAGCCGACAGTCCACTCCCCGGATCCATGCGCATGTCGAGCGGGGCATCGAAGCGAAAACTGAATCCACGCGTCGCATCGTCGAGTTGCGGAGACGACACGCCGATATCCAGCAAAATCCCGTCCACCTGCCCTATGCCCAATTCATCCAGCACCGCGCCCAGGCGCGAAAACGTACTCTGTACCAGCGTCAGCCGGACGTCCTTCAGGGTACGGCCAACGTGAATGGCATCGGGATCGCGATCCAGCGCGACCAGACGCCCCCGCGTGCCCAACTGCGCCAGGATCAGCCGGCTGTGGCCGCCGCGTCCGAACGTCGCGTCGACATACACGCCATCGGGCTTGATCGCCAGCGCCGCCACCGCCTCCTGTGCCAGCACCGGCACATGGGCGGGCTCCATCACAACGTAAATCCCTCCAATTCGGGGGGCAGCGCGTCGTCGCTGAAACTCAGCGCCTGCGACACCTGCGCTTCCCAACGCGCCTCGTTCCACAACTCGACCTTGCTGCCCTGCCCCACCAGCACGACGTTCTTGTCGAGCTCGGCGAACTTGCGCAGCATGGGCGGTAGCAGCACACGGCCGGCGCCGTCCATGTCCATGTCGTGCGCATAGCCGACGAGCAATTGTTTGAGACTGCGGGTACGGGGATTGAAATCGGACAAGCCGTTGAGCTTCTTCTCGATCGGCTCCCACTCGGGCAAGGGATAGAGCAGCAGGCACTGGCTGGGATCGGCCGTGATCACCACGCGACCGCCTCCGTTCACCAGAAGGGCGTCGCGATAGCGCGCCGGCACCACGAGCCGGTTCTTGCTATCCAGACTGACCGTTGCGACCCCCCGAAACATGCTCCCCCCAGTTTTTTGAAACCCAATCGGGCTGAATTTGATTGTGATTGGACGGGCGCATTCTCCCACAACTTCCCACCAATCACCACTTGCACCCACTATAGGGGATAGTTTTGGGGGGGTCAAGCCGACGAACACAAAAAAACCCCTATGCCTCAAGGACTTAGGGGTGGTTTTGGGTTGTGGATAAGTTTCTGGAAAAACCGTCGCTTAGCCGCTTTTTCTGTCTCTTATTTTAGGAAGAAAAGCTAAGTGATTGAATTAAATGGGAAGTGGAAAAGCGGGCCGATAAGCCGGGTTCTGTCGTGGGCAACCATTCCTCTAGGCCGGCCATTGCTGACCGGCTCAAGCCACCTACCCGCAGACTCAGCGAGCCGCTTCATCGCCTGCCTATTTGGTGTTGCTCCGGATGGAGGTTACCGCGTTTCACCGTAACTGAATACGCTCGTCTCTGTGGCCCTATTCCTCGCCTCGCGGCGTCCGGCCGTTAGCCGGCATCCTGCTCTGTGGAGCCCGGACTTTCCTCTCCCCCCACGTCCAACGGACGTGAGGACAGCGGTTGCCTGACCTGCTTTTCCACTCCGAATTATAGAACTTTAACTTGACTGCATCCGCTAATTTGCTAATCCAAGGTATCCGGGGACAATCTTGCCCCCGCCAGGAGAGCCATCATGAGAAGACGACTGTATTTCATGGTGCCGGACGTGGCGAGCGCCCGACAGATCCACAACGAACTTCTGCTGGCCCGCATCGAGGACGGCCATATTCATGTTCTGGCCCGGGATGGCGTCTCCCTACCCGGTCTGCACGAAGCCTCGATCCTGCAGAAAACCGATTTTGTCCACGGTGCCGAGACGGGATTGGCGGTCGGTGGCGGCATCGGCATTATCGCCGGGCTGGTTGCCGTGGTGTTTCCGCCTGCGGGCGTGGACCTGCAACTGGTGACCATCCTGCTCACGGCCTTGATCGGCGCAGCGTTCGGGGCCTGGGTCGCCAGCATGGTAGCCAGCGCCATCCCCAATTCGCGGCTGAAATCCTTCGAGTCAGCCATTGCCGCAGGGCGCATTCTGATGATGGTCGACGTACCGTCCGGGCGGGTCGATGAAATCAAGAAACTGATCGCCGCATACCACCCCGAAGCCTTGAACTCCGGCATCGAACCCACCATCCCGGCGTTCCCGTAGCGCCTCTCTCCCCGCGCGCAGCGCAATGCTGCGCGACATCTGGAAGCAGTCAGCAGCCAACGCTGACGCCGCTTCCGCCGCGGCAGACTTCCCCTGGTCTGCCGTTTTTTTGTCAGACCACGCGCCAGCGGATCGTCTCGCCGGCGCGCAGCGGGATCAGTGCCTCGTCACCCAGTTCGAGACGGTCTGGGGCCGTCCAGTTCTCACGACGTAGCGTGATCGTGTCGGCATGGCGCGGCAAGCCATAGAAATCTGCACCATGGAAACTGGCGAAGGCTTCCAGACGGTCGAGCGCACCGGCATCCTCGAACGCCTCGGCATACAGCTCGATCGCGGCATGCGCCGAATAGATGCCCGCGCAACCGCATGCGGCCTCCTTGGCGCCAACCGCATGCGGTGCGGAATCGGTGCCGAGAAAGAATTTCGGGTTGCCCGAGATGGCCGCGGCAACCAGTGCCTGGCGATGCTGTTCGCGCTTCAGTACCGGCAGGCAATACATGTGCGGGCGGATGCCGCCGCGGAACATGGCGTTGCGGTTATACAGCAAGTGGTGCACGGTGATCGTCGCGGCAACATTGGCCGGTGCCGTCGCCACGAATTCGGCAGCATGACGTGTGGTGATGTGCTCCAGCACGATCTTCAGGCGCGGAAAATCGTTCATGAGCCGTACAAGGTGGCGCTCGATGAACACGGCTTCGCGGTCGAACACGTCGACCTCTGCATCGACCACTTCGCCATGCAACAGTAGCGGCATGCCCGCCTCCTCCATCGCCGCGATCGCCTGATAGGCCTTCGCCAGCTCGGTGACGCCGGAATCGGAATTCGTCGTCGCACCGGCCGGATAGTATTTGACGGCGTGCACGAAGCCGCTGGCGCGCGCCCGGCGGATTTCGTCCGGCTGAGTGTTGTCGGTGAGATAAAGCGTCATCAAGGGATCGAATGCTGCGGCGCCTGACGCTGCGAGCAGACGGTCGCGGTAGCCCGCGGCGTCGACCACGTTCACCACCGGGGGTTTCAGATTGGGCATGGCGATGGCACGGCCGAACACGCGCGCGGTGTCGGGCAGCACGCTCCGCATGGCCGCCCCATCGCGGAAATGGATGTGCCAGTCGTCGGGCCGTGTGATCGTGAGGGTGTCGGTCATTCTGCGTCCTGCGGGTGCGGCTTGAGTGCCAGCGACATTTTATAGAGTTCGGCCTTGCTGCGCCCGGTGATCTGCGACGCCAGTTTGGCGGCAAGCGTCGGCGGCAGCGCACCCTGCAGGATGTCGAGCACGCGCATCGCTTCCGCATCGACCGCCACCTCGGTCGCCGGCGGATGCACGATGACGACGAATTCGCCACGCACATTATTCGTGTCGGCGGCGAGCCAGGCCGGCGCATCGGCAAGCGGCAGCGTAACGATGGTCTCGAATCGCTTGGTCAGCTCACGTGCCAGGGTCACCCCGCGTGCGCTGTCGAATACGTCCGCCATGTCGGCCAGCGTCTCCTCGATGCGGTGCGGCGCCTCATAGAACACCAGCGCCGCCGGCAGCGCGGCGAGCGATTGCAGCTGGGCACGGCGTGCACCGGGCTTGGGTGGCAGGAAACCGTGGAACAGCCACGCACCCGATTCCACCCCGGCCGCCGACAGCGCCGTCGTCACGGCCGACGCGCCAGGAATCGGCACCACCTTCACCCCGGCCGCGCGAACCGCTGCCACCAGCCGCGCACCGGGGTCCGATACGGCCGGCGTACCTGCGTCCGACACATAGGCGACCGCCTCGCCGGCGACGATCCGCGCAACCACGCCGGCGGCGGCTTCGCGCTCGTTGTGCTCGCGGATGGACATCAGCGGTTTGGAGATATTGAAATGCGCCAACAGCTGCCCGGATACACGGGTATCCTCGGCTGCCACGCGATCCACGCGCTGCAGGATGTCGAGCGCACGCAGCGTGATGTCGCCCAGATTGCCGATCGGCGTGGCGACGACATAGAGCGCGGGAAACAGAGGCGTATGATGCGGACTTTCACTCATCCCTGCATTGTCGCAGATGTTGAAATCCCTGCTCGGCCAATCCGCCGAATCGCGCGCCGCAGCCTTCCTGAAGACACAAGGCCTGAAACTCGTGGCACGCAACTGGCGCAGCCGCTTCGGAGAAATCGACCTCATCATGCAGGATGATTCGACGCTGGTGTTCATCGAAGTGCGACTGCGCAGTCGCAGCGATTTCGGCAGTGCTGCCGCCAGCGTCACGCCGGCCAAACAGAAGAAGCTGCTGGCCACCGCGCATCAATATCTGGCCACGCTGAGAACGCTGCCGCCGTGCCGTTTCGACGTGGTCGCACTGTCGGGCGACAACGCCCCGGAATGGATCCGGAACGCTTTCGACGATATGGGATAATCGCGACCAACATGCCTTTACACGACAGAATTCTCGGCCATTTCAAGGCCTCGGCACAGACCAAGCTGGATGCGGCCGAAGCGCTTGCCCCAGCGATCGAGAGCGCGGCACGCCTGATGGTGCACAGCCTCGCCCAGGGCGGCAAGATCCTCGCCTGCGGCAACGGCGGATCGGCAGCGGACGCCCAACATTTCGCGTCGGAAATGATCAACCGTTTCGAACAGGAGCGTCCGGGTCTCGCGGCCATCGCGCTCACCACCGACACCTCGACCTTGACCTCGATCGCCAACGACTACGCCTATGACCAGGTGTTTGCGCGGCAGGTGAAAGCACTCGGGCATCCGGGCGACATCCTGCTGGCGATTTCGACCAGCGGCAATTCGCCCAGCGTGCTACAGGGCGTGGCTGCTGCCCACGCACGCAACATGCATGTCATCGCATTGACCGGACGCAGCGGCGGCGGGCTGGCGGAACAAATGCAGGAGGACGACGTCTTCCTGTGCGTGCCCGCCGAATCCACGGCGCGCATCCAGGAAGTCCATCTGCTGACCATTCATTGCCTGTGCGATGCGGTGGACAGCGTTTTATTAGGAGTCGAAGAATGAACAAACTGATTCGTATCGCGCTGATCGGCGCAGTCCTGTCGCAATTGGGCGGTTGTGCTGCCGCCGTCGTGGGCGGTGCCGCCGTCGGCACCTCGGTCGCATTGGATCGCCGCACGGCCGGCGTGTACGTAAGCGACCAGGAAATCGAGCTGCGTGCGCTGGCGCGCCTGCGTGAAGCCTTCCCGCAAAAGACCGACAACATTTCCGCCACCAGTTATAACCGTCAGGTACTGCTCACCGGCCAAGTGCCGGATGAGGCCACGCGCTCGCGGGCAAGCGACGTGGTCAAGAGCATTCCCGACGTACGCACGGTATTCAACGAACTGACCGTATCGGGAATTACCTCGCTGACTTCTGACGCCAACGACGTCGCCCTGACCAGCCAGGTCAAGGCGCGCATGCTGCGCGACGAGCGCGTACCCGGAACCAAAATCAAGGTGGTCACCGAGGCCGGCGTGGTCTACCTGATGGGACTGGTGACGAAAACCGAGGCTGAGGCTGCCACGGATATCGCGCGCACCACCTCGGGCGTGGCCAAGGTCGTCACCCTGTTCGAATACCTCAACTGACCGCCCGGCCGCAATCGATGCACGCACCCGCATTCGAGCGCAAGTTGTGCGGCCCCGCCGACCTGGCCGAACGGGTCGCACAGCTGCCGCACCCGCGGGTGTTCACCAACGGTTGCTTCGACATCCTGCATCGCGGCCATGTGACCTATCTGGCCGAGGCGCGCGCGCTGGGTGCCTCGCTCATCGTCGCGGTGAATTCGGATGCGTCGGTGAAACGCCAGGGCAAAGGCGGCGACCGTCCGATCAATACGCTGGACGACCGCATAGCCTTGCTGGCGGCGCTGGAGTCCGTATCCCTGGTCACCTGGTTCGATGCCGATACACCGCTCGACCTCATCCTCGCCATCCGCCCCGATGTGCTGGTGAAGGGCGGCGACTGGACGCCGGACCGCATCGTCGGCGCAGCGGAAGTAAGCGGCTGGGGCGGCAGCGTGCATTCGATCCCGTTCCGGCATCACACCTCGACTACCGCGCTTCTTCGGCGCATCCGTTCCTGATCGGCGCTCCATGATCTATCACGACCTGCGCGACTTCATCGCACAACTCGAAAAAATGGGCGAGCTGAAGCGCATCGCCGTCGAAGTCGATCCAAAACTGGAAATGACCGAGATTGCCGACCGCGTGCTGCGCGCCGGCGGCCCGGCACTGCTGTTCGAAAAACCCAAGGGACACACCATGCCCGTGCTGGCGAACCTGTTCGGCACGGTCAAGCGCGTGGCGCTGGGAATGGGCGAGGACGACCCGAGCCGGCTGCGCGAAGTCGGCAAGCTGCTGGCCTATCTGAAAGAACCCGAGCCGCCGAAAGGCCTGCGCGACGCCTGGGACAAGTGGCCGGTGCTCAAACAGGTCTTGAACATGGCGCCCAAGGAAGTGAAGAGCGCACCATGCCAGGAGGTCGTCCGGGAAGGCGCGGACGTCGACCTGTCGCGGTTGCCAATCCAGCACTGCTGGCCGGGCGACGTCGCACCGCTGATCACCTGGGGACTGACCGTCACCCGCGGCCCGCACAAGAAGCGCCAGAATCTTGGCATCTACAGGCAACAGGTCATCGGGCCGAACAAGCTCATCATGCGCTGGCTGGCGCATCGGGGCGGCGCGCTCGATTTCCGTGAACACCAACTGACCCATCCGGGGGAGCCGTTCCCGCTCGCGGTCGCGCTCGGCGCCGATCCAGCGACCATCCTCGGCGCGGTCACCCCGGTGCCGGATTCGCTGTCGGAATACCAGTTCGCCGGCCTCCTGCGCGGCGCCAAGACCGAAGTGGTGAAATGCCTCGGCAACGACCTGCAGGTGCCGGCATCCGCCGAGATCGTGCTCGAAGGCGTGATCCATCCGGGTGAAACGGCACTCGAAGGCCCATACGGCGACCACACCGGCTACTACAACGAGCAGGAAACCTTCCCGGTCTTCACGGTCGAGCGCGTCACGCTGCGGCGCGATCCGATCTATCACAGCACCTACACCGGCAAGCCGCCGGACGAACCGGCCATCCTGGGCGTGGCGCTCAACGAGGTCTTCGTGCCGCTGCTGCAGAAGCAGTTCCCCGAGATCGTCGACTTCTACCTGCCGCCCGAAGGCTGCTCCTACCGCATGGCGGTGGTCAGCATGAAGAAGGCCTATCCCGGCCACGCCAAGCGCGTGATGTTCGGCGTGTGGAGCTTTTTGCGTCAGTTCATGTACACCAAGTTCATCCTCGTCACCGACGACGACGTCGACGTGCGCGACTGGAAGGAGGTCATGTGGGCGCTGACCACGCGCGTCGACCCGGCACGCGACACGCTGCTGGTGGAAAACACGCCGATCGATTATCTCGACTTCGCCAGCCCCGTGTCCGGGCTCGGCAGCAAAATGGGCATCGATGCCACCAACAAGTGGCCGGGCGAAACCACCCGCGAATGGGGCACGCCGATCGTGATGGATGCCAACGTCAAGGCGCGCGTCGATGCGCTGTGGCAAGACCTGGGGCTGTAATCATGACCACCCAGAACATCTTCCTCGCCCGTCAGCCCATCCTCGACCGCAACCAGCGCATCGTCGCCTACGAGTTGCTGTTCCGCGCCGGCAACACTTCCGGCGCCGCTGTCACCGACGACATGCAGGCGACCGCGAGCGTCATTCATCATGCGTTCAGCGAAATGGGCGTCCAAACGGTACTGGGGTCGCAACTGGGGTTCATCAACGTCAGTGCCGACATGCTGCTGTCCGACATGATCGAACTGCTGCCACGGGCCCAGGTGGTGCTCGAACTGCTCGAAACCATCCGTGTCGACGAGGCCATCATCGAACGCTGCCGCGCACTCAAGCAGCTCGGGTTCACGCTGGCTCTGGATGATTTCATCTTCGATGAAAGTTATCGTCCCTTGCTGCCGCTGGTCGACATCATCAAGGTCGATCTGCTGTTGCATGACCAGGAACAGTTGCGTGTAATCGTCAACCAGCTCAAGCAATGGCCGGTGAGACTGCTGGCCGAGAAAGTCGACCGTGCCGAGCAGGCGGCTTATTGCCATTCGCTTGGATTCGACCTGTTTCAGGGCTATTACTTTGCACGGCCATTGGTGCTCTCGGCCAAACGGGCGGACTCCAGCCAGATGGCACTCATTCAGTTGCTGGGCCTGGTACTGAGTGACGCCGACACCGTGCAGATCGAGCAGATCTTCAAGCAGCATCCCAATCTCACCTACAACCTGATGCGGCTGGTGAACTCGGTTGCAAGCGGCGTCCACCGCAGCATCACCTCGGTCTCGCAGGCCATCCTGGTCCTGGGACGCAAGCAATTGCAACGCTGGCTGCAATTGTTGATGTTCACCCTGCAAAGCGGCCCGGTCTATCCCAGCCCCCTGCTGCTGCTCGCCGCCACGCGCGGCAAGATGATGGAAGTGCTGGCGCTCAAACAGCAGCGCAATGCCGATTATTGCGATGAGGCCTTCATGGCCGGGATCCTGTCCCTGATCGAAAGCCTCATCGACAAGCCGCTGATCGATATTGTGCGCGAACTCAATCTGGGTGAACGTCTTGCGGCAGGTCTGCTACGCCGCGAGGGCGAAATGGGCGTCCTGCTGCAACTGGTCGAAAGCGTCGAACATCTGGACCTGGACTACACCAACGCATTGCTGGCACAGGCTGGCGGGCTGACGCTTTCGGATCTGACCACGGCAGAGATCGAAGCCATGGCATGGGCCAACCAGGTGGCAGACAGCCCTGCCTGAACTTCCCCACGCCGCCACCATGACAGACAAACCCCAGGGCAAGCGAACCTGTCTCTATACCACCCGACAACTCGACACCATCGTCGACGACATGGCGCGCCAGGCCGCGGGTTTGCTGACAGGACGCACCCGGGTTGCGCTTGTCGGGATCCTGCGCCGCGGCGCGCTATTGGCCGACCGCCTGCATGCACGCTTGCAGGCGCACTACGGCCTCGCCGATTGTGTACGCCTCGATTTGCAGATCACCCGTTATGCCGACGATCTCACCCTGCTGTATCCCGAAACCCGGCTGACGGAAAACCCGCTGCACACCACTCTCGATCTCACAGGCCATACCGTGCTGGTGGTGGACGACGTGATGTATCGCGGGCATTCCATGCTGCGCGCGGTGGAATACCTGGCCCGCAGGCAGCCCGATGAAATCCGCACCGTGGTATTGGTGGATCGCGGGGCGGCGAAGCTGCCGGTACGCTCGGACATCGTGGGTGTTCGCCTCGATGTCGCGCCGCCAGACGTCATCGAATGCAACGTACCGCCATACGAAGCCAGCTTCAGGATCGATTTGCTGCAACCGGACTGATCTCGCTACGGAAACGTACCGTGAGTTGAACTATCATCTGAATTGGAATTCAGTGACCTTCGCAATCTTCCTGGGAAAAAATCATGAATAAATCCATGCTGACGGGTGTCGTACTGGGTGCAATCGCCGTGACGGCGATTGGTGGCGTAGCGGGCTACAAGGCCCTGAATCCGAAGCCGGAATTCGCCGAGGTTCTGGCCGCCAAGCCGGTGACCGAAACCGTCAAAACGCCTCGAAAGGAATGCCATGACGTGGTTGTCAACGAGCAGGCGCCCGTCAAGGACAGCAACCGCATCGCCGGCACGGCCATCGGTGCGGTGGCAGGCGGTCTGCTCGGCCACCAGATCGGCGGCGGTACCGGGCGCACCCTGGCCACTGTCGGCGGTGCGGCAGCGGGGGGCTACGCGGGCAATCAGATACAGAAGAACCTGCAGGAAAAGGACACCGTCAGCCGCACCGAGACGCGCTGCAAGACCGTCTACGAATCGCATACCAAAACGATCGGTTATGACGTGCGCTATCGCCTGGGCAAGGAGGAAGGCCACGTGCGGATGGACCATCAGCCCGGTTCGCGCATTCCGGTCAAGGACGGCCAATTGCAGCTGGACGCGCCCGCCGAACCCTGATCCAAACCCGTCTCAGGCCTTGGGCGGCCAAGCGGTCAGGGTCGCCTCCCAGTCGGGCGGTGGCGCGCTCTGGCCCAGCCGCGCGATGCGCCCGACTTCGTTTTCGTACCAGCCCTTATCCTGCTTGTTGGGCTCGGCTTCGTAGGCCCACCAAGCCCCATCCGCATCCTGTGCCAGCCACGCCGCCCATGCGGGCACCTTATCGAACGTCATCCCGCGCCCCGCTATCCAAAGACATCTCCGACTGCACCCATTCCAGCAACGCACGCTGCGCCGCCTCGCTACGGTTTGCCTTGGCGTGGTTCACCAGCATGACGAAACTCACCCGCCGGCCGCTCATCGTGTCCAAATAACCCGCCAGTGCGCTGACATCGCGCAAGGTACCGGTCTTGAGATGTGCACTGCCGGTCAGGGTACTGCCCTTGAAGCGGCGCTTCAGGGTGCCATCGGTCGCGGCAATGGGCAGAGCCGATTCGAATTCGGCAAACAGCGGGCTGCGATAGGCCGCACGCAACAGCTGGTTCAATGCGCCCGCACTGATGCGTTCGATGCGCGACAGGCCGGCGCCGTTTTCCAGCACCAGCTTCCGCGTTGAAATCCCGCGCTGCGCCAAGTCTTCGCGTACCGCGCGAGCCCCCTTGTCCGGCGTCGCCGGCGGGCCATAGGCTTCCGTACCCAGCGTCAGGAACAGGTTGCGCGCCATCAGATTGTTGGAATACTTGTTGAGACGGATGAGCGCATCGGTCAGTGGAAGTGATTCGAAACGCAAGAGAGGCGGCGTTTCCGGTGCCATGCCGGGCACGGTTTGCCCGCCAAGCGTACCGCCCGTTTCCGCCCATAGGCCGCGAAACAGGAAATCGAAGGTCACCGCAGGCTCGAACAGGTTCAGCGACAACGCCTGTTCACCGCATCCGCGCGGGTAGCGCCCGCCCACGACCAGTTCTCTTCGCTCGGGATCGGGAATGCTCGGCGCCAGTGCATCCTTCCAGCCATTGCAGGCGGCACTCTCGGTCAACGCGATATCCGAACGAATCGCGACGCCGGGCAGCGCCACATCCGGTTCGATCCCGATGACGTTGCCATCGGGCTTGAGACGCAAGGTCGTTGCGTTGAAATTGGCAACCAGTGCGCCCGGAACGGCGTTGTACAGGGCCAGCGGCTCGCCATCGAATTCCCCCGGATCGCTGACCGGCAACTCGAAGTCGCTCAGGTCGAGCACCAGATTGCCGCGGATGTGGCGCACCCCGCGTGCACGCAGTTCGCGCTGCAGCAGCCACATCCGCTCCAGCGTCAAGGTAGGATCGCCGTAGCCCTTGATGACCAGGTCGCCTTCGAGTACGCCATTCCTGATTGGCCCCTCCGCCCAGACATCGGTCTTCCACACATAGTCCGGACCCAGCTGATTCAATGCCGCAAAACTGGTCACCAGTTTCATGACGGAAGCAGGATTCAGCGCCGCGTCGGCATTGTGGCTAATCAATGGCTCGTCCGCATCCAGTGGCTGCACCACCACCGCCACGTGGTCGAGCGGGATGCCGGCCTGTTGCAGCGCAGTCGTGAAGGCGGATGGAAGCGATTCGGCATGCGCCGCGACGGCGAGGCCTGCAAACAGCAGACCGGACAGGAAACGGGACACGATTCGGAAAAACGGCATGACGACATTATGCCGAATTCCGGAGCGGCGGCCGGCACAGCAACCGCCAACGTCCCAGGCAGGGCCTACAAGGATTGCCGGATCGCCAATACTGCCTGGTTACGCAGCGACTTGAGCAGGGACAGTTCTTTCTCGGGGATCGTGATGTCGCCGGCATGCGGCCGGTCGGCATAGATCAGGCCGACCGGTTTGCCTTTCACGATGATGGGAAACAGCACGAAGGTATGGGCCGGAACGTGCCGGCGATACCAGGCCGGAATCCGCGTGGCGATCTTGGAATCGTCGATGTCGGAAATCAGGATGTCCGCATTGTTCTGCAGCGCGACGAGAAAGACGTCCGGCTGGCCCGCCAGGGAAAAATCAAACGCCTTGACCAGGCGCTGCACGTCGTCGCCAAAACCGAACTTGCCGCACATCGCGTTGCGGCGTCCATCCTTGATGCACAGCACCACGTGTTCGAATCCCATGCCGGTATACATGGCCTCGAGGATCATGCGCAGGATATCGTTGATGGAAATGTTGTCGTCGATCAGCGAATTGCCGACATCCTGCAAGCCCGAGGCCAGGATGGATTGAATCTCCTCCGGCGTGCGTTCCTGTTTATCGCGGGCGACGGCGCCCTGTTCGATAGCCGGTGCGGCCTCGTGCAACACATTGGCATCCAGCGCCGCCATGGCATCTGGCACGGCGTCCGGCATGTCCGTGTTCGTTTCCTGTTGTGCCGACGCCTGGCCCGGCGGTGCCACCAGGCCCGCCCATTTCGACGCCTGCCGGGCAAAATCGCTGTGCTTCAGGTTCACATTCACCACCCGCGCGAACTGGCCGATGTCCTGCATCGATTTTTCCATCATGCCGGCCAGCTGTTCCGCCGTTACCGGCACGGTATCGCCGAACCGCGCGGTGAGCCTGCCCAGAGCCTTGCTGCGGTCTTCATCGGGCGTCTCGAGGATGATTTCACACAACTCGTTGGCGAATCCTGCCAGCGCACGCAACCGCTCGACGTTGCTGGCGCTTTTTCTGATTTTCCCGTCCGGCAGCTTTTTCATGCTCTGCACCAGCTGGTCGGGAAACCCCCAGCTGCGTGCGATGCCGATGCCAAGATTCTCGAACGACACGCCTAGCACTTCGGCCGACACCCGGACGTCGCTCAAGCCTTCGGTTTCGACGCGTTGCAGGACCAGAGCCATCTCCTCGGGGAAATAAAACATTGCCAGCATGCGACCGAGCTTGTGCAGCATGGCCCCGATGAAGGCCTCCTCCACATCCTTCACCTGCGCATTACCCGCCATCTCGCGCGCCAGCATGCCGGCATACAGCACCTTGACGAACTCCTCTTTCAGGTGCTGCGCGTGCGCCTTGTTTTCCAGGTTATCGAACAGGATCAGGCTCAGAGCGATCGACCGTACCGCATCGAAGCCGAGGACCACCACCGCGCGCGAAATCGTGCTGATCGAGCCGCCCCCCACCTGGTTGTAGAAGGCGACGTTGGCCAGTTTCAACAGCTTATTGGTGAGCGCGAAGTCCTTGAGGATATGGTTGGAGAGTTCGTTGACGCCCTCACGGTCGGACGAGGCGATCCGGTTGATATCGCCGATCGCTTCGGACAAGGCCGGGAAATCGCTCTCGGCCTGCATCCGCCGCAACAGGATATCCAGCGCGCTCCGCCTGGCGGCGTCGCCCGGCTCGGTCTGTTCGTCATGCGTCGTCATGGTTGAATGGGCATTCCTCCTGGCCGCTGCATGCATCGGGTGCGAGGCCCGGCACATTGCTCGGCAAACAGCCTCAACTCAAATCCTGCACATACCAGTCCATCGCCTCGGCCAGGCCTTCGCCGATGCGGTGCGTCGGCGCGTACCCAAGACGGGCGCGGGCCTTGGAAATATCGGCAAGCGAATGCCGCACGTCACCGGCACGAAAGTCGCGGTAGACCGGCTTGAAATCGGCGAGATGGGGGTACTTCGGTTCGAGCAGGCCCCGAATGGCTTCGAACAGCTGATTCAGCGTGGTGCGGTCGCCGACGGCGACGTTGTAGACCTGGTTCGCCGCGTCCGCGTGCTGGCTGGTGGCGGCGAGCAGGTTGGCCTGGATGACGTTGTCGATGTAGCAGAAGTCGCGACTGGTCTCGCCGTCGCCGTTGATGTAGACCGGCTCGTTGCGGATCATGCTGGCAACCCATTTCGGGACCACGGCAGCGTAGGCGCCCTGGGGATCCTGGCGGCGGCCGAAGATGTTGAAGTAGCGCAGGCCGATGCTCTCCATGCCGTAGCAGCGGCCGAACACGTCGGCATACAGTTCGTTCACCAGCTTGGTCACCGCATACGGCGACAGCGGCTTGCCGATCACGTCCTCGACCTTGGGCAAGCCGGGATGGTCGCCATAGGTGGAGCTCGACGCGGCGTAAACAAAGCGCTTGACCTTCGCATCGCGCGCAGCGACCAGCATGTTGAGAAAACCGGTGTTGTTGGCGGCGTGCGTCGTCAACGGATCCTCGATCGAACGCGGCACCGAACCCAAAGCCGCCTGGTGCAGGACGTAATCGACGTCCTTGCATACCGTGTGGCACGTGATGAGATCGCGGATGTCGCCGCGTTTGAATCTGAAATTTTCCCAGCGGGACGGACCGACGCTGACCTGGACCTGCGCCAGGTTTTTTTCGTGGCCGGTCGCGAAGTTGTCGAGACCGACGACGCGCTGGTTGAGCAGCAGCAACGCTTCCACCAGATTGCTGCCGATGAAGCCGGCAGCTCCGGTGACGAGCCAGGTGCGGGGCTCGGCTTCGAGCGTTTTCTTCAGCGCATCGAATGCGGACATCACAGCCTCCAGAGGGTGAAGCCCGCCGCCTTCACGGCAGCCGGATCGTAGGCCGCCTTGACGTCGGTGAAGGCGCCGCCTTTTTTCAGCTTGGCGGTCAGTTCGGGAAACGACTTTTCCAGATACGCGTGATGCGATACCGCTGCGATGATGGCATCGCATTCGGGCAGGTCGTTCCATGCCGTGAGACGGATGCCATATTCGTGCTCGGCTTCCTTCGGTTCGCCAAGGGGATCGTGTACATGTACGTCGCAACCGAAGGACTGCAGTTCGCGGATGACGTCGACCACCTTGGAATTGCGCAGGTCGGGGCAGTTTTCCTTAAAGGTGAGGCCCAATACGTTGACCTTGGCGCCTTTCACCTGAACGCCGTTGGCGATCATGTTCTTCACCGTTTCCTGCGCCACGTAGGCCCCCATGCCATCGTTGATGCGGCGGCCGGCGAGGATCACCTGCGGGTGGTAGCCGAGCATGTCGGCCTTGTGGGTGAGGTAGTAAGGGTCGACGCCGATGCAGTGGCCGCCGACAAGGCCGGGGCGGAAGGGCAGGAAGTTCCACTTGGTGCCGGCGGCCTTCAGCACTTCGAGGGTGTCGATGCCGAGGCGATGGAAGATCAGCGAGAGTTCGTTCATCAGCGCGATGTTGAGGTCGCGCTGGGTGTTCTCGATCACCTTGGCGGCTTCGGCGACTTTAATTGAACTGGCGCGATGCACGCCGGCGGTGATGACGCTGCCGTAGAGATCGGCCACCTTATCGAGGGTAGCGGCGTCGTCGCCGGAGACGACTTTCACGATCCTGGTGATGGTCCGTTCCTTGTCGCCGGGATTGACGCGTTCGGGTGAGTAGCCGACGTGGAAGTCCTGCAGCCATTTCATGCCGGAGAGCTTTTCCAGGATGGGGATGCAGACCTCCTCGGTGGCGCCGGGGTAGACTGTGGATTCGTAGATGACCGTTGCGCCCTTTTTCATATACTTGCCGACGGTGGTGGAGGATCCGACCAGCGGCGAGAAATCGGGGATATGCGCCTGGTCCACCGGGGTGGGAACGGCAACGATGATGAAGTCGGCCTTGGCCAGATCAGCGGGGTCGGTGGTCACCGTCAGCTGGGTCGCCGCCTTGAGGTCATCCGTTGATACTTCGCCGGTGGGGTCGCAGAATCGACGGTAATGCTCGACTTTTTCAACCGAGAGATCGTAGCCGATGGTGGTCATTTTCTTGCCGAATTCCACCGCCAACGGCAGGCCCACATAGCCCAGCCCGACAACCGCAACAACGCTCATGCTTGGATTCCCCTATGAATATAAAGTCTTTGCTGCCGCCCGGATTGTATCGAATTTACAGGTCCTTGCCCGGCTGCATCCGGCGGCTGCGCGCTTCATGGGTGAGCAAGCCGCATACCAGCTGGGCCGTGATTACGCTCCTGCTGGCCTCGCCCGTCCACGCCGACGTGGCCGACATGCTCCCCAGCATCAAACCGGGCGTAGTCGGCGTCGGCACCTTCAAGCCCACCGGCCGGCCGCCCGCCAACCTGATGGGCACCGGCTTCGCGGTGCTGGACGGGCACTACGTCGTATCGTGCGCACATATATTCAGCAAGCCGCTGGATAGCGAGAAGAAGGAAATGTACGCCGTGTTCGTCGGTCGCGATCAGCGGATATCGGTCCGCGCCGCGGAGCTGATCGCCAGCGACAAGGCGCGCGACCTGGCTTTGCTTAAAATCGCGGGGGAGCCATTGCCCCCGCTGAAACTTGGCGACTCCAGCCAGGTGCGCGAAGGCTGGCAGCTCTATTTCACCGGTTATCCGATCGGCTCGATACTGGGCCTCAATCCCTCCACGCATCGTGCCGGGCTGGCCGCCATCATTCCCATCTTCACGCCCGTCGCCGCCGCGTCACAGTTGAATGCGCATGCGCTCAAACAGGCCGCCTCGCCGTATGAAGTGTTCGAACTCGACGCCGTAGCCTATCCCGGCAACAGCGGCAGCCCGGTATGGCACCCCGATACTGGCGAGGTCCTGGGCGTGGTCAATTCGGTGTACGTACGGGGCACGCGCGAAGCCGCGATCTCCGCGCCCAGCGGGATCAGCTACGCCATTCCGGTCAAGTACGTGCATCGCCTGCTGGAGGAAGCGCTGCCCCACGCGCCCTGAAGCTTACATCCCCTCGGCCAGGCTGACGCCGAGACCCAGGGACTGCTGCCGATGGTTGTAATCGATCAGCGACTCGCCGTAGCCGTTGAAATATTGCACGTAACCTTTCAGGCGCCCGATCAGCGGAAAGCTCCAATTCAGTTTCAACGCACCCCGGTTGTCCGGGCTCTTGAAATTATTGCGCAGCAGGAGCGAATAGGCGTTGCGGCCCTTGCTGTAGACCACCAGCAGATCGCCATGACCCATGTAGTCTTCGATATCGGGGTTGTCGTCACTACCCCGGTTTTCGTGGATGCGGATCCAGGGCCGGACCAGCAAGGCCAGATTGCCGCGTTCCAGCCCGAACTGCGCATAAGCCCGGTTCCAGCTGCGCGACAGGCCTTCGCCGCGCCCGTTCGACTGGTGCGACAGACCGAAATTGATGAAACGTCCTCGGAAACCCGCAAGCTCGTAATTCGTGCGGTACACCAGCATCGCCTCCGGTTCGTAGTTGGTCTCGCGAAACGGCGAGGAAATGCTGTGGTTGTAGGCCTGCCAGAACGAAGTCGCCGTGTAGCCGAACCACAGATCGGCATTGTCATGGCCGAACACGCCCTGCATGGCCTTGATCTTGAAACTCAACTGCAATTCCGTCTCGACGTTTTCGAGGCCGAGGCCGGGCTGGGCGAAGGTATTCCGAAACGGGGAATCGTTGGGTGCGTTGCTGTATTTGACGGGCAGGAAATAGTTGGGCCGGTGAGGCTGAAACAGGAAGGCGCCCTGCTTGGCTTCGTCGTCCAGTTCCCAGTGGCGCGACAGCGCAGAAAGCAGCTTCGGTTCCGGCAGCTGCGCCAGCGGGGGCGCTGCGGCAGGCTGTGGTGCCGGTTTGGCCGCGACCCGGGGGGCAGTCTCGAGTTGCGAACGCCCTGACACGCGGTCGTAGCAGGCCAGTCGTTCGGCATCCGCCGGAATCGCGCTGCACCCTTCCCAGTCGGCCGTCGAAGCGGCCCGCGCAGGCCCTGCCAGGCCGCCTCCTAGCAAAGCAAGCAACAGGAGGCCGGATGATAGACGGGAAAAACTCATCGGTGCGGGCTTATTCGAGGATGACGCCATGGCCCGACGCCGGCGCCGTCGCATCCCAGTCGAACTGCGTCTTCAGGTCGGCGGCAAAATCCTTCGCCACCGTCTCCTCGCCATGCACGACGAACACCTGGCGCGGCTTGCTGCGGAAGTGCCCCAGCCAGGCGAGCAGGGCGGTACGGTCGGCGTGTGCCGACAGCCCACCCAATGTATAGAGATCGGCACGCACCGGGATATCCTCGCCCAACAGGCGCACGCGCTTGGCGCCGTCGACCAGGCGGCGGCCGAAGGTACCGGCCGCCTGGAAACCGGTGATGAGGATCGTCGATTCGCGGCGTGCCAGATTGGCGCGCAGGTGGTATTTGATGCGGCCGGCCTCGCACATGCCGCTGGCCGAGATGATGACGGCGCCGCCCGTGACGCGATCGAGCGCCTTCGATTCCTCGACATCCTCGACGAATTCCAGCTTGCGGAAATATTGCGCACCACCATGCCGGCCCATCAACGCGTGGGTTTCGGCATCGAGCAGTTCCATGTGCTTGAAGGTGATTTCGGTGGCCGCCGTAGCCATCGGCGAATCGACGAAGACGGAGAGCTTGGGAATGCGCGCCTGCCGAGTCAGGTCGGCCAGCAGGTAGAGCATGTCCTGCGTGCGCCCCACCGCAAAGGCGGGAATGATGACGTTGCCGCCCTTTCGCTCGATGGTGTCGCAGATTGCCTCCACCAGTTCGTCCTGCGTCGCTTCCATGCTCTTGTGGTCGCGGTTGCCGTAGGTCGACTCGACCAGCAGGTAGTCGGCGTCGTGGATGTGCGTGGGGTCGCGCAGCAGCGGTCGCGCGGGCTGGCCGAGGTCGCCGGAAAACACGATTTTGCGGCGCCGCGGCCCGTCCCCCACCCAGACTTCGACAATTGCCGAACCGAGGATGTGGCCGGCGTCGCGGAAGGTGCAGCGCACCTGCGGATGCGGCGCGATTTCCAGATCGTAATCGACCGGATTGAGGCGCTTGAGCGAAGCCTGCGCCTGCGCGACCGTGTAGAGCGGCGCGATGTCGCGCGGCGGCGCAGCCCCGGATGGCGCTGCGTCATCACGCAACACTCTGCGCGCCTTGTCACGGCGATCCATGCCCTTGCGGAAGCGATTGACGTTGGCATACTCGGCTTCCTTTTCCTGGATGTGCGCCGAATCGGGCAGCATCACCGCCAGCAGGTCGCAGGTGGCACGCGTGGCATGAACGGTGCCGTTGAAACCGAGCGCGACCAGGCGCGGCAGTAGCCCGGAGTGATCGATGTGGGCATGCGTCAGGATGACGAAATCGATCGTTCGGGGATCGAAGTTGAAGGCGCGACGATTCTTGTCACGCGCTTCGCGCCCGCCCTGGAACATGCCGCAATCGACCAGAAAGCGCACGCCGTCGGCTTCCAGCAGATAGCTGGAGCCCGTCACTTCGCGCGCTGCGCCAAGAAAAGTCAGTTTCATATCGCGCGTCCTTCGCCTGCTTCTTCGTAGGTCTTGCCGTCGCGGATATGGTAAATGCGTTTGAAGGTCGGGATGATTTTTTCGTCGTGGGTGACGACGATGATCGCGGTCTGGAATTCCTGCGCCAGGCGGTTGAGGATCTTCACCACGGTGAGCGCGCGTTCGCTGTCGAGCGGCGCGGTCGGCTCGTCGGCGAGGATGATCGGCGGTTTGTTGGCGAGCGCCCGCGCGATCGCCACGCGCTGCTGTTCGCCGCCCGAGAGTTCGGCGATGCGCGCCTGCGCGCGGTGCTGCACATCGAGCGCGGTGAGCATCTCCAGCGCGGTCGCGCGCGCCTGCGGATTGGGTACGCCAGCCAGCATCGGCAGCAGCGCGACGTTGTCGGTGGCATCGAGAAAGGGGATCAGATAGGGCGCCTGGAACACGAAACCGATGCGGTCGCGCCGCAGCGCGCGCAGATCGCCGGTCGTCCAGCCGCCGTCGAAGATCATTTCGCCGCCAAGGGTGAACCGGCCGGCGGTCGGCTCGATCACCGCCCCGAGGCATTTCAGCAAGGTGGTCTTGCCGGATCCGGACGGCCCGATCAGGCCGACCACCTCGCCGGGCCAGACCGTCATGTCGACGCCCTTCAGCGCATCGACCGCCGCGCTGCCGCTGCCATAGCGCTTGGCGAGGCCCTCGATGAGAATCGCGGGCTGGATTGAAGCCGCGTCAGCCACCGATCGCTTCCGCCGGATCGATCCTGAGCGCGGCGCGTATCGCCAGCACCGAGGCCAATGCGCATACCACCAGGGTCAGCACGAAGGCGCGTCCTGCATCGCCGGTTTCAAGCAGCACATATTTGGGAAAGGCCGGCGCCCACAGGGTGGCGGCGAATTTGCCGACCAGAAATCCAATGATGCCCAGTCCCAGCGCCTCCTGCATGATCATCGCGGCGATGGTGCGATTCTTGGTGCCGATGAGTTTCAGCACGGCGATCTCCTTGATCTTGCCGAGCGTCATCGTGTAGATGATGAACGCGACGATGGCCGCGCTGACCACCGCCAGAATCACCAGGAAGAGGCCGATCTGCTTGGCCGCAGTGGCGATCAGCTTGGCCACCAGTATCTCTTCCATGTCGTCGCGGGTATAGGCGGTGAAGCGCTGCCAGCGCGCGATCGTATTGGCGACGGCGCGTGCATCGGTCCCGTGCTGCAGACGCAACAGCACGGCATTGACCTTATGGCTGGACGTCTGGATTGTCTGCACCGCTTCGAGCACGCCGAGTTGGCCGGGGCGGTTGATCGCCGGATTGGCGGCCAGGCGGCGGCGATCCTCCACGATGGCATCGTTGTCCTTGAGAAACTGCGCTTCCTGCGCGTCCTTCAGTGGAATGAACAGCATCGGGTCGCCGTTGGACGACACCATGCGCCGCGTCAGCCCGACCACGGTGTAGTCGTTGCGGCGAATGCGGACCACGTCGCCCACCCACAAGCCGGTCCTGGCGTCGGCTACCGCTTCGTAATGCGCACGGGCGATTGGGCGGCCGGCTACCAGAAACGCCGGCCCGCCGGGCTTTCCCGGTTCGAAACCCGCCACCATCACACGCTGCGACTGGCCTGCGTGCGACACCTGCATGGTGAGGTAGGCGACGTTTCCCGCCTGCGCCACGCCTGGCAGGCCCAGCAGCGCGCGGTAGAGATCGTCCGGCACGGAGGAGGGCTCGGCGAACGGGCCGAGGGTATCCTGCTGCACCACCCAGACGTCGGCGTCGACCGCACGCAGCAGTACCTTGGCGTCGTCGACCATGCCGCGATATACACCGGCCATGGTCAACGTCACCCCGATCAGCAGGCCCAGCCCCAGCCCGGTCAGCAGATAGCTTTTCAGATGATGGACGATGTCGCGCCCGGCGAGATTGATCATGGTCGGAGCGGCTCAGCGCGCCATCAATTGTTGCTCGCGCACCCGCATGCCGGCGTCGAGCTGCCTCGCGCTGTAGACGATGATGCGCTCGCCCTCGGCGAGGCCGGAGACGACCTGCACACGATCCGCAGTCTGCACGCCGAATTGCACCGGCTTGAAGCGGGCACGGCCGTCGACTGCCTGCCATACGCCGGTCCGGTCGTTGCGCAGGCCGATGGCGGCACTCGGCACGGTCAACGCGTTGCGTGTACCGGGCAGATGCAGCGTCACCTCCGCCAGTTCGCCCAGATACAGGCGGTCGGGCACCGGGTCGAACGCCACGTCGACGATGCGTTCCTCGGTCACGGCATCGCTTTGCAGTTCGATGCGCGCCACCTTCCCCGGCAGGGCCACGTCGGGCGCAGAACGCATCGCGATATCCGCCGCCTGCCCCACCCGTATAGTCTGCGCGCGCGCCTGATCGACCCGCGCGCGCACCCACAGGCGCGCCGGATCGGCCAGCCGCAGCACGGCCTGCCCCGCTACCACCGTCGTGCCGGGTTCGGCCTCCCGCGCCGTGACCACGCCTGTGATCGGGCTCAGCAATGTGAGGCTGTTGCGCAGCTGATCGACGCCCTGCCGCTCGGCGTCGGCCCGCCCGATCTCGCGCTGCGCGGCTGCGGCATTGGCGTGCGCCGCAGCCAGCGCCGCGTCGGCGGCCGCTGCTTCGTGCATGCGGCTGTCCACCATTTCCCTGGCGACGAAATTCTGCCGATACAGCGCCTGATAGCGCGCCAGATTGGCTTGCGCCAGACGCGTCCGACTGTCGGCCTCGCCCACCTGCGCCTGTGCCGCCGCTGCAGCCTGCCGGGCGCGGGCGGCGGCGCTCATCGCCGCGTCGGCGCGCTGGCGCAGATCCACCGGATCGATCTCGGCCAGCACCTGGCCAGCCTCGACCCGATCGCCTTGATCAACCATCACCCGCAACAGCCGGCCGGCCTGGATCGGGCCGACACTATAGGCATGCTGCGCCTCCACCGTGCCGATTCCGTACACGCCGGGATGAAGGTCGGCGCGGGTGACGGCAGCCTGCTCGACGCCCACCGGCGCCAGCGGCCCGCGTGTCGCGAGCAACCAGACGAAGGCCGCGACAAATGCCAAAAGGCCAATGGCGAGAAACAGATTACGTCGATTGATGAACGAGACAGCGCGGCGCTTCATACGGGGTCCGCTCAATGTTTATCGTCGTTCAGCGGGCTGCGGATTTGATAGGCCGCATGGCAGCTCACGCATTTTTGCAGCGTGGCGGACATCTGGTTGAGCGTGTGGCTCACATCTTTCAGGCTGTCGGCATCCATTGCGATCTGGTCGAAATCGCGGTGCACCGAAAAACCCAGCTGCCTGAATTCCATGGGCAACTTGGCCCGCAACTCGGGCGGTACTTCGTGCACCATCTTCATCCCCATTCCGCGAGCCGCGGCCGCCGTCGCCTGCATGTCCTGCTTGCCGAGCGCACCGGTCATGGTGCCGACGCCGTCGAGGAAGAGACGCATTTCTTCCAGGATCATGGCGCGTTCGTCCGGAGACAAGGCCAGGATCACGCGAGTGTCGGCGACAGGCGCATGGGCAGGATGAGGTGGCATGTCCTGCGCATGGGCGGTGGCCAGATTCATGCACTGGCTGGCTGCGAGCAGTATTGAGACATATTTCATGGGTGCGTTCCTTGGGTGGGTGAGGGTGTACGGACTGCCGCGAGAAAGACCGGGAAAGTGCGGGCGGCTTCGGCCGCCAGCGTGCGCTGGCCCCGCAGGATAGACGTTTGCAGGACCAGTCCCTGGATCATGCCGATATAGAGCGTGGCCGCGGCCTGCGTATCGAGATCGGGGCGGACTTGCTTCTCTATTTGGCCATCCTGGAGCAGATGCGCGATTTTCGCCTCGTACGCCAGCATGATTTCGGTCACGAGCTGTCGCAGCACCGCGTTGCGGCCATGCAGATGTTCGGAAGTGAGCACGCGCGGGATGGCCGGATGGCCGGCGATGAACGCGATATGGGCAAAAAACATGCGCTGCAGGGCATCCAGCGGATCGCTGCCTTGCGCGGCCGCGCCCGCCAGCACTGCCATCATGCGGTCGCGCACCCACTGCATCACCGCCAGCCAGATGGCGTCCTTGCTCGGAAAGTGCCGGAACACCGCGCCCTGCGTCACCCCCATCGCCTGGGCCATGTCCTGGGTGGTCACGTCGTCGACACCCTGCCTGGCGGCCAGTTCGAGCGTCACGCGGATAATTTCCTCGCGCCTTTCGTCGGCACCCAACCGTTTGCGCACAGCCTCGGACATGAACGCAGCCCTAGATAGTTATTGATCACTATCTTATGGTCGGGTTCGACACGCGTCAAGCCGGAGAAGCGCCCATTCTCAGATATCCGGGTTTTTAAGACAGGCCAGCAGGGCCGCCGCCAGGACGCGCATATCGTCGGCGCTTGTCACATAGGGCGGCATGACATACACCGTATTGCCGATCGGGCGAATGAACACGCCTTGCCCCAGCGCCGCTTGGTGCAGGCGGGCGGAGAAACCGGGCTGTGCCTCCGCCACGTCGAACGCCCAGATCATGCCGCGCTGACGAAAATGGCGTACCCGCGGGTGCATCGCCACCTCCGCCAGCAATCCCATGAATTCCTGCGCCTTGATGCGGTTGGCGGCAATGACCTGGTCCGTTTCGAAGATGTCCAGCACCGCCAGCGCCGCCCGGCAGGCCAGGGGGTTGCCGGTGTAGGAATGCGAATGCAGGAAGCCGCGCGCCGTGGCGTCACCGTAGAACGCGGCGTAGACGGCGTCGGTCGTCAGCACGGCCGACAGCGGCAGATAGCCGCCCGTGATCCCCTTCGACAGGCAGATGAAATCGGGGTGGATGGCGGCCTGCTCGCAGGCGAACATCGTGCCGGTGCGGCCGAAACCCACGGCGATCTCGTCGGCGATCAGGTGCACTCGATATTTCGTGCACAGTTCCCGGGCCCGCTTGAGATAGACCGGGTGATACATCGCCATCCCTGTCGCGCCCTGTACCAGCGGTTCGACGATGAAGGCGGCCGTTTCCGCGGCGTGTTCGACCAGATGCGCTTCCAGGGCATCCGCACAGCGCAGGGCAAATTCCTCGGCCGTTTCGCCTGTTTCGGCCAGACGCGCATCCGGCGTCGGAACCTGCACCGTGTGCCGCAGCAGGGGCGCATAGGTAGCCTTGAACAGCGGAATATCGGTCACCGACAGCGCGCCGACGGTTTCGCCGTGATAGCCGTTCTGGAGGCTGATGAAGCCGTTTTTCCCAGTTTGGCCGGCATTACGCCAGAAGTGAGCGCTCATTTTCAGTGCGATCTCGGTAGCCGACGCGCCATCCGAGCCATAGAACGCGTGGCCCAGCCCGGTCAGCTTGGCCAACCGCTCCGAGAGCGCCACGACCGGTTCGTGGGTGGCGCCGGCCAGCATCACATGCTCGATCCTGCCGAGCTGGTCGATGATAGCGGCATTGATGCGCGGATTGCAGTGGCCGAACAGATTGACCCACCAGCTCGAAATCGCGTCGAGATAGCGCCGCCCGTCGGTGTCGACCAGCCACACCCCTTCGCCGCGCGCAATCGGCAGCGGCAGGGCGGCTTCCAGCTGTTTCATCTGGGTGCAGGGGTGCCAGACGGCAGCGCGGGTACGGCTTAAAAGATCGTTGTCGGCCGCCATTGGATTCGATAGTCCACTTGCATCTCTCTCAAGGGGTTCCGACGACTATCGCCATTCCCAACATCAGAGAAATTGACGTTAATTCCGACAGTCGTCAGGGTTTTCGGCATTAAAAAGGATATTGCGAATAAGGGGCACCAATTCTAGCCGAGTGGACACTCCGGGTGAGCCCTTTAGCCGGCAGCAGTTCGGCCGAAGCTGCCGCTGGAGATTTGGCCTTCTACTTCTGCTATGTGGTCGTTACCGGACATAGGACAGGAAATTCCCCGAACGTACGCGTTCTGATTTCCCCCGCGGCAGGACCCGACCCAATACAGGCGGTGTATCGCGCGGGCCTGAAGGTCAGCTTTCAGCAGCAATCGGTCGGTTGTGGAGAGGAGCGACCGCCGAATCGCAGGCGGCCGGAGCGCCCATGCGCGATCTGCGGCGGATGCGTAGCGTGCAGACCTACAGGTGGAAATCACCCGCGGCCTCCGGCTGATAAAGCACTTTTCCAATCCGGATATGGCAGGTTCGGTTCGGAATCCGCCAGCTGAAGGCATCGCCCTCCTTGTAGCCCAGGATCGCGGTGCCGATGCCGGAGCAAACCGATAGTTTCCCGGCATGATCGTCCGCATCCTCTGGGTAAACCAGCGCAACTTCCACCTCCTCGTCGTCCACCTTCAGCAAGGCCCTGGAGTTCATCGTGACGACATCCTCCGCCACTTTCTTTGGATCGACGACGATGGCTCGCTCGATCTCATGCTCAAGCTCGAAAATACTCGAGCCCTGTTCGAGGTCGACCAGACTCCTGAGCCGGGCCTTGTCGATCTCGGTGATGTAGATGTCGGCGGTGTGAACCGGAGGGCGTTCGCGCAAGAGCCGGAGATAGCGCGTTGAGTTCATGACCAGGGACTTCATCGCCGGCGTTTCGCTTTCCAGCAAGAAGCCGCTACGCAGGAAAGCATTCAACGATCGCACGTTGTCCGGGTGGATTTTGGCGATGAGCTTCTCGGCCCGCATCTCGAAGAAAGCGAGCTTCATGCCTTCGCGGATGGCGCTGGCACCGAGCTTGCGGCCCCAGTTTTCGCGGTCACCGATGACCAGGACCATTTCGCAGTCCGGGCCCGCCTTGGCGAGACGCACGAAGCCCACCGGTACGTCATGCTGGTCGTAGGCCATGAAGAACCGGCCGCCCTGGTTGAAAAGATGGGTCAGGATTGGCAACTGGACCCGACCGATGATCTGCTCGATCAAGCGGGAGACATGGCGGGAATCGCTCAGGTAGCGGGTGATGTCCTCATCCTCCAACCAGTCAATCAGCGTCAGCGCGTTTTCCCGAGTGATCTCGGGACACAGAGAAATGAAAGGTGTGTTCATCTTGACCTCATTTGGCAGCAAGAATGAAAGCCCGTCATGGCCGCGGCCATGACGGTTCTTTCGATTGAAGGCTCATCGAGCCCGTTTTCAGGGAGTTCGACATCGATGCGCAGCTGCGTCGGCAGCGCGGCGGCCCCCGGCGAAAAGAAGGGGGAGAAATTCAAGACCCGCATGGCAAACTCCTGCAAGAGTATGGGAACGACAAGGAAAAGCTGCGTCGCTCAGGACGTGGCCGGTGCTTGCCAATGGCCGCTGAACAGCCGGTTCGGCAGTTCCCGCGCGCGTACCCACGCGCTGGCTTCCCACACCTCCACCGATACGTTGAGGCCGGCGTAGATGCCGTAGCCGTCGCCAGCACGGATCGTCGCTTCGGTCTGCAGGCTTTCGCCAGCTTTGATCGCCCCGCCGGCGACGATGGCGCCGAGTGCCTTGATGCCCCAACCTGCTTCCAGGTGTTCCTGGCAATGAATAGTCGTGCCGGCCTCTATGCCATGGGTAGCACGGATCGAACTGGCGCCGGTGATGAAGCCGCCGGTTCGCAGGCTCTTGCTGCACTGGACGGCACCCTTGGCAACCACGTCCTGGCCGATGTAGGCATTGCCGCCCACCGTCAGCAGGCCGCCGCAGGACAGATCCCACTCGACACGCAGGTTGCCACCACATTGCAGCGCGCCTTCGGCCTCGATGCCCCAGCCAGCCTTGATGTCTCCGCCGGCGTCGAGCGTTCCGCCCGAACGGATGTTGCCGTCAGCCCGGACATCCTCGCCTGCGATGATGGACTGGCCAGCGCGAATCCCGCCGCCGGCCCGGATCGACCCACCCGCACGTAGGATCGAATCGACCTCGATGTTGCCGCGCACCTCCAGGGTGCCAGCGAACACGATGGCCTGCGCATCGATCGCATTCACGGACAGAACCGCATCCGTGGGACCGAACTGGGTCAGCAGCCAGCAGGCGTCGTCAACCCTTCCGTCTCTAACGAGGGCATCGAGCAACGGCTGGTAATCACCGCCGTTCTGGTGGGTGCGGAGAAACCAGCGAAAACCCTCGGCACAGGGGCGCTTGGCTTTTACGAAGTTCTTGGTCAGATCCATGGCGAGCCGGCCTCATCGAAAAAGCGGTGGCCTATACGCCGCAACAGACTGAAAAGTCGCCCAGAGAGGGGCCGGCGGTCACGGATAGCCGCTTGGCGCGGGTCTTGCTCCAGCCAGGAAAGATGGACGAAGCTGGGTGCGTCAAGCATGGGCCTGACAGGGATGTACGTATGCATGGTGATTCCCAAAAGCGCGGCCGACCCGGCAAAGGGACGGCCACTATCGCGCCTGGCTTAGGCCCGGCGATATGTGTTTGCGCAAATGAGATGAGGGTGGGGTATCGCCGGGCTTAAGTATCTGCGTCCGGCGGGCAAGTGCCCATGACGCTTGTCAACTTGAGGCCGTGCGAGTGCATGCCTGCCATCAGGGTTTGGCGGGCGGCATGCGTGTAGACGGGGCAATCAAAAGCAAACATGGCCGGGAAGGTAGGCGATCAGGCGGAGACTGTCAAGCCGCCGCTCGCGCATCGTCTGGATTCATCGGGAACGACGGCGCTCCATACAGATGTTCGCCCAGTCATGGTCCCACTACGGATCCGGGCTGACGCGCGCCAGCCGGAAATCGACAAAAGCGCGTAGGTGCACAGTAGCTCCTGCTCGATGTTGGTGTTAGCCGAGCGGTCGATCCAGTTGCCCAAGTAATGGTAGGCCAGCCGGTCGCGGAACAGGGCGACGACACGGGCCTGGGTGCGCTTCTCGATTTGGCCTGTGGTATTCACAAGAGGCAATCTCTGAACTTGTCAGTCGCTTAGTCGAACATTCGTTTTGCCTTGCCACCGGACGCTACGCCCACTCCCCAAGCGTTCGATCGCTCCCATGTCATATAGCCGACTTATCACGCGGCTCTGGGGCACCCGCAGTCGCGCAAGCAGGCTACAAGGCCAATGATCAAGCAAAACGCATCCCTCGCGTCCTCAGAGGCGAGGTTGGAGCCACTCGGGGTACAGATCCGAATTCAGGACATCCGTACGCATGTCGAAAGCAAGCGAGGAATTTGTCAGGTGACCGCCACAGCCACCCTAGCCGTATCTGATTGATTTTTATGCACGTTAGTGAGCGCCATCGCACCAAGTGGCTTCGCCGCAGTGGCCGGGCTATCAAGTTTATTGGCAAAACTATCAACTCTAATGGCGACCGACAATCGTCCATGGACTTGAAATTGAAACTCTGCGCCTCTACTATTAGCACTCAACGGCGACGAGTGCTAACAACACCTTCGCCGCTTCCTCATTTTTCGGGCAGCTCCGGCTGCCTTATATCAACGTACCCCAATGGAGACTTTGCAATGAAAATCCGTCCTCTGCACGACCGAGTGATTGTCAAGCGCATGGAAGAAGAGCGCAAGACCGCTTCCGGGATTGTGATCCCCGACACCGCGACCGAGAAGCCCGACCAGGGTGAAGTGATCGCCGTCGGCGCAGGCAAGAAAGACGACCAGGGCAAGCTGATTCCGCTGGACGTGAAAGTCGGCGACCGCGTGCTGTTCGGCAAATACGCTGGCCAGACTGTCAAGGTCGAAGGCGACGAACTGCTGGTGATGCGCGAAGAAGACATCATGGGCGTGGTCGAGCAGTAATCATCCGCTTACACGCAATCCAACCGAATTCAATTTAGGAGTTAAAGCATGGCTGCAAAAGACGTACGTTTTGGCGATTCTGCGCGTCACCGCATGGTGGCTGGTGTCAATGTCCTGGCTGACGCCGTCAAAGTGACCCTGGGTCCGAAAGGCCGCAACGTGGTGCTTGACCGTTCCTACGGCGCCCCCACCGTGACCAAGGACGGTGTGTCGGTCGCCAAGGAAATCGAGCTGAAGGACAAGCTGGAGAACATGGGCGCGCAGATGGTCAAGGAAGTCGCTTCCAAGACCTCCGATGTCGCGGGTGACGGCACCACCACCGCCACCGTGCTGGCGCAATCCATCGTCAACGAAGGCATGAAGTTCGTCGCCGCCGGCATGAACCCGATGGATCTGAAGCGCGGCATCGACAAGGCCGTGATCGCCATCACCGCCGAACTGAAGAAGATTTCCCAGCCCTGCAAGACCTCCAAGGAAATCGCCCAGGTCGGCTCGATCTCGGCCAACTCCGACTCCTCGATCGGCGACATCATCGCCGCCGCGATGGACAAGGTCGGCAAGGAAGGCGTCATCACCGTTGAAGACAGCTCGGGCCTGGAAAACGAACTCGACGTCGTCGAAGGCATGCAGTTCGACCGCGGCTACCTATCGCCCTACTTCATCAACAACCCCGACAAGCAGATGGCGATCATGGAAGATCCCTTCATCCTGCTGTTCGACAAGAAAATCTCCAACATCCGTGACCTGCTGCCCGTACTGGAGCAAGTGGCCAAGGCCGGCAAGCCGCTGATGATCGTCGCCGAAGACGTCGACGGCGAGGCGCTCGCCACCCTGGTGGTCAACAACATCCGCGGCATCCTCAAGACCTGCGCCGTCAAGGCTCCGGGCTTCGGCGACCGTCGCAAAGCGATGCTGGAAGACATGGCCATCCTCACCGGCGGCACCGTGATCGCCGAGGAAGTCGGCCTGTCGCTCGAGAAGGCCACCCTGCAGGACCTCGGCCGCGCCAAGCGCATCGAAGTCGGCAAGGAAAACACCACCATCATCGACGGTGCCGGCGATGCCAACGCGATCAAGGGCCGCATCGCCCAGATCAACAAGCAGATCGACGAAGTCACCAGCGACTACGACCGCGAGAAACTGCAGGAACGCAAGGCCAAGCTGGCCGGCGGTGTCGCAGTGATCAAGGTTGGCGCCGCCACCGAAGTCGAGATGAAGGAGAAGAAGGCCCGCGTGGAAGACGCGCTGCACGCCACGCGTGCCGCCGTTGAAGAAGGCATCGTCCCCGGCGGCGGCGTCGCACTGCTGCGCGCCAAGGCCGCGGCCGCTGCCGTCAAGGGCGACAACCACGACCAGGACGCCGGCGTGAAGATCGTGCTGCGTGCCATCGAGGAACCGCTGCGCCAGATCGTCAAGAACTGCGGCGACG
This sequence comes from Thiobacillus sp. 0-1251, assembly GCA_001899305.1. Lineage (GTDB taxonomy): Bacteria > Pseudomonadota > Gammaproteobacteria > Burkholderiales > Thiobacillaceae > Thiobacillus. The sequence goes on along the minus strand of MKWL01000022.1, from coordinate 27,312 downwards.
AGCCCTCGGTCGTGGTCAACAAGGTGCTCGAAGGCACCGGCAACTTCGGCTACAACGCCGGCACCAGCGAGTACGGCGACATGGTGGCGATGGGCGTGCTCGACCCCACCAAGGTCACCCGCACCGCGCTGCAGAACGCCGCGTCGATCGCCGGCCTGATGCTGACCACCGACTGCATGGTCGCCGACTTGCCGGAAGACAAGCCGGCCATGCCGATGGGCGGCGCCGACATGGGCGGCATGGGTGGCATGGGCGGCATGATGTAAGAAAAGCAAACGCCTGCCCGTTTAACCCGTTTCGGGTTTTCAAGCAGTTCCAAAGCCCCGCTTCGGCGGGGCTTTTTTTATCCGGCAAACCCTCTTGGCAATCGGCATCTGTCGGCGTTTTTTACGTTCCAGTATCAAATGCCCCATGCCTGATGCAAACACCTCACGGGAAAATGCAACAAGCCATTGATTAACCAGATGAATCAAAGATCAAATCATCTGATGGCCCGGTATTTGCTGTGCGATGGGGAACATCCAACAAGGGAGAAATGAATGAAAACGATCAAACAGCTTGCTGTTGCCGCCTGCATCCTCACCCTAGCGGGGCAGGCCGGTGCTGCAGTGATCAGCTACCCGGATTTTTCCAGCGTGGCCGGTCTCACACTCAACGGCAATGCCGCTCAGGTCGGCAACGTACTGCGGCTGACGCCCGCGAATTATGGCGAGTCGGGCAGCGCCTTCTCGACCAGCACGGTTTCCCTTGCCTCCAACGCCTCATTCAGCACCTTCTTCCAGTTTCGCTTCACCAATCCCGGCGGCGCCTGCGATGGTCAAGGATGCGGCGCCGACGGCCTGGTGTTCGTGGTACAGACCGTCGGCAACAACGTCGGCGGGGCTGGCGGCGGCATTGGCTATGCCGGCATCAACAACAGCGTCGGCATTGAATTCGACACATGGAACAATGGCACCGGCGACAACAACAGCAGCAACCACATCGGCGTCGATGTCAACGGCAGCGTCAATTCGATCGCCCTTGCCGAAGTGACCGAAGCCGACATGAACGATGGCGACATCTGGAATGCATGGATCGACTACGACGGCAGCACCAATCTGCTGGAAGCCCGCCTGGGCCGTTCCGCTGTACGCCCCACCAGCGCCATTCTGTCGCTGACGCGCAATCTGGCGAGTGACCTGGGCACCACCAATGCTTTCGTCGGCTTTACGTCTGGCACCGGTGCGGCATACGCCAATCACGACGTTCTCAGCTGGACGCTGGAAGACCGCTTCGCACCGATTGGCGGGGGCGGAAACTCCGTACCCGAACCGGGATCGCTGCTGCTGCTGGGCACGGGGCTGGTACTTACTCGCCTCATGCGTAAACGCGCAAATTAAATCGTTTCAGCAGCCTTTGAAGCGGTGGCAATTGCCCACCGCTTTTTTATGGGCGGCCGTTGCCTGCCCGATAACTCGCCTTGCGGAATCCGCCGGCACCTGACGATAATGGGCCACGAACCAGAAGACACGCCGAGGAAAAACGATGTCGGAGGCTGCCAATTCACTGATTCAGGCGACCGTTGAGCACCTGGGCCAGTTTGCGCCGTTTGACCAGATGGCCCGTGAACACCTGCTGTGGATGGCCCGGAAACTGACGCTGGGCTATTTTGCAAAGGGCGAAGTGATCCTCTCGCCCGGACAGACCGACCCGGTCCCTTTCCTCATCATCAAACAAGGCATCGTGCAGGGCGAGCAGGGCATCGCACAAACGCAGGAGGACAGTGCCTGGCTGGAACTGCACGAGGGCGAGTGCTTCCCGCTGGGCGCACTGCTCGCCGATCGCCCCGTCACCAGCGTCTACCGCGCCAGCAGCGATGTCTTTTGCTATGCCTTGCCGGCCGGGGATTTCCTGCAGCTGACCCGCCTGAGCGCAGCCTTCCACGATTTCTGCACCCGCCGCATCGCCAATCTGCTCGAGCAGTCGAAACACCTGATCCAGGCGGGCTACTCCAAGGCCAGTTCGGAGCAGCAGTCGATGAGCAGCAGTCTCGCGTCCGTCATCCGGCGCGAGCCGGTGACCTGCGCCCCGGACACGTCCATCCGGCAGGCGCTGCAGCGCATGGAGGACCACGGCGTGGGCGCCATGGTTGCCGTGGAATCCCGTGTTCCCAAGGGGATCCTTACCTTGCACGACGTGCTGAGCCGCGTGGCCCTGGCCGGAATGGATCTCGACGAACCCGTCATCCGCATCATGAGTACGAATCTCATCACCCTGCCGCCCCATGCCGCCGCCCATGAGGCTGCCCTCGCCATGGCCAAACAGGGTATTCGTCATGTGCTGGTAACCGACAGCGGCCGTCTGACCGGCGTGATATCGGAAAAGGACTTGTTCAGCCTGCAGCGCGTCGGGCTGAGCCGGATCAGCACGGCCATCCGCCATGCACCCGATCTTGCGTTGCTCAAGCAATGCGCGCGCGACATCCAGCAGCTTGCCCGCAACATGTTGGCCCAGGGCGTGGCCGCCGAGCAGCTGACCCAGATCATCACGACGCTCAATGACCTGCTGACTACACGCATCATCGAACTGGAGTTGCAGGAGAGCCCGGCTCGAGGCATCGAATTCTGCTGGCTGGCGCTAGGCTCCGAAGGTCGCTTCGAGCAGACGCTGAACACGGACCAGGACAATGGCATCATCTTCGCGCTCAAGGACAACCAGGACCCCGCCGCGTTGCGTGCGGTGCTGCTGCCCTTTGCCAAACGCATCAATCTCGCCCTCGCGGAGTGCGGGTTTCCGCTGTGCGGCGGCGACGTCATGGCGTCGAACCCGAAATGGTGCCTGTCGCTCGATGAATGGCAGACCACGTTCGACAAATGGATCTACCACGGCGCCCCGATGGATCTGCTGCACTCGACCATCTTCTTCGACTTCCGTCCGCTCTACGGTGCGACCCACCTGGGGACGGCGCTGCGTGAATGGCTGCAGGCAGCCGCACCGAAGAACTCGCGCTTCCTCCACCAGCTTGCCGTCAATGCCTTGCGCAACCGACCGCCCCTCGGCATGGTGCGCGATTTCGTAACGGGTGACGATCACACCATCGATCTCAAGATGAACGGCATCACCCCTTTCGTCGATGCCGCGCGCATTTTCAGCCTGGCGACCGGCGGCACGCACACCAACACGCTGCAGCGCCTGCGCGAGATCGCCCTTCCCTTGAATATCAGCACGCGCGACGTCGACGCCTACTGCCAGGCCTTCCTGTTCATTCAATTGCTGCGCCTGCGCCTGCATCACGTGCAAAGCGAGCAGGGCACAACGCTTACCAACCGGGTGGATCCCGACACGCTCAACAACCTCGACCAGCGCATTCTCAAGGAAGCCTTTCGCCAGGCGCGCAAGCTGCAGACCAAGCTGGGCCTGGACTTCCAGGTATGAGCTGGCTGCTGGATCGGCTCGTCGGCAGAAAGCCGGACCTGACCTCGCCACAAATGCAGCGCCTGGCTGCCTGGCAGGCGCTGCCGCCGCCGCGTCAAAACACGCCTTTCAATGAAAGCCGCTACGTGGTGGTGGACGTGGAAAGTAGCGGGCTCAATATCAGCCGCGATCGCCTGATCGCGATTGGCGCGGTCGCGGTGGCGAACGGACGCATCCGGCTGGACGACAGTTTCGAAATCGTATTGCAACAGGCGCAGGTCAGCGAAAAGGACAACATCCTGATCCATGGAATCGGTGGCACCGCCCAGCGGGAGGGCATGCCGGCTGCCGATGCCCTGCTCGCCTTTCTCGAATACCTGGGCAAGGATCCTCTCATTGCCTTTCACGTCGCGTTCGACGAGTCGATGATCGGCCGGGCCATGCGCACCTTCCTTGGGCTCGATTTCCGGCATGCCTGGGCCGACCTGGCATATGTGGCGCCCGCGCTGCACCCACAGTTTGCCCGGCGCTATCGCACGCTGGATGACTGGATGGGCCGGTTCGGGATCGGCAATTACGCCCGTCACAATGCCCTGGCCGATGCCCTGTCCACGGCCGAACTGCTGCTGGCGTTGCGCCCTGGCCTGGCGCCGCGCGGGATGGCCAGTTTTGGGGGCTTGAAGCGGCTGGAACAGGAACACAGGCGGCAAACCCTGTCGGTCTGACGACCATGCAAAAACAAAGGCCCCCGCCGCAGCGGGGGCCTTGCCATTTCACCCGTTATGGGTTCAGTGAGCCTGAGCCGTACCGGCACCCCGCGGGTAGCGGATGCCTTCGACCAGGTGCTGGATGTGATCCGGACACGCGGGCGTCAACTTCATCACCACGTAGGACACCGTGAAGTTGAGGATCATGCCGACGACGCCGATGCCCTCCGGCGAGATGCCGAACAACCAGTCGGAATCGGGCACCTTGGGCATGCCCAGCAGCACATCGCGCTTGAAGTAGATGATGTAGGCCAGGGTGAACACCAGGCCGGTCAGCATGCCGGCGATGGCGCCACCGCGGTTCATCGACTTGCTGAAGATGCCCATGACGATGGTCGGGAAAAGCGACGCGCAGGCCAGACCGAAGGCGAACGCCACCACCTGCGCGACGAAGCCCGGTGGGTTGTAGCCGAGGTAGCCGGCCACGAGCACCGCGACGGCGGCAGCGACACGGCCCGCCATCAGTTCGCCCTTCTCGGAAATGTCCTTGGCGAACACCCCCTTCATCAGGTCGTGCGAAATGGCGGCGGAGATCACCAGCAACAGGCCGGCGGCGGTCGAGAGCGCGGCCGCGATCCCGCCGGCGGCGATCAAGGCGATCACCCAATTGGGCAGGTGGGCGATTTCCGGGTTGGCCAGCACCATGATGTCGTTGTCGACGGTGCCGACGAACTTGCCATCCTTCTTGGAGCCGAGCTCGTTGCCCTTCCAGCCGGCGGCCTCTGCCCTGGCCAAGACCTCAGGGTTCTTGCTCTTGTCGTTGTAGTACTGGATGCGACCGTCGCCGTTCTTGTCGTCCCACATGATGAGACCGGTCTTTTCCCAGCGCTTCATCCACTCGGGGCGGGTCTCGCCGACGATGCTGGCGTCGGGGGCGAACTTGTCACCGCCGGTGGCCACCGCGGTGTTCACCGTGGCATGCAGGTTGTAGCGGGCCATGGCGCCCACCGCCGGAGCGGTGGTATAGAGAATGGCGATGAAGACCAGCGCCCAGCCGGCCGACAGACGGGCATCATGCACCTTCGGCACCGTGAAGAAACGCACGATCACGTGGGGCAGACCCGCCGTGCCGGCCATCAGGGCCAGGGTGATGCAGAACACGTCGATCATGGTCTTGCTACCGGTCGTGTAGGCGGAGAAACCGAGATCGGTGACCGTCTTGTTCAACTTGTCGAGGAAGTACATGTCGCCCATGTGACCGCCCAGTCCCAACTGCGGGAACACGTTGCCCGAGATCTGCAGCGAGATGAACACGGCCGGAATGGTGTAGGCAAAGATCAGCACGCAGTACTGCGCCACCTGGGTGTAGGTGATACCCTTCATGCCGCCGAGCACAGCGTAGAAGAACACCAGCCCCATGCCGATGATCAGGCCGGTCGTGATGTCCACTTCGAGGAAGCGGGAGAACACGATGCCGACGCCGCGCATCTGGCCCGCGACGTAGGTAAAGGAAATGAAGATCAGGCAGATCACCGCGACGATCCGTGCCGTCTGCGAGTAATACCGGTCGCCGATGAACTCGGGCACGGTGAACTTGCCGAACTTGCGCAGGTACGGGGCAAGCAATACGGCCAGCAGCACGTAGCCACCCGTCCAGCCCATCAGGTAGACCGAGCCGCCATAGCCAAGGAAGGCGATCAGGCCGGCCATGGAGATGAAGGAGGCGGCGGACATCCAGTCAGCGCCGGTCGCCATGCCGTTGATGATCGGGTGAACGCCGCCACCGGCGATGTAGAACTCCTTGGTGGTGCCAGCGCGCGCCCAGATGGCGATGCCGATGTAGAGGGCGAACGACAGGCCCACCACGACGAAAGTCAGGGTTTTCAGATCCATTGTGCTATCTCCTCGGTGTTGTGCTTATTCTTCGTGGACATCATGCTCGCGGTCGATCTTGTCCATGCGCTTGGCATACCAGAAGATCAGGCCGACGAAGACGAAGATGGAACCCTGCTGGGCAAACCAGAAGCCCAGGGGATAACCGCCGAGGTGAATGCCGTCGAGCGCATCGCGGAACAGGATGCCGGCACCGAACGAAACAACGAACCAGATAACGAGTGTTATGACAAGTAGCCGGAGTGTTGCACTCCAGTACGCTTTTGCATCAAAGTCTTGTGGTTTGGACATCGACAGTTCTCCTCCGCTGGTGGCTGTGATTTATGAACAAGTTGGGACTTGCTTGGGTTTATATGTTATTTCGCGCACTCTACTACACCTTTGCAACGGTATAGCCCATCCGGCTGGTCGGCGATAGTCAATTCAAACCATTCCCCGGAAAGCCCCGATGCGCTTTCAGGCAGGTCAGGCGATCGCGCGCTGACTCCTGGCGCGCTGCACAACAACCTGCAGGGAAAAATAATAGCTCCAGATAATGAATGCCGTCAGTCCCGACCAGATTGCAAACGGCAGACCGATCAGCAGGACCAGCACCCCCACCACAAGCAGCCCCGCCCCGCACAGTCCATTGATGCCCAGGACGACAGGAGCCCAGCGTTTCCCCTCCTGAATCGACCGGCCGCGCCAATCCGCCACGTAGCGATAATCCCCGCGCACCGCGATGGACCAGGCGCGGAAAAGCATGCCGATACCCAAGGGAAAAATGCCGACGAACATCAAGCGGGCAAGCCAGACAAACCAGTCATCCATGCGTTATCCAGTTTTGCGTATGAGCCAGAAACCGCATGCTCACTCATCCTTGGGCCACTTGCAACCACTCCGCCATACAAGCGGTAGCGTCACATTCCCAATCGGCCGTCATGAGGTCGAGCGCAGCTTCCATGTATGCATTGTGATGATCGACTGACCCCGCCTGGACCGTACTGCCCGACGTATTGATGCGGCCGATGAACATCCCCTGAAAATCCGGGTCGCCGCGCGCCTGACCGGGCCGGGGGCACGTCACCATGCTTGCCGTTGTTATCCCCCGACGGTGAGCCGGTTGACCACCTTGTCCACGGCAAACAGACACCAGGCATCCTGCTCGGCCCGGGTTTTCTCTGTCTCCGTATTGACCAGGCCTTCCAGCGTGACGACGTAATTGCGCGTCTGGACATGGATCTGTTCCGGGTGGGGAATCAGGGGATCCAGTTCCAGCACCAGCGACAACGCGTCGCTGACTTCGTCGTCGTTGTCCTGTTCCGGCGGGAGCACCTCCAGGCAGTCGACGACGTCGCGACAACCGGGCGTCCACCACGCCAGCACGCCTGCCATGCGCTTGTGCGACAGGCTGAGCACCCAGCCATCAAGGGTCACGATCCCCGCTTTCACCGAAACCAGGATATCGCCGCTGGAATCTTCGCCACCCGATTCCTGCACCATCCGGGCGCCCCCTTTCTTCACCGCACGCAGCGTGCAGTTCTTCAATTCAGCCGCACCGAGCAACGAAGCGGTCAGGCTATCCAGCATCGCACCGTCGCCCTTGCGTTCGGAAGGCGCCACATGCAGGCGGTCGACCACGCCGCGCACGTTGTGCCACGATCCCGCTATCTCCAGCGCCCGTTTCTTGGCGGCAACGCTCCCGACTTCGCCCTCCAGAACCAGCGCATCATCGGTGGTCAACTCGATGCTGACGGGCCAGCGATGCAGATCGATGCGCGATTCGCGCTCCAGTGCCGCGCGTACGGATTTGACGGTCGAATGAGAATTCGGATGAGCGTTTTGCATGGTGGACACCTCCTCGTTCAACATAGCACACCGACACTGCCCGGCATGCCCTCCCTACTGTATGCGATGGCGGGCCAGCTGCGACGCGAAAACGCGCTTTCAGCGCGGCGCGCCCTGGCCCAGGACCTCGGCCAGCGTTTCCCGTGAAATCGTCGTTGCCTGCGCAAACCCGCCGACGAAACGAATCGTGTCCGGCACGATGACGAACAGCGAGAAGTCGGAAAAACCGAACATCGGTTCGCTCTGCGGGAAGCGCGCCAGATAAGCCGCCTTCGCGGCGGCATGCCCAGACGTGCCGGCAACCCGTTGTACCGCTTCGCCCTGCACCGTAATGCGCGCCTGTTCCTGCGCCATCACCCCGGGCACGGGCGGTGCGATCACCAGCAGACTCACCGGCGGACTCGTCAGCATGTCCTTGGTATGGGCCGCGAGCTGGCTGACATGGATGATGAAATCCGTTCCGCCAGGCAGCATGGCGAAGGGCACCATGGACACATAGGGACGGCCCTGGTGCAGCGTGCCGAGGGCGGCGACCTCCTGTGTGCGCAGCAGGTCACAGAGTATTTGGGCGTGGGCGGAGATCATCAGGGTTCAGAACCAGCTGCGCGGCTGCGGTGGACTGCCGGTCCGGCTGGCGGCGTCACGATGCGCAAACGACGGATCTGCCTGTCATGAATGCGCGAGAGAAACAGCATCGCCATAATGCCTCCGATAAGCGCAAACAGCATGTCGGACTGGGTATCCCAAGAGTCTCCCTGCGTCCCGAGGAACTCGTCGGCCCCCTGTCCGAGCGCGACGGCCGATGCCCATTCGATGAGTTCGTAGCTCGCACTGATGGCGAGCACAACGCATACGGACAGGAAGGCCAGCATTTTCCTGCCACGGACAAATTCGCCGCGAATCAATATCTCGCGCGCAATCAGGGCCGGCACGAAACCCTGGAAGAAATGGCCGATCTTGTCGTAGGGATTTCGGCCCAGATGCAACAAGCCTTCGATCTCGAATCCGAGGGGCACCCGGGCATAGGAATACTTGCCGCCGACCATGAGGACCAGGGCATGCACGAAAATCAGGCTGTAAAGGAGAGAGGTCAAGGGGAAGCGACGATGAGTCGCCCAGAGCACGGGCAGCGCGATCAGGACGGGAAAGATTTCGAGCACCCAGGTCGTGCGATCGAAGGGGTGGATACCGGAGAGCACCAGCAACAGCACGAGTGCTGCGGAACCGATCAGAAATAGAGAGGGGCGTAGCAAAGGGAACTCCTGCCGAAGCGCTTGATGGAAATGTTCGGTCTCACTTCATTAATGAATATCAGGGACGGCAGCCATGGCTATCTATCCTGGTGATTCCTGCCGGTCTTGAGAATGCCTTGCTTCCAATATTACGGTATGGAAAAAAGTAGACCGGTAACAGGATCCATCGTTGCGGGATTCATGATGATCCCGATCGAACCCGCAGGAAACACCCATTCTCTTCCCCCGCCCCATCCCGCCATGCTGGCCGGCGGCCTTGATGCAGGCTTGCCGTGTTTGCGCGAGCAGGCGATCAAACTGCGCACGGATTGGATGCGCGCACCCTATAGCGCATAGAATCGCAGCGCGGAGTCTTGGTGCCCCGCCTTTCCAATAAACGACCATCTCGCCATGCTGCCCTTTCCCGTCGAGTTCTTCTTCTTCGCCCTGACCCTGCTGGGCGTGGCCCTCATGCACCAGCGCAACTTCGAGATCGCCCTGACGGGACTCGTGGTCATCGCGCTCTACAAGGTCTCGGAGCTGGGCTACCCGCTGCTGCCCCACCTCGGACACGAAGCACCGCTGCTGCTCAACCTGCTGGGCCTGCTGCTCGGCTTCGCCATCCTCGCCAAGGTGTTCGAGGAATCGCACGTCCCCGACCTGCTGCCGCACTGGTTGCCCGACGACTGGCGCGGCGGCTTCCTGCTGCTGGTGCTGGTGGCGGTGATCTCCAGCTTTCTCGACAACATCGCCGCCGCCATGATCGGCGGCGTCATCGCACGGCGCGTCTTCCAGGGCAAGGTCATGGTGGGCTACCTCGCCGCCATCGTCGCCGCCTCCAACGCCGGCGGCGCCGGCTCGGTGGTGGGCGACACCACCACCACCATGATGTGGATCGCCGGCGTGCCCGCCATCCACGTCGCCGACGCCTTCATCGCCTCGATCGTCGCCGTCGCCTTCTCGGCCTTCGTCGCCGCCCACAAGCAGCATGCCTATCAGCCCATCCGCAAGGACTGGCCGCGCGACCACACGGTCGACTGGATGCGGCTGGGCGTGGTCGGGCTCATCATCGGCGGCGCCATCGCGGCCAACGTGATCCTCGGGCTTCCCGCGGTCGGCGTGTGGGCGGCCATCCTGCTCGGCGCGCTGATCCGTCCGGTGCCCTGGCGCGAAGCGTTCCACGCACTCAAGGGCAGCCTGTTCCTGATCTTCCTCGTCACCGCCGCCAGCCTGATGCCTGTTGACAAACTGCCTGCAGCCTCGGTGCATACCACCTTCGGTCTTGGCTTCGTGTCGGCCGTGTTCGACAACATTCCGCTCACCAAGCTCGCGCTCGACCAGGGCGGTTACGACTGGGGCATGCTCGCCTTCGCCGTCGGCTTCGGCGGCTCGATGATCTGGTTCGGTTCCTCGGCCGGCGTCGCCATCACCAACGAATTCCCGGAAGCCAAGCACACCGGGCGCTGGATCCGCGAAGGCTGGCACGTGGCGGCCGCTTACGTGCTGGGCTTCTGGGTACTGTATTTCGTGTTGGGCTGGGTTCCCGAGGCACTCATCCACGCGGGCAGTTGAGGCCCGGAATGTCTGCAATGGCCAAGTGGACGACTGTGAATCTCACTGCCATGACGGAGCGAATTCCCCTCCTTCCCTCCCGTCCAAGGTTTGCATCGCCGGCCTCACGGCCTTTCGCGCAGGCAGGCGGAGATGGGGTGGGCCTGCCGGACTATTTAGGCGCGAGCTCGCCGAGTACCGTCTTGCTCAGGTGCCAGCGCCGGGAGGCGATGGTCTGACTGAGACATGGTCACGACACCTGTTCCATCAAGCAAAGTCATTGCCAAATTCTTCAAGGACCGACAGCGTCCCAGCGGGATCGACCTTCAGGCTGCGACGGCCGCAGCTTCACAAAACCGGGTGGGTCGCTTATACTGCGCCCCGCATGTGAACGGCTGCTCCCTGTTTCGGCGTTTGCATTGGCATCGCAAAACAAATGCGTCGGGCTGTGCACCATGCATTTGATCTCAACGTGGTCGCATGACCGCGGACTGGCCAGTTAGCTCAGTTGGTAGAGCAGCGGATTGAAAATCCGCGTGTCCTTGGTTCGATTCCGAGACTGGCCACCACTTCCAACGGCTCGCGCTTTTCGCGGGCCGTTTTCATTTCCAGTCATTCCGTTGCCCTCTCTCAGACACATCAGGCATCATCCGGGATGTACATTCGCTGAGAATCGGTACGGGGCAAATCGACTTGGCGTGACCCGGAACGCACTGAGTACGGTAAAGACTTGCTCTTGCTGACGTCATGGCAAGGACGGGCACATGACACGGGCGGGAAGGCGAGAGACGCCGGTCCGTATTGATAGCAGGGATGGCACCACGATGGGCGGTACCCTCCCCGCTTGTGTTACATCACTTCTTTTTCGCGGCTTTCTTGCCTGCGACGGCGGTCTTGAAGCCTGCACCTGCGGTGAAGCGCGGCACTGTCGACGCGGCGATCTTGATCTCGGCGCCGGTTTGCGGGTTGCGGCCAGTACGCGCAGCGCGCTTGGACGACTTGAAAGTACCGAAGCCGACGAGGGTCACGGTGTCCCCTTTCGCCACGGCCTTGACGACTGCATCAAGGATTGCGTCGAGTGCTCTGCCAGCTGCGGCCTTGCTGATGTCTGCCTCGGTTGCGGCGACTTCGATCAATTCGGATTTGTTCATAAATATCCCTTCGTTGGTTGAGAGAACTAAATACTACAAGCATTCAGGCTTCCTTGGCTTATCTGCACACAACTTCCCCTTCATCAGCCACACAAAGGGTCAGGTTCAAACCACACCATTCCTGAAGAACGGACAATAGGCGGTATTCGCAAGCAATGCTAGGGGTAGAGTCCGGCCAATCCCGGCGTGGCCGCAGTTCTCCCTTTTGTGTTCCCGTCCAGGCGCGTGAGCGTTTCGGCCAGCGGCTTTCCCGTCCACGCCCCGCCGGCATAACAGACCCGGTCGAGTTGCTTCAGCAAGTTTTTCGATGCGGCATCGCCAAGTCGGTCCGACAAGGCCTGGAGACCCAGCGGCGGATCGAGCGGCCAAGTGGCACGCGCCCAGTCGAGCAGCGCCCGTCGCGCCGCGTGCGGATCGTCGTCGTGGCAGGCTTGCCGGAAGGCCTTGCGCGCATCTGCGACGGCAACCGTCGGTGTCGGACTGCTTGCATCCGGGCTCGCCAGCGGACGGCGCCGGCGGCTGATCCCCCACGCTGCCAACGTCCCGAGCCAGAGCACGCCAAGAACCAGGCTGAGCCAGTACCCTTGAACGTTTGCCGGCGCCCGGATCTGTTCGGCGATCGACTTGGACGGACTGGCCGGCAGCAGCGGCGTGCCGGCTGTCGGGCCTGCGGACGTGGTCGTGGCAGCGACACCGCCGGAACCGGGAAGGACAAACAAGGTACGCGCCGGCAGCTCGACTTCGCGCTGCTGGTTGCGGGTGGTATCCCACCAGTACAGATGCAGCGCGGGGATCTGATAACGACCCGAACGGCTGGCGACCAGTGCAATGTCCTGGTCGCGGGTGCCGACGACGCCGTCGCCCTGCACGCCAGTATCCAGCTTGGCCTGGTCGGGATAGGCTCGCAGGCCATCCGGCAGCGGCATCAGCACGCTCAGGTCGGGCAGCTGCGAAGCGGTGAGACCGAGCGCGCTGAGATGCACGTGGCGCGTGATGGGGTCGCCGACATGGAGCGGCCCGTTGTCGGGCTGCCAGGTCTCAGCCAGCGTCACTTTCTGCGCGGGCAGCCAGTCGTGGCCGGTGCCGCTCGCGGGACGCGGGCGCACGTCGAGAACCAGCGGGTCGGCCCGGACCCGCAACGGCCGGGTGGCATTCATCATGCCCGCGAACGGGTTGCGACCGAATACGTTACCGAAAAAGGCGTTCGTACCGAACGGATCGTTGCCGCCGCGGTCGTCCTGCACCTCGGCGTTCAGCACCGGGCCATCAAGGTGGATCTTGCCGCTGCGCTGCGGGAACAGCAGATATTTGCGCTCGATCACCCGATAGCTGCGGCCGTCGCGCGTAGCGCTGGTCTGGCTGTCCTGTCCCAGCTGCTGCACCAGCACATCGTTGCTCGGTTGAAGTTCGAGGCTGGCCTGAAAGAGCGGCTGGTCGGTATAGAGGCGTACCGTCAGGGTGTCGGCAGCCTGGACATAGGGCTGCTTCTGGTCGAGTGTCGCAGTGAGGAAGACGTGCGCCGAGCCGCTGGCGGGCACCGGGACGTTGCCGGGCTGGGCGGCGGCCGCGTTTCCACCTACGGTCAAGGTGAGGGCGGGCGACGTCTCGCCATCCCACTTCAGCGGCGGCACCTGCAGCGTGCCGCCATGCTTCGGCATCAGCGTCAGGCTGATTTCGGTCTGCGCCGACATCTTGCCGTTGACGATCTGGATACTGGAGCCCGTACTGCGGCCGAGCACGTCGAAATCCTGCTTGAGCGGGCCGAGGTCGGGCTGCTTGCCGGTCTCGCCGTCGTGCTTGAGGACGAGCTGAACGGCTTCACCCGATCCGACCTGGGTCGGGTCGAGCCAGGCACTCACTGCCGCGGATGCGGTCAGACTGACACCGCAGAGTGCGGCAAAAACGAAGAGGCGGCATGGGGTATTCATGGTTGCGTCCCTTGCTGTCGGATGAGATGTTCGATCATGAATTTGCGCCGCAGCAGGCCACCCGGGTCGTCAGGAATGCGGCGCAGCCATTGTTCCTCGGCGAGCTGGCGCTCGCTGGGCGGGTTGGTCGCGGCCTGTGGCGCTTGAGCCGCTTGCGGCTTGGCCAGTCCGGCTTCGGCATCGCTACGGGCCTGGGCGGCGGCGTTCGCTGCCTGTTCCTGTTGTGAACCGTTCGCATCCGCGTTGCGGCGATCGGGCGGCTGGCTGGCTGGGCCGGCTTGCTGCTGACCGGGCGGGGACTGTCCTTGCTGCGGCTGGCCTTGTCCGGCCGGCCGGGTCTGGCTGCCGCCGGCCGGGGGCTGCCCCGGCTTGCCCGCTTGCGCCGTATTGTTCGATGACGGCTTCGACGTCTCGCCGTTCTGCGAGCCGGAGTTCTGTTTCTGCTGGCCCTGGTCACCCTGTTTCGGACTGTTCTGGCTCGTGTTTCCCTGCTGGCCCTGGCCCGAGGTGGATGGCGGCTTGGGCGGCTGCTTCTGCAGGGCCTTGGCCACCAGTTCGCGATTGTGCCGGGCATCGCGATTGTTCGGGTCGCGCGCCAGCGCCGCATCGTAGGCCTGGATCGCCTCCTGCAGGCGACCGGCACGCGCCAGCGCATTGCCCCGGTTGTACTGGCCGTCCGTGTCATTGAACGCACTGAAATCCTGCGCCGCCTGTGGAAAATTGCCGGCCTGCAATTCAGCATAGGCCTTGCGGCGTGGGTCCCGGAACAGCCGGGACGCTTCGGCCGGCTTGCCTTGGTGCAACAGTTGCTGGGCGCGCTGGTCGGGCGTACGCCACAGGTTGTCCCAGGTCGGACTCGCTTGCGCCGCGGCCGCCCACAGCAGCAACCCGGTCAACCACAGGCCGCGCATCACAGCCACCCCCGTCGTGCCAGCAGGCCGGCAAACAACAGCAGGAACGGCAACAGCCAGACCCCGCCGTCCAACCAATGCGCCACGCGGATGTCCTGCGCGGCCCGCGTCATGCCGGCGCGACTGGCGCGGGCCTGGAGGTCGCCGACCAAAGCGGTCAGGCCGGCCGCGTCGACATAGTGTCCGCCCCCCGAGGCGGCCAATTGCCGCAGCCGATCGACGTCGAGCGGCCTGGCATTCGACTGGCCCGTACGGACGAAGCCACCCCCCCGGGCGCCGACACCCACGACGTTGACGGCAATGCCGCGCGACCGCAGTTTCCCGGCAGCGTCGAAGGCAGCGGCCGGGTCGGCGAAACCGTCGGTCACCACCACGATCTGGCCCGACTGGCTCCCGCCATGCGCCAGCAGTTTGCCGGCCTGTTCGAGCGCCGGCGCCAGGTCGTCGCCGCGCGTCGGCATGATGTCCGGGGCGAGGGGCGGCAGCAGGGCACGTACGGTGGCGACATCGTCGGTCAAGGGCGTGACGGTATAGGCCTCGTCGCTGAACACCACCAGGCCGACGCGGGCATCGTGTGCTGCATCCAGCAGGTCGTCGAGCGCATAGCGGGCACGGGTGACCCGGTTCGGCGCCAGGTCGGCCGCGGCCATCGACGGCGACAGGTCGAGCACCAGCACCCAGGCTGCATTGCCGCGATAGGCGGGAGAAGGCGCGCGTTGCCAGCTGGGCCCGGCCAGGGCCAGCGCCGCCAGCGTCCAGGCCAGCGCCAGCCAGGGCCACGGCGAGCGCCCGGACGTGCCGTCTCCGGCCAGACGTAGCGCCGGCAGCAGGTCGGGATCGATGAGCCGGCTCCAGTCGCCATCGCGGCCGCGACGCCGGGCGAGCCAGACACTGAGCCCCCAGAGCACGGGCAAGGCCAGCAGCCAGAACGGCCGCAGGAAGTGAAACTGCTGCATCAGCGCCATGCGCGTCCGCTCCACAGCACAGCCGGCAGGCTCAGCAACAGCGCCAGCCCCAATGGCCACGCGAACCATTCGTCGCGCGGGCGATACCACTGCTGGCGCGCAGCGCTCGGCTCCAGTCGGTCGATGCGGTCGTAGACCTGTTCGAGGGCGGCGGCATCGGTGGCGCGGAAGTATTCGCCGCCGGTTGTCTTGGCGATGCTTTTCAGCGTGTCCTCGTCGAGGTCACTGTTGCCGCTGATACCGAAGAAGCCATCCTGCGCGGCGGCACCGACGCCGATGGTGTAGATGCGCAGCCCGGCTTGTGCGGCCATTCTGGCCGCTTCGAGCGGCGGCATGGCGCCAGCGTTGCTGCTGCCGTCGGTCAGCAGGATCAGTACGGTATCGCCCTTGTGACCCGCCCTGGCCGGGTCCGCTTTCAGCCGCTTGATGGCAAGGCCGATGGCGTCGCCGATGGCGGTCTGCGTGCCGGCCACGCCGATCATGGCCTCGTCGAGAAATTGGTCCACCGTGTTGAGATCGGGGGTGAGCGGGGCCTGCAGATAGGGCCGGGTACCGAACAGGATGAGGCCGACCTGGTCGCCATGACGGCGGCGGATGAAATCGCCGGCCACCTGCTGCACCACCTGCAGGCGAGTTGCGCCGCCCGCCATGTCCTGATTGGCCATGGACCCCGACACGTCGACCGCCAGCAGCAGGCGCCGCCCGGTGGCGGCGACCGCTTCGGGATCGCCCAACCACTGCGGCCGGATGGCGGCGAGGACCAGCAGCAGCCAGACCAGGGCGAACAGCAGCTTGCGCGGCCGCGGCACTGGACGCCCAACCGGCAGCGCTGCGTCCGCGACCGTGGCCGCGAAGGGCAGGAACAGCGCCGCGCCCTCCGGCTGGGCGGGCGGCAGCCAGCGCGCCAGCAGCCAGGGCAACGGCAGACACAACAGCATCCAGGGCCAGGCGATGTGGATCATCGACGCGTCCCCAGGAAACCGCGAACCCCTTTCAGCCAGCGGGTGCGATCGGCTGGGACCGGGCTGCCGTAAGCCGCGCGCAGCAGCGCCTGGCCCGCGTCGCCCGCCAGATCCTTGCCGCCGTGCGCAACGACGAAGTCCAGCCAAGCCGATCCGCTCAGATGTGCGACGGTTTCGCGGCCGTAGGCGGCCACGGCATAACGGCGCATCAAGTGTTCCAGTTCGCCTGCCAGGCGGGCATCGTCGTTCGTGTTCCCTTCCAGGCGTTTGAGTTCGCGTAGGGCGGTACGGCGCAGGCGGACGGGCGGGCGGCGAGCCCTGTAGACCAGACCGGCAGCGATCAGCCCGAGCAGCAGTGCCAATCCCCACCAGCCCGGCGCCAGTGGCCACCAGCCCAGCGGGGGCGGCGCATGGGCCGGCGCCAGTTGGGACAGCCAGTCGGCATTCATGCCGCCCATGCCGTTTCCCTGAGTAGCAGCGGCAGCGACTCGGCCACGGCATCCGCGGTATCCAGGTGGGTCAGCGGCAAGGCGAGCCGGCGGGCCAGGGCATCCAGCCGCTGCTGCCGCGCCGCCCATTTTTCCTGCCAGGCATCCCGGCTGCGCGCGCCATCGAGCCACCAGAGCCGGCCGGGCAGGCCGGCGCGATACAGGCCGGCGGGCAGGCCGTTGCGCTCCAGCGGATCGGTCAGCGCCAGCAATCGACAGTCGCTGTGCGCGCTCAGCGCGGCCAGGGCGGATTCGGTGCCCTCGTCCAGCGCGCTGAAATCGCTCAGCACCAGCACCAGACTGCCGGGCTGCAGCAACGGCCGCAACCCGGCCAGCAGGGCATTCAGGCTGCCGGCATCGGGTACGCCGGGCGCCTGCGGCTGCGCCTCGACCAGCGCTTCGAGCACGGGCAGCACGCCGGCCTCGCGGCCTCGCGGCGGGAAGATGCGCGGCAGGTCCGCACCACCGGCGATCAGGGCACCGAGGCGGTCGCCGCCCAGCACCGCGACCCAGGCCAGCAGGGCCGCCGCACGCAGCAGCAGGGCGGACTTGAGCTGGCGGCGGCTACCGAAATAGAGGCCGGGATGCAGGTCCGCCAGCAGCCAGACCGGCCGCTCGCGTTCCTCGCGGAACAGCTTGGTATGAGGGCGGCCGCGTCGGGCGGTGACGCGCCAGTCGATGGTGCGGGCGTCGTCGCCGGGCGCATAGGGCCGCACCTCCTCGAATTCCAGGCCGCGGCCACGCTGCGCGCTACGGTGCGAACCCTGCAGCAACGCCAGTGCGGGACGGTGCGCGTGCAGACTGAGACCGCGAGCGGGGCCGCGTAGCGCGACCAGTTCCGCCAGATCGGGCAGGCTCACGGGGCGGGCACCTGCTGCAACAATTCGGCGACGCATTGCTGGGCGGTGACGCCGCGTGCCTGCGCGGTGTAGTCGAGCAGCAGCCGGTGGCGCAGCGCGTCCGGGGCAATGGCCTGGACGTCGTCGGGGCTGACGTAGTCGCGTCCATCCAGCCAGGCCAGCGCGCGGGCGCCGCGCTCGATGGCGATCGCCGCGCGCGGACTGGCGCCCCAGCGCAACCATTCTGCGAGGCCGGCACTGTATTTTTCCGGGCTGCGCGTGGCCTCGACCAGGGCAGCGATGTACTCCGCCACCGAATCGGCCAGCGCCAGCTCAAGCACTTCACGGCGCGCAGCGAGGATCGTTTCCTGGCTCAAGCGGCTGGGCGGCGGCGGCAGCTCGCGCGCCTCCCGGGCCTCGCGCCGCGCCAGCTCCATGATGCGCAGGGTGGTGGCGCGGTCCGGGTAGTCGACCCGGGTGTGCAGCATGAAGCGGTCGAGTTGCGCCTCGGGCAGCGGATAGGTGCCTTCGTGCTCGATCGGGTTCTGCGTGGCCATCACCAGGAACAGACGCGGCAGGGGATAGGTGGCGGCGCCGACGCTGATCTGCCGTTCGGCCATGGCTTCGAGCAGCGCGGACTGCACCTTCGCGGGCGCGCGGTTGATCTCGTCCGCGAGGATCAGGTTGTGAAACAGCGGGCCGCGCTGGAAATGGAAACCGCCTTCCTCGGGCCGGTAGATGTCGGAGCCGGTGAGGTCGGCCGGCAACATGTCGGGCGTGAACTGCAGGCGCTGGAAGTCGCCTTCCAGGCCGTGCGCCAACGCCTTGATGGCGCGGGTCTTGGCCAGCCCGGGCGGGCCTTCGACAAGCAGGTGGCCATCCGCCAGTAGGGCCACCAGCAGGCGTTCGACCAGGCTTTCCTGGCCGAGGATCTGGTCGTTGAGATAGGTGCGCAGGCCGTTGAGGGCAGCGAGCGCGGGGGGAGTGACTGAGGCAGTTGCGGCGTCCACGGCATCCTTCCGATCAGGCGTGTTGTTGAGTTGCCTGATAGAGAAGCGTGGCATGGCCACGAAGTTCCCGAACGCCTGCCCGGCCACGCACAGACAGGTCGACGCGATCTGCCCTATCATGCTTGGCGAACCAGGCAGACCGGTCGACCCGCTCGAAGGACGTACCATGAAAATCAAAATCATCCTGATCATCGCCGCGGTCGTCGCCGTGCTTGTCGGCGTCGGCTGGTTCTGCAACGAGGGGCCACCACCGCAGAACGAACTGACCCTGCACGGCAACGTGGACATCCGCCAGGTCGAACTGGCTTTCAACGCCAGCGGCCGTATCGACCGGATCCTGGCGCAGGAAGGGACGCGTGTGAAAGCCGGGCAATTGCTGGCCAGCCTGGACACCGAGCGGCTGCGCCTCTCGCGCCAGCAGGCCGAGGCCCAGGTAGCCGTCCAGCGCCAGGTGGTGGCGCGCTATCTGGCGGGTTCCCGCCCGGAGGAGATCCGCCAGGCCCGCGCGCAGCGCGACGCGGCCCGGGTGGCGGTGGCAGACGCAGAAGCCTATTACCAGCGCCAGGCGGATCTGGTGGCCCGTAAATTCATCTCGCAGCAGCAGGCGGACAGCGCCCGTTTCGCGCTCGACAAGGCGCGCGACCAGTTGAAGGCGGCCGAGGAAACGCTGCGCCTGGCCGAACTCGGTCCGCGCAAGGAGGACATCGCGGCAGCGAAGGCGACCCTCGCCGCCAACGAGGCGACCGTGGCCGTGCTCCAGCGCGACCTTGACGAAGGCGAACTGCACGCACCCTCGGACGGCGTGATCCAGAACCGCATCCTGGAGCCGGGCGACATGGCCTCGCCGCAGAAACCGGTGTTCACCCTGGCGCTGACCGATCCGGTCTGGGTGCGCACCTGGCTGGCCGAACCGCAACTGGGCCGCGTGCCGGTCGGCGCGCGCGCCTGGGTGCAGACCGACAGCCATCCCGACAAGCGCTACCGCGCCTGGGTCGGCTATGTCTCGCCGGCCGCCGAGTTCACTCCCAAATCAGTGGAAACCGCGGAAATCCGTTCCAGCCTGGTCTACCAGGCCCGCGTGTTCGTCTGCGAAGGACAAGGCGAACTGCGCCTGGGCATGCCTGCCACGGTGACCATTCCGCTCGACCAGGCACCGCCGGCGCAGGGCGCGGCCCCTTGCACGGACAGCAAATAGGCAACGCCGTCATGGACGCTGCGTCGATCCTGGAGGCGGTTGACCTGGCCCGGTCCTTCGCTTCCGGCCACCAGCGCACGCAGGCGCTGGATGGCGTGAGCTTCGCCATCCGCCCCGGCGTGGTGACCGGGCTGATCGGGCCGGACGGGGCGGGCAAGACCACTCTGATGCGTCTGGCAGCCGGGCTGCTGGTGCCCGACGCCGGCAGCATCCGCGCGCTCGGCCTGGATTCCACCCGCGAGTCCCTCGCGGTGCAGGCTGCACTCGGCTACATGCCGCAGCGCTTCGGCCTCTACGAGGATCTCAGCGTGCAGGAAAACCTCGACCTCTACGCCGACCTGCAGGGCGTACCCCATACGGCACGCGCCGAACGCTACGCCGAACTGATGCACATGACCGGCCTCGGCCCCTTTACCCGCCGGCTGGCCGGCCGGCTGTCCGGCGGCATGAAACAAAAACTCGGCCTCGCCTGCACCCTGATGCGGGCACCGCGCCTGCTGCTGCTCGACGAGCCCACCGTGGGCGTCGATCCGGTATCGCGCCGCGAACTGTGGAGCATCGTCGACCGCCTGGTAAAGAACGAAGGGATGAGCGTGCTGCTGTCCACCGCCTATCTGGACGAGGCGGAACGCTGCCAGGCCGTGATCCTGCTCGACCGGGGGAAGATCCTCGATCAGGGCCCGCCGGCGACGATCAGCGCGCGCATGACGGGCCGGACCTGGGCCGTCCGCGTCGCCGGAAAACGTCCACGCGACCTGCAAGCCACGTTGACGGGCCAGGCCGGCGTGGTGGATGCCCTGGTCCAGGGCGATCACGTGCGTCTGGTAACGCAGACGGCTGACGATCCGGCGCAGCTGACCGGGTTGCCCGGCCTGCAGGACGCCCACATCGACGCCGTGCCGCCACGTTTCGAGGATGGCTTCATCGATCTGCTGCATACCCGCAACGACCCGACGGCCGCCCCGCATGGCGTACCCCGCGTCGACGCGTTGCCGCAACGTACCGGCGCGGACGATGCACCGGTCATCCAGGTGGACGGCCTGCGCCGCCGCTTCGGCAGCTTCTGGGCAGTGGACGGGATCAGCTTCGACGTGCGGCGCGGCGAGATTTTTGGCCTCCTGGGCGCCAACGGCGCCGGCAAATCCACCACCTTCCGCATGCTCTGCGGCCTCCTGCCCGCCAGCGCCGGCAGCCTGCGCGTGGCGGGACTGGACCTGCGCCACGCCGCCTCCACGGCACGCGGCCGCATCGGCTACATGTCGCAGAAGTTCTCCCTCTACGGCAACCTGAGCGTGGCGCAGAACCTCGATTTCTTCGCCAGCGCCTACGGCCTGACAGGCACGAGGCGCGAGGCACGACGCGACTGGGCGCTGACGGAGTTCGAGCTGTCGCCCTACGCCGAACGGCTTTCCGCCGACCTCTCGCTCGGCTACAAGCAGCGCCTGGCGATGGCCTGCGCGCTGATGCACCAGCCCGAGATCCTGTTCCTCGACGAGCCGACCTCGGGCGTCGATCCGCTGGCCCGGCGCGAATTCTGGCTGCGCATCAACGCGCTGGCCCGCGCCGGCGTGACGGTGCTGGTGACCACCCATTTCATGGAGGAGGCGGAATACTGCGACCGCCTGGCCATCATGGCCGCCGGCCGCATCCTCGCGATGGACGAACCGGCCGCCATCAAGGCCGGCGCACGCACACCCGAGCAGCCCGAGCCCAGCATGGAAGACGCCTTCATCCGGCTGGTGGAAGCCGCCGACGCGGCGAAGGAAGCGGCATGAGCGCCACGCAGAAACCGTCCTTGCGCGGTGGCGGCCTGATGCGGCTGAAAGGCCTGGTGCGCAAGGAGTTCCTGCAGATCGTGCGCGACCCGAGCAGCATCGCCATCGCCTTCGTCATGCCGATCTTCCTGCTGGTGCTGTTCGGCTACGGCGTGTCGCTCGACGCCGACCACGTCCCGGTGGCTCTGGTGGCGGAGGCTCCTTCGCCGGATACGGCGGACTTTTTCGCCAGCCTGGAGAGCAGCCATTATTTCGCGCCGCTGCATGCCCGCACGCTTGCCGCGGCGGAGCAGGCGCTACGCGAAGGCCGGGTGAACGCCATTGTGCATCTGCGCGCCAACTTCGCCGAGCAGCTGCGACGGTCCGACGGCGCCCCCATCCAGGTCATCGTCAACGGCGTCGACGCCAACACCGCGCGGCTCACCCAGGGCTATATCGAGGGCGCCTGGGGCAACTGGCTGGCGCGCCGTACCGCGAGCCAGGGACAGGAACTGGCCACGCCGGTGCAGCTGGAGCAGCGGGTGTGGTTCAACAGCGAACTGCGTAGCCGCAACTATCTGGTGCCGGGTCTGGTGGCCATCATCATGACCCTGATCGGCACTCTGCTCACTGCCCTCGTCATGGCGCGCGAATGGGAACGCGGCACGCTGGAAGCGCTGCTGGTGACGCCGGCCAGCATGACCGAAATCCTGCTGGGCAAGATCATCGCCTACTTCGTGCTGGGCACCGGCGGCATGCTGCTGACCGTCGGCCTCGCGGTGGGGCTGTTCGAGGTGCCGCTGCGCGGCGCGTTCTGGCTCTTGTGGGCGTGCGCCTCGCTGTTTCTGCTGGCGGCGCTCGGCATGGGGCTGGCCATTTCCGCGGTGGCACGCAACCAGTTCGTGGCAGGACAGGTCGCCATCATCGGCACCTTCCTGCCCGCCTTCCTGCTGTCCGGTTTCATCTTCGACATCGACAGCATGCCGACCGTGGTCCAGGGCATCACCCACGTCATCGTCGCGCGCTATTTCGTGTCCATCGTGCAGACGCTGTTCCTCGCGGGCGACGTGTGGTCGGTCGTATTACCCAATGCGTTCGCCCTGCTTCTCATGGCGGCGATCTTCCTCGGCATCACCTGGCGCAAGTCCCGAAAGCGACTCGAATGACAGGGCCCGCGACATGCTGATCCGGCTGCTGGCGCTCATCCACAAGGAATTCCTGGCCCTGCTCAAGGATCCCCGAAGCCGCATGGTGCTCATCGTGCCGCCGATGATCCAGCTGCTGGTGTTCGGCTACGCCGCCACCTTCGACCTCAAGGACATTTCCTACGCCCTCTACAACGAGGATCGCGGCGCGGCTTCGCGCGAGCTGGTGGCGGCATTCGACGGCGCACCCGCTTTCCACCGTGTGGCCACGCTCCATGCCGAAGGCGAGGTCGCGCCGCTGGTGGACAAGCGGGCTGTGCTGGTGGTGCTCCGCATCGGCCCGCGCTTCAGCGCCGATCTGCAATCGCGCGGCAGCGCATCGGTGCAGGTCATCGTCGATGGACGCAACTCCAATACCGCCCTGATCGCCCTGAATTACGTACGCGCCATCGTGGACGGCTTCAACCGGGAATGGATCGCCGCGCACGGCCTGCCAGCCCCGCCCGCCCGCCTGGAAACACGGGCCTGGTTCAATCCCAACCTGGAAAGCCGCTGGTTCTTCATTCCCGGCATCATCGGCATGCTCACCCTGGTGACCACCATGCTGGTGACGGCGCTGACCGTGGCACGCGAGCGGGAGCAAGGCACCTTCGACCAATTACTGGTCACACCGCTGCGACCCGGCGAGATCCTGCTGGGCAAGGCGCTGCCGGGATTCATTGTCGGCATGGTGCAGGGCACGGCGATCCTGCTGATCGCCACGCTGTGGTTCAAGGTCCCGCTGCTGGGGAGCCTGCCCGCGCTCTACGCCGGGCTCGCGCTGTTCCTGCTCTCGGGGGTGGGGGCCGGACTGCTGATTTCCTCGCTGGCGGTGACCCAGCAGCAGGGTCTGCTGGGCGCCTTCCTGTTCATGGTGCCGGCGGTGATCCTGTCCGGCTTCGCGACGCCCATCGCCAACATGCCGACGGTCGTGCAGACGATCACCCTGATCGATCCGCTGCGTTACTTCCTGGTGATCCTGCGCAAGGTGTTCCTGGAAGGCGCCGGCTTCGACGTGCTGATGGGCCAGTTCTGGCCCATGGCCGTGATCGGTGGCGTGTCACTGATTCTCGCCAGTTGGCTGTTCCGGCACCGCCTGTATTAAGAGGTACACCCCTGCTTGTTGTTTGAGGCCCGCAATGTTGAAAACGGGCCGACCGCAAACGACCCAAAGCGGCAATTTGTCTGTTATCTGATTACGTCTGCTCTCAGCTGGCGGATTCAACCGGTGGATGCAACAGATTGGTGAAATCGTTCAGCGGGTGTTTCGTAGTTTAGTGTTTTCCTTGGGCGCTCATTCAATTTCCGCGCTACGGCATTGAGCTTGGCTTGCGAGTAGGCCGAAAGGTCGATGCCCTTGGGGAAATATTGCCTCAATAGCCCGTTCGTATTCTCATTCGTTCCACGCTGCCAGGGGTGGTGAGGATCACAGAAGTAGACCTGGATGTCGGTCGCCAAGGTGAAACGCTTGTGGGCGGCCATCTCTTTCCCACGATCCCAGGTCAGCGACTTGTAGAGCTCCTGCGGTAACTTGCGAGCGTTTTTGATCAGCGCGTTGGTGACCGTCTCCGTATCTTTAGCGGTGAGCTTCACCAACATGAGGTAGCGTGACTGACGTTCGACGAGGGTCGCGATCTGGCTGCTCTTGCTGCCGCATAGCAGATCACCTTCCCAGTGACCCGGTACTGCCCGATCTTCAACCGTAGGCGGACGCTCACTGATCGACACCGTGTCAAGGATTCTGCCGTGATTGTCCGTCTTCTGGGTGTGATAACGCGAACGGCGCATGACTCGTGTACGCCGCAAATGTTGCAACAACTCTTTCTTCAGGGCACCACGGGCTTGAATGAAGAGACTGCGATAAATGGTTTCGTGTGACACCTGGAATGTCTCGTCGTCCGGGTACGTACGCTTTAGCCACCCGGCAATCTGCTCCGGCGACCACTGCCCTTGGAGCTTGCCGGCCACGATGTGAGCCAACGTTCTGTTCTCAACGAGTTTACAGGTCTTGGGGCGATTCGCACGATCCCAGGCAGCCTGGTCGGCTCGACTTGCCCGATAGCATTCCTGGCCACCGTTGCGCTTGAGTTCGCGGCTGATGGTGGATGGTGCTCGCCCGAGTGACGTCGCTATTGAACGGATCGACTGACCCGTAACCACAGAACGCGATATCTCTTCTCGTTCAGCCAAGGTCAGCGCCAATCTCGACCGGTGTCGTTGGGCCGGTTGTATCCCGCCTGTCTCTGCCAGAATGCGTTCTACCGATGAGTGGTTTCGATCAAACAACTGGGCGATCTGCTGGAGAGAATCACCTTTGCGCCAGCGCTCCCACATCAGCGCTTTCTGGCTTTCCGTGTAATAGGTCCGAGGTCTTCGTTTCATCTGCAACACTCCTTCTGCTTGCGCAGTCTCTAGTGTGTTGCATCCACCGGTTGAATTCGCAGCTAGGAAGCGGACGTTTGAATTCACCGGTCTGCGCGGTTTTTCGCGCAGGTCCGGTGGAATGAGATGTTAGGCATTCTGCTTTGTGCGCACGGTTCTTAGTTCGAGGGCAAGTCGCTCGCCCGCCGGCGTCGCAGACCAAAAAAGTCCCATGCCTCCCTGCACGGTTTTTAAGTAACTTAAATTGACTAGGCCAAGTGCCTTCAGTTGAAGAGAGATTGTTTGAAATTCCTGATCCTCTAAGCTCGCCGCAGTGCCCGAACTGCCGGACCGATCAAATAGCGCATCTTTAAGAACATTTTTGACCGTATCCTCGTGGGGATGCTTAATCAAATACGGTGCTATGAAAGAAAAAAGCTCACTCCATGTGGCCCTCACTTTCCAAGTTCCTCTCCGCCCGCTGTAATAGCACTCACCATGGAGCTCAATGGACTCATCAAGTCCCGCGAGGTCGGGCAACGCTACTGGTTTCGCTGTTGGAACCTCCGCAAGCTCGTTCTGTAGTTGGACGTTTTGTTTGCGAAGTTCGTTGATTTCTGTAAGTAGCTCTTCACTCGAAGCTCGGTCGGCACGCACCCACCCTACTGCAGGGTACATCTTTATTGTCTTGGATAGACTCAGCGCGACGATTCCGGGAAGTTGATCAGCATATCTCCAGAACCTAACTAGGCGGTCAGTTGCCACTCGATCCCGAAATGCCTGCAAACGGCTGCGGAGTTCAGGGTCTTGTTCAGATTTGCCAAAGGAAATTTCATCTGGATTCTCGTGAAGCAGCGCTACAACTTTTAACCCACGAGTTAATGCGTAATCGTATTCTTGCTCCGTATAGCTAATTCCCTGTGCGGTAGTTGATCCGTATCTCCCCCCGATGATGAGCAGATAGTAGTCACAGTCATCGATGACGCGCTTGATGAATTCAAACTGTTCCTCATCCGCTGCTGGGAATAGTTCCATTCCCGCAGGTATGCAATCAAGCTCCATCAAGGCTTGTATGACCTTCTGCCGTTCCTCTTTAAGGTCGGCATATGTGGAGCTAACAAAAACTTGGTATCTCTTCTCCAAACTCATGCTCCTCAAAATGCCTAACGTGCTAGGTGAGGGGCGGTTGCGAGCGGTGCGCAGCGCCGCTTGCAGGCGTCCCTCTCGACCGATGGGTTGGGCGTTTTCACCAAAGTTTCCACCATGGCTTCTTGTCTTGGTTTTCTATACGTTCGCCAGAACGGACTGCGTCGAGCTCGAATACCATAAAGCTCTCATCTTCGATTGCGGGGTCTACCTCATCATGTTTAAAACCAACAATATTTTTGGCGGTGTGTAGGGGGATTTCGAAAAAATAATCTACGTGTGCCTCTGAACCGCCAGCCTGCTTTTGCTCTTCTGCATGCTCTTGTTTGATTGCTGGGTATTCGGCCGGTAGATCACCTGAGGCGGCAATATGCTCAATGTTTTTTTGCGCATCGTGTTCGATGCGCCACACTTGCGCTCCATCTCGCCACAATTCTGAGCTGCAAACCATAACGTGCTCTTCGATGGATGATGCAATGACCTCGCATCCTTGTGAAAGTGCGGCGAGCGAATTTGGTCTTACGAGTTTGTGCTCAGATTCATTGATGACCAAAAGCAACCATCCACTCGGCAACTTGCGGCCGGTAAACATGGAGTCCCCGTATTCAGCCATTTCGCCAGTAGGAGCTAGCCCTAGTTCAGCGATAAGAACTTCTTCCGATTTTCCTTTGACCGCCAACCAGGATATTGCATAGCCCATCTACCCCTCCTCCCTTGACGCCCAACGAATGAAATGGACTCCCCCGCCCCCGACGGCATCGTATGTGCCAGATTGAATGGAGTCGTTCCGATCAATCGAAAGAGGAGGAGAGTCC
>MKWL01000021.1:238226-381991 GCA_001899305.1 Thiobacillus sp. 0-1251 | reverse complement strand
TCAAGCTGGAGAGCGGTGCCTACAGCGTGCGTTCCGAGCTTCCGGTGTCGCGCGATCCGGATGGGGCATCGCAAATTTCCCGGGACGTCATCGCTGCCTTAGGAAAAGCACAAGGCAAACCCAGGCTGGCGCTGGTTGGACGGTCGGAGAAACAGGCGGGTGGCATGGGCTGAGCCGTGTCGTCGGCCGGTCAAATCCTTCGGGCTGTGTGCCTAATGCGATTTGGCGACGAGCTGGAGGAATTCCTGCCGGGTACGGTCGTTGTCGCGGAAGGCACCCAGCATCATCGAGGTGATGGTCCACGAATTCTGTTTCTGCACGCCGCGCATCATCATGCAGAAATGCTGGGCCTCGATGATGACGCCGACGCCGGCCGCGCCGGTGGCGGCCTGGATGGCGTCGGCGATCTGGGTGGTGAGTTGCTCCTGGATCTGCAGGCGGCGCGCGAACATGTCGGTGATGCGCGCGATCTTCGACAGGCCGATCACCTTGCCTTTCGGCAGATAGGCCACATGGGCCTTGCCGACGAATGGCAGCAGGTGGTGCTCGCACATCGAATACAGCTCGATGTCCTTGACGATGACCATTTCGTTGTTGTCCGAATCGAACACGGCATCGTTGAGAACCTCGTCCAGCGACTGTGTATAGCCCTGCGTCAGGAACTTGAACGCAGCGGCGGCGCGCTCGGGGGTTTTCAGTAATCCGTCGCGCGAGATGTCCTCGCCTGCGCTCTGGATGAGTTGTGCGTACAGCTTGGCGGTATCCATTGCTGATGTCCTGAGGGGGTCAAAGAAGTGCTCCGACTGTGTCAGAGCGACCTGGCATCGTCAAGCCGGCAGCGCTTGCGTGGATCCTTCAATCGAAAACCAGCTGCGGCAATACCAGGCTGATTTGCGGGATGTAGGTCACCATCATCAGGAAGACGAGCAGGACCGATAACCACGGCAGCGCAGCCCGCGTGACCTGCACCAGGCTCATGCCGGTGATGCCGCTGGTGACGAACAGGTTCAATCCCACCGGCGGCGTGATCATCCCGATCTCCATGTTGACGACCATGATGATGCCGAGGTGAATCGGATCGATACCGAGGTGAGTGGCGATCGGAAAGAAGATCGGCGCCAGAATCAGGATGATGCCGGTGGGCTCCATGAAATTGCCCGCGACCAGAAGGATGAGGTTGACCACCAGCAGGAACATCCATGGGGCCATGCCGGCGGCGACGATGTGTTCCGCGATGGTCTGCGGGATGCGTTCGGTCGTCAGTACGTGGGCAAACAACAGGGCATTGGCGACGATGAACATCAGCATCACGGTTGTCTTGCCGGATTCCATCAGCACTTCGGGCAGTTGGCGTACGCCGATGTCGCGATAGACGAAGATTGCGATGAACGTGGCGTACACGGCGGCGACGGCCGCCGCCTCGGTCGGCGTGAACACGCCGCCGTAGATGCCGCCCATGATGATGACCAGCAGGGCCAGGCCCCAGATCGAGTCCTTGAATGCGATCAGCAATTCGCGCGAACTGGCGCGCTCGGTGCGCGTGAGCGTCAGCTTGCCGGCACGCCACCAGACCGCCGCCGCCAGCATGCTGGACAGCAGCAGGCCGGGGAGGATGCCGGCCATGAACATGCGCCCGACCGAGAGCTCGGTGACCGAGGCATAGACCACCATCACGATGGATGGCGGGATGAGGATGCCCAGCGTTCCCGCGTTGCAGATCACCCCGGCGGCAAAGGCCTTCGGGTAGCCGCTCCTGACCATGCCGGCGATCACGATGGAGCCGATCGCCACCACGGTGGCCGGACTCGATCCGGACACCGCGGCAAACAGCGTGCAGGCCAGCACGCTGGCAATGGCCAGTCCGCCGCGCAGATGGCCGACGGCCGCCACCGCAAAGCGCACCATGCGCTTGGCCACGCCGCCGGTGCTCATCATGGTGCCGGCCAGGATGAAAAACGGGATCGACATCAGCGTGTAGTGCTCGCTGGTCTCATACAGCTTGATCGACAGGCTGGCCAGCGAATCTTCGGCAAAGAACAGGATCGTCAGCATGCTGGACAGGCCCAGGGAAATGGCCACCGGCATGCCCAGCGCCATCAGGAGGAAGAGCGAAACGAAGAGGAATGCGGTGCTCATGGGGCATCCCCGCTTTTGAGCCTGAGCGCGTCGTCTGCTTCGTTGCCGAGGTGCAGCCGGTCGGACCGGCCGGTGATCAGTGCCCACAGGACCTGCCCGAGTCTTAGCACCAGCAGCAGGTAGCCGATGGGCAGGATGGACCGTACGATCCAGATGGGGATGGGCAGGTCTTCCATCTCGATGCCGATAAGCTTCATCTTGCTGACGTAGACCCACGAGCCGTAGATCACGAGGCCTGCATAGAGCAGGCATAGCAAGACGACGACGATGGATATCGCGCGGCGCAATCCGGGAGGAAAGCGCTTGACCAGCGCGTCGACGCCGATGTGCGCGCCCGTCCGCACGCCATACGAGATGCCGACAAAAATCATGGCAGCGAAAAACACCGTGGACAGTTCCAGCGCCCACGGGAAACCGGAATTGAATCCATAGCGCATGACCACCTGCAGGAAGGTCAGCAGCGTCATCAGCGCAAGCATGACGATGACGATCAGTTCCTCGATGCGGTCGAGAATCTTCATAGAGTGCCCGCCGGGCCTGCCCAACAATGCAGGCCCTGGAAAAGAGGCCGTCGGGCCGGCCCCACAGCCTTAGCGCTCGTTGGCCTTGAGTGCGGCGTCGATGACGTCGCGGCCGATCTCAGGCTCGAACTGTTTCCACACCGGGGCCATGGCCTTGCGCCACTGGTTGAGTTCGGCCCGGGTCATGGGCAACACTTCGGCCTTCTTGTCGTCGATCACTTTCTGGCGGAAATTGGCGGCCTCGTCAAAGGCGATCTTGTTGCCGTATTTGATCGACTCGACCATCGCCTCGTTCAAGCCTTTGCGGATGTTCGGGGGCAAGCCGTTCCACCAGCCCGCGTTGGTGACGACCATGTAGTCGAGCACGCCATGGTCGGATTCCATGATGTATTTCTGGACCTCGTGGAATTTCTTGGTGTAGGTGTTCGACCACGGGTTTTCGGTGCCATCCACCACGCCCGATTGCAGTGCCTGGTAGACCTCGGCGAAGGCGAGTTTCTGCGGGTTGGCGCCGACGGCCTTGAATTGCGCTTCGAGCACGTCCGAGCTCTGGATCCGGAATTTCAGGCCTTTCGCATCCGCGGGTGTGCGCAGCGGCTTGTTGGCCGACAGCTGCTTCATGCCGTTGTGCAGGTAACCGAGGCCCTTGATGCCTTTATCCGTCATGGAGTTCAGCAGCGCTTGGCCCACCGGGCCATCCTGGAAGCGGTCGACCGCCTGGATGTTGTCGAACAGGAAAGGCAGATCGAAGACCTGCAGTTTCTTGGTGTATTTGCCGAATTTGGCCAGCGAGGGCGCGATGATCTGCACGTCCCCGAGCAGCAGGGCTTCCATCTCCTTGCCGTCGCCGTAGAGCTGGCTGTTCGGGAAGACCTGTACTTCGACCACGCCTGGAAACTTCTTCTCGGCCAGTTCCTTGAATTTCAGTGCGGCCTGCCCCTTGGGTGACTGGTCGGCCACGACGTGGGAATACTTGATGACGATGGGGGCTGCACTGGCTGTATGTGCGATGAGAAACGCGGCCGCGATGGCCAGGAAACGCAGTGACAATGACATGATGCTCTCCCTGTTATTAATGATCGGTTCGGGTGCCCATAGTTGGTATTTATAGCGCAAATCCGCCGAGCGGGTAGGAGATGGGTGTGACAGGTCAGGCGTGTGCGGTGGGCCGCCTCCGGTGTCGCCATGGTTTCGACGTCGAGCGCCCCGTCATCCGCCCGGCGCCGAACGGCATGATGGCGGCGGTTGCGTCGATCTGTTCGTCAGGGTTAGCGAGCCGACAGGTAGCGTGGAAAGGCATGTTTGTCGAGCAGGATCTCGATGAGGTTGATTGTGCCGGTCAGGTCGGCGTTTGCGAACAGGGCGTCGAGCGCTGCCTCGCTTTCGATACGGTAATGATGGACTCCGAACGATTGCGCGAGCAGGCCGAAGTCGGGGTTGGTGAAGTCGCAGTCGATGTAGCGCTCGCCATAGAGCTGGAACTGGTTCTTGCGGATGAGCGAGAGCGTGCCGTTGTTGATCACCACCACGTTGAGCGGGATGCCGTAGTTCACCGCAGTCATCATTTCCATGCAGCACATCTGGAAGCCGCCGTCGCCGAGGATGGCGAAGGTGGGGCTGTCTTTCGCAAAGCAGCGCGCGCCGATGGCGGCGGGGATCGCGTGGCCCAGCGACGAAATGCCGGAATTGGGGAAGTAGTGGTTGCGGTCGGAGACGTCGAAGTAGCTCTGCGCGAAGACGATGTTGTCGTCGAACACCAGGGCGTTGTGCGGGAAGTGCCGCGCGAGCCGGCTGAAGAACCCCTGCATCAGGCGGAAGGACTGAGCCGATGCCGCGTCGGGTTCATCGGCCGTCAGGACGGCGGCGCGCCGATGGCCATCGAGACGATCCAGCGTCTTGGGCGGCATGGCGTCGGCCCGGAGGGTGGCGAGGAGGTCTTCCGCCACGGCGCGGATGTCGCCGCAGATCGCCACGTCGGGCTGGAACACGCGGCCGAGTTGCGCCGCGTCGCGGTCGACCTGGGCAATTTTCTTGCCGCCCAGCAATTTGGCGTCCCACAGATAGCTGGTGCGTTCGTTGAAGCTGGCGCCGAGGAAGACCAGCAGATCGGCGTGATCGACGAGGTAGCGATAGGCATCGCCGTTGGACGTGACGCCGAGACAGCCGAGCGACAGGGGCGAGCCCTCGGCGACCACGCCCTTGGCCTTGAGGCTGGTGGTGACCGGAATGTTGAATTGTGTCGCCAGGGCAGCGACGACGTCGCGTGCCCCTGCCTGGATGCAGCCGTAGCCGGCGACGATGACCGGGGTGTGCGCGGCGCGCAGCAGCTCGGCGAGTTCGGCGATCGAGGCTGTGTGCCGGACGGCGGCCTTGCGCGGAAAGTGGATCTGGTCGAGCACGCTGTCGTCGACGCTCTCCTTCTGCACGTTGTAGGGGATCGACAGCAGCACCGGCCCGGGTTCACGTCCAAGCAGCGCCTGTGCAGCCTGGTTCAGCACCTGGCCCAGATAGTCGGTGCGTTCGATGAGCTTGTGGTAGCGGGTGACGCTGGCGAACAGCGCGCCCTGGTCGATGGCACCGCCTTCCCCCGAGCTTTCCTGCAGGCCGCCGCGGCCGAAGATGTAGGTGGAGGTCTCGCCGGTGATCGCCAGCACCGGAAGCCGTTCGGCATAGGCGTTGGCGATGCCGGTCAGCAGATTGGTCGCGCCGGGGCCCGCCGTGGCGATGCAGGCCGCGGGCTGATGCGAGATCCGTGCGTAGCCGCCCGCCATGAAGGCCGCACCCTGCTCGTGCTTGACCAGCACGCTCTTCACGCCCGAATCGTGCAGGCGGTCGTAGATGGGCAGCACGTGCGCACCCGGCATGCCGAAGATGTGGTCGATGCCCAGGCGTTCCAGATACCGGACGATCAGTTCGCTGACGGAAATGTTCATGTGCTTGTTATGGGATGGGCAATCTCGCGCCTCCGACGCGCGTCGACGCATCCGGAGTACCGGATTTGAGCACAAGACGCCGTGCGGGAAAACCTTGACGGCGTCGTAAAACCGCCCTGCCCATGAGGTCTTTGGCCGTGCGGCGGCAAAATGGTGACGTATGCTGCCGGCCTATGCGCATGCCGCCATGCATCGTTTTCATGAGGAGAAACAGTCGCGAGCATCCGGTTTTCCGTCTTCATCGCCACCAGCCTGGATGGATTCATTGCCCGACCGGACGGCAATCTCGACTGGCTGATCGGCGCCACCGATTCGACCGACGACCATGGCTATGCCGACTTCATGGCGGGCATCGACGCGCTGGTGATGGGGCGCAATACCTTCGAAACAGCGCTGACGTTCGGGGAATGGCCCTATCCCGGACGCAGGGTGGTCGTGTTCAGCCCGGTATCGCAGGATATCCCTCTCGAGCACGTCCGGCCCCGGACCTATGAAAGCAGATTCGTGCAGAGCACCTACCGCGTGCTCGGCAACCCGCCCGCTTCCACCTGAAGAAGACGGAAGTGGGCGGATGATTCAGGCGTGCGCCAGGTGCTGCTCGATCTCGATGAAGGTATTAGCCACTTCGGTGGTTTCGACGTTGACCCCCAGCTGTTTGCACAACTGCGACAGCGACAGCAGGCCGCGCACCATTTGTCGGCCGCCGGTGTGCTCGATCACCAGGGCATGCTGCCGACCGCGTGCCTTGAGCGTTTCCAGCACGTGGCCGACGCGGGCATGGGCGATGTCGTCGTAGTCGACCGCTTCCAGCCGTTCCACCGGCGTCATGATGTCGGCCACCAGCACTTCGTCGCGGCGGATGCCGCGGCTTTGCACGACCTGCATGGGCTTCTCGCCGTGGATGTCGGTGCGGGTCACCAGGCCGGCGACGCGGTCCTGGCTGTCCATGACGAACAGCAGGCGCACCTTGCGGCGGATCATGCGCTCTTCCGCCTGCTTGATGGTGTCGCCGGGCGTGGCGATGAAGGCCGTCAGGCGACGAAAGTCGGTCATGACGTCGAGCGCCGGGTTATCCAGCTCAACCCGCTCGGGCAGGATGCAGGCAGGGCGCAGCAGGCCGGCGCTCTTGTCGAGATTGCGGGCGGGCAGGCGGGTGTAGGTCAGGGTCATGTCGGATCTCCTTGCATCGTTTTCTGGACTCCATGCGCGCACGCCTTGCGTGCGGTGCTGGAAACGACAATCCTGTTCCTCGGCGTGCCGCCTGTCCATTCAAGATTTTTTAGCCTGACATAAATTGTTCTTGCTTGATCGGGAGGAGGCGGAGCGTAGTGCCGCTGGTTCAACAGGCCATGGCCTGCGCGTGAAACGCCGAAGGCCCGCCGATGAAGGTGGCGATGAAATGGTAGCTGTGGTCGTAGTCCTCCTGCATTCGCAGCGTGAGCGGGATGCCGCGGGTCGATGATGCCGAACTTCCATGACATCCATAACGCACGCAGGGTCGGGCGAATCTAGCCGGCCTGCAGCAGCAGCTTCTGAAATGCGGCCTCGAACAGTTTGACGCCGTCGTCCTGCAGGGTATTGCCGACGGCATCCATGTCGAGGCCCAGGCGGGCCAGTTCCGCCATCTGTGCCTCGGCTTCAGCGACGCCTTGCGCCACACGCGGCACCGGATCGCCGTGGTCGCGCAGTGCGGCGAGCGTCTTGTCGGGCAGGGTATTGATGGTTTCCGGGCCGATCAGCGGCTCGACATACAGCAGGTCGCGGTAGTCCGGATTCTTCACGCCAGTGCTCGCCCACAGCAGGTACTGCGGCGTGGCGCCCTGCTGCGCCAGCGTGGCGAAGGCCTCGCCATGAAAAATCCGCAGATAGCGTTGATACGCGAGCTTGGCCATCGCCACCGCGGCCTTGCCGCGCAGCGACAGCGCCGCCTGGGTGCCGATGGCGGTCAATTGCGTGTCGACCAGCGTATCGACGCGCGACAGGAACAGGCTGGCCACCGCCTTGCTGCGGCGCACGTCGGCGCCGGCTTGCACGCGTGCGCTGAGGCCGCGGATATAGGCATGGAAGACCGCCTCGGTCTGGGCTATCGAGAACAGCAGGGTCACGTTGACGTTGATGCCGAGCGTGGTCAGCGCTTCGAATGCGCTGACGCCTTCGGGCGTGCCCGGCACCTTGATGAGCAGGTTGCGGCGGTTCACGGCGGCGGACAGGCGTTGCGCCTCTTCCACCGTGCGCGTCGAGTCGTAGGCCCAGCGCGGCGCGACTTCCAGGCTGACGTAGCCGTCGTTGCCGCCGCTGGCTTCATGGGTGGGCAGCAGCAGATCGCAGGCAGCCTGGATGTCGGGGATGACCAGCGCCTCGTAGCGCCGCTCGACATCCGGTTCGCCGGCTTTCAACCGTGCCAGGTCGTCGGCGTAGTAGGGACTGGTGGCCAGGGCGTTCTGGAAGATCGACGGATTCGAGGTTACGCCCGAGACGCCGTCCTCGGCGATCAGCCTGGCCAGCGTGCCGTCATGGAGCAGGCTGCGCGACAGGTTGTCCAGCCAGAGGCTCTGGCCGAGGGTGGTGACGTGTTGCGTGGTGTTCATGGGCGGTCCTCGCATGAGTGAGATGTTCAGGATAGAACATGTGCATGACGGCAAGTTCAACGGACCGGGCCGATCCGTGCCAGAAGCCGCGCCTGTGCTAGACTCCGGCGCATTCTTTCGGCTTTTTTCCGGCTAAATTCCATGTCTGGCAGCACACTCGGCAAACTGTTCTGTGTCACCGTGTTCGGCGAATCGCATGGCCCTGCCATCGGCTGCGTGGTCGACGGCTGTCCGCCCGGCATGGCGCTTGCCGAAGCCGACATCCAGCACGACCTCGACCGCCGCAAGCCCGGCACCTCGCGCCACGTCACCCAGCGCCGCGAATCCGATACCGTCGAGATTCTCTCCGGTTTGTATGAAGGGAAGACGACAGGCACGCCGATCGCGTTGCTGATCCGCAACGAGGACCAGCGCAGCAAGGACTACGGCAACATTGCCGAGACCTTCCGCCCGGGCCATGCCGACTACACCTATACGCAGAAATACGGTTTCCGCGATCCGCGCGGGGGCGGCCGCTCGTCGGCACGCTTGACCGCGCCCATCGTCGGCGCCGGCGCCATCGCCAAGAAATGGCTGGCTGAAAAATACGGCATCGTCATCCGCGGCTACATGAGCGCGCTGGGCCCGATCGACGTGCCCTTCGAATCATGGGACGAGATCGGCAACAATGCCTTCTTCGCGCCCAGTGCCGCCATCGTGCCCAAGCTCGAGGAATACATGGACGCGCTCAGGAAGTCGGGCGACTCGGTCGGCGCCAGGATCAGCGTGATGGCCGAGAACGTGCCGCCCGGCTGGGGCGAGCCGCTCTACGACAAGCTCGATGCCGATCTCGCCCACGCGCTGATGGGCCTCAACGCTGTCAAGGGTGTGGAGATCGGCGACGGCATGGAGGCGGCGCGGCAACTGGGCACCGAACACCGCGACGAGATCACGCCCGCAGGCTTCCTCTCCAACCACGCCGGCGGCGTGCTCGGCGGCATCTCGTCCGGCCAGGCCGTCGTCGCGCACATTGCGATCAAACCCACCTCGTCGATGCGCCTTCCTGGCCGCTCGGTCGACCTGCACGGCCAGCCGATCGAGGTCGTCACCCACGGCCGCCACGATCCCTGCGTCGGCATCCGCGCCACCCCGATCGCCGAGGCGCTGATGGCGATCGTGCTGATGGATCACGCACTGCGCCATCGCGCGCAATGCGGTGACGTGGCCAGCGGCACGCCGGTGGTGCCGGGCCGGGCGGGCTGACCGTACCGTCCGCATGATGCAGCGCCTCATTCTCGCGCTGCTGTTCTGGATCGCGTTCGGCCCCGCCGCGGCCGCATCGCTCGCCGTCGTCGATGAACAGATCGCCGCGCATCCGGGCGCGACCGGTGCCTACGTCCTCGATACCGGCGAGGAGGCGCTGCTGGCGCGTGCCTGGCTCGCCGACCACGCCGAGCGCTCGATCGAGGTGCAGTATTTCATCTGGAGCACCGACAACATCGGCATCCTGGCTGCCGAAGCGCTGCTGCGCGCAGCGGATCGCGGCGTCAAGGTGCGCGTCATCGTCGATGACATGCTGATCGACGTGCCCGACAAGACGCTGTTGGCCCTGGCCAGGCATCCCAATATCGAGATTCGCATCTACAACCCCGTGCATCATGTCGGCACGCCGTTCTACAAGCGCGCGCTCAACGTGCTGACGGATTTCCGCGGGGCGAACCAGCGCATGCACGACAAGACCTTCATCGTGGATGGAAAGGTGGCGATCACCGGCGGCCGCAACATGGCGGACGAATATTTCAATTACGACCACGCCTACAATTTTCGCGACCGCGATGCGCTGCTGCTGGGTGCGGCGGTCAAGACCATGCAGGCGAGCTTCGCCGCCTTCTGGGACAGCCCGCTCGCGGTGCCCGTGGCGTCGCGCTACGACGGCTGGGGCCTGATGAAGAAAAATGTGCATGTCGACGACGCCGAGGTGCAGCAGGTGTTCAAGGATTTGCATGACTATGCCCGCTCGCCCGAGAACCTTGCGCCCGAGGTGCGCGAGGCGATCAACGCGACGCCGGAAAGCTTCGATCGTCTGGCACGCGAATTGGCGTGGGGGCAGGTCGAGTTCATCCACGACATCCCCGGCAAGAACGACAACCGCTGGCAGCTGAATGGGGGCGGCCAGACCTCGGCGGCCCTGGCGCAACTGGTGGAGGCGGCGCGCGAATCGATCGTCATCGAGTCGCCTTATCTGGTGCTGTCCGACAAGGCGCTGGCGCTGTTCAAGGCCGCCGTCGCGCGCGGGGTCAAGGTACGCATCCTGACCAACTCACTCGCGTCCACAGACAACTTCCCGGCATTCTCGGGCTATCGCAATCAACGCAGGAAACTGCTGAAAATGGGCCTGGAAATTCATGAATACAAGCCCGATCCCGCCAACCGGAAGATGCTGATGTCGCGGGTGAACCCGCCCGACACGCCGCCGGTGTTCGCCTTGCATGCCAAGAGCATGGTGGTGGACGGTCGGATCGCGTACATCGGGACCTACAACCTCGATCCGCGTTCGGAAAACCTCAACACCGAGGTCGGCGTGGTCGTGCACCATGCGGTGCTGGCGAAGCAGGTGCAAGCCCTGATCGAAGCCGACATGCAGCCTGAAAACAGCTGGAACGCGGCGGACGAGCCCGACCAGTACGTCCCGTTGACCAAGCGCGGCCAGATGCGCTTGTGGCGGCTGCTGCCGCTCAAGCCCGTGCTGTGAGCGGTCGCTTGGCCTGGATCAGACCCGGGGCATTGCCGAATCCGTGGCTTGCGCTAAGGTTCGAATTCCAGTGAATTGACGGTACGCCAGGGTTTGCCCCATGAGACTTCCCATCAGCCTGAAGATATTCAGCATCACCACCGCGCTACTGGCGCTGATGGTCGTCGTCACCTGGCTGTCGGTGCTCAACTTCCGCCAGCTCAACAACCAGGTGCGGGCGCTCTCCGACTACTACCTGCCGCTGCAGCAGCAGGTGGCGAGCGTGGAAATCCTCATCCGCGACCAGATGGTGCACATGGAGCGGGTGATGGCGGGCATGGAGGTTGCCAAGCCCGATCCGGAATTCCTTGCGAAGGAATCGAACGCCTTCGACATGCGCGGGATCAACGCCGACCAGATCGTCGACTCCTCGCTGCGCATGCTGAATGATGCCGAAGCGGAGAAGGGGATCGAGCTCGACCGCGTCACGCTCGCCGTGCTGGGCAAGGAACTGCCCCTGATCCAGACCACGCGCCAGCATTTCCACGCGACCTTCCGCCAGTTTCAGATCGAGGCCCAGGAAGGGACGCCGCGCTCGGAAAAGATCGTGCGCGACGCCCTGCTGCGCGAGAAGGACGCCGTCGACGTCGAGATCGGCAAGACCATCGACCTGCTCAACAAGCTGACCCAGGACACCGCTAGCCAGGCCAAGGCCGAGGAGGCGCGCGCCACCACCCTCAACTGGATCGTCACCGCCATCGCCACCGCGCTTGGGCTGATCTTCGCCGCGTTCGTCACGCGCTCACTGGTCGACCCGGTCAAGCGCCTCTTGGGCGGCACGCGCGCGGTGGAAGCGGGCGACCTCGACGTCGAAATTCTGGTACGGACCCACGACGAACTAGCCACGCTCGCCACCTCCTTCAACCACATGGTGGTCGGGCTACGCGAGAAGGAGCGTATCCGCACAACCTTCGGCCAGTACGTCGACCCGCGCATCGTCAAGAGCCTGCTGGAAAGCCGTATCCCGGCCGACAAGGGCGAGCGCCAGGTGATGACCGTGTTCTTCTCCGACCTGGCCGGCTTCACCCGCATGTGCGAAGGCCTCACGCCGGATGCCGCGGTGCGCTTCCTCAACCGCTACTTCTCGATGATGGCCGAGGTGATCCGCGGCCGGCAGGGCATCGTCGACAAGTACATCGGCGACTCGGTCATGGCCTTCTGGGGTCCACCCTTCACCGATGCCGCCGACCACGCACGGCTTGGCTGCCTCGCCGCGCTCGAGCAGATGAAGAAGATGGACGACTTCCGTACGGGCCTGCCCGACCTCTTCGGCGTCCGCCACGGCCTGCCCGAGGTCAACGTGCGCATGGGCATCGCCAGCGGCGACGTGACGGTCGGCAACATCGGCTCCGAGACCTCGCGCGGCTACACCGTCATCGGTGACACCGTGAATCTCGCGTCACGGCTGGAGCAGGCCAACAAGTTCTACGGCACGCGCATCCTGGTCAGCGAGGGCACGCGCGACCTGACAGGCGACACGCTGGCCTTCCGCGAGATCGACAGCCTGCGCGTCGCCGGCAAGTTGGAGCCGGTGCGGGTTTACGAGCTGCTGGGGCTGGCTGCCGAGGCGAGCGACACCACGCGCAAGGCGGTGCAGGCGTATGAAGAAGGACTCGCGCGCTACCGCGCGCAGGAGTGGGAGGCAGCCGAGGCGGCGTTCCGTGTATGCCTGGCGAATGCGCCGGGCGACCAGCCCAGTCAGGTCATGCTGGAGCGTATTGCGGAGTTCCGGCAGACGCCGCCGGAGACAGGGTGGGATGGGGTTTGGGTGGCAGCGAGTAAATAAGCGTGCGCCCAGGTCACGTCATTTGGCCGCGCCGAATCCCGGCTGCGACAAAGATGCCAGGGCCCGGAACGCAGGCTTGGCAAAATAGTAGCCTTGGAACAACTCGACACCGAAGCCTTGCAAGGTCTCCAGTTCTTCCCGGGTTTCGATACCCTCGGCAATCACCCGGACGTCCAGCTCATTGCACACTTGGATGATGCCGCGAGCGATCGCCCGCCGCCCCTTGTCCTGGTCGATGTTGCGGATCAAGGCCATGTCGAGTTTGACCAGATCGGTCTGGATTTCAGCCAGGAGGTTCAGGCCTGAGTAGCCGGCGCCGAAATCGTCGATGGCGGTCAGAAAGCCCCGTTGCTGGTAGTGCTGCACGATCTCGCGCAGGTGGGCATGGTCGTCGACCTTCTCGCCTTCGGTGATCTCGAAAATGATGCGCTCGATTGGAAATCCGAACCTCTCGGCAGCCTCGAGCGTGGTGCGGATGCACAACTCCGGGCGATAGACGGCGTTCGGCATGAAATTGATGCTGAGGAAGCAAGGGACACCGAGCTCGCTGGCGATCTCGATCGCCTTGACGCGGCAGGCCTGGTCGAAGCGGTAGCGGTTGGCTTCATTCACGTGCTCAAAGATCTGCCCGGCCGGCTCGTTTTGCAGGCCGCGGACCAGGGCCTCCTGGGCGAAGATCTCGTGGGTTGTGGTGTTCACGATCGGCTGGAACGCCATGGTGAAATCAAAGTCTAGCCCTGCGCCGTTGGCGCATTCGATACAACTGAGTGCCCGATAGTTTTTCTCTGTACTCAACGCGAGATACTCCGAAATAAGGATGAGGCGATTGCGCGACTGATCGCCGTTCTTGGTTCGATCATGATTCGCCCTGGACGTTGGAGCTGCGCAGCCAGCGTTGCTTGATTACTCGACGACGCCCTCATCCCCATGACATGTACACCCCGCCTCGGTGCTGCTCGTGTTGTCGCAGCAGATGATCTTGCCGGCGCGGCAACCGCAGACGCCCTTGTGTCCGGAGCAGCAGTTGATCTGGGCCACGCGGTCGCCTTTGGCGCGGGCGAGGCAGGCCTGGGCTGCGACCGCGTCGTGCCGGGCGGTGGCGAGCAGGGCGCTGGCGTTCGAGTCGGCTGCAGCCGGCAGCGAGAAGAATAGCGGGGCGAAAGCCAGGACGGCGAGCAGGGGTCGGATGTGCATGGAAGTCTCCTTGTGAGAAACGGGCTGCCTCACTATAGCCGATCGGGCGCGGTCTTACGCGTCGCGCAGCAGCAGCCCGAGCATCAGCGCGGCGCAAACCAGGATCCCCGCCAGCAGCGCGAAGGCGCTGCCGTAGCCGGCGACGCCGACCATCCAGCCGGTGAGCACCGGGCCGATCGACTGGCCGACGTCCATCACCGTGCGCAGCACGCCCATCGACGAGCCGTAACGGCCGTCGCGGGTGAGGTCGGCGACGAGCGCGGAGGTGGACGAGGTGACGGTGGCGAAGCCGACGCCAAACGCCAGGCTCAGCAGTGACAGCGTGAGGAAGCCGGGGGCTACAGGCAGCAGCACGACGCTCGCAGCACCGACCAGCAGGCCGGGCAGGATGACGCGCCGTCGCCCCACGCGGTCGGACACCTTGCCCATCAGCGGCTTGGCGAACACGATGCTGACCAGCTGCACGCCGAGGATGACGCCTATCTCCCACGCCGGGATGCCGAGCGAGGACGCATACAGCGCGAGGAAGGCCTCGACGGCGCCGAACACCAGGTACTGCGCGGCCTCGGTCAGGCTCACCAGCATGATGCGGCGATCGCGCAGCACGGTGGCGAGGCTCGCCCAGAAATGCGGCAGTTCGAGCTTCTTTTTCGGCTGCGGGGTGTGGTCGGCGAGCAGCAGGCCGACCCCCAGCGCCAGCACGCCGCTGACGGCGCAGGCGAGGTAGACGGCGTGGAAACTCGCCAGCGAGATCAGGCTGCCGCCCAGAAAGGGCGCGATCGAACGCCCGACGATGGTGACCGAGGAATAGGTGGAGAGCCGGGCCGCGCGGTCGGTCGTGTAGCGTTCGGCGATCGCCGCGTTCGCCACGGTGCCGAAAATCGCGGTGGCGAAGCCGTGGTAGAAGCGCACGGCCATCAATTGCGCGGCGGTGCCGACCAGCAGATACAGGAAGGGCGCAGTGGCGAACACGAGCAGCGAGGCCAGCAGCAGGCGCCGCGAGCCGAGATGGTCGGACAGCGCGCCGGCGGGGTAGCTGATGAGGATTCCCGGAATCGTCGAGGCCATGACGATCCAGCCGATTTCGGCCGGCGTGGCGTGGAGCGCGTGGGCGAACAGCGGCAGGACCGGGGTTTTCGACAGCGTGGAGCTCAGGATGGCCAGCCCGCCGATGAGCGAAATCAGGACGAAGAAGGACGGGCGGGCGGGTTTCATCGGGGACAGCTGCGGGGACGCGGTCGGGTTTGCCTAGAATGTAGTGGAA
Source organism: Thiobacillus sp. 0-1251 (assembly GCA_001899305.1). GTDB lineage: Bacteria > Pseudomonadota > Gammaproteobacteria > Burkholderiales > Thiobacillaceae > Thiobacillus. The sequence continues at coordinate 366,799 of MKWL01000021.1, read as the reverse complement.
ATCCTGCCGTGTGCGAATCCCGAGGAAGCGTGGAAACCCCTAACCCGCCTGTCAGCGCCCCGCCGGTCCTGTTTGGCGCATTCGACCGCCACAACTTCGGCGACCTGCTGTTTCCCCATCTGCTGACGGCTCTGCTGCCCGGCCAGCCCTTCTCGTTTGCGGGACTGATCGAGTGCGATCTGCAGGCCTTCGGCGGCCACCGGGTCAACGCGCTGGGCGCGGCGCGGCCCGCCCGGCTGATCCATGCGGGTGGCGAGCTGTTGACCTGCACGGCCTGGCAGGCTGCAGTCATGCTGCTCGATCCGGATGCGGCGGCAGGCGCGATCGCGCGCTACGACAGCGACCCGGCTGCGGCTGCCGCATGGGCGGCCCGCCAGCTTGGCACGCCACGCCTCGCACCCTATGTGGCGGGACGCGAGGTACTGACGCCGGGCGGGACCTTGATCTTCAATGCCGTGGGCGGCGTGGACTGGAGGCATCTGCCGCTTGCGCATCGCGAAGCGGTGAAGACAACCCTCGGGCAGGCGGACTGGGTCAGCGTGCGGGACCATCTGACGCAGGCCGCACTACGAGCAGAGGGCCTCGATTTCCCGCTGTGTCCCGACCCGGCCGTGATGGTGGCGGACCGTTTCGGCGAGACGATTGCAGCGCACCAGCGGCAGGGCGCAGTACAGGCGATGCGGGAGGCCTTTCCCCATGGCTACCTGGCGGTCCAGTTCAGCGCCGACTTCGGCGACGACGCCACGCTGGATGCCCTGACGCGGGAGTTGTCCGGGGTGGCGGCGGAGACCGGGCTGGGGCTGGTGTTCTATCGTGCCGGTGCGGCCCCCTGGCACGACGATGCAAAGCTCTACGCACAATTGCAGCAGCGGCTGCCGCCCGGCGCGGCGTGCCTGTTCGGATCGCTGCATCTGTGGGACATCTGCGCGCTGATCGCCGCCAGCCGTGGCGCGGTCGGCAGCAGCCTGCACGGGCGGATCGTCGCGCTGGCCCATGGCCTGCCGCGGGTCAGCCTGATCCCGCCGCAGCAGGGCGTGCGACCGGTCAAGACCGCCGCCTTCGCCGAAACCTGGGAGCCGGATGCGGTCCCCCGCAGCGTGACGGTCGAGGCGCTCGAACGCGCAATGATGCAGGCGCTGGCCGTGCCTGCTGGCGTGCTGCGGGACAACGCGGCGCATCTGCGCGAGCGTTATCTGCACAGCCAGGCGCAGTGGACAGGCTTGCTGATATCCGGATCGGGCCGGCCAGCCGGTCTTGCGCAATAATCCGGAAACCCTACAAAAAAACTGCCTTCACACCATGCCGACCGTTCCGCTGTCTCCCACCGACCTGCGCCTGACCATCGATCCCGCCACGCTCGGGTTTGCCGATACTGCCGAACTGGCGGACGAGGCCCTGCCGTGGATCGGCCAGGCGCGCGCCGAGGTGGCGGCCCGCTTCGGCCTCGGCATGGACCAGCCCAACTACAACCTGTTCGTGCTGGGCGAGGTCGGCAGCGGCCGTTCCTCGCTGCTCCGGCAGGCGATGGTCGAGGCGGCGGCCAAGCGGCGGGTGCCGCCGGACCTGTGCTATCTGCACAACTTCGACACCCCCGAGCGGCCCCTGGCCCTGCGCCTGCCGGCGGGCGAAGGGCGGCTGCTGCGCCAGCTGCTGACGCAGGCGGTGAAGAACCTGCAGGCCGAGATTCCGCCGCAGCTTGGCGGGCAGGACTACAAGACCGAGAGCGAACGCATCGAGAAGGCCTGGAAGGACGACGTGGCGCGGCACTATGCCGAGCTGTCGGCGTTTGCCGAGGCGCGCAGCTTTTCGCTGCACCGCGAGGCCGGGCGCATGGTGTTCACCCTCATCGGCAAGAAGGGGCAGGCGCTCACGGAGGACGAGGTGCTGGCGCTGCCGAAGACGCGCCGCGCGGCGGTGGAGCAGGCCGAGCAGGAGCTGCGCGCCGAGATCGCCCGCTACATCGAGAAGACCCAGCCGCTGGAGCGCGCGATGAACGAAGCGCTGGCGGCGCTGCGGCGGCAGGTGGTGAGGCCGCTGGTCGAACGCGAGCTGCAGGCGATCCGTGACGGGCTGAGGAAGCAGATCAAGGATGCCGCCAAGCTCAACGCCTGGCTCGATGCGCTGGAACGCGACCTGTTCGACAATCTGGAGCTGTTCAACGGCGGCGAGGACGAAGAAGGGCGGCAGGAGGAATTGCAGGCCGCGCTGGCGCGCTACCGGGTCAACCTCGTCGTGGACAACGGCGGGCTGACGGGTGCGCCCGTGATCGTCGAGGACAACCCGCTGTTCCGCGCGCTGTTCGGCAGCATCGAATACCAGTCCGAAAACGATGTGCTGGTGACCGACTTTTCGCGCATCCGCGCCGGCAGCCTGCTGCAGGCGCACGGCGGCTTCCTCATGCTGCATCTGCGCGACGTGCTGGCCGATCCGCTGGTATGGGAGAAGCTGCGGCGCTTCCTGCGCAGCGGGCGGTTGCAGATCGAGGAGCCGGGCGTGTCGTTCTCGCCGATCGCTGCAGTATCGCTGGTGCCGGAGGCGGTCGACGTCGAAGTCAAGCTCGTGCTGATCGGCTCGCGCGACCAGTATTACGAACTGCAGGAGGCCGCGCCGGAGTTCACCCGCCATTTCCGCGCCAAGGTGGATTTTGCCGACAGCTTCCTGGCCAGTGCCACCACCCGCCGTGCCTCGGCGATTTTTGTCGCCCACGTCTGCCGCGAACATGGCCTGCCGCACTTCTCGGCGGCGGCGGTGGCGCGCCTGCTCGAGGAGTCGCATCGCGAGGCGGGCGACCAGGCACGCGAGAGCGCGATCTTTGCGCGGACCGAGGCGATGGTGATGGAAAGTGCGGCGATCTGCCGTGCGCGCGGACCGGGTCAGGTGACAGCGGCGGATGTCGAGACGGCGCTCGCCGCGCATGCCGCGCGCCACGGTTACCCCGAACAGCGGCTGCGCGAGGAGATCGCGGAAGGCGACGTGCTGATCGACCTGCACGGCGAGCGCCTGGGTCAGGTCAACGGCCTCACCCAGATCGACCTCGGCGATTACCGCTTCGGCCTGCCGGTGCGGCTGTCGGCACGCGTCCATGCCGGCGAGGACGGCCTGCTCAACATCGAGCGCGAGGTCGAACTGTCCGGTCCGATCCACGACAAGGGCGTGTTCATCCTGCAGTCCTACCTGGCTGCGCTGTTCGCACATTTGGCGCCGCTATCCCTCAACGCCTCCATCGCCTTCGAACAGCAATATCACGAAGTGGAAGGGGATTCCGCCTCCTGCGCCGAGCTCTATGCCCTGCTGTCGGCGCTGTCGGGCCTGCCGCTGAAACAGGGCATCGCCGTCACCGGTGCGGTCAACCAGCACGGCGAGGTGCTGCCGGTGGGCGGCATCAACGAAAAGATCGAGGGCTGGTTCTCCGTCTGCGAGACCGCCGGCCTGGACGGCAGCCAGGGCGTGCTGATCCCCGCGCGCAACCGGCGCCATCTGATGCTGGCGCCGCGCGTGGTCGAGGCGGTCGCCGGGGGGCGCTTCCATATCCATACGGCGCAGCTGGCGACCGAGGGGATCGAGCTGCTGACCGGGGTGGCAGCGGGCGAGCCGAACGCAGCGGGACACTATCCCTCCGACAGCGTGTTGGGGCAGGCACAGGAGGCGTTGCTGGCGTTTCGCCGCGCCTGCCAGCAGCAGGAGCATACGCGGGCGCCACGCCGGCATTTCCGTGCTGCCGACCGTCCGCAGCGGCGTTAGCCGCCAGCGGCCGGACGGGGTCTGAACTATAGTGAAAGTCGTTCATTTCTTTGCCAGGAGACGATCATGAACGCACTTCACCGCATGGCGCGCTTTCTCGACGAGCACATGATTCCATTCGACATCGTCGCGCACCCACACACGCACACCAGCGCCGAAACGGCACGTGCGGCAGGGATTCCGTCCAACCGCGTGGCCAAGGGCGTGCTGCTCGACGGCGTCGGCTGCCAGATGGTGGCGATGATCCCTGCTGACCAGGAAGTCCATCTCGGCAGGCTGGGCCTCGACCACGGCGTGGAATTCAGCCTGGCCGACGAAGCCAGCGTGAGCCGCCTGTTCGGCGAATGCGAGCCCGGCGTGGTACCGGGTCTACCGAATGCCTGGGGCGTGGAAATGGTGTGGGACGACGATCTGATGGCGCAACCGGATGTCTATCTGGAGGGGGGCGACCACGAACGCCTGCTGCACATCGAGACCCGCTATCTGCGCGACATTTTCGGCGATGCGCCGCACTGCCACTTCAGCCAGCCGCGCATGCAGCACATCGCCTGACTGCCGCCTCAGTGCGGGACCATGGCCATCAGGCGCCGGGCCGATTCGGTAAAGGGTATGAGTTGGCGGATGCGTTCCGTGTCTGGCGGGTGGGCAGCGGCAATGCCGCCCCCATCGCCGTCGCCCGGGTGGAAATAGGCCAGCGCGCCTTTTTCGAGACTGCAGCCGCAGACCTGCGCCGCCAGCAGTGAACCGAGCCAGTCGGCTTCGCGTTCCTGTTGTTTCCACAAAGGGGACAGCTTGAGTGCCAAGCCGAAATCGCCATTGGCTAGCTGCATGGCGTCATCGCCGTCGTGGGTCCAGTAGGGAGGCTTGCCGGAATAGACGGACAGGGCGATGGCGTCCTCGTCGAAGTGGCGCTGTGCAATGTGGACGATTTCGTGTCCGATCACAAACGCCAGTTGGCAGGATGGCAGCTTCTGCGCCGAAGGCGACAACACGATGACATTCGGCGCAAGGGAATAGGCATCGCCCTCGCTGTCGTCCGGTGCACGCTTGAAATGCACGTCGGACAGGCCGGCGAGTTGGGCCATGCGGGTCCAGGTGGGCTGCGGGTCGAGGTCCGAGCATCCGGGACAGGGCGGGTCGGTCCAGGCATAGTGGCGAAAAGTCGGGGCATCCGGGAACCAGACTGCGGCGGCAGGCTGCGCGGCATGCGCATGAAGGAAACTTGCGCACAGAAGCAGGCTCAGACCTACGCCGTATCTGACGCCTGACCATGCTGAATGATCTGTCAGGGTGAACATCGCTTCCCCTTTCACAATTGCCGCTTCTGTGAATATAGTCGGCCTTGACGCGACTATTCTTGATGGCCCTGCAGCAAGAAACTACCGAGCACGATGAATCAGAATGCAAGAGAACGAGCCTAATCCCCATCGTCAGCTTGGTCGCGGCATGGCCTTCGTCGCCAGCCTGCTGGTTCTGGGAATGTTCTATCTCTATTTCGAGAACAGTCTGCAGGCACGCGACCATCCCAATCGCGACCTGCAACTCGCGCCGGGTGCCGAACTGGTCCTGAAGCGCAGCGGCAACGGACACTATGTTTTTCCGGGGGCGATCAATGGCCGGCCGGTCAGCTTCCTGCTCGATACCGGCGCCACCCTGGTATCGGTGCCGGCCCATCTGGCGGGTGAGCTCGGACTCGAGGCCGGCGCGTATCAGCAGTCGATGACCGCCAACGGCACGGTAACCACCCGTGCCACCCGGATCGGCGCACTGGCCTTCGGGCCCTTCGTGCTGCGCAATGTGCCGGCCAGCCTCAATCCCGGCATGGCGGAGGATCAGGTATTGCTGGGCATGAGCGTGCTGAAGCACCTGGAATTCACCCAACGCGGTGACACGCTGGTGTTGCGCCCGCTGGCAGGCGGATGAAAAAAATCTTGGACATCTGAATCTTATGTGTTATCAATACACCATCTGTTGGATTCAAGCTTTAAATTGCGGTACCTCTGGTAAGCCTTTTTCCTTGAAATTCGATCGATGGAGCATGTCGCTCAATTTTTTTAGATAGATAGGAAACAAGATGGAAACGGGTACTGTTAAGTGGTTCAACGATGCAAAAGGTTTTGGTTTCATCACTCCGGATAACGGCGGCGAGGACCTCTTTGCACATTTCTCCGCAATCAACTCCAGCGGCTTCAAGTCCCTGCAGGAAAACCAGAAAGTCAGCTTCGAAGTGACGACTGGCCCCAAGGGCAAGCAAGCTTCGAACATCCAGGTCATGTCGTAATCTTTTCGACCTGATGTGAAAAAACCCCGGTTCGCCGGGGTTTTTTTATTTATGCCCTCTGGGTATTGATGCCGTTCGGGCATTTTTGCGTTTCAAGCGAGACCTCCCCATGGCGCTCAAAGCCACCATCTACAAAGCCGACCTGCAGATTGCCGACATGGACCGCCACGTCTACGGTGACCATGCGCTGACGATTGCACGCCATCCTTCCGAAACTGACGAACGCATGATGGTGCGGGTGCTGGCCTACGCGCTGCATGCGCAGGAAGGCATCGCCTTCACCAAGGGCCTGTTCGATGTCGACGAGCCGGAAGTGTGGGTGAAGAACCTGGTGGGCGAGATCACACTGTGGATCGATCTCGGCCAGCCCGACGAGGCGCGCATCCGCCGCGCGTGCGGTCGCGCCGAACAGGTCGTGGTGCTCTGCTACAGCAGCAGTTGCGACGTGTGGTGGAAGCAGGTCGCCGGCAAACTCACGCGCTTTGCCAATCTGACCGTGTTGCAGCTGCCCGCCGAAACCAGCCAGGCGCTGGCGGCACTGGCCGCACGCAGCATGCGCCTGCAATGCATGGTGCAGGATGGCGAAATCTGGATCAACACCGACACCGCCAGCGTACCGGTGAAGCTGGCTACGCTTCAGGCGGCGGCATAAGCCTCATTTCGCGGGCGGACAGTTCTTGATGCACACCGTCTCGGTCACGCGCTGGCCGCCGCAGCCGACGAAACAGGTGTCGTAGGCCGGCAGGCAGCCGCAGTCGGCCTTGCACTCGGATTTTTCCAGTTGCGCGCGCACGCCTTCACGCGTCGGCATCACCGGTTCGCGATAGGGCGGCGGGAAATAGGGCCCCGGCCACGGGTCCCACCAGTAAGGGTAGAAGGGGTAGCGGTTCATCCAGTCGAACTGCATCTGCATTTCATAGTGCCGCAACGCCGCCGCATACTGCTTCAACTCGAGTTCGTACTTTTTCAGCGCATCGAGATAGCGTGCTTCCACCTGGGGTTCGAGCGCTTTCACGCAGGCCTGGTAGCGGGTCTGGCAATCGTTCTGGCAGGTCGCTTTCTTGGCATCGCAGCTCTGCACGCAGGCGCGGCCCTGCGCGTCGGCTGGCGGGATCAGCCGGACGGTCGTCTGGTATTGCGGCGTGGCGCAGCCGGCCAGGGCTGCGAACAGGGCAGCCGCGATGAAGCGAAACGGCGAAGCGGGCAGGCGCATGATTCGATCCGCAAAATTAACGATGCCTTCGAAGCATAGGATGGTTTGCGGCTTATGGGGTTCCCAGAAAACGTGCTTCGAGTTCCTGCAGGTTGAGTTCAACCAGGATCTGCTGCAGGCGTTCCCGTGCGTTGCGGCGCGGCGCGTTTGCCTGGGTGGCGATGATGAGTTCGTTCTTCAGCGAGTGCTCCCAGCCCACCAGCTCGGTGACAGTGACCGCATAGCCGTGCGATTCCAGCTGCAGGCAGCGCAGCACGTTGGTCAGCTGGCTGCCGAATTCGCGGGTGTGGATCGGGTGGCGCCAGATTTCCGACAGCGGGGTTTTGCCGAAGGATTCGTTCTTGTGCTTGCGCAACACGGCCGCGACCTCGGCCTGGCAGCACGGCACCAACACGATGTGGCGGGCCTGTTTGGCGAGCGCGAACTGGATGGCGTCGTCGGTCGCAGTATTGCAGGCATGCAGCGCGGTGACGATGTCGATGCGTGGCGGCAGGCTCTCGGTGGTGATCGATTCCGCGACCGTGGCATTCAGGAACGACATGCGCTCGAACCCCAGTCGGGCCGCCAGTTCGCGTGACTTTTCCACCAGGTCGTCGCGCGTCTCGATGCCATAGATGTGCGCACCGGGACGCGCCTTCAGGAACAGGTCATACAGGATGAAGCCCAGATACGACTTGCCGGCGCCGTGGTCGGCGAGCGTCAGCGTGTCCTGCCGGCCCAGCACGTCGTCCAGCAGCGGCTCGATGAAGTTGCACAGGTGATACACCTGCTTCAGCTTGCGGCGGCTGTCCTGGTTGAGCTTGCCGTCGCGCGTGAGGATGTGCAGTTCCTTCAGCAGCTCGACCGACTGTCCGGGGCGCAGCACCTCGGCCAGCGGGTCGGTGTAGGCCGCTTTTGGCGCGCGGCTGGCGAGGGGGGCGGCGCGCTTCATGCCGGGCCGAGCAGGCGTACTTCGCGCTGCGGGAAGGGAATCTGGATGCCGCGCTCGCGGAAGGTTTCCAGCACGGCCTGCGTGACCTCACCCCCTGTGACGTAGAAATCGGCCGTCGCAGTCCAGGGGCGGATCGCGATCTGCACGCTGGAATCGGTCAGCGCCAGCACGCGGATGAAAGGCTCCGGTTCCTGCAGGATCTTCGGGTGCGCGCGCAGCAAGTCCTGAATGGTGGCAAGCGCTTGCCGGATGTCGGTGTCGTAAGCCACGTTGACGATCACGTCGAGCTGTCGCAGCGTGCCGAAATTGTGCAGGATCTCGCCGACGATCTTGCGGTTGGGGATGACGATGCGCGAGCGATCGGGATGGCTCAGCACGGTATTGAACAGCTTGATATCCTCGACCGTGCCCTCCTCGTCGACGATGGAAATGTATTCGCCCACGTGGAACGGCCGGGTGAAGAGGATCGTCAGCCCGGCCGCCAGGTTGCCCAGCACACCCTGCATGGCCAGCGCGATGCCCGCACCGGCCACGCCCAGCCCGGCGATCAGCGGCAACAGCTGCACCCCCAGGTTCTGCAGCGCCATGATGAGGAACAGACCCAGCACCAGGATGCGCACGATGCGAACCAGCAGCACGCGTAGCGGCTCGTCGAGCCCGAGTTTCGCCAGCATGGAGTCGACCAGCTTGCCCACCCAGCGCCCGACGTAATAGCCCGCCACCAGGATCAGCAGCGCCACCAGCAGCTTGGGGCCGAACTGGACGGCCAGCTCGATCGCGGTTTTCTTGGCGTATGCCAGCGTTTGCAGTTGTTCGTCCATGATCGGGAAAAGGCAGGGGGAAGACCGAAGGGTATCAAAACCCCCGGCAGGGCAGAACCGGCCGGTTGATCCCGTGGGGACGGTTTCCGGGATAATGCCGACTTGCTGATTCCGATTCCAGATCCAAAGTGGCGCGAAGCCGAGCCGCAGACAGTGCTGTCGCACGGCAAGGCGAAGGCGACAAAGCCAGGTTGGATCTGGAATCGGAATGAAAGGGTTTTACCGTGTCAGTCGTCAATATCTCCTGCTACAAATTCGTTTCCCTCGCCGACCGCGAGGCCTTGAAGGCCGATCTCACCGCGCGCTGCCTTGCCCTCGACCTCAAGGGCACCATCCTGCTGGCGCCGGAAGGCATCAACGTGTTCCTGGCCGGCTCGCGCCAGGCGATCGACGCCATCGTCGCCCATCTGCGCGCCGATCCGCGCTTCGGCGATCTTGCGCCCAAGGAGAGCCTGTCGGCCGAGCCGCCGTTCAAGCGCATGCGGGTGCGGCTGAAGAAGGAAATCATCACCATGAAGCACCCGCTGATCCGTCCGGAGGCGGGCCGTGCTCCCTCGGTGCCGGCCGCGACGCTGAAGCAGTGGCTCGATCGCGGCTGCGACGACGAAGGCCGCCCGGTGGTGATGCTCGATACCCGCAACGACTACGAAGTGGCGGCCGGTACCTTCGAGAACGCCGTCGACTACGACATCGGCGTCTTCAGCGAATTTCCCCCGCGGCTGGCCGCCCATCTGTCCGACTATGCCGGCAAGACCGTGGTGTCGTTCTGCACCGGCGGCATCCGCTGCGAAAAGGCCGCCATCCACATGAAGGCAATCGGCATCGAGCACGTGTACCAGCTCGAAGGCGGCATCCTCAAGTATTTCGAGGAAGTCGGCGGGGCGCATTATCGCGGCGATTGTTTCGTCTTCGACGAGCGCGAGACGCTGAGCGCGGACCTGCAGCCGGCGGCGGGACGCCTGCATCGCTGATCGCCCGGCCCCGACGGGAGGTGACCGCCCTCCATGCGAATAAAAACAAGACAAAACAACTGCTTGTAAAAAAGCACCCGATTGGCACAGGGCTTGCCCGTTACCTGGGGCATTGTTGATCGAACGGGTGTGAGGCGCGCGGCCATTCGTTTTTTCCAACCTCAAGACGGAACAGGGCCTGGCAGACATCATTGCCTTCATCGAACGGGAAGGCATGCTGCAGGCGGCCTGACTACTCTTGCCGCACGATATCGACCGAGATCTCCACCGCCGGAACCGTTCCCCTGTTCTCAAGCCAGTGCAGGGTGTTCCTGTCCTCGGGCCAGCCCACGCCCGGCCCATAGTCCGTCGCGACGCCATTCCGATGGTCCGTGATCATTCCTTGCAGGATGTAGACGGTGCCTGGCCGGTCCTTGTGGTCGTGAAGCGGGCCAAAGACGCCGCCGGGCTCGATGGTCACCATGCGCATTCGAAGTTGGCGCCCGGCCATGCCCTCGATCTCAGGACCCAGGTCAACCGTCGAAAGTAACTTCACCGTCACCCCTTTCGTTTCGGGTGCCATCTGTTCGTTGCTCATCGTGCACTCCTCTCTGTAATTCCAGGGCCAACGCCGAACTGACCGGACCACAATACATGGCTGCTGCGGAGCGGTCATTCCCTGTTGGGTTCCGTGTTGAACGACAAGTTAGACTTCAGCGGACAGGATCTCCTGTTTCTTTCTCTTGAATATCGTTGATGAGGAATTCCATTTCCGAAATTTCACGCCGTTGGGTCTGGACGATTCCATCTGCAAGTTTTCTTACACGGGGGTCTGCGATGCGCGCGCGTTCACTCGTGAGAATCGCAATTGAATGATGGGGAATCATGGCTTCCATCCATGCAACATCTCCCACCGTTACCTGGCTCCTCACGAGCCACAGACCCAAACCGATTAAGCCGATGCCGCCGACGACGATCACTGTGTTGGCGCGTCGATCCTTATACATGTGGCGCATAAAAAATAGCATGACCAGCGACATGCAGCCAGACATGATCAAGGTCATGAACATGCGGGTTTGACTGAACCAAACATGACTGAGTTGATAGGTGTTCAGGTACATCAAACCGAACATCAGCAACGATGCAGCCAAAATCATGAGCAGAAAGTTTCTGTATGGGTGCATCTTCAGCCTCCAGTATCGCAATGATTGTTAATGGTCCTTTCAGTGCCTCATCTTTGGAATGTTGCGTTTTCAAGAGTGACGCGGCTATAGGCATAATCTGCTGCGGATGTAGGCACTCGACGAATTAATGCTGCTGGGCATGGGATCGTGAATGAACCGCTTTCGCCGCATCGACGGTCATTCGATGAACACGCAAGCCGGAACGGTTCCTTGCGGGTCGGCATCCGCGATCCCGCAATCCCCAGCCATCAATTCAGCGCCCGGATCGACTGCATCGGCGGCACGCGCGTGATGTGCCGCGTGGTGAGCCAGCCGCTCATCCCGACCAGCAGGGCGCCGGCCACCGGCAGCGCGAGCCATAGCCACGGATGCAGGCGCAGCGGCAGTTCGAACAGGCGCTGGGCGATCAGCGCCATGGCGATTTCTGCGCAGGCGCTGGCGAGCAGGCCGGCCAGCAGGCCCAGGGCGAGAAATTCGCTCCACAGGCTTTTGGCCAGGTAGGCGCGCTGGGCGCCCAGGGTGCGCAACAGGACAGCCTCCTGCTGGCGGGCGTCGAGGCTGGCCAGCAGCGTGGCGATGACGACGGCGATGCCGGCGGCGAGCAGGAATCCCAGCAGCAACTGGATGGCGCCGATGATCTGGGCGAACACCGCTTCGAGGTTGGCGATGAGCCGGTCCAGTGCGAGCACGGTGATGCCGGGGAACATCTTGATGAAGCTCGGCAATACGCTGGCCGCATCGGGGGGCACGTAGAGGCTGGCGATGGAACTGGCGGGCAGGGCGTCGAGCTGGCCGGGAGCGAAGATGACGAAGAAGTTCGGTTGCATCGAGTCCCATTTCACGCTGCGAATGCTGGTGATGCGGGCGGCGAGCGTCTGGTCGCCGATCCGGAAACCGAGCCGGTCGCCGAGGGCCAGATGCAGGCGTTCGGCCATGCCCGATTCAACCGAGATTTCGGCGACGCGGCGGTCGCCGTGCCAGTGTCCGGCGAGTACGGCATTGTTGGCGGGAAGGGTGGCGGTCCAGGTCAGGTTGAGTTCGCGCCGCAGGCTGTTGGCATCGCGCGCGTCCGGCGGCAGGGTGGACGCGATGGGGACATCATTCTTGGTGGTGAGGCGGCCGCGGACCATGGGATAGAGTGCGGAGGCCTTGAGATGGTGCTGCGACAGGTAGGCGGCGACGGATTGCTGTTGGGCGGGGGCGATGTTGATCAGGAAGTAGTTGGGCGCGTCCGGCGGCAATTGCTGGCGCCAGCCGGCAATGAGATCGCTGCGCACCAGCGCCAGCAGCGCCACGAGAAACAGGGCCAGAGTGAAAGCGCCGAGCTGCAGGGTGCTGTCGAAACGGTGGCGCAGCAACTGGGCGAGCCCGAAGCGTACCGGGCCGTGGCTCATTTTCTGGACACCGCGGCCGGCTGCCAGCGCCAGGCGCGCCAGCAGGGCCAGCACGACGATCAACCCGGCCAGTGCGCCGACGAACACGCCGATCAGCCTGGCGTTGCCTGCATACCAGGCGATCAGCAGCAGCAGCGCCGAGCCGCTGATCGCCGCGCTGAGCCATGCAGCGACCGGCAACGGCGGCAGATCGCGCCGCAGCACCCGCAGCGGCGGCACGCGGACGAGGCGCATCAACGCGGGCAGGCTGGCGCCCGCCAATGCCAGCAGGCCGCTGAAGACGGCAGCGCCCACGGGCGCGAGCCCAAGCGACGGCAGGCGGGTGACGGCATCGGGCAGGACCAGCAGCGCCAGCGCCTGCTGCATCAGCGCGCCGATCGCCACGCCGATCAGGCTGCCCAGCAGGCCCAGCGTGAGCAATTGGACGGCATACAGCGTACGCAGCTGTGCCGTGGTGGCGCCGAAGCATCGCAGCAGCGCGGCCTGGTCGTAATGCCGTAGTGCATGGCGATGGGCAGCGATGGCGATGGCGGCCACCGACAACAGCAGGCTGATCAGCGCGGTGAGCTGGATGTAGCGGTCGGCATTGGCGAAGGCGCCGCGCAGGGTCTCGACGCCTTCGCGCGAGCCGATGAGGCGCTGGGTGCTGTCGAGCCGGGATTTCAGCGCGGCGCTGAATGCGGTGAGCTGCGCCGGGTCGCCGGCAAACTGGTATAGGTAGGTCACGCGACTGCCGGGCTGCAGCACGCGGGTTTTCGCGACTTCATCGGCGCGCATGAAGACGCGCGGCGCGAGGCCGAACACGCCGCCGAGCTGGCCCGGTTCCTCGGCCACGATTCCGGCGATGGTGAAGCGGGCTTCGCCGATCTGCACGCGATCGCCCACTTTGGCCGACAACAGCGGCAGCAGGTCGGGGGCGACATAGATCATGCCGGGTGGCGGCTGCGCGGGACGTGCAGTGCCGGCCGCGAAGGGGCGGTCGGCGATGCGCACGCTGCCGCGCAAGGGATAGGACGCATCGACGGCACGCAGGGTGGCGAGCTGGAAGGCGTCGCCCTTGGCGAGCATGCTGGGAAATTCGAGCGCCTGGCTGCGCGCAAGCGGGCTGGCCGTGCCTGCGCTTTTTGTAACGGCGAGATCGGGCCAGTCTCCGATCGGCCGTGGGCTGGTGACCAGCAGGTCGGCACCGAGGAAGCTGGCACCCTGCTCGCTCATGGCACGCTTCAGGCGGTCGCCGAGAAAACCGGTGGTGCTGACGCTGCCGACACCAATGATCAGCGCCAGCAGCAGCACGCGCCATTCGCCGCTCGCACGTTCGCGCCGCAGCAGCCACAAGCCGAGCCGCGCGAAGCTCATGCAACGGCCTCTTCGCGCGCGCGGCCCGCGACCAGATGCAGCCGGCGCTGGCAGCGCGCTGCCAGCGCGTCGTCGTGGGTGACCAGGATGAGCGTGGTATGGGCGGAGGCGTTTAGTTCGAACAGCAGCTCGATGATGCGTGCGCCGGTGTCGGCGTCGAGGTTGCCGGTGGGCTCGTCGGCGAACACGATTTCCGGATCGGTGGCGAAGGCGCGTGCGATGGCGATGCGCTGTTGTTCGCCGCCGGACAGCTGGCGCGGCGTGTGGGTGGCGCGCGTGGCCAGGCCGACGCGGTCGAGCCAGTGGGCGGCGCGGTCGCGCGCGTCGGGGCGGCCGGCCAGTTCCAGCGGCAACAGGACGTTTTCCAGGGCGGTGAGCGCGGGCAGCAGCTGGAACGACTGGAACACGAACCCGATACGGCCCGCGCGCAGGCGGGCGCGGGCGTCTTCGTCGAGCGCATCAAGACGCTGGCCGAGCAGGGTGATCTCGCCTGCGGAAGGATGGTCGAGCCCTGCCAGCAGGCCCAGCAGGGTCGATTTCCCGGAGCCGGACGCGCCGGTGATGGCGAGCGTCTCACCCGCTTTGACGGCGAGTCCGACTTCGCTGAGGATGTCGAGCATGCCGCCGGCGGTCGGTACGCGCTGGGACAGGTCGCGTGCCAGGACGATGGTATCGGGGAACTGCGCGCTGTCGGGTGGCGTCATTGGAATGGATCGGTTCAAGGTGAGTGAATGAATTATCGCGTGTGGTGGCTGTTGTTGCTGTGGATTCCGGGCTGGGCGGCGGCGAATCCCTGTTCCCTGTTGATTGTCGGCGACAGCCTGAGTTCCGGATACGGTCTGGCGAATGGCTCGAGCTGGGTGGACAGGCTCGATAGCCGCCTGAAGAAAGCGGCGCCGGACTGGCGCGCGGTCAACGCCAGCGTGAGCGGCGACACCACGCAGAACGGCCTGCAGCGTCTGCAGCCTGCGCTCGATCGGCATCATCCGCAAGGCGTGCTGATCGAACTCGGCGGCAACGATGCGTTGCGCGGCACGCCGCCCGGAACGATCCGGCAGAACCTGGTGACGATGATCCGCCAGGCGAAAGCGGCAGGCGCCTGGGTGGCCTTGCTGGAGGCGCCGGTGTTGCCGAATTACGGCAAGCCGTATGCCGATGCGGTGGCCAAACTGTACGTCGATGTGGCGCGCGAGGAAAAGATCATCCGCGTGCCGTGTTTTGTCTGCAAGGTTGCGGTCGTGCCGGGCATGATGCAGGCCGACGGCATTCATCCGAACGAAAAAGCCCAGGGCGCGATGCTCGATGCCGTGTGGCCGCACATCAAGCCGAAATTGCGCTGCACGGTGAAGAAATCATGAGCGCCACAGCCTGTCCGTGCGGATCGGGCCGTCCGCTGGCGGACTGCTGCGGCCGGTTTCATGTTGGCGAGCGGGCGCCGGACGCCGAAAGCCTGATGCGTTCGCGCTACAGCGCCTACGTACTGGGTCTGGAGGACTATTTGCGCGCGACCTGGCATCCCGCGACCTGTCCCATTGCGCTGGGTCTCGACGCGGTGCCGCGCCCGCAATGGCTGGGGCTGACGGTGAAGGTGCATACGCCGCTGGACGAAACCCATGCGACGGTCGAGTTCGTCGCACGCTACAAGCTCAACGGCCGTGCTTTCAAACTACACGAAACCAGCCGCTTCGAGCGGGTGGACGGACGCTGGCTGTACGTCGACGGCGAAGTCTGGGAATGAAACGAACAAGGCCCGCTTGCGCGGGCCTTGTTCTATTTCTCGTGAAACGGTGGGGTGGATGATGGGACTCGAACCCACGACAACAGGAATCACAATCCAAGCGACATTTAATTAATATCAATGGCTTGCACTTGTTTTTTGTAATTCGTGAAGAGATGGAAGCCCCTGTCCACGCGGAGTGTTTTCCGCGTCTTACAAAAAATTGCCTGTTCTTTGTGCAATTAGTCGACCGTATTCGAGCGGGGGGAAGGGGGTGGAATCCATGATTGCGAGCATCTTGAGTGTTCGTTCTTCTGCGATTTCGAACTGGATACGGCGCGAATCCTTCATGACCTAGAGAATGCACCGCAGCCAAAGAAATAGCGAGGGAAGGCACTCTAATCGGTATAAGGTGGCAGGGCCATCAGCAAATGGCGCGTGTGGAATCATGAGACTTGGCTCGATAGGGCTACCCCAGTGAGGGGGGGTTGACAAACACGAAAACTATAGAATAGAGTCCGGCCAACTAAGGGACGCGCAACGCACGCGATCCCGCCTTGCGGAAGAACAAATAAATAATGTAGTACGCCAAGGGAGGGGGGAGCCATGTCGAATGGGATGCGTTCGTGCGTGCAAAGCGCACATGAGGCTTATCAACGTCCGCGCTGTTGCCCAGAGAATTCAAACTCGCGAAACCTCGATTCGATTCAGTATGCATTGAGGCGGCACTCGTCTTTAAGGCTTGAAGATTTTCAGTATCTCCCCACCACCCCACATCCTTCTGCCTTTCGCAAGCCTCATGGTTTGCAATTCAACGCATGCATCAACGTCAGTCTAGGTAGGGGGGCTGATGTTGCGAAGGGCCGTCCAGGGATTGTGGGCTGTGTCGACCGGGCATGTAACGCCGTAGCTACAGACGTAAACAACTCCAAAGCTTGACCCTGAGGAGGGTGCATCCATGATCCGCAGCAAGCTGTTGGTATACGCCTGCTTGTTCGTCGCGACAGCCACCCAAGCCGCGACGACCGCCGAGATAGACCAGGCCCGTGCCCAAGGCCTGGTATGGCTGGTGCAGCATCAACGTGGCGACGGTTCTTTTTCCAGCCCGAAAGGTCTGGATATACAAGCGACCGCCGCCGCCGTGGATGCGATGATCGCCGGTGGCATAAACCGATCACCCCAATACACGCGTGCCCTATCCTGGCTTGGCAACGCGCCAGGCAGTAGCCTGGATGCGTTGGCCTGGCAGACTGGCACGCTGGCCGCGGCGGGACGTGATGCCAAAACCATTGCAGGAGGGATTCGCGACGCGCGCAATACCAGCATCGCCAAATCTGGAGTCATTACCAGTGGCATCACAACCTGGGGTGCTTATCCGGGCTACGGTGCGGGCATGCTAGATACCGCTCTTGGATATGGGGCGTTGCGCAGCGCCGGGGTAAGCTACACCAACGACACCAACGAACTGACGACCACCGCGCTGTGCGCTATTCTGCCGGCGCAACTTGCAAGCTCCCCTTGGACTGGCGCCTGGCCACAAGCGTTGCCGCAAAATGGCCAGCCGCCCCAGGCATCGTCGGGATCCCTGGCCGCCACGGCGGTCATGCTGTACGAACTCAAGAAGCAGCGCCAGGCCGGGCGCTTCCTGTCCGGCAGTGCCTGCAGCAAGACATCTCCCGGTGCGATCGATACCGCCATGACCAGTGCCAAGACCTGGCTCGTCGCCCAGGCAAACCCCGATAACGGGTTTGCCGAACGCAACCCGCAAACAGGCAATCTCGAAGCGTCCTCACCGGTGGTCACTGCCCTGGCGATTCGGGCGCTGGCGCTCTTCGCCGCCGAGGGCGACTCGGCTGCGACTGCTGCCGTCGATAACGCCCGGGGCTGGCTTGTTGGTATACAGGGCGCTGATGGCAACTGGCAGAACGACCCCATCGTCACGGCCCGTGTGGTGGCTGCACTGCCTGTCGCCGCCGGCACGCAGCTCACGGACAGCGATCAGGATGGGCTTCCCGACGTGATCGAGCAAAAACTGGGTACCCAGCCACTGGTTGCTGATGCCCAGGGACAAGTCAACAACGGGGCCAATTCAGTGCCAGGCGTAACCACCAACGCCTTTAGCGTCAGCGGTATGGTCAATCAGGCCTTCAGCTACAACATCGTGCCAGCGGGTGGCGGAGGGCCTTATACCTACACCCTTGCGAATGGGGGGCTCCCTCCCGGCCTCACGATGGCAGGGAACGGCACGATTTCCGGCATACCGACCACTCTTGGCAGCTTTGCATTCGATTACAAGGCTACGGATGCTGGAGGCGCCCAGACCTTGATCATCGGCCTCATTGCAATCGTGGCGCCCGGCACGCCTGGAGACCTCAACGACGACGGCATAGTGGACGTGGCCGATGTTGCGTTGCTACAGCAAAACTTGCTGGGTCTGGCCACACTCACGCCAGGTCAGGTCAACCAGGCGGACTTGGCGCCTGTGGGCGCGCCGAACGGGGTACTCGACACAGCCGATCTGAACGAGATTATCCGAAAGGCGTTGGGTATCAACTAATCGATGCTGAACTGACCAATGAGTGAGGAAATGATATGAATCGCTATGTCAGCATGTTCTTAGCAGAACGTTTTACGTTTCGATGCGGGGATGCAGATTCAGTTATGTGCTGGGCTAGCAGCAGACCAGCGCCAAGATGGGGAGGGTGGCGATGAACACTGGGAAATTACTGCCTTGGTTAATGCTTTGCTTGACTATCGTGCAAGGATGTACCGGTCAAAGAACCTTTGGTTTGGTGGCGAGAGCGGGCGATACGGTCGCGTTGGCAACCGGCTGGAATCAACCAGTAACGAGAGACAACCTTACTGTTCAGTTCAGTGATGTGAATAATACGGTCGTCGCCACCTACAACCCCGGAGATGAGCGCATCCGGGCGGTGGTTCAGCTCTACCCAGATCCGATTTCTAAGCTCATGGTTGAATATGCGACCGGCCAAACAAGTGGCGTTGGTGCCTTGAATGGGCCGACAGTTGGCTCGTATGTAGATTCTGGTTATACAAACCACGATGCCGACTGGAATCAGACGGTTGTCTATCTGGATCTCCCTACAACACTCCCGCAAGGGGTGGCGTCAATCGTGTTGTCCGGACCCAATGGAGTTTTGACTAATGGGACTATGTCTGGTGACGGCAGCCAGGTCCCTATCAGTCCTATAAAAGTAAATGTAATTTCAGGTACGGGCGTATCCAATCCACTTAATAGTCAGGGCGGTGGCAATGGCGCCTCTTTGCCTTTGATGGAAAGGCACGGCTATTACACGGTTACATTCACCGGATCGACCATTCCAGATTCCATACAAGTGAATCTGACCCATCCAGCGGGCACGACTAAACCTTGGGTAGTGAATCCACGCGGCGATCTCAAAAACGTGGCTTGGCACGATGATGGGGCTACAAATCTCAGGGTTCTTCTTACAACCAGTCATGGTGTTCCCCTCGCCGATATGAAACATTTCAAGTTTTATGTTGCGAGCGGTGTGCCCTTGGCGGGTTTGTTAACGGTCGCTGACGTAATTGCCTATGACGCTTCCGGAAATCGCGTCCCGGATATCGTCGCTGCCGCGAGCTATACGCCATGACTAACCGAGCATTGGGGGGCTGTATGAAACGCTATGTCAGTATGCTTAAGATGGGCTTGGCGTGTCTAAGCGGAGCCTTGGTGGGGTGTACAGGGGTTAATACTTTCACAACAGGCGCACGCCCCGGCGAGACGATTGCGGTGGCGATTGGCTATCAGCAGAAGATCAACCGCAGCAATCTCACTGTGAGCATTAGTCCCCAAAGCGGTTCTCCATACACCTATAGTCCCGGTGACGCCAGGGTAAAAATGGTGTTCCAAGGCTATCCCGACCCTGTATCCAAGCTTGTGGTGGCCGATCGGGCGCATACGGAATACGGAACAGCATTCCCAGACTACACGTTTTATGGATGGGGAATGAATGCACGTAGTCTGACTAAAGGTGATAACGATTGGTCACAAACCATCGTGATGTTGGATCTTCCAACGGACATTGCTGCCGGCGCAGCATCGCTTCAGTTCACTTCTGGTGGAGTCCTCCTAAACACTGATTCAATCACGATCGATGTACTTCCTGGTCCGGCAACAACCACACATCCTTTCACGGTAAACGGTGGCTCACAGACCCCCTATACAACTGTTGAGCGTGCCCCGCATTTTATTGTTAAGTTCATGGGACCAGCAGGGACCATACCGAACTCAATCGAGGCTGTTTTTTCCAGGACGCTAGGCAGTACCGGGGATCCGTGGGTCACTCAAGGGAGGGGCGACCTTAAAAACCTCATGTGGTCGGACAATGGCTCAGAAATAAAAGTCATGCTCACGCCGGTCAAGGGTGTACCCCTGAGTTCGCTGAAGGACTTCAAGCTTTACGTCACCGGTTCGGTAACCAGTCTCAACTTGACCAGCCTCAAAGCTTACGACGCCTCGGGCAATCGATTGTCCGGCTTTGATGTGGCTATCACACAAGTCAATTGAGATGAAAGGTTATCTGCGATAACCACCTGCTGCCAAAGCAGTGTGGATTTCGGATTAAGAGCAACACAAATTCCGGCGGAACCGGAATAAAAGGGGGAGTGAAATGAAAGGTGAAAACGTGCTCAAGATGGGCCGGCGCTACGTCGGCTATCTAAGCGGCGTCCTGGTGCGGGATCTGAATCAGACTGAGTTCGGCTGTAGTGCTGGAGTCACGATTCCACGGCGGGCCAATCCTTTCAGCATTCGGCACGTTCATAAGGGCGAAAGGGAATTGCAGCAGGAGGTCCTGGTAACGCCTGCGAGCAGCGTTAAGCCCCACCTGGATGAAGGCCTGCGAACGAACGGCAGTACCAATTCCGGGATGTCAGCCCCGCTCATGCACCACTAATCAAGCCAATCGCCTGACAACACAACAATGCATTCGATGGAGTCCCCTATGAAGCGCCTTGCTGCCTCAGCCTTGAGCCTGCTTGCCTGCCTAACCGCGCTCGCCGCCCAGGCCGCGGCCCACAAGGAGACTGCACCCTTGCCGGCGGAAGCCGTCGTCCAGGCGGTGCGCGACGCACAACGCGGCAGGCCCGACCCGGTATCAGAGGCACTTGATCGCCATTTGCGCGAAGGTCTGGAGTTGACCGATCGGGGCGAACGCTCCGCCGCGCAAATCAACAAGAAAGGCAGCAAGACTATTGAAGTGCAGAACACACTCGCCAGCCGCCGCGCCGAAGCTGCCGCCAAGCGGCAGGAGATGCTCACCCTGCGCGATGAAGTGCTGTCCCGCCTCGATCATGAGGCAGCAGACTTGAAGGCGCAGGGGCAGCCTGCAGAAGCTACGCAGGCTATCGGCCTCAAGCAGAAGCTGGCCTTACGCTTCGACACCATCGCCCAGGATCTCGACGATATTTCGAAGGCCGACAAAACCAACCTCGATGCGCGCGCAAGGCGTGCGGCCAACCGTATCAAGGGCTGGCTTGCCGTTCGCCCGACCGAGACCCTGCCGCAGCCCAACTGGCGGCGTGCCGAGCCTGTCCCACCGATGACGCTGCCGTCCGCCAAAGCAGTCCCGCGTTTTGTCGCTGACGCATACTGGTTGATGCAGCAAAAGGTCGCCAGCCGCGGCGGCTTCATCCATGTTGTGCTGCAGAATACCCCGGCCGAGGCCACCGCCTGCGGCTATACCGCAGCTGATCTGGCGGACACTGCCGAAGCGCCTAAAACCAACGCAGACATCATCGCACTGGCGAAGCAACTCGATTACAACCCGGTGCGCATGTTCGAGTGGGTCAACCAGAACATCAAGTTCGAGCCTTACTACGGTTCGATGAAAGGCGCGCTCGGCACGCTGTGGAGCAAATCCGGCGGCGCCACCGACCAGGCCAGCCTGCTGGCAGCCTTGTTCCGCGCGTCCAACATTCCCGTCCGCTATGTTCGCGGCAATATCACGGTCCTGGATCCCACGGCCATGGCGGCTTCCGGACGTGGCCCACGCTGGGTGGGCGCAAAAAGCTATCAGGCCGCCGCGACGGTGCTGGCCAGCAACGGCAATCCGGCGGCGGGCTATGGGTCCAACTACGTGAGCCAGGCTCATGTCTGGATCGAGGCCTGTCTGCCCTATGCCGCCTACCGTGGAACCGGGCTCGACAACTCAGGCTATCGCTGGGTGCCGCTCGATCCCTCTTACAAAGACCAGCATTACCAGGCCGGTGTCAACGTCGACAGCACTTTCGACTTTAACTACACAAGCTGGCTCGCCAGCCGGCTGGACGCACAGGGCAATTACACGTTGCCGCAGGAAGCACTCGAAGACGAAGTCGAGGCCAACGTCAAAACCAAAGCGCCCAATTACGCCAACACGACACTGGAAGACGTTCCCTATAAGTCTGAAATCAATCGCCAGCATTTCGACATTCTGCCCATCGTTCCGCCATACGAGGTGCTGCAATACACAAGTTGGGACAGCACGGTAGGAGGATCGGCCGAAACTGCCGCGCTGCCGGATCGCCACAAGTACCGCTTGCTGGTGGCCGTCAAAACTTCAGCCAGCAGCCTGCTGGCACAGAAGACCGTCAACCTCGTCGATCTCGCCAGCCAGCGGCTGACGCTCTCGTTCAAGGGCGCGACCTCCACCGATCAAACCGCATTCGACACCTGGTTCAACGCCGTCGATCCCGCGGCCACGCCCACCTGCGCGACCACCGTCAACATGGTGCCGTCGATCAAGCTGGAGGGCGTCGAGCAAACCAGCGAGGCAGGCAGCGGGACCACGTTGCTGTGCTCGACCAACAATAAACTGGCCATGACGGTCTCGCTGGCCGAACTCGGCGCCAATGCTACGCGCACCAGCGTCAATTACGCCAACATCCGCGCCGCCAACCTGGAGGCCCTGCATGCCTACGCGTGGCATACCTCGGATACCTATCTCGCCAAGCGTTCGGCGCTACTGCTTGCCAACGTACAGGCCAACAGCAGCAACCCCAACGCCGACCGCGACGGCATCGAAGGCGAATTCCTCAACATTGCCGCCAGCAAGTACAGCCGCTATGTGGCCGATGCCAGTAAGCGAGCCGGCGAGCTCTTCGGCGAATCCGGGACAGTCGGCTCCAGCCTTGGTCTCACCTCTGCTCAGGTCAAAATCAACTACCTGTTCGATCTGCCCTATGGCCTGTTCCGCAAGGGATTCCTGGTCGACTGGCCGGGCGGTGTCTATACCGGCACCCGGCTGGATACGCCCAACGCGGCGGATTTGCGCGCCTTTAAACTGGCCGGTTTCGCCGGTTCGGCCTATGAGGCCTACATCTGGAACGAAGTTGCCAACCTCGATGCCGTTTCAACCACGCGCGGGCTGCAATTTGCCAACGAGCAGGGCATCGAAATCCTGCAGATCAACAACAGCACCGACTGGGCCAACCAGAAGTGCAAGCTCACCAATACCTGTTCCAATGGTGCACTCAACACCAATCCGACCAGCCCCGTAAATACCAATTACTCTGCCGGCGACGTCACTTCCATCGAGACCCAATATGTCAACGCCGGCTACAAGCTGACCATCCCGCGCCGGATGCTCCAATATCCCAACAGTAGCGGCGCGCTGGGCTATGCCTTCTACGGAGAAAACTTCGGCGCGACCAAGCCGGCTGCGTCTTTCCCCATCGGCGGCTTCTCGGGAGGCATGACCATCGAACCCGCCAGCAGCACCGGCACCACAGGTTCCGGTTCAACCGGCGGTACCAGCCCAGAAGGCACCGCCTCCGGGGGTTACACTGGCAACAACGACCCTCTGGGCAGCCTCTACAACGCCAGCCTCGGTACTGGTATCATCGCCGACCCCTACGCTCCGCTGGCCTACCAGACCCTCGGCATCAACGGCTACCAGGCCGCCAACGGCAATAGCAGCGGCACCACTACCGCCTTCGACCCCGTCAACATGGTCACCGGCAACCTCATCCACAGCGAGCGCGATATCAGCATCAAGGGCCGCGGCGGGATGCCCATCGTGTTCGAGCGCTGGTACAACAGCAAGGGCGCCAAGGACGGCCCCCTCGGCTACGGCTGGACCCACAGCTTCAACCATTACCTTCGTTTCTACGGGCTCGACGGCGCCAGCGCCGCCAAGGTCTCCTGGACCGACGGCACCGGCGGCGAACGCTTCTTCTCCACGCCCAACCAGACCAGCGGCAACATTAGTGTCGGCGCAACGTTCGGCGGCTCGCCCGGCATCTACGCTACCCTCACGCGGCTCACCGGCGGCACCTATCGCCTGACCGAGCGCTCCGGCATGGTCTACGTCTTCGAGAGCGTCAATGCCACCGCCACCGACACCCAGCAGAAGGCGCGGCTGCTTTCGATCACCGACCGCAACGGCAACGTCCTGACGCTCTCCTATGCGCCCATCACGGGCTGCACCGGCACGTACGTCTGCAAGGTCACCGACAGTCTCAGCCGCAGCCTGACCTTCAGCTACAACGGCAGCCGCATCAGTCAGATCACGGACTTCACGAATCGCACCTGGCAATATTTCTACGACGGTAACGGCGACCTCGTTACGTTCAAGAATCCCCTGGCCGTGGCCGGCAGCCAGAACCCCGTCACCTACCAGTACTACAGCAGCCTCGACGGCGCAAAGCTCGCGCATGCCATGAAGCAATACACGCTTCCCCGCAGCAACGGCATGCGCTTCGAGTACTACGCCAACGGTCGCGTCTTCCGGCACACGCCGTTCGACACCGCCGGCGTGCCGCTGACCGACCACGCCACCACCTTCGCCTGGGCCGAATTCCGCCGCGAAGCGAAGAGCATCGACGCCCAGGGCAACGCGCGCACCTTCCTGTTCGATGCCAACGGCAACCCGCTGTCCATCACCGACGAAGCCGGGGCCACCACCGACTACACCTACGACCAGACGGCAGGCCGCACCCACCTGCGCCTCACCAAAACCGACCCCCAGGGCATGGTCACCAGCTACGGTTACGACAGCCTCGACAACCTCTCCGACGTCACCCTGCCCAGCACCCGCACCCTGCAATACCGCGACATCAACCAATACGGCCAGCCACAGCGCGTCAAGGACGCCGACGACAACTGGACGCTCAACCGCTACGACGCCCTGGGCAATCTCACCGATGTCGTCCGCGTGAAGCATGGCGTCGTCCCCGTAGCCAACACGAAGCCCGCCAACACCGACATCCTCGCCTGGACGCAATACGCCGCCGACAGCGCCGGCAACCCTGTCAAGACCCGCAGCCTGCGCGACTGGACCACCGCAGTGCTCGGCGACGCCACGACCGGCACCGGTCCCAGCCTGGAAACCGCCTACGACGCCAGCAAGCTCAATGTCGTGAGCCTGACGCGCCGCGGCGACACCAACGGCACGCCCGCCACGCTGGAGACCGACACCTACACCGACTTCGCCTACGACAGCCTCGGCCGTACGACGCGCGGCGCCGATTCAAATTGGTACGCCGCCGACACCCTGTACGATTCCCTCGACCGCCCGATCAAGACCCCCGACGGCCGCGGCCACCAGTGGGACACCGTCTTTGATGCCAACGGCAACCCCCTCACCGTTGGCCTCACCGTCAACAACGCCTACCTCGACGGCTACTACGCCGCGTACGACGACCTTGATCAGATCGAACGCCGCGTCGACTACGCCGGCAACGCCACCCTGACCCAGTACAACGCGCTCGGCCAGGTCAGCCAGATCACCGAAGCCGACGGCTACTCGGTCAGCTTCGATCGCGACCCCATGGGCCGCGTCACCGGCGCCTACAACCAGGAAGGCCAGCGCGTCAGCATGAGCCTCGACGCCGCCGGCCGGGTCCGGAGCAGTACCGACCCCAACAACCTCACCACCCAGTACGACTACTACCATGCTAGCGGGGACGGACGCTTGAAGCGCACCACCCTGCCCAAGATCACCGGCCAGACCCAGGGCCGCGCGGTCGAAGTCGCCCAGTACGACGGCATTGGGCGCCCCCTCAAGCTCAATACCCTCGCCGCCGACGGCAGCATCCGCGACAGCTACCGTTTCTACGACGAACTCGGCCGCCTGACTCGCGACGTCGGCCCCCAGGTCTCCGCCACCGACACCAGCCGCCCCGTCACCTGCCTCGTCTACACCCCGCTCGGCTTCGTCGCGGAGGTCTGGGCCGGAGCCACCACCGACACCACCAGCAAGACGTGCGTGCTCGACGGGGTGACCGTGAAGAAACAAGTCGCAAGAACCTTCGACGACTTCGGCCGCAAACTGACCGAGACCGACGCCCTGAATCACACCTGGAAATGGACCTGGAACCTCCACAACCAGCTCATCGCAAGCCAGACTCCCACCCAGATCGCTGCCGGTCAGAGCACCGTCTACGCCTACGGCAGCAAAGGCGCGGCAGGCGAGACCCAGGGTCAGCTCAAGTCCCGCACCATGCCGGGAACAAACGGGCATACCGTAAGCTACACCCGCAACGCGCTCGGTCAGGTGACCAAGGCCGAAACGAAGAATGGTTCGAACCAGGCCGTCGTCACCTACGAGTACGCCTACGACCCCGCCAAGCGCCTGAGAATCGTCACCGACAGCCGCCCCGGCATGGGGATTGCCAAAGAGCTCACCTACACCTGGACGCCCGGCGGGCGGCTGGCCATGGTCGAAGACAGCGACGGCCACATGGCCAGCATGAGCTACGACCCCACCGGGCGGCTCGCCAGCGTCACCGCCCCCAACGGCGAGACCATCGGCTTCACCTACGACGCCGGCGGAAGATTGATCGAGACCCGTCTCAATAGCGGCCAAAGAACCACCCAGAGCTGGTTCGAGGACGGCAATCTCAAGCAGAAACAGAACCTCTACAACACCACGATGCTGTCCAGCCACCTGTATACCCTGGACAACCAGGGCAGGCGCGCCACCCAAACGGAAATCATTGCTGGTGTCAGCAAGGCCTGGAGCTACCTCTACGACAACCTCGACCGCCTGACCACGGCGAACGACGGCACCGCCGAGACCTACGCCTACGACATCTGGGGCAACAGGCGGAGCAAGACCAGGTCAGGAACAACCACCGCGTACCTGTACGACGCTGCCCAGCAGCTCACCGAAGTCCACTCGGGCAGCGACACAGGCCCTCTCATCGGCGCCGCGGTGCACGACGCCGACGGGCACATGACAAAGCTGTGCGAGGTATCGACCGGCGGCACTGTCACCAACCCGGCTGGCGACTGCACCGCATCGGGCACCGGCTCGACCACGCTTGCGCTCGTGTGGAACGCGCTCGACCAGCTCAACACCGCAACGCGCAGCGGTGCCAACGCCATCGCCGAGGGCTACGTCTACGACGACAGCGGACGGCGCATCCAGAAGACCAGCGGCGCCACCACCACCAGCTACCTCTACGACGGCGACGACATCCACGCCGAGTGGGCCGGCAGCATCAGCGGCATGCCCGCAGCAGCCTATGTCCAGGGCCCCGGCATCGACAACCCGCTTCTGAGGCTGACCGGAACGACAAACAGCCCGGCCGCGACCGAGGCGGCGTATCTGCAGGACGGCCTCGGCAGCGTGGTCGGGCTGGCCAACACAGCCGGCACGCTGACGGCGAACCAGCGGTTCGATGCGTGGGGGAACAAGACCGCGAGCAGTGGCACCATTCCGCAATACGGTTACACGGGGCGCGAGCCGGATGCCACGGGGCTGGAGTTCTATCGGGCACGGTATTACCACCCGGGACTGGGAAGATTCGCATCGCGTGATCCGATGGGGATGGCGGATAGCGTGAGTCCGTATGCGTATGTGGCCAACAATCCGGTCAACCTGATCGATCCGGATGGGTTGCTGGCGGCGTTAGCAGGCACACCTCAGGCTGGAAAATATTGGGGGATGACGGCGGGTGCGGATTGGCAGAAATATTTGGGGCAGGCGACAGATTGGGCGTATGAGAATACCGTTGGTCGTTACGATCGAGCTGTGGCTCTCGGTGAGCAAGTCAAGAATGCCGATGCACCTGCTCTTGCACTTCAATTGTCCGGCGGAGACAGACAGAAGGCAGGCCAGCTCCTATACAACGGACAAGTCGACGCTTGGCGTCATGCTGAATGGAACAGACAAATGGCGGCTGACCCGAAAGTTGGAAGTACCTTCGCCGCAATTGCAGGGTATGGACATGAACTTGTAAATTTCAAGGATAAGATCATGGGCAATGGCGTTCCTGGACAGACATGGAATCAGTATTTCCAAGAAACATTTATGGATTTGAGCAACAACAGTTTTGGAAGGGGCCAGGCGGCGCAAGGAGTTATACGTATTGATGAAAACTCAAGCGGCCTGACCTACGGCAGTGGAGGGCCAAAAGGACAACCCAATATCGGCCCAATAGACTATATGCTTGGGGTTGTAATACAGGCCCCACGAAATTAGCCAAATTTTTGGTGCTGTTTTTTTTGCTGCGCTTGGAGCATGGAAAAGAACTTGTCTTTATGGGATGGCGGATACGTCGTTATGAAACAGTGTGCTATTGGTGCATTGCTAATTTCAGCACTCACATCCTGCAATCAAAGTGATCAGCGTTTGACAAAATTGGATGCCATGGTGACCTTGGCTCAGAAGGAAATGAAGCCCGGGGAGGTGCGCAATGTGGCACTTCCTGCACTACAAGGAAATGAGCATCTCGTGATGATCAACGGCCAATACGGCGGTTACCTTTGCGATCCTGTCCCCTTCAGCAAGACTGCGGCTAACAAGGTCATGAACTACGCTGGAGAAGCATCATATCCAGCATTTTTTATGATCGTTAAAGGTGATGACGTTGCCTCTCATATGCCAGTGTCAACCGCGCATTCCAATACGTTTGTGTACCCTAGGCTAGCCAAGCAGCCCTTGTGTGCCTTGGTTGCCGATCAAGGTAACAGGTATGTCGAATTGGAATGCGTGCCACTGCGACATGACGTGTCGTTGGAGCAGCGTTGTGATGTAAGGCTCCGTAGTGTCAGGTGAACTCCTTCCCAGTTGGCGAAATAGGCGAACGACAGCCGCTTAATCTGCCAAAGCAAGACTAACCTCGACAGCCAGATCACCGAAACCGACGCCCTGAATCACACCTGGAAATGGAACTGGAACGTCCACAACCAGCTGACATCCAGCCAGACCCCGGTCCAGATCGCCGCCGGCCAGACCACCGTCTACGCCTGGGGCAGCAAGACCAATCCCGGTGAAACCCAGGGCCAGCTCAAATCCCGCAGCGTCCCTGGCACCAACGGCCAGACCGCCGTCTACACCCGTAATGCCCTCGGCCTCGTCACCCATGCCGAAACGAAGAACGGCTCCAGCCAGCTCGTCGTCGCCTACGACTACGATTCCGCCAAGCGCCTGAGAAGCGTCACCGACAGCCGGCCCGGCATGGAGATTGCCAAAGAGCTCACCTACACCTGGACCCCCGGCGGGCGCCTCGCCATGGTCGAAGACAGCGACGGCCACATGGCCAGCATGAGCTACGACCCCACCGGGCGGCTCGCCAGCGTCACCGCCCCCAACGGCGAGACCATCGGCTGTGGTCCGAATTGTCGCTGGAGGACAAAAAGCACCCGCCATCTTACAAAAGTTAGCGGGTGCTATCGGCAAATGCCTTGAATTAGTGGGGTGGATGATGGGACTCGAACCCACGACAACAGGAATCACAATCCTGGACTCTACCAACTGAGCTACATCCACCATTGTTGTCGCCAGCAAGGCTGGCAACGAAAACCTTGGCCTGCCCGACAGGAATCGAACCTGTAACCCCCAGCTTAGAAGGCTGGTGCTCTATCCAGTTGAGCTACGGGCAGAGACTCACTTCTCGGGCACTATCACTTACTGTCTGGGGGTGGTCGGGGTGAGAGGATTCGAACCTCCGACATCCTGCTCCCAAAGCAGGCGCGCTACCGGGCTGCGCTACACCCCGAAATCCTATCGGCGTCCGGCATTCCGGGCGCATTTCGGAGAGGCGAGACTATACCTTGGCGAATCGGCCGGGTCAATTTTCGCTTGAGTCGGAGGGGGGGTTTCCGGGAAAATCACCCTTTTGCTTCAGGGTTGTCTTGATGAGCGCACGTATCCTCGACGGCAAGGCCATGGCCGACACCATCCTCGCAGTGGTCCACGACAAGGTGGCCGAACGCGAGGCGCAGGGCAAACGCCGGCCCGGCCTGGCGGTGATCCTGGTCGGCGACGATGCCGCTTCGGCCGTGTACGTGCGCAACAAGAAGCGCGCCTGCGAGCGGGCCGCCGTCACCAGCGTGTCGCACGACCTGCCCAGCGCAACCACGCAGGACCAGCTGCTGGCGCTGATCGACACGCTGAACGCCGACCCGGCCATCGACGGCATCCTGGTGCAACTGCCGCTGCCGGCGCACATCGATGCCGAGACGGTGATCGAGCGCATCCGCCCGGACAAGGACGTCGACGGCTTCCACCCCTACAACATCGGCCGGCTGGCGGTGAAGATGCCGACGCTGCGTCCGTCCACGCCGCGCGGCATCATGACGCTGCTGCGCGCTACCGGCGAGGAGCTGCGTGGCAAGAATGCGGTGATGGTCGGCGCGTCCAACATCGTCGGCCGGCCGATGAGCCTGGAGCTTCTGCTTGCAGGCTGCACGATCACCGTATGCCATAGCGCCACCCGCGACCTCGAGAGCTTCGTGCGTTCCGCCGAAATCCTGGTGGTGGGGGTGGGGCGGCCACGCATGATCCCGGGTGACTGGGTGCGCGAGAGCGCGATCGTGATCGACGTCGGCATCAACCGCCTGCCCGACGGCAAGCTGGTCGGCGACGTCGATTTCAATACCGCAGTCGAACGCGCCAGCTGGATCACGCCGGTGCCCGGCGGGGTGGGACCGATGACCGTCGCGACCCTGCTGGAAAACACGCTCGAAGCCGCGCTGATGCATAACCCCTGAAGGGGATTAGCCCTGGTGTAGTGCCCTTAAATACGCCACATCGACGAACGGCTGGCTGAGTTCGGCCCCGGCGAGTCGCTGGTTTGGCGCACCGGGTTCGCCGAGATCGGAGAGCACGACGGCCGCGCCGGTGAAATCGTGATCCAGCGTGTAGTCGTTGACCGTCACTAGCGTTTTCAGGCCGGCGCCCAGGCTCGCGCGCAGGCCATTCTCCGAATCCTCGAACGCCAGGCAGTCGGCGGCGGCAAGGCCCATTTTCTCCAGCGCGTAGTGATAGATGTCGGGCGCGGGTTTCTTCGCCGGCACGATGTCGCCCGCCGCGATCACTTCGAACCAGTCCTGGGTGCCGGCGCCCAGGCTATGTTCCAGCAGTACGGTGACGTTTTCCGGCGTCGTGGTGGTGGCGATCGCCAGGCGCAGGCCGGCGGCACGCGCCTCGACCAGCAGGCGCTTGACCCCGGGGCGCATGGGAATGCCGCCTTGCGCGGCCAGCGCACTGTAAATTCGGGTCTTGGCCTTGTGCAGTTCGGCCACCAGTTCGTCGAAATTGTCCGGCTTCCTATAGTCCGGCCGGAAGTGGTCGATATAGTGCTTCATCCGCTCCTTGCCGCCGGTGACGGCAAGCAGTTTGCCGTAGAGCGCGACGTCCCAGTGCCAGTCGAGACCGGCGTCGGCAAAGGCCTGGTTGAAGGCGGGCCGGTGGCCGTCGCGTTCGGTGTCGGCAAGCGTGCCGTCCACGTCGAAGAGTAGGGCGTGTAGTGTCATATGGTTGCGGCGCGTAAGCGATTCTGATATTAAAGCAGGTTGGGCTTGGCCCGGATTAGACCGAAATTTTCAAAGAGAACAGAGAACGAGATGGCTGAAACTTTGATGCGCTTCGAGCCTTACAAGGCCAAGAAGGGCGAAGAATACATGAACGCGAAACAGCTCGCGCATTTTCGCAAAATGCTCGAAGCCTGGAAAGCCGAACTGTCGCAGGATATCGATACCACCCTGCATTCCATGCAGGACGAGCAGACGGTTTTCGCCGACCCCAATGATCGCGCCACTCAGGAGTCCGACATGGCGCTGGAACTGCGCAATCGTGACCGGGAGCGCAAGCTGATCAAGAAAATCAACGAGACCATCGCCAAGATCGACGCCGGGGATTACGGCTACTGTGAATCCTGCGGGGTCGAAATCGGGCTGGAGCGCCTGCAGGCACGCCCGACGGCGACGCTGTGCATCGACTGCAAGACGCTCGAGGAAATCCGCGAGCGCCAGGTCGCCAAATAACAACAAGAAGAAGTAGCGCCAGGTCGCCTGTTCAGGGCGCCTGGCGTGTAGCAGAATAAACCGGCGGCGTCCCGTCGCCCCACCAGACTCGCTGCGGAGAGAGCCATGGCAGACCTCGACGAATTCGACCGTTATTACAACGGGCTGCTGTACAGTGTGATGCGCTGGGACCAGTTGACGTCGTTCTGGCAAAAGGTGGACACCGGAGCGGGCTGGTATCTCTATGCGGTGGGGCAGGATGTCCCTGCGGAGCCGGCTGCCGCCGACAAGGTACAGCAGTTCATGCGCGAACTGGATGAATTGCTGCGGCGCGAGCATCACGAGGATTACTGCGCGATTGTGTATGCGGACAACCTGGATGCGCCCAACTTCATCAAGATCTATGACCCCAACCATCTCGGCAGTTCGTGCGGGTCGAGCTCAACCAAGTCATCGATCCTTCCAGGCTGGCTGATGAGCCGCACGCCGCCGCGTGAACTCGAGATGCACGGGGTGGTGACCGGCCAGCGCAAACGCTGGTGGCAATCGTTTCTCGCCAGTACGGTATAAAAAAACCGCGCCCGAGAGCGCGGTTTTTTGTGCCCTTGAAGAATTACTTCGCGGACTCGGCCGGAGCGGCAGCGTCAGACTTTTTCTCTTCAGCTTTTTTGGCAGCGTGCTTCTTGACATGCTTCTTGACGTGCTTCTTGGCCTTGGGCGCGGCAGCGGGCTTTTCTGCGGCGGTGGCGCCAGCAGGTGCGGCGGGTGCTGCATCGGCAGCCATGGCGGACAGGCTGAAAGCGCCGGCAATCGTAGCGGCAACCAGGGAAGACAGCAGTTTGTTCATGAGTTTCTCCATATGATCAAGTGAAAGATATGCGGCCACTGATTGCGACTGCATGGAGGGCACTATGCGGTGCGATACTTACATGAACCTTACGAATTCGCCCGATGAGAACATTGTTATTCGCGATGGACTGAAGGCCGGATGGCCTGAGTTTGTGTCAGACTTCAAGCATGAAGATCCTGCTCGTGGAAGATGATCCGACCCTGGGTGAGGCCGTCATGCTGGCGGTCCGGCAGGCAGGCTTCGCGGTTGATTGGAGCCGCGATGGGGTGCAGGCCGAGACCGCGCTGAAGACCTATGCCTACGACGCCATGCTGCTCGATCTGGGGCTGCCGCGACGGGAAGGCCTGGAGGTGTTGCGCAATGCGCGCAAACGCGGCGCAACCCTGCCGGTGATGGTCCTCACCGCACGCGATACGGTGGAGGATCGCGTGCGCGGTCTCGATGCGGGCGCGGACGATTATCTGCTGAAACCGTTTGCGCTGGATGAATTGCTGGCGCGGCTGCGCGCCTTGTTGCGGCGGGCGCATGGCGTGGCCGATACCCAGATTCGCATGGGCCGCTTCTGTTTCGACAGCGTGAAGCGGCAGGCCAGCGTCGACGAGACGCCGTTGGTGTTGTCGGCTCGCGAGGTGGAGGTGCTCGAAATTCTGCTCAGCCATGCCGGGCGTGTGACGGCCAAGGAGGCGATCGCGGATCGTCTGACGGGATGGGATGACGGCGTAGGCGACAACGCGGTGGAAGTCTATATCCATCGCCTGCGCCGCAAACTCGAGGGTTCCGGCGTGGTGATACGCACACTGCGCGGCCTGGGCTATCTGCTGGAAGCCGAGCGTTGAACGGGGAAGGCCAGACAAGCCTGCGGCGGCAGTTGATCGTCCGCATGCTGTCGATGATGCTGCCGCTGTTCATTCTGTTGTGGGTGATCGCCTATTTCTCCAGCCAGTACTTCATCAATGCGGCGTTTGACCGATCGCTGATCCGGCGTACGTTCGCGCTGGCCGATCGGGTCGAGGTCATGCAGGGGCAGGTGCAGGTGGACCTGCCGGTTGCCGCGCGCGAATTGCTGGTGTTCGACCAGGAGGATTTGCTGTTCCACAGCATTACCAATCCGGCCGGACGTGTCATCGACGGCGAGCAGGATATGCCGCGGCTTCCTGACCATCAGGATATCCGGCCGGGCCAGTTGGTCGTCTATGACGGCATCAAGGACGGCGAGAAGGTCAGGGTGGCTGCTTTTGGACTTTCGCTCAAAGGCACGAGTGCGCGTGGGACCGCCCTGGTCCAGGTGGGCGAGACGCTGTCGCACCGTTCGGCCATGGCCGAACGTGCCACGCTGGCGATCGTGATTCCGATGCTGCTGATGACCCTGACTGCGGCGATCGCCATCGCCTATGGCGTGCGGAAGGGGCTCGAGCCGCTGAGCCGGCTGCGCGACCGGCTGTCGGCGCGGCAGGCGTTCGATCTGAGCCCGGTTCCTCTGGGAGAGACCCCCGCCGAGCTGCGCCCGTTTCTGGATGAAATCAATTCGCTGCTGCAGCGCCTGTCCGAAGCGGTGGAGTCGCAATCGCGTTTCGTCGCGGACGCCGCGCATCAGCTCCGCACGCCGATCGCGGGCATCCGCGCGCAAGCCGAGGCAGCGCTGGCCGGCGCGCGACACGAGGATGCCCAGCATGCGTTGTCGCGTATTGCCCAGTCGACCCGGACCATGGGCGATCTGGTGCAGAAGCTGCTCATTCTGGCGCGTGTCGATGCGGCGGAAAACACCTTGCGCCTGAACCGGCTGGATGGCGTGGACGTGGTGCGGGAAGTTGCGCGGGAGTGGGTTCCGCGGGCCTTGGCCAGCGGGGTGGAGATTGGTTTCGACATGAAGGACAGCGAGGCCTGGGTGATGGGCGATGCGCAATTGCTGCGGGAAATGCTCGCGAACCTGATCGACAATGCCTTGCGGTATGGCGGCACGCGCATCATGCTGACGGTCCGGCGTTCCGAACAGGGCGTGATCTGGCAGGTGGCGGACAACGGGCCGGGTATCCCGGAGTCGCAGCGTGCCGCAGCCTTTTCGCCATTCCATCGGCTGTCGGGCAGCGTGGAGGGTGCCGGACTCGGCCTGACCATCGTCCAGCGAATCGCCCATTTGCATGGCGCACAGGTGAGCCTGGGAACAGGGGCAGAGGGTGTGGGTCTGGTCGTGAACGTCCTGTTTCCTGCGGCACCCGCACAGGCATAAAAAAACCGCGCCCTTGAGCGCGGCTTTCTGTGGCGACAAACAGCGTGGTCAGCCTGCCGTTTCCGGCGTTTCGTTGTCGGTGGCGGCCGGTGCGTCCAGCAGTGCCTTCATCGACAGGCGCAGGCGGCCTTTCTCGTCGGCTTCCAGGATCTTTACCTTCACGATCTGACCTTCCTTCAGGTAGTCGCCGATGGTGTTGACGCGCTCGTGGGCGATCTGCGAGATGTGCAGCAGGCCGTCGCGGCCCGGCAGCACGTTGACGATGGCGCCGAAGTCCAGCAGCTTGATGACCGGGCCTTCGTAGACCTTGCCGACTTCGACTTCGGCGGTGATTTCCTCGATGCGCTTCTTGGCCAGTTCGCCGGCTTCCATGCTTGTGCAGGCGATCTTCACGCTGCCGTCTTCCTGGATGTCGATCTGGGTGCCGGTTTCCTCGGTCAGCGCGCGGATGACGGCGCCGCCTTTGCCGATGACGTCACGGATCTTCTCCGGGTTGATCTTCATCGCGATGATGCGCGGGGCGTAGGCCGACATTTCATGCGTCTCGGAAACCGACGACTTCATGATGCCGAGGATGTGCATGCGGCCTTCCTTCGCCTGCGTCAGCGCGGCCTGCATGATCTCCTTGGTGATGCCGGTGATCTTGATGTCCATCTGCAGCGCGGTGACGCCTTTTTCGGTGCCCGCGACCTTGAAGTCCATGTCGCCGAGGTGGTCCTCGTCGCCCAGGATGTCGGTCAGAACCGCGAAGCGGTTGCCTTCCTTGATCAGGCCCATGGCGATGCCGGCGACGTGCGCCTTCAGCGGGGCGCCGGCGTCCATCAGCGAGAGGCAGCCGCCGCACACCGAGGCCATCGACGACGAGCCGTTGGATTCGGTGATTTCCGAGACCACGCGCATGGTGTAGCCGAACTCTTCCTTGGTCGGCAGCACCGCCAGCAGCGCGCGCTTGGCCAGACGGCCGTGGCCGATCTCGCGGCGCTTGGGCGAACCCACGCGGCCGGTTTCGCCGGTGGCGTAGGGGGGCATGTTGTAGTGCAGCATGAAGCGGTCGGAGTAGGAGCCTTCCAGCGCGTCGATGGTCTGCTCGTCGCGCCCGGTGCCGAGCGTGGTGACGACCAGTGCCTGGGTCTCGCCGCGGGTGAACAGGGCGGAACCGTGGGTACGCGGCAGCACGCCGGTGCGGATGGTGATCGGGCGCACGGTGCGGGTATCGCGGCCGTCGATGCGCGGCTGGCCGGACAGGATGCGGTTGCGCACGACGCTGGCTTCCAGGCGGTGGAAGGCGTCCTTGACGTGATTCTGCGCGACAGTGTCCATGTCGGCAGTGATCAGTTCGGCGAAGGCCTTGCTGCGGACTTCGTCGACGGCGGTCATGCGCGCCTGCTTCTGCTTGATGTTGTAGGCCTGCTGCAGACCGTCCTCGGCCAGGGCCTTGAGGCGTTCCACCATCGCCGTATCTTCGGCGAGCGGCTGCCAGTCCCAGGCGTCGGCGCCGGCTTCGTCGGCCAGCTCGTTGATCGCGTTGATCGCCGCCTGCATCTGGGTATGGCCGAACACGACGGCGCCCAGCATGATGTCTTCGGGCAGTTCCATGGCCTCGGACTCGACCATCAGCACGGCGGTCTCGGTGCCGGCGACGACCAGGTCGAGCGCCGAATTCTTCAACTCGGAGTTGGTCGGGTTGAGCACGTATTCGCCGTTGATGAAGCCGACGCGCGCCGCGCCCACCGGGCCGTCGAACGGCAGGCCGGACAGGGACAGCGCGGCGGAGGCGCCGATCAGCGCGGGAATGTCGGCGCTGACTTCGGGATTGGACGACATCACGGTGGCGATGATCTGCACTTCATTGAAGAAGCCTTCGGGGAAGAGCGGCCGGATCGGACGATCGATCAGGCGCGAGATCAGCGTTTCGCCTTCGGACGGACGGCTTTCGCGCTTGAGGAAGCCGCCGGGGATGCGGCCGGCGGCGTAGGTTTTTTCCTGGTAATCGACGGTCAGCGGAAAGAAATCCTGGCCGGGCTTGACTTCGTTCTTGGCGACGACGGTGACCAGTACCACGGTGTCGTCAACGTTGACGATGACGGCGCCGGAGGCCTGGCGGGCGATTTCGCCGGTTTCCAGCGTGACCTGGTGGCGGCCGTAGGTGAAAGTTTTCTTGATAGCGCTCACACGAGTTCCTTTCAAAGCAAAAACGCCCCGCAGAAGCGGGGCGTGCGAAATTCAGGGGGCAATACGCCCCATCCACAGCTCTGATACAGACAGCGCCGGTGCAGCAGGGTGCCGGATCATCACAGTGGCTCTGCAGGGATTACTTGCGCAGACCGAGGCGATCGATCAGGGTCTTGTAGCCTTCGAGGTTGGTGCGCTTCAGGTAGTCGAGCAGCTTGCGGCGGCGGCTCACCATCTTCAGCAGACCACGACGCGAGTGGTGATCCTTGATGTTGGCCTTGAAATGGCCGGTCAGGTCGTTGATGCGAGCCGTCAGCAGGGCAACCTGCACTTCGGGTGAGCCGGTGTCGGCGGCGGCGCGTTGGTAATCCTGGACGATTTGCGCTTTTTGCGCGGTATTCACAGCCATGGTGTACTCCTTTGAAATCGCGTGGCCTGCGGCTGAGCGGGACACGTTCGGGGGGAAACCGCGTATTTTACGTGGAAAGAGGCGTGCAACTCAAGTCTGTTGGGTGGCGATCAGGCGGCGGGGGACCAGCTGGCCGGCGTCAGCCTGGGCCAGGCCGAGAAAGCGGTTTGCAGGCGTATAGAGGCGCACCAGCCCGGCGTGCGGGGTGGAATGCGCAATGCTGCGTCCCTGGCACACGGCCGTGGTCTCGGCTTCGTCAAGTTGCAAGGCCGGCAGATGGGCCACGAGACAGTCTGCGGGCTGCAGGAGGGCGGCACGCTGGCCGGCGTCGAGCGCGTCCAGACCGGCCAGCGCGTGGGCCTGATCCAGGCTGAACCCGCCGGCTGCGGTGCGCGTCAGCGCGGTGAGGTGGGCGCCGCATCCCAATGCGGCGCCGATATCCTGCGCCAGGGTACGGATATAGGTGCCCGCCGTGCATTGCACATCCAGCACCACGCGCGGCGGGGCGCATTCGACCATCTCCAGCGCGCGGATCGTGACCTTGCGCGGCGGGCGTTCGATTTCGATCCCGGCGCGCGCATATTCGTAAAGCGGGCGCCCCTGATGCTTGAGCGCCGAGTGCATGGGCGGGATCTGCTCGATCTCGCCCAGGAAGCGCGGCAGCACTGCGGCAATGTCGTCGCAGCCGACCGCCACCTCACGCGTGTCGAGCACCTCGCCTTCCGGATCGCCGGTCGCGGTGGTGACGCCGAGTTGCAGCACGGCGCGATAGCGCTTGTCGGCGTCGAGCAGGTAGGCGGAAAACTTGGTGGCTTCACCGAAACACAGCGGCAGCAGACCGTCGGCGAAGGGGTCGAGGGTACCGGTGTGCCCCGCCTTTTTGGCGTTGAGCAGCCACTTGGCTTTTTGCAGCGCGGCGTTGGAGGTAATGCCGACCGGCTTGTTCAGCAGCAGCACGCCATCGACGATCTGGCGGGCGGGTTTCACTCGTCTTTCGGGTGTTTGGCGTCTTCGGCGACGGCCGATTCGATCAGTTGGGTGAGTTCGATGCCGCGTTCGACCGAACGGTCGTAGACGAAGGTCAGCTTGGGCACCACGCGCAGCTGCATGCGGTGCGACAGCTGCGACCGCAGGAAGCCGCTGGCGCGCTGCAGGCCCTGCAGGCAGGCGTCATGCTCGGCCTGGCCGCCCAGCGTGGTGAAGTAGACCTTGGCGAACTCCATGTCGCGGTTGACCTCCACCTCGGTGATGGTCAGCATGCCGACGCGCGGATCCTTCACTTCCTGCCGGATCAATTCCGGCAGTTCGCGCTGGATCTGGTCGGCGACGCGGCGTGCTCTGGGAAAGTCCTTCGGCATAAATAGGGGTAGGAGTGAGGGGTAAGGGGTGAGGAATGGAGTGAGCGCCTAATGTCTCACCCTTCACCCCTCACCATTGCATTACAGCGAGCGCGCCACTTCCACCACTTCAAACACTTCGAGGATGTCGCCTTCCTGGATGTCGTTGAAGTTCTTCAGCGAGAGGCCGCATTCGAAGTTGGCCTTGACTTCCTTGACGTCGTCCTTGAAGCGCTTGAGCGAATCGAGTTCGCCCTGGTGGATCACGACGTTGTTGCGCAGCACGCGCACGCCGGCGTTGCGCTTGATCATGCCATCCGTCACATAACAGCCGGCAATGGTGCCGACCTTGGAGATGACGAATACCTGGCGGACTTCCACCGTGCCGATGACCGATTCCTTCTTCTCGGGCGCCAGCATGCCGGACAGCGCAGCCTTCACCTCATCCACGGCTTCATAGATGATGTTGTAGTAGCGGATGTCCACGCCGCTGGATTCGGCCAGCTTGCGTGCCGTTGCATCGGCGCGCACGTTGAAGCCAATCAGCACCGCCTTGGAGGCGAGCGCCAGGTTGACGTCGGATTCGGTGATGGCGCCGACGCCGCTGTGGATGATGTTGACCTTGACCTCGTCGGTCGACAGCTTGCCCAGCGCATGCGCCAGGCCCTCGTAGGAACCTTGGGTGTCGGACTTGAGAATGATGGGCAGATGCTGCACTTCGCCCTGGCCCATCTGTTCGAACATCGATTCCAGCTTGGCGGCCTGCTTTTTCGCCAGTTGCACGTCGCGGAACTTGCCCTGACGGAACAGCGCGATTTCGCGCGCCTTGCGTTCGTCCGGCAGCACCATCATGTCCTCGCCAGCCTGCGGCACATCGGACAGACCCTGGATTTCCACCGGGATCGACGGACCGGCTTCGGTCACCGTCTTGCCTGCCTCGTCCAGCATGGCGCGGACACGGCCGAATACTTGGCCGGCCAGCACCATGTCGCCGCGACGCAGCGTGCCGGATTGCACCAGCAGCGTGGCGACCGGGCCCTTGCCCTTGTCCAGGCGTGCTTCGATGACGAGACCTTTGGCGGGACCATCGGAGGCTGCCTGCAGTTCCAGCACTTCGGCCTGCAACAGGATGGCGTCGAGCAGGCCGTCGATGTTGGTGTTCGCTTTCGCCGACACTTCGACGAACTGGGTGTCACCGCCCCATTCCTCGGGCGTGACGCCCTGCGCGACGAGTTCCTGGCGGATGCGTTCCGGGTTGGCCTCGGGTTTGTCGATCTTGTTCACCGCCACCACCAGCGGGACGTTGGCCGCCTTGGCGTGATGGATCGCTTCGATCGTCTGCGGCATGACACCGTCGTCGGCGGCGACGACCAGCACCACGATGTCGGTCGCCTTCGCGCCGCGCGCCCGCATCGCCGTAAACGCTTCGTGACCCGGGGTGTCGAGGAAGGTGATGACGCCTTTCTCGGTCTCGACGTGATAGGCGCCGATGTGCTGGGTGATGCCGCCGGCTTCACCGCTCGCCACGCGAGTGCGGCGAATGGTGTCGAGCAGCGAGGTCTTGCCGTGGTCGACGTGGCCCATCACCGTGACGACCGGTGGGCGGGCGTGCATTTCCACCTCGCTCGTCTCGCCCGTATCGATCAGGAAGGCTTCCGGCGTATCGAGCGCGGCCGGCTTGCCAATGTGGCCCATTTCCTCGACGACGATGATGGCCGTTTCCTGGTCGAGTACCTGGTTGATCGTCACCATGCTGCCGAGTTTCATCAGCGCCTTGATGACTTCGGCGGCCTTCACCGACATCTTGTGGGCCAGTTCGGCGACGGTAATGGTTTCGGGCACCAATACTTCGCGTACGATCGGTTCGGTCGGTGCAACGAAGGTGGTTTCTTCGTGGCCACCCTTGGACTTGCCCTTGCGGCCGCGCCAGCCTGCGTCAGGCGCAGCGCCGCCGCGGGTCTTGAGACCCCCCTTACGGCGCGCGGCTTCGTCCTTCCAGGTACCGCCGGCTTTCTTGTCCGGGCCCTTGGCGCCTTTGGCTGCGCTGGGTTTGTCTGGCTTGTGCAGCGTCTTTTCCGTCGGTGCGGCGGGGGCGGCAGGCGCAGCGGCTTTCTGGGCTTCCGCTAGCTTGGCGGCTTCGCGTGCGGCTTCGGCCTGCTTGCGCAGGGCTTCGCGTTCGGCGCGAGCCCGCGCATCCGCAGCCTGGCGTTCCTGCAGCGCTTGATGGCGGCGCGTCTCTTCTTCGCGAGCCTTGACTTCGGCTTCATTGAGGATCGAGGCCTTCTTGATGCGAGTGGTTTTCTTCACCACCGGTGCGGGCTCTGCAGCGGTCTCGGCGACCGCAGGCGGCACGGCTTCGGCGACCGGCTCGGGAGCGGCAGCGGGCTCGGCAGCAACAGGCTCAGCCTCGACGGCCGCAGGCGGCGCGGCTTCAACGACCGGCTCGGGGGCAGGGGCTTCGACCTTGCGCTCCGCCACAGGCTGGGCCGGCACCTCGACCTGCGGAACAGGCGGAGTTTCGGCGGCCGGCTCGGCGACCGGCTGGGCTTCAGCTGCCAGCGCGGCGGCATCGCGCTTGACGTAGGTGCGCGACTTGCGCGTTTCCACTGTGATGGTGCGCGACTTGCCGGTGCTGTCGGTCTTGCGGATTTCACCGGTCTGCTTGCGCGTGATGGTGATCTTGGTCTTGCCGGTCTCAGTGCCGCCACCGTGCATCTTGCGCAGGTAGTCGAGCAGGTGTGCCTTGTCCGCTTCCGTGACGGAGTCGATTACATCGTTCTTGTTGACGCCCGCCGCCTTCAGCTGTTCAAGCAACAGTTGGGGCGGCAGTTTCAGTTCCTGGGCAAATTGTTCAACGTTCATGCAGTCCTCGTGGCGTATCAGCCTTGGGCGAACCAGGGCGCGCGTGCGGCCATGATCAATTGTTTGGCACGTTCGGCATCCATGGCGGCCATTTCGGTCAGCTCATCGACGGCCAGCTCGGCCAGATCCTCGGTGGTGTGGACGCCCTTGCTGGCGAGCGTGCGTGCGGTTTCGGCATCCATGCCCTCGAGCGACAGCAGGTCGCCTGCAGAAGCCTCGACCTGCTCCTCACCGACGATGGCGGCGGTCAGCAGGGCGTTGCGAGCCCGGTTGCGCAGTTCGTTGACCAGGTCTTCGTCGAAGGCCTCGATCTCGAGCATCTCGTTGAGCGGCACGTAGGCGACTTCCTCCAGCGTGGAGAAACCTTCGTCGACCAGGATCTGGGCGACCTCCTCGTCCACATCGAGCTTCTCGATGAAGAGCGCGAGCGTCTTGCCGCTTTCAGCCGACTGTTTTTCTTCCGCCGTTTCGCGCGACATGATGTTGAGTTCCCAACCGGTCAGTTCGGATGCCAGGCGCACGTTCTGGCCGCCGCGGCCGATCGCCATCGCGAGCTGCTCCTCGTCGACCACGACGTCCATGCTGTGCTTGTCCTCGTCGACGACGATGGAGCTGACCTCGGCTGGCGCCAGGGCATTGATGACGTATTGGGCAGGGTCGGCCGACCAGTGGATGATGTCGACGCGTTCGCCGGCGAGTTCGTTGGTCACCGAGGTGACGCGCGAACCGCGCAGGCCGA
Source organism: Thiobacillus sp. 0-1251 (assembly GCA_001899305.1). Classification (GTDB taxonomy): domain Bacteria; phylum Pseudomonadota; class Gammaproteobacteria; order Burkholderiales; family Thiobacillaceae; genus Thiobacillus. The sequence continues at coordinate 324,396 of MKWL01000021.1, read as the reverse complement.
TGCAGGTGCCGATCGGGTCGATGCGCGGGTCGTGCGAGACGACGGCGATCTTGGCCCGGAGGCCGGGGTCACGGGCGGCCGCCTTGATCTCCAGCAGGCCTTCCTCGATCTCGGGCACTTCGAGCTCGAACAGCTTCATGATGAATTCAGGCGCGGTGCGCGACAGCACCACCTGCGGGCCGCGGGCGCCGCGGTCGATGCGCAGCAGATAGGCGCGCACGCGGTCGCCAACGCGCAGGTTCTCGCGCGGGATCATCTGGTCGCGGTGCAGGAAACCTTCGACGCGCCCCGATTCGATGATCGCGTTGCCGCGGTCGATGCGCTTCACCACGCCGTTGACGAGATGTTCCTTGCGGGCCAGGAAGTCGCTGATGATCTGCTCGCGCTCGGCGTCGCGGATCTTCTGCAGGATGACCTGCTTGGCGGCCTGGGCGCCGATGCGGCCGAACTCGACGTTCTCCAGCGGCTCCTCGATATAGTCGCCGATCTCGATGTCGGGAATCTTGTCCTGGGCGTCGATCAGCAGGATCTGGTAGCCCTCGGACTCCAGATCGGCTTCGGTCACGACCTGCCAGCGGCGGAAGGATTCGTAATCGCCGGTCTCGCGGTCGATCGACACGCGCACGTCGGATTCTTCCTTGAAGCGTTTCTTGGTGGCGGAGGCGAGCGCCTGCTCCAGCGCTTCGAACACCACCTCTTTGTCCACGTTCTTTTCGCGAGCCAGCGCATCGGCCAGCATCAACATTTCACGGCTCATATTCCCTCCAGCCTGCCTTGCCTAAACCATGGGTTTCAGACGGGCAGCATCCACATTTCTCAAGTCGACCGACACTTCCGAGCCGTCGACGATCAATTTCACCAGTTCGCCATCCAGGCCGACCAGCTGGCCGCTCAGGCGGCGCCGGTTGTCCATCGGCACCCGCAATTTCAGCGTCACCGGCTCGCCGGCGAAGCGCGCATAGTCCTGCGGCTTGACCAGCGGCCGGTCGAGACCGGGGGAGGACACCTCCAGCCTGTCGTAGTCGATGTTCTCGACCGTGAACAGGTGGGTCAGGTGATTGCTCACCGCGACGCAGTCGTCGATCGTGATGCCGCCCGGCTTGTCGATGAAAATCCGGATCAGACCTCGCCCGGCGCGCTCCAGCATCACCAACTCGTAACCGAGTCCGGCAAGTACAGGCTCCAGGCGGGTGGGCAGATCCATCATCGCAAATCCATTGTTGTGCCGCTGTACGACCCGGTCAGGACGTGGCGCAGCACAAATAAAAAATGGGCGAACCGCCCATCGTGTTAATAATAAAGCGCAAAAATTATACCACTCGGGCCGGTGAACCGGAAGGTGGTGCCCGGAACCGGAATCGAACCGGTACGCCATCGCTGGCGAGGGATTTTAAGTCCCTTGTGTCTACCAATTTCACCATCCGGGCAAAGCGGACGGCTGACCCTGAATTTGGAGGCGCGAGCCGGAGTCGAACCGACCTACACGGATTTGCAATCCGGTGCATAACCGCTTTGCTATCGCGCCGTCGCGGTAAACGCTTAAACGAAAAGGGGAAAACGTCCGGGCTGTGCCATCTGTTTTCCCCAGAATGCTGGAGCGGGAAACGAGGTTCGAACTCGCGACCTCAACCTTGGCAAGGTTGCGCTCTACCAGCTGAGCTATTCCCGCGTTGAAGGCTGCGCATTATGGTGATTTCGGTTTTTTCTGTCAACACCTCAGGGCGAAGATTTTTGCAGTGCACGCGCGGCCATCACGAGGTAATACGCCATTGATACGAGAGTAAGCAGGGCGGCCACCCAGATCAGCAGTGTGCCGATCTGGGGAATGGGCAGGCCGGCGAGGGGCTGGAAATACAGCAGCAGCACGATGGCGACCATCTGCGCCGCGGTTTTCAGTTTGCCGACGAAAGAGACCGCGACGCTGGCCGACTTGCCTGCTTTGGCCATCCATTCGCGCAGGGCGGAAATGGTGATTTCGCGGCCGATGATGATGAGGCCGATCAGCGGCGCCACGCGATCCAGGTCGATCAGGACGATCAGTGCGGCCGCCACCATCAGCTTGTCGGCCACAGGATCGAGGAAGGCACCGAAGGCCGAGGTTTGTCCCAGTTTGCGCGCCAGCCAGCCGTCGAGCCAGTCGGTCAGCGCCGCCACCCCGAAAAATGCGGCCGCCAGCAGGTTGGCGTCGGACGGCGACACCCAGCCGTCGGGCAGGTAGAACACGCCCGCCATCAAAGGGATGAACAGAATGCGCAGCCAGGTGAGCAGATTGGGGAGATTGAGTGGCATCAGTGGAGCGCGTTATAAATGGTTTCCGCCAATTCTCGGCTGATACCGTTCACGCTGGCAAGCGCGTCGACGCCGGCGTCGCGTACGCCCTGCAGGCCACCGAAGTGTTCCAGTAGCTGTTTGCGCCGTTTGGGACCGATGCCTGCGATGTCTTCCAGCGTCGATTGCACGCGCGTTTTTCCGCGTTTGGCGCGGTGGCCGGTGATGGCGAAGCGGTGCGCTTCGTCGCGCACCTGCTGGATCAGGTGGAAGCCAGGGTGGTCCTTCGCGAGGTTGAGCTCGCGGCCGTCGGCGAAGATCAATGTTTCCAGTCCTGGCTTGCGTGCCTCGCCTTTGGCCACGCCGAGTAGCGGCACGTCGTTCAGTCCCAGTTCGGCCATGGCCTCGACCGCCATCGCGATCTGCCCCTTACCGCCGTCGATCAGCAGCAGGTCGGGCAGCACGCCATTCTCTTCCACGCTCTTGTGGAAGCGCTTGATCAGCGCGGCATGCATCGCGGCGTAGTCGTCGCCCGGGGTGATGCCCGTGATGTTGTAGCGCCGGTAGTCGGACTTCTTCAGGTCGTCGCCTTCGTAGACGACGCAGGACGCCACGGTCGCCTCGCCCATGGTGTGTGAGATGTCGAAGCATTCGATGCGGTTGAGCGCCGGGAGGTCAAGTGTGTCGCGCAGCGCGGCGAGCCGCTGCGACTGGTTGGCACGATCGGCGCTGCGGCGTTCGGCCGACAGCCGCGCGTTGGCCTGCGCCATACCGATCCAAACCTTGCGTTCACCGGTGACGCGATGCAGAAGGGTGACTTTTTTACCGGCCTGCTCGGTGAGCAGCGTTTCCAGTGCGCTGGTCTCGATGGCTTCGCTCACCAGGATGCGCGCCGGGATGGGGTGGTCGAGGTAGTGCTGGACGATGAAGGCTTCCAGCGCCTCGGCCGGCGTCGCACCCTCGCCGTGCTGCGGGAAGAAGCTGCGGTCGCCGAGATGCCGGCCGCCGCGGATCATCGTCAGGTTGACTGCGATGACGCCGCCGGCCTCGGCGACCGCGACCACATCCGCGTCCGCATCGCTGCCGGTGGAGTCGACGAACTGCTTCTCGCGCACGGCGGCGAGCATGCGCAGGCGGTCGCGCAGAAAGGCGGCCGTCTCGAAATCGAGCGCAGCCGCAGCGGCGTTCATCTGCTCGGTAATGTGTTCAGTCAGTGCGCTGGCCTCGCCGTGCAGCAGCTGGGCTGCTTCATGGACGTCGCGCGCATAGGCGTCGGGCGTGATGTGCCCAACGCACGGTGCGGTACAGCGTTTGATCTGATACAGCAGACACGGGCGAGAGCGGTTGGCGAATACCGTGTCCTCGCAAGTGCGCAGTTGAAATACCTTCTGCAGCAACTGGATGCTTTCGCGCACCGCGTAGGCATTGGGGTAGGGGCCATACGCCTGGTCGCGCTTTTTGGGTGTGCCGCGGAAATAGGCCAGGCGCGGAAAGCGGTGCCCGGTCAGCAGCAGGTAGGGATAGGACTTGTCGTCGCGGAACAGGATGTTGAAACGTGGCTTCAGCCCCTTGATCAGGTTGTTTTCCAGCAGCAGCGCTTCGGCCTCGGTGCGCGTGATCGTGGTGTCGATATGGTCGACACTCTTCAGCATCAGCTTGATGCGGGGGCTCTGGTCGCTTTTCTGGAAATAGCTGGAGACGCGTTTTTTAAGATCCTTCGCCTTGCCGACGTAGAGCACGGCGCCGGCCGCATCGATCATCCGATAGACGCCGGGCAGGGTGGGCAGCGAGGCGAGAAAGTCCTTGTCGACGCTCAAGGTCAGAGCCTAATTCGGCAGGAATCATGCCCCGCGCCGGTTGCCTGCGGGATGCAGGGCAAGGCGCGGGGAGTGAAGTTTGGTCGCTCCAAATGAGCGACTCGCAACGCGGCCATGCGCCCGCAGGCAACCGGCCCTCCGGGTTGAGACCAGGGTCGGCGTCTGCTGCGTTGCAGCGCTTGGCAAGGGAATGGCCCTTGCCGGCGCGCTGCGCCTTGCATACATCCGATCCTGGTCTCAACGTGGAGCATGATTCCTGCCGAATTAGGCTCTTATTCGTCTTCGTCGAGCAGCTTGCCGGCGATCGCCCAGTTCTCGTCCGGCAGTTCCTCGAACGCGATATAGGTGTAGGAGGCCGGTTTTCCAGCATGGCGCTCCAGCGTGGCGGTGATTTCCTCGGCGACTTTCTGCTTCTGCTCGCGGGTGAGGCTGCCGGCGAGCTTGATGGTGACGACAGGCATGGTCAGTCCTTCGCTTGAATCCGCGTGAATACGGCTTCGAACATCTCGGGGGTGAGGCGGTGTGTCTGGGTATTGTAGCGGGAGCAGTGGTAGCTGCTGACCAGCCGCCGGCCGCCGGGCAGGTGGTAATCGCTGGCGTGGGCAAACGGGTAGTCCTTGAGCTTCAGTCCTTTCGCGCGAAGCACGGCCTGATGCGCGATCTGGCCCAGCGCCAGGATACTGGCATGGCCGGGCAGGGCCTCCAGTTCGGCGGCCAGATAACGATTGCATTCGCGGATCTCGCCCGGTTCCGGCTTGTTGGCGGGCGGCAGGCACTTCACCGCATTGGTGATGCGACAGCCGGTGAGCGTCAGTCCGTCGTCTGCGGACAGCGATTGCGGTGCGCTGGCGTAGCCGAATTTGTGCAGGGTTTCGTATAAGAGCACGCCGGCATAGTCGCCTGTGAAGGGCCGGCCGCTGCGATTGGCGCCGTGCATGCCCGGGGCGAGGCCGACAATGAGCAGGCCGGGCGCGGGATCGCCGAAGGCGGGCACCGGGCGGGCATGGTAGTCGGGATGGCGGGCGCGCACCTCGTCGAGAAACGTGGCGAGGCGCGGGCAGGCGCGGCAGTCAGGGTCGAAGTGCATCGGAAGCAATAAAAAACGCCCCATGGCGGGGCGTTCATTGTACGCGCGGAGGCTCTCAGCTTTCGATCGGGCCGGCTGCAGTCTGCATGTAGTTCTGCTCACCCATGCGTTTGATCAGGTCGAGTTGGGTCTCGAGATAATCGATGTGCTCTTCGGTGTCGGACTGGATGCCGACCAGGATTTCTCGCGAAACATAGTCCTTGACCGATTCGCAGTGCGCGATGGCTTCGACGTAGAGCGCGCGGCCGACCAGTTCGAGCTTGAGGTCGCATTCCAGGCATTCGACGACGTTTTCGCCGATCAGCAATTTGTTCAGATCCTGCAGGTTGGGCAGGCCTTCTAGAAAGAGAATGCGCTCGATCAGCTTGTCGGCGTGGTGCATTTCCTCGATGGACTCTTCGTATTCGTGTTTGCCCAACGCAATCAGCCCCCAGTTCTTGTACATGCGGGCGTGGAGGAAATACTGGTTGATGGCAGTCAGTTCGACCGTGAGCGCCTTGTTCAGGTACTGGATGACTTTTTTGTCGCCTTTCATGGTTCTCTCCTGAGAGTGGGCAAGCCCGTTTAAAGAGCCGTTGGCTGGGCGAATGCTGGCTAATAGGCGAATGGGACGCCTGTCATTCTAGGGGAAAAGCCGTGCGGGACAAGTATGAATGCGCGGCCCGCACAAAACGGGTGCAAGCAGAGCGGACCGAATCAGGCGGCTGCGGCGAATGAGGCGTCCGCCGAGCATCCCTGGCATTCGGCGAGGGCTTCCTGGAGCACGTCTTTCGCGCAGCGGGCGCAACGACCACATTGGGTGGACACGCCGAGTTCGTCGCGAAGCTGGCGCATCGTGGTCACGCCACGATGATGGACCAAGCCGCGGATTTCATGGTCGGTGACACCTTTGCAAAGACAGACGTACATGACGCACCTTCTGGTTTGGAACTCGGTAGCTGAATATTATAAATAATGAGAATGGTTGTCAATAACAATATTGGAGTAGAGATTCCGCGCAAAAAAAAACGGCGAGGGAAATCCCCCGCCATCCGTGAACGTCCTGTTCGCTGCATATGTACGGCGAACACGGCCGGGTTACAGCGACTTCGTACAGAAGTATCAGTCGGTGCACTCGTAGCCTTCGTTCAGGCGGGCCTCCGCGGCATTTATGTCCTGCGGCGGCGGGACGAGGACCTTGTCGCATCGACGCTGTCAATCGCCAGGCATCGTCTCCGGATGTGCGAACGGCGCGGAATGCGTGCCCCGTATCTTGTAGCCGGTGAGCATGGCGCGCGGCAGGTTGATGCGGGTCTTGCGGCTGACCCATGCCACGCCGGCCACGTGCAGCGCGACGCACGCGAGCAGAACGTCGGAGAGCGTCTCGTGCAGGTCTTCCAACCATTCCTCGCCCCAGTAGGCGTCGGTTCCCATCAGCCAGCCCGTGACGCCCAGCGCGATGACGAGGCCAAGCATCGCGAACACCATCACGGCGCCGAGCGGATTGTGTCCACGCATGGCGACGCCGGGCCGGGCGAGGTAGGCTCGGATGCGCGCCGGCGTGGGGAAAAAACCCGAAAAGCGGGCGTAGCGCGAGCCGATCGCACCCCAGACGAGGCGCCCGCCCACCAGTCCCAGCGCCGCGTAACCCGCCCAGCGATGCCACGGGCCGCCGCCGTCGAGAATGAACGCGTCGAACAGCACCAGGACGGCGAGGCTCCAGTGGTGCAGGCGGACAAAGCGGTCCCAGACGTACGCGCGTTCCACGACGTGCCCAGGCATCAGTCGAGATAGGCCTTCACGGGCCGGCCGGAGACGGTGTCCATGTAGATTTCGACGCGCTGGCCCTTCTCGTTGTGGCCGTACATCTCGTAGCAATTGCCATCGACCTTGAATTTCTTGATGGTGTAGCCGGCGTCCTTCAGGGCGGCCTTGAGGTCTTCCTCTTTCATCCATTGTTCCTTGGGATGGGCCTCGCAGTCGGCCGCGGCGTGCGCCAGAACGGGAACGAGCGCCAGGGCGGCAAGGGTGAATCGCAGACCAGTCATGATGAGAGCTCCTTTTCTAAAGTGAATGAAACAGGGGAATTCAGACCGTCGCCCACATCCGCATCAGGTTGTGATAGCAACTGGTCAGTCGGACAGCGGTATCGGTTTCGCCGTGGTCGCCGCGCAGGGCGGCGATGCTTAAGTCCATTTCGTGCAGCAATTCGCGTCGTTGCGGTTCGCGCACCATGCTTTCCAACCAGGTGAAGCACGCCAGCCGCGCGCCGCGCGTCACCGGCTCGACGCGATGCACGCTGTACGAGGGATACAGGATCAGATGGCCTGCCGGCAGCTTGACCGCGCGGCCGCCCATGCCGTCCTCGATGATGAGCTCGCCGCCGTCGTAATCGGTTGGGTTGTTGAGGAAGAGCGTGAACGACAGGTCGGTTCGCACATGCTGCGCCGTGGCCGGATGGGTGCGGATGGCGTTGTCCACGTGATTGCCGAAGGCGTTGGCTTCGTCGCCGTAGCGGTTGAACAGCGGCGGATAGATGCGCTTGGGCAGGGCGGCACTGAAGAAGGTGGGGTTCTTCGACAAGGCTTCCAGCACGATGGCGCGCAACTGCTGCGCTACCGGGCTGGTTTCGGGCAGTTGCCGGTTGTTCTTCACCGTGGCGGCCTGCGTGCCGGCGGTGACGCGGCCGTCGGTCCAGTCGGCCTGCTTCAACAGCGCTGTGCAGTGCGCGAGCGTGGCAGCGTCGAGAACGTTTGGAATGTGCAGCAGCATGGTCGGGTCTCCTGTCAGGGATAGGGCGCTGCGCAGGCAACGCCCTATCCCTGCCAATGGTTGGCAGGGAAGGCAGGCTCAGAACTTCAGCTCGCCGGTGAGGATGAAGCGACGCTTCTGACCGGGCACGGTGAACGGACCGTTGTCGTAGATCGAGTCGTAGTACGTCTTGTTGAACAGGTTCTGCACGTTCAGGCGGACACCCCAGGTTTTCTGGTCATAGGACACCATGGCATCCCAACGCACGTAAGCCGGCGCGGTATTGGGATTGAAGCCGCTGGGCTGGCCGTTGGTGGTGAACTGCGCATTGGCCGAGGCATTCGACGGGTTGTAGCCGTAGCGTTCGCCCTTGGCCTCGGCACCGCCGCCGATTTTCCAGCCGCCGCCCAGCTTGTAGGTGGACCACAGGTTGAAAGTGTAGGGCGGGGTGTTGCGCGGCCGCTTGCCGACGAAGCGCGGATCGCCCACGGTGCCGGTGGACTGTTCGGCGACTTCGAGGATGGTGGCGTCCATCAGCGCCAGTCCGGCGAAGACTTCCCAGTTCGGCGTGATGCGGCCGGCCGCTTCGAATTCGATGCCGTCGGTGCGGCGCTTCTTGGTCAGGATGGACGCGGTAGATTCGAGGTCGGTGTTGCGTTCCCAGTTCTTGATCGCACGGTAAAGCGCGGTGCGGAAGGAGAGATCGCCGTCGAAGAACATCCACTTCGCGCCGACCTCGTAGACCTGGCTGGTCTCGGGCGGTTGTGGCGTGGCGGTCAGCTGGTAGAGGTCGGCCGTCGGGCTGAACGAATCGCTGTAGCCGACGTAGTAGTGCGCTTCCTTGGTAGGCTGGTAGGACAAGGCGGCACGATAGCTCCACTCGCCGTATTCCAGATGCGGCGAGGCAGCGCTGGAATAATCGGCGTCGAGTTCGTCGCGGCGCATGCCCAGCGTGGCCTTCCAGTCTGGGATGAATTCGACTGTGTCCTGTGCATAGAGGGCGTAGGAATTGCCGGTGAAATTGTTCAGCTGTGCACCCGTATATGACTCGACGTAAGGCAGGAACAAGGGAGGAATGCCGGACACGATGGTCGTCCCACCGAGATTCTGCAGACCTGAGCGGTGGCTGTTCTCGTGCAGGTATTCGACGCCAGTGAGGAATTCGTGCTTCATGCCCAACGCCTCGAATTTCCGGCTGTAGTCGGATTGGAGTGTGAGCGTTTCGTAATCGGACGAGCGAGTGGGTCCTGCATTCCAGTTGCCGCCATTGCCAGGGAGAGTTCCGTCCACGTTCGGTGCAACCGTGGCGCTCGGCGTCCGTGCCCAGTAGCTGCGTTCATAGTCGCCGTAGCGGACCGTGGTGCGCAACTGGCTGTCATCGGCGAAGCGGTGCGTCCAGGTGCCGGTGGTGACGTTCACGTCGCTGTTGTCGAAGTTGCGGTCGATGCCCCAGAAGTAATCGACCGGGAACGTGGTATTGGGCCGGTGAGTGGCGCCGTCGAACGAGAAGCCGTAGTCGGGTGTGTCTCGGTTGCGCATGTACAGGTGCGAGAAGGTGAATTCGTCGTCGGTGTTCATGCCGAGCGCGAGGCTGACCTGCGCACCGCCGCGATTGACGTCGGGCTCCGCGCCGCTGGCGGGATTTTCGCGCCAGCTGCCTTCGTCGCGTTTCATCAGGTTCACGCGTACCGCGCTGTGTTCGCCCAGCTGCTTGTTGAGGTCAGCGGTGACTTCGGTGTAGTTGTCGGTGCCCACACTACCGGTCAGTTTGTAGGCATCGGCCAGCTTGGGCGTCTTGGAGACGAGGTTGATGACGCCGCCGGCCTGGCCGCGGCCGAACAGCATCGAGGCGGAGCCGCGCAGCACGTCGACCTGCTCGAGGAAGAAGGTTTCGCGGTTGTATTGCGCGGTGTCGCGGATGCCGTCGAGGTAGACGTCGCCGAAGGTGTAGAAGCCGCGCAGCATCATGTTGTCGCCGGCGCGGCCGCCCTCGGCGGCATTGAAGGTGAGTCCCGACACGTTGCGCAAGGCGTCGCGCAGCGAACCGACATGTTGCTCCTGCATCAGCTGCTGGGTCACGACGGTGATCGCCTGTGGGATGTCCTGCGGGTCCTGCTTGGTCTTGCCGACGCGGGTCTGCGTGCCCTGGTAGCCGTTATTGACCTCCATGGGGTCGGACGTGTCTTCCACCTTGACGGTCGGCAGCGTGGTTTGGGCGGTATTCGCCGGATCCGCCGTCTGTGCCAGTGCGGAGGGGGCCAGCATCATGAAGGCGAGCGAAGCGGCAGCCGGCATGGCGGCCGCGGGTTGCAGGCGCGCCATCAGCTGGCGCAGGATGCCCGATGGCGGGCGCGGTCGTACGTGGGACATAGTTTGCTCCTGGTCTGAATGATCGACTGGCTGGCGGAGCAAACGCTTGGCTGGCTGGCGGTTGAAAAAAACGGAAGACGGCAGGCATGGGTCATCCCCAACCTGCCGCGACGGCGAGGTGATACACGATGAAGCACGCGAGCCAGGCCAGGCTGAACAGATAGCCGGCCATGACGAGCGGCATTTTCCAGCCGCCGGTTTCGCGCTTGACGGTGGCGAGCGTGGACAGGCACTGCGGCGCGAAGACGAACCAGGTCAGCAGCGACAGCGCAGTGGCGAGGCTCCAGCTGTGCGCGATCAGCGGTGTCAGGGCTTGTGCAGTGTCGTCGCCGCTGGCCGACAGCGCGTAGACGGTGCCGAGCGCGCTGACCGCGACTTCGCGCGCAGCCATGCCCGGCACCAGCGCGACGCTGATCTGCCAGTTGAAGCCGATGGGCTCGAATATCGTGGCAAGGCCGCGACCGAGCGTGCCGGCGAGGCTGTATTCGATCGCCGGGCCGGTCGCGCCGGCGGGCGGCGCGGGAAAGCTGGCGAGGAACCACATGACGATGGTGAGCGCCAGGATGATGCCGCCGACCCGCTTGAGGAAGATGGACGCGCGCTGCCACAGGCCGATGGCGACGTTGCGCGGCGTCGGCCAATGGTAGGTCGGCAGTTCCATCATCAAAGGTCTGGGTAGCCCGCGGGTGGTGAGGCGCTTGGCCAGCCAGGCAATGCCCATCGCGCTCGCCACGCCGGCAACGTAGAGACCGAACAGCACCAGGCCCTGCAACTCGAATACGCCGGCGACGTCGCGCTTGGGAATGAAGGCACCGATCAGCAGCGCATACACTGGCAGTCGTGCCGAGCAGGTCATCAACGGCGCGATCATGATGGTAACGAGGCGGTCGCGCGGGCTGGCGATGGTGCGCGCGGCCATGATGCCGGGGATCGCGCAGGCGAAGCTCGACAGCAGCGGGATGAACGAACGGCCCGACAGGCCCACGCTGCCCATCAGGCGGTCGAGCATGAAGGCGGCGCGCGGCAGGTAGCCCGACTCTTCCAGGATCAGGATGAAGAAGAACAGGATGAGGATCTGCGGCAGGAACACCAGCACCCCGCCCGCGCCCGCGATGATCCCGTCGACGAGCAGACTGCGCAGCCAGCCGTCGGGCAGCGCAGCGGTGACGCCATTGGCCACCCATGTGGTGGCCGCCTCGATCCAGCCCATCGGCGCCTCGGCCCAGGCGAACACGGCCTGGAACATCAGGAACAGCACCGCCATGAGCAGCGCCATGCCGATGACCGGATGCAGCACCACGCGGTCGATCCGGTCGGACAGCGTGTGCGGCGCATGCATGTCGAGGCCGAGGCTGACGAGGATGCGCTGGACCGTGTCGTGGTCGGCTTCCACCGTGACGGCCGGGGCGTCGGTTCCCGGTACGGACGAGTGTGCTGCCTCGCCGCGCCAGGCCTCGGCCGGCGCATCGAGCAGCGTACACAGGGCGGTTGCGCCGTCCTTCCTGACCGCGACGGTCTTGACCACGGGCACGCCGAGCTCGAAGGACAGTTTGTCCACATCCACGTGGATGCCGCGCCGCGCCGCCAGGTCGGTCATGTTGAGCGCCACCACGCAGGGCAGGCCGAGGCGTTTCACGGCCAGGACGAGCCGGAGATTGCGCCGCAGGTTGGTGGCGTCGACCACGCAGACGACACGATCCGGGCGTTTTTCGCCACGCGCACGGCCCATCAGCACGTCGACTGTCACCTGCTCGTCGGGCGAGCGCGGGTTGAGACTGTAGGTGCCCGGCAGGTCGAGCACGCGCAGCGCCTTGCCCGCCGTCGTGAGGTAGCGGCCTTCCTTGCGTTCGACGGTGACACCGGCGTAGTTCGCCACCTTCTGCCGGCTGCCTGTCAGGACGTTGAACAACGCGGTCTTGCCGCAGTTGGGGTTGCCTACCAGGGCGACCAGGGGCCCGCCGCGATGCACATGAACGACGGCGGACGGGGCGTGGTCGCGGCGGACCGAATCGTGGCAGGCGCTCATGCGGCCCCCGTCGCGTTATCCAGCAGCGTGACTTCGATGCAGGCGGCCTCGGCGCAACGTAGGGCGAAGGTGGATGAGCCGACGCGGACCACCAGCGGATCGCCGCCCGGCTGGGCGCGTGCCATCAGCATCACTTTCTCGCCGGGGATGAACCCCAGCTCCTGCAGCCAGTCGTGCCATTCCGGCGCATGCTCGGGCGTGTGGATGCGCTCGATGCGGCAAAGCTGGAAATCGTCCGAACGGTCAAGGGTGAACATGTCTATGGATCCCTGCGGTTCAATGGGCCGCGGTTTTCGGTTCGGTGACGAACCCGAGCTTGCTGAGTCCTGCGCGCGCGGCGTCGGACATGATCTGGGCGACGTTGCGATAGGCGAGATCGCCGTCGGCGCGGATGTGGATTTCCGGCTGCGGGGTCTGTTGTGCGGCGAGGTCCATCTTCGCCTGCCAGGCGGTCGCGTCCACGGGTTCGGCGTTCCAGAATACCGAGCCGTCGGCCTTGATCGACAGGTTGACCGTCTCCGGTTTGTCCTCGTTGGGCTGGCTGGATGCCACGGGCAGGTTGACCTTGACCGCATGCGTCATCAGCGGCGCAGTGATGATGAAGATGACGAGCAACACCAGCATCACGTCGATCAGCGGAATCATGTTGATTTCCGCGTTGTCGCCGTCGCCGGCGTCGTTGAGCATTCCGCCGAAGGCCATCATGCGCTCCTGACGGCCGGGGCGACGTAGACGCGCGGTACGTCGTTGTCGACGCGGGTGTTGTTGCGCACGCCGGTGGACATGAAGGCGAACAGGTCGTGCGCGAAGCCGTCCACCTCGGACAGCATCTGGCGCTTGGCGCGATTGAAGAAGTTGTAGGCGAGCACGGCAGGGATGGCGACCGCCAGGCCGAGGGCGGTCATGATCAGCGCCTCGCCCACCGGACCGGCCACCTGGTCGAGGCTGCCCGAGCCGCTCATGCCGATGTTGACCAGCGCGTGATAGATGCCCCACACCGTGCCGAACAGGCCGACGAAGGGCGCGGACGAGGCGATGGAGGCCAGCATGGTGTGGCCGTATTCCAGGCGCGCGGTGTCCTGGTTGATCGCGCGGCGCAGGGCACGGGTGAGGAATTCGTCTTCCGAACCCGACTCGATCAGGCAGGCGCCGGTCTTGCCGCGGAACTGCTCGGCTGCCTTGAGGCCATGATGGGTGAGATGCGAGAACGGGTCGTTGATGCCGTTCTTCTGCAGATAGTCGCCCACGGCCGCCAGCCCGGATGCATTCCAGAAGCGTTCCAGGAAGGCCTGTGCGTTTTTCTTCATGCGCCAGTTGGCGATGCTCTTGGATACGATGAGATACCAGGTGATCACCGACATCGCCAGCAGGATGGCGAGCAGAAAATGCGCGAGCATGTCGGCCTGGGCGATGAAGTGTGCGAACCCCAGTTGAGCGGGGTGAGTGACGGTTTCCATGGTTTAGCTCCTGAGGGTGAACTGAATCGGCACGATGACCCACGCGGCCACCGGTTTGCCGGCCTGGCGGGCCGGCTCGAATTTCCAGCTGGACTGGACGGTTTTCCGGGCCGATTCGTCGAGCCGCGCATAGCCGCTGCTCTTGACGATTTCCAGTTGCGCGACACTGCCGTCCGGGTTGACCAGGATGTTCAGCCGTACGACACCTTCTTCGCCGAGTCGCTTCGACAGCGCCGGATAGGGCGGTTTGGGATTGTTCAGATAGTCTGCGGGCCGGGGCGGTATTGGCGGCGGCGGGGGCGCGGGTTTCGGCGCTTCCGCGACAACCGGTACGGGCGGCGGTACCACCTCGGGCACGGGTTCAGGATCGGGTTTGGGTGCCTCGACGACGGGTTGCGGCGCGGGAAGCGGCTTCTCGGCGATCAGCACCGGTGGCGGCGGCAGCGGTTTGACGTGCGGCTTCGGCGGCTGCGGCCTGGGTTCGGGTTTGGGCTGCGGGTCGGGCTCTTTCACCTCGGGTTCGATCAGACTTACCGTAATCGGCAGTGGCGGCGTGATCGGTTCGGGGGTGTGGGCGACGAACAGCAGCGCAGCCAGCAGGCCGGCATGCGCGAGCACCACACCGGCAAGCGACGCGCGCGACAGCCGGGCCGAATAGGGCAGCGCGGCAGCCGCGAAACGCACTGCGTTCGGCAGATCGGCTTTCACGGCGGAGGGGGCGGTCAACGCGGCGGTCATCCCGGATACATCCAGTTCCATTCAGGGGATCGCCGGGCAATCGTCACAAGCGCTGCGCGGTTGTTTCGTTCCCGCGGCACGTTCAGACGGATCACGTTACGGCGATGTGGTAACAATGTAAAGTAATGATAATAATTCGCATTAAACAAGTCAATTGATTCGTTGCGGTTAATCTTCTCCAACCAGGCGAAAGCGATATTGGGCGGGACCCAGATGCATACCCGGGCCTGTGTTTAGGATGCGGCGGAGCGGTTCTTGCCGTGCGTGGGGCAGGCGGCGTGCTTGCCCGTTTGAAGGGCGGATTCCGCCTTGTCGATGTGGGTCTCGATCGGCCTGGCGAACGCGTCGCGCGCAAGGCCCATGCCGTTCACCATCCAGACGCCGATCCAGGTACGGGTGAACCGCTCGAAGCTGGTTTGGTCATCCCAGGCCAGCCGCAGCGTGAAGGCGTCGCGCCGGTCGCGCGGCTCCGCGAAATCGTGGGCACGCAAGCCGACGGTATGGGTCAGTGCATCGCGCGCAGCCTGCCAGGCGTGGCGGAACGTATCGCGATGGCGCGGCAGCACATGAAAATGATAGGCAATGGCGAGCATCAGACCCCCTTCCTGTGGAATGACGAAGACGATGGAGAAGCGCACCGACAGCCGGCCTCCGCGCTGTGCGCCTGGAGCGATGTGGAAAATTGTGTAATCCGTCGTTCGGGGTTTGGGGCGGCATGCGTGCGCTGCGTTGCATTTATAGGTGCACGCACGGGAGCGGGTTCCGCGCGGTCGATGTCGAGGTCGTCGGCGAGAGTGCGGCAGGCCTCACGCTCGACAGGGCTGAGGCTGTCGTACTCGGCGGCGCGTTCGAGCAGCAGGCGGGCGGTGGCCTTGTTGCGCGCGCAAGGCTGGCGCAGCACGACCAGCGCGGCGACGAGAAGGGAGGCAACGGGCGAGGTATGCATGGCGGGGTTCCTCAGGCGGCAGCGACAAAGGACTGGCCGGGCTGCCACTCGCAGGCGGTGAGCTCGCCGCTTTGCAGGGCGTGCAGCAGGCGCAGCGTTTCGCGCGCCGAGCGGCCGACGTTGAGGTCGTTGGCGGCGATGCTCATCACCCGGCCTTCGGGATTGACGATGAAGGTGGCGCGTACCGCCACGCCGTTGTCGGCGAGTATGCCGAAGCCTTGCGCAAGGCTACGCGAGACGTCGCCGAGCATGGGGAATTTCACTGCGCCGAGCCCGTGCCGCACCCAGGCGCGATGAGCGTGCGCGGAATCGACGCTGGCGCCGAGCAGTACCGCGCCGGACAGGTCGAAATCGTGGCTGAGGTCGGAATAGGCGCGTATTTCCGTCGGACAGACGAAAGTGAAATCCAGCGGCCAGAAGAACAACACCAGCCACTTGCCGCGATAGTGCGTGAGTGAAATCGGTTCGATGCGGCCATCGGGCAGATAGGCTTCGCAAGTGATGTCGGGGATCGTGTTGCCAATCGAGATCATGTGGGGCTCCTGGTCAATCAGTGCAGGATGGGGTGCGCGGGACGCATGGGCGTGGCGGTCGAGACGGCGCGCCATTCGAACGACAGTCGGCGGCAGGCGTCGGCCAGGCAGGGGCTGGTCGCACGGTCGTGCATCCAGGTGAGATGCTGTTCGATCATGCGGGCGAGCTTGCGGCAGCCGGTTTGCTGGTAGCGATGCATCAGCCATAGCGTGGCGGCGATGACGATTTCGTGGGTGTCGTGCTGCTGCGATGTGTTCATTGCCAGTCTCCTTGCAAGTGTGGGGCTGGCTGGCGCGGATGCGCGGGCGGGCGGGATTGGGGTGGCCGCGAGGCCGGCAGGCCGGGCCTGCGAACGGTTTATTTGGTGAGGATCAGCTTGCCGTTCTTGGTGATGCGCAGGCGATAGTGCTCGCCTTTGTGGCTGATCAGGATTTCCTGGCTGCCCTGGAATAAAAAGTCCGCCGGGATGATCTCGGGCGGACAGGTCCGCGTTCCAGGCTCGACCGGAAGACGGATGGAGGAAGAGGGCGCATTCGGCATGGCGTGAGGATCCTGTGCGTCAGATTCGGGGTTCATTCGGGGAATCGCCAATCAGTGTGTTACGAATAATAACGATTCTCATTTGTGTGTCAAGCGCTCACGGGAAGAACACCGGCATTGAAATGAAAAAAGCCCGCACAGGCGGGCTTGATAGGGGCAGTACGGGGAGCCGTTACGCCGGCTTATCCATATCCTGATGGAGCGTTTGATTGATCAGTCAGGTGCACCTGCGCGGATCAGTGTGCGGCTTTGCCATCGACGCCGGCTCGGGACGCCCATTCGCCTCGCACCAGCGGTGCGATGTTCAACACCTCGGGCTGGAGTGTGACGTGTGCGATGCCGTGCTGCTTCGCAAGCATGTCGCGGGCTGCGGCCAGAATGTGCAGCCAGTTTGCAAGATCGCGGATGTCGAGGTGCGCGGACAGGGCGACGGTGCCCGATGACAGCGTCCACACGTGCAGGTCGTGCACGCGCTGTACGCCGGGCAGGGCGGCCAGGTCGTGGCCGACGGATTCGAGCTGGATCTGCAGGGGTACGCCCTCCATCAGCACGTGTACCACCTCGCGCAACAGCCGCAAGGCCGAGACCAGAATCAGCACCGCCACCAGCAAGGACAGCAGCGGGTCGATCGGCGTCCAGCCGGTGGTGACGATGACGATGCCGGCGCTGATCGCGGCGACCGAGCCGAGTGCATCGCCCAGCACGTGCAGCATCGCGGCGCGGCTATTGAGGGTGTGTTCGCCGCGGCTCAGGATCCATGCGACGAGCAGGTTGATGCCGAGGCCGATGACGGCGACGCCGATGACGGTACCGCCGGCGATCGCGTGCGGGGAGCTGAAACGGTCGATGGCCTCATGCACGATATAGCCGAGCACGACCAGCATCATCAGGCTGTTGAACAGCGCAGCGAGCACCTCGGCCCGTACCAGGCCATAGGAGTGCCGGATGCTGGGTGGCCGGCGCGCCAGCCAGGCCGCCGCCGCGGCCAGGCCCAGCGCGGACGAGTCGGTGAACATGTGCGCCGCATCGGATAGTAGCGCGAGCGAACCCGACCACCAGCCGGCCAGGGCCTCGACGCCGGTGAATGACAGCGTCAGCAGCAGGGCGAGGATCAGCTTGCCGTTGCCGCCTTCAGATGCATGCACATGAACGTGATGCATGCCATGGCCATGACCGTGGTCATGCGCGCTGTGATCGTGGTTATGCGCGCCCACAGTAATCCGTCGGGTCGACCTGCAGGTTGAGGTCTGCGCTATCCTGCCCCAGCCCGGCGATGTGGTGCAGCGCATTGACATAGCGCGTCGACTCGCGCAGCTGGGTCAAGGTCTGCGGGTGCGGGTGGCCGTGCATGCGAGCAAGGCGTGCACGGGACGGGGCGGGCCAGTCGACTTTCAGGTTGGCCAGCACGTCGTCGGCCAGGTCGGGCCGGTTGCAGACCAGCGCCATGTCGCAGCCGGCTTCCAGCGCCGCCGTCACGCGTTCGACCACGCCGCCGGCCACGGCGGCACCCGCCATGCAGAGATCGTCGCTGAACACGGCACCGTCGAATCCCAGCTGGTGCCGCAGCAGTTTCTGCAACCAGACGCGCGAAAACCCAGCCGGCTTGTCATCCACATTCGGGTAGATCACATGCGCCGGCATGATCGCCGCCAGTCCGGCCTCGATCATCAAGCGGAAAGGCACCAGGTCGGCGACAGCAATATCGGCCAGGGTGCGATTGTCGACCGGAACGTCGACGTGCGAATCCGCCACCACGAAGCCGTGACCGGGAAAATGCTTGCCGCAGGCGGCCATGCCGGCATCCTTCATACCCAGCATCATGGCCTGGCCCAACTGGAACACGGCATGCGGATCGGCATGAAAGGCACGGTCGCCGATGACCGACGAGGCACCGTAATCGAGGTCGAGCACGGGCGCGAAGCTGAAGTCGATGCCGTGCGCGCGCAGTTCGCTCGCCAGCACGAAGCCGGTTTCGCGTGCGAGGTGTTTCGCCTGTTGCGGATGGGTGTTCCAGATTTCGCCGAAGGCGCGCATCGGCGGCAGGCGGGTGAAGCCTTCGCGGAAACGTTGCACCCGCCCCCCTTCGTGGTCGACGCCGATCAGCAGCGGCGCGGGCTTGAGCGCGTGGATCTCGGCGGTTAAGGCGGCCAGCTGGGCCGGGTCGCGGTAGTTGCGGGAGAACAGGATCACCCCGCCGACGAGCGGGTGGCCCAGGCGGCGTCGGTCGTCGTCGGTCAGTTCGGTGCCTGCCACGTCGAGCATCAAGGGGCCGAGCGTCATATCCGCTCCAACAAGGACAGTGTCATGTTGCCTCCAGAATCACATAAGCCAGGACGAGATCGCTTTCGTCGGACAAGGACACATGATGAGCGCTTATTCCGCGTGCTGCCAGCCAGGCATCCAGTTCGGGCGCGCATTGCAGGAAGGGCTTGCCCTGCGTGTCGCGCAGCACGGCGATGTTGCGCAGCGTCACCGGCGCACGCAGGCCGGTTCCCGTCGCCTTGGCGAAGGCTTCCTTGGCGGCGAAGCATTTGGCCAGGAAGCGTGCCGGGTCGCGGCTGGCACGATAGCCGGCCTGTTCGGCCGGGGCGAGAATGCGCTCCGCATAGGGCTCGCCGAAGCGGGCCAGCCCATTGCGGATGCGCTCGGCGTCGAGCAGGTCGGTACCGATGCCGTGGATCATGGCGACACCTTCACCGGCAAGCCGGCAGCCCGGATGGCGTCCGCGAAGGTGTCGAGCCATGCGGCGGGCAGGGCGGACAGCCGGTCGGCCTGCGGCTGCATCGAGGGGCGCGCGAGGCCATAGAGCAGTACGCCCCGGACGGGAATCCCATGCACGCGGAGGCGTTCCACTGCGTTCAGGTAGGCCGCCTGTTCGGCGGCGGTTGGCGGCGCGCCGTCGCGTGCAAACACGCAGGTCTGCAACCAGGTCGGACACAGGCGCGCGGTCGTGACCAGGCGTTCGAACTGCCTGTCCGGCGCGATGCGCGTCTGGTTGATGGCGCGCATGCCGCTGGCGGTCGCACTGTCGAACTTGAACCACACTTCGCCGTTCAGCGTGGCCATTTTCCGCAAGCCCGCCTGGACGCGCGGCCGATCGGCCAGGCTGCCGTTGGTGATCAACACCAGCTTGATTTTCTCGATCAGGTCGAAGTCCGCCATCACCCGGCCGATGCATTCGATGACCTGTGGAAATTCCCGGGCGCTGGTCGGTTCGCCGTTGCCTGACAACGCGATGTCGTTCAGGCGCCGTGCGCCCTCGGGCACGCGCGTCTGCATGAAATCGCCGCGGAGAATATCGGTGAGCAGCGTGCGCAGCTCGTTTTCAAGTTGTGCCAGATCGATATCCGGCGCGGTGCCGCGCGTCAGGTTCGGTACCTGGCAATAGACGCAGGCCCAGTTGCATGCGTTGTTGGGGTTGAGGTTGATCCCGACCGACACCCCGCCGGCGCGGCGCGAGACGACGGGATAGACGTACGTCATCCCCGCGCTGTCGCGGTCGTGGTTGGTGGAGGTGAGCTGGGCAGACACGTTGCGGGGCGGGAATGGGCGAACGCCCATTCTACTTGAGCCGCTGTCGAACCGGACGCCGATCCGCTGCACGGGACGGCCTGCAAATCAATGCGGCGGGTGGGGTTTCCACATCAGCACGGCGTAGCGTTGCTGGCCCAGCTGCCGGGTTTTCGGGTCATATACGGTGTAGACCAGTTGCCGGGTCTGGTCGGGAGGGCCGAACAGGGTTCGGGCTGCGGCAGGGCAGGCGAGCGCGTCGGTCACGCCGAAACGCAGGGTCCCGCACACGGCAATCCGGTTGCCCGATTCCAGCGCGCGGGCGTCGATCCAGGGAGATTGGGTGAGGTCGGGCCCGGCGAGATCGAATCCATACAGGCCATGCGGATGGTCGGGCGAGTAGAAGCTCAGGATGTAGGGCAGGGGAAATGTCCCGGCTGCGTACTCGATGGGTTCGGCATAGGCTTCGTGGTACAGGCGCGTCGCGTCCTCGGCAATGCGCTGCGGCAGTGCGTAGGCCGGTTGCGCGGGATAGGCGCGGTACTGTCTGTCCCAGAGCGCGGCCGCAACAAGCGTCACCAGGAGATAGATCAGCCCGACCCGATAGATTCGTCGTGCGAGCCATCCATTGTCGAAACGGGGGGGCGTGAGATCGACCAGGGCCCAGCCGAGAAACAGCAGTGCTGGAATCAGCCAGGACGACACAGGACTGATCCCCTGGGTGAGCGCGGCCAGCAGGGTCAGTGCGACGCTTATAGACAGGATGCTCAAGCCCAGCCGGGGCGGTCGCGGTGCTTGATCAAGCGGAACGGTGGGAAGTCGAACGAGGCTTGCGCCCCAGGCCAGCAAGGCGACGCTGCTGAACCCCAGCACGCCCACCAGGGCGACACCATAGGCTTTGGCGCCATCCGCTGCGCCGAGCACTTCATGCGCTTCGTGCATGTAATGCAGGCTGGGCCAGCCGTGCCGGATGGACCAGACAATATGCGGCGTGACCAGCAACAGCGCGGTTGCGCTGGCGATGACCGTGCCTTTGAGCAGCGGGATCAGCGGGGGACGCAGGCTGACCAGGATGGCCAGCCCGGTCGCCGCGATGAGCACGAGCGCATAGTATTTGGTGAGCAGAGCGGCAGCGGCGAACACGCCTGCAAGAACGAACCAGCGGGCGCGGCCTAGCTCGACCGCATGCAGCAGGCTCCAGACGAAGCCGGCGACAAACGGCAGCAAGGCGGTGTTGGCGTTGTACTTGAATCCGCTGTCGGGGCCGAAATGGGTGCCCAGCGTAGTGAGCACCACGGCGACCAGCACCGCATCCCAGCTGAGGAGGCGTTTCATCGCCAGTGCCAGCAGCCCCAGCGCGATGGCCAGATTGACCTGGTTGAGCAGGTAGTAGGCGTTGTCGCCGATCGGAAACAGCCTGAACCAGGCCGCCGTGATCCAGCCGAACAGCGGCGGATGCTTGTTGGTGCCCCATTGCCATTCCATGCCCCAGGCATAGTTTTCCACCATGTCGGCGCCGTCCAGGTAATGACGGGTCGCGGCGAAAATGCCCCACCAGACGAGACAAAAGGCCAGGATGTACAGCAGGGTGCGACGGGCTGAGGGGGAATCGGGGCGAGCGTTCAACAGGGGGACGCCGGGCGGCGCGATCGGGAAGTCGGGTGCAGTATCCGGATCCCGGATTACGATTGGCTTACAGCTTCATCTTCGAACCGGAATTCGAACAGTGCGCCGCCCAGCGCGCTTTTTCCCGCGGTGATGACCGCGCCGTGCTTGCGCGCCACTTCCTGGACGATGGCCAGCCCCAGACCGCTGCCTTCCGCCGTGCTGCTTTCCGGCGCCCGATGGAAACGTTTGAAGATGAGCGGCAATTCCGCTTCGGGGATGCCCGGCCCGCTGTCGGCCACGGAAAAGGTCGGCGGGAAGGCCTGGACGGATGCAGTGACCGTTCCGCCTTCCGGGGTGAACTTGAGCGCATTCTCCAGCAGGTTCTTCATGGCTTCCTGGATCAGGACGGTGTTGCCCCGCACCGGGATTGCCTGTTCCGTGCCCTCGAAACCGAGATCGATCCGCCGACGCGCGGCTGCCGCGACAAACTCGGTCGTCACCTCGCGCGCCAGTTCGGCCAGGTCGAATAGCGTATGGGTCGCGCTTTCATGCACTTCCGAGTGTGCCAACGCCAGCAGTTGGCGCACCAGATGGGTGAGCCGGGCGGCGGCTTTCTGCAGACGGTCATAGGTGGGCTGCGCGCACGGGCAGGCCGTATCCGAACGGGCCAGTTCGATTTCCGCCATCAGCACGGCGAGCGGGGTCTTGATCTGGTGTGCCGCATCGGCCGTGAAGCGGCGTTGCTCTTCCTGTACCGCCCGGAATCGCATCAGCAGGTCGTTGAGGGCGGTGACGACGGGCCGCAACTCCCGCGGGATGTTGTCGATCGGGATCGCATCGAGGTCCTGGGCAGACCGGTGGGTGATGCGGCGGCGCAGTTCCTCGAGCGGGCGCAGTCCTCGGCTGATGCCGAACCAGACGAGCGGGAGCGAGAAGAGAAGGGCGTATGCCTGCGGCACGAGCACGCCGCGGAGCAGGTGGAGGGTCAGCCGGTCGCGCCTGACCGTGGTTTCCGCCACCTGGATTTCGAAGCCCGGAAGCTCATCCCGCTCGCCTTTCAATACGGCGCGCCTCAGCATCTTGCCGTTTAGGGAAATGGTGTCGAATGCCGCGCGTTCGTCGCCGCTGCTGCCGACCGGTACGCGGACCAGTCGGCGGTCCCCTGCCAGCAATGTTCCGCTGGCGTCGTAAATGGCGAAATAGCGCTGGTCCCGGGCATCGCGGATGAGCACGCTGAATGACAGGGAGTCCGGGTCGATCTTGCGGTCGGCTTTATAGCTGGTGGAAACGAGTTCCTCCAGATCATCCGTGATCTTTTCCAGGACGAGGTCGCGTTCCGTTTCCGCAAGATGGGAAGCATTGCGGTAGGTGGTATAGGCACTGACCGCCAGCAGGACCACAAGCGGGATCAGCAGCCATCCCGGCAGGGCACGGGTCAGGGTGGGATCGGTGCGGCGCATTTCAGTCAGCGGGGCCATCGGACGACTCGATCAGGTAGCCCAGCCCGCGCACGGTTCGGATGGAGATGCCTGCGGGTTCCAGTTTCTTGCGCAGGCGATGGATATAGACTTCAATTGCGTTCGATCCCACGGTCGCGTCCCAGCTGGAAATGGCGGCGGTCAGCGCCTGCTTGGAGATGACCTTTCCCGCCTTGTGCAGCAGACTGGACAGGACTTCCCGTTCGCGGCTGGACAGTTCGATTTCGTCGTCGTCCAGAAAAACCTGCCGGCTCACGGTGTCGTAACGCAGTCTGCCCAGTACCAGGCTGGCCGACGCCGCACCGCCGTGATGGCGCCTGACGAGGGCGCGCAGGCGGGCCTGCAATTCCGCGAGGGCAAACGGCTTGGACAGGTAGTCGTCCGCGCCGCTGTCCAGCCCCGCCACCCGGTCGGCGATCGCCTCGCGCGCGGTGAGGATCATCACGGGCAGGTGGCTGCCGCGTTTGCGCAGGCGCTTGAGCACATCCAGTCCGTCCATGCGCGGAAGGCCCAGGTCCAGCACCAGGGCATCGTAGGTTTCGCTGCTGAGGGCGAGATCGGCCGCCACGCCGTCGCTGACCCAGTCGACGCTGTAGCCTTCCTGCCGGCATGCGCGCAGGAGCAGATCCGCCAGCGCAGGATCGTCTTCGGTCAGCAGGATGCGCATCGAGGCGTGTCGGGAATCGTGTAAGGAGTTTGAAAGGCAGTCAGGCGCATTCTGCATCAACCCCTACTGGATGCGAAACCGGAACCGATGCGCCCATACAAGCTTCATTCCCACGATCTTTCCGTTCTGCCCGTTGCGGAATGGAAAACCTTCCCGTCGACGGCCGAGAAGAACATGGCCGATCGACAGCATTTTTCCATCCAGCCGCGCGACTGGATTCCGGGACTGTCGATCGTCATCCCGTGCTACAACGAAGCGGAGAATCTGAACCGTCTGCTGCCGCGTTTGCAAAGCGTGCTGCAGTCGCTGGTGACGGACTGGGAGGTCATCCTGGTGGACGATGGCAGCCGCGACGCCACGCACGAAGTATTCGCCTTCTGGTCGGCTCAGCCGGGATTCCAGGTCATCCAGCTGTCGCGCAATTTCGGCAAGGAGGCGGCACTTACCGCAGGCCTGGAGTCGGCGCGTTGCGAAACCTGCCTGATGATGGACGCCGACCTGCAGCATTCGCCGGAATTGATTCCCGCGATGCTGGCGCAATGGCAGCAGGGCTACGATGTGGTCTACGCCGTGCGCGAGCACCGCCGCGATGAAGGGCTGTTCAAGCGTCTGGGCGCCCGCTGGTTCTACCGGCTGGTGAATGCCGGCGCGCGTTTCCAGGTGCCTGCGGATGCCGGCGATTTCCGTCTCATGGACCGGGCGGTGGTCGACGCGCTGCTCGCCCTGCCGGAGCGCAACCGCTTCATGAAGGGGCTGTATGCGTGGGTGGGATTCAAGACATCTGAAATTGCCTACGTGCCGGATGCCCGGGGCAGCGGACGCAGCACCTTCAACCCGTTCCATCTGCTGCGGCTGTCCTTCGACGGCCTGACGGCGTTCACCACCTGGCCGTTGCGTATCGCCAGCCTGCTGGGTTTCATCCTGGCGTTGCTGGCATTCGCCTATGGCGGCTACCTGGTCGTCGACTATTTCCTGAGGGGGATCGCCGTTCCGGGCTGGACCACGATCGTGGTGGGCCTGATGTTGTTTTCCGGGATACAACTCATCGGGCTGGGTGTGCTGGGCGAGTATGTCAGTCGCATCTTCGAGGAGGTCAAGGGGCGCCCCTTGTACGTGGTCCGGCGTCGCGCCGGACGGGGCTTGCGGGATGCGCAGCCATGATCGCGGGATGGAACAGGAAGGAAGCGGGACTGTTCCTGCTTGCGCTGGCCTGGCTTGCGTTGACGCTGGGGGTCAGGCCGCTGGCCTTGCCTGACGAGGGGCGCTACGTCAGCGTGGCCTGGGAAATGCTGAGTTCGGGCAACTGGCTGTACCCCACCCTGAACGGCCTGCCTTTCTTCCACAAACCGCCCCTGTTTTACTGGATTACGGCGAGCAGCCTGGGGATGTTCGGTCTCCACGAGTGGGCAGCCCGCCTGGCGCCGCTGTTCGGGGCCGGGATCGCGGCCTTCACCCTGTATGGCTTCGCCTTGCGGCAGAAGGGCACGACGGTCGCGCGCTGGTCCTTGTTGATCCTGGTGACCCAGCCTTTTTTCTTCGGCGCTGCCCAGTTTGCCAATCTCGACATGCTGGTGGCTGGCCTGATCGCCTCCACCATCCTGCTGGCGGCCGAAGCGGGATTGAATGCCGAAAGGGATCTGCCCTACAAGGGCTTGTTGGCAGGTGCGTACCTGGGCGCGGCGCTGGGCGTTCTGGCCAAAGGGCTGATCGGCGCCGTGCTGCCGGGAATGGTACTGGTCGTCTGGCTGGCGTGGAATCGCCGCCTGGTCCTGATGCGCAAGCTGGTCTGGCTGCCCGGCCTGGCCGTTTTCCTGCTGGTTGCCGTCCCCTGGTTTGTCGCCATGCAGGCGCGGTTCCCCGAATTCCTGAATTACTTCTTCGTCTACCAGCAGTTCCAGCGATTTGCCGAAGGCGGATTCAACAATCCCATGCCGTTCTGGTTTTATCCGCCCGCCATCCTTCTCCTCATCCTGCCCTGGTCCTGGTGGCTGCCTGCCGCGTTGAAACGCACCCGGCTGGAGGCCGAGACGAAGCCGACGATCCGCTCCCTGATGTGGATCTGGCCGGCCGTGATCGTGGGCTTCTTCTCCATTCCGTCCTCCAAGCTGGTGGGCTACGTGCTGCCCGTGCTGCCGCCGTTGGCCTACCTGATAGCCGAGGGGCTGGTACGCAAATGGGGGGATGTGCCGAACCCGCGTTTCCTGAAGGGGTTCGCGCTCGTCGCCGGTGCGGTGTGCCTATCCGCGATCGTGGCCAACAACCTGTTCAACCACAAGACGGACCGGCACTTGAGCAGCCTGATCGCTGCGCAGCGCCAGGCAAGCGAACCCGTCATGTTCCTGCGGGAGCAGTATTTCGACATGCCGTTCTATCTCGGGCTGACCGAGCCGGTCGAAATATTCGACGACTGGAGTGTGGCCAATACCTCGAAAAACGACAACTGGCGCAAGGTCATGGCCGACGCGGGAAAATTCGACCCGGAAAGGGCGAACCGCTTGCTGATCGATCATGCCCGCCTTGAACATTACATTTGTAGCCACCCGGTTTCATGGCTGGTCGCGCCGAAAGGGACGGAGGGCGAATATCCCTCCCTGCGGAACATCGCGCCGCTGGCGACGCACAAATCGACCGTGGTCTGGCGGCTGACGCGCAGCGAGGTGTCGTCTAGGGGCGGATGCCGGCAAACGCCCAGCGACGACTCAGCAGATAAGTCACCACCGCTACGCACAGCAGGATGATCGCCAGCAGGAAATGATAGGGAACCCGGCTGGTGTGCAGCAGAATGGCATAGGCCGATTCATTGATGGCGAACCCCGCGGCGGACAACAGCAGGAAACGGCTGGCCGATTGCAGCACCGGTGCGTCGTGATCGGCAAAGGTGAGCAGCTGGTGGCCGCCGTACGAGACGGTGAAGGCGCACAGCCAGCCGCCGACGTTGGCGACCAGGGGCGCGAGATGCATCTTTTCCACCAGCAGGATGACGGTGAGGAGATGGACGAACGCGGCGGTACTGCCCACCAGGATGAAGACAACCGGGCGGTGACGAAGCAGAAACATGGGGGATTCGCCTGGGAAGATCTCCGGCATTCTACGGGATGACGACGCCGCCACAACCTGAACGGATATCCGCACGACGCGTCATCAGCGTGTGCGTGGACGACTTCGGCCAGCACGAAGGCATCAACCGGGCTGCGCTGGAACTGGCGGACCGGCGTCGCGTTTCCGCGGTCAGCTGTCTTGTCGACGGACCGGCCTGGTCTTCGGGCGCCCATGCGTTGCGGGCGCGGACGGACAACGTGGAAGTGGGCCTGCATCTCAACTTCACCGAGGATTTCGGCCAGGGAGGGTGCCATGCGCTGGCCGGGCTGATAGCCCGTGCCTATGGCTGCCAACTCGATCGCATCCGGATCCGCACGGCGGTTGATCGGCAGTTCGATCGTTTCGAGCAGGCCATGGGACGGTTGCCGGATTTCATTGATGGCCACCAACATGTGCATCAGCTGCCCGTGATACGCGACCAGCTCATTGCAGTCATGGATCAACGGTATGGCGCGGCGGTCAGGCCCTGGGTGCGCTCGACGCTTCCGGCAGACGGCTGCCCGCCGTCCACTGCATTCAAAGCGTGGCTGATCGGCCGGCTGGGCGCGAACTCCTTGCGCACGCTGGCCGGCCGGCACGGGTATCCGCAAAGCAATCATCTCGTCGGCGTATACGGATTCGATCTTTCCGAAGCGGACTACCTGGTGAGAATGAAAGCATGGCTCGCCTGCGCACGCGACGGCGACGTACTGATGTGCCACCCGTCGCTGCCGTGGCCGGGCGGGGATGGCTTGCAGGACGCGCGGAACCGGGAATACCGGGCGTTGGCGGGCGAGGCTTTTTCCGCGTTGCTGGAATCTGCCCGGCTGGAAATCGGTCCGCTGTGGGGCCGGGCCGGGAAAGAAGGGAATCGGTGTCAGCCGTAAATCCGGAATCTGGCGGAAGCGGTGAGATTCGAACTCACGGATGGCTTGCGCCATCGCCGGTTTTCAAGACCGGTGCCTTAAACCGCTCGGCCACGCTTCCCTTTGGGTGGAATGCACACGCCGGTTTTAGTTCCGGCCGCCGCTTGCGCGGCTTAACTTGCTGTCGCAAGTGAGCCTGCACTAGCCGACTGCTGCGCAGTGCGGCCAAGACCGGTGCCTTAAACCGCTCGGCCACGCTTCCACGGCGCGCATTGTAGCGGGTTCGCCCGGCCTTGTGCGCGACACGAACCATCAGGAACGGGTTGACGTGGCTTCAACACGAGTTGTCGGATTTTCGTTAGCGCATGCTGCGCGGACGCGGCGCGGGTCGTTCAAAGCTGAGCAAAACCAAGGTGTTGACCACGGCAGCGGGTAGCCGCTTGTTTGGCATAAATGGTGCTGGTCTGCAGACGTCAGAAACCAGCCGACGCCAGCCATGAGCGATTTATTCGAGATGTTGAGCACGATTACCCGCCGCAGAAAAGCCGAGGCGGGCTCGCCGTTTGCCTCCGTGAAGGCGACCGAGAAATGGCTGAAAAATCTGCATGCGGATTCGGATTACGATGCGCACCATGTGTTGGTCGAAGGCCTCGAACGGTTCAACGCGGAAAATGAACCGGCCACGCTCGGCCGAATGAAATCGTTGATGAAGCTGGAAGAGGCGGGGTTGCCCCTGCAGTCCCGCATCATCGAACAATATGTGCGCAACCAGGCCGCCTTCCGCCTGGCGCGCCAGGCGCTGTGGCGCGAGTCATGGGTGTTCTGGTCGCTGCTGGCGGAGGCCTGGCTCTGCTTGCTGAAGCAGGCGTACCGCAATCCGGCCAGCGCCGAACTCAAACCGTTTGCCGCCGAAATGGCCACCCGTGCGGTGCGCTATGCCGGGCGGGTCATGCGCTGGGACTACCATCAGGCGCGCAATCCTGCCGCATCGGCGTGGCGCCGCGTGCACAAGATCTATCGCCTGATCGAGCGTGACGGGTTTGCCACCCAGGCGGTGCAGGTCGATGGACAGCCCACGCACTGCGCCCGCGAATACACGCTGGTCGTGCTGATGGGGCTGGTGCATCCGCTCGGCTACCGCGCGCAGGAAATCGAATCCATCGCCCGGCTTCTCGAACGCTACGAGCCCCTGCCGTTGCCCGCCACCGTGCCGCTGCGCGATGTGCATACCCATCTGGTGGATCTCTCGCTGAGCGAGGGAGCGGCTGTGCTGGAAAGCGAGTGGGTGCAGGGCCGCCGCCTGCGTTACTTTGCGTTGAGCCCGCTGGTCGATTACCTTAAATCGCTCGACGAGGCTGCGACGGAAGTCGACAGTGGACTGACCCGCCAGGTCGCGAGCCTGATCGAGCGCGGCGGCATCCGCCGCGGACGCCAGCGTACGAACCGTTTCGGGCGCGTGTGGGTGGCGGCCGGCATGGAGAAGATTCTGAGCGCGCTGTCCCACCCCGATTCGTCCAAGGGCAGTCCTGACCTCGAACCGTGGATGCTGCGCGACGAGAGCACCGAGGGCATGGGATTTTCCCTGGCCGAGTCGACGGCGTTGCCGCATGGCCGGCTGGTGGCTGTGAGTTGGGACCCGTCGGAGAATGTGTGGCAATTGCTGGCGATACGCTGGGACCGTGAGGAAGGCGGTCAGCATCTGGTGGGGACCCAGCGCCTGTCGCGCCATCCCAAGCGGGTGGAAGTCTATTTCGACGTGGAGGTGCCGGGCATGACCCGCGAACCGGCTTGGGCCGTGTTTCTGCCGATGACCCACACCGAGCAGGGCGTGAGCAATCTGCTGCTTCCGAAAACGCATTACCAGTTGGGCGCGCCGTTGATGCTGCGCGACGGCGACATTGTCTATCGGTTGCGGCTGGGCGAAGTGCAGGAAGGCCACGAAGGCTGGCTGCGCGTCGGCATGGACGTGGTCGGGCGGGAGCAGTTCGTCGCCGCCGCCTGATGTGTCCGGCGCATCAGCGCGTGCGGATGTCGCCGAAATGAAAGTCGAATGAGCCGGTGCGACGGTCGTTGAAATACTGTTCTAGCGTCGCACGCACCGTGCGGAAAGCGATGTCGTCCCAGGGGATCTCGGCTTCGGTGAAGAGCCGGGTTTCGAGCGATTCGATGCCGGGCTGAAAGTCGAGATCGAGCAGCCGGGCGCGGAACATGAAGTACACCTGATTGATATGCGGCAGGTTGTACAAGGTATACAGGCCGCCCACTTCGATGCGCGCGCCGGCTTCTTCCCAGGTTTCGCGCGCCGCGCCTTCGAGCGTGGTTTCGCCGTTCTCCATGAAGCCGGCAGGCAAGGTCCACAGGCCGTATCTGGGTTCGATGGCACGCCGGCACAGCAGCACCTTGTCCTCCCATTCGGGAATGCAGCCGACGACCATCTTGGGGTTCTGGTAATGGACGGTGCCGCAGTCGGGGCAGACATGACGCGGCAGGTGGTCGCCGCTTGGCACGCGCAGCACCACGGCGCTGCCACATTCACTGCAAAAGTTCATGCTGCTTCCAATTCGGTCTGTGTGCAGGCACGGTATCAAAATCCCCCCACCTCGATCAAGGGTGAAACTGGATGCCGGCCGCCCGAGCGATTATCATTCAAGGCCTTACTGTTGTTCTAATTGGCCATGCGTCCCTCCCATATCGAAACCATCCTCAACCGCGAATTCGAGAGCGCGGCCGACGGTCATCACACGCCGGTGATGCTGTGGGGCCCGCCGGGCGTCGGAAAATCGCAGATCGTCGCCAAGATCGCCCAGCAGCATGGCGTGTCGCTGATCGACATCCGGCTGTCGCAAATGGAACCGACCGACCTGCGCGGCATCCCGTTCCGCAGCGGCCAGCTGGTCGAATGGTCGATCCCTTCGGTGCTGCCAGATGCCGAGCGCCACGGCCCGTCGGGCATCCTGTTTCTCGACGAGATCACGTCGGCCCCGCCGTCCGTGTCGGCCGCGGCCTATCAGCTGATTCTCGACCGTCGCCTGGGCGAATACAAAGTGCCGGACGGCTGGGTGATCTTCGCCGCCGGCAATCGCCAGGGCGACCGCGGCGTGACTTATGCGATGCCGGCGCCGCTGGCCAATCGCTTCACGCATTACGAGGTCGAGGTGAACCTGGACGACTGGGTGGACTGGGCGCACAGCGAGGACATCGATCCGCGCGTGATCGCCTTCCTGCGCTTCCGCCCCGATCTGCTGTTCAGTTTCGACCCGGCGCACACGCCGATCGCCTTTCCCAGCCCGCGCTCGTGGGAATACGCGCATCGCGCGCTGCAGAAATTCGACAAGACCGATCTGCTGGCCGATGCGCTGATGGCCTGCGTCGGCCAGTCGGCCGGCCTGGAACTCAAGACCTTCGTCGACAACATGGCGCAGATGCCCGACATCGATGCCATCATCGCCGGCGAGGTGGCGGACGTCCCCGAAGGGATCAACCTGCAGTACGGCGTCGCGGCCGCACTGGTCCGGCGCGCGCTGAAGGCGGCCGACAGCGGCAATGCCACGGCGGTGTACGGCAATATCCTCAAGTACGCGCAGCGTTTCCCGCAGCGCGAAATGGGCGTGATGCTGGTGAGCGACCTGCATCGCGCGGTGGGGCGTCCGCTGTTCGCCGTGCCGGCCTTCGCCGAATGGGCCAACAGCATCACCGATCTGGTTTTATACGAGCATTGATGTCCCATGGCTGAAGCCAACGACGCCGCGCTCGAACCCATCCTGACCAAGCTCGCCGCGGCGCGCACGCGACTTATCATGGAGCGCCCGTTTCTCGGCGCGCTGGTGATGCATCTGCCGCTGAAGGTCGGCGGCGAGGGATGCACGACCACCGGCACCGACGCGCAGGCCTTCTATTTCAACCCGAAATTCATCGACAACCTCAATCTCGCGCAGACGCAGTTCGTGCTGGCGCACGAGGCGATGCACTGCGCGATGGGCCATACCCACCGGCGCAACCATCGCGTCAAGCGACGCTGGGACGTGGCCTGCGATCATGCGGTCAACCTCATCCTGATCGAGGAAGGCCTGAAGCCGCCGCTGCACGGCATTCTCGCGGACCAGAATTTCATGACCTTGTCGGCGGAGGAAATCTACCCGCTGATTCCCGAGGACACGCCGGAAGAGTCCTTCGACCAGCACATGTTCGACAACGACAACGACGCCGGCGCCAGCCCCGACGAGAACCAGCGCCAGGATAATCCCGATGCCGGCGAATCCGGCGGGCAGGGCAAGGAAGGCCAGAGCCAGGCCGAGGAAAAAGAGGGCAGCGGCAGCCAGGCCTCGCAGAAGCCGAACGAGTTGTCGCCCAGCGAGCGCGAGGAACTCGCCGAGCAGTGGAAGAATCGCCTGGCCGCCGCCGCCCAGGCAGCGCGCCAGGCCGGCAAGCTGTCGCAGTCGATGATGCGTTGGGTCGACGATCTGCTCGCCCCCAGCCTGCCCTGGCGATCGCTCCTGGCGCGTTTCTTCGCGGTCAATCAGCGTGACGACTATTCGTGGCGCCGGCCGTCGCGGCGCGAGGGCGACGCGCTGCTGCCGCGCCTGTCGAGCGAGGGTATCGACGTGGTGGCGGCGATCGACACCAGCGGCTCGATCAGCGACGAGGAACTGCGCGAGTTCGTCACCGAGCTCGATGCCTTGAAGGGCCAGGTGCGCGCGCGCGTCACCCTGCTGGCGTGCGACAACCATGTGGCGGAACAGGCCCCGTGGGAATTCGAGCCCTGGGACACCATGCAGCTGCCGACCGAACTCTCAGGCGGCGGCGGTACCGATTTCCGCCCGGTATTCGACTGGGTCGAGCACGAAAACCGCAGCCCCAACATGCTGGTGTATTTCACCGATGCCGAAGGCGATTTCCCCAAAGTCCCGCCGAATTACCCGGTGATCTGGCTGGTCAAGGGCAAGGGTGTGGTGCCCTGGGGCGAACGGGTGCAGCTGAATTGAGCGGGCCACCCGACCGCGTCCGCAGCTTCCTGTTTGAGCAGCTCGACATCCGGGGCGCCTGGGTACAGCTGGGCGGCGCCTGGCGCGAGATGGCGGCGGGGCGCGATTACCCAGAGCCTGCCCTCGAATTGCTGGGCCAGTTGGCGGGGGTGACCACGCTGATCGCCGCCAACCTCAAGCAGGCGGGGCGACTGACTTTCCAGCTGCGCGGCGACGGCGAGGTGTCGCTACTGGTGATGGACTGCGACGAGCAGTTGCGCCTGCGCGGCATGGCGCGCACGCCATCGCACCTGTCCGCGGGCAGTTTGCCGGCCCTGCTGGGCGACGGTGCGCTGACCCTGACCCTCGATACCGCCGACATGCGCCAGCCCTACCAGAGCCATGTCCCCTTGCAGGGCGATACGCTCGCCGCCGTATTCGAGCATTACCTCGCGCAGTCCGAGCAGGCGCCGACCCGGTTGTGGCTGGCGGCCAATCACGAGACCGCGGCGGGCCTGTTTTTGCAGGCCTTGCCGGGCGCAGCCATGCGCGACGCCGATGGCTGGAATCGGGTGCAGATCCTGGCCGACACGGTGCGGGCGGACGAATTGCTCGGCCTCGGCGCGATCAAGCTGATCGAGCGCCTGTTTCCGGAAGAGGACGTGCGCGTGTACGATCCGCGCCCGGTCAGTTATCACTGCCCGTATGATCCGGACAAGATCTATTCCATGTTGCGCAGTGTCGGGCGCGCAGAATGCGAAGACATCCTTGCCGAGCAGGGCGAAATACGGGTGCACGACGACATCTGCAACCACGAGTACGTGCTGGATGCGGCCGCGGTGGCGGCCTTGTTCGAATGAAAGGGGGAGCGATGCGGACAGGATGGATACTGGCAGGGCTGCTGATTTTCGCGAACGGGGCACAGGCGGAGGACGGACGCTACCAGGCGTTGCCGCTGGCCGGGGCAGAGGGCGGCAAGGGTGGTGGGCGGGCGCTCATTCTCGATACCCGCGACGGTCATGTATGGATCTGGAGCGAGAACGAACTCATTACAGCGCCCGATGGCCACCGCCGTTATGGCACGGGCTTCATCTATCAGGGCAGGCTGCGCCCCGGCAACCAGGCGGGCGAGTTCATCGAACAGCAGGCCAAGTGAACGCGCGGCTTCGCCTGGCGCCCGGTCTTGAGCGGGGCGGCGGTCGGCCTATGGCTTAAGGCGAAGCCTGTCCGGGCCGATATGTGCTCATACTTGCGCACCCATCCGAGAAAAAATGCAGACCGAGTCAGCCACCCAACCCGCTTCCCCCCAGGCCGGACGCCAGAAAATCCGCCTGGGCGACCTGCTCGTCGAGCAGAAGGTCATTTCCAGCGCCGACCTGGATATCGCACTGGCGGCGCAGAAGAAAAGCGGGCGCCGCCTGGGCCGCATCATCGTCGAAAGCGGGCTGGCAGGCGAAAACGACATTGCCCAGGCGCTGGCGCGGCAATTGAATCTTCCCTTCATCGATCTCAGAAAATTCAATTCGGATGCCTCCATCCTGCAGCTGCTGCCGGAAACGCAGGCGAGGCGTTTCCGGGCCATGCCGCTGGCGCGGCGGGACAGCAGTATTTTCGTCGGCATGGCCGACCCGACCGATCTGGCCGCTTACGATGAAATCGCCCGGCTGATCCCGCAAGACATCCAGCTTGCCGTGGTGGCGGAAGGCGACCTGCTGGCGGCCATCGACCGCATCTACCGGCGAACCGACGACATCCACGGCCTGACCGAGGAGCTCGCGCGCGACATGGGCGAGAGCGAGGCCAGCATCATCGGCCTGGAAGCGCTGGGCGAAGGGCAGGCCGATGCGCCGGTGGTGCGTCTGCTGCAGACCCTGTTCGAGGATGCGCTGCAGGTGAACGCATCCGACCTGCACATCGAACCACAGGAAAAACAGCTGGCCATCCGTTTCCGCATCGACGGCGTGCTGCATCCGCAGACCCAGGCCGATCTCAAGATCGCGCCGGCGCTGGCCTTGCGCCTGAAGATCGTTTCCGGGCTGGATATTTCGGAAAAACGCCTGCCGCAGGACGGCCGCTTTGCGGTCAAGGTGCGTGGCCGCACCGTCGACGTGCGCCTGTCCACCATGCCCACGCAATACGGCGAGTCCGTGGTGATGCGGCTGTTGAGCCAGGGCGACAACCTGCTTGCCGTCGACAGCCTCGGCATGCCGCCCGACATGCAGGAACGCTTTCGCGCCATCCTGCATCGTCCCAACGGCCTGGTGCTGGTGACCGGTCCCACCGGCAGCGGCAAGACCACCACGCTCTATGCCGCGCTCGGCGAACTCAACGACCCCGGCACCAAGATCATCACGGTCGAAGACCCGGTGGAATACCGGCTTGCCGGCATCAATCAGGTGCAGGCGAACGACAAGATCGACCTCAGCTTTGCCCGGGTGCTGCGCGCCATCCTGCGCCAGGATCCGGACGTGATCCTGGTCGGCGAGATGCGCGATGCCGAAACCGCGCAGGTCGCGCTCCGGGCGGCCATGACGGGCCATCTGGTGCTGTCCACCCTGCACACCAATGATGCGGCCTCCACCCCGGTTCGCCTGCTCGACATGGGCGTTCCCGCGTTCATGGTGGCGACGTCGGTACAGGGCGTGCTGGCGCAGCGCCTCCTGCGCAAGGTGTGCGGCCATTGCAAGGCCCCGCATGTGCCGACGCCGCAGGAGCGGGTCTGGCTCGGGCGGGCCCAAGCCGACCAGGCCGACGACGGCTATGTCGCGGGCACGGGCTGCGACCGCTGCCATGGCACCGGTTATTCCGGACGCCGTGCCGTCCATGAGTTGCTTGAAATCAATACCGCGCTGGCGGAAAGCCTGGCGCGCAAGAATCCGGCCGAATTCGTGGCCGCCGCACGCGCGTCCATGGCCGGCCATACCCTGCGCGACCAGGCCATCGCGTTGGCACGGGCCGGCGTGACCTCGCTGGCCGAGGCGATGCGCGCCAGCGCCCAGGACGAGACAAGCTGATGCTGCGCTTTGCCTATACCGGCCGCACCCGAAGCGGCGAGAAGGCCCAGGGTATTCTTGAGGCGGACAATGCTGCCGCATGCGCCAGCAACCTGCTGAAAAACGGCATTTCGCCCGTCACCATCCAGGAAACCGGGCAATCCGAGCGGCGCGGGGCGAAGCCGAAAAGCCTCAGTCTCTTCGAGCCTGCCGTCCAGCCCATCGACGTGCAGCTGTTTTCGCGCCAGCTCTACACCCTGATGCGCGCCGGCGTTCCGATCCTGCGGTCGCTATCGGGCCTCCTCGAGTCGACCACCAATGCGGCCTTTGCCCGGGTGATCACGTCGCTGAAGGAATCGCTCGAAGCGGGACGCGACCTGTCGACGGCGATGCGCCAGCATCCCGCGGTCTTTTCGCCGTTTTACATTGCGATGGTGCGGGTAGGGGAGGCGACCGGACGCCTGGACGAAATCTTCCTGCGCATGTTCGAGCACCTCGAATTCGAACGCGAGACCCGCGCCCGCATCCGCGAAGCGCTGCGTTACCCGATCTTCGTGCTCATCGCCATGGTGGTCGCGATCGCCGTCATCAACGTCTTCGTCATCCCGGCTTTTGCCAAGGTCTACGCCGGCCTCGGGGCGGAGTTGCCGCTGATGACGCGCATTCTCATCGAAACCTCGCGCCTGACCATCGCCTATGGCTGGCTCATGCTGGCCGGGCTGGTGCTGGCCATCATGGGATTCCGCATGTGGCGCGTCACCCCCGGCGGGCGCCTGCTATGGGACCGCTTCAAGCTCAGGCTGCCGCTCACCGGGTCGATCATGCTGCGCAGCACGCTGGCCCGTTTCGCGCGCACGCTGGCGCTGTCGCTGAAAAGCGGCATTCCCGCGGCGCAGGCGCTCTCGGTGGTGGCCGAAGTCACCGACAACGCCTGGATCGCCTCGCGCGTCGAGCAGATGCGCAACGGCATCGAGCGCGGCGAATCGGTCCTGCGCACCGCGCAGAACGCAGCCGTGTTCAACCCGGTGGTGCTGCAGATGATCGCCGTCGGCGAGGAAACCGGCAGCATCGATGAGCTCATGCAGGAAGTCTCCGGGATGTACGAACGCGAGGTGGACTATGAAATCAAGACCCTGGCCGCCCGTATCGAACCGCTGATCATCGTCGCCCTGGGCGGCGTCGTGCTGGTGCTGGCACTCGGCGTGTTCCTGCCGATGTGGGACCTCGCCAGCGTCGCCATCAAGTGACGTCCTGATCGTAATTTCATGTTTTTGTTCAAGTCTCGGCCGAGTGCGCCGAAATAGGTCCTGTGGCTGCCGCAGGCGGCCGGCGCATGAGACCAACCTATTCGAATAAGCAGGAGAACACTATGCACACCCTGAAGGACATGAAAACCAGGCAGCGCGGCTTCACCATGATCGAACTCATCGTCGTCATCGTCATCCTCGGCATCCTCGCCGCGGTGGCGCTGCCGCGCTTCACCAACATCCAGCGCGATGCCCGGATTGCCAAGCTGAATGCGGCGCGGGGCGCGGTGTTGGCGGCGTCGGGAATGATTCATGGCGCGGCTCTGGTGCGCGGCGGCGTGGCTGATACAGCCAATTGCCCAGTGAACTTGGGGCCAGCCCCCAACCGCGCTGACAACACGACCAACCTGTGTACTGAATCGGGGCGTGTCGCGATCGTTAACGCGTACCCTGCGGCCACGTGGGACGGAATTGTGAATGCGGCGGGACTCACCTCCACCTTCGCCAACACCTCGGCGGCTTTGGACGCTGCGCTTACAGCTGATGGTTATGCGCAGGTGGCATCGGGCGCGAACATCCGGATTCAGGTGCTCGGTGGCAGCAACCCGGCCAACTGCCGCTTCCAATACAATCCGGCGGCTGCCAACGGCGCACCGGTAATCAGTGCAATTACCACAACTGGCTGTTGATTCGCCATTGATCATGCTTCATTTGAACCGCGGCTCAAGCCGCGGTTTTACCATGGTGGAACTGATCCTGGTGATCGTCATCGCCGGCATTCTCGCGGCGGTGGCCGCGCCGCGCATGATGGGCCGCAGCGGCTTCGACACCCGCGGCTACGCTGACCAGCTGGCTTCCACCGTGCGCTTCGCGCAGAAGCTGGCCGTCGCCCAGCACGCCGATGTCTACGTGCAACTGACGGCAAACGATGCCACCCTCTGCTATCTTGCCACCATGCCGTGCCCGGTTGCCAGCCAGGCGCCCGGGCCTGGCAGCGAAAAGCCCTACACCGTCAACGCGCCAAGCGGCGTGGCAATCACGCCGACTACAACGCTCCACTTCGATGCCGGCGGGCGCCCCGTGAATCTCGCTGCCCGGCTCGACATCCACGTCAACGGCAGCGGGACGCATCATGTGTTCGTCGAGCAGGAGACCGGCTATGTCCACTGACGAACGCGGCCTCAGCCTGATCGAGTTGCTGGTGTTCATCGTGGTGGTGGGCATTGCGGTGACCGGGGTGCTGTCGGTCTTCAGTCTGAACGCGCGGACCAGCGCCGATCCGGTGGTGCAGAAACAGGCGCTCGCCATCGCCGACTCGCTGCTCGAGGAAGTGCTGGCCAAGCCCTACACCTATTGCGATCCCGACGATGCCAATGTGGAGACGGCACAAAATGCATTGGTGGGCCCCTTGGATTGCGCCACGACTCCGGAAAGCATGGGGCCTGAGTTAGCTCAAGGTGAGTCGCGCAATGCCAACCTCACGCCGTTCGACAACGTCAACGACTACAACGGCTTTGCTATGACAGGCATCGTCGACCCCAGCGGCAATGCGGTTCCCGATCTGAATGGCTACACGGCCACGGTTCAGGTACAACCAGCCGGCGCATTCAACGGCATCCCCGCCGGTGAAACCCTGCTCGTCACCGTGACCGTCACCGGCCCTGGCAACCACAGCGTCACCTTGTCCGGCTACCGCACACGCTATGCGCCCAACCTCTGACCACGCCGGTTTCACCCTGATCGAGATGATCATCGTCATCGCGATCACCGCCATCGTCGGTTCGATGGTGGCAGTGTTCCTGCGCGCGCCGCTGGAGAGCTACGTGGCCCAGGACCGCCGCGCACGCCTCGCCGACGCGGCCGACACCGCGCTGCGGCGCATGGGGCGCGACATCCGGCTGGCGCTGCCCAACAGCGTGCGCGTCACCACGGATGCGGCCGGCGTGGTGTATCTGGAGTTTCTCGGCACCCGCAGCGGCGGGCGCTACCGCGCGCAGGGCGGCGGCGACATCCTCGATTTCACCGTGTCCGACACGGGTTTCGACGTGCTCGGCCCCGGTATCGATATGAAGGCCGGCGACCTGATCGCCGTATACAACCTCGGCATAACCGGGGCCGACGCCTGGGCGGGCAACACGCTCGCGGCCTATGCGGGTGCGCCCGGTAACGTGACTCATATCGCCATTACTTCCAAGCAGTTTCCGCTGGCCTCGCCCGGCAACCGCTTCCAGGTCGTCGACGGGCCGGTGACCTATGTGTGCGCGCCGAACCCGGCGAATCCTGCGCTGGGTACGCTCACACGCTACTGGGGGTATGCCATCGCCGCGGCTAAGCCCACGCCGCCCGCGCCGCCCGCGCCCGCCTCGAGCGCGCTCCTGGCGACCAACGTCAGCGCATGCAGCTTCACGTACCAGCCCGGCGCCACTGAACGCGGCGGGCTGGTCAGCATGACGCTTGATCTGAGCCAGGCGGGCGAAACCGTGCGCCTGTATGCCACGACGCAGGTGAGCAACCAGCCATGAACCGGATGCCGCGCACCGAGTCCGGTTTCGTCCTGCCGACCGCGATCTTCCTGCTGGTCGTACTGGCCGCGCTGGCGACCTACATGGTGTCGCTGTCGCGCACCAGCCACATCAGCAGCGCGCTCGACGTCCAGGGGACGCGCGCCTATCTGGCGGCGCGCGCCGGCATCGAGTGGGGGGCGTGGCAGGTGGTCGATCCGCAACACCTCCAGCCGAGCCCAGCACCATGCCCGGCTTCGCCCTACACGCTGACGGGGCTCGGCGGAACGCTTGCCGCGTTTACCGTGAAAGTGACCTGCACCCAGTCCGCCCCCTACACCGACGGGGCCGATACGGTCACGGTTTACCAGATCACCTCGACCGCGACGTCGGGCGCGCCCCACGAGGTGGATTACGTCGAGCGGCAGATCCAGGCGAGTTTCTCGAAATGAACAGGATCGCCAGGCGCCTCGTGTTCGCCGCCGTTCGAATGTTCGGCCGCCTCGTCTTGGGCAGGTGGCTCGTCCTGTTGTGTGGCGGTCCGCTTGGGATTGCGCTGGCCCTCGCGCCGGCGCACGCGGCGACCTATTCCAGCATGGCCACGACCTCGAACTGGGTCAATCCGTCCGCGCATACGCACGTCACCTGGACGCACGGTGCATCCTGCAGTTCGGGCTACGCGGGCGCGCCCGTCGACGACGACATCACGGCGCAGCTTCCCCTGGGGTTCACGTTCAATTTCGGCGGCGTGAACTACACGCAGGTGCAGATCATGAGTAACGGCCGCCTGCAATTCAACAACGGATACTGCGGCTATGGTACCCAGACGGTAGGGCCGCCGCCGACCTATACCTATCCGTATCCCACCGCCAGCGTGTCCAGGACCCTGCGCATCTATGGCGTGGACCTGGATGCCACGCCAAGCGGGCCGTCGGGGGTGTGCCCCACCGCGACCTGCTATGTGAGCTACGCCACGGAAGGCACAGCACCCAACCGCCGTTTCGTCGTGACCTGGGTGAACGTCCCGGAGTGGGGCGCCACGACGCGTACCGGGAGCTTCAATCTGCAGATCATTCTTGAGGAAACGACCAACGAGTTCGTCTACCAGTTCGGCCCGAGCAGCCATCCCACCGGCGGCTCCGCGCAGATCGGCTGGCAGTTGAGCCCGACGGATTATGCGGTGTGGTCCACGCCCGTCGTGCCGCCTGCCAATTCAGCGGTGCGGTTCTACGTGCCGGGACCGATCGCCGAATTCCACATGGACGAGCCGATCTGGTCGGGCGCGGCGGGCGAGGTGCTGGACAGCGCCGGCCACGGCTACGACGCGACGGCGACCAACGGTGCGGCCACCAGCAGCGCAGCACCGGCGATTGCGGGCACGCCGGGCACCTGCGGCTACGGCGTGTTCGACGGCAACAACGACTATGTTGCGATCCCCGCAAGCTTTCCCAACCTCGCCACGGACTTCACCCTGACCGCGTGGATACGCACCACCAACAACGCCAAGAGCGGCCAGCGCATTTTCATCGACGACCAGAACAATACCGGCGGCTATGGCTTCAGCCTGGGCGATGGCGGTGCCGGCAGGCTGCGTTTCTATACGCGGGCGCTCAATCCGATCATTCTGGATACGCCCAACGTCATCCAGAACAACACCTGGTATTTCGTCGCGGCGGTGGCGGATCTCGGGGCCAGGACCAAGAGCTTGTACGTCTACAACCAGGCCGGCACCCAGCTTGCCTACGTCACCCAAACCTACACCGGAACCTGGGGCACCGATGTCGGCGCGGCGTCGATCGGTGGCGAGAACAATGCCTCCACGGAAAACGGGTCGAGCTTCAGGTTCAGCGGCAATCTGGATGAGGTCGGCGTGTACAAGGGCGCAATGAACGCGGCGCAACTGAGCCAGGTGATGGGCCAGAAACGGCCGTGCAGCATCGTCACGGTGATCGCGCCCGCCGGATTCAACGCATTCGAGACCGGCACGCCGGCGGGCAGTGCAAGCGGCGTGATCCATACCAAGGTGTCCGCCGGCGCGTTCAACCTGGCCGTGGTCGCGCTCAAGAGCGGCGGCGCGGCCGTCGAAACCGCCTTCACCGGCAATGTGAAACTGGAACTCGTCGACGCATCGGCGGGCGCCAGTTGCGGGGCCTATGGCCTGATCCGCAGCATGGGCACGCTGACGTTCGCTGCGGGCGACGCGGGGCGCAAGACGCTGGCTGGTATCGTCGAACCGAATGCCTGGCCCAACGCGCGCATCCGCATGACGTATCCGGCGACTGGCGCGCCGACGATCGTCGCCTGCTCGACCGACAACTTCGCCATCCGGCCGGCGAGCTTCGGCGGCGTGACGGTGAGCGATGTCGACAGTGTCAGCGCCGGAGCCACTCGCACGCTTGCCAATACCGCGGTGTCCGGCGGCAACGTCCACAAGGCCGGGCAGCCATTCCAGATCGTGGCGACGGCCGCTAACGCGGTGGGCGCCGCCACCACGAACTACAGCGGCAATCCCGCGGCCAGCCTGACGGCCTGCGTGCTGCCCGCCACGGGCTGCACCCTGGGCACGCTCGCGACCGGCACCTGGTCTGCCGCCGCCGGCACGGTGACGACCACCGGTGCCCGCTATTCCGAAGTCGGCGCCTTCGCCATGAAGCTCTCGGACGCCAGCTTCGCAGCGGTGGATGCCGCGGACGGCTCCAGCGCGGTCGAACGGACGATCGAATCGGCGGCCTTCAACGTCGGCCGCTTCGTGCCCGACCATTTCGACCTGACGAAGGCCAGCACGCCCGTCTTCAAGACCTTCAATGAAGTGGATGCGAATTGCCCCGCCCCAACCAAGCGTTCGTTCACCTATGTCGGCCAGCCCTTCGGCTATCTCACGCTGCCGCAGGCCACGATCACGGCGAAAAATGCCGCCGGCGCCACCACGCTCAACTACACGGGCGCGCTGTGGAAGCTCGCGCCCGCAGGCGCCGTGCAAACCTATACCCCCGTCACCGGCAATCTGGATATCGGCTTGCTGGGGGCGCCGACCGTCACCGCGGGCGGCGCCGGGGCAGGTACCCTGGTGGCCAATGCGGCGGACGAAATCGCGTTTGTGCGCACCACCCCGGTTGCGCCCTTCATTGCGGACATCAGCCTGTCGATGAGCATCCAGGACATCGCCGAGGCGGGCGTGTCCGGCAACGGCACCGTTGACACCCTTGCGCCCGCGCTGTTCGCAAGCATCGCCTTCGACGCGGTCACTGCGGCCAATGCGGGCAAAGAAATCCGCTTTGGCCAGCTGGTCCTGACCAACGCCCTCGGTTCGGAACTGCTCGGCCTGCCGGTGCCGATCGAGACCCGCTACTGGAATGGCAGCGGGTTTGTCCTCAATACAGCGGATTTCTGCACCCGACTTGCCGCCAACACTGTGACGCTCTCCAATTGGCAGCGTGCGCTCAATGCCTGCGAGACTTCGGTGTCATTGTCCGGCCGTTTCAACGCGGGCCGTGGCAACCTGCGGTTGTCCTCACCGGGTGCGAACAATACCGGCAGCGTTGACCTTACTGTGCAGCTGGGTGCCGTGGCCAGCGGCAGCACATGTCCGGCGGGACCGGCCGTTGCGGCATCGCAAAGCTGGCTGCAGGGCCACTGGAGCGGTGCAGGCGTGACGTACGACCAGGATCCCGCGGCGCGCGCCAGTTTTGGCCTGAATCGCGGCAGCAAACCGCTGATCTATCTGCGTGAGATGTATTGAGCCAGATTAAATCCTTTGACAACAACAGCTTATTTATTTAAGTTCAGAAAAATTTTCAGGTCCGACCCATGCAGCTTTTCCGTCGATCGAGCGAACAGGGCTTAACTGCATATTTGCGTCTTCCCGGACGCATTGCGTATGCGCGCGTCGACCGCAGGGTGGCCGTTCCCAGGCTGCTCGCTGCCGGCGTGGCGACAGTCAAGGGCGACAACTGGGGCGAGGCGCTGGCCCAACTGCATGGAAAAGGGCCGGTCAGTCTCGTGTTGAAACCGGCCGATTACCGGCTGCGTTTGCTCGACGCACCGAACGTGCCCGCCGATGAACTCAAGTCCGCGGTGCGCTGGCAGATCCAGGACATGCTCGATTTCCACGCCGACGACGGCACGGTGGACGTGCTGGAAGTGCCGCATCCCGAGCATGTGAGCCATGCGAAGCAGATTTTCGCGGTGGCGGCAAAAAACAGCCTACTGGCCGAAGAGGCCGTACTCGCGACCAACGCCGGGCTGAACCTCACCATCATCGACATCATGGAAACCGCCCAGCGCAACGTGGCTACCCGGCTGGAAACCCCGGGGCGTGCACTGGCGCTCTTTTCGTTCATCGAAACCGGCGGCCTGCTGACGCTCACACTGGACGGCGAATTGTGTATGGCGCGCACGCTGGGCGTGAATCAGACGGTACTGGACATCGAAGGCCTGGAGAGCGTGCTCGAACGTCTGACGCTGGAAATTCAGCGTAGCCTCGATCATTTCGACCGTCAGTTCGGCGGGATTCCCGTCGACCGCCTGCTGCTTGCGCCGATGGAGAATGTCGAAGGCCTGTGTAACGGCCTGGCCGGCAATCTTGCCTTGCCGGTCAAGCCGCTCGACCTGGCGGAAGTGTTGGATATCGCCGCCTTGCCGGAGGCGAACGCCTTGCCGCCGCACTGCTTCCATGCCATCGGCGCCGCCTTGCGGATGGAAGAGACCAAGCCATGAGCCAGCAGATCAACCTGATCAGTCCGTTGCTGCTCAAGAAGCGCTATGCGTTCGGTCTGCGGGAAATGGGGGTGGGGCTGGGAGTGGTCCTGGCGGCGGCGCTGGCCTGGTCGGGGGTTCTGACCTACCGAGCGAACACGCTGGAAAAAGAGGCGGCGCAGCTGGAAAGCCAGCAAGCAATCGCGCAGCAGGAACTGGATCAATTGGGGGCTGCCGCGACCAGGCCGGCGAGTGCGCTCCTGTCCG
Source organism: Thiobacillus sp. 0-1251 (assembly GCA_001899305.1). GTDB lineage: Bacteria > Pseudomonadota > Gammaproteobacteria > Burkholderiales > Thiobacillaceae > Thiobacillus. The sequence continues at coordinate 280,012 of MKWL01000021.1, read as the reverse complement.
GGCGCGTCAAGGCCATACAGGCCCAGGTGGCACAGCGCGAGGCGCTGCTGGCATCGATGAGCCGCACCATCGAAAGCACGTCAACGGGATTTTCTTCCCGCCTGCGCGCGCTCGCGCAAAGCAGCACCGAAGGTGTCTGGCTGAACGGCTTCACCCTCTCGCCGGATTACGTGGCACTCGAGGGCTCGGCGCTGAATGCCGGCCTGGTGACGACCTACATGGATCGGCTCGGCAAGCAGGCGGCTTTTTCCGGTATGAAATTCACCGGCATGAATGCCGAGCTTGCGCAGGCTGCAGGGGATAGCCAGGTTCGCTCCGATATCCCCGAGCACATCGACTTCGCCCTGTATGCGGGCAGCCGGAAGAACCTGGCGGACAAGGGAGAATCCGATGAACGCTGAAAAATGGCGCGAGATCGGCGTGCGGATTGGTGCGATGAGTTTGCGGGAGCGCCTGTTCGTCTTTGCCGCAGCGGTGGTGGTGGCGGGGGCGCTGGTGCAGACCCTGCTGATCGATGCGGCGCAACGGCGCGTGCAGAATGCCGACGATCGTCTGCAAGGCGCTCATGCAGCACTGGTGCAGATCGGTCAGCAGCAGACGCTGCTGGCCAGCCAGGGGGGAAGAGATCCCGATCGGGCGATGCGGGAGGCGCTCGCTGCACAGGAAGCACGCCTGTCCGCATTGAATGCGGAGCTTGCAAGCCGCGAACGCGTGCTGATTCCGCCCGAGCGGATGGCCCAGGTGTTGAAGGATGTGGTGCGCAGTCAGGCCGGTATCCGGATCGTCGGGTTCAAGACGCTCAGCCCGCGCCCCGTATCGCTGCCGGAGGCAGCCGAAGGAAGTCCGCCGGGATTTTATCGGCACGGTTTTGAGATCACGGTGAGCGGATCCTATTCCGACCTGGTTGCCTATCTCGAACGCCTGGAAGCCCTGCCCTGGCGTTTCAGCTGGGTCGAGGCGACGCTCGACACGTCTGCCCGTCCCGACCTGAAACTGACCCTCGTCGTCCACACCCTGAGCCTGGAGGAAGCATGGCTGCGCGTATGATGCTGTGTGCCGCGATTGCGTTGCTGACATCCCCCGGCGTCTGGGCAGATCTGCCGGATCCCACGGCGCTGCCGGTTGCGCCTGCCGCAAAAGACAGCGCCAGCCCGGGCATTTCACTCACGGCCATCAAGCGGCGCGGCGCGCAGAGGCTGGCCGTCATCGATGGCCAGGAAGTGGCTGTGGGCGGGCGCTACCAGGGTGCCCGCGTGGTGCGCATCACCGAAAGCGAAGTGGTGCTGCGCCGAGGGACGGATGTCACGGTGCTCGAACTGTATCCGCACGTCGAGAAACGACCGCGCGGCAAATAAGAAAAGGGAGACATTGCGGATGATGAAGCGCTACACCATGATCGTTGTCGGTTCGCTGGTTCTGCTGGGGTGCGCCGGCCCGCTGACGCCGCGCGATACACAGCAGGCGATCCGTCAGGAAATCGCCCAGGCCGCCCAGGCGCAGCCCGCGCCGCACGCGGTGACAGATGCACAGGCCCAGGCTGCGCTACTGCCCCCGCTCAAGCTGGAACTGCCCAAGAATGCGGCCGAGCCGGCCGAGCCGCGTTTCGACCTGGTCGTCAACGGTGCGCCTGCGCAGGACGTGTTCATGGCGATCGTCTCCGGCACGCGCTACAGCATGCTGGTGCATCCCGAAGTGGCGGGCACGATTTCCGCCAATCTCAAGAACGTCACCGTGCCCGAGGCGATGTCCGCCATACGCGAACTGTACGGTTACGACTACACGATGGAAGGACATCGCATCGTGGTGCGGCCGCTGACGCCGCAGACCCGCATCTTCAAGGTGAACTACCTGGCAGGGACCCGCACCGGTTCGTCGGACATGCGCGTGATTTCCGGCTCCGTCAGTTCCGCGGGCACCGGCGGCACGAGCGGCGTGACCGGCGCGGGTTCGACGCAACAGTCGCTGGAAACCAGCCGGATCGACACGAAGCTCAATTCGGATTTCTGGGGTGAATTGAAGGCGGCGCTGGAAACCATCGTCGGCGAGTCCGGCAAGGTGATCCTCAGCCCGCAGTCGGGCATCGTGGTGGTCAGGACCACGCCGCGCACGATGCGGGATGTCGAGCACTTCCTCAAGGCCACCGCCTCGGCGGTCGAACGCCAGGTCATGCTGGAGGCGAAGATACTCGAGGTGCAGTTGAACGACGGTTATCAGACCGGCATCAACTGGTCGGTGCTGCACAACGGCCAGCACAAGTATTCCTCGGGCGCCAACGCCGGCAATTTCGATCTGCTGACCGGTGCCGCCAGCGGTTCGCTGGCGGATGTGCTCGGCAGCGGGCTGCCTGCGGCGTCGGGCACCTCGTCCGGCATCTTCGGCCTCGCATTCCAGACCAAGAGCTTCGCCGCGCTGATCAATTTCCTGGAAACCCAGGGGTCGGTGCACGTGTTGTCGAGCCCACGCATTGCCGCGCTGAACAACCAGCAGGCCGTGCTCAAGGTCGGCACCGACGATTTCTTCGTGACCGATGTGTCGACCACCAGCAATACCGGTGGGGCCGGCACCACGACCACGCCCAGCGTGACGCTGCAGCCCTTCTTCTCGGGCATCGCGCTCGATGTCACGCCGCAGATCGACGAGAAAGGCCGCATCACGCTGCATATCCGTCCCTCGGTGAGCGTGGTGACGGAGAAGATCAAGAACATCGACGCCGGCCAGGCCGGAAAGCTGACGCTGCCGCTCGCTTCCAGCGCCGTCTCGGAAACCGACAGCGTCGTGCAGGTGGAGGATGGGCGCATCGTCGCCATCGGTGGAATGATGAAGCAGTCCTTCGACGGCAGCGCCAACCGTGTGCCCGGGCTGGGTCAGGTGCCGCTGTTGGGGTACTTCTTCGGCAATACCAATCAGAGCTCGAAGAAGAGCGAACTGGTGATCCTCATCAAGCCGACCGTCATCGACAGCCAGGCGGACTGGCAGGCGGATGCGGAAGCGACCCAGGCTCGCCTCGACAAGATCGAGCGACAACCGGCGACGCCATGACGGCAGTGGCTTTCTCCAACGCCGATCATTCGCTGGGCGCAGCGAGCGGATTATCGGATGGCGGAAAGTCGATTCCTTCGACCGGCAGCCGCCATTCCCTCTCCTATCTTGCCCATTTCGGGCTTGCCGAAGCGCCTTTCGGACTGACCCCCGATACCGATTTCTTTTTTGCCTCGCCACCGCATCAGGAAGCGCTGGACACGCTCCTCCATGCGCTGGAAAGCGGTGAGGGCTTCATCAAGATCGTCGGCGCGGTCGGAACCGGGAAAACCCTGCTGTGCCGGACCCTGCTGGCCGAGTTGCCCAGACGCTGCCGCGCGCTCTATCTCCCCAACCCCGCGCTCGATCCGCTCGGGATCCTGTGTGCCGTCGCCGAGGAACTGGGCCTCAAGCTGACGGGACAGGAAAGCTATTACCGCGTCCACAAGGCGATCCAGTCGCGGTTGATCGCGCTGGCCAGGCGTGGCACCCGCGTGGTGCTGATTCTCGACGAGGCCCAGGCGATCTCGCTGGAGAGCCTGGAAACGATCCGGCTGCTGTCCAACCTGGAAACCGAGAAGCGGAAATTGCTGACGATCGTGCTGTTCGGCCAGCCAGAACTGGATGCGCGGCTGCAGGCCATTCCGCAGCTCAAGACCCGGATCAGTTTCCATGATCGTCTGCGTCCCCTGCAACGCGAGGAACTCGTTGCCTATCTGTCCCATCGCCTGGCGCGCGCGGGTTTCGAGCCTACTGCCTTGCCGCTCAGCCCGCGTGCCGTCGGGTTTTTGTACGAAGCCAGCGCCGGCGTTCCGCGCGTCATCAATATCATTGCCCACAAGGCGCTCATGCTGGCATATGGAAAAGGCCTGCATCGCGTCGGCGGGCGCGAGATGCGGGAGGCTGCACGCGACACCCTGGCGGCCAAGGCGGTCAATCACACTGCACGATGGGTGCTGTTCGTTCTGGCGACGCTGGGGGCGGGCGCTGCAGCCGCAGGCTGGTTGTACCTGATTGCGTAGACCGTTCCATGCCGGATTTCGATTGAACGTATGAGTATCATCAACCAGACGTTGCGTGCGCTGGACGCGCGCCAGACCGATCGCGCGTCTCGTCGGACGCCGCCGCCTCCACCCGTCTGGGCGAAGCGGCCTCGGACGCGGCTGTGGGGCAGCGTTGCCCTGTTATCGTCACTTGCCGGACTGGCAATCTGGCTGGCCGCTGAACGTCGCCAGCCGCCTCCCGTGGAAAGCGAGCGGCATGTCGCGATGCAGCCTGTGGCCGTGTCAGCGCCTATGCCGCACACGTCGCCTGCCGTGCCCCCCACACAAATTTCGGTCAAGACATCCGCCGTCCCCGTTGTCGCCGAGCACCAAGCCGGGCCTGTGGATGAGAAAAAAGACAAGCAACGGCCTGGACCGGCCGCCCCGCCCGAACTGCCCGGACCCGCCGTGGCGGTCGCGACGGCAGACGTGTCGGATCACGCTGTGGCGCAGCAGCCAGTCATCCGCAAGGAAGCCAGCCAACCCACTCCCCGCGAAGCAGCTGACGAACGCTATCGCAAGGCATTGACGTTCATCCGGGCAGGGCAGGCAGATCGGGCCCGGGTGCTGCTGGAAGAGGCGCTTGCATTGTCGCCGGAGCATGTCGCGGCGCGCGAGGCGTTGGCCGCGTTGTTGAGCGATGCCGGCCGCAACCAGGAGGCCGAGAAGGTCTTGCGCATCGGGCGTGCGGCGAGCCCTGAGCATGCGTGGTTTGCGCTCAGCCTCGCTCGCCTGCTGGCGGCGCGTGGGGATACGGAAGGCGCCGTCGCAAGCTTGCAGAGCGGGATGGGCGGGCACGGGGTCGATGCCGATTACCATGCGACGTTCGCGGCGCTGCTGGTGCAGCTCAAGCAATATCCCGATGCCGTGCGGCAGTACAAACAGGCGCTTGAGATGCAACCGGGCCCGGGAACCTGGTGGGTGGGCTTGGGACTCGCCCTGGCCGCCCAGGGAAAGAACGACGAAGCGCGTTCCGCCTACCGACGCGCGCGCATGGCAGGCAATCTGCCGGATACGCTCGAAGAATTCGTCCGTGCCAAACTCGCCGACTAACAATCGGCTGGCACGGTGAATACCTTGAAATCACAGGGTTTGCGCGAACGCAACCAGGGCGTGGCCCAAGGGTTGTGGTAATTACACAACGCAAATTTTCCGCAATGGAAGAAAATTAATAGATTGTGGTTTTCTTTTGCCGATTTGTTAGAATTCCGCGCGTCGGCTGGATCTCAAGTCCCGGACCGATCTCTGGTGTGGGTTTTTATATTCGTAATAAAGGGAAATCAAATGAAATATTCCGTTCTCCTGGCTGCTCTGCTGGCTGTTTCCATGACTGCTTGTGGCAAAAAAGAAGAAGCCGCTGCTCCTGCCGAAGCTCCCGCTGCTGCTGCGCCGGCTCCGGAAGCTGCTGCTCCGATGGAAGCTGCTCCTGCTGCTCCTGCCGCTCCGGAAGCTGCCGCTCCCGCTGCTGACGCTGCTGCACCTGCTGCTGACGCTGCCGCTCCTGCTGCTGCGCCTGCTGAAGCTCCTGCCAAGTAATTCCTGGCTCAGGAACGAGAACCGGCCTTCGGGCCGGTTTTTTTATGCCTGCAGGAAACGATCGAGCCGCGCCATGGCCTCGGCCAGGCGTGGCAGCGGCTGGGTATAGGCGAAGCGGATATATCGCGCCGGCTGGTAGGTGCCGAAATCGACCCCGGGCGTCGTGGCGATACCTGCTTCCTCGAGCAAACGATTGGCCAATACATGGCTGTCCTGGGCCAGGCGGCTGCAATCGGCATACAGGTAAAACGCGCCCTGTGGCGTGGCCGGGATGACGAAGCCGCGCTCGCGCAAGGCCGGCAGCAGGTAATCGCGACGGGCGCGCAACTCGGCCTTGCAGGCTTCGAGCATGTCCAGGCTTGCGGGAGCGAATGCTGCAAGCGCGGCATGCTGCGCCGGGGTGGGGGCGGCCAGATACAGATTCTGTGCGAGCCGTTCCAGCGCCGGCATGGCCCAGGCGGGGGCCGCCAGCCAGCCGAGCCGCCAGCCGGTCATCAGGAAGAACTTCGAGAAACTGTTGACGACAAACACGTCATCCCAGCGGGCGGCGCTGTGTTCGAGGCCGTCGTAGGTCAGCGCCAGATAGATCTCGTCGACGATCAGGGCGATGCCGTGCGTAGCGCACCAGTCGTGGATGCGTTCGAGCTCATCCGCTGCCATGGCGGTGCCGGTGGGGTTGGACGGGCTGGCGATCAGCACCGCACGAGTGGCCGTGGTGGCATGACGCTCGATCAGTTCGAGCGTGAGCTGGAAGCCGCTGTCGGCATCGACCGGCACGTTGATCGCGTGCGCTTCGCAAAAACGAGCGAAGTGGCGATTGCAGGGATAGCCGGGGTCGGCCATCAATACGGTGTCGCCGGGCCCGGCCAGCAATCCCAGCGCCAGCAGCAGCGCGCCGGATGCGCCGGGGGTGACGACGATGCGCCCGGGTTCGACCGGGGCCTGCCAGCGCGAGGCGTAAAATCCGGTGATGGCCGTGCGCAGCTCAGGCAGGCCCAGGGCGCCGGTGTAGTGCGTATGGCCGGCACGCAATGCGGCAATGCCGGCCTCGACGATGGGCGGTGGCGTGGCGAAGTCGGGTTCGCCGATTTCGAGATGGATGATGTCGCGGCCGGCTGCCTCCAGGGCCTGTGCCCGCGCCAGGATATCCATGACGTGGAAGGGTGCGATGTCGTCGATACGTGCGGCCGTTCCCGGCAGTTTCGAATTCATGCTTTCGCTCCCTGAGGGTGTAGCGGATGCTGGCGATAGAACTGCTGCAACTGCCGGTAGACGGCCGGGTACTCCGCATCGAGCAGCGCGGGCGTTTCGAAAAACACCTCGGTGAGCACTGCAAAGAACTCGGCGGGATCGGCCGTGGCATAGGGATCGATGGCCGTGTCCTCGCCGGCGTCGACGCGGCTGCACAGATCCGCGTAGGCCATGCTGAAATCGCGTGCCCAGGCGCTTGAGTCCATGCCGCGATGCAGCGGTGGAAACCCATTGGCGTCGCCGTTCAGCATGTCGAGCTTGTGGGCAAACTCGTGCAGCACGACGTTGACGCCGTCGGCCTGGCCGCTGGCCTCGACGTCCGCGAGCGACAGGACCAACGGGCCGCCGTGCCAGGATTCGCCCGCCAGGATGTCGCGCGTATGATGCACCACCCCGGCCTCATCCACCTCCTCGCGGGCGCGCAGGAACTCATCGGGATAGAGAATGATTTCGCTCCAGCCGCGGTAGCTGTCCTCACCAAGGTTGAGCGTCAGCAGGCAGGCCTGCAGGGCAATGGCGAGCCGGATGGCCGAATCGACCTCGGCGCCGCCCGCCGCGGAAAACGTCTTGTCGTGAATGAACAGGCTGACGGCCTCATGCAGGCGCGCCCGTTCCGAGGCATCCAGCCGGTGCAGGATCGGCAGGCGGGCGAGCGCGGCGTCGAAATCCCCTGGCGGGATGGCGTGCCGCTCGAGGATGCGGGCACGGCGCCAGCGGCCAAACCAGCTCATTCCTCGTCGTCGAGCAGGCGCGCGTTGGCGGCGTCCGGGTGCTCGAGCTCGACCCGCTCGATCTGCTGAAAGCGGCGGCTGATCTTGTCGCTGGAAATGCGAACCTCGCTGACATCCTTGTTGGCCTGCTCGATGTGGGTGGCGAGCTTCTTCATGCGCTCGTCGAAGCGGGAAAAATCCTTCGCCAGTTTGCCCAGTTCGTCCTTGATGACGTGGGCCATGCGCCGGGTTTCCGAATCGCGGATCACCGCGCGTGCCGTATTGAGTACGGCCATCAGCGTGGTCGGCGAGGTGAGCCAGACGCGCTTCTTCTGCGCGTGCTCGACCAGGTCGGGATGGTAGGCGTGGATCTCGGCGAACACCGCCTCGGCCGGCAGGAACATGACGGCACCGTCGGAGGTTTCGCCTTCGACGATGTACTTGGCGGCAATGTCGTCGACGTGCTTCCTGACATCAGCCTTGAACTGCCGTCGTGCGGCGTCGCGCTCGGCCGGCGGCAGGCCGTCGTCGAACATGCGGCTGTAGTTTTCCAGCGGGAACTTGGAATCGACGCAGACCATGCCGGTCGGGGCGGGCAGGATCAGCACGCAGTCGGCGCGCGCCCCGCTTTTGAGGGTGTGCTGGAACGCGTAGGCGTCCGGCGGCAGGCTGTTCCGCACCAGCGCTTCCAGCTGAACCTCGCCGAAGGCACCGCGCGAGCGCTTGTCACCCAGGATCTCCTGCAGCGAGACGACGTTGGACGCGAGGCCCTCGATCTTTTTTTGCGCCTCGTCGATCACCGCCAGCCGTGTCATCACCGAGGTGAAGGTCTCGTTGGTCTTCTTGAAGCCTTCGTCGAGCCGCTCGGCCACCTTACCGGATATTTCATTGAGGCGGCCGTCGACCGTCTGCGACAACTGCTGGACGCGCTCGTTGAAGTGCGCGGTCATGCCTTTGAGCGTGTCCTGCAGCAGGCTCTGCTCGGCGCGTCCCTGCTCGATCAGCTTTTCCAGCATCGCGGTCTGGAACAGGGTGAACTGGCCGGTGACGGTTTCGCGCGTTTCCGCCAGCCGTTCGCTCTGCGCCACCTGCAAGGCGGCGAGCTGGGTCTGCATGCGGTCGGATTGCTGTGACAATCCGGCGTGCAGGTCGGTCAGCACCGCGCGGTGGCGGGCTTCCATGTCCTGAGCCAATAGCGCGGGCAATCCGAGTTGCTCCCGCCGCAGCGCGCCCAGGCGAAGCAGCAGGATGGCGATCATGAGGATGAGGACGGCAAGGCCGGCGAGGAGGCCGATTTCGACAGGTTGCATGCGCGGATTTTACCTGTGCCGCCATAAAAAAACCCGGCCTGAGCCGGGTTGGGTCAAACCAGTCCCGGCTCGCGCCGGTACGGGATTACGCCGCCGCGCGGCTGGCGCGCTTGCGCTCGTGTTCCTGCAGGTGGCGCTTGCGGATGCGGATCGACTTGGGCGTGATTTCCACCAGTTCGTCATCGTCGATGAACTCCACCGCGGACTCCAGCGTTAGTTTGATCGGCGTGGTCAGGCGTACGGCCTCGTCGGTGCCGGAGGCACGCACGTTGGTGAGCTGCTTGCCCTTGATCGGGTTGACCACGAGGTCATTGTCGCGGCTGTGGATGCCGATGACCATGCCTTCATACAGTTTGTCGCCGGGCGAGACGAACATGCGGCCGCGGTCTTCGAGTTTCCACAGTGCGTAGGCGACGGCTTCGCCGTTGTCCTGTGACACCAGCACGCCGTTGTGGCGGCCGGGCAGGTCGGCTTTCACCGGGCCATAGTCGTCGAACACGTGGCTCATCAGGCCGGTGCCGCGCGTCATGGTCATGAAGTCGGACTGGAAGCCGATCAGACCGCGCGCAGGAATGTGATATTCCAGGCGGGTACGGCCGCGGCCGTCGGATTCCATGTTGGTCAGCTCGCCGCGACGGCGGCCGATTTCTTCCATCACGCCGCCCTGGTGTTCGTCTTCCAGGTCGATGGTGAGGTTTTCATACGGTTCGCACTTCTCGCCGTTGATCTCCTTGTACACGACGCGCGGCTTGGCGACGGCCATTTCGAAGCCTTCGCGGCGCATGTTCTCGAGAAGAATCGTCAGGTGCAGTTCGCCGCGGCCGGAGACGCGGAACACGTCGGCGTCGCCGGTGTCGTCCACGCGCAGCGCCACGTTGGTCAGCAGTTCCTTGTTGAGGCGGTCGCGGATCTGGCGACTGGTGACGAACTTGCCTTCGGTGCCGGCGAGCGGCGAGGTGTTCACCATGAAATCCATGGTGAGCGTGGGTTCGTCGACCCCGAGTACGGGCAGGCCGACCGGGTTTTCCTTGTCGCAGATGGTGACGCCGATGCCGATGTCGTCGAGACCCGAGATGATGATGATGTCGCCGGCTTCGGCTTCGTCCACCGGTATGCGGTCGAGGCCTTTGAAACCGAGCACCTGGTTGATGCGGCCGGTGGCAACCTGGTCTTCGTGGTTCATCACGACGACCGACATGCCGGGTTTGATGCGGCCATTGAGTACGCGGCCGACGCCGAGGCGGCCGGTGTAGGTCGAGTAGTCGAGCGCGGCGATCTGCAGTTGCAAGGGCGCGTCAGCCGAGCCGGGCGGGGTGGGAACGTGAGTGAGCACGGTGTCGAACAGCGGCTTCATGTCGGCCGCGCTGCCACCTTGCGAAGGCGCGTCCTTGAGGTCGAGGCAGGCCCAGCCGTTGAGGCCGGACGCGTAGATGATGGGGAAGTCGAGCTGGTCGTCGGTGGCGCCGAGCTTGTCGAACAGGTCGAAGGTCTGGTCGACGACCCAGTCGGGGCGCGACCCGGGACGGTCCACCTTGTTGATCACGACGATGGGACGCAGGCCGAGCGCGAGCGCCTTCTTGGTGACGAAGCGCGTCTGCGGCATCGGGCCTTCGACGGCGTCGACCAGCAGCACCACGCCGTCGACCATGCCGAGCACGCGCTCGACCTCGCCGCCGAAGTCGGCGTGGCCCGGGGTGTCGACGATGTTGATGTGGTAGTCGCCGTAGGTGATCGCGGTGTTCTTCGCCAGGATGGTGATGCCGCGTTCCTTTTCCAGGTCGTTCGAGTCCATGACGCGCTCGTCAACCGCCTGGTTGTCGCGGAAGGTGCCGGACTGCTTGAGAAGCTGGTCGACCAGCGTGGTCTTGCCATGGTCGACGTGCGCGATGATGGCGATGTTGCGGAGCTTGCGGGACATGATGGGGGCCGGGATTCGGGGAAACCCGGCATTATAACAGGGTTTTGTGACGGAACCCGTTTATTGGGCCAGGGGATGCGCGGCCAGCCGGGCGTCGATGCCCTGGATCACCCGCTGGTAGCGTGCACTGCCGATGGGCCCGAAACGGCGGTCGAATTCGGTCTGCGGCATGAATTCCGGCAGGTTGCGGAAATCGGGCAGCAGGTCGGTGTCGCTGTGGGAGACGGCCAGCAGTTGTCGCACCCGGGCCGCGGCATCACCGGTCGCGTGGGTGCCGAGCTTCACGCCGGCACGATCGTTGGCCAGGTCGGTGAAACTGAAGCCCGAGCCCCGGTCGGCGTCCTCTTCTTCCTTCATCAGGCCGATGGCATTGGCCAGGCGACTGCCGCCGTTGGCCGATAGGGCGGCGGAAATCACGAAATGCTCGGCAAAGTCGCGCCGCCCGTGGATCGATAGCAGTACGCGAGGTGCCCGGCGGATCGAATGGCTGTCGCCCTCCAGCAACTTGGGCAGGCTGATCCCTCCCAGGTACGCCGCCAGTGCAGTGAGGGCGGCGCGGTTTTCCTCGCGCGCGTCGTTGCCGTTTTGCAGGGCGTAGGTAAACAGCGGGCCCATGATGCTCACCAGCGGCACCGTGCTGCCGCGCGGGTGGGGCTTCAGCAGCGTATCCAGCCGTTCGGCATAGGCCAGCATGCGGGCCTGATCTTCCGGTGCAAGCAGCAGTTCGGCGCTTTTTCGCTCGATCCGCGTCAGCAGCTCGGGACGCCAGCGGTAATCCAGCGTGGCCTGGTTTTCATCGAAACTCACCTGCGTGAACGCATCAGCCAGTGCCGCATAGGTTTTGTCGCGCCGCAGCCAGCGATGCGCCAGACGTGCCGTCCAGTCGGCCAGCGTACCCGGCAGCGGCAGGCTGCCGAGTTGCAGGCTCCGGATGCGGATGCCACCGGGCACATCGGCCACTTCGGCGGTGATGTTGAGGTAGCGTCCAAACGGGTTCGACGGGACGGTCAGCGTGGCGGTAAGGGTGGCCAGTCCCGGCGTAAGCTCGGCGGCAATGCCGCTGACGCGGCGCAGTTCGACAGCGTAGTTGAGCAGCCGGTTGAGCTCGGCCTCGTCGAGCTGGATGCTCTGGACGACATCGGGCGTCTGCCCGCGCGGGTCGTGCTTCTCGAACAGCGATTTGATCCAGGCGAGGTCGGTGCGGCGGAATTGCGCCGGCGGCTCGATGGCGGGTGCGTCATCCAGCGCCAGCCAGGGCAGCAGGGTGAGTGCGGCCAGCACAACGAACAGTCCTCCCCAGCCGATCAGCCGTTTCATGATCATCCAGGCTGGTTGCGCATGAAGTCGGCGGTCTTGAAGAAGGCTGCGGTCAGTTCCTGCTGCATGGCGGCATCCACGCCCACGTCCTGCATGGCGCGGATCATGCAGCCCATCCACTGGTCGCGTTCGGCCTCGCCGATGGCAAAGGGCATATGGCGGCGGCGCAGGAAGGGATGGCCGAAGCGGTCGATATATTCCGGCGGACCGCCGGTCCAGCCGGACAGGAACCAGAACAGCTTGTTGCGCGATTCACCAAGGTCGGCCGGATGCAGTTTGCGGATGCCGTAGTAATCCGGGTCTTCGTCCATCAAGTCGTAAAAGCGGTCGACCAGGCGGCGAATGACGTCGCTGCCGCCAAGGCGTTCATAATGCGTTTGCATCGTTCAGCCTTTCGCGGCTTTGACCGCGGCGGCGGCGGCCTTGGCGCGCTGACGGGCTTCGTCCGTGCCGGCGGCGGTGGCGAGCGCCACCCCCATGCGGCGGCGGACGAAAGCCTGCGGCTTGCCGAACAGCCGAATATCGACACCGGGCATGGCGAGCGCATCGGCAACGCCATCGAACACAATACCGGTCGCGTCCATGCCGCCGTAAATCACGGCCGAGGCGCCGGGTTCGCGCAGCGAGACATCAACCGGCAGGCCGAGGATGGCACGTGCGTGCAGTTCGAATTCGTTCTGCCGCTGCGTCGCCATCGTCACCATGCCGGTGTCATGCGGGCGCGGGCTGACTTCGGAGAACCACACCCTGTCGCCCTTGACGAACAGCTCCACGCCGAAAAGCCCGCGCCCGCCGAGGTTGCAGGTGACGGCGGCAGCGATTTCCTGGGCGCGTTGCAGTGCGGCGGCGGACATCGCCTGCGGCTGCCACGATTCGACGTAGTCGCCTTTTACCTGCACATGGCCGATGGGGGCGCAGAAATGGGTCTCGATCTCGCCCGACGGCCCGCGTGCACGCACGGTCAGCAGTGTGATTTCATAATCGAAGTCGATCACGCCCTCGACGATGACGCGGCCCTTGTCCACCCGCCCGCCGCTGGCGGCATAGTCCCACGCCGTTTGCAACTGGCTGGCGTCGTCCACCCGCGACTGGCCCTTGCCGGACGACGACATCACCGGCTTGACGATCACCGGATAGCCCAGTTTCTCCGCTGCGGCCGTCATCTCGGCCAGGCTGTCGGCGAACACGTAGGGCGAGGTCGGCAGGTTCAGCGTTTCGGCGGCGAGCCGGCGGATGCCCTCGCGGTTCATGGTGAGGTTGGCGGCACGTGCCGTGGGAATGATTTCGGCCAGGCCGGCCGCCTCGATCTCCAGCAGGGTCTCGGTGGCGATGGCCTCGATTTCCGGCACCACCAGATGCGGTTTCTCGGCCTCGATCAGCGCGCGCAGCGCCGAGCGGTCGCTCATGTCGGTCACGTAGGCCCGATGCGCGACCTGGTGGCCGGGCGCATTGACGTAGCGGTCGACGGCGATGACTTCGACGCCAAGGCGCTGCAGCGCGATGATGACTTCCTTGCCGAGCTCGCCTGCACCCAGGAGCATGACACGGGTGGCGGAAGGGGAAAGTGGGGTGCCGAGTCGCATAGGTCAATCCAGCAAAAACAGAAAAGCCGATTTTACCGTGGCTTACAGGTATTCCTCGATCGGCAACGCCTGCAATATGCGCAGCAGGCCGCGCTGGATCGGGGTGGTGTCGGGTTCGCGATCGAACGTGCGCGGGCTGCCTTGGTGCACGTCGGTCCATTGCAGGCGTCGCTCGATCTTTCCGTTGACGGTTTCGATGGCGAGTCGCGGCCGGAAACTGCGTTCGGGCCGCATTGCGTTCTCGGCCATGTCGGTGACCTCGCGGGCGAGTTCAGGCGAATGGATCACCAGGCCCATTTCGGTATTGAGCAGGGTCGAGCGTGGATCGAAGTTGAAGCTGCCGATGAACACGTGCTCGTCGTCGAATACGAAGGTCTTGGCATGCAGGCTGGCGCGCGACGAGCCGCCGGAGAGGTCACGCAGGCGGCCGCCGATGGGTTCGGCCACCGGTTTCAGCTCGTAGAGATTGACGCCGGCCTCCAGCAACGGGATGCGGTAGTTGGCATAGCCGGCGTGCACGATCGGCACGTCGCTGGCGGCGTAGGCGTTGGTCAGGACGTCGACCTGTATGCCCTGGCTGCGCCAGTATTCGAAATAGGCCATGCCTGCGGCGCCGGGCACGAAATAGGGCGACACGATGAGGACGTGCCGGGTGGGGTTGACCCAGAGCCCGGCGAGCTGGCCGACCAGCAGACTGGAAGGCGATTTGCTGCGCTTGAGTACTTTTTCCGGCGGGTCGACGATGAGATCCGCGGGCGCAATGCGCCAGGACGTGTCACCTTTCAACAGCCCAGGAATGGGGTCGGCCGCGGTCAGGGCGCGGCCATACGCACTGTCGAGCTGCTGGGCGCGGAATTCATACAAACGCCGGGTGGTGCGTTGCAGCCGCTTGTCGCTGGGCGTGATCGGCAGGGCGGAGGCGGGCACGGCGGCCTCGCTGTTCCAGTAGGTGTCGAACGACTGTGCCAGCGCATTGACGATGGCACCGGCCGCGACGACGTCGAGGTCGATGAAGGCGAGATCATGGTCGGCACCGAAATATTCGTCGCCGATGTTGCGCCCGCCGGTGATACCGACCTGGCTGTCGGCGATGAAAACCTTGTTGTGCATGCGGCGGTTGAGGCGGACGCTTTCGCGCAATGCCTGCCAGCCCCTGACCAGCAGACTGGTACTGCGGGTGTGGAAGGGATTGAACAGCCGCACCTGGATATTGGGGTGGGCATTCAGCGTGGCGAGCCCCAGTTCCTTGTCGGCGGTGTCGATGTCGTCGATCAGCAGACGCACGCGCACGCCGCGGTCGGCTGCAGCCAGCAGCGAGGCGGCGACCATTTTGCCCGTGGTGTCGTTGTGGAACAGGTAGTACTGCACGTCCAGCGTACGGGTGGCGCGTTGTGCCAGCGCCAGGCGGGCCGCCAGTGCCGCCTGGCCGCTCTTCAGCAGATGAAAGCCCGATTCGCCGGGTGGAATCCGGGCCGCCAGCTGGGTTCGCAGCGGGCTGTCGGCGTGGCTGGACAGCGCTTGCGTGGGCAGGCGCCGGGCGTCGAGGTTGAGCATGGGCGCACAGCCGGCAAGCAGCAGCGCAAGCAGGCCGACGAAGACGAACGGGTCAGGCCGTATGCGCATCCAGCCGTTGCCAGGCGAAATGGGGGCCGGGGTCAGTCTTGCGGCCCGGCGCGATGTCGCTGTGGCCCACGACTGCCTGGATCGGGTAGGCCGTTTTGAGCGTGGCCAGCAGCGGGATCAGGGCCGCGTACTGGGCATCGGTAAAAGGCAGGTCGTCGCTGCCTTCCAGTTCGATGCCGATGGAAAAGTCGTTGCAGCGTTCGCGTCCCTGCCAGGTCGACTTGCCCGCATGCCAGGCGCGCAGTGCGCAGGGCACGAACTGGATCAGCGTGCCGTCGCGGCGGATGAAGAAGTGCGCCGACACCTCGAGGCCGCGTATGCCCTGGTAGTAAGGATGCGCATCCCAGTCGAGCCGGTTGGTGAAGAGGTCGATCACGGCGTCGCCGTCAAATACGCCGGGCGGCAAAGAAATACTGTGGATGACGATGAGCTCGATCGCCGCACCTTCCGGTCGCGCATCGCAATTCGGCGAAGGCAGGCGGCGTGCGCCGGCCAGCCATCCGGCAGCATCGAGCTCGCTGGGATCAGAGGCGGAAATCGACATGGCGCAAGCTTACTCGACCCGCGCAAAGTCTGGAAACATCGGCTGACACCGCTTAGACTGCCGACTTTCCAGGAATCCCGGGGGCCGCATGTCACGGCTGGATGCGCAACAATTGCTGGACCACGCCGAGTGCATCGCATCGGAAGAAGCGGTGCAGGCCGTGCTCGACCGCCTGGCCGGCGAAATCGCACTGGGGCTGCGGGATACGTTTCCGCTGGTGCTGGCTGTCATGGGCGGGGCGGTGGTATTCGCCGGTCAGTTGCTGCCGCGGCTGCGCTTCCCGCTGGAGTTCGATTACCTGCATGTCACCCGCTATCGCGGCAAGACCGAGGGAGGCGAGGTGGAATGGCGCGTGCTGCCGGGACAGAACGTGGTCGGGCGCAACGTGCTGGTGCTGGACGATATCCTGGACGAGGGCGAGACCCTGGCCGCGATCCGCGACAAACTCGTCGATATGGGGGCAGCGCATGTCTGGTCGGCGGTGCTGACCAACAAGGACAACGGTTTGGCCAAGCCGATCCGGGCCGATTTCGTGGGGCTGGACGTGCCCAATCGCTACGTGTTCGGCTGCGGCATGGACGCTTACGGGCTGTGGCGCAACCTGCCGGCCATTTACGCTTTGAAGGACAAATAACATGCTGGGCATCATCGGCGGTACCGGCCTCACGCAACTGGCCAATCTTGAAATCACCCATCGCCAGGTGGCACGTACGCCCTACGGCGAACCCTCGGGCGCATTGACCTTCGGCCGCATCTGCGGGCAGGAGGTGATCTTCCTGGCGCGTCACGGCTACGGCCATACCATTCCGCCGCATGAGGTGAATTATCGCGCCAATCTATGGGCGCTGAAGGAACACGGCGTCGACCGCGTGGTGTCGGTCGCCACGGTCGGCGGTATCCACCCCGAACTGATCCCCGGTACGCTGGCCATCCCCGACCAGATCATCGACTACACGCACAGCCGTGCCGCCACGTATTTCGCGGGCAGCGACAAGCCGGTGACCCATCTCGATTTCACCACCCCCTATTGCGGCGCCATGCGTACGGCGCTACTGCAAGCCGCCACCCGAGCCGGCATCAGCCTGCGCGACGGCGGCGTCTACGGCGCAGTACAGGGGCCGCGCCTGGAAACAGCGGCCGAAATCAACCGCATGGAGCGCGACGGCGCCGACATGGTGGGCATGACCGGCATGCCGGAAGCCTATCTGGCGCGCGAATTGGCGCTCTGTTACGCGACGGTGGGCGCAGTGGTCAATTATGCGGCTGGCCGAGGACTATCGTCCGAAGGCATCCAGATGGGTGAAATCCAGGCCGTGCTGGGCGAAGTGATGTTGCAGGTACGGCATCTGCTGGAACAACTGGTGACCGACGACGCGGCCGGTTTGTGCACGTATTGAGCTGGGCATGGCTACCGCATGAAACTCTATCGCGCCCTGCAGTCGCAGGGGTTCGGCTCGCGCAAGGGCTGTGTGGCACAGGTGCGTGCGGGCGCAGTCGCGGTCAACGGCGTGCTCTGCGACGATCCGGAGACTGAAGTCGATCCGGCGGGGCTGGAACTGACGCTCGACGGCGTCGCCTGGGCATATCGCGAGAAGGCCTATGTGCTGATGCACAAGCCTGCCGGCTACGAGTGCTCGCATCATCCGAGCCATCACCCCAGCGTGTTTTCCCTGTTGCCGCCCCCGCTGCTGCAACGCGGGGTGCAGTGCGTGGGACGGCTCGACCAGGACACCACCGGCCTGCTGCTGTTTTCCGACGACGGGCAGTTCATCCACCGCATGATCTCGCCCCGAAAGGGCATTGCCAAAATCTACCGTGCCACCTGTGCCGAGCCCGTGACCGACGCCATGCTGGAGGCCTTGCGTCAAGGCGTGGCATTGAACGACGAACCGGCGCCGATTGCCGCGCTGGCCTGTGACAGACTCGATGCGCGCACGTTGCGCCTGACGCTCGCCGAAGGCAAATACCATCAGGTCAAACGCATGATCGCGGCGACGGGCAACCGGGTCGAGACGCTGCATCGCGAAACCATCGGCAGTCATGCCTTGCCCGCAGACCTGCCGCCCGGCGGCTGGCGCTGGCTGGAGCCTGCCGACCTGCAACAGCTGGAGCAGCCATGGCCATCCGCGAGGTCCTGAAAATGGGCGATCCGCGCCTGCTCGCGCAGGCGCAACCGGTGGAAGATTTCGCGTCGCCCGAACTGGCGCAACTGATCGTCGACATGCACGACACCATGCGTTCCCTCAACGGGGCCGGCTTGGCGGCGCCGCAGATCGGCATCGGCCTGCAGGTGGTGATTTTCGAAGTTGCCGCCAATCCGCGTTATCCCGATGCCGAGAACGTCCCGTTCACGGTGCTGATCAATCCCGTACTGACTCCCTTGTCCGACGTCATGGAAGACGGTTGGGAAGGGTGTCTGTCGGTACCGGGCATGCGCGGGCTGGTGCCGCGCCACGTATCCCTGCGCTATCAGGGCTTCGATGCCGCGGGGCAGCCGATCGATCGCCGCGTGAGCGATTTCCATGCCCGCGTGGTGCAGCACGAGGTCGACCATCTGCGCGGCATTCTGTATCCGATGCGGATTCGCGACCTACGCAATTTCGGCTTCACCGAGACCCTGTTCCCGGGACAAACCCTGCAGGACGATTGACGGGTTTTCGACGCTTCCGGGCATGCATTTAGCTTGCCTAAAGTTGCGACGGTCCTCGCCGCTAACTTGTAACGTAACCGTGGGCGACGTGCCCCGGCACACGCAGCAAGGACCCCCATGATCCCGGAACATCAGATCCAGCAGGCGCAGCGTCATATTCACCACGCCGACGTGATGATGGACGAAGCAGCCCAGCTCGACGACATTGCCGCCCAGTTGATGGCCGTGCAGCGGCACTGGACCGATCCCAGTCGCCCGCTGCGTCTCATGACAGCACTGGAAGCCAGCCGCAGCGTCTGGCACGCGATCCAGACCGGATTGGCCGAAGGCACCTTGGCGCTGCCGCTGGACGTGCAGCACAACCTGCTGATCCTGTCGGTGTATGCCGACAGCAAGATCGGTTTGTGCGAGGCCACGCCGGATGTCGATACGCTGGGCAGCCTCATCGCCTTGACGCGCACGCTGGCCGGCAGCCTCAAGGAATGGCGGGAGGCGGCATGAGTGTGTTCCACGATTACGAACGGTATTTCGGTCTGAGTCTCGCCGATGTGGCGGGGGTCAGTACATCGGTTCGCCCTGGGCGCGGGCGCAATCGCGTCAAGACCGACGTGGAAGAAAAGATCAAGAAGCCGGCCGACGGCGTACGCAAGAAATCACCGCCTGCCCGCAAAACGCCGTCGCGCGGTCGTTACGTCGACGAATACGCGCGCCCGGCCGTCTAGGGCCCGACGCAGGTCACTTCAACGCTTCGATCGTCTCGGTTTCCAAGGCTTCGCGGCCCGCGGGCGTCTGCAAGGCGGCGCCCCGGATCAGAAACGTATCCTCCACCCGTTCGCCCAGGGTGTCGATCTTGGCGGCATAGACGTTCACGTCATGCCGCATCAGCACTTCCGCCACCGCGAACAGCAAGCCCCCGCGATCAGCGCAGGTGATCGACAACATGTGGCCGTTGCCCTGGGCGTCGGCTTCCAGCCGTACCGTGGTGGGGTAAGGGTGGTGGCGCTGATGGCGTGACAGGCGGCCGCGCGGTACAGGCTGCATCGGTCGCGTCGGGTCGAGGTCGCGTGCCAGTTCGTATTCCACGAAATTCAGGAAATCGCGGTAATGGATGCCGCGATTGGCCAGGTCCATCACCTGGAAACTGTCCAGGGCATACCCATTGCGTGTGGTGTGGATCTTGGCTTCGAGAATGGTGTACTGGATACGGGCGAAAAAGCCGCAGATGCGCGCGAAGATGTCGGCCCGGTCGGGCGTGTAGACCAGCACCTGAATACCCTCGCCGGCCGGCGACAGCCGTGCCCGCACGACGGCGTCGGCACTGTCGGTGCGGCGCCACAGCATGCGCGCCTGCCAGGCCATGTCGCGGGCATCGAAGCGGACGAAATAGCGTTCGTCGAGATGCTTCCATAGCGCATCGGCGGCGCTGGCCGGCAGGCCATACAGGGCGAGATTGACCCGCGCTTCGTTCTGCCGAGCGGCAATGTCCGCCACCGCGGCGTCGCTGCCCGCCAGCCGGGCGTGGGTAGCGTGATACAGGTCTTCCAGCAGCTTGCCTTTCCAGGCGTTCCAGACCTTCGGGCTGGTACCGCGGATATCGGCCACGGTCAGCAGGTACAGGGCCGCCAGCCGGCGCGTGTCGCCGACCCGGACGGCGAAGGCGGCGATGACCGCGGGGTCGCTGATGTCTTCTTTCTGCGAGGTGCGCGACATCACCAGATGCATGTCCACCAGCCAGGCGACCAGCTCGCTGTCCGCCTTGTCGAGCTGGTGCTGTCGGCAGAACCGGCGTGCATCGACGGCACCCAGTTCGGAATGGTCGCCGCCGCGTCCCTTGGCAATGTCGTGGAACAGGGCGGCCAGGTAGAGCAGCTCGGGCTTGTCGAACGCGGCGATCAGGCGGCTGGCAAGCGGGAATTCGTGCGCCAGATCCGCCACGGTGAAGCGCCGCACGTTGCGCAGCACGGTGAGAATGTGTTCGTCGACCGTGTAGACGTGGAAGAGGTCGTGCTGCATCTGCCCGACGACGCGGCCGAATGCCGGGATGTAGCGACCGAGCAGGCCATAGCGATGCATCGCACGCAGCGCCCGGGTGATGCCGACCGGCTGGCGCAGCAGCGTCATGAACAGGGTGCGATGCAGCGGGTCGGCGCGAAATGCGGCATCGATGCGCGTGCTGCCGCGCCACAGTGCGCGCAGCGTCGCCGGTTCGAAACCGGCCAGCGTCGGGTGCTGGGCATAGACGATGAAGGCGCGCAGCAGGGCATCCGGTTTGCGCTCGAACAGGTCGGCTGCACGCGCTTCGAGCAGATTGGCACGCAACTGGAAATCGGCGTCGATCGGTTCGGGCGGCGCGGTCACCGGGAACAGACGTACGCGCAGTGACTGGATCAGGATGTCGTTGACGCGCTGGATCAGTTTGGCGGCTCGGTAATACCCCTGCATCAGGCGTTCGCCTGCGCGCTTGTGCGTCGTGGCGGCGAGTCCCAGGCGTGCAGCGAGTTCGGTTTGATAATCGAAAGCGAGCCGGTCTTCGCGCCGTCCGGACAGGAGATGCAGATGGATGCGCAAAGCCGCCAGCGAATATTCCTCGCGCGCAATGCGGCGTGCCTCGGCGGAGGTGAGCAGACCGGCGCGCGCAATGCCGCTCCAGCTTCCTTGGATGCCGCAGGCCTGTGCCAGCCAATGAATGGTGTGCAGGTCGCGCAGGCCGCCGGGGCTGTCCTTCAGGTTGGGTTCGAGCTTGTAGGCGCTGTCGTCGAAACGTGCGTGGCGTGCCTGCTGTTCGGCCAGTTTGCCGTCGAAGAAATGCTGGGCGTCGAAACGTGCCTGGAAGCAGCGGCCGAATTCGTCGAACAGGCTTGCCGCGCCGTATATGAAGCGCGCCTCCAGCAGGTTGGTTTCCACCGTGATGTCCGCGGCCTCGGCCAGGCAGGCGTCGACCGTGCGCACGCTATGGCCGATCTCCAGCCCGACGTCCCAGCAGGCCTGCACCCAGTTTTCCAGCGTGGCTTGCTGGTCGGGGGTGGGGTCATGGGGCAGTACCATCAGCACGTCCACGTCGGACCCGGGGAACAGTTCGCCGCGTCCGTAGCCGCCGACGGCTGCGAGGCAGAACGTGGGGGGCAGAGCGAGCCGGGCCGAGAGTTCGATCAGCACGCTGTCGACCAGTGCAGCGTGGCGGCTCAGGTAGTGGGTGGTGGATTTGCGCAGAAAGGCCGCAGCCAGATCGGAGCGACCCGATTTGAGCCGCTCGCGAAGATCGGCGAACGGCGGTTTGCTCACGCAGCGTGACGGATGCGGTCGGGAACGGCCGGGGTGCCGGCCGAGACGGTCAGGACTTCGTAGCCGCTGTCGGTCACCAGGATCGTGTGTTCCCACTGCGCAGAGAGGCTACGGTCCTTGGTGACGATGGTCCAGCCGTCGGGCATCTGGCGGATGTCGCGGCGGCCGGCGTTGATCATCGGCTCGATGGTGAAGGTCATGCCCGGTTCCAGCACGAGGCCGGTGCCAGGCCTGCCGTAGTGCAGCACCTGCGGGTCTTCATGGAAATTCCGGCCGATGCCGTGGCCGCAGAACTCGCGTACCACGCTGTAGCCATGGTTTTCGGCGAAGCGCTGGATGGCGTGGCCGATGTCGCCCAAGCGTATGCCAGGCTTCACGTGGTCGATGCCGACCCACATCGCTTCGTAGGTGATCTGGATCAGGCGTTTGGCCTGGATCGAGCCCTCGCCCGCCACGAACATGCGGCTGGTATCGCCGTGCCAGCCATCCTTGATGACCGTGATGTCGAGGTTCACGATGTCGCCGTTCTTCAGGACTTTCTCGCCCGGCACGCCGTGGCAGACCTGGTTGTTGACCGAGGTGCAGATCGACTTGGGGTATGGGGTGTGCCCCGACGGCGCGTAGTTCAGCGGCGCCGGGATCGTGCCCTGCACGTTGACCATGTAGTCGTGACACAGCCGGTCGAGTTCGCCCGTGGTGACGCCAGGTTTGACGAAAGGCGTGATGTAGTCGAGCACTTCCGAGGCAAGTCGTCCGGCGACGCGCATGCCTTCGATTTCGGCGCCGGTTTTGATGGTGACAGTCATGTTTGGCTAGTTGCGGGGCTTAAAGCAGCATTCTAGCGCGCCCGGCAGGCGCTGGAAAAACCATGCTTATGGCATGGTGGGCGCAACCAGGGATGCGGCAGCAGGTCCCCGGTTGCGTGTCCGCCGGAAAACACACCGGCTATCTGCGTTGCCCTTACTGCCCCGCGGCTGACGTTCCACCGCTGCGAACCTGCTCGCGGGTTTCGGTGCGGATCTGGTCGCGGTTCTGGTTACGCTGCGCACTGTTGGCCTGGGTGCCATCGCGCGTCTGGATGCGCTTCTCATCGCGGTTTTGGGTGCGCGTTTCCTTGCGTTGTGCCGAATCAGGGTAGGCCATTCCAGTATTGCCCATTCCCATGCCGCCCCCCATCCCGGCGTGGCCGCCCTTGGCGTGGACTGCGCCGCTGGCCAGGCCGGCGGCAAGCAGGATGGCGGAAAGAATTTTGGTCGATTTCATGGTGCTCTCCTTGAATTGGTGGAATTAACGACCCCGTCGTCCGGCGCCGGCGCCAGGAGCGGCACCGGGACTGACGCCTGGCGCCGCCATGTCCTGGTGGCGATGCTCGTAGCCTGTGCCATAAGGCAGGGGGGCCGGAGCCCGCTGACTGTCCTGGGTTGGCGCGGGCGCGCGCAGATTGCGCTGCACCGCCTCGTCGACCTGACTTGTGCCGGGGGGATGCGGGAGATCGCGCGGCAACGACAGGTTGAGGGGGCGAGGCTGCGCGCTGTTCGCGTTGCCCTGGCGTGCCTCGGCCAGTGCCGGCATGGCAAGGGTCAGGACGGACGGGACAAGGAGCAGGCTCAGGCGGGGCAGGGTCATGTAGGGTTCGGGTTTCGTTGAGGCCGCGGGATTGCGGTGGAATGCAGTGTGGGCCGATTGTGTCTCTGGGCGATGTCGGCTGGATGGCACTGCATGTCAGTGTGTGTCCGTTTGTGACAGGCGGGCCGGAAAGGCCCTGTTGTGGGGTAGGATAAAACTATCGGACGCAGGGCCCGAAAACCGTAACCCGCCACCCAATCCGGACGCCGCATGATGCAATCGTTCAAGCCTGTTGTGCCCAACCCTGCCCGGAGTGCGTTGTGACGGTGTCCGCCGCGGCACGCATCCTGGTGGTGGACGACGACCCGGGGTTGCGCACCCTGTTGGAGGCGTATCTGGGCGACAGCGGATTCGCGGTGGAGACGGCGATGGACGGACCGGCAATGTGGCAGGTGCTGGAGCACGGCATGCCGGATGCCATCGTGCTCGACCTGATGATGCCCGGCGAGGATGGGTTGTCGCTGGCGCGCCGCCTGCGCAGCCAGTCGAACGTGCCGATCCTCATGCTGTCGGCGCGCGGCGAGGAAATCGACCGCGTGGTGGGCCTGGAAATGGGCGCCGACGATTACCTGGCCAAGCCCTTCAGTCCACGCGAGTTGCTGGCCCGCCTGCGTGCGCTGTTGCGGCGCAGCCAGGGTCAGGGTGAGCCAGTCTCTCAGCCGGCGCTGCCCAGCTTCGGGCCGTACCGGCTGGATGCGGCCAGCCACCGGCTTACCCGCGACGGCGTCGAGGTGAAACTGTCGACCGCCGAATTCGCCCTGTTGCGCATCTTCGTCGAGCACCCGCTGCGGGTACTGTCGCGCGATACCCTGATCGACATGCTGAAAGGCTACGAGCGCGATCCGTTCGACCGCAGCGTCGATACCCGCGTCACCCGCTTGCGCCGCAAGATCGAGCCCGATTCCACGGAGCCCGTCTATATCCGTACCGTGCGTGGCGAGGGCTATCTGTTCAATCCGCGCGGCAGCGAGGCGTGAGACTGTCGTCGCGTCTGAGCCTGACGCAGCAGAGCGCCTTGCTGCTGCTGGTGTTCTTCATCCTCTTCGAACTGCTGGTGGTATCGGCCATCACCTACTTTTTGATGGTGCCGATGGCGCGCCGTTCGGCGGCCGACCTAGCGGGTTTGATGACGTTGTCGGCACAGACCTGGAGCGAACTGCCACCGGTCACCCGTCCTGCTTTCGAGATCGAGTTGGCACGCTCGCATGCGCTGGCGCTGCGCGCCGAACCGCCGCACAACGCCGAGCCACCGTCATGGCGAGAGCCCTACCTGCGCTTCCTGGTGGCGTCCCTGAGCGTGCGAGTGGGTGGACCCGTTGCGACCTCGCGCGAGGAAATCCGGGGGCAGGAATGGTTCTGGGCGTCACTCCCTGCCGGCGATGGACGTCTGTCGGTAGGATTTCCCCACAGCCGCATCGGCCCGCGCCCGATCCATGCCGTGCTGGCCTCGTTGGCTGGCGGCACGCTGCTGACCCTGCTTGCGGCCTGGTGGCTGGCCCGTCGGACCACCCGGCCGCTGCAACGACTGCAGCAGGCGGTCACCTCGTTGGGCCGTGGGCAGACGCCGGAGCGTCTGCCCGAGACCGGGCCGCGTGAAATCGCAGCCCTGAGCCGCCGCTTCAACGAGATGACGAAACAGGTGGAGGACCTGCTGGCTGCCCGCACAGTGCTGCTGGCCGGCGTGTCGCATGACTTGCGTACGCCGCTGGCACGGCTGCGGCTGGCGGTGGAAATGCTGGTGAAGAAGCCGAGCGCGGAACTGGCGGCGCAGGTGGAGGGCGACATCGAGGCGATGGACCGTCTGATCGGCGATGTGCTGACGCTGGCACGCGGCTTCGGTCATGAGGCTGCCCGGCGGGTGGTACTGGCCGATCTACTGGCCGATCTGGTACGGTCCACGCCCGGCGCGGCCGAGCACGTGCAGATCGAGGCGGCCGATATTGCGCTCGAGGTGCCCATCGGCGCTTTGCGCCGCATCCTGGCCAACCTGCTGGAAAACGCCCTGCGCTATGGCGGAGGCCAGCCAGTGACGCTGCGTGCCGAGGCTGCGGAAGGAGGGTGTCGCATCGGCGTGCTCGACCGCGGCCCCGGGATTCCCGAGTCGGAGCAGGAGGCGGTGTTCCGTCCGTTCTACCGGATGGAAGCCTCGCGCAACGTTGCCACCGGCGGCTCAGGGCTGGGGTTGGCGATCGTGCGCCAACTGGCGGCCGCACAAGGGTGGGCGGTCAGCCTGCAGGACCGGCCCGGCGGCGGGCTGGCGGTGTGGCTGCAGATTGCCCTGCCGTCGGCACCTTGAAATAAGTGCCCGTTCGAATTAGAATCGCGGGCTGTCCGGAATGGTTCGGACAAATTCGCACACCTGTCATTAAAGGGTGGTTGCGCGTTCAGACTGAGACGGCGCGCGGCTGCTGACGGGTGGAGGCTCAACCCTTTAGGAGATTTTCATGTCTGTCACCATGCGCCAAATGCTGGAGGCCGGTGTCCATTTCGGCCACCAAACCCGCTTCTGGAACCCCAAGATGGCCCCGTTCATTTTCGGTCATCGCAACAAGATCCATATCGTCAACCTGGAAAAATCGCTGCCGATGTTCCAGGAGGCGCAGAAATTCGTGCGCCAGCTGGCCGCCAACAAGGGCAACGTGCTGTTCGTCGGCACCAAGCGCGCCGCACGCGACATCGTGCGCGAAGAAGCGCAGCGCGCCGGCATGCCTTACGTCGACAACCGCTGGCTCGGCGGCATGCTGACGAACTTCAAGACGGTCAAGCAGTCCATCAAACGCCTGAACGAACTGGAAGCCTCGCTGGCCGAACCGGGCCGTCTGTCGAAGAAGGAAATCCTCACCGTCCAGCGCGAAGTCGACAAGCTGAACCGCAGCCTGGGCGGCATCCGTGAAATGGGCGGCCTGCCCGACGCGCTGTTCATCATCGACGTCGGCTACCAGAAGGGCGCCGTGGTCGAGGCCAAGAAGCTGGGCATTCCGGTGATCGGCGTGGTCGACACCAACAACAGCCCGGAAGGCGTGGACTACATCGTCCCCGGCAACGATGACTCGGCGCGCGCGATTCGCCTGTACGCCCGCGGCATGGCCGATGCGGCGCTGGAAGGCCGTGCCCAGGTCATCAGCGAGATCGTCGGTGGCGAGGAGTTCGTCGAAGTGGAAGAAGAGGGTGGCGTCGCCGCTGAATAAACGCGACGTGCTCAATATCGCCGGGAGACATTCCCGGCGAACGTATTCGAGGAGGGGCGTTGGCCCCTCTTTCTGTATTGGCTGAATTTAATCGAGTAATTTGGGATAGGAGTTCGAAATGGCTGAAATCACTGCAAGCATGGTCAAGGACCTGCGCGAGAAAACCGACGCACCGATGATGGACTGCAAGAAGGCACTGTCGGAAGCCGGCGGCGACATGCAGAAGGCAGAAGAAATCCTGCGCGTGCGCTTCGGCAACAAGGCTGCCAAGAGCGCCGGCCGCGTGGCTGCCGAAGGGATCGTGACCATTGCCATCAGCGCCGACGGCAAGTCCGCCGCCATGGTCGAAGTCAACTGCGAAACCGACTTCGTGGCGAAGAACGACGACTTCATGGCGCTGTCCAATGCGCTCGCCGGCATGGTGCTGGAACAGAATCCGGCCGACGTCGCCGCCTTGTCCGCGCTACCCTACAAGGGCGCCACGGTGGAAGCCTTCCGCACCGAACTGGTCGGCAAGATCGGCGAAAACATGTCGGTGCGCCGCTTCGTGCGCCTGAACGGCCAGGGCAAGTTCGCCAGCTACATCCATGGCGGCAAGATCGGCGTGCTGGTCGACGTGACCGGCGACGAAGCGCTGGCGCGCGACATCGCGATGCATATCGCAGCATCCAAGCCGAAGTCACTGGATGCCTCGGGCGTCTCGCAGGAGCTGATTGACACGGAACGTCGTGTCGCGATCGAAAAGGCCAAGGAAGCCGGCAAGCCGGAAGCCATGCTGGAAAAAATCGCCGAAGGCACGGTACAGAAGTTTCTCAAGGAAGTCACGCTGCTGTCGCAGCCTTTCGTCAAGGACGACAAGCAGACCGTCGAGCAGGTGCTGAAGTCGAAGAACTCGCAGTGCCACGGCTTCGTGATGTACGTGGTGGGCGAGGGCATCGAGAAGAAGGTGTCCGACTTCGCCGCTGAAGTCGCGGCAGCCTCCAAGGTCTGACCGGGCATGGCGCCGGTGCGACGCATCCTGCTGAAGCTGTCCGGCGAGGCCCTGATGGGGCCGGACAACTTTGGCTATCACGCCGAGACCATGGCCGGCTTCGTCGGACAGATTCGTGAAGTCGTTGCGCTGGGTATACAGGTCGGTATCGTGGTCGGTGGGGGCAATCTGTTCCGTGGCGCCACCGGCGCACTGTCCGGAATGAACCGCGCCACCGCCGATTCGATGGGCATGCTGGCGACGGTGATGAATGCGCTGGCGCTGAAGGATGCGCTGCAGCAGGCCGGGGTCGAGGCACGCGTGCAGACGGCCGTGCACATCGCCCACCTGGGCGAAGATTTCGAGCGTGACGCGGCGGTGCGCGAACTGGAAGCCGGGCGGGTGGTGATTTTCGGCGGGGGAACCGGCAATCCGTTTTTCACCACGGATACCGCCGCTGCCCTGCGCGCGGCCGAGATCGGCGCCGACCTGCTGCTGAAGGCAACCAAAGTCGACGGCGTCTATACCGCCGACCCCAAGAAGGATGCGAATGCCCGCCGTTACGAGACCCTGAGTTTCGACGAGGCGATCGCCAACAATCTCGGCGTGCTCGACACCGCCGCCTTTGCCTTGTGTCGCGAACAGAAACTGTCGCTCGTCGTGTTCAACGTCTTCAAACCCGGCGCGCTGAAGCGCGTGGTGATGGGCGAGGACGAGGGTACGCGGGTAAGCAACCATTGAGGAGCTGAAATGGCTGAAACCACCATTGCCGACATCAAGCAGTCTGCCGAACAGAAAATGGGCAAGTCGCTGGAAGCGCTGAAGAACGATCTGGCCAAAGTGCGTACCGGACGCGCGCACGCCGGTATTCTCGACCACGTCATGGTCGACTACTACGGCAACCCGACGCCGGTGCCGCAGGTTGCCAACGTATCGCTGATCGATTCGCGCACGCTGGGCGTGCAGCCATACGAGAAAAACATGGTCGGCAAGGTCGAGAAGGCGATTCGCGATGGCGATCTGGGCCTGAATCCGGCGACACACGGCGACATCATCCGCGTGCCGATGCCTTCGCTGACCGAGGAGCGTCGCAAGGATCTGATCAAGGTCGTGCGCGGCGAGGCGGAAAATGCGCGCGTCGCGGTACGCAACATCCGCCGTGACGCCAATGGCACGTTGAAGGACATGGTCAAGGCCAAGACCGCGACCGAGGATGAAGAGCGCCGTACCCAGGACGAGGTGCAGAAACTGACGGACAAGTTCATCGGCGAGATCGACAAGATGCTGGCCGAAAAAGAGAAGGACCTGCTCGCGGTCTGAGCAATCAGGCGAGCATATCCAGCGTGTCTACCCGCAAGAAGCAAGCGACGCCTGCCGGCACTGACGTGCCGCGGCACATCGCCATCATCATGGATGGCAACGGTCGCTGGGCGAAGCGCCGGCTGATGCCGCGTGTTGCCGGGCATCGCAAGGGCGTCGAGGCGCTGCGCGGCGTGATCCGCGCCTGCGCCGAGCGCGGCGTGTCGCATCTCACCGTATTCGCCTTCAGTTCAGAGAACTGGCGACGTCCGCAGGAAGAAGTCACGCTGCTGATGGAGCTGTTCATGCGCGCACTGGAAAATGAGGTCGCGCGCCTGCACGAAAATGGCATCCGTTTCCGCGTCATCGGCGACCTGTCGGGCTTTTCCGAGCGTATCCAGACCCTGATCCGCGATGCGGAAGCGCTGACGCGCGGCAATACCCGCCTCACCTTCACCGTCGCGGCCAATTACGGCGGACGCTGGGACATCGTACAGGCGATGAAGAAATTGATGGCGGCCGGCGTGTCGCCGGACGAAGTGGATGAAGCGGCGCTGGCGCAGAAACTCAGTATTGCCGACATGCCCGAGCCGGACCTGTTCATCCGCACCGGCGGCGAGCAGCGCATCAGCAATTTTCTGCTGTGGCAGCTGGCCTACACTGAGCTTTATTTCACCGATGCGCTGTGGCCTGACTTCGATCCGGCGGCGCTGGACGAAGCGATCGCCTCCTATCGAACCCGTGAACGCCGTTTTGGCCGCACCAGCGAGCAGGTGCGATCCGCGTCGTGACGGCATTCCGGAGACGCCATCCATGACGCCGCTCCTCAGCAGGATAGGCACCGCCGTATTGCTGTTGGCCGTGTTCGTACCGGCCGCACTGTGGGCGCCAGCATGGTTGTGGGGGGTACTGATGGCGGGCGTGGTGGGCATGGCGGCTTACGAATGGGCGCGCCTGAGCCATTTTTCGCTACTGTCTGCGCGCGTCTACGCCATCGTGCTGACGCTGTGCGCACTGGTGCTGCCGTATGGGCTGGCCGGTGACTGGCCGATTTTCCAGCGCGTCCTGATTGTTCTGGCCATTGTCTTCTGGTTGCTGGTTGCCCCCCTGTGGCTGTTGGGACGCTGGGAAGCATCCCGCGTGTTCGTGCGTGCCGCGATCGGGGTCGTGCTTCTGCTGCCGACCTGGGCGGCGTTGCTCTATCTGCATGCGCGCGGGCCTGCCGTGTTGCTGGGCGTGATGGCGGTCGTCTGGATCGCCGATACCGCTGCCTATTTCTCCGGGCGTCTGTTCGGGCGCCACAAGCTCGCACCCGCCATCAGTCCCGGCAAGACCTGGGAAGGCGTGGCGGGCGCGTTCGTGGCACTGGCCGTGTATACCGTCGCCTTGAGTCTGTGGAGCGCTCTGCCTGTGCGGCCGTTGTTTTTCATGGTGTGCGGGCTGCTCTACCTGTCGGTACTGGGCGATCTGTTCGAGTCGTGGATCAAGCGCGTGTCGGGCATGAAGGACAGCGGCGACACCTTGCCGGGGCACGGCGGCGTGCTCGACCGGATCGATGCACTGACTTCCACTCTGCCGATCGCCACGGGCATGTGGATGTGGCTGGAGCATTCCCCATGAATGAACGCGACATGAAACCGCGTGTCCTCACCATCCTGGGCGCCACCGGCACCATCGGCGTCAACACGCTCGATGTCGTGGCGCGCCACCCCGGTCGTTTCAAGGTGTTCGCCCTCAGCGGCGCGACCCAGGTCGAACGCATGGTGGAGCAGATCCGTACGCACCGCCCGCGCTTCGCGGTGATGAGCGAGCCAGCCGCTGCTGCTGCCCTGCGCGATCGGGTGACTGCCGAAGGCCTGGCGATCGAGGTGCTCGAGGGGGCTGCCGCGCTCACCGAGGTGTCGACGGCGCCCGAGGTCGATACCGTGATGGCGGCGATCGTGGGCGCGGCCGGTCTGCCCGCGACGCTGGCGGCCGCCCAGGCCGGCAAGCGGATCCTGCTGGCCAACAAGGAAACCCTGGTGGTGTCCGGCCAGCTGTTCATGGACGCCATTGCCGCCAGCGGTGCCGAACTGCTGCCGATCGATTCCGAGCACAACGCCATTTTCCAGGCACTGCCGCGCGACTTCGACGGCGACTTCCAGCGCGCCGGGGTGAGGGCGCTGTGGCTGACCGCGTCGGGCGGGCCGTTCCGCACCCTGTCGGCCGAGGCGATCGCCGCCGCCACGCCGGCACAGGCGGTGGCGCATCCCAACTGGGTGATGGGCAGGAAGATTTCGGTCGATTCGGCAAGCCTGATGAACAAGGGGCTCGAAGTGATCGAGGCGCGCTGGCTGTTCAACGCGCGCCCCGAGCAGATCAAGGTGGTGGTGCATCCACAGAGCATCGTGCATTCCATGGTCGAGTACGCCGACGGCTCGGTGATCGCGCAGATGGGCACGCCCGACATGCGCACGCCGATCGCCTACGCGCTGGGCTTTCCCGAGCGCATCGAGGCCGGCGTGTCGGCGCTGGAACTGATGGGCAGGCAGCTGACGTTCGAAGCCCCCGATACCGTACGCTTCCCGTGCCTGCAACTGGCGTTCGATGCCCTGCATGCGGGGGGCAATGCCGCGGCGGTGCTGAATGCCGCCAACGAAGTCGCGGTGGCACGTTTCCTCGATGACGCGGTTCCGTTCAACGCCATCGCTGCCAGTATTGCCCACGCGCTGGACACGCTGGCGGGCGGCCCGGCGGATACGCTGGACGACCTGCTCGAAGCGGACCGCCAGGCGCGCCGCGTAGCGGGCGCCTACCTGGAGACCTGCGCATGAGCGTGCTGCATACCGTCGTCTGGTTCCTGGTCGCCATCGCCATCCTGGTGGTGGTGCACGAATTCGGTCACTA
Organism: Thiobacillus sp. 0-1251; assembly: GCA_001899305.1. GTDB lineage: Bacteria > Pseudomonadota > Gammaproteobacteria > Burkholderiales > Thiobacillaceae > Thiobacillus. The sequence goes on along the minus strand of MKWL01000021.1, from coordinate 248,258 downwards.
CCTGGCGGCCCGGTTGGCCGGCGTCAAGGTGCTGCGTTTTTCGCTCGGATTTGGCCAACCCCTGTTCAGTCGTCGTTTCGGCCGCGACCAGACTGAATGGGCGCTGGCCGCGCTACCCTTTGGCGGTTACGTCAAGATGCTCGACGAACGCGAAGGCGTGGTTCCGGCCGCAGAGGCGCATCGCAGCTTCAATCGGGCGAGCGTCTGGCGCCGCATCGGTATCGTCGCGGCGGGTCCGATCGCCAATTTCCTACTGGCCATCGTGTTCTACTGGGCGCTGTTCCTGCACGGCATGCCAGCGATGAAGCCGCTGATCGGCGAGCCACCAGCCGGCACGCCGGCCGCGCAGGCGGGATTGGTGTCAGGGGATGAAATCCGCCGCGTCAATGGCACCGACACCCCGTCATTCCAGGACCTGCGACTGGAATTGCTACGCGCCGGTGTGGCGGGTGACCCGCTTGTGCTGGAATTGGCCGATGGCCGTAGCGTGCAGCTCGACGCGCCGCCGATGGATACCGATAACCTGGAACGGGACACCCTGCGCCCGCTCGGGATCGTGCGCTACGACCCCGAGATCGATCCGGTCATCGGCGAAGTGCTGCCCGGCGGCGCGGCGGCGCGTGCTGGCTTCCAGAGCGGAGACCGGCTGGTCGCCGCCGACGGGCAAGCCGTGTCGAACTGGCAGGACTGGGTGAAACTGATTCGCCAGCATCCGTCGCAATCCTTGCGCATCGAATACGAACGCGAAGGGCAGATGCACATATTGACGGTCGTGCCCGATACGGTGGATGAAAATGGCCAGCGTATCGGCAAGATCGGCGCTGGTCCCAAGGTCGATCCCGCGTTGATGGACGACCTGATGACCGAGGTACGCTACGGACCGATCGAGGCGCTGGGACGCGGCGCAGAAAAAACCTGGGACATGAGCCTGTTCACGCTCGAGATGATGGGGCGCATGGTGCTGGGGCAGGTGTCCTGGAAAAACCTGTCGGGCCCGCTGACCATTGCCGACTATGCCGGCCAGAGTGCCACGCTCGGGTGGATCAGTTTCGTCGGTTTTCTGGCGCTGGTGAGCGTGAGCCTGGGGGTGCTGAATCTGCTGCCTGTCCCGCTGTTGGATGGGGGACACCTCATGTATTATGTTGCCGAAGTTTTGACCGGTCGCCCGGTGTCCGAGCGCACCATGGAAATAGGGAGCCGGATCGGCATGATGCTCCTGCTCCTGCTGATGTCGTTTGCCCTGTTCAACGATTTGCAACGCCTGATAGGCGGATGATAACAACCATGATCCTGAACCGTTTGACGCTTGCCCTTGCCGTCGTATTCGCCGCGCAGCCCGTGTTCGCAGCAGAACCCTTTGTCGTCAAGGACATCCGGGTCGAAGGGATCCAGCGCACCGAGGCGGGCACGGTGTTCAGCTACCTGCCGGTCAAGGTCGGCGACACGATGACCGACGAGAAGACCGCCGCGGCGATCAAGGCGCTGTATGCCACCGGTTTCTTCAAGGACGTGCGCCTGGAAGCGCGCGACGGGGTAGTGATCGTCACCGTCGAGGAGCGTCCGTCGATCGCCAAGATCACCCTGACCGGCATCAAGGAGTTTTCCGAGGATGACCTGAAGAAGGGCCTCAAGGAAACCGGACTGGCCGAGGGCCGCGTGCTCGACCGCTCCCTGCTGGACAAGGCCGAGCAGGAACTGCAGCGGCAATACTTCAACCGCGGCAAGTATGCCGTCGAGATCAAGTCCACCCTGACGCCGCTGGAGCGCAACCGGGTCGCCGTCCAGTTCGACGTGGTGGAAGGCAACAGCGCAAAGATCCAGCAGATCAACATCGTCGGCAACCAGGCGTTCAAGGAAAAGGAACTGCTGAAGCAGTTCACCTCGACCACGCCGGGCTGGCTGACCTGGTACACCAAGAACGATCAGTATTCCAAGACGCGCCTGGCCGGCGACATTGAAGCCCTGCGCTCGTTCTACCTCAATCGCGGCTATCTCGAGTTCAACGTCGATTCAACCCAGGTATCCATCTCGCCGGACAAGCAGGGCATCTACATCACCGTCAACGTGACCGAGGGCCCCCAGTACAAGGTGTCCGACGTCAAGCTGGCCGGGCAGATGCTGGTACCGGAAGCCGAACTGAAAAAGCTCATCACCATCAAGCCGGGCGAGGTGTTCGCGCGCGACCGTCTGACCGAGACCACCAAGGCCATTGGCGACCGTCTCGGCAACGACGGCTATGCTTTCGCCAACGTCAACGCGGTGCCCGACCTCGATAAGGAGAAGCGCACGGTCGCGTTCACGCTGTTCGTCGATCCGGGCCGCCGCGTATACGTGAATCGCGTCAACGTCTCGGGCAACACCAAGACCCGCGATGAAGTGGTGCGCCGCGAAGTACGCCAGATGGAAGGCGCGTATTACGACGCCGAGAAGATCAACCTGTCGCGCGACCGCCTCAATCGCCTGGGCTACTTCAACGAAGTGAACATCGAGACCCCGGCGGTGCAGGGCACCACCGACCAGGTCGACGTCAACGTGAGCGTGGCCGAGAAATCCACCGGCAGCATCATGCTGGGCGCAGGCTTCTCGTCGTCCGAGGGAATCGTTCTGTCGGGCTCGGTCTCGCAGAGCAACGTGTTCGGCACCGGCAACCGGCTGTCGGCGCAGATCAACTCGGGCAGCGTCAACACCGTGTATGCGCTGTCGTTCACCAATCCCTACTACACCATCGATGGCGTCAGCCTGGGCTATGACCTGTATCGCCGCGACGTCGATGCCACCTCGCTTTCCAACGTGGGCGCCTACAAGACCTCGACCTATGGCGCCGGCGTGCGATTCGGCCTGCCGGTCAACGAGCGCGATTTCCTCTCGTTCGGCCTGACCTACGAACAGACTTCGCTCACCACCTATTCGGACAGCCCGGTGCAGTACACGCGATTCGTCAACGAGTTCGGCAAGGACAACGATACCGTGCGTCTGGATACATCCTGGTCGCGCGATACCCGCGACAGCTACCTGTTCCCGACCAAAGGCTTGATGCAGCGGGTGGCGGCGGAGGTGGGCACGCCGGGCGGCAGCCTGCAGTACTACAAGCTGTCGTTCCAGCACCAGCAATATATCCCGCTGAGCAAGAGCTTCACCCTGATGCTGAATGGCGAGGTGGGGATAGGCGACGGCCTGTCCGGCAAGCCCCTGCCGTTCTTCAAGAACTTCTATGCGGGCGGCAACAGCTCGGTGCGTGGCTTCAAGACGGGCACCCTGGGACCCAAGGACGCGAACGGAGACGCGCTGGGCGGCGACAAGCGCGTGGTCGGCAATGCGGAGGTCTTCTTCCCCCTGCCGGGTCTCAAGGATGACCAGTCGCTACGCATGTCGGCGTTTGTCGATGCGGGCGCCACCTTCGGGCCCGACGACAAGGACAACCTGTACAAGACGTTCGCATTCGGCGACTTGCGCTATTCGGCGGGCATTGCCGTCCTCTGGGTTTCGCCGCTCGGCCCGCTCAAATTCAGCCTGGCGCAACCGATCGTCAAAAAGACGGGCGACAAAGCTGAAATGTTTCAATTCACCCTTGGCAATGTGTTCTGAGGGTAGGCCGTTACTGGAGTATTCATGATGAAGTTCAAGCAGCTGGCAGTTTCCCTGATCCTTGCGTCTGCGTTCGCGGCCGCGCCCGTCCTGGCCGACACCAAGATCGGCTTCGTCAACACCGAGAGGCTGCTGCGCGAGGCGCCCCTGTCGATTGCCGCGCAGAAAAAGCTGGAACGTGAGTTTGCCGGACGCGACCAGGAACTGCAGAAACTGGCCAAGCAGGCCCGTGACCTGCAGGCGCAGCTCGACAAGGATGGCGTGACCATGTCGGACAGCGACCGCAAGTCGAAGGAACGCGATCTCAACAATCTCAATCTCGAACTGCAGCGCAAGGGGCGCGAATTCCGCGAAGACCTCAACCTGCGCCGCAACGAAGAATTGAGCCAGATCCAGGAGCGCGCGCGCAAGGCGATCCAGGACATCGCCAAGACGGAGAAATTCGACCTGATCGTCGAGCAGGCCGTCTACGTCGATCCCAAGAACGACATCACCGATCGCGTGATGAAGGCCCTGGGTGGAAAATAAACGTGGCCGTGGAAAATAAACTCGGCCGCGGAAGCTAAGCAGCCAATGGCCTCTACGCTGACCGAACTGGTTGCGCGTTTTGGCGGGGAGTTGCTGGGCGATGGCAGCATCACGATTCGCCAGGTTGCGCCGCTGGACCAGGCGCAGGCAGACGAAATCGGCTTTGTCTCGCAAGCCAGGTACTTGGCTCAACTGGCCGGCACGCATGCCGCCGCCGTGATCCTGCCGCTGGAGGCGCGCGACGCGACGGCGCTGCCGCGCATCCTTACGCCCAACCCTTACCTGTATTTCGCGCGCGTTTCGGCACTGTTGAACCCGCCGCCGCGCCCGCCCGCGGGCGTCCATTCCGCGGCGACGGTTGCCGTTGACGCCAGGATTGCCGCCGACGCCAGCATTGGCCCCGGCGCGGTGATCGGCGCCGGCGCCGTGGTTGGCGCACGCACGGTGGTCGGCCCCAACTGCGTCGTCGGCGACCATGCCCGCATCGGCGACGACTGTCTGCTGCACGCCAACGTCACGCTGTATCACCGCTGCGAAGTGGGTGATCGTGCCGTCCTGCACGCGGGCTGCGTGATCGGCGCGGACGGCTTCGGTTTTGCGCCGAACGACGGCCGCTGGGAGAAGATCCCGCAGATCGGCCGCGTGCTGATCGGCGACGATGTCGAGGTCGGCGCCTGCACCACCATCGACCGCGGGGCGCTGGAAGACACGGTGATCGAGGAGGGCGTCAAGCTCGACAACCTGATCCAGGTGGCGCACAACGTGACGATCGGTGCGCATACGGCGATTGCCGCCTGCACCGGCATCGCCGGCAGCGCGAAAATTGGTCGCCACTGCACCATCGGCGGTGCGGCAATGATCTTCGGCCACATCGAGATCGCCGACGGCACCCGCATCTCGACCAATACGCTGATCACCAAATCGCTGCCGAAAGCGGGCACCTACACGTCGGCGCTGCCCTTCTCGGAACACGACGTGTGGCAGAAGAATGCCGTACACATGCGCAACCTCGACAAGCTGGTGAACCGCATCAAGCAGCTCGAAAAACGCCTAACCGAACTGGAAAGCAAATCATGATCATGGACATCGAGCAGGTCATGCAGTACCTGCCGCACCGCTACCCCTTCCTCCTGATCGACAAGGTCATCGAACTCGAACTCGGTAAAAGCATCACCGCGATCAAGAATGTCACCATCAACGAGCCTTTTTTCCCGGGCCACTTCCCGGGGGCGCCGGTGATGCCGGGCGTGCTGATCCTGGAAGCGATGGCGCAGGCGGCAGGGATCCTGTCGTTCAAGACCAAGAATTACACGCCGGATCAGATCGGCATCATCTACTTCGCGGGCATCGACAATGCGCGCTTCAAGAAGCCGGTCAGACCGGGCGACCAGCTGGTCCTCAAGGCGGAGATCGTGCGCGAGATGCGCGGCATCTGGAAGTACACCGGCCGGGCCGAAGTGGATGGCGCGCTGGTCGCCGAAGCCGAGCTGATGGCCACGTTGCGCGACAAGCCCTGACATGGCGACGATACACCCCACCGCGCTGGTCGCGCCGGGCGCACGGCTTGCCGACGACGTCGACATCGGTCCCTACACGATCATCGGCGAGCACGTCGAGATCGGCGCCGGCACCACGGTTGGCGCCCATGCCGTCATCACCGGCCACACCCGGATCGGCGCGCGCAACACGATCTTCCATTTCGTCTCGCTCGGTGAGGCGCCGCAGGACAAGAAATACGCCGGCGAACCGACCCGCCTGGAAATCGGCGACGACAACGTCATCCGCGAGTTCTGTACCTTCAACACCGGCACGGTGCAGGATCGCGGCGTCACCACCATCGGCAGCCACAACTGGATCATGGCCTACGTCCACATCGCGCATGACTGCGTGGTGGGCGACCGCACCATCTTCGCCAACAACGCCTCGCTGGCGGGCCATGCCGAAGTCGGCGACTGGGCGATCCTCGGCGGCTTCACCGGCGTGCACCAGTTCTGCAAGATCGGCGCGCATGTGATGACCGGCATCTCCAGCGTGGTGTTCAAGGACATTCCACCCTTCGTCATGGCGTCGGGCCAGCCGGCCGCACCGCACGGACTCAACAGCGAAGGCCTCAAGCGGCGCGGGTTTTCCGCCGAAGCGCTGACCGCTCTCAAGCGCGCCTACAAGACGCTCTACCGAGAAGGCAACACCCTGGCCGAAGCGCAGGCCAAGCTCGCGCCAGAAGGCGTGAAGCATGCCGAAGTGCAGCAACTGCTCGATTTCCTTGCACGCGCCGAGCGCGGCATCATTCGGTGATCGATCTGGGCGTGGTCGCCGGCGAAGCGTCCGGCGATCTCCTGGGGGCGCACTTCATTGCCGCGCTGCAACAAAGCCGCCCCGATTTGCAGGCTGCCGGCATCGCCGGCCCGCGCATGATCGAGACCGGCGTCAAGGCGATCTACCCGAGCGAGAAACTGGCGGTCAACGGCTATGTCGAGGTACTGCGCCATCTGCCGGAATTGCTGTGGATCCGTTCGCGCATCACGCGTTATTTCCTGAACGAACGGCCGCGCGTGTTCGTCGGCATCGACGCGCCGGACTTCAATTTCACGCTGGAAGCGAAGCTCAAGCAGGCCGGCATCCCCACCGTGCATTTCGTCAGCCCATCGATCTGGGCATGGCGACCCGAGCGGATTCATCGCATCAGGCAGGCGGTGTCGCACATGCTGGTGGTCTTTCCGTTCGAGGAGGAAATCTATCGGGGTGCGGGCATACCTGTCAGCTATGTGGGCCATCCGCTGGCCGACGTCATTCCACTGGAACCCGATACCGTCGGTGCACGTGCGGCGCTGGGCCTGCAGACGGGGCCGGTCGTCGCGCTGCTGCCGGGCAGCCGGCTGTCCGAGGTGACGCGTCATGCACGACTGATGCTGGAGGCCGCCGTGCGCATCCTGCGCCATCACCCTGACGCGCAGTTCGTACTGCCTGCCGCAAGCGAAGCCGCCAGCCGGCTGATCCGACAGGCCGGGCAGGGACTGGACGTGCCGCTGCATGTTCTGGCCGGGCAGTCTCATACCGCGCTGGCGGCCTGCGACGTGGCGCTGGTGGCGTCTGGCACGGCCACGCTCGAAGCCGCATTGTTCAAGAAACCAATGGTCATCACCTACCGCGTGCCCGCGCTGACCGCGCACCTGATGCGGAAAAAGGCGCTGCTGCCCTGGATCGGACTGCCGAACATCCTCGCGCGCGGTTTCGTGGTGCCGGAACGGGTGCAGGAAGACGCGACGCCCGAGAACCTGGCAAACGACACCCTGGCATGGCTCGACGATGCGCCGCGTCGACGTGCCGTCGTCGAGACGTTCCGCGACATCCACTTGAGCCTGAAGCAGCATGCCAGCGCGCGCATCGCCGAGGCGGTTGCGCCTTATCTGGCGGGAAGGACATGAAACCGCGTTCATCCGTCGTTCTGCATGTCGGCCCGCTCGGCTTGTGCGGCGTCGATGAGGCGGGCCGCGGGCCGCTGGCAGGTCCCGTGATGGCCGCCGCCGTCATGCTCGATCCTGGCGACCCCATAGCGGGCCTGCGCGATTCCAAGAAACTGTCCGCCGCCGCCCGCGAACGCCTGGCCGACGAGATTCGCAAACGAGCCATTGCCTGGTACGTGGCCGAAGCCAGTGTCGCCGAAATCGACAGGCTCAACATCCTGCATGCCACCATGCTGGCGATGCAACGTGCCGTGTCGGGGTTGGGCCGCACGCCGGATGAGGTGCTTGTCGATGGCAACCGCTGTCCCGAGTGGCCGTGGCGTTCGCAAGCCGTGGTCAAGGGTGACGACAAAGTGGCGGCGATCGCCGCAGCCTCGATTCTCGCCAAGACTGCGCGCGATCAATTCATGTGCAGCCTGCATGACGAATATCCCGTCTACGGCTTTGCCCAGCACATGGGCTACGGCACCGCCGCCCATCTCGATGCATTGAAGGCACACGGCGCCTGCCCGCAACACCGCAGGAGCTTCGCCCCGGTCAAGCTCGTGCTCGACCAGATAACTTTGTTTTGAACCTGTTCTGAAAGGAAATCGCGTGAACCTGACCTTGTTGTTGCATGTTCTTAGCATCGTCGTCTGGGTGGGCGGCATGTTCTTCGCCTATATGGCGCTGCGTCCGGTGGCGGCCAGCGTGCTGGAGCCACCACAGCGTCTGACGCTGTGGGCCGGCGTGTTCGGCAAGTTCTTTCCGTGGGTGTGGGTTTCGGTCGTTCTGATTCTGCTGAGCGGCTTGCACATGCTGATGAAGCTCGGCGGTGCCGCAGCGCCGCACTATGCGCTGACCATGCTGGTATTGGGCGTGGTGATGATGCTGATTTTCGCCCATGTGTTCTTCGCGCCCTACAAGAAACTCAAGCGAGCGGTGGGTGCACAGGACTGGAAAGCGGGCGGTGCGGCACTGGCACAGATCCGCAAACTGATCGGCATCAATCTCGCCATCGGGCTGCTGACAATTGCAGTCGTGTTTGTCGGGCGCGCACTGATGTTGAACTAGACATACGATTCCGCGCGTACTTCAGCACGTGCGTGGCGTCTAGGGTTCGTCCTGCGGCGGCGCTGCGAGCAGTTGTTGCGCAACCTCCCGTATGATCTCGGGCCGTGCCTCGCACTGCAGTTCGGCATGAAACCGGCCATCGCGATAGAGGTAGATCGTGGGCAGGTGGAAGATGCCGAAGTAGCGCGCCACCCCGGTGGCCTCGCTGACGTCGACTTCGTGGAATTCGTTGGCCAGGTCGGCGAGCGCCTGCGGCAACACCTGTTTCCATGCCCGGCATGCACCGCAGTGCGGTGCGGTGAACAACACGACACCGACGCCGAAAGAGCCGGCGAGACGAGCGTGGTAACTGCCTTCGGCCAGGCGTGAAAACCCAGCCGGGGCAAGCCGGCCCCGACTGGTAGAATCGCGGTTTTCCTCGCGGCTGCTTCCCATGCTGTTTCTCGAACTCTTCGGTTATCTGCTGCTCATCCTCGTGGCGGCGGAAGTCTTTGTCAACGCGCTCGAACACCTGGGCGAGAAACTACACATCTCGGAAGGCGTGACCGGTTCGCTGTTTGCGGCGATCGGCACCGCCATGCCCGAAACCCTGGTGCCGCTGCTGGCGATCTTTGCCGGCGGCGGCAACACCGTCACCAACGAGGAAATCGGCGTCGGCGCCATCCTGGGCGCGCCCCTGATGCTGTCGACGCTGTCGCTGTCGCTGATGAGCGTGGCCGTGCTGAAACGCCGTGGTATCCAGGGTCATCTCACGCCCGAGAAGACCGGGCTCAAGCGCGATCTGGATTTCTTCCTGATGGCCTTCCTGCTGGCGTTTGCCGCCATGTTCGTGCCGCATGACGGCGGCTGGGTGCGCGTTGCACTCGCCTTCGTCATGGTGATGATCTACTTCGTCTATGTGATGCTGACCCTGCGCGCATCGGCCAAACTGGTCGAAGACGGGCATGCGACCGAGGCGGGGTCGCCCATGCTGCTGACGCGTCTGGGCCTGCCGCAAAACCTGTTTTTCATTCTGGTGCAGCTGGCTCTGGGTTTGGGATTGCTGATTGCCGGCGCCAAGGGCTTTATTCACGGCGTCGAGCTGGCTGCGCCCATCCTGGGCATCTCCGCACTGCTGTTGTCGCTGATGATCATCCCGATCGCGACCGAGTTGCCGGAAAAGGTGAATTCGATCCTGTGGATACGCAAGCGCAAGGACACGCTGGCGTTTGGCAACATCACCGGCGCCATGGTGTTCCAGGGCACGCTGCTGCCCGCCATCGGGATTTCGCTGACCCCCTGGATGCCGCAAAAGGAAGTCCTGCTGGGCGTGGTGGTCACGCTGGTCGCGGCATTCTGGCTGCGCTGGGCCGCCCTGAACGGCGGCTTGCGCGTGTGGCACCTGTTCGTCAACGGCGCGCTG
>MKWL01000021.1:0-238220 GCA_001899305.1 Thiobacillus sp. 0-1251 | reverse complement strand
TAAGAAACGGCGGGCCTCCCCGCCGTTTCTTATTGGCTGCAACCGACGCTCAGGCCGTCCGCCGGCGTGCGGCGAACCCGACCAGCCCCAGTCCTGCCAGCAGCATCGCCCAGGTATCGGCTTCCGGTACGGCGGTGACCTGCCAGCCGATGTCCTGCATGGCGGCGAAGTCGAGGGCGGTGAAGTATTTGCGCTGGCCGTTGTAGATGGCGGGGCTCATTGAGGTTTCCTGGCTGACGCCATTGACGGTGCTGAGCGTGCCGTCCGCCCAGTGGCCGAGATCGGCGGACAGCGCGACCGAGCCTGTGCTTGCGCCAATGAAGTCGCTGCCGAACGTCAGGGCTTCGAAGGAATCGGAGGTGCCGAATCCGAGGACGTGGGCCAGTTCGTGCACGGCAACCGAGTAGAAATCGTATTCGGACGAATTGAGGCCGGCCGTGGTCAGGCCGAAGTACCAGTTGGTCGAAGCGTTATCGAAGCTGATCGAGCCGCCCCACGGTGCGACATCGACGGCGTTGCGGGACAGCAAGGCGCCGTTGCTGTCGTACAGGTTCTGCGTTTCGCCCTGCCCGCGTTGCGTGTCGGTGTTGCAGAAACTACTGAAGCCGGAGCAGTTGTATCCGCCCGGACCGCCGATTCCCAGGGTCGAGCCGCCCAGGTTGGCGGCGCCGGCATAGATGCGGATGACGTCGGTGGACACGCTCTGATTGCTCAGCGTGACATCGGTCCCGGGCGTGGAAGGATTGAAGAATACCGTACTGAAATGGTTGGGCCCGGACGACGTGATCGCGGTCAGGTTGTCCGCAAAACGCGTCTCGAATACGGACGCGGCGGCATTCAGTGCGGCAACGCTGTCGGGGTTGGACGAAAAGAAATTGGACGTGTCGTAGCTGAAGTCGAACTGGATATCGATATTCGCCAGCGCGGGTTGCGCGGCGGCCAGCAGGCTCAGGCTGGCCAAGGTTCTTGCAAGCATGTTTCCCCCTCGGGTGGATCGGTTGATACACATCCGCTTATCGTTTTCCGCGAGTGTAAAACAAGTACAGGAGACCGACCAGCGGTTCAGCGGCCCGATGAGGTGTCTTTCGACGCGGCGGCAGCGGGCGGCTCGCGGCGGAACGGGGTCTCGAGTTCGTCCATGTAGTGGCCGATGGCATCGGTCTCGCGTTCGAGGAAACGGTCGACCGCTTCGCGGAATTCGGCATTCTCCAGCCAGTGCCAGGAATGCGTGGCGGTGGGGACAAGGCCGCGCGCGAGCTTGTGCTCGCCCTGTGCGCCGCCTTCGAATACCGAAAGCCCATGCGCGATGGCATATTCGATGCCTTGCTGATAGCAGGTCTCGAAATGCAGTCCAGGCAGGTATTCCAGCGTGCCCCAGTGGCGGCCGTACAGGCGCTGGCCATCTTTCATGCAGAACGAGCAGGCGACGGGCTCGCCATCCTTGTCGGCAATGATGAGCACCAGATTGTCGGGTAGCGTCGCGCGCAGCTCGGCAAAGAAAGCCCGGTTGAGATGCGGTTCACTGCGGTGGCGAGCGTAGGTGTCGGCATAGCAGCGATAGAAATGGTCCCAGTCGGCATCCGTGCTCTCCGCGCCATCGACCCAGCGGAACGTTACGCCGAGGTTGGCGAGCTTCTTTCTTTCCTGACGGATTTTCTTGCGCTTGTCGTGTGTCATCGCGGCGAGAAATGCGTCGAAATCGGCATAGCCCGCGTTGTTCCAGTGGAACTGGAAGCCGCTGCGGTGCATGAGCGGCGTTGCTTCGAGCGCGACGTGGTCTGGCGCGGTCGGGAAGAGGATGTGAAAGGATGAAAATCCCAGATCACGGGTGAGTTTCAAGGCTGCATGGATCAGCGTCGTGCGGTCCGCATCGTTGCCTGCCAGCAGGCGCGGTCCCGGGACCGGCGAGAAGGGGACGCAGCACACCAGCTTGGGGTAATAACTCAAGCCATGCCGGCGGTAGGCGTCGGCCCATGCCCAGTCGAACACGAACTCGCCCCAGGAGTGATGCTTGACGTAAAGCGGCATCGCGGCGTCGAGATGGCCGTTGCGGAACAGCGCCAGGTGCACCGGCTCCCAGCCGATGTCGGGCCCGACGCAGCCGGTGGCTTCCAGTGCGTGCAAAAAGGCATGCTGCAGGAAAGGCGAATCGCCGGCCAGGGCATTCCAGGCGTCGGCGGCCAGTTCCGCAATGCGCGGAACGACGCGGATGACAGCTTCCGCATCGGAGGGGTTTGCTTCAAAATGCACGTTTTGGCGAGCTTCCATCGAAAAACAAATGAACCTGCATGAATATCAGGCCAAACAAATCCTGCGGTCAGGCAACATTAACACGCCGCGCGGCCTTGCAGCAGCCAGTGCCGAGGCCGCGGTTGGCGCCGCGACCGAACTGGGCGGCGACGCCTGGGTAGTGAAGGCGCAGATCCATGCTGGCGGGCGCGGCAAGGCGGGTGGGGTCAAGGTGGTGAAGTCGCTCGACGAGGTTCGTGTCGTGGCTGAATCTCTGCTCGGCAAGCCACTGATGACCAACCAGAACGCCCCCGACGGCCAGCCGGTGAACCAGGTTCTGGTCGAGGAGACGCTGCCGATCGCGCGCGAACTGTATCTCTCGCTGCTGGTCGACCGTGAAACCGAGCGTGTCGCCATCGTCGCATCCGCCGCCGGCGGCATGGACATCGAGGAGGTGGCGCATACCACCCCGGAAAAGGTCCTGACCGAAGTCTGCGATCCCTTGCTGGGCGTGCAGGATTTCCAGTGTCGTGCCCTGGCCTTCGCGCTGGAACTGACGGGTGAGGCCTACAAGGATTTCTGCCGCCTGTTGCCGCAGCTGTACCGCGTGTTCCTCGCCAACGACCTTTCCCTGCTCGAGATCAATCCGCTGGTGGTGACGACCGACAACCGCGTGCTGCCGCTCGACTGCAAGATGAGCGTCGACGACAATGCCCTGTACCGCCGCAAGGTGCTGGCCGAGCTGCGCGACGACAGCCAGATCGACGCCAAGGAGGCTGCCGCCAATGCGGCCAACGTCAACTACGTCGCGCTCACCGGCAACATCGGCTGCATGGTCAACGGCGCCGGCTTGGCGATGGCGACGATGGACCTGATCCAGCTTGAGGGCGGCACGCCCGCGAACTTCCTCGACGTCGGCGGCGGTGCCACGCCGGAGACGGTGGCACAGGGCTTCAAGATCATCCTGCTCGACCCCAACGTCAAGGCCGTCCTGATCAACATCTTCGGCGGCATCGTGCGCTGCGACGTCATTGCCGAGGGCATCATCCAGGCAGTGAAGGAGGTCGACGTCAAGGTGCCAGTGATCGTGCGGCTGGAAGGCACCAATGCCGAACTGGGCCGCACGCTGCTGGCCGAATCGGGGCTGGCGATCCTCGCGGCGGAGAGCCTGACGCATGCGGCGAAACTGGCAGTGGAGAAGGCGGCATGAGCAGGGAGCAGGGTTCCCGCTTGCGGGATGCGACCGGCCGCGAATGCCGCCCGTCGCCGACGCGCAGCCGTATGGCTCTGTATGAACTTTTCAGAGGCGACGCCCAATGAGCATCCTCGTCAACAAAGACACCAAGGTCATCTGCCAGGGCTTCACCGGCAAGCAGGGCACATTCCATTCCGAACAGGCGATCGCCTACGGCACGCGGATGGTCGGCGGCGTCACCCCCGGCAAGGGCGGGCAGACGCATCTTGGCCTGCCTGTGTTCAACACCGTGCGCGACGCCGTGCGGCAGACCGGCGCGCAGGCCACGATGATCTATGTGCCCGCCGCGTTCGCCGCCGACTCGATCCTGGAAGCGGCCGACGCCGGCATCGAAGTCATCGTCTGCATCACCGAGGGCATCCCGGTGTTGGACATGCTGAATGTGAAGGCCGCCCTGCGTGCCAACGGCGCCAAGCTGATCGGCCCGAACTGCCCCGGCATCATCACCTCGGGCGAATGCAAGATCGGCATCATGCCGGGCGTGATCCATCAAAAAGGCAAGATCGGCATCGTCTCGCGTTCCGGCACGCTGACCTACGAGGCGGTGCACCAGACCACGCAACTGGGGCTGGGCCAGTCGACCTGCGTCGGCATCGGCGGCGACCCGATCAAGGGGTTGGATTTCATCGACTGCCTCGAACTGTTCGAGGCCGACCCGCAGACCGAGGCGGTGATTCTGGTCGGCGAGATTGGCGGCAGCCGCGAGGAAGAAGCGGCCGAGTACATCCGCTCGAACATGAAGAAGCCGGTGGCCGCCTACATCGCCGGGCGCACGGCGCCCAAGGGCAAGCGCATGGGCCACGCAGGCGCGATCATCGCCGGCGGCGCCGGAACGGCCGACGCGAAGATCCGTGCGCTGGAATCGGCGGGGGTCGTCGTCGCGGCAAGCCCGGCCGGCCTGGGTGAGGCAGTACAACTGGCACTGGGTGCCCGGTAAAGGCGCGCGATGAAACTCGGCATCGCGCAACTCAACCTCACGGTTGGCGACATCACCGGCAACGCGGCGCGGCTGCTGGCCGCGGCGAAGGACGCGCATGCCGCCGGCGCCGACCTGCTGCTCACGCCTGAAATGTCGGTCTGCGGCTATCCGGCCGAAGACCTGGTGCTGCGGCGCGATTTCACTGCAGCATGCGAGACGGCTGTACAGCAACTGGCTGCCGATGCGCCGCCCGACCTCGCCCTGATCGTGGGTTACCCCGAGCGTAGCGACGACGGGTTGTTCAATGCGGGGGCGCTGCTACGCGGCGGCCGTGTCGAACGGGTGTATCGCAAGCACCATCTTCCGAATCATTCCGTATTCGACGAACGACGCGTATTCGACAGCGGCGCTGACGCGTGCGTGTTCAGCTGTGGTGGCGTGACGTTCGGCCTCAACATCTGCGGCGACATCTGGGAGCCGGGGCCGGCGACGCGTGCAATGGAAGCCGGTGCCGAGTGGCTGCTGGTTCCGAACGCCTCGCCCTATCATCTCAACAAGGAGCGCGAGCGCTTTGCCGTCGCGCGCTCGCGCCAGCTCGAGGCCGGCCTGCCGATCGTGTACGCGAACATGGTGGGGGGACAGGACGAACTGGTGTTCGACGGCGCGTCCTTTGTGCTGGACGCCGATGGCAAGGTCGCGGCACAGTGCCCGGCCTGGCAGGAAGGCCTGTTCTATGTGGACATCGCGGGTAGCCGCTGCAGCGGGCCGCAACAGGCCTTGCCGGACGAGGATGCCGCCGTCTACGACGCGCTGGTGATGGCGGTACGTGATTACTTCGGCAAGAACGGCTTCAA
The DNA here is from genome assembly GCA_001899305.1 of Thiobacillus sp. 0-1251. Taxonomy (GTDB): domain Bacteria; phylum Pseudomonadota; class Gammaproteobacteria; order Burkholderiales; family Thiobacillaceae; genus Thiobacillus. Next base: position 232,963 of record MKWL01000021.1, on the reverse strand, counting down.
GGGCGTGCATCTGGGCTTGTCGGGCGGGATCGATTCGGCATTGACGCTGGCGATCGCGGTCGATGCGATCGGCCCCGACCGTGTGCATGCGGTGATGATGCCGTCGGATTACACGGCCGGTATCAGCGTCGAAGACTCGCGCGACATGGTGAAGCGGCTGGGCGTGCGCTATTCCGAAATCGCCATCAAGCCGATATACGAGGCGTTCGTGTCGCAGCTGGCCGGCGAGTTTGCCGGACGGGCTACCGACACGACGGAAGAGAACCTGCAGGCGCGCGCGCGCGGCACGCTGCTGATGGCGCTGTCCAACAAGTTCGGCACGCTGGTGCTGACCACCGGCAACAAGAGCGAAATGGCGGTCGGTTATGCCACCTTGTACGGCGATATGGCGGGCGGCTTCGCGGTGCTGAAGGATGTGGCGAAAACGCGGGTCTACCGACTGGCGAATTATCGCAACCGCCTGTCTGCCGTGATTCCGCAGCGGATCATCGACCGTCCGCCGTCGGCCGAACTGCGTCCCGACCAGACCGATCAGGACAGCCTGCCGCCCTACGACGTGCTCGACGCCATCCTTGCGGCCTATGTCGAACGCGACCTGCCGGCACACGACATCGTCGCATCGGGATACGATGCCGCCGTCGTGCGCAAGGTCATCCGCATGGTCGATCTCGCCGAATACAAACGCCGCCAGGCCCCGCCCGGTCCGCGCATCACGCCGCGTAACTTTGGAAAAGACCGGCGCTACCCGATTACCTCGAAATACCGACCCGAAGGAGACCTGCCATGAAAAAAATCGAAGCCATCATCAAGCCGTTCAAGCTGGACGAAGTGCGCGAAGCGCTGTCCGATATCGGCGTGACCGGGCTGACCGTGACCGAAGTCAAAGGCTTCGGTCGCCAGAAAGGCCATACCGAGCTGTATCGCGGCGCCGAATACGTCGTCGACTTTCTGCCCAAGGTGAAGGTGGAAGTGGTCGTTGCAGACAGTCTGCTGGAACGCGCGATGGAAGCGATCACCACTGCCGCGCGCACCGGCAAGATCGGCGACGGCAAGATTTTCGTGACGGCGGTGGAGCAGGTGGTGCGTATCCGCACCGGCGAGTCGGGCGAGGCGGCGGTCTGATCCCGATTCGCGCGCGGACCGGAATCAGACGGACTCAATCCGGATTCCGGCTCACCAGAAGCGGTACCAGGCTTTTTCCTTGACGTTCACGCCCTTGAGATACTTGCTGTGGGGGAAGTTGAGCTTCAGCACCCGCAGCGCATCGTCGCGCGGCCCCGTGAGGTGCAGGTTGTCGTAGGCCACGACCATGATGCCCAGCGCCTCTTCCAGCGCGGGAGCCTGAGGGTAGTCAGTCAGCACGACCTTGGCACGGTTGGCGGCAGCCACCCAGGCTTTGCGTTTCAGGTAATACCGGGCGACATGGACCTCGTTGCCAGCCAGCGCGTTGACCAGGTATTTCATGCGGGCGGTCGAGTCCTCGGCATATTTGCTGTCGGGGAAGCGTGTGACCAGTTCCTTGAATGCCAGGAACGCATCGCGCGCAGCCTTGGGATCACGTTCGCTCATGTCCTGGTCGACCAGGTTGCCGAGCAGTCCCAGATCGTCGTTAAAATTCGCCAGGCCCTTAAGATAGTAGGCGTAATCGACGTTAGGGTGATTGGGGTGCAGCTTGATGAAACGATCGCATGCGGCAATGGCTGAAATCGGTTCGTTGTCCTTGTAGTAGGCGTAACCCACTTCCAGTTGCGCCTGTTGTGCATAACGTCCGAAGGGGTAACGCGCTTCCAGCGTTTCGAACAATTTGACCGCGCGTTCGTAGTTGCCGCTGTTGAGATTATCCTTGGCTTCGGAGTAGAGTTTTTGCGCCGACCAACCCGAGGTTTCGTCCTTGACCGCGGGCAACAGACCGCAGCCGCCCAGGGTGAGTGCGGCAGCGAGCAGCACACCACCCAAAACCCGATTGAATGCGGTGGAACCGGATGAACATTGCTTAAGCATGGGAAAAGACACAGAAAATTTGTCGGACGATTATAAGGGAAATACCGGGGACGGCGTCCGCGAGCTGGTAATCCCCGACGAGCAGGGGGGGCAGCGCCTGGATCAGGCCCTGTCGGCCCTGCTGCCGGAGTTCTCGCGCAACCGCATCCAGAACTGGATCCGTGCGCGCAAGATCGCGGTGGACGACGCCTGGGCCACGACCAAGATGAAAGTCAGCGGCGGCGAATCGGTGCGGGTCGAGGTCGAGCCCGACCCGAATGCCACGCCCGATGCGCCTGAGGCCATCCCGCTTGACGTGGTGTTCGAGGACACCATGCTGATGGTGATCAACAAGCCGGTCGGCCTGGTGGTCCATCCCGGCAGCGGCAATCGCCAGGGCACGCTGCTCAATGCGCTCCTGCATCGCGTGCCGCAGGTGGCTGAACTGCCGCGCGCCGGCATCGTGCACCGGCTCGACAAGGACACCTCGGGCCTGCTGGTTGTCGCCAAAACGCTGAGGGCCCACACCGACCTGGTGCGCCAGCTGCAGGCGCGCACCGTCAAGCGTGAATACCTGGCCCTGGTCTACGGCGAGGTCGACCATGCGGGCACGGTCGACGCCCCGCTGGCGCGCGATCCGCACAACCGCACCAAGCGCACTGTGCACAGCATGGGCAAGGAGGCGGTCACGCACTATGACGTGGTCGAGCGCTTCCCCGGGATCACCCTGCTGCGCTGCAAGCTCGAAACCGGGCGTACCCACCAGATCCGCGTGCACATGCAGCATATCGGCCATCCGCTGGTGGGCGAATCGGTCTACAGCGCCAGCCGCCGCAGCCACCTCAAGATTCCCTTCCCGCGCCAGGCGCTGCACGCGGAAAGACTGGGCCTGATCCATCCGGTCACCCAGGAATTCATGCAATGGGAATGCCCGCTGCCGCCCGACTTCGCCTCGCTGTTGGCGGCGCTGCGGGAAAACACCGACTGGGTCAAGTGAACCTGATCGTCCCCGACTGGCCCGCGCCTGCGCGGGTCAAGAGTCTCATGACCACCCGTGTCGGCGGCGTGAGCCAGCCTCCCTGGGCCAGCCTCAATCTCGGCGACCACGTCGGCGACGATCCGGATCACGTCGCCGCCAACCGTGCGCACCTTCGCCAGCAGCTGCCCGCGGAGCCGGGTTGGCTCAGGCAGGTACACAGCGCCCGGGTGGTCGAGCTTGGGCACGAGACGAATCCTGAAGCCGATGCGGCGTTCACGCGCGAACCCGGGCAGGTCTGCGCGGTGTTGACCGCCGACTGCCTTCCGGTGCTGTTCTGCGACCGCAGCGGCAGCGTCGTGGCTGCCGCCCATGCCGGCTGGCGAGGCCTGGCCGGCGGCGTGCTGGAATCCACGGTCGCAGCGATGCGGGTGGCGCCGGGAGACATCCTGGCCTGGATGGGGCCCGCCATCGGTCCGCACGCATTTGAGGTGGGCGATGACGTGCGCGAAATCTTCATGGTGTCGCATCCCGAAACCGCCGCCGCCTTCGCGCCGCATGCGCCGGGCAAATGGCTCGCCGACATCTATCAACTCGCGCGCATTCGCCTCGGGCATATTGGCGTGCAGGCCGTCTACGGCGGCGGACGTTGCACATTCAATGAATCGGACAGCTTCTATTCCTATCGCCGCGACGGCGTGACCGGGCGCATGGCCTCGTTGATCTGGCGGAGCTGAGCGCCAACACCCGGGTTGGCCGGAGCACGCCTGCGCTACCATGGAAAAAATATCCGGCTGGGAGAGCCCATGGGGAAAAATAGATTAGAAGCTTTCAGCGACGGCGTACTGGCCATCATCATCACCATCATGGTGCTGGAGTTGAAGGTACCGCATGGGGAGCAACTGGATGTCCTGCTGCCGCTGGTGCCGGCCTTTCTCAGCTATGTGCTGAGCTTCGTCTACATCGGCATCTACTGGAACAACCACCACCACATGCTGCATGCCGCGACCACGGTCAGCGGCCCCATACTGTGGGCGAACCTGCATTTGTTGTTCTGGCTGTCCCTGTTTCCGTTTGTCACGGGCTGGATGGGCGAGAACCACTTTGCAGCCGTGCCTTCGGCATTGTATGGGCTGGTATTGCTGATGGCGGCGATTGCCTATTGGATGCTGGAGCAGGCGATCATCGCGTCCGAGGGCCCCGGTTCGGTACTCAAGCGGGCCGTTGGGCGGGACTGGAAGGGCAAGCTGTCGCCCGTTCTCTATGGTACAGCCATCGCCGCCACCTTCTGGGCCCCCTGGATTGCTCAGGCGATTTATGTATTCGTCGCAATCCTCTGGCTGGTGCCCGATCCTCGTATCGAACGGGCGCTGCATCGAGGGGAGCCCTAGCCCTAGAAATCTGCTCTTGTGCGCAGATAGTGTGGAAAGCGCGGCACACCCTTTTTCGTCAGGTGCTGGTAGCGATAGGTGATGCGTGTGCCGACGGGCGGCGGCTGGCGGCGCAATGAATCGGAGAGGCCGCTGCCGAGGCGGAAGCGTCTGCCGTCCGGCATTTCCATCAGCAGCGCGCCGGTCAGGCCCAAGTATTTTCCCTTGCCAGGAATGTATCCGACGACAATCGCTTCGGCGTCCAGCCAGGGCTTCAACTTCAGCAGTGCGTCGTTACGGCCGGTGAGATAGGGCGCGTCGGCGCGGTGCAGCATCAGGCCTTCGCCGCCTGCGCGCACCACGGCGTCGAGCCGTTTCATCAGCGTGGCGCGATCGGCCACGCGTGTCTGTTCCACAGCCTGCAGCCAGGGCACGCCAGCCTGCGCGACGAGCGTCCGCATCTGAACGACGCGCGCGCTGAAATCGCCGTCTGCGCCGGGCAATTCGAAAACCAGATAGCGCACCTGCCGCCATTCAGCGTCCGCCGGCTCGATCCTGCGCACGATGCCCGACAGCGCGTCGAAGCGCCCGCGGCCGATCCAGAGTTCGCCATCCAGCGGCGTCGCCGGGAAGCCGGCCGTGAACCACGCCGGCGCCGGCACGCGGCCGCCGCCGCGGAAGCGCAGGGCATGGCCGTCCCACTGGGCGCGCACGCCGTCGTATTTCTCGCTTACCCAGTATTGCGTGACGTCGACGTCGGCGGCGTAGACCTCGGCCAGCAGCATCGCCGGCGCGGGATCGCTCCAGGCCGGCGTCGAGACCGGCAGCCATAGCGCCAGCCACAATGCCCACAGGATGCGGCTCAGTCCAGCCACTTCTGCATGAACTGCGCGTGGCCCATGGCCGGATCGAGCCGATAGTCGTCGAAGCCCAGCCGTTCGTAGAGTCCGCGTGCGGCGCGGTTGCCGGAGAGTACTTCCAGCGTCAGCTTGCAAGCACCGCGTTCGCGCGCGATGGCTTCGACCTCGGCGAACAGCTGGGCGGCGATGCCGCGGCCGCGATGGCTGGGCAGCACGACGACATCGTGCACGTTGACCAGCGGGCGGCAGGCGAAGGTGGAAAAGCCCTCGATGGCATTGACGAGGCCGACCGGGGTATCGTCGTCGAAAGCCAGCACGCTGAAGATGAAGGGTCGCGCCGCAAGTTCGTCGACCAGGTTGGCGCGGGCGAAGTCGCTGAGCGGCTCGCCGCCTCCCGCGGGATCGCGCGCATAGGCATCCAGCAGGTCGACCAGCGCGGCGGCGTGGGCCGGGTCGTCGTAGCGCACGCGGGCAAGCTCGATCATGGCTGGATCACTGGGTGTCGATGCGCATCGAAAGATCCACCGCGCGGATATGCTTGGTGAGGCTGCCGACGGAAATGCGGTCGACACCGGTCTCGGCCACGGCGCGCACGGTGTCCAGCGTGATGTTGCCGGAGGCTTCGAGCAGGGCGCGGCCATGGGCGAGCCCAACCGCACGGCGCATGTCGTCGAGGCTGAAATTGTCGAGCAGGATCAGTGATGCGCCGGCCGCCAGCGCCTGATCGAGTTCGTCCAGGCTTTCCACCTCGATCTGGACGCCGACCTTACCTGCGGCCAGCTTGAATGCGGCATCGAGCACCGGCGCGATGCCGCCCGCCGCCGCAATGTGGTTTTCCTTGATCAGAATGCCGTCGTACAGCCCCACGCGCTGGTTCTGCCCGCCGCCTACCCGTACCGCGTATTTCTCGGCCATGCGCAGGCCGGGCAGGGTCTTGCGGGTATCGAGAATCGCGGCATGGGTGCCGCGCACGGCCTCGACGTAGGGCCGTGTTGCGGTGGCCACTGCCGACAGGGTCTGCAGGAAGTTCAGCGCCGGGCGTTCGGCGGTGAGCAGCGCGCGCGCATTGCCACTGAGTTCGACCAGCACGCTGCCGGCCGCGACCGGGGCGCCTTCGTTGACCCGCCAGTCGATGGCACAGCCGAGGTCGAGCGCCCGGAAGCAGGCGTCGAACCAGGGCCCGCCGGCGATCACGGCGGGTTCGCGGGTGATGACGCGGGCGCGGGCGGTCTGCGTCGCCGGGATGAGCAGGGCGGTGAGATCGCCACTGCCGACATCCTCGGCCAGTGCGCGGTTCACATCGGTTTCGACGACGGAAGCAAGCAAATCGGACATGACTGGTCTTTAATTAAGACATGACGGGTTGAAATGGGCGGAAACGCCTCTATTTGGTTGCCATTGAATATAACCCAGCACGAGGTTACTTATGCGTTTCGACAAGCTCACCACCCAGTTCCAACAGGCGTTTTCCGACGCGCAAAGCCTGGCCGTCGGCGGCGACCATGCCTATATCGAGCCGCAGCACCTGCTGCTGGCGCTGCTGAATCAGGAAGGCGGCGGCGCCTCCTCGATCCTGTCGCGGGCGGGCGTGCAGGTGCCCGCGCTGAAGGCGTCGCTGACCCAGGCGCTGGATCGCCTGCCCAAGGTCGAAGGCCAGGGCGGCGAGGTGAGCATCTCGCGCGAACTTAATAATCTCTTGAACCTGACTGACAAGGAGGCGATGAAGCGCAACGACGCCTTCATCGCCTCCGAGTTGTTCCTGCTGGCAGCGCTCGACGACAAGGGCGAGACCGGTCGCCTGCTGAAGCAGCACGGCGCCCAGAAAGCGGCGCTGGAACAGGCGATTGCGGCCGTGCGCGGCGGCGAGGGCGTGACGTCGCAGGAGGCCGAAGGCCAGCGCGAGGCGCTCGCCAAGTACACGCTCGACCTCACCCAGCGCGCGCGCGACGGCAAACTCGACCCGGTGATCGGGCGTGACGACGAAATCCGCCGCTCGATCCAGATCCTGCAGCGCCGCACCAAGAACAACCCGGTGCTGATCGGCGAGCCTGGCGTCGGAAAAACGGCAATTGTTGAAGGTTTGGCGCAGCGGATAATTAATGACGAAGTGCCCGAGACACTCAAGGGCAAGAAGGTGCTGGTGCTCGACCTCGCCGCGCTGCTGGCGGGCGCCAAGTACCGCGGCGAATTCGAGGAACGCCTGAAGGCGGTGCTGAAGGAGCTGGCGATGGATGCCGGCCGTTACATCGTCTTCCTCGACGAAATCCATACGCTGGTCGGCGCCGGCAAGGCCGAAGGCGCGATCGACGCCGGCAACATGCTGAAACCGGCGCTGGCCAGGGGTGAATTACATCTCATCGGCGCGACCACGCTAGACGAATACCGCAAGTACATCGAGAAGGACGCCGCGCTGGAGCGCCGCTTCCAGAAGGTCATGGTCGACGAGCCCTCGGTCGAATCGACCATCGCGATCCTGCGCGGCCTGCAGGAACGCTACGAATTGCACCACGGCGTCGACATCACCGACCCGGCGATCGTCGCCGCGGCCGAACTGAGCCATCGCTACATCACCGACCGCTTCCTGCCCGACAAGGCCATCGACCTGATCGACGAGGCCGCCGCGCGCATCAAGATGGAAATCGACTCCAAGCCGGAGGTGATGGACAAGCTCGACCGCCGCATCATCCAGCTGAAGATCGAGCGCGAGGCGGTGAAGCGGGAAACCGACGAGGCGTCGAAAAAACGCCTCGGCCTGCTGGAAGCCGAAATCGACAAGCTCGGCCGCGAATACGCCGACCTCGAGGAAGTCTGGAAGGCCGAGAAGGCGCAGGTGCAGGGCTCCGCGCACATCAAGGAAGAAATCGACAAGCTGCGCGGCGAGATGGTCGAACTGCAGCGCCAGGGCAAGCTCGACAAGGTCGCCGAGATCCAGTACGGCAAGCTGCCGCAGTTGGAGGCCCAGCTGAAGCAGGCCGAAACGGCGGGTGAGGGCAAGCCCGCCTTCAAGCTGTTGCGTACCGAAGTGGGCGCCGAGGAAATCGCCGAGGTCGTCTCGCGGGCCACCGGCATTCCGGTATCGAAGATGCTGCAGGGCGAACGCGACAAGCTGCTGCACATGGAAGACAAGCTGCACAGCCGCGTGGTGGGGCAGGACGAGGCCGTGCGCGTCGTCTCCGACGCCATCCGCCGTTCGCGCGCCGGCCTGTCCGACCCCAACCGCCCGCTCGGCTCCTTCCTGTTCCTCGGCCCGACGGGCGTCGGCAAGACCGAGCTGTGCAAGACGCTGGCCGAATATCTGTTCGACTCGGCCGACCACATGATCCGCATCGACATGAGCGAATTCATGGAGAAGCATTCGGTCGCGCGCCTGATCGGCGCGCCGCCCGGCTACGTCGGCTACGAGGAGGGCGGCTACCTGACGGAAGCGGTGCGCCGCAAGCCTTATAGCGTCATCCTGATGGATGAAGTCGAGAAGGCGCACCCGGATGTCTTCAACGTGTTGCTGCAGGTGCTGGATGACGGCCGCCTGACCGACGGCCAGGGCCGCACCGTCGACTTCCGCAACACCGTGATCGTGATGACGTCCAACCTCGGCAGCCAGATGATCCAGCAGATGGCGGGCGACGATTACCAGGTGGTGAAGCTCGCCGTGCTGGGCGAAGTGAAGTCCTACTTCCGCCCCGAGTTCATCAACCGCATCGACGAGGTCGTCGTGTTCCACGCGCTGAGCGAGCAACACATCGCCAGCATCGCGAAGATCCAGCTGCAAGGCCTGGAGCAGCGCCTGGCGCAGATGGAGATGAAGCTCGACGTCAGCGATGCGGCGCTGGCCGAAATCGCCAAGGCCGGCTTCGATCCGATCTACGGCGCGCGGCCGCTCAAACGTGCGATCCAGAGCGAACTCGAAAACGCGCTGGCGAAGGAAATCCTGTCCGGACGCTTCGGTCCCAAGGACACCATCCGGGTGGATGCGCAGGGCGGGGTGTTCAGCTTCGAGAAGGCGGCCATCGCTCAAGCAGCCTGACCGCTTGGCCGACAGGGAAAAGAGGGCGGAATCCGCTCTCTTTTTTTGAGGTAATGTACGGGAGGCTGTCGAAATCGAGCCGGCTCGTTCGTCGACCTGATATGCCACCCTGGCATATCACGCACTCACCTTGAAAGGAGAAGGACCCATGGCGACCCATACCGTCCAGCTTCACCGTGTGCTTCGAACGACGCCCGAGAAAATCTACCGGGCATTCCTCGACGCGGACGCACAGGCCAAATGGCTTCCACCGAACGGATTCACCGCAAAGGTCCACCACCTGGAGGCGAAAGTGGGCGGCACCTACAAGATGTCGTTCACGAACTTCAGCTCCGGGCACAGCCACCATTTTGGCGGCACCTATCTCGAGCTCGTGCCGAACGCACGCATTTGCTATTCGGATCAATTCGACGACCCTAATCTGGCGGGCGAGATGCGGACGACGGTCAGCCTGAAGCCCGTATCCTGCGGGACCGAGCTGAGCATCGTGCAGGAAGGCATCCCTGGCGCCATTCCCGTCGAGTCCTGCTATCTCGGCTGGCAGGAATCGCTTGCCCATCTGGCGGACCTCGTCGAGCCGGATATCCCGGATTAGCCCGGTCGCAGGGTTTCCGCCACGCGCCACACCCCCTAGAATGGCCTGACCTCTTTCCGTCAGGACCGTCTTGCCTGCTCGTCTTTTGAAAGCCTTGCTGCTGCTGGCCGCGCTGTGCGCGACGCCGGCGCACGCATTGACCGTGGAGGTGGATGCGCCCGACGCGCTGAAGGCGCTGCTGATGCAGCACCTCGAAACGGCCCGGGCGGCACGGTCGGGCGAGAAGCTGGATGCCGACGAAATTGCGCGGCTGCAGCGGCAGAGCGATCAGACGGCGCGCGATCTGCTGGCGACCGAAGGCTATTTCTCGCCCCAGGTGGAGAGCGCGGTGGAACGGGTGGGCGACGACTGGCGGGTGGATTACCGGATCGACCCTGGCACGCGCACCACGGTCCGCAACGTGGCGCTGGTTTTTGACGGCGCCCTGAACACGCGTGCCGACGCGGCCGGCCTGCGGGGGCGTATCGAGCGCAGCTTTTCGCTGAAGCAGGGCATGCCGTTTCGCCAGGCGGACTGGGACGCGGCCAAGCTGGCCGTCCTGCGGCCCTTGCTGGCGAGCCGGTATCCGGCGGCGCAACTGGTGGCGAGCGAGGCGCGCATCGATCCCGCCGCGCAGGCCGCCGACCTGACGCTGACGATCGACAGCGGACCGGCGTTTTTCTACGGCGAACCGGTAATCAGTGGCGCCCGGCGCTATCCCGAATCGATCATCCGCAATCTCAGCCCCGTCAAGCCCGGGAAACCGTTTCGCCAGCAGGACCTGCTCGACTACCAGATGGCGCTGGAAACGAGCGGCTATTACACGCACGCCACGGTCCGCGTCGAACCCGACCCTGCGCTGGCGGCGGCGGTGCCGATCCGGGTCGAGGTGGTGGAGCGGCCGGAAAAGCGCTTCAGCGTGGGCGCCGGGATGAGCACGGATACCGGTGCGCGGGTACAGGTGGGATGGCTGGCGCGCGACATCGCCGATCGCGGGTTGCGCCTCAAGCTCGATGCGCGCATCGAAACCACGCAACAATCCGGCGCGGCGGAACTCGCCTGGCCACGCACCTCCGCCGGCTACGAGAACAGTCTCGGGACACAGATCAAGCACGAGGACATCAAGGGCCAGAAGACCCGCTCTGTGCTGGCGGTGGCCAAGCGCAGCCGCACGCGCGGACAGATCGAGACCACGGTTTCACTGCAGTACCAGACCGAACAGCAGAGCATCGGCGACGTGGTCAATGAGCGCAACCAGGCACTGACCGCCAACTACGCGTGGACCCAGCGTACGGTGGGACGCGCGTTCTATCCCCGCCGGGGCCATGTGCTGACCCTGCAGGGGGGCGGGGCCGCAGCCGCCCTGCTGTCGGATACCAATTTCATTCGCCTCTACGGCCGCCACACCCAGTATTTCCCGGCCGGCGCCAACGGTCGGCTGGTCCTGCGCGGCGAGCTCGGCAGCGTGCTGGCAGATACGCGCGACGGCATTCCCACCGATTTCCTGTTCCGGGCCGGCGGCGACAATTCGGTGCGCGGCTACGCCTACCAGAGCCTGGGGCGCACCCTTGCCGGCGGCGTGGCGTCGGTGCGTTACCTCGCCACCGGCAGTGTCGAGTACAACTATTTCTTCAACCGCGACTGGGGCATGGCGCTGTTCGTCGATGCCGGCGATGCGGCCGATACGCCGCGCCAGCTGTCGCCGGTGTTCGGCTACGGCGTCGGCGCGCGCTACCGCTCCCCGGTGGGGCCGGTGAATCTCGATCTGGCGTATGGCGAAGCCACCCGTCAATTCCGCCTGCATTTTTCGCTCGGGGTGTCGTTTTGAAGCGCGTGCTGAGAGGACTGGCCGCCCTGCTGGCAACGCTGGTTCTGCTGGTTGCCGTGGTGATCGGAATGGCGACGACGGACACGGGATTCCGCTGGCTGGGCGAGGCGGTGGTTTTCCTGGGCGGCGGGCGGCTGACCGTCGAGGGCGTGGACGGACATGTCGGCGTTCCCATCAACATCGCGAAATTCGTTTTCACGTCGGATACGAAGCGCGTCACACTCGAACAGGTCCGGCTGGAATGGCAGCCGCGCGCGCTGCTGCTGCGGCGGCTCCACATCGGCCTGCTGGCGGCGCAAACCGTACGGGTCGAGACCCTGAAGCCGGACCTGACACCTTCGACGCTGCCCGCCAGCCTGCGCCTGCCAGTCGACATGCACGTGGCCGCCTGGGACGTGGCGCATCTCGCTGTCGTCGATGGCGGGAGCACGCTCGACTTCAAGAACCTGCACGGACGCATCGACGACGATGGCGACCGCTATCGATTCACCGGCATGACGGCCACCACGCCCTGGGCGGATGTCGGCGGCCGGTTCGAGCTCGACAAGGACGCGCCGTTCAAGCTGCAGGGACGTTTCGACGCCGCGCGCCGCGACCCCATCCCGATCGGCGCTGCGCTCGACGTGCAGGGGCGGCTGGCAGCCATCGTCTTCCGGTTCGATGCCCAGGCCCGAAGCATGACCATGATGGTCAGCGGCGAAGCCGCGCCCTTCGCGCGCGTGCGTTTGCCCAGGCTGCTGGTGGTCGGGCAGGGCATCGACCCGCGCCTGTTCGCCGCGGGCGCGCCGCGTGCCGACCTGGCGTTTTCCGGCGTGTTCGAAGGCCAGCCGGGCGAGCGCCTGCTGGGCAGCTTCAGCCTCAGCAACCGGCTGGCCGGGCGGCTCGACCAGGACCGCCTGCCGCTCGCCAATCTGACCGGCGCAGTGGTGGGCGACAGCGTGCGGGCCGATTTCAGTGCACTGGCGATCGATCTGGGTGCGGCCGGACAACTGAACGGGAGCGGACAATGGCGCAACGGCCGCCTGAGCGTGAACCTGGACAGTCCACGCCTCAATCTCGCCGGGCTGCATCGCCAGTTGTATGCCACGCGCCTGCGGACGGCCTTGCAGCTGGAGGGTGATGCGACGCGCCAGACGCTTACGGCCGATGTCAGCGAAAGCTGGGGGCAAGGCCGCTTTACGCTGACGCACGCTGACGCGGTACTGCGTCTGGAGTCGGCGAGTTTTACCGGACAGGCGGGGCGCCTGACGGCAGAGGGCGCGCTCCATCTCGACGCCACGCGTGCCTTCAGCGCTGCGTTCGATGCCACGCAAATCAATCCGGCCCGTTTCGGCAAGTTTCCGCGCGGACGGCTCAACGCGCGCGGCCAGGCCAGCGGCGCCTTGTTGCCCATGCCGCGCGTGCAGGCACAGTTCAACCTGCCACCGGGCGACCTCGAAGGCCGTCCGGTGAGCGGACAGGGACGGCTGCGTTATGAAAACCGGCATCTCGTCGACGCTGACATCGATCTGGATCTGGCCGGCAACCGGGCAAAGCTGAAAGGCGCGTACGGCCGGGCGGGCGACCGGCTCGTCTGGGACGTCGATGCGCCGGCGCTGGCGCGCCTGAACCTGGGTCTGGCCGGGCGGCTGACCAGTCGCGGCAGCGCCAGCGGCGATCCTGCCCGCCTGGAGGTCGACGCGCAGCTCGCCGCCCGCAGCCTGCACCTGCCCGGCGACATCGCCGCCGAGTCCGTGGATCTGCGCATGAACATGCAGGCCGCCGACAACGGCACGTTCAACGGGCAGCTCGACGCGAGCGGAGTGCAACTGGCCGGGCAGCATCTGGACACTCTTCGGGCCATCCTGCAGGGGCGCCGCAATGCCCACACGCTGACGCTCGATGCCCGCTTGCCGGCGTGGCGGTTGACCGCGAACCTGGCAGGCGGCCTGGATGCGAATCAGGTGTGGCGCGGACAATTGAACCAGGCCGAGGTGCAGGGCGACTGGCCAACGAAACTGGTGGCCCCGGCCCACCTGCTGCTGTCGAGCGAACGACAGCAGGTGAACGATCTGGCGCTGACCGTGGCAGGCGGCCGGCTGACGGTCGAACGCTTCGATCGCCAGGGCGCGCATCTGGCCAGCCGCGGCACGCTTGCCAATCTGCCGCTGGCCCCCGTGCTCGCGCTGTTGGAGACGGCGCCGCCTTTCACCACCGACCTGCGCGTGAACGGCGACTGGGACCTGCGCGCGGGCGAGTCGCTCGATGGCCGGCTGCAGCTGCGTCGCCAGTCCGGCGATGTGCGGCTGACCGATCCGGCGCTGGCCATGGGGTTGACCGCCCTCACGCTCGATGTCGATGCGGCCGGCAGCCAGGCCCATCTTCGGCTCGCCGCCGACACGCACGAGGCAGGACAGTTGCGTCTGGATGGCCGGGGCATGCTGGCCCGCACGGAGACCGCATTCACCCTGTCGCGCAGCGCGCCGCTGACGTGGAATGCCCAGTTCGACGTGCCGGACCTGCGACTGTTGAAGCCGTTCATTCCGGTCGGCATCCGCGCCGATGCCCGCGTCAATGCGCAGTTGAGCGGCAGCGGCAGCCTGGCGGCACCGCGCATCGACGGCCGGGTTGCCGCCGACGCCATCCGTTTCTCCATGCCGGAGCAGGGCGTGGCGATCACCGACGGCACGCTCAAGCTCCAGTTGACGGACGACCGGGTCCTGGTGCAGGAGGGCGTGCTGAAAGGCACCAGCGGCCGCATCGTGGTGAGCGGCGACGCCCAGCTGAAAAACCCGCAGGCCGGGCTCACGCTCACGTTCGAGAAATTTGCGGCGACCAACCGCAGCGACCGCCGCGTGACCGTATCCGGCACGACCCGGCTCAACCTCGACCAGAAACGCCTGCAACTCACTGGCGAGCTCACCGCCGACCGGGCCCGTCTGGAAATGCCCGAGGCGAGTCGTCCCGAATTGTCGAGCGATGTCGTCGTCATCGGCCGGCCGCCGCGCGAGAAGCCGGTGGCCCAGCGTTTCCCGCTGGCGCTCGATCTGACGCTCAAGCTGGGCGACGACTTTCTGTTCAAGGGCGCCGGGCTCGACGCGCGGCTGGGTGGCCAGCTGCGCGTGTTCACCGTGAATCAGGCCCTGCGCGGCGACGGCACGATCCAGGTGGAGAAAGGGCGCTACGCCGCCTATGCGCAGACGCTGGACATCGAGCGCGGCGTCCTGCGCTTTGCCGGACCCATCGACAATCCCGGGCTCGACGTGCTGGCGGTACGCAAGACACCGGACGTGAAAGTGGGCGTACAGGTGGGCGGCACGGTGCAGCGTCCGCTGGTGACGCTCTATTCCGATCCGGCCATGCCCGACACGGAGAAGCTCGCCTGGCTGGTGCTGGGGCACGGCCTGGAAAACAGCGGCCAGCAGGAGTTCGTCTTGCTGCAGGTGGCGGCAGGCGCCTTGCTGAGTCAGGCCGAGTCCGTGAACCTGCAGGCGAAGATGGCGGAAACCCTGGGCATCGACAGCTTCGACGTACGCGCGGGCAGCAGCGAATCCCTGACCAGCACCGTGGTCAGCGTCGGCAAGCGTTTGTCCTCGCGCGCGACGCTGAGCTACGAGCAGAGCCTCGACGGCCTGAGCCAGGTGGTCAAGGTGCTCTACCAGTTGTCCACGCACGTGCGGCTCGAAGCGCAGGCCGGACAGCCCAGCAGCTTCGATGCGTTCTATACCCGGGAATACGACTGAACAGATCAAATCCCGATGGTAGAATCGGGCGCATGTTAGAAGTTCGCATCGCCGCCATGAGTATTCCGTTCCGTTCGCCTGTCCTGCCCGGAGGCTGCCGCTGATGCGTATCCTGCTATCCAACGACGACGGTTACTTCGCTCCCGGCCTGGCCGCGCTGGCACAGGCGCTCGCACCGCTCGCCGACATCACCGTGGTGGCGCCCGAACGCGACCGCAGCGGCGCGTCCAATTCGCTCACGCTCGACCGTCCACTGATGCTGCGCCAGGCGCCGGGCGGCTTCTACTATGTCAACGGCACGCCGACCGATTGCGTTCATCTGGCCGTCACCGGCATGCTGGACCATATGCCCGACATGGTGATTTCAGGCATCAACCACGGCGCCAACATGGGCGACGACACGATTTATTCCGGCACGGTCGCGGCCGCCACCGAAGGCTATCTGCTGGGTATCCCGTCGATTGCAGTCTCGCTGGCCAGCCACAATGCGCGCCACTTCGACACGGCCGCGCGCGTGGTCGCCGACCTGGTGCAACGCATCCAGACGCGGCCGCCGACCGAACCGATGCTGCTCAATGTCAACGTCCCGGACTGTGCCACTGCCGAATTGAATGGCGTCTCCGTGACCCGGCTGGGCAAGCGCCACAAGGCCGAGTCGGTGGTGAAGACGACCAACCCGCGCGGGCAGACGGTGTATTGGGTGGGCGCTGCCGGCGCGGCGCAGGATGCGGGCGAAGGCACCGATTTCCATGCCGTCGCCAATGACCGGGTTTCGATCACTCCGCTGCAAATGGATCTCACCCGTTTCAGCCAGATGGACAGCGTGAACGCATGGCTGAAACCCTGAATCCCCGTGCCGGCATCGGCATGACCTCGGCGCGTACGCGCGGCCGCATGATCGAGCGCCTGCGCGAGCAGGGCATCAAGGATGAAATGGTGCTGGCGGCGATGGGCAGTGTGCCGCGCCACCTATATGTCGACCAGGCCCTGGAGTCGCGCGCCTACGAAGACACGGCCCTGCCGATCGGTTTCGGGCAGACGATTTCCAATCCCTATATCGTGGCACGCATGGCCGAACTGGCGCGGCACGGCGAGAACGGACATGGCCACGAACTGGGCCGCGTGCTCGAAATCGGACTGGGTTGCGGCTACCAAGCGGCGGTCCTGGGCAAGCTGGCGCGCGAAGTGGTATCGATGGAACGCATCGCGGCACTGGTCGGCAAGACCCGGGTGCGTTTGCGGGAATTGCGGGTCAACAACGTCAAACCCAAGCATGGCGACGGGATGACGGGCGCCCGGGATTTTGCGCCGTTCGATGCCATCGTGATCGCGGCCGCGTTTGCGGAAGTGCCGCACGTCCTGCTGGAGCAACTGGCCGACGGCGGACGTCTGGTGATGCCGCTCGGCAACGCCACGCAGACGCTGTGCGTGATGGAACGCCAGGGCGAGTCGTTCACCGAACGCATGCTCGAAGGCGTGAAGTTCGTTCCCCTGCTGCCGGGAGTGGCGTAATGCGCCAGGCTGTGGGACGCCGTGCCGCCTGGCTGGGTTTGATGCTGCTGGGACTGGCGGGTTGCACGTCGCCCGGGATGGCACCGGTGGATGAGCGGTCGCCGGCGCATCGCACCGTGAAGTCCGAGGGTGCGCGCCCGGCCACGCCGCAGATCGCGCCGTCCACCAATGGCCTGCATACCGTGCAGCGTGGCGACACGCTGTATGCCATCGCCTTTGCCAACGGCCTCGACTATCGCGAGATCGCCATCTGGAACCAGCTCGAATCCGCCGACCGCATTCTGGTCGGCCAGGTGTTGCGGCTCACGCCGCCGACTGACGCTGTCGAGATCAAGCCGCTCGACGACGAACCCGCGCCGAGCGCCCGGCCGCTGACCGATCCGCCCGTGCTGCGCGAACCGCAGGCGCAGTTGCTGACCTACTCCGACGCCAACTGGGCCCAGGTGTCCGGCGCCCGCCCGGCCACGCCGCCCGCGCCCGTTGCGGCCAGCCCGACGCCCGCAGCCCCCGTCCCGGCTACCGCGCCGCCGGCGCCAACGCCCGCGGCCTCCGCCAGCGCGTCGGTCGACACCTGGCTGTGGCCGGTGGACGGTACGCTGATCGGCCGCTTCGGTGCGGCGGGCGGCAAGGGGATCGACATCGCCGGCGCGCGCAATACGCCGGTGAGGGCCGTGGCGGCGGGCAAGGTGGTATACAGTGGCAGCGGCCTGCGCGGCTATGGACGCCTGCTCATCGTCAAGCATGCCGGCGAATTCCTGTCGGCCTATGCGCACAACGAAACCATCCTGGTGAAAGAGGGTGACATGGTGACGGCCGGACAGAAGATCGCCCTGATGGGCGACAGCGATGCCGATCGGGTCAAACTGCATTTTGAAATCCGCCGTTATGGCAAACCACTCGATCCCTTGACCTATTTGCCGGAGCGCTCATGAGCCGCGAACCCAGCGACGAATCCGATGACCTGACCCCCGAGCAATCTGAAGCCGACCTGGAGCAGCAGACCGCCGCGGATACCAACGAGGAGTTGGCATCGGCCATCCTCGACGAGCCGCAGGTCGACGTCACCCAGCTGTATCTCAATGAAATCGGGCTGGCACCGCTGCTGACCGCCGAGGAGGAAGTCGCCCTGGCGCGGCGCACCGTGCAGGGAGATTTCGAGGCACGGCAGACCATGATCGAGCGCAACCTGCGCCTGGTGGTGAACATCGCCAAGCATTATTCCAACCGCGGGCTGACGCTGCTCGACCTGGTGGAAGAAGGCAACCTCGGCCTCATCCATGCGCTGGAGAAATTCGATCCCGAGCGCGGTTTCCGTTTCTCGACCTATGCCACCTGGTGGATACGCCAGAACATCGAGCGCGCGATCATGAACCAGTCGCGTACCATCCGTCTGCCGGTGCACATCATCAAGGAACTCAACATCTACCTGCGGGCGAAGCGGCATCTGGAAACGCATGGCATCACCGATGCCAGCGCAGACGACATCGCCGCGTTGACCGGGCATGCAGTCGAGGACGTCCGTCGCATCATGCAGCTGAACGAGCGGGTCGCCTCGCTCGACGCGCCGCTCGACGTCGATCCCACACTGTCGCTCGGCGAGGCGATCGCCGACGACAACGCGCACCTGCCGGACGAGATGCTGCAGCTCGAGGAAATCGAGCACCACGTCCACGAATGGCTGACCCAACTCAACGACAAGCAGCGCTGGGTGATCGAGCGCCGTTTCGGCCTGAACAACTGCGAGGCCTGCACGCTGGAAGACCTGGCACTCGAACTGCAGGTCACCCGCGAGCGCGTGCGGCAGATCCAGATGGAATCCCTGCGTGTGCTGCGGCAGCTTCTGCGGCGGCGCGGCGTATCCAAGGACGAGCTGTTCTGACCCGGACCCGCGTGCCTTTGCCATGATCGACTGGGCGCAGATCGACACCGTCTTCCTCGACATGGACGGCACGCTGCTCGACCTCCATTTCGACAACCATTTCTGGCTCGAGCACATGCCGCGGCGCTATGCCGAATACCACGGCCTCGCGCCGGAAACGGCACGCGCGCATCTCAACGCGCATTACGCCCGCCATGCCGGCACCCTCAACTGGTATTGCCTGGATTTCTGGAGCAGCGAACTCGCGCTCGACATCGTGCAGCTGAAGGAAGAGGTCGCGCACCTGATCGCGGTTCGCCCGGACGTGCCGGCGTTCCTGCAGGCGGTGCGCGCAGCGGGCCGCAGGATGGTGATGGTGACCAATGCCCATCCCAAGAGCCTCGGCCTGAAAATGCGCGAGACCCGCATCGACACCTATTTTGATGCCTTGCTCTCGTCGCACCAGGTCGGCCTGCCCAAGGAGCATCCTGATTTCTGGCAGGGTTTGCAGGCGGTCGAACCGTTCGACAAGACGCGTACCCTGTTCGTCGACGACAGCCTGCCGGTGCTGGAGAGCGCGCAGGCTTACGGGATTGCACAACTGCTGGCGGTGTGCAATCCGGATTCGCGGCAGCCGCACAAGGATTGCGGGGCGTTTCAGGCGATTACGAGTTTCGAGCAGGTGATGCCGGGGTGAGCGGGATGGGCCTTGCTGCCCGTGTTTGATTGCTGATCGAATAGAGTGCCACACTCAATCCAGTTCGCCCTGAGCTTGTCGGGGGGGCGCCGCACAGTGGCGGGAACTCACCGGCGCCCCTCTTGCAGAGGCTGTCGAAGCCTGTCCTGAGCTTGTCGAAGCCACTTCACCCCGCACCGTTCGCGCTGAGCCTGTCGAAGCGCTGTTCGGAGTAGTGAAGGCTTTCGCAGGACGGCTGACCGTTGGCCGGGGGTAGCCCGGCAGCTAGTTACTTTTCTTGTCTCGCCAAGAAAAGTAACCAAAAGAAGGCGACCCCGACAGTCCCGAATTCCCGAAGATCAAGCGCGTCGGGTGGGCGGCAAAGAACTCGCCCCGCTTTTGTTATGCCTTTTTGATTTTTGTGAGCGGGGCTCAAACACCTTCGCCGCTGATCCACCCGACACACTTGATCTTCGGCGGGGCTGTAAGGGGAGGAAAGTCAAAACCAGTTTGCCAATGCGCAATCATCACGAACCGAGTTGAATGCTTCGCATCGGCGCTGTTGCGTCCACACCCAAGCACTCAATCCGTCCTGTCATTACGGACCTGGTTTGGCTTTTCCCCCTCACAGACCCGCCGGAAATCTAACCTGCCGGGCGGATCAGCGGCGAAGGTGTTTGAGCCCCGCCCACAAAAAACCAATTAAAAACAGCAAGGCGGGGCGAGTTCTTCGCTGCCCGTCCGGCAGGTTCGATTTCCGGGAATTCGGGACTGTCGGGGTCGCCTTTCTTTGGTTCCTTTCTTTGGCGAGACAAAGAAAGGAACTTGCCGCCGGGCAACCCCCGGCCAACAGTCAGCCGTCCTGCGAAAGCCTTCACTACTCCGAACAGCGCTTCGACAGGCTCAGCGCGAACGGTGCGGGGTGAAGTCGGCTTCGACAAGCTCAGGGCGAACGGCGCCAAGCCCGCTCAAACCGGTTCGATCAGCAACGCCGCCCCCACCCTCCGCCCCTCTCCCGCCAGGATGTTGTAGGTACGGCACAGCGCCCCGATGTCCATCACCTCCAGCCCGATGCGTGCCTCCACCAGCGCACGCGTCAGCGAAGGGTGGGGAAAACGCAGCCGGGTGCCGGTGCCCAGCAGCAGGATGTCGAGCTCGCGTTGTGCCACCCATTCGAAATGCGCGGCGGTCAGGGCGTCGAAACCGAGACCGGCCCAGGGGGCGATCTCGATGCCGCGGGCGCTCAGCAACAGGCTGGCGTCATGGCGATGGCCGTTGATGAGGACGTGGTCTTCGCCATAGCCGGTGAACAACAACTGGTCGACATCGGTGTTGAGGTGCAGTTTCATGCTGAAACCTTAGCAGATTCCAGCCGGGCGGTAAGCCGTCGTGCGCCCGTTCATGCGCCGTAGCGCCCGGTTTTGTTTGCCGGGGGAGGGCGCCTCCGGTAAAATCGGGCGTTTCCCAAGGTGTTGTTTTGCCTTGATTTTACGCAGGTTGACCAGGAAGACCGCCGTGACGGCTGACAACAAACCACGCTTACGCACCATCCACAAATCGTCCAAGCTCGACAATGTCTGCTACGACATCCGTGGCCCCGTGCTGGCGCGCGCACGGCAGATGGAGGAAGAGGGGCAGCGCATCATCAAGCTGAACATCGGCAATCCTGCACCGTTCAATTTCGAGTCGCCCGAGGAAATCGTCCAGGACGTGATCCTCAACCTGCCGAACGCGTCGGGCTACAGCGACTCCAAGGGCCTGTTCTCGGCACGCAAGGCGATCATGCACGAGACCCAGCGCAAGGGCATCGCCGGGGTGACGATCGACGATATCTTCGTCGGCAACGGCGTCTCCGAGCTGATCGTGATGTCGATGCAGGCACTGCTGAACAACGGCGACGAAGTACTGGTGCCGGCGCCGGACTATCCGCTGTGGACGGCGGCGGTCAGCCTGGGCGGCGGCAAGCCGCGTCACTACTTGTGCGACGAGGGCGCCGGCTGGCTGCCCGATCTGGACGATATCCGCGCCAAGATCACGTCCAGTACGCGGGCGATTGTCATCATCAACCCGAACAATCCGACCGGCGCGCTGTACCCGACCGAACTGCTGCTGGAAATCCTGGAGATCGCGCGTCAGCACCAGCTGATCGTGTACGCCGACGAAATCTACGACAAGGTGCTGTACGACGGCGTGGTGCATACCTCGATCGCCTCGCTGGCCGATGATGTGCTGGTCGTCACCTTCAACGGCCTGTCGAAGAACTATCGTTCCTGCGGCTATCGTTCGGGCTGGCTGATCGTGTCGGGCGACAAGCGCCATGCCAAGGACTACCTGGAAGGCCTCAGCATGCTGGCGTCGATGCGCCTGTGCTCGAATGTGCCGGGACAGTATGCGATCCAGACGGCGCTCGGCGGTTACCAGAGCATCAACGACCTGGTCGCACCGAGCGGCCGGCTGGCGCGCCAGCGCGACCTGGCGCACGAACTGCTGACCTTGATTCCCGGCGTGACCTGCGTCAAGCCGAAGGCAGCGATGTATCTGTTTCCGCGGCTCGACCCCAAGCTGTATCACATCCACGATGACCAGAAATTCATCCTCAATCTGCTGGAAGAGGAGCGCGTGCTGGTGGTGCAGGGCACCGGCTTCAACTGGCCGCAACCGGACCACATCCGCGTGGTGTTCCTGCCGCACGAGGAAGACCTGACCGAGGCGATTTCGCGCATGAGCCGGTTCCTCGACCGCCAGCGTGCACATCGCTGATTTTCAATTGAACGAGATTACTAGATGAAACCCATCAACGTTGGCCTGCTGGGCCTGGGAACGGTCGGGGGCGGCACGCTGACCGTGCTGCGCCGCAATGCCGAAGAAATCACCCGCCGCGCCGGACGCGAAATCCGCGTGCTGCGCGCGGCGGTGCGTAATATCGACAAGGCCAAGGTGCTGGCCGGCGACCTGCCGCTGACGACCAACCCGTTCGACGTGGTCGACGATCCCGACATCGACATCGTGGTCGAGCTGATCGGCGGCCTGGAACCGGCGCGCGAACTGGTGATGCAGGCCATCGCCAACGGCAAGCACGTGGTCACGGCCAATAAGCATCTGGTCGCCAAGTTCGGCAACGAAATCTTCGCGGCGGCGCAGGCCAAGGGCGTGATGGTCGCGTTCGAGGCGGCGGTGGCGGGGGGCATTCCCATCATCAAGGCGCTGCGCGAAGGCCTCACTGCCAACCGCATCGAGTGGCTGGCCGGCATCATCAACGGCACCAGCAACTTCATCCTGACCGAGATGCGTGACAAGGGCGCCGCTTTCGAGGATGTGCTGAAGGAGGCGCAGCGCCTGGGCTACGCCGAGGCCGACCCGACCTTCGACATCGAGGGCATCGACGCCGCGCACAAGCTCACCATCCTGTCGGCGATTGCCTTCGGCATCCCGATGCAGTTCGACCGCGCCTACACCGAAGGCATCTCGAAGCTGACGCGCGAGGACGTGCAGTACGCCGAGGAGCTCGGCTACCGCATCAAGCTCCTGGGCATCGCGCGTCGCGCCGACAACGGCATCGAACTGCGCGTGCATCCGACGCTGATTCCCGAACGTCGCCTGATCGCCAACGTCGACGGCGCGATGAACGCCGTACTGGTCAAGGGCGATGCCGTCGGCCCGACGCTGTATTACGGCGCCGGTGCCGGCGCCGAGCCGACCGCTTCCGCGGTGGTCGCCGACCTGGTCGACGTCACCCGCCTGCACACCGCCGACCCGCACCACCGCGTGCCGCACCTGGCCTTTCAGCCGGACCAGCTGGCCGACACGCCGATCCTGCCGATGGACGAGGTGCGCACCGCCTACTACCTGCGCCTGCGCGCGTTCGACCGTCCCGGCGTGCTGGCCGACATCACCCGCATCCTGGCCGACAGCCACATCTCGATCGACGCCATGGTGCAGAAGGAGCCGGCCGAGGGCGAGGAGCAGGTCAACATCATCCTGCTGACCCACGTCACGGTGGAGAAGAACGTCAACGCGGCGATCGCGAAGATCGAAGCCCTCGACACCGTGGCAGGCAAGGTGATGCGCATCCGGCTCGAAGAGCTGGCAGCCCGGTAAATGTAAAGGCAAGCAATGAATTACCTCAGTACGCGCGGGCTGGCACCGCAACTCCGCTTCTCCGAAATCCTGCTCGGCGGGCTCGCCAGCGACGGCGGCCTCTACGTGCCCGAGGCCTACCCGCGCTTCAGCGAAGCCGAACTCGCAGCGATGCGCGGCATGAACTACCGCGAACTGGCCTTCGCGGTGCTGTCGCGCCTGGTCGACGACATCCCTGCGGACGACCTGCGCCGCCTGATCGACAAGACCTACACCGCCGACGTCTACCGCTACGTCACCGACCAGGAAGACGCCGCCGACATCACCCCGTTGAAGACGCTGGAACCGGGCCTGCACGTGCTGGCGCTGTCGAACGGCCCGACGCTGGCGTTCAAGGACATGGCGATGCAGCTCTTGGGCAACCTGTTCGAGTACGTGCTCGACAAGACCCATGGCGAACTGAACATCCTCGGGGCCACCTCGGGCGACACCGGTTCCGCCGCCGAATACGCGATGCGCGGCAAGCGCGGCATCAAGGTCTTCATGCTGTCGCCCGAGCACGGCATGACGCGCTTCCAGCAGGCGCAGATGTATGCGCTGCAGGACGCCAATATCCACAACCTCGTCATCCGCGGCGTGTTCGACCAGTGCCAGGACATCGTCAAGGCGGTGTCGAACGACCTCGATTTCAAGGCGAAGCACCACATCGGCGCGGTCAATTCGATCAACTGGGCGCGCGTCGCGGCGCAGAGCGTGTATTACTTCAAGGCCTATTTCGCGGCGACGCACGACAACGACCAGAAGGTGTCGTTCTCGGTGCCGTCGGGCAACTTTGGCAACGTCTGCGCCGGCCACATCGCGCGCCGGATGGGCCTCCCGATCGACAAGCTGATCGTCGCCACCAACGAGAACGACGTGCTCGACGAGTTCTTCAAGACCGGCGTCTACCGGCCGCGCCCCGAGACCAGGCATACCTCCAGCCCGTCGATGGACATCTCCAAGGCATCCAACTTCGAACGCTTCGTGTTCGACCTTGCCGGGCGCGATGCGGCCAAGGTCCGCAGCCTGTGGGCCGCCGTGGAATCGGGCGGCAGCTTTGATCTGAATGCGGACGGCCTGTTCGGCCGCGTGGCCGACTTCGGCATGGTCTCCGGTTCGAGCAGCCACGCCAACCGCATCGACACCATCCGCACGGTGTACGAGGTATACGGCACGATGATCGACCCGCACACCGCCGACGGCCTGAAAGTGGGCCTGGAGCACCGCCAGCCGGGCGTGCCGCTGATCTGCATGGAAACCGCGCAGCCGGCCAAGTTCGAGGATGCGATCCGCGAAGCGCTCGGCGTCGAACCGGTGCGCCCGGCCGAACTCGCCAACCTCGAAGCGCAGCCGCAGAAAAAGCACGTCATGGACGCCGACGTCCATGCGGTCAAGCAGTTCATCGTCGACCACGCGGGCTGACCGGCGCGCCGGGTGGCGATGAAAAAACCGGATCGTCCGCGCCAGCCCACGAGTCTTGCCGGGTTGGTCGAAGAGGTGGAGGCGTGTACGGTCTGCGCCGCGAATCTGTCGCATGCCCCGCGTCCCGTCCTGCGTGTCTCGTCCACCGCGCGCCTGCTGATCGTCGGCCAGGCGCCGGGCCGGCGGGTGCACGAAACCGGTATTCCCTGGAACGACCCATCGGGCGACCGGCTGCGCGAATGGCTCGGTATGACGCGCGACCAGTTCTACGACGTCTCCCGCATCGCCATCGTCCCCACCGGCCTGTGTTATCCCGGCACGGTCAAGGGCAGTGACCTGGCGCCGCGTCCGGAATGCGCGCCGCTGTGGCATCCGCCGTTGCGCGCGGCCATGCCCGGCATCCGCCTCACCCTGCTGATCGGCGCCTACGCCCAGGCGTATTACCTGGGAACGCGCCGCGGGCGAACGCTGGCCGATACGGTGCACGCCTGGCGCGATTTTCTTCCCGACTATTTTCCGCTGCCGCATCCCAGCCCGCGCAATCGTCTATGGTTCAAGCGTCATCCCTGGTTCGAGCAGGACGTGCTGCCGGTCCTGCGCGAACGGGTTGGAGCGCTGCGTGCGACAGGCGATAATGGCGGCGCACATCATCCAACCTAGCAACCTGCATTCAGGATACGAATCCGTATGAAACTGATCACCTCGCTCACCAGTCCGTATGGCCGCAAAGTCCGCGTGGTCCTGCTGGAAAAGAAAATTCCCTTTCACCTCCAGGTCGAAAACCCGTGGTCGCCGGAGACCCCGGTCCCCGGCTTCAATCCGCTCGGCAAGGTGCCGGTGCTGGTGCTGGAGGACGGCATCAGCGTGTTCGACTCGCGCGTCATCGTCGAATACCTTGACCACGTGAGCCCGGTCGCCCACCTGATCCCCAGTGAACCGAAAGTCCGCATGATGGTGCGCGGCGTCGAGGCGCTGGCCGACGGCGTCACCGATGCGGCCGTGGCGGTGAACCTGGAACGCAAGCGCGCACCCGAGCAGCGCAGCAGCGACTGGATGACCCTGCAGGAGAAGACCTTGTTCCGCGGGCTCGAGGCGCTGTCGGAAGCGCTGGGCGAGAAACCCTGGTTCCTCGGCAACAGCAACAGCATGACGCTGGCCGATGTCGCCTGCGGCTGCACGCTGGGCTACCTGGACCTGCGCTTCCCCGAAATCGACTGGCGCACTGCGCATCCCAACCTGGCCAGGCTCGCCGAAAAACTGGCGAGCCGCGCATCGTTCATGGAAACGGTGCCGGTCGTCTAACGGAGGAACATCATGGCCCACGCGGTAGCAACCCTGGCAGGCGGTTGTTTCTGGTGTATCGAAACGGTGTTCAACCGGCTGCGCGGCGTCGACGCCGCCGTCTCCGGCTACATGGGCGGCCACACCGAGAATCCCACCTACAAGGACATCTGCAACGGCGACACCGGCCACGCCGAAGTCGTGCAGGTCACCTTCGACCCGGAAGTGATTTCGTTCCGCGACCTGCTCGACGTCTTTTTCACCCTCCACGACCCCACCCAGCGCAACCGCCAGGGCAACGACGTCGGCACGCAATACCGCTCGGCCATCTTCTGGCACACGCCCGAGCAGAAGGCCGAGGCCGAAGCCGCAATCGCCGAGTTGACGGCATCCAGGCACTTCGGTGCCTCAATCGTCACGGAAGTCACCGAGGCGACGACCTTCTACCCGGCCGAGGACTACCACCAGCGCTACTTCGAGCAGAACCCGTATCAGCCGTATTGCCAGTTCGTGGTGGCGCCGAAGGTGGCGAAGGCGGAGGGGAAGTTCGGGGGGCGGCTCAAATAAGCGATTGGTTTGCCGTTCGTCCTGAGCTTTGTCGAAGGACGCATTCGGTTTAACGTGAAAGCATAAACAGCCCTAGGTGACATCCCTTTGCAGGATGATCAAGGAATTCCAGAGCGAATTTTCGGTTCCATGGCTTGCACTGATGATGGCCTGACCTGCAAATTCATCATGAGATCGGGAGGATTGGATGAACGAAGTCACCCTGAACGGCAGCTGCCTGTGCGGCGCCGTTCGCTATGAAGTGGTTGGCGATCTTCAGCGCTTCTACCATTGCCACTGCTCGCGCTGCCGGAAGTCTTCCGGAACCGGGCATGCGACGAACCTCATGCTGGCGAATGCAAGAATCCTCTTCTCGCACGGCGAGGCGCTGCTGAAGCGCTACAAGGTTCCGGACGCCGAGCGATTCACGCGGCAATTCTGCAGCGAATGCGGCAGCTCCGTCGCCCGCTTTGTGCCTGAAATCAACGCCGTCGTCGTGCCAGCCGGCTCGCTCGACTGCCCGGTGCCCATCCAGCCGCAGGCACGCGTCTTCTGGGATTCGCGCGCGGAGTGGTCGTGCGGCGATCAGGAGCTGCCACGGTTTACGGAATATCCACCGGCGTAGGGGTGTCTGACCCTATTTGTTGTTTTGTTCAGGGCAGTAGACGCGGTCTAACCTCCAAGAGAGTGGCGATCCCATTCACTACATAGCTTACGAAATGATCGACTGTGATCAAATGTCAGTTGTAGATCTATGCGTGCAGTGAAAGCAGGTTGATCGGTAGTTTCGCCATAAGCTCTATCGACCATATGTGACGTGATCCAGCCTTTTGCATTCCGTCGTGATTCTGGCTCAATCGTGTCGAGTGGATCAAAAACAAAACCGCGATGGCCATTTAACGATGCGGCTGCAGCGATGAACCACGCTTCATATTCGCGGTTTGCCAGCACTACAGAAATCCGGCGATGCGGTACACAAGCCTGGGCACGGTGCAAAATTTCGGCACTACGTGTTGCCGGACAGTCGTCGTCTGCATCCAGCAGCACCAGGATCCAGCCATCGTTGCCACACTTCGAGGCAGCCAGCAGCAGATGACGTTGAAACTCGTCATCTCGATTTAGGAAGCGGTCACGACGGACGCGAATTGGCGTGGACACATCCTGATAATGCTCCGGCGTGCGCCATTCGGCCAAACGCCGCAACAGGATCGGTAGGGCGATCACCTCGCCATCCCCTTCCACGATGCTGGCGATCTTCACGGCTCGAGATCGCCAAAAAGATCAGCTTGGCGCTGTTCCTGAGCGGCCAAATACTCTCTGTCAGGCGTGAGTTGATTAAGCCGCAGCAATTCTCCGGCGGAAAAGAGTTGTTGGCGTATGGCGTCACGCGATGCCTCATCGAGGGGGGCGATACGTGTTTCACCGCCCTCTGAAACGACTGAGAGCAAGGCGTCAGTCGGGATTCCGCGATCATCGAGCAGATCAGGGCTATGACTGGTCACGATGATCTGCGTTTGTCGCGATGCGCGCATCAACGCCTCACGCAAGGCCGCGCTGGCGGCAGGGTGCAGCGCTGTTTCGGGCTCCTCGAGGCCGACTAGGCTAGGGGAATAATCTCGATTACCCTGAAACAGAGCGACGAGGATACCGAGCGCGCGCAAAGTACCGTCCGACATGTTTTGCGCAAGGAATCGCCAAGGGTGTTTTGAACCAGCCATGTCCTGACGAAACTCCAAGGTTTCCATAGGGCCGATCTGCTTGCGCTCAACACCATGCACCATCGGAACTACCGTTTGCAGATAGTCTTCGACTATATCCATTTGGCTGCGACCGACACGTTCTAGATGTCCGATCACACTGGCGATATTCTCGCCAGCTGGCTTGAGCAGACGGCCCTCCTGAGGCTTTTGCAGGTCGCGCATCAGTTTCGGGTTGAGGTTATAAAAGCTCATGGACGCTAGTGCATCGAATACTGGACGGAACGCAGCCAAGCCCGAGGCGGCGACGAGAGCCAAGCGATCAGAGGTGACCGCTGGGAAAGTCGGCTCGCTGCTGGCACGTAGCTTTCCACGATCGATCTGGTAGTACGGGCCCTTGCCAACCCCCTGAACAACGCATTCCTCGGTCTGGACTTCGTAGCCCCGGTCCCTCAGTGCCCCAACATTGAAGGCGAAATGGCCGCGCTGTCCGCTGTTCAGCTTAAACTCTAGACGAATACCGAAATTGGTGGGATGGCCGCTTGAGCGCCGACGCACCTCGCTCAGACCGCCGCGTTCGTTCAGTGCATTGTCGAGGGAGCCGTTTAGGGCATCGCGTACCAAATGTAGGGCATCTAGAAAATTGCTCTTACCAGAACCATTGACGCCCACAAGATAAGTGAGGGGCCCAAGTCGGACATCGCAATTCCCAATGCTTTTGTAATTTCGCAATACGACGCGATTGAGAAATACGGAATCGCCCATGTGATGACTCCCTCGGTTGTCAGAGACTTATCTCAAAATTGATTTGGCCTGCGTTATTTTTCTGCTTTTACCCACGAATCCTTCAACGTCACCGTCCGGTTGAACACCGGCGCGCCCACTTTCGAATCGACGCGGTCGGCGACGAAGTAACCATGCCGCTCGAACTGGAAGCGGTCTTCCGGCGCGGCCTCTTTCAGTGCCGGCTCCAGTTGGGCGCGAATGACGCGTACCGAATCGGAGTTCAGGTCGTTCAGGAAATCACCGCTTTCGCCGCCCGGCTGCGCGGTCGTGAACAAGCGGTCATACAGGCGCACTTCGGCTTCGTACGCATGCGCAGCTGAGACCCAGTGGATGTTGCCCTTGACCTTGACCGAGTCGGCGCCGGGGGTGCCGGACTTGGTGTCGGGCAGGTAGTCGCAGTGCACGGCGGTGATGGTGCCGTCAGCATCCTTGTCGCAGCCGGTGCATTTCACGACGTAGCCGTAGCGCAGGCGCACCGAATTACCCGGGAATAAGCGGAAATAGCCCTTGGGCGGCGTTTCCATGAAGTCCTCGCGCTCGATCCACAACTCTTTTGACAGCGGCACGGCACGTTTGCCGAGGTCCGGCTGCTGCGGATGGTTGGGGGCGAAGCACTCCTCTGACTGACCTTCGGGGTAGTTGTCGATGACGAGTTTGACCGGGTCGAGCACGGCGATGCGGCGCAGCGCGGAGTCATTCAATACGTCACGCTGACTGGCTTCGAACACGCTGTAGTCGATCCAGCCGTCGGACTTCGATACGCCGATCTGGTCGGTGAAGCGGCGGAAGCCCTCGGCCGTATAGCCGCGGCGGCGCGCACCGACGAGCGTGGGCAAGCGCGGATCGTCCCAGCCGGAGACGTATTTTTCCTCGACCAGCTGGATCAGCTTGCGCTTGGAGAGCACGACGTAGGTGAGGTTCAGCCGGGCGAATTCGATCTGCTGCGGCAGTGGGCGGGTGAAGAAGCCGCCGTCGGCGAGCTTGTCCAAGAGCCAGTCGTAGAACGGGCGCTGATCCTCGAATTCGAGCGTGCAGATCGAGTGCGTGATGTGCTCGATCGCGTCTTCGATCGGGTGGGCGTAGGTGTACATCGGATAGATGCACCAGGTGTCACCGGTGTTGTGGTGATGCGCGCGTTTAATCCGATAGATCGCCGGGTCGCGCAGGTTGATGTTGGGCGAGGCCATGTCGATCTTGGCCCTGAGAACATGCGCGCCGTCGGGGAATTCGCCGGCCTTCATGCGGCGGAACAGGTCGAGGTTCTCTTCTGCACTGCGGCTGCGGTAGGGGCTGTCCTTCCCTTTTTCAGTCAGCGTGCCGCGGTAGGCGCGCATCTCGTCGGCGGACAGCGAATCGACGTAGGCGTGGCCGGCCGTGATCAGGTATTCGGCGCAGGCATACATGGTGTCGAAATAGTTCGACGCGAAGTAGAGGTGGCTGCCCCAGTCGAAGCCCAGCCACTTCACCGACTCGACGATGGAATCGACGTATTCCTGGCTTTCCTTTTCCGGGTTGGTGTCGTCGAAACGCAGGTGGCAGACGCCGCCGTAGTCGCGCGCCAGGCCGAAGTTGAGACAGATCGACTTGGCGTGGCCGAGGTGCAGGTAACCGTTGGGTTCGGGTGGAAAGCGCGTCTCGACGCGGCCGCCCCATTTCCCGGCGGCATTCTGCTCGTCGATGATGTTGCGGATGAAGTTGGCGGCGGGTGCGGGGGCTTCGTGCGACATGATGTGATGGGAATCTGGAATGCGTGGATTGTAGCGGTTTCGGGGCGCCTCTATGAATCGTAGCGAGTGGGCCCTTCGACAGGCTCAGGGCGAACGGGCCAAGGAACAGGAATCACGCTTGGCAACGTTCATGCTGAGTCCGTCGAAGCCTGTCAGCGAAGTTGAAGGACTCAGGGCGAACGGCACATTGTTAATTCCGTTCGTGGTGAGCTTGTCGAACCACCAAAAGAAGGCTCGAAACGGTGGTCTTCAGATGATGATGCCGCCGCCGAGACAGACTTCTCCGTCATAGAGCACGACGGACTGTCCGGGCGTGACCGCCCATTGCGGGCTGTCGAACGCGAGTTCGAGCGTGTCATCGTCGAGCCGGGTGATGCGGCAGGGCGCGTCGATCTGGCGGTAGCGGGTCTTGGCGGTGTAGGGCTTGGCCGGATCGGGGGCGACGCCGCTGATCCAGTTCAGCTGGCCGGCGGCTAGCGTCGAGCGCTTGAGCAGCGGATGGTCGTGGCCCTGCACCACGACCAGGGTGTTGCTTGCCATGTCCTTGGCAGCGACGAACCAGGGCTCGTCGCTGCCGTCCTTCTGCCCGCCGATGCCGAGGCCCTGGCGCTGGCCAAGGGTGTAGTACGTCAGGCCCTGATGCCGCCCGACGATGTGGCCTTCAGGCGTGGTCATGTCGCCGGGGTCGCGCGGCAGGTAGCGTTCGAGGAATTCGCGGAAGTTGCGCTCGCCGATGAAGCAGATGCCGGTGCTGTCCTTCTTGGCGGCGTTGGGCAGGCCGATCTGCGCGGCGATCCGGCGTACCTCGGGCTTGGGCAGGTGCGCCAGCGGAAACAGGGAAGGAGCGAGCTGCGCCTGGTTCAGGCGATAGAGGAAGTAGCTCTGGTCCTTGTTGGCGTCAGCTGCCCGCAAGAGCGTCGCGCGGTCGTCCGCATCCTGGCCCTTGCCGACGTAGTGGCCGGTGGCGATGAACTCGGCACCGCGCGCGATGGCGTCGTCGAGGAAGGCCTTGAACTTGATCTCGGCATTGCACAGCACGTCGGGGTTGGGCGTGCGGCCGGCCTGGTATTCGGCGAGGAAGTAGCTGAACACGCGTTCCTTGTATTCGGCGGCGAAGTTGACCGCCTCGACCTCGATGCCGAGCACGTCGGCCACCGCCAGCACGTCCAGAAAATCCTGCGTCGCGGTGCATTGCTCGGTGTTGTCGTCGTCGTTCCAGTTTTTCATGAAGACGCCGAGCACGTCGTAGCCCTGCTGCTTCAGCAGATGGGCCGCGATGGAGGAATCGACTCCGCCCGACATGCCGACGACGACGCGCGTGCTCATGCGTGGCTCACGAAGTCGAGCGGGAAGCGCCGTCCGGCCAGATAATCCCGTACGCAGCGCATGACCAGCGGGCTGCGGTGCGGCGTGGGGTGGGCGGCGAGTTCGTCCGGCGTCAGCCAGAGGGCGCGCACGATGCCGTGGTCGAGCGGGCGTTCGGCGTCGAAGCCGGTGACGCCGCAGACATAGGCAAAGCGCAGATAAGTGATGTCGCGCCGCGGGTAATGCGTGGTGTAGCAGCCGAGCAGGGCGGTCGGCTCGACGTGGTGCGCGGTTTCCTCGAGCGCTTCGCGGCGTACGGCGTCGATCAGCGTCTCGCCGCGTTCCCAGTGGCCGGCGGGCTGGTTGAGACGCAGGCCTTCGGCCGTGTGCTCCTCGACCATGAGGAATGCGCCGTCGCGCTCGACGATGGCGGCGGCGACCACGTGCGGCATCCATTGCGTTGTATCCAGGCCTGGCTCAGACATGAATTTCCTTCCATTCTCCGGGTTGCAGCGCGTCCAGGCGCCATTCGCCGACAGCGGCGCGGATCAGCCGCAGCGTCGGGTAGCCGATCTTCGCCGTCATCCGCCGCACCTGGCGGTTCTTGCCTTCGCTGATCGTGAGTTCGATCCAACTGGTGGGGATGGCCTGGCGGAAGCGGATCGGCGGGTTGCGCGGCCACAGGCCGGTAGGTTCGTCGATGAGGCGGGCCCGCGCCGGGCGGGTGACGAAGTCGCCGAGATCGACCCCGCGGCGCAAGGGGTCGAGGTCGGCGTCCGTCGGTGTACCCTCGACCTGCGCCCAATAGGTTTTGGACAGCTTGTGCCGGGGATCGGCAATGCGGCTCTGGAGCGCGCCATCATCGGTTAAAATCAGCAGACCCTCGCTGTCGGCGTCCAGTCGTCCGGCCGCATAGACGCCCGGCAGCGCGAGGTAATCCCGCAAGCCCTGCCAGCGACCTTCCGGGGTGAACTGGCTGAGCACGCCATAGGGCTTGTTGAACACAATAAGACGCGACACTTCGGGTGGGGGCAAAGCCCCATTTTATCGTTTCGAGACATTATGAGCACACATATCCAGATTCCCGCCGCAGGCAAGAAAATTACCGTCAACGCCGACAATAGCTTGAACGTGCCGGACACGCCCATCATCCCCTTCATCGAAGGCGACGGCACCGGCGTCGACATCACCCCGGCGATGCGCCGCGTGGTCGATGCGGCGGTGGCCAAGGCCTATGGCGGCAAGAAGCAGATCGCCTGGATGGAGGTCTACGCCGGCGAGAAGGCGGTCAAGGTCTACGGCGGCGACCAGTGGCTGCCCGACGAGACCGTGAAGGCGGTGAAGGACTACGTGATCTCGATCAAGGGTCCGCTCACCACGCCGACCTCGGGCGGCATCCGCTCGCTCAACGTGGCGCTGCGCCAGATGCTTGATCTGTACGTCTGCCTGCGCCCGGTGCGCTACTTCACCGGCGTGCCCAGCCCGGTCAAGGCGCCGGAGAAGGTCGACATGGTGATCTTCCGCGAGAACACCGAGGACATCTACGCCGGCGTCGAGTGGGAGGCTAATTCCGACGAGGCGAAACGCGTCATCAAATACCTGCAGCGGCAGATGGGCGTGAAGAAGATCCGCTTCCCCGGAAGCTCGGCCATCGGCATCAAGCCGGTGTCGATCGAGGGCTCCGAGCGGCTGATCCGCAAGGCCATCCAGTACGCGATCGACAACAAGCGCCGCTCGGTGACCCTGGTGCACAAGGGCAACATCATGAAGTTCACCGAAGGCGGCTTCAAGAAGTGGGGCTACGAGCTCGCCGCGCGCGAATTCGGCGCCAAGGTGATCGGCGAAGGTCCGTGGATGGAACTGCCGAACGGCATCGTCATTAAGGACGTGATCGCCGACGCCTTCCTGCAGCAGATCCTGCTGCGTCCCGACGAATACGACGTGATCGCCACGCTCAACCTCAACGGCGACTACATTTCCGACGCGCTGGCGGCGGAAGTCGGCGGCATCGGCATCGCGCCGGGCGCCAACCTCTCCGACACCGTGGCGATGTTCGAGGCGACCCACGGCACCGCGCCCAAGTACGCGGGCAAGGACTACGTCAACCCGGGTTCGCTGATCCTGTCGGCCGAGATGATGCTGCGTCACCTGGGATGGACTGAGGCGGCCGACCTGATCGTGGCCAGCATGGAGAAGGCCATCGCGACGAAGACCGTGACCTACGACTTCGCGCGCCTGATGGACGGTGCGACCGAAGTGAAGTGTTCGGCGTTCGCCGAGGCGATGGTCGCGAAGATGTGAGCGTCGTGGCAGCCAATAAAAAACCCCGCCGAAGCGGGGTTTTTTATTTCACGATGACTCCAGCCCGACATTACGACGGACTACGCCCAAGCCAGATACAGCAGGTTTATCAATGACTTAGGCGAGTTCAACATATGCCGGTGCTTTCTGAAACCTGACCCGGCTTGTGCTCGCATGGCTCCCATGTGGCTCTTGGAAACCGGGTCGTTCCGAGGAGTCATCATGGCAAAACTCAAGCTCACCAAGTCCGCAGTCGATGCGGCGCAACCCCAGGCGCAGGCCGTCGAACTCCGGGACACGATGGTGCCCGGCTTCCTCTGCAAGATCACCCCGGCGGGCCGCAAGGTGTTCATGCTTCAGTACCGCACGAACGCCGGAGAGCGGCGCAAGCCTGCCTTGGGCCTGTATGGGGAACTGACCGTCGAGCAGGCCCGCGCCTTGGCCCAGGAGTGGCTGGCCGAGGTGCGCAAGGGCGGTGATCCTGGCGCGGCCAAGGCCGCCGCCCGTGCCGCTCCTACGGTCGCGGAACTGTGCGGCAAGTTCATGGAGGACTACTCCAAGCTGCGCAACAAGCCCAGCACCCAGCGCGGCTATCAGGCTGTCATCGACCGCTGCATCGTTCCGATGCTGGGCCGGATGAAGGTGCAGGACGTGAAGCGGCCCGATGTGGCCACGGTCATGAAGAAGATGGCCCACAAGCCGGCCGAGGCCAACAACGCCTTCAGCGTGATGCGCAGGATGTTCAATCTGGCCGAGGTGTGGGGCTACCGGACGGATGGCACCAACCCGTGCCGCCACGTCCCGATGTACCCGAACGGGAAGGCCACGCACCTCATCAGCGACGAGGACATGGCGCGGATCTTCCGCCATCTGGGCAAGCTGGAGGCGGAAGGACTGGAGCCTTACGTCATTCCCCTAGCGATCCGGCTGCAATTCGAGTTCGCCGCCCGCCGTGGAGAAATCGTCACGCTCCAATGGGATTGGGTGGACTTCGAGAACCGGCGCGTGGTCTGGCCCGACAGCAAGACCGGCGGCATGTCCAAGCCCATGAGTGAGGAAGCCTGCCGACTGCTTTCGACCGCGCCGAGGCAGGAAGGCATCCCCCATGTGCTGCCGTCCCCGAGCCATGCGGGCCAGCACTTGACCACGGGCGAGTATTACGGCGGCTGGTGCCGCGCGCTCAAGGCTGCCGGCGCGGCCCACGTCGGTACGCACGGCATCCGGCATCGTTCGGCTACCGACATCGCCAACTCGGGCATCCCGGTCAAGGTCGGCATGGCGCTGACGGCGCACAAGACCGTGGCGATGTTCATGCGCTACGTCCACACCGAGGATGACCCGGTGCGCAAGGCGGCCGAACTGGTGGCGAACCGGCGCAAGACCATCACCGGGGCGCGGCAGCAACAGCCGCAGGAGGCCACGGCATGAGCACCCGGACACCCAAAGCCACCACCCTGCCTGCCGGCTACGCCGGCATCCACGGCGGCATCGTGGAGCTGCTCGATGCCGCGCGCCAGGCGGCGGCGCGCAGCGTCAATGCGCTGATGACGGCCAGCTATTGGGAGGTTGGCCGCCGCATCGTGGAGGCCGAGCAGCAGGGCAAGCGGCGCGCGGGCTACGGCGAGCAGTTGATCGAACGGCTGTCCGCTGATCTGACCGTGCAGTTCGGGCGCGGGTTCGGCGTCAACAACCTGGAGAACATGCGGCGGTTCTTCCTCGCGTATCCCCGCTCCGAGATTTCCCAGACAGTGTCTGGGAAATTGGGCGGCGGCCCGGCCTCAGAGAATTCCCAGACACTGTCTGGGAATTTGAGCCTCACCGAGCTGGCGCAGGTGTTCACGCTGCCGTGGTCGGCCTACGTGCGGCTGCTGTCGGTCAAGGACGACCATGCCCGCCGGTTCTACGAGGCCGAAGCCCTGCGCGGCGGCTGGAGCGTGCGCCAGCTTGACCGGCAGATCGGCAGCCAGTTCTACGAGCGCACGGCTTTGTCCAAGGACAAGGCGGCGATGCTGGTCAAGGGCGCAGCGCCGAGGTCCGAGGATGCCGTCAGGCCCGATGACGCCATCAAAGACCCCTATGTGCTGGAGTTCCTGAACCTCAAGGACGAGTATTCCGAGTCCGATCTGGAAGCCGCACTGATCCAGCGGCTGGAGGATTTTCTGCTGGAGCTGGGCGAAGGGTTCACCTTCGTCGGGCGGCAGCGGCGCTTGCGCATCGACCAGACCTGGTATCGGGTGGATCTTCTGTTTTTCCACCGGCGGCTGCGCTGCCTGGTCATCATCGACTTGAAGCTGGGCAGCCTGTCCCATGCCGACGTGGGCCAGATGCTCATGTATTGCAACTACGCCAAGGAGCATTGGGCCTATCCCGATGAAAACCCGCCCGTGGGGTTGATCCTGTGCGCCGACAAGGGCCATGCCCTGGCGCGGTATGCACTGGAAGGCTTGCCGTCGAAGGTGATGGCGGCGAACTACCGTACCGTGCTGCCGGATGCCGAGCTGTTGCAGAAGGAGCTGGACGCCACGCGGCGCTTGTTGGAATCGCGCACGTCGAAGCAGCCCAAGAAACTCCCGCAGTAGCTGGGCGTCCCGGCGTGCCGCCGTCGGGTTCGCGGGCTGCGCCCCGCGCCTCGTCCCGAGTCGCGGCCATCCGGCTTTGACCCCTGACGCCTCCGGCCCTTGTGGGCCTGCGCGCTCCGCTTGCCTCAAAAGCCGACCCTGTGCAGTGGGCGGGGTGTGGGCGGTCTTGCTGTTCCCTTCACCGTATCACGGCGTTCTCGCCGTCAAGGGCGGCGCGCGCTATTGCGCGCTTGCGTCCTGGCGGCCGTCTGCGACCCCTGACTGCTTGCGCTGCGCCGTGCTGAACACGGTTCCGGGCAATTCCGCCCGAGCAACCGGAGCACGATCATGTCGCAACTGTCCTTTTCCTCGTTCGATGCCGCGCTGATGGTGCGCGACTCCCAAGGTCACTACCTGCCGGCGACGGCTGACCAGATTCTGGAGGCCGCGCGCCAGGCCATCGAGCACAAGATGCAGCGCGGTGCCTCATTCGGTTCACCGTCGGAAGTCAAGGAGTACCTGCGCGCCAAGCTGGCCGGCTTCGAGCATGAGGTGTTCGCGGTGCTGTTCCTCGATTCGCAGCATCGCCTGATCGACTATGCCGAGATGTTCCACGGCACCATCGACAGTGCATCGGTCTATCCGCGCGAAGTGGTCAAAGAGGCACTGCGGCTCAATGCGGCGGCGGTCATCGTTTCGCATAACCACCCGAGCGGTAGCCCCGAGCCGAGCGGCGCCGACAAGATGTTGACCCAGCGGCTCAAGGAGGCGCTGGCCCTGGTGGACATTCGCACGCTGGATCACATCATCGTGGCGGGCAGCCTCACTACGTCCTTCGCCGAACGTGGCTTGATCTGACCGAGGGGGCTTCGGCCCCCCCTTTTTGCTGCGCCTGGGGCGTCCCTGCCGCCTGCTGCTCAAATGCGGCGGCCTTCAGCGTCTACGACCGTTTCGCCGTCTTCCTTGCTGAATGCGCCGCGCTGCGGCTGCGGCAGGATGTCCAGCACGGTTTCCGAGGGGCGGCACAGGCGCGTGCCCAGCGGCGTGACCACGATGGGTCGGTTGATGAGGATGGGATGTTGCTCGATGAAATCGAGCAATTGGTCATCCGTCCATTTCGGATCGCCCAGGCCGAGTTCCGCGTAGGGCGTTCCCTTCTCGCGCAGCACGTCGCGCACGCTCAGGCCCGCATCGGCCAACAGCTTGACCAGCGTGGCGCGGTCGGGCGGCGTCTTCAGGTACTCGATGACCGTGGGCTCTTCGCCGCTGTTGCGGATCATGGCGAGCACGTTACGCGACGTGCCGCAGGCGGGGTTGTGGTAGATCGTGATGGCGCTCATGGGAGTGTCCTGGTTATCGCGTGGATGGGCTCGGGCCGCATTCGTACCAGCCGCGCGAGCGGTTGACCACGCGCACGACCAGCAGCATCACGGGCACTTCGATCAGCACGCCGACGACAGTGGCCAGTGCCGCGCCGGACTGGAAGCCGAACAGGCTGATGGCGGCGGCCACGGCCAGCTCGAAGAAGTTGCTCGCGCCGATCAGCGCCGAGGGACAGGCGATGCTGTGCCGCTCGCCCAGCCGGCGGTTGAGCCAGTAGGCCAGCCCGGAGTTGAAGAACACCTGGATCAGGATCGGCACTGCCAGCATGGCGATGACCAGCGGCTGCTGCAGGATGGCCTGGCCCTGGAAGGCGAACAGCAGCACCAGCGTGAGCAGCAGCGCCGCGATGGACAGCGGGCCGATGCGCGCCAGCGCGGCATCGAAGGCGGCGGGGCCCCTGCGCAGCAGTGCGCGGCGCCAGAGCTGGGCGATGATGACTGGCACGACGATGTAGAGCGCCACGGACATCAGCAGCGTGTCCCACGGCACCGTGATGGCCGACAGCCCCAGCAGCAGGCCGACGATGGGGGCGAAGGCGAACACCATGATGGTGTCGTTCAGCGCCACCTGCGACAGCGTGAACACCGGGTCGCCGCCCGTCAGCCGGCTCCAGACGAACACCATCGCCGTGCAGGGCGCGGCGGCCAGCAGGATCAGGCCGGCGACGTAGCTGTCGAGCTGGTCGGCGGGCAGCCACTGAGCGAAGACCTGGCGGACGAAGACCCACGCCAGCAGCGCCATCGAGAACGGCTTGACCGCCCAGTTGACGAACAGCGTCACGCCGATGCCGCGCCAGTGCTGCCTGACCTGGCCCAGCGCGCCGAAGTCCACCTTGAGCAGCATTGGGATCACCATCACCCAGATCAGCAGGCCCACGGGCAGATTGACCTGGGCGACCTCCATGCGGCCGATGGCCTGGAAGACGCCGGGCGCGAGCTGGCCCAGGGCAATGCCGGCGACGATGCACAGCAGCACCCAAACGGTCAGGAAGCGCTCGAAGACGCTCATGGAGGAGGCAGCCGGCGCGCGGCCGGCCGTGGTGGCTTGGGTCATGGGCGGCTCGCGTCAGCAGCAGGAAGAACGGGAAGGGCCCGAGCAGCACTCCGGGCCGACCGCGGGCGCGGGTTGCTGCGCTTCATTGAAGACCGGGATATTGCCCAGCGTGTGGAAATGCTCCCAGGCCACGCCCTGCGGGTCGGTGATCCAGTGCTTCTCGCTGCGCGCGTAGCAGCAGGTCGTGGTGCCTTCGTCGAGCAGCGCCATGTCGGCTGCTTCGGCGCGGGCCTTGAGCGCCGCCAGTTCTTCGGCATCGTCGGTCTGGATGCCCAGATGGTCGATGCCCGGCTTGCTGCCGCGCGTGGAGATGGCGAAGTTCACCGGCGGGTCTTCGAGCATCCACTTGGCGTAGTCGCTCTCGATGCGCGCCGGCTGCGCGGCGAAGAGTTGGGAGTAAAAGCCGATGCTGCGATTCAGGTCATCGACGTGCAGGTGGACGTGGAAGCGTTTCACGGTGGGCCTTTCAGCAGGAGGTACAAGCGGGGGAAGCATCCGTGACCTCGCACGTGCCGCCCTGGCAGCAATGCTCGGTCAGGTAGCCGAGCAGCCCATTCATCCGGGAGAAGTCGGCGCGGTAAATGAGATTGCGGCCTTGCTGTTCGACCGTGACGAGGCCGGCATGGGC
Organism: Thiobacillus sp. 0-1251; assembly: GCA_001899305.1. Taxonomy (GTDB): domain Bacteria; phylum Pseudomonadota; class Gammaproteobacteria; order Burkholderiales; family Thiobacillaceae; genus Thiobacillus. The sequence goes on along the minus strand of MKWL01000021.1, from coordinate 192,780 downwards.
GAGTTCCTTCAGGTGGAAGGACAAGGCATTGCGGGCCACATCGAGTTGGTCGGCGAGCACGCTGGGCGTGAGCCCTTCGGGGCCGGCGACGACCAGGGCACGGAACACGCGCAGGCGCTGGGCGTGGGCCAAGGCACTCAGGGCGGAAACAGCTTGCGTCTCGTTCATTATTCAATGATACAACAATCATTGAATCAATGTAAGGAGCCGGAGGAATACGAGAGCGAACCGCAAGGCATCCCGGCGTTCCGCCGTCGGGCTCGCGGGCTGTGCCCCGTGCCTCATGTCGAGTCGCGGCCATCCGGCTTTGATCCCTGATGCCTCCGGCCCACAAGGGCCTGCGCGTGCTACGCACTTGCCCCATAGGTCGTAGTGCGTGGAGGTGCGAGGGGGCGGTCTTGCTGTTCCCTTCATCGTGCCACGGCGTTCTCACCGTCAAGGGCGGCACGCGCCGTGCGCGCTTGCGTCCTGGCGGCCGTCTACGACCCCTGACTGCTTGCGCTGCGCCGTGCCCCGGAAGGGTCGGGCAATTCCGCCCGGCAACCTTTCAGGAGTTCACCATGAACAACGTACTTATCACTGCCGAGCAGCGCATCGTGCTGCTGGCCAACGGCAGCGCATCGCTGGAGAACCCGGACTTCGACCCGGCTCCGGTGGTCAAGCTGTTCACGCCGGACGGCGGCGCGACCTGGCTGCTGACCGAGCTTGATCCCGATGACCACGACCATGCTTTCGGCCTTTGCGACCTGGGGCTGGGAATGCCGGAACTCGGCTGGGTCAGCTTGAACGAGCTGGCGAGCGTGCGCGGCGGCTTGGGCCTGCCGATCGAACGCGACCTGTCTTTCCGTGGCGAGAAGCGGTTGAGCGCCTATGCGCGCGATGCACGGCTGGCCGGGCGGATCGTCGTCTGACCTCGCCCTGGGAGCGCCGCAAGGCGCTCCTTGCGCTTTCTCGATCATTTCAGGAGATCAATGCCATGAGCAGCCATCACGACTACATCATTGAAATCACCGCGCAGCACGATGCGCTCAAGCCCTTCGCGCCGGAGAACGGCCAGCCGCTGCGCTTTGCGATTGGCGACGCGGTGATCTACACCAACGAATACGGCATGCCGTTCCGTCGCCGCATTACTGGGTTCTATCGACCCAGCGGGCTTTCGGGCGCCTATGCGCGTGGAGCGCGCTATCTGTTGAACTCGACTTCGCCGTGGGTGCCGGTTGCGCAATCCTACCTGCGCCCTGATGACTCGGCCTGATGCTTTCGCGCCCCTTCCGGGGAGCTGCACGCGTCACCTGGCAAAGGCTGAAAGCGCGTCGGATTATCGAAGCAAGAGCGTCGGAATATGCGATGAGCGCAGCAGTTCGGTCGTCTTGCTGCCGAGCAGCAGACTGCGCAGCGGTGAGTGCCCGAACGCTCCCATGAGCAGCATGTCGATGGCTTTCTCCTGCACCGTGCGGGCAATGGCCTCTTGCGCTTCTCCCGAGCTCAACGAAACCGCCACCTCGAAACCCGCTGTCTCCAGAGTGCTTCTGGCCCAATCCAGCGGCTGTGGGATGTCTGCACCTGGCTTGCCCGACATCAGCAGCAGGATGGGCAGGCCACGAAACAACGGGCTGCCCGCCACCATTTCAACGCCGCGTCGCGTGACGGTGCTGCCATCGAAAGCGATCATCACCCGCTGGGGCGCCTTGAAGTCTTCGGTCACGGTCAGGATGGGCCGGTTCAGCGCGCGCACCAGATGCTCCACATGATGGCCCAACGCACGCTGCACCGTTTCTGCTCCAGCACCACGTCGGCCCAGCACCAGCAGACGCACGCCTTGCGCCTGTTCCACCACGGTGTCTTCCAGTGCGCCGTGACGCTGCCGGACATCGACGCGCGCCGCACCCGCCATCAATGCACGTTCGCGCAGCCGGTTCAGGAACAGCCGGCCTTGTTCGCGCGCGTTTTTGGCGCGTGCTTCGTCTTCGGTCGACAGTTGGACCAGCAGGCTTTCCTGAGCGTCGATGCCGATGGCGCCGCTGTGGTCGTTGCCCGATGCCCGCTCGGGGTGGCTGTCGATCACGTGCAAGAACTCCAGCGGCGCATCCATGCGGCGGGCCGCCCAGGCCGCGCAGTCGGCCACATGGTCGGCGTATCGTGATCGATCGACGCAGGCCAGCACCTTGTTCTCGTTCTTCATATCGGTCCCGTTTCAATGGCCCGCGAGCATGTCGGCAGCGCCGTCCTTGTCGTGGACGCCGAACTTGTCCACCATCGTGGCGCTGGCTTCGTTCAGGCCGATCACTTGCACTTCCGTGCCTTCGCGCCGGAACCTGATGACCACCTTGTCCAGGGCGCTCACCGCGGTGATGTCCCAGAAGTGCGCGCGGCTGACGTCGATGCGCGCCTGGTCGATGACTTCCTTGTAGTCGAAGGCATTGACGAAACGCTCGGCCGAGGCGAAGAACACCTGGCCGGTGATGGTGTAGGTGCGCACGCGGCCTTCGGCCCCGGTCTGCGAGGACGCATGGAAGATCTGGCCGACCTTGTGCGCGAAGAAGAAGCCCGACAGCAGCACGCCGACCAGCACGCCCTTGGCCAGGTCGTGCGTGCCCACCGTCACCACGACGGTGGCCAGCATCACCACGCTGGAACTCCTGGGGTGCTCGCGCAGGTTGCGAAACGATGCCCAGTTGAAGGTGCCGATGGACACCATGATCATCACCGCGACCAGTGCAGCCATCGGGATGCGGCGGACCCAATCGCCGAGGAAGACCACCAGGATCAGCAGCATGACCCCAGCCGTCAAGGTGGACAGCCGCCCCCGGCCACCCGACTTCACGTTGATGACCGACTGGCCGATCATGGCGCAGCCCGCCATGCCGCCGAGAAGGCCGGTGGCGATGTTCGCCATGCCCTGACCCACGCATTCGCGGTTCTTGTTGCTGTTCGTGTCGGTCAGGTCATCGACGATGGAGGCCGTCATCATGGATTCCAGCAGGCCCACCACCGCCATGGTGGCGGACACCGGGAAGATGATCTTGAGCGTTGCCAGATTCAGCGGTACATCGGGCAGCAGGAACACCGGCAGGCTGTCAGGCAACTGGCCCATGTCGCCTACCGTGCGGATGTCCAGGTCGAAGAAGATGGCCACCGCGGTCAACACCACGATGGCGACCAGGGCGGACGGCACGGCCTTGGTCACGTAGGGGAACAGATAGATGATGGCCAAGCCCCCCGCCGTCATGGCATAGACGTGCCAGCTCACGTTCGTGAGCTCGGGCAACTGGGCCATGAAGATCAGGATCGCCAGCGCGTATGACCGAACGCGAGACGAAGCGCATCAACGTCCCGAGCTTGAGCCAGCCCGCGACGATCTGGAGCACGCCGGTTAGTACGGTGGCCGCCAGCAGGTACTGCAGGCCGTGCTCCTTGACCAGCGTGACCATGACCAGGGCCATGGCGCCCGTGGCGGCCGAGATCATGCCGGGCCGCCCGCCGGCAAAGGCAATGATCGTGGCGATGCTGAAGGAGGCGTAGAGACCGATCTTGGGATCGACGCCGGCGATGATGGAAAAAGCGATGGCTTCGGGAATCAGCGCCAGCGCGACGACGAGACCTGCGAGCAGATCATTGCGGATATTGGAAAGCCAGTTCTGGCGAAAGGATTTGATCATTGTTCTATTCCGAGAAGGAACTCAGCCACGGGCTGGAACGGACGCAGGCGCGAATGCGTCTTTCCGTACTCGGAATAGAAATCCGTCCCTATGCAAAGAAAGGACGGCAAGACGCAGTCAAACGGACGCGCAGCCTCGTGCGAGCAAGAATTGTGAGAAAGAAAAGCTGGCTCGCAGCGAGAATGAGACTTAGAGCGGCTAACAAAACGGTGTGAGATGGCGAATGCAGATGACGCAGCAAGCCAGAGAAAGCAGTGCGACATGAATGTCGATGCGCCGCTCAAAGCGAGTACGCAGCTTGCCGAAGGCAGCCAACCAAGCATGTGTGCGCTCGACCACCCAGCGATGACGCCCGAGCCGATCATTGCGTTCGATGCCGCGCCGGGCAATACGCGCCGTGATGCCCCGCTTGCGCAGGTGGGCGCGGCAACGCGCAAAGTCATAGCCCTTGTCGGCATGCAACTTGTGCGGCCAGCGCCTGGGTTTTCCGCGACGCCCACGCACCGCGGGCAAGGCATCGACCAGTTGCTCGAACACTACCGAGTCATGCCGGTTGGCGCCGGTGACACACAAGATCAGCGGGATGCCTTGGCGGTCCGTGATGATGTGGCGCTTGCTGCCGAGCTTGCCCCTGTCCGTCGGGTTGGGGCCGGTGTATTGGCCCCCCGGGGGCTGGCCACGCTGGCCGCATCCAGGCTGGCTCGGCTGAAGTCCAGCTTGCCGGCGCCGCGCAACTCATCGAGCAACAGCAGATGCAGGCGGTGCCACGCGCCCGCAGCTTGCCAGTCACGCAGACGCCGCCAGCAGGTCATGCCGCTGCCAAAGCCCAGTTCCTGGGGCAGGTCCTCCCAAGGGATGCCGGTGCGCAGAATGAACAAGATGCCGTTCAGGACCATCTCGTCGCTCACCCGCGGGCGACCGCCCTTGGCGGAGGCGACGACTACTGGCAACAGCGGCGCGATCTTCTTGAACAGCGCGGCACTGATCTCTTTGTTCTTGTTTCGACCCATGCAGCGTCAAACGCCGATCAGCGGTTTGACGATGACATGGTTTTGTTAGCCGCTCTTACACCGGAAGGAACTCCAATTGACTGCTAAAGAATGCGAAGCCGACAATTTTAGGTGTTTCACGCTGTGATGGCAAAGCGGGGGCATAGCTCGCTCATAGCATTGGGCGTCCCCGGCCACCTGGGAGATGGCCGGTCGCGCTGTCGTGCTGCGCATCGAACCCCCTGCGGGGTTTCGCCCCTGGCGGGCTTCCATCGTTCCCTCGCTCCGCTCGGCTGACGCCTCCGGCCCGGCTTCCAGCTTCGGGCCTGCGCGCTTGCGCTTGCCGTGCGGTCAGCGCAAGGGGAAGGCCGTTGCCATGTGCAGCCGTCTTTCCTGACTTCATCACCTTGTCCGCGACTGTAGCCCGCTCCCGTGTGCCATCAAGGCGCGCAGGGCCGTGTCCTCGGCTGCGCCTGCGGGCCGCACCAACCCTGCGCTTGTCTCCTTGACGGCCCCCGTCCGCGCGCTCCTGACCGTCGCGGGCGATGAACTCAGGAAAGACGGTGGCAACAGGGCCAACCGGGTTCCTCGTGCCGACCGCACCGAACAGCCGAAAGGCTGGGCTCCGAATCTAGGAATCCGGTGTGCGCTTTCTTCAACAGCCAAGTCAGGAGAACGACATGCTTGCAACCCGTTTCGCTTCCCACTCCCCCGCGCTGCGCAGCGATTACCCGCTGTCCGATGACCAGATTCATCGTGTCGCGCCGTCCATCTTCGCGGATGCCCCGCATGAGAGCCGTTCACAGCGGTACGCCTATATCCCCACGGCGGCAGTGTTGACCGAACTTCGCAAGGAGGGGTTTCAGCCCTTCATGGTGACGCAAACCCGCGTGCGCGATGAAGGTAAGCGCGAGCACACGAAACACATGCTGCGCCTGCGCCATGCCAGCCAGATCAACGGCGCGGAAGCCAATGAGATCATCCTGCTGAATTCGCACGATGGCACCAGCAGCTACCAGATGCTGGCGGGCCAGTTCCGGTTCGTTTGCAGCAATGGCCTTGTGTGCGGCGACACCGTGGCCGATGTGCGCGTGCCCCACAAGGGCGACGTGGCGGGCCAAGTCATCGAAGGCGCGTTCGAGGTGTTGCGCGGCTTTGACCGTGTGCGCGATTCCCGCGATGCCATGCGCGCCATCACGCTCGACGAGGGCGAGGCCGAAGTGTTTGCCCGCGCCGCGTTGACCCTCAAGTACGACGACCCGAACAAGCCCGCGCCCATCACCGAATCGCAAATCCTGATGCCGCGCCGGTTTGAAGACCGCCGCCCTGACCTGTGGAGCGTGTTCAACCGCACCCAAGAAAACCTCATCAAAGGCGGATTGCATGGCCGCAGCGCCAACGGACGCCGCCAGCAGACCCGCCCGATACAGGGCATTGATTCCGATGTGCGCCTCAATCGCGCCCTGTGGATGCTGGCCGATGGCCTGCGCCAGTTGAAAGCCTGACCCGTCCCCCGCAGGAGGGGCGGTTTCCCCTCCATTCCTTGTTTCACTCGATTGGAGAACCACCATGAACGCCATCACCACCACCGAAGCCCGCGCCGTCAATGCCGCCGCCGCTGTCCCGCTGGAAGCCGCCGACCCGACCAAGAACCTGATTCTGGTTCCGCTGTCGCGGCTGGTGCTGCGCCCTACGGGCCGCAATGTGCGCAAGACCCCGCGCATGTCCATCCCTGAACTGGCCGCGAGCATTCAGCGCGTGGGCCTGCTGCAAAACCTGATCGTGATTGCATCCGCCGATGGCGAGCACTACGAAGTCGTGGCCGGTGGCCGCAGGCTGGCCGCGTTGAAGCTGCTGGCAAAAAAGCACCGCATCGCCAAGGATTGGGAGGTGCCTTGCTTGCAGGTGGCCGATGGCACGGCCCGAACTGCCAGCCTCACCGAGAACGTGCAGCGCGAAGCCATGCACCCGGCAGACCAGTTTGAAGCCTTCGCGGCGCTGGTGACCGAAGGCCGGCCCATCGAGGACATTGCGGCAGACTTTTCCGTCACGCCGCTGGTGGTGCAGCGCCGCTTGAAGCTGGCGAACGTCTCGCCGCGCCTCATGGCCGACTATCGCGCCGATGCCGTCACGCTCGATCAGTTGATGGCCCTTGCCATCACTGACGACCACGCTGCGCAGGAGGCAGCCTTCTACGACGCGCCGACGTGGCAGCGCCAGCCGTCCGCGCTGCGCGACCGCCTCACCGAGCGCGAAATCGACGCCTACCGGCATCCGCTGGTGCGCTTCGTCGGGCTGGACGCCTACGAAGCCGCAGGCGGTGGCGTGCGCCGTGACCTGTTCGCGGAAGGTGACGCGGGCGTGTATCTGACCGATGCCGCATTGCTGGACAGGCTGGCGCAAGACCGGCTGACAGGCATCGCCGCCGAGGTGAAGGCCGAAGGCTGGGCATGGGTGGATGCCACGCCGGGCGTGACCCATGCCGACCTGCACGCTTTCCAGCGTGCGCCGAGGGAGCGGCGCGAACCGACCAAGCGCGAAGCGCAGCGCATCGAAAAGCTGCAAGCCAAGGTGCAGGCCATTGGCGAAGCCCTTGATGATGCGCTGGAAGCCGAGGACGAGGGCAAGGCCGACGCGCTTCAAGAAGAAGGCGAAGCCGTGGGCGAGCAGTTGCAGGCGTTGGAAGACGGTTTGCAGGACTACAGCCCGACCGTGAAGGCCGCAGCCGGTGCCATCGTCACCATCGACCGCAACGGGCAAGCTGTGATTCATCGCGGCCTGATGCGCGAAGCCGAGGCCAAGGCACTGCGCACGCTGGAACGCCTGCGCCAAGGTTTCGGCAGTGAGGATGCCGAGAACGACGACGAAGACGAGGACGACGAGCAGCAGCCCAAGACCGCCGCCATGTCCGACCGACTGGCGCAGCGGTTGAGTGCCCACCGCACCACCGCGCTGCAAATCGAAGTGGCGCGGCATCCGCAAGTGGCGCTGGCTGCGCTGGTGCATGGCATGGCGCAGACCGTCTTGCAGGGCAGCCACTACGGCCCCCGTCATGGTGCGTTGCCGCTGGGCGTGAGCCTGAAAGTGCAAGACCGGCTGGAAGGCATGGCCCCGGACTGGCCGGAATCGCCCGCTGTCGTGGCGCTGAGCGAGTTGCAACAGGTGGCGGGCGAAGCCTTGCCGCAGGACAGCGCCGAACTGTTCGCCACGCTGCTGGCGAAGTCGCAAGACGAACTGGTGCGGCTGCTGGCGGTATGCGTGGCCGTCACGGTGGACGTGGTGACACCCCGCACCACACGGCAGCAGCCAGGCGAGGAGCTGGCGAAGGCCGTGGGGCTGGACATGGCCGCATGGTGGAAACCTACCAATGAGGGTTATTTCCGGCATGTGCCGAAGGCCGCGATTCTGGAAGCCGTGGAGCAGTTCGCCCCGTCGCACGTCACCCGGCTGGCGAAGATGAAGAAGGCTGACATTGCCAGCGAAGCCGAGCGGCTGGTCGATGGCACCGGCTGGATGCCCGCCATCTTCAAGGCCGAAGGCACGCAGGCAGCACCGCAGGAGCAGAACGACGCCCCGGAGGATGCCGAGGCAACGGCGGATGAACCCGCCGTGGCGCTGGCCGCTTGACCTGTGCGAAAGCAAGCGCCCCGGCCTCGACCGGGGCGCTTCGCTGAAAGGAGAAGCCCCCCATGACCCGCACCACCACCAGCCGCCCACGCATGGCGGCGATCTACGCTCCCGGCACGGTACGCGCCCGCCGCTGGCACGGCGAAGGCGACGTGCGCGGCTACCGCCCGCCCTCGGGCTGGTCAGCCCGCGCCGACCTGACCGACATTCACCCCATCACGGGCCGCGCCTTGCCGCATGCCGTGTGGTGGCTCATCGAGACGAAGGAATAACCCGTTCAGCACCGCGCCCAGGCCGTTCCGCCCTGGGCGCGGTGAAAGCAAATCCGGGCGCGGCAGTGGCCGCGCCCGGTGCTCAAGGCCCGCAGCCGAATCAGAACGCCGCCGCCTTCGCTATGGCTCAGGCGGCGGCGTTGAAGGCATCGCTGTACTGCGCGATACCTTCGGGCACTGGCCCATGCAGGGCCAGCGCCATGAAATAGCCGGGCGGCACGCCCGGCAGTTGCAGGCCCGCATGGGCCTGAAAACCGAAGCGCGCGTAGTACGCGGGATCTCCCAACAGCACACAGCCTGCGGCTTGCATGGCCCGCAGTTCGGCCAGCGCCTGTTCCATCAGGCGCGAGCCGATGCCGTGCCCCTGCCTTTGCGGCAGGACAGAAATCGGCCCCAGGCCATACCAGCCCGGGGCGCTCTGTCCGTGGTCATCGGTGATCGCCACCGGAGATAGCGCGACGTGGCCAACGACCTGGCCATGTTCTTCGGCCACGATGGAAAGCGCCAGTTCGTCGGCGGCGCGCAAGGCCCGCACGATGAATTGCTCGGTGTGGCTGGTGTGCGGCGCATCGGCAAAGGCGGCGATCGTGACCGCCTCGATGGCGGCAATGTCTTCCGGGATTTCGTGTCTGAGCTGGATGGGCATGGGCTTGTCTTGGCTTCCTTCCTGAAAATATAGAACGGCCTGGGCGTGTCGGCGCGATGCGCCGCCGGGCTTTCGGGCTGCGCCCCGTGCCGTCTTTGCCGTCACGGCCATTCGGCTTCAATCCCTCACGCCTTCGCGCCTGTGGCGCTGCGCGCTTTGCTTGCCTCCGGGGGAAAGCCCTGCGGGCTATCCCCGCCGCGCGACGCTTGGCGCCCCTCGATGCCGCCGAACCGGCTACGCCGGGCGCCCCGCCGCGATGGACGGCGCGCTGGCGAACACGCTGGCGCTTGCTGCGGCAGGTTGTGCAAATGCGTGCCGTCCTCAACGCTGGCGATTCGTACCCATCACATCCACGAAGGACGGTTCACGGACAACCCGCCCGGCATCGCTATGGAGCTTCCACGCCACGCCTCAACACCGGCGCCGCAAGGTGCGGCGGGGGCGTTCTCGCTTGTCATTGGGTGGTTGACCTGGCCTGCGTCAGTGGGCGAGCCGGAGCAGCCTTCATGCGGGGATGCCGAGTCAGCCACATCTCCTTGCGGTGCGGTTCGGCCCAAGGCGTCCTTGTGTTGTTGTGAATCCTGGCGGTGGCGCGGCTGCGCCTCGGGCTTCATGGCTGCAACCGTCCGGCAAAAACAATTTCCCCGCCGCTGCGCGGCTTCCTCGCGGGACAAATTCTTTTCGCCTCCCGGCTCTCCACTGCGTTGCGACCGCAAGCGGTGCAGCCAGCCCGTCCCCCGCCGGCCGGATCACAACAAGGACGCGATGGGCGCGAACCTTGTTCCACCGCAAAGGAGAAATCATCATGGCCAACATCGGCACCTTCACCGCAGACAAAGACGGCTTCACCGGCACGCTTCGCACCCTGACGCTCAACGTCAAGGTCAAGCTGGTTCCCAACGACAAGGGCGACAACGAGAAGGCCCCCGACTTCCGCCTGCAGGCCGCCAGCCACGACATCGGCGCGGCGTGGAAGAAGACCAGCGAGGCCGGGCGGGAGTACATCTCCGTGACCCTCGACGATCCTTCGTTCCCGGCTCCGGTCTATGCCCGCCTGATCGAAGGCGAGGACGGCACCCACGACCTGATCTGGTCGCGCAGCAAGCCCCAGGCGGCGTAACCGCCGCCCGCAGCGCCCCGCCACATGGCGGGGCGCTGCGCTGTTCGTTCGTCCCGAACGCGGCAGCGGCAGGCAGTGCCCCATAGAGGGCTGCGTTCCTCTGTCTCAGATTTGTGTCTGTGGCTGCTGTCAGGGCATGGCGTGTCGGCGCGGTGCGCCGCCGGGCTTTACGGGCTACGCCCGGTGCCGTCTTTGCCGTCACGGCCATCCGGCTCCAATCCCTCACGCCTTCGCGCCTGCGGCGCTGCGCGCTTCGCTTGCCTCCAGGGGAAAGCCCTGCGGGCTATCCCCGCCGCGCACAGCTTGGCGCCCCTCGATACCGCCGAACCGGCTACGCCGGATCGGCTCGGCCAGCGCCTACGGCTGGGCCGCCGCCGCGAGCTGGCTTTCAGCCTCGCTCATCAGCACGGCCGTGCTGCATTCGAGCGCACCGGCGATCTTGAAGATGATCGCCAGCGTGGGCATGTGCTCGCCACGCTCGACCTTGCCCATGTGCGAGCGCTCGATGCCAGCCAGGTGTGCCAGCGATTCCTGCGCTATGCCGCGTTCCGTCCGCAACGCGCGCACCGCCGCGCCGAAGGCTTGCGCCAACTCGGCATCGTAGGTGGTGGCGCCGGCCGGTCGGCCGCGCTGAATGGGGCGCTTCTGCATAGACAGAAGCGTCAAGTCGCAGCACAATTAAAACCACGTTATCTTTAACTCTTTCATTGAAATCTCACTGTTTTGCGTTTTTACGGAAATCCGCATTTGCGGCTTGCTACAGAAGCGCAAAGCCACGGAATCACAATCGTGCTTTTTCCCAAATCCGCCGATGCGGCTTTGCGTTTTCACGCTTGGGCGGATTTGTGAATTGGGAATAGACCGCCATGAAGCCACTCATCACCGAGGACGAGCGCCAGCGCCTGCTGGCCCACGGCCAAGCCCGTGCCGAGGGTCAGGCCGGCGACCCGCAGCCGGTGGTGCGCCTGTTCACCCCGGATGCGCACCTCACCTGGCTGCTCGTGTCGCTCGACCCGGCAGATGGCGATACGGCCTACGGCCTGATCGACCTGGGCCTGGGAGTGCCCGAGTTGGGCATCGTGAAGCTGTCCGACCTGGCATCCATCGTCGGGCTGCGCAAGCAGCCCGTGATGCGGGATCGGTATTTCCAGGCGGTGCGGCCTTTGTCGGAATACCTGCGGCTGATGCAGGAAAACGGCGGCATTGTCGATTAAGCCGTTCGTGTTCTGGCGCAGCCGGACGTATTGAGACTATTTCCGTCGCAATTCGGATTTGTCCGGTCTCAATTCGCACTCTTGCATGAAGCCGAGGCTTTGAGACGGAAACGGTCACGATCTTTGGCGCTGGCTACGGCACCTTGATTTGTGCCGCGTGACGTTCTTGGACTGCGTGGCCGTCGTATTCGGACGCATTGCGCAATACCCCGGAGCCAATCGGCCTTTGACACTTGATGTTACAGCTTAATAAACAGACTCGGATGATGTTTTGAGGTGGACGCGGTAGCTCCGTTCTGAATGCCCGTGACGACGTTCCTGCAATTCGACGGGAGCTGGCGTCATGGTCAATCCACACCATCTTGCGCATTGGTATCCGACCGCCGCGTACCTCTACATCTTGTGCCTGGACACGCTCGCACTGGCCTGGGAGTACCTGCGCCGTCATCCCGACTACCGGCTCGACTGGCTGCGCCACCGTCGCCGGTCGCAAACACATCAGGCCACGCAACAGGCGGCACTTCGCTGGGGCTTGCGCTTGCTGGAAGACCCGGCCCTGGATGCGCGCGACGCGCATCCGGCCTGGCTACCCGGCCACGATGCCGTGGTGCAACTCCATCCCGATGCCGATCCGCCGCCCGATGCAGCGGCTTTCGAGTTCTGGCACATCCCCGGTCACAAACAACTGCTGCATGACGGCAAAGGGCTGGCGCTGAGCGCGCACAGCCCCGGCCATTGCGCGCGCTTCGCGCTGGCGCCCGGCCTGGAGGACGGCATGGCGGTCGCCTATGCCAATCGCGGAAGTGGCGGCGGCGCTGCTGCGCCTACGCGCAGCGCGACGCTGGCCACCGCCAGGCCCCGGCCCACACCGGCCGCGATGCTGGAGCTGCACACCCTGCAAGCGCTCGACGCGACCCTGGCGGGCGCGTCCTTGCGCGACGTGGCCGAAGGACTATTCGGCGCGGACGCCGTGGCGGTCGACTGGCACGCCGACGGCGACTTGCGCGCCCGCGTGCGCCGCCTGGTGCGCCGGGGCAATGCGTTGATGCGCGGCGGCTATCGCCGCCTAGCACAACTGCCGCCGCTTGAGAAGGGACGTTTTGATGGGGATGCAAAACGTCCCTGAGCAGCGGAGCTTCGTTTTCTGAGACTGCCTCCATCCGGCTGCGCTGTGTAGCCGGAGCTTTGAAAGCTATGGAGGTTCACACCATGCGTCCCGCTCCCTTGCGGCCCTCTGCAACAGTTTCGGCCACTGTCCCCACCGCTGCCGCGCAGCCGCAGCGTTACCTCACCAACGACGAAGCCGCCGAGTACCTGCGGCTGTCGCCGCGCACGCTGGAAAAGCAGCGCGTGATCGGCGGCGGCCCGCGCTTTCGCAAGTTCGGCCGGCGCGTCATGTACGCCGTGGCCGACCTCGACGCCTGGGCGGCTGATCGCAGTTTCGAGACGACTTCCGATCCCGAGTACGCCGAGCACCACTCGGCGGACAGCCGTGCGCGCTGATCGCTGGCGCGCGGCAGGCCATCGCCATGTCCAGCCCCGCGCTGCCCGTGCGGCAGCGGCCGATGCAAGAGCGCGAACAGCTCGACCTGTTCCGCGCCTTGCCGGGCGACATGGCGCCGCGCGACAGCCAGGACTTGATGGCCTTTCCGTTCTTCTCGCTGGCGAAGTCGCGGCGCACGGCGCCGATCGACTTCCGGGCCGGCAACGTCACGATCCGCGTGGAAGGCACGCAGGAACACGGCATCGCCACGATCTGGGATGCCGACGTGCTGATATGGGCGGCCTCGCAGATCGTGGAAGCGCGCGACGCTGGGCTGCGCCCGTCGCGGCTCATGCAGGCCACGCCCTACGAGGTCCTGCGCTTCATCGGGCGCGGTACGTCGCTGCGCGACTACCAGCGCCTCAAGGCCGCGCTGGATCGCCTGCAGTCCACGACGGTGGCCACGTCGATCCGCGAGACGACCGGGCGGCGCCTGCATCGGTTTTCTTGGATCAACGAGTGGAAGGAGCTGGCCGATGCCAAGGGCGCGCCCTTGGGGCTGGAGCTGATCCTGCCGGACTGGTTTTATGGCGGCGTGCTGGATTCGGCACTGGTGCTGACCATCGACCCGGCGTACTTCCGGCTCACGGGCGGCATCGAGCGCTGGTTGTACCGGCTGGTGCGCAAGCACGGCGGGCGGCAGCAACACGGCTGGCAGTTCGATTTCCGGCACCTGTACCGGAAATCTGGCAGCGCCACGCGCTTTTCGGACTTCGCCTACGACCTGCGCGCATTGGTTGCGCGGCAGTCGCTGCCCGGCTACGTCCTGGGCATCGAGCGGATGCCGGGCGATGGGGTCGAGCTGCTGACCTTCCGGCCCGTGCCGTTCACGGCACGGGGATAACTGCGGGAAAAGTGGTGGATGGGCTCGTGCTATCAGGAGTACAGGGTATCGTGCTATCGGGAGTACGACTATCGTGCTATCAGGAGTACGGATCGCCCGCACACCCAATAGCGGCGCGGGTTTCGGCCTCCCTTAACTTCCCTAACTTAAATTCTCTAACGGTTAGTAGAAGCGCCGCGCCACGGTGGACAACCGCCGTGCAGCCACCAGCGCAGCGGCAACAGCCGGGCTTTCCAACACGGAGGGCCAGGCCATGATCGTCGCGCTGCTCAACCAGAAAGGCGGCGTGGGCAAGACCACGCTCGCCACCCACATCGCCGGCGAGCTGGCGATGCGCGGTCAGCACGTCGTGCTGCTGGACGCCGACCCGCAGGGTTCATCGCTGGACTGGACGCAACGACGCAGCCAGCAAGGCTTGCCACGGCTGTTCAGCGCCGTGGGCCTTGCCCGCGAAACGCTGCACCAGGAAGCGCCAGAGCTTGCCAGGCGGGCAGATCACATCGTCATCGACGGCCCGCCGCGCATCGCCGCCTTGGCGCGCTCCGCGCTGCTGGCGGCCGAGCGCGTGCTGATCCCGGTGCAGCCCAGCCCCTACGACTTGTGGGCCAGCGCCGAGATGGTGGCGCTGATCCGTGAGGCACAAGTCTTTCGGCCTGCGCTGCGCGCGGCCTTCGTCATCAATCGGCGCGTCAGCACCACGGTGATCGGGCGCGAAGCGCGCCAGGCGCTCGCCGACCAGCCGCTTCCTGCGCTGCGCGCGGAAGTGCATCAGCGCATCGTGTTCGCCGACAGCGTGGCCGCTGGCCGGCTTGCACGCGAGACGGCGCCCGACAGCGCCGCCGCCCGCGAAATCACCGCGCTGGTGGACGAACTGCTGCGGTGGACGACATGACAGCGAAGCCACCAGCCAACGGCAAGCGCACGGCCAAGCGCGTCGGCATCGGCGCGCGTCCGCCTGCGAATCCGCACGCGGAAGCGTGGATTCGCCAGGGCGACGCCGATGCGCTGGGCAAGGGTGACCTCTACACGGCCCGCCTCACCCTCGACATCACGCCCGCCATGCGGGCGCGCATCAAGGTGTCGGCCTTCACGCAAGGCGTGACCGTGGCCGACCTGCTGCGCGGCCTGCTGGAGCGGGAGTTTCCCGAGAACCGCAGGGAGAACACACCATGACCGCATCCACTGCACCAGCCACCGCGCCGCTGACGCGCGTGGCGCTGGCCTACATCGAGGCCCGTTTCAAGCTCTACCTGCGCTTCGGCGAACCCGCGCGCACGCACCAGCTCGACCGCTGGCGGCGCAGCGCGGTGTTCCTGCCGGACGCGGTGTTCTGCCGTGTCCGCTGGCACGCCAACGACTACGGCACCGTGCGCTGGCAGCTCATGGTGATGCAGGTTTGCACACCGCTGGATGCGGCGCAGCGCATCCCCGGCGTGCAGCCGGGCGCGCGCTTGCTGCTGCACACCGAGGGCGACAGGCAAGTACGCGCTGTGCTGGAACGCATTGACGCCATCGAGGCGCGCGGCATCGCACCGACCGATGCCTCGCCCGCGTACTGGCGCACGCTCGCCAACCGGCTTGCTGCGCGCTTGCCGCTGCCCGACTACACCGCCGAGCGGCACGCCGCCTGGCTGACCGGGAGGGCGCTGCCATGACCGCCGTTTCCACTGGTGGCACTGCACCGCTTCTACGCTCGCACGCCCGCTCCCGCTTGCGCGCTCGCATCGTGCTCGCGGGCTTCGCCGCCTGCGGCCTCGCTGCGCTGGCCTGGGCGTCCTTCGTGCATCCGCTGCCCCGCTCAATCTACAACCCGTCCGACAGCGTGGCGGTCGGCTGGTATCGCATCGCGCCACCCGATGCGCCGCGCGTCGGCTCCATCGTGTTGACCACGCTGCCGCCAGATGCCGCCGCGCTGGCCGCGCAGCGCGGCTACCTGCCGGCGCGCGTGCCGCTGCTCAAGCGCGTGGGCGCGACCGCGCCGCAGCACGTTTGCGTCTTCGATGCGCTGGTGTGGATCGACGGCGTGCCGGTGGCCGCCGTGCGGCCCGCCGACCGGCTGGGCCGTCCGCTGCCATCCTGGCAGCAGTGCCGGCAGCTTCGGCCCGGCGAGCTGTTCCTGCTCAGTTCGACCAATCCGGCGTCATTCGACAGCCGGTATTTCGGGCCGATCAGCGCATCCGCCGTGATCGGCATCGCGCATCCGGTCTGGCTGGAGAAGCGCCCATGATCGCCGCCGATTCGCTGCGCATCATCGTGCTATCAGGCGTGCCGATCCGGTGGCTTTCCGCGTGTCGTCGCGCGTGCAGTGCGAGCGCATCTGCGCTGCCTTCGGCGCAGTCATCCAACGTGCAGGCGTCTTGCCTCGAACGCGACCGGCCTATGGCCGTCGCCGCGTTCGCCGGCGCGCTGGCTGCTCGCGCAGCAGCTCCGCCGGGCCGCCGGTGTCTGGAGCGACAGCGAGGGGCAAAGGCGGAAGGCAAGATTGAAGGGGCCGGCACGCTGCCGGCCCGGAAACGAGTCTGCACGTGGGGGTGGCGCGGCACGCGCTATTTGGCGGCACCGTGCCGCGAGGTTCGTCAAAGCCTTGTGGGCGTTGGCGAACCCGCGTGCATGGCACGCTCTGGTCGGATGGCCTTGGCTGGAGTATTCGCATGAGCAGGCGCGACAGCCCGGACGGAGAAGACCGTTTTCGTGTCCGCCCCGGAGCCCCAAAGCAGCGCGGCCAGGCCTTCGTCTCGCAGGTATTGCGGCAGACCAGCAAGGCGGCGAACTCGACGGGACGCAAGCCAGGAAAGACACCCGGTTTGCGCCTGGGGCGTGGCCATGTGGTGGCGCGCTTCACTGGGCAGTCACTATCTGCGACCTCTCGGCGTGCCACCGTCAAGGTGCGGTTGGTTTATCTCAAGCAGGCCGGTGCGCGCTCGACCATCACACACCTGCGCTACATCGAGCGCGAAGGCGTTGGCCGTGAGCAAGACACCGGGAAGGCCTACGGGCCGATGACCGACGAAGCGAACTTGCCGGCCTTCGAGGAACGTGGTCGGGAGGACCGCCACCAGTTCCGCTTAATCGTATCCCCCGAGGATGCCGAACAACTCGACGACCTGCGCACCTACACACGCCACCTGATGGGCCGCATGGAAGCTGATCTAGGCACGCGCCTGGGCTGGGTGGCGGTGAACCACTGGAACACCGACAACCCGCATACGCATATCGTGCTGCGCGGCAAGGACGACACCGGCAAAGACCTCATTATTTCGCAGGCGTACATCACCCGAGGCATGCGTGAGCGCGCTGCGGAACTGTCCACCGAATGGCTGGGGCCGCGTACCGAGCTTGAGATCCAGCGCACCTTGTTGCGCGAGGTCGATCAGGAGCGATGGACCAGCCTGGATCGCATGCTGCAACGCGAAGCGCGGGATGGGCTGAACCACGTCGATCAACCTGCCCGCGACCCGAAGCTGCGGCAGCAGCGCGTATTGTTGGTGGGCCGCTTACAGCGGCTGCAACGCATGGGACTGGCAACCGAAGAACGTCCCGGCGTCTGGGCCGTTCACGCCGATGCCGAACCCGTGCTGCGAGCGATGGGCGAACGCGGCGACATAATCCGCACCATGCAGCGGGCAATGGGCGGTGCGCAGCGCGACCTGGCCGTATTTCAGTCAGGAGAAGACAGCCGTTCCGTCATCGGACGGGTAGCCGGTAAAGGGCTTGCGGACGAGCTGTACGACAAGGGTTATCTGGTGGTCGATGGCATCGACGGCAAGGCGCATTACGTGGCATTGCCTGCCAAGACCGAACTGGCGCAGTACCCGGTCGGCGCCGTGGTCGAAGTACGAGGTTCGACCGAGGTCCGGACCGCCGACAAAAACATCGTCGCGCTGGCGGCCGATGGCCTCTACCGTACCGATCATCACCTCGCCATTGCCAAGGTGCAGGCCACGTCCGCACGCGATCCCCGCGAGGTGATCGATGCTCATGTCCGGCGGCTGGAAGCCCTGCGCCGGTCAGGCATTGTGGAGCACATCGCCGAGGGAGTCTGGCGCGTGCCAGCCGACTTGCCCGAGCAAGGTCGGAAATACGATGCGCAGCGGCTGGGTGGTGTGGCAGTGGAACTGCGTTCCCACTTGCCCATCGAGCGACAGGCGTGCGTGATCGGCGCGACCTGGTTGGACCAGCAATTGATCGGCGGTGCCAGCGGCATCGCCGACAACGGTTTCGGCAGTGAGGTGCGGGAAGCACTGCGGCAGCGGTCCGATTTCCTGATCGAACAGGGGTTGGGTGAGCGACGAGGACAGCGCGTGATCCTGGCGCGCAATCTGTTGGCGACGTTACGCGGCCGGGAGATCGACTCTGTTGCCAAAACCATCGCAACGGAGACCGGTCTCGCGCACCGCGCCGTGACCGACGGCGAGCGCGTAACCGGAATCTATCGCCGCAATGTGCTACTCGCCAGCGGACGCTTTGCGGTGCTCGACGACGGCATGGGTTTCAGCCTGGTGCCGTGGAAGCCGGTGATCGATCAGCGGCTTGGGCAGTCGATAGTCGCAACGGTGAGAGGTAACAGTGTGTCGTGGGAGATTGGACGGCAGCGTGGCCCCTTTGTCTGATATGCCAATCCTGGTACAACTATAAAATTCCTACGATTGATTGCAGGCGGCGTCTATGCGTGGCTGTATCGCAATGATCGATCCTGGCTCAACTTGAATTGCGCACAGCGGTCAATTCCAGAGATACGTCACCGGCGCGTTGTTGACTGGGACGCTCGTGATTCGGCCTCGCGAATTTCGGGGTAAGTGGCAACAGCAGGAGTCTGCGGCAATACTTGTATCAAGTCCGTCGTCAACTGTTCAAATGGCTGAACCGCCGTAGTCAACGCCGAAGTTTCAATTGGCAGCGATTTGGCGAGGCCATGGATCACTATCTACCCCGAACACATATCGTCCACAACCTTTACCCAACACCATCGTGGATGCCTCAAGCTGGGCGCCGGATGGTGTAACGCTCCAAGTCCGGTTCTGCGAGGGCGGTAGCGCGTATTAGGAAACTGAGATCGCTACCGCTACTCTCCAAACGGGAAATAAAGCACGCCAGGACCCGCGTGCTCCTCAACTACTCCGCCCCGGAGTTTGAAATTTCTTTTTCCCCTTGGAGCGACGCAATCAGCGGGCAGGAAACGTTCCCCTTACGTGCATGGCAGGCGGACACAAGCTCGGATAGCACGGTTTCCATGCGCACCAGGTCGGCCATCTTTTCGCGTACGTCTTGGAGCTTGTGCTCCGCCAGGTGACTGGCTTCATCACAGTGCGTGCCATCGTCCAACCTGAGCAGTTCGGCAACTTCGTCCAGGCTAAATCCCAGCCGCTGGGCTGATTTCACAAACCGTACCCGCGTCACGTCGGCTTCGCCATACCGGTGAATGCTGCCATAGGGCTTGTCCGGCTCAGGCAACAGTCCCTTGCGCTGATAGAACCGGATGGTCTCCACATTGACCCCGGCCGCCTTGGCAAAAGCGCCAATGGTCAGATTCTCAGAAATAGTTTGCATACCGCTTGACTCCGTACATGACTACGGAAGTAAGGTTACGCTATTCATTCCATTTTCGATAGGACAAGCACATGGCTGAACCACAAAACGGGCGCGGTGCTCTTTTCGCCGGCGGGCTGGCCGCCATTCTCGCTTCGACCTGCTGCCTGGGGCCGCTGGTTCTGATCGCCCTGGGATTCAGCGGCGCGTGGATCGGCAACCTGACGGTGCTGGAACCGTACCGTCCGATTTTCATCGGTGCGGCGCTGGTGGCGTTGTTCTTCGCGTGGCGGCGCATCTTTCGGCCGGCAACCGCCTGCAAGCCGGGCGAGGTGTGCGCGGTCCCGCAGGTGCGCAGCGCCTACAAGCTCATTTTCTGGACCGTGGCCGCGCTGGTACTGGTTGCGCTCGGATTTCCCTATGTCCTTCCCTTGTTTTACTAACCGGAGATAACCATGAAAAAATTGTTTGCATCCCTCGCTCTCGTCGCCGTCGTTGCCCCCGTGTGGGCCGCCACCCAAACCGTCAAACTGTTGGTGCCGGGCATGACCTGCGCTGCCTGTCCGCTCACGGTCAAGAAAGCGCTCTCCAAGGTCGATGGCGTGAGCAAGGCCGACGTGAACTTCGACAAGCGCGAAGCCGTCGTTACCTTCGATGATGCCAAGACCAGCGTGCAGAAGTTGACCAAGGCGACCGAAGACGCGGGCTATCCGTCCAGCGTCAAGCAGTGAGCCCCTGAACCGGGAGCGACATCATGGGCTTGATTACACGCATCGCCGATAAAACCGGGGCGCTCGGCAGCGTCGTTTCCGCGATGGGCTGTGCGGCTTGTTTTCCGGCTCTCGCCAGTTTCGGCGCGGCCATCGGGCTGGGCTTTCTAAGCCGGTACGAGGGACTGTTCATCAGCCGGCTGCTGCCGCTGTTTGCCGTGCTCGCCTTCGTGGCGAACGCGCTGGGCTGGCTGAGTCATCGGCAGTGGCACCGCAGCCTGCTCGGCATGATCGGGCCGGCCATCGTATTCGCGGCCACGGTCTGGCTGCTCGGCAACTGGTGGACGGCGAACTTGATGTACGTCGGCCTGGCCTTGATGGTCGCGGTGTCGATCTGGGATTTCGTCTCGCCGGCGCATCGTCGCTGCGGGCCGGACGGCTGCGAACTGCCAGCACAACGCGGCTGACGGCAACGGCCGTCGCCGACAACAGAAAAGGAACAAGCATGACCACCCTGAAAATCACCGGCATGACCTGCGATTCGTGCGCTACGCATGTCCAGGAAGCCTTGGAGAGAGTACCCGGCGTGCAGTCTGCCGTCGTGTCCTACGCCAAAGGCGCGGCGCAGCTCGCGCTTGACCCCGGCACCGCGCCGGACGCACTGACCGCCGCCGTGGCGGAGCTTGGCTACAAGGCAACTCTCGCCGATGCTCCGCTGACCGAGAATCGCAGCGGTCTGCTCGACAAGGTGCGCGGCTGGATGGGGACCGCCAACAAGCGCAGCGACGGCGAACGCCCGTTACAGGTCGCTGTGATCGGTAGCGGCGGCGCTGCAATGGCGGCGGCGCTGAAAGCCGTCGAGCAAGGCGCACACGTCACGCTGATCGAGCGCGGCACCATCGGCGGCACTTGCGTCAATGTCGGCTGCGTGCCGTCCAAGATCATGATCCGTGCCGCACACATTGCGCATCTGCGCCGTGAAAGTCCGTTCGACGGTGGCATCGCGGCGACTGTGCCCGCGATTGACCGCAGCAAACTGCTGGCCCAGCAGCAAGCCCGCGTCGATGAGCTGCGCCACGCCAAGTACGAAGGCATCCTGGAAGGCAACCCTGCTATCACCGTGCTGCATGGTGATGCGCGCTTCAAGGATGAGCAGAGCCTTGCCGTCCGTTTGATCGATGGCGGCGAGCGCGTGGTGGCGTTCGACCGCTGCCTGGTCGCCACCGGTGCCAGTCCGGCCGTGCCGCCGATTCCGGGCTTGAAAGACACGCCATATTGGACATCCACCGAGGCGCTGGTCAGCGACACCAATCCAGAACGCCTGGCCGTGATTGGATCGTCGGTGGTGGCGCTGGAACTGGCGCAAGCCTTCGCCCGGCTGGGCAGCCAGGTCACGATCCTGGCGCGCAGCACGTTGTTCTTCCGCGAATACCCGGCCATTGGTGAAGCCATTACAGCCGCCTTCCGTGCCGAAGAAATCAAGGTTCTGGAACACACGCAAGCCAGCCAAGTCGCCTATGCGGACGGCGAATTCGTGCTGACCACGGGGCACGGCGAAGTGCGCGCTGACAAGCTACTGGTCGCCACCGGCCGAGCGCCGAACACGCGCAGCTTGGCGCTGGAAGCGGCGGGAATCGCCGCCAATGCGCAGGGGGCTATCGTCATCGACCAAGGCATGCGCACCAGTACGCCACACATTTATGCCGCCGGCGACTGCACCGACCAGCCGCAATTCGTCTATGTGGCGGCGGCGGCCGGCACCCGCGCGGCTATCAACATGACGGGTGGGGACGCAGCCCTCAATCTGACCGCGATGCCGGCGGTGGTGTTCACCGATCCGCAGGTCGCCACCGTGGGCTACAGCGAGGCGGAAGCGCATCATGACGGCATCGAGACTGACAGCCGCACCTTAACCCTGGACAACGTGCCGCGTGCACTCGCCAACTTCGACACGCGCGGCTTTATCAAGCTAGTCATCGAGGAAGGTAGCGGCCGACTCATCGGCGTGCAGGCGGTGGCCCCGGAAGCGGGCGAACTGATCCAGACGGCGGTGCTCGCGATCCGTAACCGCATGACGGTGCAGGAACTGGCTGACCAGTTGTTCCCCTACCTGACGATGGTCGAGGGGCTGAAGCTCGCGGCCCAGACCTTCAGCAAGGACGTGAAGCAGCTTTCGTGCTGCGCGGGCTGAGGAAAGGGAGGTGCTCGATGAACGCCTACACGGTATCCCATTTGGCCCATGATGCCGGGGTGAGTGTGCATGTGGTGCGCGACTACATGCTGCGTGGATTGTTGCGGCCGGTGGAGCGCACCGCTGGCGGCTATGGCTTGTTCGATGCGGAGGCGTTGCAGCGGTTGTGCTTCGTGCGGGCCGCCTTTGAGGCAGGCATCGGCCTCGACATGCTGACGCGGCTATACCGGGCTCTGGATGCCGCAAACGGCGATGAAGCAGTGGCGCATCTTGCCGACCTGCGCCGACTCGTGGAGCGTCGGCGTCAGGCGTTAACAGACCTGGACGCGCAGTTGACCTTTCAGCTAAACGAGCTGGCGCGCGATGCGGAGGTGTCGCCATGAACAGTCCAGAGCGTATTCCCGTTGAGACACGCAAGCCGCTCGCCGGCTATCTGTGGGGCGCGCTGGCAGTGCTGACCTGCCCCTGCCATCTGCCCATTCTCGCCGCCGTGTTGGCCGGAACGACCGCCGGCGCTTTCATCGGGGAGCACTGGGGTATTGCCGCCATCGCGCTGACCGGCTTATTTATCCTGTCTGTGGTGAGGGTGCTGCGAGCGTTTAAGGGAAGAGCATGAACGCCTTCTCTCCCTCCGAATGGACGACGGCACAACTGGCACAGGCCGCCGAGCGTGGACAGCTGGAGCTGCACTACCAGCCGATTGTCGATCTGCGCAGCGGCGAGATTACCGGCGCGGAAGCGCTGTTGCGCTGGCGGCATCCGAGTCTCGGCTTGTTGCCGCCAGGCCAGTTCCTACCGGTGGCGGAATCGTCCGGCCTGATGCCGGAAATCGGTGCATGGGTGCTGCGCGAAGCCTGTCGCCAGATGCACGACTGGCAGCCGTTGCAATGGCGGCCGTTCCGCCTGGCCGTCAATGTATCCGCCCGCCAGGTGGGGCCAGATTTCAATGACCAAGTGCAACGGGTGTTGGCGGATGCGGGCTTGCCCGCCGAGTATCTGGAGATCGACTGACCGAATCGGCCGCCTTCGGCGATCCGGCGATTTTCCCTGTCCTGGATGCGCTGCGCGCCATCGGCGTGCGCTTCGCTGCCGACGATTTCGGGACGGGCTATTCCTGCCTGCAACTTTTGAAGTGCTGCCCGATTACTACGCTCAAGGTCGATCAGCCGTTCGTCGCCCGGCTCGCCGACGACGCCCGCGACCAGACCATCGTGCGCGCGGTGATCCAGCTCGCGCATGGGCTGGGTATGGACGTAGTGGCCGAAGGCGTGGAGACACCCGCCAGCCTCGCACAGCTACGCCAAGCAGGCTGCGACGCAGTACAGGGCTTTCTGTTCGCCAGGCCGTTGCCGGCCGAGGTGTTCGGCGATTTCGCCACCCGCTGGAGGAGTACCACCATGAGCGCCATCGACCCCACCACCACCATCAACTGCTGCGTGTGCTGCAAAGAAATTCCGCTTGATGCTGCCTTCACTCCGGAAGGAGCCGAATACGTCGAGCACTTCTGTGGGCTTTATTGCTATGCACGCTTTCAGGCCCGAGCCAAAGCCGTGCCCGAATCCAACACCACACCTGCGGCTGGCGGCTCAACTCTGTCAGGTTGAAGCGTACCTCAGCCTGACGCTAATGCCGTCTGCAATAAGCCGCCGGTTTACACCACTGCATTACGAAACTGTTACACGGTTTCTCTTGACTCTGGAGTTTACTCCAAGGTTTATCATTGAAACATCGCGGCATCAAGCAACTGTGGCGTGCCCCCCCGATCGGGCCAAAGGAAGACGCGGGTGGGCTGCGCCGCGCACAGGCTTCGGGTGTCATCGAAGATGCCCAACACTTAATAAGGTGCCATCATGACTGTCACAACGACCGCTGAATCTGCTCCACGTTTCTGGAGCGAAGAGCCATCCAATCTGCCTGGCCGGCAGCGAATCCGCGCGCGCATCGGCGGGCTTCACTGCTCGCTGTGCACGGGCACGATCGAAAAGGCGCTGGGCAAGCGACCTGGTGTCGACAAGGTCGCGGTCAGCTTAACCCACGAACAGGCGCTGATTGAGTACGACCCGAGCGTTGCACGCGCCGAGGACTTGCTCCAGACGCTGAAGGACATCGGCTACACGGTCTCCGATCCGCGCAAGCTGCGTTCATATGATGAGGAAGAACGCACGTTGGTGCGCGAGCGCGGGCGCTTCGTGATCGCCCTGGCGGCCAGCATTGCCTCAATGGGCTTGGTCGGCTACCCGGTCGACAGCGCGTGGTTCCTGCTGTGCGTGTTTTCCCTCGCCAGCTTGGTGGCCTTTGCCTTCGTCGTGTTGCGCGGTTACGGGCTAAAACGGGCGATGGCCGGCACGACTCTGCTCGCCGTGTTCGGCGCTGGCATCTACTATTTCAAGCTGCGTGGCACGTTCGGCGCGACGGTCTCGTGGCTCACCGGCGGGCTCGCGCTGATGCTCGTTTTCGGGGTCGGCCAGCACATAGTTCGGATGGCCGCCATGGCGCTGCGGCGCGGCATCCTGAACCAGCATGTGCTGGTTGAGTTCGGCGCATTCGCGGGGCTGGCCGGAGGGGCGATCGGCTTGACACTGCACCTGCCGGGCTATCCAACGGAGGCGTTTTTCGCGGTGACTGTGATGGTGCTTACCTATCACATCTTTTCCGAATGGCTGTCGCTAATAGTCAAAACTCGCAGTTCGCAGGCGGTCAAGAAGCTTCTGGACCTTGAGCCTGACGTTGCGTATCTTGTCAAGGACGGTCAAGAACAAGAAGTGCCGCTCGAACAGGTGCGCGTCGGTGACATGGTGCGCATCCGCCCGGGTGGGCGAGTACCGGTCGACGGGCAGGTCGAGTCGGGCGAATCGGACGTAGACGAGTCGCTTGTCACCGGCGAGCCACTACCCGTCGAGAAGCGCGCTGGAGACCGGGTGGTGAGTGGCGCCTTGAACGGCCACGGCACGCTCCTCGTGCGCGTCACTGTGGTGGGTGAAGAAAGTTTTCTCAGGCAAGTGGTGCGCAGCGTGGAGGACGCCCGCGCTCTCAAACCTGGCCTGTTGCACCTGGTTGACCGCGTACTGCGCGTCTATACCCCGCTCGTGCTGCTTACCGCGACCGGCGCGACCCTCTTCTGGCTCCTCGGCCCACTTCTCGTCGGGTTCTCCCCCGATCTGCAGCGGGCGGTGTTTGCCGGCCTGAGCGTGCTCGTCATGGGCTATCCCTGCGCAGTGGGGATCTCGGCCCCACTGTCCATCGTCCGGGGCGCGGGCGAAGCCGCCGAGCGCGGCGTGTTGATGCGCACCGGTGAGGCCTTTCAAGCCCTGCGGCGCGTGAACCGCGTGGTGTTCGACAAGACCGGCACGCTGACCGAGGGTCGCCCCGCCTTGCGGACCGTCGTCGCCGTGGCTTGCCCTGAACAGGAACTGCTCGCGCTCGCGGCAGCCGTAGAGGTATTTTCCGAACACCCGCTCGCTCGGGCAGTGGTGGAAGAGGCGTTCAAGCGCGGTATCGCACTGGCCGAGGTCGAGGGTTTCCAGGCCGTCGCGGGTCACGGCGTCCGGGCCCGCCTGGGCGAGACGCGGCTGATGGTCGGCAGCCCGATGTTTCTCGCGGCCGAAGCCGTGGATCTCTCGGCTCAGGACGCACGCATCACCGAACTCGAAGGGCGCGGACTGACGGTCATCGGCGTGGCGCGCAATGGCGTGCTGCTCGGTCTGCTGGCACTTGGCGACGCGCTGCGGCCCGACGCAGCCGATACCGTGCGCCGCCTGCACGCGCTCGGCATCCGCACCAGCCTGATCACCGGCGATAACGAGCAGGCGGCCCGCCATTTTGCCCATGCCGCCGGCATCGAAGAGGTGCATGCGCGGGTTCTGCCAGCCGGAAAAGCCGTCTTGATCCGGCAGTTGCAGCAGGACGCACGCGTGGCGATGGTCGGCGACGGGATCAACGACGCGCCGGCTCTGATGCAAGCTGACGTCGGCATCGCCTTCGGCAGTGGTGCGGACATCGCGATCGAATCAGCCGACGTGGTCATCCTGAACCAGCGGCTCGGTGCGGTACTCGAGGCCTATGCGGTCAGCCGCAACAGCTACCGGAAGATTGTGCAGAACGTCTCGCTGGCCTTTCTGTTCAATGGCATCGGGATTCCGGCGGCCGCCACGGGCTTGATTTATCCGATATGGGGCATGGTGGCGATGGCCGCAAGCGTGACGGCAATTTTCATCAACTCCCTGTGGGGCCGTGGCGACTATTTCTTCGAGGCGATCCGGGCGGTTGGGCACGCGCCTCAGATGCCATCCAGAGCGACCGCATCGTGAGAGAAAGTCGAGCCTCCTGGGCCTGCTTTCGGCCCAGGACCCTCGCTCAATCAGCATCCACGTCATTCATGAAAGGTCTTAGCTATGTTCAAGTCCGTCACATTCGAAGTCATCGGCGACCAGCACCTCAACTGTGAGAAATGCGAACAGCGCGTCGCGCGACTGCTCACACCTCTGCTGGGCGTGCGGCAGGTCCGTGCACAGGCGCTTGACCAGCGTATCGAGGTACTGTTTGACACGGCGGCGGTAGAAGCCGCCGTCATTGCGGAACGCCTGGGTGAAGCCGGTTACCAGACAAGAGTCGTCAGTCCGACTTCCAGGCCCGGCAATTGATACGGGCCTGGGTCGTACCGCGAGCCGGCATGCCGGATGGAACCTTAAGCCAGATACTCAATGGAGGAAAAATCGTGCAATCAACAAACAAGCCAAACCAAGGACACCCCGCTGGTGCCGGCAAGGCACCTCAAGACGAAAATCGTGCGCCAGGGCGCCGGCACCGGACGGCTCCGCTTGATAAGGCGGCTCGGGACGGTACCTGGATGACGATCGGGAAGCTCGCGAAACATGCAGAGATCAGCACCGACACCCTCCGATATTACGAGGACGAAAGCTTGTTGAGACCCACCAGAAAAACCGAAGCGGGCTATCGGCTTTACGGCCAAGACGCGGTACGTCGGCTGGACTTCATCAAACACGCCCAGCACTGCGGCATGACGCTATCGGAAATCCGCCAACTGCTTGAGCTGAAGGCCGACGACCGCTCGTGCTGCAGCGATGTACGCAGTCTGGCGATCCGAAAGAAGCTGCAGCTCGAACAGAAGATCAAGACGATGAAAGCGATGTCACAAGCGTTAAGCGAGCTGATCGAGATCTGTACGGACGAAGACAAGCCGTTGGATGACTGCCCCATTCTGGAGGCGCTGGAGTCCAGCATGGCAAGCCAGCAACGCGAACCACACTAACTTAGGACGCGAGCAATGAGTATCAAGATTGAAGTGTTTTCGACGCCAGGCTGCAGCAACTGCGATCACACCCGGGATAGCTTGAAAGCCATCGCCCAGGCGTTCGGCGCACACCGAGTGACCTGGCGCGACGTGAGCCTGCTGAACGAACTGGATTACGCCGTGGAGCTCGGCGTGTTAACCCCGCCGTCGATCGCGATCGACGGCGAACTAGTGTTCCCAAGGCTGCCGAGTGCCGCAAAGCTTCGCGAGGAATTGGAGCGGCGGCTTGAACGAGAACGGATGTGAATCGCCGACCTGGCATCGATATCGCGTTAGATCAATGCCTCATCGAGGCAGTATGAAGATGAAACACGTCCTGGAGGCGCTAAATGGATATTGAGGCATTGCGAACTACGCTCGAGCAAGCCGGCTTGGCATCCCTAGGTGTCGGCTTTCTGCTGGGGTTTGTTTTTACGTTCAACCCGGTCGCGCTGGCCTCCATTCCGGTGTCGCTCGCGTACGTGACGAAGGCGCGCGAGCCGAGAACAGCAACCTTGTATGGCGGCCTTTTCGTTCTGGGTATGGTGATCATCCAGACGCTGTTGGGGCTGATTGCCGGCTTCGGCGGACATTGGGTAGCGCAATTGGTCAGCCGAGAATGGGGGCTCGTGCTGGGACCCGCACTGATTCTGCTGGGCCTGATGTGGCCTGGGTGGATCAAGTTGCCGCTTCCATCGGTTTCGCTTCGCGGAAAACGCGCGGGCAGCGGCTGGGGGGCAGTTGTACTGGGCGCATCCTTCGCCGTCGCGGTCTGCCCGTTTTGTACGCCCGTGCTCGTGATACTGCTCGGCATCGCGACCGGGATCGGCTCGCCCCTGTTCGGCGCAACGCTCCTGTTTGCGTTTGCGATGGGGCGCGCGGTCCCCGTTATCCTGGGCGCCGCGGCGGTGGGCTGGTTGGAGAGCCTTTCGAAGCTTCAGCGTTACCAGAAGGCATTCGAGGTGGCCGGAGCAGTCACGCTGATTCTTACCGGTCTGTACATGCTGAATGCGTATTTCATTGTTATTCCAGAGCTGGCGATTTAGACCCAGATCTATTGGCTGACTCAACGGAGAATCAACATGACGCATGATGCCGTCGCGGACACCCCTGATCATCGCGAGCGGGAGCGCTTGCTTCGAATGCTCGCGGCCGCCACCTTTATCATTTTTTTCCAGGCCTACATGGTCGCGCCGATCATTCCGGCACTCTCGAACGCTTTCGGGATCTCGGTGCAAACGGTCGGTCTGGTTGTACCGGCCTACCTGATTCCATATGGGATCGCGACGTTGATCTTTGGCCTTTTGGCGGATCGGCTTGGCGTTCAGCGCGTCATGTTCGCATCCCTGACGGCGTTCGCGGCGCTCACGGCTTTGACGGCGACAGCCACATCCATCGAACAGATTGCGTTGTGGCGCGTTTTGACGGGCCTGGGCGCCAGCGGTGTGGTGCCGCTTGCACTCGTGCTCGTCGGCAAGCTGTTTCCCTACGAGCAGCGAGGCCGCCCGCTTGGCTGGCTGTTTGGCGCGATGGCTGGGGGGATGGCGTTTGGCTCGCCGTTGGGCGCCATGTTGGTTCCCTTCATCGGCTGGCAAGGACTTTTCCTGCTGGTCGGAGCGGCTGGAGGAAATGTCCTGCTGCTGTTTCTGCCCTATCGCCGCATCATTGCCACTGCGATACAGCCGGTGGGTGGCACGCTCGGAGACCTCTTTCGGGGCTACCTGGGCCTGCTCGGCACCCCAAGGGGGCGGCGCACGTATGGCTATGTTTTTGTCAACTCGATGTTCCACTCTGGCGTCTTCACTTGGCTCGGCGTGTATCTCGAACGGCGCTACGGTCTCGGGCCGGTCGGCATCGGCCTCGCGTTGCTCGGATACGGCGTCCCCGGATTCCTCTTCGGACCGTTGATTGGCCGTGCGGCGGATAAGTGGGGGCGTGCCAGGTTATTGCCGATCGGGCTGGGACTCAGCACTCTCGGCGCTGCGGCCCTGCTCTTGGATTTCCCTCTGATCCTCGCTCCGGCGGTGGCGATGCTGCTGTCCTTAGGTTACGACATGACCCAGCCACTCTTCGCAGGTATTGTCACTTCGCTCGGGGGCAAGCGGCCAGGACAAGCCATGGGTTTGAACGTATTCGCGCTGTTCGTTGGCTTTGGTTTGGGTAGTCTGATCTTTGGAGAGGTGCTGCGCTTCGGTTTTGGGGCCGCATTGGGGATGTTTGCGGCGGTTGAACTGACGGCTGCCCTGTGTTCCCTCCGGTTGTTTCGTTCTGAGGTTCTTTCCGGAGGGAAAGGCCTGTCATCCGGTACTCGGTAAGGGTCGGCCGGGAACTCCATCACGTATCACGTGCCAGGCGCGTGCCATCGACCAGCGCTTCGGCAGAGGGGACACGATCACCCGCGAACCTTGAGGACACTGCAATGATGAGCCACCGATCTTCACGCCCTTTCTCGCGACCATCAAGGGCGCGCTCCCGCAAGGTCGCAGGTGCCGTCCGATCGACGCTGCATGACGACGTCCAGATGGCATTTGAACGCGCGTGTACAGAGCAGGACTTCGAGGTCGCCGAACATCTGCTTCGCGCGCTTGAAGTCATAGCGCTCCGCGAGACGAATGAACAATCGCCCGATCGAGCGTACTACATGCTTGCGCATTGCCTGGGATGGATGTAGGCGCTACGCCTTAGCGTACGATTTTTTCCGTTTCGTGAGTTGCCCCCGGATAGGTCAGACAACATGGAGTTACGTCATATTCGTTGTTTTATCGCAGTGGCCGAAGAGTTACATTTCGCTCGTGCGGCCGAGCGCCTGCACATCGAGCAGTCGCCGTTGTCGCGGACTATCAAGGAACTGGAGTCCTACTTGGCCGTGCAGTTGTTCGAGCGGACGACACGGCGAACGCGGTTGACCTGGGCGGGTAAAGTCTTTCTGGAGGAGACCCATCGCATCTTCTCAGCTATCGACCAGGCCAAAGCCAGCGTGAAGGCGGCGGCTACCGGTTATCACGGCCGCCTGCGTATCGCGCTGTCCGATGGCATCGCCCAGCCACGACTATCGGCTTTGCTCGCACAGTGCCGCGAGGATGAACCAGAGGTGGAGATTCGCTTGTCGGAAACACCGCTGTCGCAGCAGATCAAGGGGCTGAACAGTGACCTGTATGACGCGGGGTTTGCACTATCTGATGAAGTGGGAGAAGGCCTCATCGCTGAGGCCATCTGGAGTGAGTCGCTCGTGGTCGCGGTACCGGCTCGCCATCCGATCCTGGTGCACCGGCGCATCCCACTCGACGAGGTGTTGCGCTATCCGCTGGTGCTCTGCCATCCCGAAATCTGCGAAGGCCTCTGGCAGCAGATCAATCGGGTGCTGCGCACGGTGGATGCCAAACCCATCGTGGCGGATCGTGTGCCGACGCTGGACTTGATGATGACCTTGGTGGCCGCTGGTTACGGCTTGGGGTTCGCGGGTGAAAGCCAGATCGCCGCATGCCGCAATCCCGATGTGATTGCCCGCCCGCTGGCCGGTCGTTCGCCGATGCTGACCACCTACCTGCTGCGACCAGACACCGAGCCCTCCGAGCAGTTGAGCCGCTTCATCGACAGGGTGAGTCCTATCGATGACCAAGCATCGAATGCCGCC
Organism: Thiobacillus sp. 0-1251; assembly: GCA_001899305.1. Lineage (GTDB taxonomy): Bacteria > Pseudomonadota > Gammaproteobacteria > Burkholderiales > Thiobacillaceae > Thiobacillus. The sequence continues at coordinate 161,515 of MKWL01000021.1, read as the reverse complement.
ACTATTCAATGAGAGGCCATGCCATGAGGATGATTACTGCCCTGATGCTCGCGGTGCTGCTGACCGCCTGCGACCAGTCCGCCCCCACGGAGACTGTCGAATCACTGGCCGCCAACCCCGAGCGGTTGAAGGAACTGCGCAAGCAGTGCAAGGCCGACCGTGCCAAGCTGGGCGATGCGCTGTGCAATGCAGTGGCGGTAGCCACGCGCAAACGCTTCATGGGCAACGGCACGCCGTACACGCCCGAGCCGACACCGAAGAACTGATCACTCCGCGCAGATTGCCGCACTGCGACCGGCAGATGCCAGTCGCGTGACCCCGTGTGTACCGATTCTTCGCGTCGGCAAAAAATCTTTCAACAAATCGCCATACACGCCGCAACGCGCATCCGCTTGCGGCGTTTTTCTTGTCTATGCCCCTACTGGAAATCTTTCTTTTTCTCCTTGGATTGTGCCGATAACGGTCTTTGACCGGCACTGAGTTGACACCGAACCTCACGTCTGCGGCGCGTCTTTGTGCGCGTGATGTGCAGGAGAAATTCGGAGGTCAGGATGCAAGGGACCAGTGTGCTGTTCGGTCAGGTGCTGACGGTGTTCAGTATCGTCATAGCCGGCGTGTGGGGTGCCACACAATGGACCGCCGCTGCCCTGGGTTACCAGCTACGCCTTGGCACTCCCTGGTTCGACTTCTTCGGTACACCGGTCTATCACCCTTGGCGTTTGTTCGAGTGGTGGTTCTACTTCGACGCTTACGCGCCGCACATCTTCAACACGGGTGGCAGCATCGCCGGCGCCAGCGGCATGGTCGCCGTGATGGTCGCCATTGGCATGTCGATATGGCGCTCGCGGCAATCCAAGCTGGTCACGACCTATGGCTCCGCACGCTGGGCCGATGCCGAGGAAATTCGCAAGGCCGGGTTAACCGGCCCTGCCGGAGTTTTCCTCGGCTTACTTGAGCGCCAGTATCTGCGCCATGAAGGACCGGAACACGTCCTGACCTTCGCGCCTACACGCTCGGGCAAAGGCGTGGGTCTGGTGGTACCGACGCTGTTGTCATGGCCTGCGTCCGCAGTTATCCACGACATCAAAGGCGAGAACTGGAACATCACCGCAGGCTGGCGTTCGCGCTTCTCGCACTGCCTGCTGTTCAACCCCACTGATCCGAAGTCGGCTGCGTACAACCCACTGCTGGAAGTCCGGCGCGGTGCGCATGAAGTGCGCGATGTGCAGAACATCGCCGACATCCTGGTCGATCCCGAAGGCGCACTGGAGCGGCGTAACCACTGGGAGAAAACCTCGCACGCGCTGCTGGTCGGCGCGATTCTGCATGTGCTCTATGCGGGCGAAGACAAGACGTTGCGCGGCGTCGCCAACTTCCTCTCTGATCCGGCATGCCCGTTTGAGGTGACGCTGCACAGGATGATGACGACACGCCATCTGGGCGAGAGCACGCATGCTGTTGTCGCATCGGCCGCGCGCGAAGTGCTCAACAAGAGCGACAACGAGCGCTCGGGTGTGCTGTCCACGGCCATGTCCTTCCTCGGTCTGTACCGTGATCCCACGGTGGCCGAAGTCACGTCGCGCTGCGACTGGCGCATCGCCGACCTGATCTCTGCCAAACATCCGGTGTCGCTGTACCTGGTGGTTCCGCCATCGGACATCAGCCGTACCAAGCCGCTGATCCGCTTGATCCTCAACCAGATCGGCCGGCGCCTCACCGAATCGCTCGATGGTTCCGATGGCGTGGAGCGCCGCCACAAGCTGCTGTTGATGCTCGACGAGTTCCCGGCACTAGGCCGACTGGACTTCTTCGAGTCTGCCTTGGCCTTCATGGCCGGTTACGGCCTGCGCGCCTTCCTGATTTCGCAATCGCTCAACCAGATCGACAAGGCTTACGGTCAGAACCATTCGATTCTGGACAACTGCCATGTGCGCGTGACCTTCGCCACCAACGACGAACGCACCGCCAAACGCATCTCCGAAACGCTGGGCACAGCCACGGAGTTGCGTGCACAGCGCAACTATGCGGGCCATCGGCTCGCACCTTGGCTGGGCCACCTGATGGTATCGCGCCAGGAGACGGCGCGGCCACTGCTGACGCCTGGTGAAGTCATGCAACTACCGCCCGATGAATCGGTGGTGATGGTCTCCGGCCAAGCCCCGATCAAGGCCAAGAAGCTGCGCTACTACCTCGATGCCAACTTCAAGCGCCGCGTATTGCCACCACCCACCGTGACGCTGGGGGGCTACGCCGACGTGCCTGCCGCACGCGTCGACGATTGGAGCACTCTGGCAATCCCCTCCGTGCCAGCTACGTCCGCCATGGCTGGACTGGGTGAGTCGGCCGATGACGGCGGCCCGCGCCAGCAGCCGGAGCTATCCGAAGTCGCCACCTACAGCACCGAACCCGAACAGTCAGCCAGCGACCTGTCGCTGCTCGATGACGACGATTTCCCGCTTCCCCTTCCGAACCAGCCTGATTCAATTTCGTCGCGCTTGCAGCGCACGGCACGGCTGGCCGCTCTCGACCCTGACGACGGAATCCAGCTATGAGCCAAGCCCGCCTGAATCTCTTTATCCAACATGACCACGCCAAGCGCCTGGACGAACTGGCCGCCAAGAAAGGCGTGTCCAAATCCTCCATCGTCGCGGCGGCGCTGGCTTCCTGGCTCTCACCGGACGCAGGTGACCAACGCGAGGCGGCCACTGCCAAACGACTGGATCGATTGTCGCGCCAGTTCGAGCGTCTGGAACGTGACCAGAACATCCTGATCGAGACGATGGCGCTGTACGTGCGCTACTACCTGACGGTCAGCACGCCGGTGCCGGAGGCGCATCAGGAAGCCGCGAAAGCACAGGGCAAGGCCCGCTTCGAGCTGTTCATCGAACAGCTTGGCCGCCATGTGCTGCGCGGGCGCAGCTTGGTCAAGGAGGTCTACGAGGAAATCCAGCCTGATGCCTCCCGGCTGGCAGAAGCCGCCATGCAGGAGGACGGAGCATGAGCGCCATTCCGAAATTGCCACCCCCACTGCAGCTCGCGCCGTCGTCATCCGCTGCCACCTCGCTGGACCGGCGTATCCGCATGCTGCGCACGGCGATGGGGCCGCTTATTGCCGCCGCGCTGGAAGACCCGGACGTGGTGGAGATCATGCTTAACCCGAATGGCTCCCTGTGGATCGATCGGCTGTCGTCGGGTCGCTCGCCGACAGGCGTCAAGCTGTCTGAGGCCGATGGTGAACGCATCATCCGACTGGTTGCCGCCCATGTCGGCACCGAGGTGCATCGCGGCCAGCCACTGCTGACCGCCGAACTGGCGGAAACGGGCGAACGTTTCGAGGGCATCCTTCCACCGGCTGCGCCGGGGCCGGCCTTCGCCTTGCGAAAGCGCGCCGTGAGCATCATCGGTCTGGAGCGCTATGTCGCCGACGGCATCCTGACCGAGGAACAAGCCGAGTTCCTGCGCCGCGCGGTGCGCGAGCGGCAGAACATCCTGATCGCTGGGGGTACCAGCACCGGCAAGACCACGCTGGCCAATGCCTTGCTGGCCGAGATCGCCGCCACCGGCGACCGGGTACTGGTGCTCGAAGACACCGTGGAGCTTCAGTGTGCTGCCCGCGACCACGTATCGCTGCGCACGCGGGCCAACGTGGTGTCGATGGCTGAACTGGTGCGCGCCACGATGCGGCTACGGCCCGATCGCGTCATCGTCGGCGAGGTGCGCGGGGGCGAAGCATTGGACCTCATCAAGGTCTGGGGCACTGGGCACCCCGGCGGTATCGCCACGATTCACGCCAGTTCCGCGCACGGCGCGCTCTTGCGCCTGGAACAACTGATTCTCGAAGTCGCTTTGACACCGCCGCGTGCGCTGATCGCCGAGGCGGTGAATGTCGTCGTCTTCATCGCCGGGCGCGGCCGTGCTCGCCATGTCCAGACCATCGCCCGCGTTGTCGGTTTCGACGGCCACGGCTACCACCTTGACGACGCGCTCGCGCCGCCGCTTCCGATTCTCTCCCTCCCTTCCTCAACCACCCCTGGAGAACTGCTATGACGTACACCGCTCACACCACTGTTTCGACTTCCCGCTTTTCAGTAAATCCTCATCTGCGACTGGCGTTGCACGTTGTCGTGCTCGCCGCGATGACGCTGTTTCTTGCGACAACTGCCCACGCGGCCGGTTCCAGCATGCCCTGGGAAGGGCCGCTGCAATCCATCCTTGAATCGATCCAGGGGCCGGTGGCCCGTATCGTCGCAGTGATCATCATCATTTCCACCGGCCTGGCACTGGCCTTCGGCGATACCTCGGGCGGCTTTCGCAAGCTGATCCAGATCGTGTTCGGGCTGTCGATCGCCTTCGCAGCTTCCTCGTTCTTCCTGTCGTTCTTCTCGTTCTCGGGCGGAGCGGTAGTCGCATGAGTGCCGCCAACGAATTCGCGGCAGGTTTCGCCAGTGGCTTCGAGATTCCGCTGCATCGCTCGCTGACAGAACCGATCTTGCTGGGCGGCGCACCGCGCACTGTGGCGATTGCCAACGGCACGCTGGCCGCTGCAGTCGGCTTGGGCCTGCAGCTGTGGATTCCGGGGCTGGTGCTGTGGATCGTTGGCCATTCGCTGGCGGTTTGGGGTGCGCGGCTCGATCCGAAGTTCATGGCCGTGTTCGCCCGCCATATCAAGCACCGCCCGCTGCTGGACGTGTGAGACCGACAAGGAGAACACGCCATGATGAATTTCACTGAATACCGCAAGCGTCCCGTGCTGCTGGCCGACTGGTTGCCCTGGGCCGGACTGCTCGCGCCGGGCGTTGTGCTCAACAAGGATGGCTCTTTCCAGCGCACGGCGCGCTTTCGCGGGCCGGACCTGGACAGCGCCACGCAGGGCGAACTGATTGCTACGTCGGCGCGGTTGAACAACGCGCTGCGCCGGCTGGGATCTGGCTGGGCCTTGTTCGTGGAAGCCGAGCGGCGCGCCGCCGCCGACTATCCGCGTTCGGAGTTTCCCGAGCCGCTGTCCTGGCTGGTGGATGAAGAGCGCCGGGCCGCGTTCGAGGAAGACCATAGCCACTTCGAGAGTGGCTACCACCTGACGCTGGCGTACCTGCCCTCAGAGGAATCCCGCGCCCGCGCCGCCAAGTTGCTGTACGAGAACACACCGCAGGGCGGCGTGGACTGGCGCGAACGGCTGGAGTCGTTCGTCTCGGAGACAGATCGCTTCTTTGATCTGCTCAATGGCGTCATGCCGGAGATAGCCTGGCTGGACGATAGCCAAACCTTGACCTATCTGCATGCGACGGTTTCGACGCGGAATTACCGGGTGGCGGTGCCAGAGCATCCGTTCTACCTTGATGCCTTGCTGGCCGATTCTGCCTTGGTGGGAGGTTTGGCTCCCATGCTGGGTGACCAGCACCTGCGTGTGGCGTCGGTGCGCGGTTTCCCTACCTCGACCTGGCCGGGATTGTTGGACGACTTGAACCGCCTGGGCTTCGCTTACCGCTGGTCCACACGCTTTCTCTGCATGGACAAGGCTGAAGCAGAAAAGGAACTCACCCGCCTGCGCCGCCAGTGGTTCGCCAAGCGCAAGAACGTCGTGGCGCTGCTGCGCGAAACCATCTTCCAGCAGGAAAGCCCGCTGGTCGATACCGACGCCTCGAATAAGGCGAGCGATGCCGACGCGGCCCTGCAGGAACTGGGCAGTGATCAAGTCGCCTTCGGTTATGTCACGGCGACGGTGACGGTACTCGATTCAGACCCTTCGGCGGCCGATGAGAAACTGCGCCGGATTGAACGTGTCATCCAGGGCCGCGGCTTTGTCACGATCCCGGAAACGCTGAATGCCGTTGATGCCTGGCTGTCCTCGATTCCGGGCAATGCCTACGCTAATGTGCGGCAACCCATCATCTCGACGCTGAACCTGGCGCACCTGATGCCCGTGTCGGCCGTATGGGCCGGACCGGAGCGCAATGACCATCTGGACGGTCCGCCGTTGATCGTGACGCGCACCGATGGCGCCACACCGTTCCGGCTGGTGACGCACATCGGCGACGTGGGCCACACGCTGGTGGTCGGCCCAACTGGCATGGGCAAGTCGGTGGTGCTGGCGACCCTGGCGATGCAGTTTCGCCGCTATCGCGGCTCGCGCATCTTTGCCTTCGATATGGGGCGCTCGATGCGCGCCACCATCCTGGGACTGGGCGGTGAACATTACGACCTGGGCACGGATGGCGAGATCGCTTTTCAGCCGCTGGCCCGCATCGACCAGGAGGGCTACCGCACCTGGGCCGCCGAGTGGCTGGAAGGTCGATTGCTGCATGAAGGCGTGACCGTTGGCCCGGAAGAAAAGGCCATGATCTGGTCGGCGCTGGGGAGCTTGGCCGGTGCACCGGTCGAGCAACGTACGCTGACCGGGCTGTCGGTGTTGCTGCAATCGAATGCCTTGCGCCAGGCCCTACAGCCCTACGTGCTCGGCGGCGCGCACGGCAAGCTGCTGGACGCGGATTCGGATCGCTTGGGTTCTGGCTCTGTCCAGTGTTTCGAGATGGAAGAACTGATGCATAGCAAGGCCGCCGTGCTGGCCGTGCTGGGCTATCTGTTCGCACGCTTCGATGAACGGTTCGACGGTGCGCCGACCTTGCTCATTCTCGATGAGGCCTGGTTGTTCCTCGACGACGCGGTATTTGCCGCGCGTATCCGTCAGTGGTTGAAGACGCTGCGCAAGAAGAACGTCAGCGTCATCTTCGCCACGCAGTCGCTGGCTGACATTCAGAACTCGTCCATCGCCCCGGCCATCGTGGAGAGCTGCGCCAGCCGCATCTTCCTGCCTAATCCGCAGGCGACCGAACCGCAGATTCGCACGATCTACGAAGGCTTTGGTTTGAACCGTCGCCAGATCGACATCGTGGTCGAGGCGGTTCCCAAACGCGACTACTACTACCAATCCCGTCTGGGCAATCGCTTGTTTGACCTGGACCTGGGGCCGGTCACTCTGGCCTTTGCCGGTGCCTCGACACCGCAGGACCAGCGCGCGATCGATGAAGTACGCGATGCGGTTTCCCGTTCGGAGTCGTCTTCCGACTTCGCAGCTGCTTGGCTGCGCCATCGCGGCCTCGACTGGGCCGCCGACCTTGTTCCGTCCTTTCCGTCCATCCCACAGGAGTACGCATCATGAAAAAGACCATCCTCGCCATTGCCGCCGCAACGCTGGTGGCCCTTGAGCCCGCCGCACACGCCCAGTGGGTCGTGATCGATCCGTCCAACCTGGCCCAGAACATCATGACGGCAGCGCGTTCTCTGGAGCAGATCAACAACCAGATCAGGCAACTCCAAAATGAAGCGCAGTCGCTGATGAACCAGGCGAAGAATCTCACCGGCCTGGACTTCAGCGCGTTGAATGAATTGCGTGCGTCGCTGTCGGCAACCAACCAACTCATCCAGCAGGCGCAGGGATTGGCGTTCAACGTGTCGCAAATGGAGACCGAATTCCAGCGACTCTACCCGGATGCGTATTCCGCCGCCACCTCGGGAACGCAGATGGCGACCGATGCGCGTTCACGCTGGCGGAATTCGCTGGAAGCCCTGCGCACCGCGACCAAGGTGCAGTCGCAGGCGGTGCAGAACTTCGCATCCGACGAGCAGACGCTGACGGATCTGGTGAACCGCAGCCAGTCGGCTTTGGGTGCGCTGCAAGCCACGCAGGCCACCAACCAGTTGCTGGCCTTGCAGGCGCGGCAAGTCATCCAGGCGCAGCAGTTGCAAATCACGCAGGACCGCGCCACCGCGCTGGAGCAGGCGCGCATCGTTGCCGTGCAGGAGCGTGCGCGGGAAGTGCGGCGGCGTTTCATCGGTGATGGCACGCCGTACACCCCGCAGAGCGTCAATTTCTACGGCAACTGAGGTGATGCCATGAACGACGTTTCCGTCATCGACCATTTCCTCAACGTCTTCTCGCGCTACATCGATTCCGGCTTCGGTCTGCTGCGAGGTGAAGTTGCCTACCTGACAGCCACGCTGGTGGTGATCGACATGACACTGGCCGGGCTGTTCTGGGCCATGAGCCATGCCAGCGGTGGCGGCGACGACATCATGGGGAAACTCATCAAGAAGGTGCTGTACGTGGGGGCCTTCGCCTACATCATCGGCAACTTCAACATGCTGGCCGGCATCGTGTTCCAGTCTTTCTCCGGGCTGGGGTTACTGGCGTCGGGGTCGAGCATCACCCAAGCCGAGTTCTTGCAGCCGGGGCGGCTAGCCAAAGTGGGCATCGACGCCGGTGCGCCGATCTTGAAGCAGATCAGCGATGTGGCGGGATTCCCAGAAGTGTTCGTGAACATTGACGTGATCGTCGTGTTGTTCCTGGCCTGGCTGGTGCTGATCGTGAGTTTCTTCGTACTGGCGGTGCAGCTCTTTGTCACCTTGATCGAGTTCAAGCTGACCACGCTTGCAGGCTTCGTGCTGGTGCCGTTTGCACTGTGGAACAAGACTTCGTTCCTCGCTGAAAAGGTGCTGGGCAATGTGGTGTCGTCGGGCATCAAGGTGCTGGTGCTGGCGGTCATCGTGGGGATTGGCACGGGCCTGTTCGCCGAGTTTCGGACGCCTCCAGGGGCGGACCCGTCGATTGATTACGCGCTGACCATCATGCTGGGCGCACTGGCAATGCTGGGCTTGGGGATCTTCGGGCCAGGCATCGCGACTGGGCTGGTGTCTGGGGCACCGCAATTAGGTGCAGGTGCCGTTGCGGGAACGGCCTTGGGTGCCGCAGGAGCAGCGGTGGCCGTGGGAGCTGCCGCCACGGGGGTCGGTAGCGCCGTCGCTGCCGGTGCGCGTATGGCACCGGGTGCCGCAAAGATGGCCGCGAGCGGCGCCCGCTCGATGGCTTCGACAGCCAGCAGTGCGAAGTCCGCATTTCAGGCCGGTTCTGCCGGTGCAGGTGGTGGCATCAAGGGCGCGGCGGCTGGCCTGGGCAACGTCGCCAGGACGGGTGCGCAATCGGTGGGGCAAAAGGCCGCCGCCGGCGCCAAGTCGATGAAGGATCGGGTTGCAGCGGCCATCCAGCCCGATGCCCCCGGGTCCAGTACCGGAGCGGGTGCAGCCAACTCCGCGAGTGGCTCGTCCGCTCAAGGCAGTACCGATACCGCGCCCGCCGATACCCAACAACCCGCTTGGGCCAAGCGCCTGCATCGTCGCCAGCAGATCAGCCATGCCACCTCGACCGTCGCCCACACGCTGCGCGGTGGGGATGGCGGCGGCTCGGGCAGCAGCCCCAGCCTGCGCGATCCCTCGGATTCATAAGGAGAACATCTCATGCGATTCAAACGTCCACTGGTGCGCTATGCGGATACGCCGCAGCCCGCCACCCCGTATCAATCCGCTGAACAGGTCTGGGACGACCGTATCGGTTCGGCCCGCGTACAGGCAAAGAACTGGCGGCTGATGGCTTTCGGTTGTTTGGTGCTGGCCCTGCTGATGGCGGGCGGCCTGGTCTGGCGCTCGGCACAGTCCATCGTCACGCCCTTTGTGGTGGAGGTGGACAGCGGCGGGCAGGTGCGCGCTGTCGGCGAAGCCGCCACACCCTACAAGCCCAACGATGCGCAGACGGCGCATCACCTGGGGCGCTTCATCACGCTGGTGCGCTCGCTGTCGATCGACCCCATCGTCGTGCGGCAGAACTGGCTCGATGCCTACGACTACACCACCGACCGCGGCGCGGCGGTGCTCAACGACTACGCGCGTTCCAATGATCCATTCGCGCGTGTCGGCAAGGAGTCGGTGACGGTGCAGATCACCAGCATCGTGCGTGCCAGCGATGCCTCGTTCAACGTGCGCTGGACCGAGCGCCGCTATGTCAACGGCGCGGCTGCCGGTCTGGAGCGCTGGACGGCGGTTGTGTCAATCGTTCTGCAAGCGCCGCGCACCGAAGAAAAACTGCGTCGCAATCCGCTGGGCATCTACGTCAATGGTCTGTCGTGGAGCCGTGAACTCGATTCTTCCGAAGGAGCCAAACCATGAAACCGACTTTGCGCATTTACGTATTTCTGTGCTTTGTGGCGGCCACATCCATGACACTGTCGGGCTGCGCCACGTCGGGTAAGCCGCCACCGACCATCACGCTCGATGAACCAGTCGCGGCGCAGCTGCTACCCGAGTTGCCCAAGCCCATCGAAGTGGTCCCGGTTCCGCAACCCTTGCCATTGCCAGAGCAATCGAAGCTGTTGCCGGACGCGCTGGAGGCCAAGACGGCACCTGAATCGGTCGACGAGAAGGTGCGGGTCACGCGGGCCAATCAAGAGGCGCGCATCGCACCGACCCGCGAGGGCTACGTTAATGCGATCCAGGTGTGGCCGTTCACCGATGGTGCGTTGTACCAGGTCTATGCCAGTCCGGGCCGGGTGACCGTGGTTTCGCTTCAACCTGGCGAGGAACTGGTGACGGTCGCGGCCGGAGACACCGTGCGCTGGATCGTGGGCGACACATCCAGCGGTATGGGCGCCGACCTGCGAGTGAGCGTGCTGATCAAGCCTACGCGCACCGGTCTGAAAACCAATCTGGTTGTGACCACTAATCGGCGCACCTACCTGATTGAGTTGACCTCGACCGAGAAGGCTTGGATGGCGTCCGTGTCCTGGGACTATCCGAAGGACCGCATGCTGGCCTTGCAGCGCCAGTCGCAGGCGGCGCAGGTCGCAGCACCGGTGGATGCTGGTTTGTCATTGGAGAAGATCCGTTTCCGCTACGCGATCAGCGGCAGCAATCCATCATGGAAACCGCTGCGTGCCTTCGATGATGGCGAGAAGGTCTACATCCAGTTTCCCGGCGGCATCGCGCAGGGTGAGCTGCCGCCGCTGTTCGTTATTGGCGCGCAAGGTGACGGCCAACTGGTGAACTATCGCTTCCGATCGCCGTATTACATCGTGGATCGCCTGTTCGGTGCGGCCGAACTGCGCCTGGGTGCGGACAAGGCCGACGTGGTGCGTATCGAGCGCACGGATAGGGTTGTGGGCGGGACGCGGGGGAATTGATCATGAGCCAAGCGAACAATGCCGCTGGCACTCCGGTGTCAGATGTGCCGCCCAAGGTGGCTCCCGATGACGTGACGCTGCGTGCCCAACCGCGTCCGGTTACGCGCTTGAACCGGCGCATGCTGGCCGTCCTTGCCGGCGGGCTGGCGACCGCTGTGCTCGGCGGCACCATCTGGTCATTGCAATCGACGCAGCGCCGTGGCACTAGCGACCAGAAGGAGCTGTACAACGTCGATCGCGTGTCGCGTTCCGAAGGGCTGGATCAACTGCCAGCCGACTATTCCAAGCTGCCGCCAACCTTGCCAGCCGCAGTGCCGCAACTCGGCGCGCCGCTGCCGGGTGATCTTGGCGGGCCGATCCACAAAGCCGAACAGCAGGCGCAGGGCTATGGCAACCCGCAAACTGGCCCCAATCCGGCCGAAGTCGAACGCCTGGCGCGCTTGAAACAGGCAGAGGAGGCAGCGGCTTCGTCGGTGTTCTTCCGTTCAAGTGGTCAGAAGGTTGCCGCTTCCGCGTCAGTGCAGGCGGTGCCTGCTGCAACGGGGGCGACGAACGCCGCCTTCGATCCGATGGCGGCCGGGCCGGCTTCAACCGTCGCGCGGTCGGCTGACCCCACCGCTGTGCAGAACCGGCAAGAGCAGAAGGAAGCATTTTTGAACAAAGCCGGTTCTACGGAAACCCGCAATTCCGGCAACCTGCAAATGCCCGCATCGCCGTATCAGGTCATGGCCGGCACGGTGATCGCCGCCGCACTGGTGACGGGCATCAAGTCCGACCTGCCGGGGGATGTGATTGCTACGGTGACGGAGCCGATCTACGACACGGCCACTGGCAAGTACATGCTGATCCCACAAGGCTCACGCTTGCTGGGCAAATACAACAGCCAAGTGAGCTATGGACAGAGCCGCGTGCAGGTGGTGTGGAACCGGGTCATCCTGCCGGATACGTCCTCGTTCCAGCTCGATAAACTGGTCGGCACCGATCCGGCTGGCTATGCGGGCCTGGAGGATGGCGTCGATTGGCATTGGGATCGTGTGTTTGCCGGTGCGGCGCTGACCACCTTGCTGGGCGTTGGCGCCGAACTGGCCGCGCCGGAGAATCGCAATGGGGGTGACCGCGTGATCATTGCAGGACGCGACAGCCTGAAGGACTCTGTGAACCAGGTGGGCCAGGAGATGACCCGGCACAACATGAACATACAGCCGACGCTGACTGAGCGCCTCGGGCTGCCGGTGCGCGTTATCGTCAACCGGGATCTGGTGCTGCGACCGTACCAGCCGCTGTTCTTCAACCGGGGGGCTTCACGATGAGCACGACACGCAAGCTGCGGCTGGGGCCGCTACCCAAGACCGAGAGCATCAAGCTCGCATTCGTGTGCCAGGCCGGACTCAAGGCCGACCTCGACCGTTATGCTGCGCTGCACGCACAAGTCTACGGCGAATCCGTGGACGCGGTGACGTTGATTCCGCACATGCTTGAAGCGTTCCTGGCTGGGGACCGGGGATTCAAGAAAGGGGATACATCAAAACCTGTGTCACAGAAGCAACTCCAACGAGAAGCAACACCTCTGTAGGCAAAATCACAGCCAAAAGCACCCTCGAACGCGCAGTCTTCGGTGCGCGTTCGCGTTTTGTGGATCAGTCTCATGTATCGGCGATATATGATTGCGGAGGATGCAACCCCTGGCTCCATCCGTGTTGCCCACTCCGGTACGCCAAGACCCGCAACCGCAAGGCTCCTATGTGGCCCCCAGCCTACAAACTGACCTGTGGCTGAAGTCACCAGAAAACGACCTAAACTGTTGCTTTGTATAGGTTTTTAGCGTCATGCCCGACGTCAAGAAAGGCTTGACAGCGGACATTTTTTATTTCAGCACAACAACTCAACCTTGCGGCTGGATGTTGGAAGCCTGCTTGCCCTTGGGGCCTTGGCTGACTTCGAAGCTGACTTTCTGGCCTTCCTTCAGGGTCTTGAAACCGCTGGATTGGATGGCGGAAAAATGTGCGAACACATCTTCGCCGCCGTCATCTGGGGTGATGAATCCGAAACCCTTGGCGTCGCTGAACCACTTGACAGTACCTGTTGCCATTACAACTCCCTCCTTGGCGGAACATAAACACAACCACAAACATAACCGCGATAAGCATGACTCCACCCCGTGGGGCGTAAACTCTGGCGGATGACAGGACGGCGAGATTGTTTTAGCCGTCGGTCTGAATTCAAGCGCGCTACCCGGTAATGCCCTGTGGTAATGCCAAACCTGTACGGTTCTTGAAACCAAACTTTTGGCTTTTTACTACCGTGCATGAGTTTTTACAAGTGGAAAGCGAGAAAAAACAAGGGGCTGGGCTAGACTGTAGTTTCCATTCAACCAAAGAAAGGGTCGCGATGAAGAGGATGATGCTGATCGGATTGGTGGCGGGCGCACTGCTGGCCACGGGGGCATGGGCCGAGACCGCCCAGCAGACACGGATGAAATCCTGTAACGCCGATGCGGGCAAGCAGCAGCTTTCCGGCGATGCGCGCAAGGCGTTCATGAAATCCTGCCTGTCCGGCGGAGCAAAGCCGGAAAGCAAGGCGACGGCCCAGCAGCAACGCATGAAGGATTGCAATGCCGAAGCCTCGAGCAAGCAGATGAAGGGCGATGCGCGCAAAGCGTTCATGAAATCCTGCCTGTCCGGCAAGTCGAACTGAGTTGGTCCAGATGCAAACGAAGCAGGCTCCGTAAGGAGCCTGCTTCGTTTTATGGGATGCGGTAGCATGCGCGCCATGCGTACCTGGGACATCTTCTGCAACGTCGTCGACAACTATGGTGACATCGGCATTGCCTGGCGCCTGGCGCGCGGACTGGCCGGCGAGCGCGGCCTGGGTGTGCGTTTGTGGGTGGACGACCTGCGTGCGTTCCGGCATATCTGGCCGGCCATCGACGTGGCTGCGGATCGGCAGGTCTGCGAGGGCGTGACGGTTTGTGCGTGGCGGTCGCCGTTTGCCGTCGCCCGGCCGGCCGAGGTGGTGGTCGAGGCCTTCGGCTGTGCGCTGCCGGAAACCTATCTGGCCGCCATGGGCGAGCAGTCGCCGTCGCCGGTCTGGATCAATCTCGAATACCTCAGCGCCGAGCCCTGGGTGGCCGCCCACCATGGCCTGCCTTCGCCGCACCCGCGCTTGCCGCTGACCAAGTATTTCTTTTTTCCGGGTTACACGCCGGATACCGGTGGCCTGCTGGTCGAGGCGGATCTGGCCGAACGGCGTGCTGCGTTCGTGCAGGGTGGCATGCCGGCGTTCTGGCGCGAGCTGGGACTGGATGCGCCGCGGGCGGATGAATTGCGGGTGTCGCTGTTCGCCTACGAGAACCCGGCGTTGCCCGATCTGCTCGATGCCTGGGCGGCCGACTCGCGTCCGGTCACCTGCCTCGTTCCCGAAGGTCGGGTGATGCCGCAGCTGGCCGCCTGGCTGGCGGTTCCCGGCTTGCGGGCGGGCGATACCGAACGGCGCGGCGCCTTGCAGGTGCATGTGCTGCCGTTCATGAACCAGGATCGGTATGACTGCCTGCTGTGGGCCTGCGGCCTCAATTTCGTGCGAGGCGAGGATTCCTGCGTACGGGCGCAGTGGGCGGCCCGCCCGTTGGTATGGCAAGCCTATCCGCAAGCCGAGGGGGCGCACTGGGACAAGCTGGACGCGCTGCGGATGCGTTACACGGAAGGGCTGGACGACGCGACCGCAGACGCAGTGAACGGGATCTGGCGGAACTGGAATGGCATGCCGGGCGCGCCAGTCATGGCAGCCTGCTGGGCCGCCTGGCGTGCGCGTCAGGCGGCCATCGAACGGCACGCACAGGCCTGGTGCGGCCGCCTCGGCCTGGCCGGGACGCTCGCCGGCAAGCTGGTGGAATTCGCGGAAAATAAGTTAAAATAGCGAGTTTTCTCAAACTCTTAGCATACTCGCAGCAGGAACTACACCCATGAAAACCGCAATGGAACTCCGCGCCGGCAACGTCGTGATGATAGGCAAAGACCCGATGGTGGTGCAGAAGGCCGAATTCTCGAAGTCCGGCCGCAACGCCTCCGTCGTCAAGATGAAACTGAAGAACCTGCTCACCGGTTCCGGCATGGAAAGCGTCTACCGCGCCGACGACAAGTTCGATACCGTCACCCTCGATCGCAAGGAATGCACCTATTCCTATTTTGCCGATCCGCTGTATGTGTTCATGGACAGCGACTACAACCAGTACGAGGTCGAAGGCGACAACCTGGGCGACGCGCTGAACTACCTCGACGACGGCATGCCGGTCGAAGTGGTGTTCTACGAAGGCAAGGCGATCTCGGTCGAAATGCCGACCACGGTCATCCGCGAAGTCGAATACACCGAGCCTGCCGTGCGCGGCGATACCTCGGGCAAGGTGATGAAGCCCGCGCGCATCAAGCCGACCGGATTCGAACTGCCAGTGGCTGCGTTCGTCGACATCGGCGACATGATCGAGATCGATACACGCACCAACGAATTCAAGCGCCGCGCCAACTGAGCGTGGTTGTTGCCGATTAATCGGTTTTACAACCACGGCCTGCCCTTGATGCCCTTTAGGGGCTTGCGGGTGGATTCGATGCGTGTTCCAACAAAAGGCAGCTTCGGCTGCCTTTTGTTTTTGGTCACCCGTTCAGCGGCGTTAAAATAGCGGCTTGCTTCTCCGCTTTCGCCCCATGACCGACCCGCGTTTCGTCCATCTCCGCCTGCATACCGAATATTCCGTCACCGATGGGCTGGTGCGGGTCGGTGAAGCGGTCAAGCGCGCGCGCGACATCGCGATGCCAGCGCTCGGTCTCTCCGACCTGTCCAATACCTTCGGCTGGGTGAAGTTCTATCGCGCTGCGCGCGGTGCAGGCATCAAGCCCGTCTTCGGCTGCGACGTGTGGGTGACGAATGCCGTCGACCGTAATCGGCCTTCGCGTCTGATGCTGCTGGTGCAGCATCGCGAAGGGTATCGCCGCCTGTGCGAACTGCTGACACGCGCCTACCAGGAAAATCTTTATCGGGGCCGTGCCGAGATCGCCCCGGCCTGGCTGGCCGACGGCACCGAGGGCCTGCTGGCATTATCGGGCGGCGACGCCGGCAACGTGGCGCAGGCGATACTGGACGAGAAGCCCGACGCTGCCCGCACCGCAGCGGAAGCCTGGGCCGCGCTGTTCCCCGGCCGCTACTACCTGGAACTGCAGCGCTTCGGTCAACCGCACACCGAACGCCTGATCGACGGCCTGCTCGACATCGGCGCAGCATTGAACCTGCCGGCGGTTGCCACGCATCCGATCCAGTTCATCGCGCCGGACGACTTCAAGGCGCACGAGGCGCGCGTGTGCATCGCCGAGGGCATGATGCTGGGCGATCCGCGCCGGCCGCGGCCCTTCACGGCCGAGCAGTACTTCAAGACGCCGGACGAGATGGCGGAACTGTTCGCCGACCTGCCGGAAGCCCTGGCCAACAGCGTCGAAATCGCCAAGCGCTGCAATCTGACGCTGGAGCTTGGCAAGAGCAGGCTGCCCGATTTCCCGACGCCGGACGGCATGAGCCTCGACGACTACATGCGGCAGCGTGCCTTCGAGGGGCTGCACGAACGCATGGCGCACCTCTATCCCGACGAGGTCGAGCGCGCGGCCAAGCTACCCGAGTACATCGAGCGCCTGGAGTTCGAACTCGGGACCATCATCCAGATGGGCTTCCCGGGTTATTTCCTGATCGTGGCGGACTTCATCAACTGGGCCAAGAACAATGGCGTGCCGGTGGGGCCGGGGCGGGGTTCAGGCGCCGGTTCGCTGGTTGCCTACAGCCTGCGCATCACCGACCTCGATCCGCTGGCCTACGACCTGCTGTTCGAGCGTTTCCTCAACCCCGAGCGGGTGTCGATGCCCGACTTCGACATCGACTTCTGCCAGGACGGGCGCGACCGCGTGATCCAGTACGTGAAGGAGCGGTATGGCCACGCGGCGGTGTCGCAGATCGCCACCTTCGGCACGATGGCGGCCAAGGCGGTGTTGCGCGACGTCGGTCGCGTGCTCGACCTGCCGTACCTGTTCGTCGACAAATTCGTCAAGCTGGTGCCCAACGAACTGGGCATCTCGTTGGCCGAGGCGCGCGAAAAAGAACCGCAGATCGACGAGCGTGCCCGTACCGAAGAAGAGCTCGCCGAACTGCTGCCGCTGGCGGAGAAGCTCGAGGGCATCACGCGCAACGTCGGCATGCATGCGGGCGGCGTGCTGATCGCGCCGGGCCGGCTCACCGATTTCTGTCCGCTGTATCAGGCCGAAGGCTCCGACGCGGCGGTGTCGCAGTTCGACAAGGACGACGTCGAGGCGATCGGCCTGGTGAAGTTCGACTTCCTCGGCCTGCGCACGCTGACCATCCTGGCCGAAGCGGTGCGCTTCGTGCAACGCCATCCGGGGCGGGAGCGCTTCCAGCTGGAAGACCTGCCCCTCGACGATCCGGCGGTCTACAAGCTGTTTGCCGACGGCAACACCACCGCGGTGTTCCAGTCCGAATCGCGTTCGGCCAAGGATCTGGAAAAGAAGCTGAAGGGCGACTGCTTCGAGGACATCATCGCGCTGATGGCGCTGAACCGGCCGGGCCCGCTCGGCTCCGGCATGGTGGACGACTTCATCGCGCGCAAGCAGGGCAAGCAGAAGCCGGAGTATTTCCACCCCGACCTCGAGCCGGTGCTGAAGTCGACCTACGGCATCATCGTCTACCAGGAGCAGGTGATGCTGGTGGCGCAGATCCTGGCCGGCTACAGCCTCGGCGCCGCCGACCTGCTGCGGCGTGCGATGGGCAAGAAGAAGCCCGAGGAAATGGCCAAGCAGCGGGAAATCTTCCTCGCCGGTGCAGCCAAGCGCGGAGCGGACACCAAGGTCGCCGAGCGCCTGTTCGACCTGATGGAGAAATTTGCCGAGTACGGCTTCAACAAGTCGCATTCGGCCGCCTATGCGCTGGTGGCGTATCACACCGCCTGGCTCAAGGCCTACTACCCGGCCGAATTCATGGCGGCGACGATGTCGTCGGAAATGTCCGACACCGACAAGGTGCGGGTGTTCTATGAAGACTGTCGCGCTAACGGACTGGTGATGCTGCCGCCCGACATCAACCTGTCGGGTTATCGTTTTGATCCCGTCAGCAAGACCGAGATCCGCTATGGCCTGGGCGCGATCAAGGGCAGCGGCGAAGCGGCGATCGGCGCGATCGTCGCCGAGCGCGAGGCGAACGGCCCCTTCAAGGGGCTGTTCGACCTGGCCCGGCGGGTCGACAAGCGCTATCTCAACCGCCGCGTGCTCGAGGCGCTGGTGAAGGCGGGTGCGTTCGACGCCATCAACGGCCATCGTGCCAGCTTGATGGCCTCGGTCGGCGCGGCACTGGAAACCGCCGACCGCGCGGCGCGCAGCGGTGGCCAGGTCGGCCTGTTCGGCGAAGCGCTCGACGGCGGCGGAGAAGACCTGATCGACGTGCCGGTGTGGCCCGAGCAGGAAAAGCTGCTGCAGGAGAAGTCCGCGCTCGGCTATTTCTTCAGCGGCCATCCCTTCACGTCGTACCTGTCCGAGGTGTCGAGCTTTGCCAAGCGGCAACTCGACAGCCTGGAGCCTTCGCGCGACCTGGTCATGCTGGCCGGCATTGCCGTTTCGCTGCGCACCCAGATGACGCGGCGCGGCAAGATGCTGATCCTGCTGCTGGACGATGCGACGGCGCAGGTCGAAGTCGTGATTTTCAACGAACTTTACGAGCAGAGTCGTCATCTGCTGAAGGACGACGCGCTGCTGGTGATCGAAGGCAAGGTCAACCGCGATGACTATTCAGGCGGCGTGCGGGTGACGGCGGAGCGGATCTATGATCTGGCCGGCGCGCGCACCCGGTTTGCCCAGGGCTTGCGGCTGGCTTGCAACGGGCAGTCAAACGGGCGCAAGCTGGCGGAATTGCTTGCGCCCTACAAGGCTCAGGAGGGCGGATGTCCGGTGTGGGTCGAGTATCACAACCCCAGCGCGCGTTGTCGGGTGCGGCTGGGAGAGGACTGGCGGGTGCGGCTGGATGACCGCCTGCTGGAGTCTTTGGGCACTTGGCTCAAACCCGAGGCGGTAAACGTGATGTACTGAAAAGCCAGGGGTCGGATGGAACAATCGTACCGATCCGGACTTTTCTTTTAACAAAGTGTTGACATGAATTACATAATATTAGAAACTTCTAATAACACTGATGTCGCCGCAATGGCGGTTGGTGTTGTCTCCTCCAATCCTCCTCCTTTGGTGGATACTCTGCCCGGCTCATCACTGAGCTGGGCATTTTTTTGACCGTGTTCCGGGCGGACGTCCAGCCTTCAGTCGGTCCGCTTCACGAATCCCTTGTACTGGCCATCCGCTTCTCCGATCTCGAGCCGGTCGACCCGCGCCAGCGGCGGGCCGGCGTGGGCCCACTCGATCAGGGCCTCGACCGCCGAGGCCGGTCCCTGAATCACGGCCTCGACTGCACCGTCGGGCGTGTTGCGCACCCAGCCGGCCACGTTCAGACGTTCGGCCTCCATCCGCATCGACTCGCGGAACCACACGCCCTGCACCCGGCCATGGATACGCAGGCGATGCGTTTTCATGGCTTTACTTCACCTTCATGCCCGGCTGCGCGCCGCTGTCGGGCGACAGGATGAACAGCCCGGGGGCGTCACCTTTATGCCCTTCAGGGTACGAGGCAGCCAGCACCATGCCTTCGCTCATGCCGAACTTCATCTTGCGCGGGGCGAGGTTGGCGACCATCACGGTGAGCCGTCCGACCAGGGCTTCGGGCGCATAGGCCGACTTGATGCCGGCGAACACCTGGCGGGTGCCAAGTTCGCCGAGATCGAGCGTCAGCCGCAGCAGCTTGTCGGCGCCTTCGACATGTTCGGCATTGGCGATGCGCGCGATGCGCAGATCGATCTTGGCGAAGTCGTCGATGCTGATCGTGTCGGATACCGGCGTGGCGGCCGCTGGTTGCGTAGCGTGCGCCTGCGCTTCGGCGTGGCGCGCCGGCGCGGGGGCAGGCGTGGGTTCGAGGTTCTGTTTGTTGGCATCTACCATGGCTTCGATGGATTTGGGGTCGATACGGGTCATCAGGTGGTTGTAGGCGTTGATACGATGGCGGATGAACAGGCTTTGCGCGTCCTCCCAGGCCAGCGGCGGAATGTCGAGGAAGGCTTCGACCTCGCCGGCAAGTTTCGGCAGTACCGGCTTCAGGTACAGGGTCAGCAGGCGGAAGCAGTTCAACGCGACCGTGCAGACCTCGTGCAGGCGATACACGGCTTCGGGTTTCTTCGCCAGTTCCCAGGGTTTTTCGTCTGCGACGTACTGGTTGGCGCGGTCGGCCAGCGCCATGATTTCCCGTAAGGCTTTGGCGTAGTCGCGCGCCTCGTAGTGCGCGGCGATCGTGCTGGCCGCAGCCTGGAATGCGCCGACCAGTTCGATATTGGCCACGCCGTCGGCAAGCTTGCCGTCGAAATTCTTGTGGATGAAGCCGGCGGTGCGGCTGGCGATGTTGATGAACTTGCCGACCAGATCCGAGTTCACCCGTGCGACGAAGTCGTCGAGGTTGAGATCGATGTCCTCCATCGTGCCGTTGAGCTTGGCCGCGTAGTAGTAACGCAGCCACTCTGGATTCAGCTTCTGCGCCAGGTAGCTCTCGGCCGTGATGAAGGTGCCGCGCGATTTCGACATCTTCTGGCCGTTGACTGTGAGGAAGCCGTGCGCGTAGATCGCGGTGGGCAGGCGGTGGCCGGAATATTTCAGCATCGCCGGCCAGAACAGCGCGTGGAAATACAGGATGTCCTTGCCGATGAAATGCACCAGTTCGGTTTTCGAGTCCTTGCCCCACCAGGCGTCGAAGTCGAGGCCATTGTCCGCTGCATATTTGGCGAAGCTCGCCATGTAGCCCACCGGCGCGTCCAGCCAGACGTAGAAATACTTGCCGGGTGCGCCGGGGATCTCGAAGCCGAAGTAGGGTGCGTCGCGGCTGATGTCCCAATTGTTGAGGCCGGCGGCGAACCATTCCTGCATCTTGTTGGCGGCTTCGCTCTGCAGCGTACCCGAGGTCGTCCACTCGCGCAGGAAAGCTTCGCAGGCGCCGAGCTTGAAGAAATAGTGTTCGGAATCCTTGTGCACCGGCGTCGCGCCCGACACCGCCGACACCGGGTTCTTCAGCTCGGTCGGGCTGTAGGTCGCGCCGCACACCTCGCAGTTGTCGCCGTACTGGTCCGCCGCGCCGCATTTCGGGCATTCGCCCTTGATGAAGCGATCCGGCAGGAACAGGTTCTTCACCGGATCGTATAGCTGGGCGATGGTCTTCACCTCGATCAGCCCGGCGTCCTTCAGCGCGAGGTAGATCTTCGAGGCGAGCGCGCGGTTCTCGTCGGAGTGCGTCGAGTAGTAATGGTCGAAGCCGATGTGGAAGCCTGCGAAATCGCGCGTGTGCTCGTCCCACACGCGTTGGATCAATGTTTCCGGGGTGATACCTTCCTTTTCCGCGCGCAGCATGATCGCGGTGCCATGAGTGTCGTCCGCGCACATGTAGCGGCAGTCGTGGCCGCGCATCTTCTGGAAGCGCACCCAGATGTCGGTCTGGATGTATTCGACGAGGTGGCCGAGGTGGATGCTGCCGTTGGCGTAGGGCAGGGCGGAAGTGACGAGGATCTGGCGGGACATGGGCAGGCCGGAAGGCGCAAAAGCCGCCATTTTAACGCGAGCGGACCGTGCCGCTCTTCAATGTCCTGCTAAAAACGCGAGCCGGGCTGCTTGAGGAATTCGAGTTCCGCTTCGGAGGAGGGGCGGCCCAGGATCGCGTTGCGATGCGGGAAGCGGCCGAAGCGCGCCACCACGTCGCGGTGCTTGCGCGCGTAGTCCAGGAAATTGTCGAACAGCGTGCGTTCGTCGGCAGCGGCTTCGCTTGCCAGGGTTTCATACAGCGCGACGGAGCGGTCCTGCATGCTCAGCGACTCGGCATGTTCCAGCGGCAGATACAGGAACACGCGCTCGATCGGCGCAAGCTGCCGGTCTTCGCCAGCCGCGAGCGCGTCCAGGCTCAAGGCCAGTGCCTGGGGATCCGTGGCAAATGCCTGCGGCTGGTCGCGATGGATATGATGCGGAAACTGGTCGACCACGATCACCAATGCCAGGCGCGTGCGCGGGGTGGCGGTCCAGTGGTCCAGCCGGCCTGCGGTCGCATCGACCAGCGTGGCGGCAAAGCGGTCGATCACCGCCCGGTCGTTTTCGGGCGATTTCCCGAACCACAGCGTGTTTTTCCGTCCGGCAACCTCGGTCGCGCTGCCGGGCGGGCCGAACCAGAAATCGAGCACGTTTTCGGGCAGAACGTCCATGACGGGGTGGCCGGTTCAGAAAATGTCGTCGGACAGGTCGTTGTGGCTGCCGTCGCAGAACGGCTTGTCCTTGCTGTGCTTGCAGTTGCACAGCCATACCGTGGTCTTCTCCTTGATGACGAACGGCATCGGCTCCAGGCCGCTGCCTTCGTGCGAGCCATCGCAGAACGGTTGCGTCATCGAGCGGCCGCACGAGCACCACCAGTATTCTCCGGGTTCGAGTTCGAGTTCGGCGGGATTGCGGTCATACACAACGGGTTCGGACATGCTTTGACTCCTGAGCGAAAAACACCATTCTAGACGTATTGACCGTCGGCAAATCCGTACGGTTCATGGGGCAATTCCGTCGCGGTCCGTCAGGCCCCGCCCCCCAGTGCCTTGTAGAGCGTGACCTGGGCGCCGAGCACCTGCAACCGGGACGTGACCAGAGCCTGTTCGGTGCTGAAGGCGTCGCGGCTGGCATCCAGTACCTCGAGATAATTGGCGATGCCGGCCTGCTCACGGGCTTTTACCCGTTCAAGCCGGGCATGGATGGCACGCAGGTTGGCTTCCTGCGCGTCCAGCTGCTCGGCATAGGTGGTGCGGGCAGCCAGCGCGTCGGCGACTTCGCGGAACGCCTGCTGGATGGTTTTCTCGTAATCGGCCACCGCCTGTACCTTGCGCGCTTCCGCCACTTCCAGGTTGGCCCGGTTGCGGCCAGCGTCGAACAGGGGCAGCGTCAGGATCGGCTGGAACAGCCAGGCCTGGCTACCGGCATCGAACAGGCCGGACAGGGCGCTGCTGGCAGTGCCGAGGTTGCCGGTCAGCGCGATGCGGGGGAAGAAGGCGGCACGGGCGACGCCCACATTGGCATTGCTTGCGATCAACCGCTGCTCGGCGGCACGCACGTCGGGGCGCCGCAACAATACGTCTGAGGGCAGGCCGGGTGCCAGCCCCGCGAGAACCGTCTGGTTCGTTGCTCCGGGGATCTCGGGGAGCGGAACGGCCATGCCGGTCAGCAGGCGCAGGGCGTTTTCCGTCTGCGCGCGCTGACGTTTCAAATCCGCCCATTGGGCACGGACCGATTCGACCAGGCTTTCGGCGGCCAGCACGTCGAGATCGGTTGCCAGACCGGCTTCGCGCCGCTTGCGGATGAGGACCAGGCTTTCCTCGCGGGTTTTCAGCGTGTCGTCGGCAAGCCGCGTGCGTTCGGCGAGTTCGATGAGCTGATACCAGGTGCCGGCGACATCGCCGATGAGGCTGACGCGGAAGCTTCTGGCTGCTTCGTCGCTCGCTAGATACTGGGCTCTGGCGGCCTCGTTCAGCGCCGCCACCCGGCCCCAGAAGTCGAGTTCGAACGCGGTCACGCCCAGGCCCACGTCGTAGCGGCTGGTGGTGCGCGCTACGCCGACGCCGGAGAGGTCGGCCGGCGTCCGGGTGCGGTTGGCGTTCGCCTGGGCCTCAAGGGTCGGGAAACGATCGGCTCGGGCGACGCCTGCCAGCGCGCGCGCCTCCTCGACGCGTGCCAGCGCGATCCGCATGTCGCGGTTATTGGCGAGCGCGGCCTCGATCAGCGTATGCAGGGCCGGATCGGGGAAGTAGGTGCGCCAGTCAGGCAGGGCCGCGGCATCCGTTGTCGGCATGTCCGCGACGAACTGCTGCGGAACGGGCGCGGCAGGCCGCTGGTAGGCCGGGATCTGCGAACAGCCCGCCAGCCATGCCAGCGTGATGAGGGCGGCACCCCGGAATGCGCGGGGTGCGTGCCCGGATTCATATTTGCGTTCAGTCATGTTTCGTTTCCTCCCGAGGCTTGGTGGGGAAGCGTTTCCGGATCACCACGAAAAACACCGGCACCAGGAAAATGGCCAGCAGCGTTGCGGCGATCATGCCGCCGACCACGCCGGTTCCCACTGCGTGGCGGCCGGCCGCGCCGGCGCCGGTCGAGATGGCGAGCGGCATCACGCCCAGGATGAAGGCGAAGCTGGTCATGAGGATGGGCCGCAAGCGCAGGCGACAGGCCTCCAGCGTGGCGGCGACGAGATCCATGCCCTCATCATGCAGCTGGCGGGCGAACTCGATGATGAGGATGGCGTTCTTGGCGGACAGGCCGATGATGGCGATCAGTCCGACCTTGAAGAACACATCGTTGGGCAGCCCGCGCAAGTAGACGGCCAGCACGGCCCCGAGAATGCCCAGCGGCACCACCAGGATCACCGAGAAGGGAATGGCCCAGCTTTCGTACAGCGCCGCCAGGGCGAGAAACACCACCAGCAGCGACAGGGCGAAGAGGATGGGCGCCTGGGCGCCGGCAAGCCGTTCCTCGAACGAGGTGCCAGACCACTCGAAACCGAAGCCTGGCGGCAGTTTTGTGGCGATGTCCTCCATGGCCTGCATCGCCTCGCCGGTGGAATGCCCGGGTGCAGCCGTGCCGGCGATTTTCATCGAGGGATTGCCGTTGTAGCGATCGAGCTTGGGCAGACCGACGATCCATTTTGGCTTCGCGATTTCTCCCAGCAGCACGATGTCGCCGAGGCGGTTCCGTACCGGCAGTTTCAACAGATCGTCAGGTGTCTTGCGCAGGTCCGCATCCGCCTGCATCTGCACGCGGAGAATACGGCCGGCGCGCACGAAGTCGTTGACGTAGGACACGCCGATGGCCGAACTCAGGGTGTCGTTGAGGTTGGCCATGTCGATCTGCAGCGCCTGGGCCTTCTCGCGGTCGATGTCGAGATAAACCTGAGGGCCGGGCTCCTGGCCTTCGGGCCGCACGCCAGCCAGCCGCTTGTCCTGGCTGGCCATGCCCAACACCATGTTGCGCACGTCCATGAGCGCCTCGCGTCCTTGCCCGGAGCGGTCCAGCAGCCGGAAATCGAAGCCGCCGACTGCGCCCAGCTCAGGAATGGGCGGCGGGTTCACTGCAAAGATCACGGCCTCCTTGATGCGCATGAAATTTCCCATGGCCCGACCGATGACGCCTTGCGCGGAGTGTTCCGGGCCATTGCGCTCATCCCAGTCCTTGAGTCGCGTGAAGACGAGTGCCGCATTCTGCCCGCGGCCGAAAAAGGAAAAGCCGACCACGCCGATGACCCGCTCCACTTCCGGTTGCTTCAGGTAGAACTGTTCTACCTGGGAGAGCACCTTCACCGTGCGTTCCTGGGTGGCGCCGCCTGGCAATTGCACCAGCGTGATGAAATAGCCCTGGTCCTCGTCCGGCAGGAAGCTGCCGGGCAGCTTGGCGAACAACCAGCCGGCGGCGACCACGATGGCGAGGTAGATCACCATCCAGCGGCCGCTGCGGGCGAGAATGCGCGCGGTGAGACCGTGATAGCGCGTGGTGACCTTGCCGAAGAAGCGGTTGAATCCGCGTTTCTCGTCTTCTTCCGCTTCGCCCGGCTTGAGCAGGGTCGCGCACATGGCGGGGGTGAGCGACAGCGCCATCAGCACCGAGAACGCCATGGTGAGAATCAGGGTGGCGGCGAACTGCCGATAGATGGCGCCGACGGAACCGCCAAAGAACAGCATGGGCATGAACACCGCGGACAGCACCACGGAGATGCCGAGGATCGCGCCGAGGATCTGGTCCATCGCCTTGAGGGTGGCGGCCAGCGGCGACAGGCGTTCCTCGCGCATGATGCGTTCGACGTTCTCCACCACCACGATGGCGTCGTCCACCAATACCCCGATCGCTAGCACCATGGCGAACAGGGTCAGCACGTTGATGGAAAAGCCGAAGGCATACAGGCCTGCCGTTGCGCCCGCCAGCGCCACCGGCACCACGACGGCCGGAATCAGAGTGGTACGCCAGTGTCCCAGGAACACGTACATCACGATGAACACCAGGATCATGGCCTCGCCGAGGGTCTTCACCACCTCGAAAATCGAGATTTCCACGAAGCGCGAGGTGTCATAGGGGACTGCCCAGTCGACCCCTTCGGGGAAGAAGCGGGCAAGTTCCGCCATGCGCGACTTCACCGACTTGGCGACATCGAGCGCATTGGCACCGGGCGCGACACGGATGGCGATGGCGGCGATCGGCTGGCCGTTCATGCGGGCGTAGCGATCGTAGCTTTCGGCACCGAGCTCCACACGCGCCACGTCCTTGACCTTGACGGTGGCGCCGTTGGGCAGGGCGCGCACCACGACGTTGCCGAATTCTTCGGGCGTCTTGAGGCGGCCGCGCGTCACGATGACGGCGTTCACCTGCGCGCCGGCCGAGGCCGGCGCCTGGTTCAGTTCACCGGTGGCGAGTTGCACGTTTTGCGCTTGCAGGGCCGCCTTCACGTCCGCCGGCGTGAGCCCGTACGCGGTGAGCTGATCGGGCTTGAGCCAGATGCGCATGGAGTATTCGCTGCCGAACAGGATGGCTTCGCCGACGCCGGGGACTCGCAGCAGGGGATCCAGCACGTTGGCGGCGGCGTAGCTGCTGAGGTCGGTTGCGTTGCGCTTGCCGTCCTTGGAGAAGATGGCGACGAACATCAGGTAGTTGCGCTGCGGTTTGGTCACCGGCACGCCGAGCCGCCGCACGTCTTCCGGCAGGCGCGCTTCGACACGCTTGTAGCGGTTCTGTGCCTCCACCGAGGAAATGTCGACGTTGGTGCCCGGCTCGAAGGTCAGCGTCAGGGTCCCGGCGCCCAGCTCGGACGACGCCTCCATGTAAAGGAGGTGCTCGATGCCGTTCATCTGCTGTTCGATCAGCTTGATGACGGTGTCCTCGACCACCTGGGCGGATGCGCCGGGATAGGTCACGTTGAACGCGATCTGCGGCGCGGCCACCGGGGGATACTGCGCCACCGGCAGGTTTTTCAGCGCAATGCCCCCGACGAGCAGGATCAGGATGGCGATGACCCAGGCGAAGATGGGCCGATGGATGAAGAAGCGTGCCATGTCAGTTGCCCTGTTTCTGGAGGACGGGTTTCACCACCGAGCCCGGCTTGGCCTTCTGCACGCCGTCCACGATCAGGGTCTCGCCGTCCTTGAGACCGTCTTCGACGACGAAATCGGTCCCTGACATGGCGCCGACTTTCACCGGTCGCGGCGTCACCTTGTTTTCGGGTCCCACCAGCAGGACGAACTGGCCCTGGGGGCCGGACATCACCGCGCGTTGCGGCACGGTGATCACGTTTTCCGCGACGGCCTGGGGCAGTCGTACCCGCACGAAGGTGCCCGGCAACAGCAGACGTTTCGGATTGGGAAATTCCGCTTTCAACGTGACAGCGCCGGTACTGGGATCCACGCTCATGTCGCTGAAGAAGAGCCGGCCTTTGTGGGAATAGGGCTGGCCGTTTTCCAGGATGAGCTCCACGATGCGGCTGTCCGTTGCCTTCAGCTGGCCGGCGGCGAGCGCGCTTTTCAGGCGCAATACATCGGCGTTGGGCTGGGTGAACAGCACGTTGACCGGCTCGAGTTGTTCGATGGTGGCGAGCAGGGTGGCGTCGTTCCGGCCAACCAGCGCGCCTTCGGTCACCGCGGTGCGGCCGATGTGGCCGGAGATGGGGGCGGGCACCGTGGTGTTCTCCAGGTCGAGGCGGGCACGCGCGAGTTGGGCTTCGGACTGTTTCAGTGCGGCACGAGCCAGATCCACTTCCTGCTGGCTGACTGCCTTGATGGGCAGGAGCGACTCCACACGGGACAGATTGAGCCGCTTCACCTCCACATCGGCTTCCGCCGCCTGCGCGGCAGTACGGTAGGTGCGGTCATCCAGCCGGAACAGCGGCTGGCCGGCGCGCACGTCGCTGCCTTCCGTGAACAGGCGTTTTTCCACGATGCCCTCGACGCGGGCCCGGACCTGCGCTGTGCGGACGGCTTCCACGCGACCCGGCAGTTCCTGGGTAAGCGTGGCGGCCTTGCTTCCCACCTGAACCACCACTACTTCCGGTGGTGGCATGCCCGCCGGCGGACCGCCCGCTCCCGGAGCGGATTTGCCATCGGGACCGCAGGCGGTGAGGAGAGGCAGAACAACAAGAAGAGCAAAGCGTTTCATGGTGTGTCCTTTTCGGGGGCAAAGGCGCGCAGGAAGCAATTCACCACCTGCGCCGTTTTCGTGGGCTTGAGCAAATCGGTCTGTAAATTGATGAGGCCACGCAAGCGATCCAGATCGATCAGCGCGGCGGTCAGCATCTCGGCGGCGAAATCGGGATCATCCTTCCGCAGTTCGCCCGCCTCCATGGCCTGGGCCAGATATTTGGCGAGGCGCTTGCGGGTGGTGTGCGGGCCCTGGCGAAAGAACTGCTTCGCGAGTTCCGGAAAACGCGGGGCCTCCGCCACCATGGTGCGAAAGATCGCGAGTCCCTCGGGACTCAACAGGCGTGTGCGATAGGCGTCGCCAAAGGCCAGCAGCGTGGCCCGTACGTCGCCGTCCCCATCCAGGGTCACCAGCACCGACTGGATGGAATGGCGTACCACTTCGCCGAACAGCGCGTCCTTGCTATGGAAGTGGTTGTACAGCGTCTGCCGCGCGACCTGCGCGCGGGCAGCAATGCGATCGATGCTGACCTGGTAGCCCTCTTCGCGGAAGGCTTCGCAGGCAGCGGCCAGCAAGCGTTCGCGGGGGCCGTGAGGCGGGTCAAGCTCAGGAGACATGCCGATCCATTCGAAAATAGACTGGGTAGTCTATCCGTCCACCAGAACGTGCGCAAGGTCCGAATGTGCCGTGGTTCGGAGCGAGTGCAGTGGGTATCAGGAGGAGTCCGCCTTGAGTTTTGCGGGGTAAGATGACCGAAACGACCCGTCAGGCGGATAAGGAGAAGCGCGCTGTCCGCTTCCGCCGGTTGGCGATGCAGGCTTTAGACACAGGCGTGCCAGGCGAACATGGGAATGGAATGACCGATGGTCGGGGTGAGAGGATTCGAACCTCCGACTCCTGCGTCCCGAACGCAGTACTCTACCAGGCTGAGCTACACCCCGAGGCAGATGGCGGGTGCCGGACCGACGTCAGGCTCCCTTTTTTGAAGACTACCGGGAAATTCAAAAAACTACGCGGTCAGAAACTACGGTCAACCGCGAAAGCCGCTAATTGTAGCAAAGCTGATTTGGATTTTGAATCCGGTAATGCAGAAATAGCATTATTTGCCGTTTGAATTTCCTGCTGTGCGACTTCGCGGGTGTAGTGCAGGGCGCGCGTATCCTTGATTGCAGCGAGCACGCTCTGGAATTCAGTCAGCCCGCCGTGCTCGATGGCCTGGCGAATGCTGGCGGCCTGTTCCGCCGTGCCATGTTTCATCGCATACAGCAGCGGCAGGGTGGGCTTGCCTTCGGCGAGGTCGTCACCGATGTTCTTGCCGGTCTTGAGGAAGTCGCCTGAGTAGTCCAGCACGTCGTCGATCAGTTGGAACGCGGTGCCCAGATGCATGCCGTAGCGTGCCAGCGCTTCTTTTTCCGCTTCGGTGCCGCCGCCGATGACGGCGCCGAGCCGGCCGGCGGCCTCGAACAGTTTGGCGGTCTTGTAGCGGATGACGCGCAGGTAGTTCTCTTCGTCGATGTCGGGGTCGTGGCAGTTGAGCAACTGCAGTACTTCGCCTTCGGCAATGGTATTGGTGGCGTCCGACAGGATGCGCATGACTTCCATATTGTCGACCGCGACCATCATCTGGAAGGCGCGCGAGTAGAGGAAGTCGCCGACCAGCACGCTGGCGGCATTGCCGAAGAGCGCATTGGCGGTTTCGCGGCCGCGCCGCAATTCGGATTCGTCGACGACGTCGTCATGCAGCAGCGTGGCGGTGTGGATGAACTCGACCACCGCGGCGAGCTCATGGTGCGCACGTCCCGGATAATTGAAGCAGCCGGCCGACAGCAGGACCAGGGCAGGTCGCAGGCGCTTGCCGCCGCTGTTGATGATGTACTCGGAAACCTGGCGGATCAGCACCACGTCGGAATACAGGCTTTGGCGGATGACATGATCGACGGCGCGCATGTCGTCGGCCAGAAAGGATTGCAGGCTCTCCAGGGACACGATAGGGGCTGGTTGTTGGGGAAATCCTGCAATGGTAGCAGTCTGTCCGTGGTTTTTCATCGCTTGCGCTGGGATAATCCTGCATGGCGCGCGTCAAATCGTTTGACTTGCCATGGGTTCGCCGCTAAAATCTCGCGCTTTCCTGGGTTCGTATTGGTTGGAGACCCCCATGTACGCAGTCATCAAAACCGGCGGCAAGCAATACCGCGTGAGCGCCGGCGACAAACTTAAAATCGAAAAGCTCGAGGCCGAGATCGGCAGCGAGATCACCTTTGACCAGGTGTTGATGGTGGGCGACGGTGCCGACATCAAGATGGGTGCCCCCATGCTTCGTGGCGCCACGGTCACGGCCACCGTGCTGAACCAGGCACGCGGCGACAAGATCAAGATTTTCAAGATGCGCCGCCGCAAGCACTATCGCAAGAGCCAGGGCCATCGCCAGTACTTCACCGAAGTGCAAATCGGCGGCATCACCGCATAAGGAGCACATAACATGGCACACAAGAAAGCAGGCGGCAGTTCGCGTAACGGTCGCGATTCGGAGTCGAAGCGTCTGGGCGTGAAGCGCTACGGCGGCGAACTGGTCCTGGCAGGCAACATCATCGTGCGTCAGCGCGGCACTCAATTCCATCCCGGCGACAACGTCGGTATCGGCAAGGACCACACCCTGTTCGCCAAGGCCGACGGCACGGTCAAGTTCGAGGTCAAGGGCGCTGCCCGTCGCCGTGTCGTTCGCATCGAGCCGGTCGCAGCCTGAATCGAATTGAACTGAGTCCGACTCGTTCGCCAGAAAGCCCTGTCCGCCGGATGGGGCTTTTTTGTTTGTGCGGGGCCAATTAGGATCACTCCATTATGAAATTCATCGACGAAGCGAAAATCCAGGTGCTGGCGGGCAAGGGCGGCGACGGCAGCGCATCGTTTCGCCGTGAAAAATACATTCCCAAGGGTGGGCCGGATGGCGGTGACGGCGGTCGCGGCGGCAGCGTGTATGCGGTGGCTGACTGCAATATCAACACGCTGGTCGAATTCCGTTTCAAGCGGAGTTTCAAGGCGCAGAATGGCGAAAACGGGCGCGGCGCCCAATGCTACGGCAAGGGCGGCGAGGATCTGACCGTCCGCGTGCCGGTGGGCACGGTGTTTACCGATATCAATAGCGGCGAGGTAGTGGCCGATCTGGCCGAAAACGGCCAGACCGTATGTCTGGCCAAGGGCGGCAAGGGTGGCCTCGGCAATCTGCATTTCAAATCCAGCATCAACCGCGCGCCGCGCCAGCACACGCTCGGCGAGCCGGGCGAGGAATGGGAACTGGCGCTGGAGCTGAAGGTGCTGGCGGATGTGGGCCTGCTGGGCATGCCCAACGCGGGCAAATCGACCTTCATCCGTGCGGTGTCGGCGGCGCGTCCCAAGGTGGCCGATTATCCGTTCACCACGCTGGCGCCCAATCTGGGCGTGGTGCGGGTGGATAGCGAACGCAGCTTCGTCATCGCCGACATTCCCGGCCTGATCGAAGGCGCGGCCGAGGGGGCCGGGCTGGGTCACCAGTTCCTGCGCCATTTGCAACGCACGCATCTACTGCTGCATCTGGTCGACATCTCGCCGCGCTGGGAGGCCGGCGACCCGGTTCACGAAGCGCGTGCCATCGTCGAGGAACTGCGCAAGTACGACCCGCAACTCTACGACAAGCCGCGCTGGCTGGTGCTGAACAAGATCGATATGGTGGACGAAGCCGAACGCGAGGCGGTGGTGGCGAAATTTGTCGCCGACTATGGCTGGACAGGACCGGTGTTCGTAATTTCGGCGCTCGATGGAACCGGCTGCAACGCACTGACCTATGCGGTGATGGAGTATCTGGGAACGCAGGCACGTGTACCTGCCGAGACGGCGCCCCAAGTTCCGCTGGAACCCGCTGCCGATTAATCGGCCTGTGACTCGACGGGCGCGTCGCCGCCCACGCGTTTCCAATCGTTTTCCAGTAGTGCCACCTGGTATTTGGCCCAGCGCGCAAATTCCAGCGGGCTGCAATGCCCTTTCTTGCGGCGGCAGGTGCCGGCGACGCCTTTGAAGTGGTAGACCGTTTCGCCGGTTGTGGTATCGGTGGCGATCTGGGCGAGCTGGCGCACGCCCCAGGTTCGGCCGTAGGCACCGTTGCTATAGAAGAATCCCACTTTCAGTTCGTCGAGGCTCATGTCGTGATGCGGCGGTAGATGTCGGTGACTTTCACCGGCAATTGTCGCACGTCGTCCAGGATGATGTAACGCGCCGCGCCATACATGTGCGGCAGGTAGTCGCGCGCGTCGCGATCGAGCGTGATGCAGAAGGGATGGATGCCGGTGCGTGCCGCCTCCAGCAGCGCCATGCGCGTGTCCTCGATGCCGTATTGGCCGCGATAGACGTCGAAATAGTCATCCGGACGGCCGTCTGAGAGCGTGACCAGCACGCGGGTTTTCGCCTCGACCTGATTCAGCAGCTTGGTCATGTGGCGCAGGGCAAAGCCCATGCGGGTGTATTCCTGCGGACGGATGCCGGAGATGCGCGCCTTGACCTCGTCATCGTAGCGCTCGTCGAAGGTTTTGATGCGGAACAGTTCGCAACGCTTGCGCGTGGTGCCGGAAAATCCGTAGATCGCATAGCGGTCGCCCAGCAGTTCCAGCGCCTCGCACAACAGGATCAGCGCTTCGCGCTCGGCCTCGTTGATCCAGCCCTTGGTCGAGCCGCTCATGTCGACCAGGAAGGCCACGGCGATGTTGCGTTCGGCACGGTGCAGGCGCACGAACAGGCGGTCGCTCATTTCGCTGCCATCCTTCGCATCGGCGAGGGCTTCGATCAATGCATCGAGGTCGATCTCGTCGCCCTGGACCTGCCGCTTCTCGATCCGGTTCTCGTCGCGCAACGCTTCGAATTTCCGGCGCAGGTGCTTGACCACGCCAGCGTGTTTGCCGAGCGTGTCGCGGTAGAAGTCGTCGTAGGCCGGGGTGACGGTTTTTTCCCGCATCACGCACCAGTTCTTGCGGTAATGCTGGCGGCCGTGATCCCACTCGGGATACAGTTCGGCACCTTTCTCGTGATAGGTGCCGTGCCACACGGCATCGGGATCCTCGGGCTGGTCGAAGACGAGGTTCGGGTCGTATTCGCCGTCGCCGGCGGGGGTCAGGTAGTCCGGCGGGATCTCGCCGAAATCGAGATAGACCGAGGTCAGCAGCTGCTTGACGCCGTCGGGCGGTGCGATCGGAGCGTCGTCGAGGGTGATCTCGAAATCGAGCAGGCCGTTTTCATCGCGTGGCGTCACGTTCAGCTCAGGCGGTGTTTCCGCGGCGGTCTGCGGATCGGGTTGCGCGGCCGTCTGCTCCTCCAACAGTTCGGCCAGCTTGATGCGCAGTCGCGCTTTTTCCTTGTCCAGCCGGGCCGTGCGGGCGGCGGCAATCGCATCCGGACGCAGACAACCCTGATCGCTCCACTGCGGGCAGTCGACATCCTCGTACGCGGCATCGAGCAGGGCCAGGCTGTCGTCCAGCGTGGCCTGATCGGCGGCAAGCCGGGCCTCGAACCGTTGCCAACTCGGTGGCAACCCAGGATCGAGCTGTGCACGCAGGCGCTGCATTTGCCGGTATAAGCCGGGCAGTTCGCGGGCGATGCGCGCACTCAGGCGAAGGGTTTCCAATGCGTACAGACGGGCGAGTGCGCGCTCGGGATCGGCATATTTCGTGGCGATGCCAGTGAGATCGGCGCGCAAGGTGCCGTAACGGGTTTGCGCCCACAGCAACGCGACCGTGATCTTGGCCAGCTGGAAGTTGTCGTCGAGGTCCGGCAACGCGGCGATCAGCGGCGGCAATATGATCCGCTCGCCGTCGGTCCAGGCGGCATCGCCCTCCTCGATGCGCAGCCGCCGTCCCGAGAGGCCGCAGACGAAATTCCCCAGGATGGGCGCGATGTCATCGAACAGCGCACCGGCCGCATCGTTCCGGTGCTGAGCCGCGTCGAAGCTGTCGACTTCTTCCATCACCCGGAGGGCGGTCTGCAGGCCTGTGCGGTCGAACACGTCGCAGGTATGCACCGCCCATGCTTCCAGCAGGCGCCGCTCCATGCGCGACAGCAGGGCCGGCGCGCGGCGGCCGAACTGCCAGGCCAGCGTGATATGGGTGGAAGCGATGCGGCGTATCCAGCCGAGGATGAAATCCTGCTCGTCGCGCGTCAGCGTGGCGAGTTCGGCTGCGAGCTGCTCGACCTTGAAATAGGTGAATTCGGTGTCCAGCCAGATGTGGAGGCTGGCCTCCATCTCGGCTGTTGTCAGTTGTTGCTGTGCCATCAGAAGATGGAGGAGGACAGCTCCTGGATCGCTTTGAGCATGTCGGCGTCATCGGTGACCGCCTGGGCGACGGCGGCTTTGCAGGCGGTGACTGGGCTCACGCCGTCGGCGATCAGCTTGCCGGCATGTACCAGCAGCCGCGTGGACGCGCCTTCCTCAAGCCCGCTGCCCTTGAGATTGCGCGTCATCTGCGCGAAACGGACGAGATTGTCGGCGATGGCGTCGGATACACCGGATTCGCTGGCGACGATGCGTCGTTCGAGCGCGGCCGACGGGTAGTCGAATTCGAGTGCGACGAAGCGCTGCCGGGTCGATTGCTTGAGGTCCTTCAGCACACTTTGGTAACCGGGATTGTAGGAAATGGCCAGGCAGAACTCGGGGGGCGCCTCGACGATCTGGCCGAGCTTTTCCATCGGCAGGGTACGGCGGTCGTCGGCCAGCGGATGGATCACGACCATGGTGTCCTTGCGTGCCTCGACGATTTCATCCAGATAGCAGATGCCACCGCAGCGCACCGCGCGGGTCAGCGGGCCGTCGACCCACACGGTTTCGCCGCCCTTGACCAGGTAGCGGCCGACCAGGTCGGAGGCGGTGAGATCATCGTGGCACGACACCGTGAT
Organism: Thiobacillus sp. 0-1251; assembly: GCA_001899305.1. Classification (GTDB taxonomy): domain Bacteria; phylum Pseudomonadota; class Gammaproteobacteria; order Burkholderiales; family Thiobacillaceae; genus Thiobacillus. Next base: position 126,300 of record MKWL01000021.1, on the reverse strand, counting down.
CAGCGGCCGTTTGAGCCGCCACGCCATGTGTTCCATGAAGCGCGTCTTGCCGCAGCCGGTGGGGCCCTTCAGCAGTACCGGAATCTGCTGCCGGTAGGCGGCTTCGAACAGCTGGATTTCCTCCCCGACAGCCTCGTAGTAGGGCTCTTTTTCGATGAGGTGGTGGGCTGGGTCGAGGGTGCGGGCATTCATGGTCGGGAGACTTTCAGAAGCAGCCGGACAGCTGTTTTTTGCGTTCGAGCTCTTTGACTTGCAGGTTCCATGCATCCATTTGTTTTTGTGTATACCCTTTGCGGCGTGCCTGATCCATCTTGTCGAACACTTGTCCAAGCTTGTTGGTCAGTGTGTCGCATTTGCTCGCCGAAGCCCGTGAAGGCGGGGGCGCGCTGGCGCGCCGGGTTTCGAGGCGAATCGGGGGGGCAGATTCCGTGGGCGGGGATTTCGGCTTGGATGTCGGAACAATAGCTGGCTGAGCGGGCTGCGCTTGTACAGGGTCGGGTTGCGGTGCGGGATCGATTTCGACGGTACGAACTTCCCGGGCATTGTGGCAGGGGAGGTTGGAATACGTAACCTCACCCTTGGCATCGATGCATTTGTTGAGCGTGGCGGCTTCCGCGTGAGAAGCGAGCGCCAGTACGAGCACCGTCAGTCCAATCAGGCTTCGCATCGGCGGAATCAATGCTCGCCCGAATACTTGTCGTCCTCCAGCGCCATCTTTTGCTGGAACTCGGCTTCTTTCTCCTGCTCGGCCAGGGCGCGGCGACGTGCCAGACGCTTTTCGTAGGCGTCCGGGCGTTCCTCGACAAATTTCTCGCCGAACAGGGTGTGGCGCAGGAAATTCAGGCCGAAGTCGAGCAGGGCCTCATCGTCGGCGATCAGCAGCGCCATGACGTCGACCGGGATGTCGTAGGTGTCGTTGAAACTCGGGCTCATGACGAAGGCGCGGAAACGATCGACGTCGTAGCTCGCCATGAAGAAGAGTTGGTTGGAAACCGGGGTCGGCTTGCCGATGGCGGGGCCGGCTGATTTGCGTTTGACCACCAGCTGGCGCCATGCATGGGCCTTCCGGTCGTATTCGTCCACGCCCTGTTCGCGGCGGTATTCCTCGATGGTCTGGGTCTTGTCCTCGAAATGGCCAAGGCAGTGCGGCTCCTTGACCATCGCATAGGCGCTGCGGTCGACGTATTCGTCGGAGCGGCGCATGGTCAGCAGGGCGACCGGGTAGTAGCGGCAGGCCGTGGGGCGGTCTTCGTAGACGCCGCAGCCCTCGGGCGTCATGAACTGGCAGGCGGTGCCGCCCTCGACCGGGTTCAGCTTGATGCCCGGCATGCCGTCCTTGTCCATCTCGAACGGGACCGAGTACTGCTTGAGAAATTCGCCCGACGACATGTCCAGGCGCTTTTTCAGGCGCAGGACATCATAGGGTGTCAGCGGAATGTCGATGTTGGAACAGCAGGCGTTCCAGCATTTGACGTCGCGGTGGCAACGGAACTGCAGTTTCGCGTCTTCCGCCAGCATGATGGGTTTGACCGGGCTCCCCGCAAACGGGGAATCGGCAATCATGTCCTTGAATTCGGCTTCGTTCATCTCACTACCTTACCTTCCGGGGCCTGGCCCCTCACTTCAAAAAACAACATACAAACGGGAACGCGTAGGTTACGCGCTTTCGGCTGGATGCTGAACAACCTTGTTGCTCTTGCTGGTATCGCTGCCGGAAAAAAACCGGGCGCCGTTAGGCGCCCGGAGTTCACTGCGAACCTAATGAATCAGTGGGCAGCGGGCTTGAACAGCTTGGACTTGTCGACCAGATCCACGTGGGCGCGCTTGAAGCAGTTCCACTGTTTGGAGTTCTTGTCGTAGACCGAGTTCACGAAGCAGTGCCAGTTTTCCTCATCGACAAAGTTCTTGTCCATGCGGTAGTAGAAGCCGGGGTAACGGCTTTCTTCACGGAACTGGATGTGCTTCATGTGGGCTTCGGCCGTCAGGATGCGGTGGTAGTTTTCCCACGCGCGCAGCAGTTCGTGCAGGTCCTTCGCACGCATCTTCTCCGCGTCTTCCTTCAGCATGTTCAGCTTGTCTTCCGCCACGCCCAGCATGTTGGCATTGGTCGTGTAGTAGGTCGCGACGCCGGCAACATACTCGTCCATGATCTTCTGCAGACGGAACTGCAGCATCTTGGGCGTGATGTAGTTGGGGTTGACGTCGATCGCCGTAGTGTAGTCCTTGTGCTCCAGGAAGGTACGCACCGGCTTGTAGATGTCTTCCACCAGCTGCTCGACGGAGGTGTCGAGTTCGGGCTTCAGGTCCTTGTTGTCGATGCAGTACTTGACCATGGACTTGGCGCACATGCGGCCTTCGGCGTGCGAGCCGGAGGAGAACTTGTGGCCGGATGCGCCCACGCCGTCGCCGGCGGTGAACAGACCCTTGACCGTGGTCATCGAGCGGTAGCCCCAGTTCCAGCCCTTGGGCAGGTGAGCCGGGATCTTGCCCGCATCGGCGTGGTTTTCGTCAGTCGGGGCGCCCAGATCTTCGGGACCCGACACCCAGATGCCGCAGCAGCCGGAGTGAGAACCCAGCAGGTAGGGCTCGGTCGGCATCAATTCGGAGTTCTTCTTCTCCGGCTCGATGTTCTCGCCCACCCAGATACCGCACTGGCCGACGCACATGTCGAGGAAGTCTTCCCAGGCTTCGGCTTCGAGGTGCTTCACTTCGCGCGGGGTCAGGGTCTCACGCAGTTTCGCGAGAGCGGTCACGGTGTCCATGTAGATGGGGCCGCGGCCTTCCTTCATTTCCTTCAGCATCAGGTGGTTACGCAAGCACGATGCGGGAACGGCTGCCTGCCCGTAGGGGGGGTAGTCGTTCAGCAGTTCCTTGTTCTTCTGCATGTAGACTTCGCCGTAGGCGTTGACGGCCTGGGCCTTGAACAGCAGGAACCATGCGCCGACCGGGCCGTAGCCGTCCTTGAAGCGGGCGGGCACGAAGCGGTTTTCCATCATGGTCAGCTCGGCGCCAGCTTCGGCAGCCATCGCGTAGGTCGAGCCGGCGTTCCACACCGGGTACCACGCACGGCCGGTACCTTCACCGACGGAGCGCGGACGGAAGATGTTCACGCAACCGCCGGCGGCCAGCAGGATGGCCTTGGCCTTGTAGACGTAGACCTTGTGGTCGCGGGTCGAGAAGCCGACGGCCCCGGCGATGCGGTTGGGGTCGTTCTTGTCGTTGACCAGCTTGACGATGAAGATACGCTCCTGGATGCGATCCATGCCCAGCGCCTTCTTGGTGGCTTCGGCCACGATCCACTTGTAGGATTCGCCGTTGATCATGATTTGCCATTTGCCGGAACGGACGGGCTTGCCGCCATCCTTCAGCGCGGGCAGGCCTTGCGAGCCGTCATGGCGCTCGCCGTTCTCGTCGGTCTTCCAGATCGGCAGGCCCCATTCTTCGAACAGGTGCACGGAGTCGTCGACGTGGCGGCCGAGGTCGTAGGCCAGGTCGTCACGGGTGATGCCCATCAGGTCGTTGGAGACCATGCGGGCGTAGTCGGCGGGATCCTGCTCGGTGCCGATGTAGGTGTTGATGGCGGACAGGCCCTGCGCCACGGCGCCGGAACGGTCCATCGCGGCCTTGTCGACCAGCTTGATCTTGAGATCCATGCCCAGCTCGGCCTTGGCGGCGTCAGCCCAGCGCATGACTTCGTAACCGGCGCCGCAGCAAGCCATGCCGCCGCCGATCAGGAGGATGTCGACTTCCTCCTGGATAACTTCGGGATTACCAAATTCTCCAGCCATTTCGTTTACCTCTCTAAATTACTTGCGAATCAGTTCAGCAGGATTGCCGGCGCGGTAACCCTTGGTGATGCCGCCATCGGCCGAGCCCGTAAAGAAGCCGGTGGCCGTGATGTTGGCCAGGGTGGCAGTCGGCTTGCCGCCGAAGGGGTCGATCGAGCCTTCGGGCGTGGTGCGGATCGGGAATTTGAAGCGCTTCAGCGTGCCGTTACGGAACTTGATGGTCCACATGATGGAGTCGGAACCACGCAGCGGCTGAACCATGCCGCCCAGCGGCACGACGTCGGCATAGTGGCGGGCTTCGATCGCCTGCTGCGGGCAGATCTTCACGCAGGAATAGCACTCCCAGCACTGCTCGGGTTCCTGGTTGAACGCGCGCATGGCATGGCCGGTTTCCGAACCGTCCTTGTCCAGTTTCATCAGGTCGTGCGGGCAGATGTACATGCAAGCGGTCTTGTCCTGACCCTTGCAACCGTCGCACTTGTCGGTACGAACATAGGTTGGCATTACAGTCTCCTAAAGTTAGCTAACAATCCGCGTACGTCGCGGTCCGCTTAGAACTGAACCCGTCCTTGGCCGGGGCGACTCGCGAATCCGCTTCCGGTAGGCTCGTGTCCTAAAACTCTTTTCTGGCCACAGTGCGGCGCAGAAAAACGGACGGTCCGTGGACCGTCCGCAAAAATCATCATGCCGCCGAGTGACCTTTCAACTCGATCTTGACGTTTTGTTCGGCCGAGAGTCCAGCGTAGTACTTCTGGAGCACTTTCGCGACTTCCGGGCGGCTGAATTCGACCGGCAGGTCCTGACCTTCGGACAGCATCGAGCGCACCTTGGTGCCGGACAGCAGGATGCGGTCGTCCTTGGTGTGCGGGCAGGTACGCTGCGAGGCCATGCCGCCGCACTTCTTGCACCAGAAGGTCCAGTCGATGTTCATATTCTGCGTTTCGAGCGAGCCCTTGGGGATCTCGTCGAAGATCTTCTGCGCGTCGAACGGGCCGTAATAGTCACCGACGCCAGCGTGGTCCCGGCCGACGATCAGGTGCGAGCAGCCGTAGTTCTGACGGAACAGGGCGTGCAGCAGGGCCTCGCGCGGTCCGGCATAGCGCATGTCGAGCGGGTAGCCAGCCTGGATCACGGTGTTGGGGGCGAAGTAGTTCTCGACCAGCACGCTGATCGCTTCGGAACGCACTTCGGCGGGGATGTCACCCGGCTTCAGCGCGCCCAGCAGCGAGTGGACCAGCACGCCGTCCATGGTCTCGATGGCGATCTTGGCCAGGTATTCGTGCGAGCGGTGCATCGGGTTGCGGGTCTGGAATGCCGCGATCTTGGACCAGCCCAGCTTCTCGAACAGGGCACGGGTCTCGGCCGGGGTCATGAACTGGTCGCCGTATTCTTCCTTGAAGGTGCCGGTGGACAGGACCTTGACCGGGCCGGCCAAGTTGTACTTGCCCTGCGCCATGACCATCTTGACGCCGGGGTGCTCGAGATCGGTGGTCTTGTAGACCTGCATGCACTCGTGCGCCTTGTCGATGGTGTACTTATCGGTCACCTTCATGGTGCCCATGATCTCGCCGGATTCGCCGTCGACCAGGGCGATCTCGTCGCCGTCCTTGATGGCCTCGTCGTCGGTCGAGAGGGTGACTGGGATGGGCCAGAACAGGCCGTTTGCCATCTTGTAGCCGTCGCAGACGCCCTGCCAGTCGGACTTGGTCATGAAGCCGTCCAGCGGGGTGAAGCCGCCGATGCCCATCATGATGAGGTCGCCGGTTTCGCGCGAGCTCATCTTGAGCTTGGGCAGCGAGGCTGCGCGGGCTTTTTCGGCGACGAGTGCGTCGCCCGTCAGTAGCAGGGGTTTGAGTTCACCGCCGCCATGGGGGCGTACCAGTTTGGACATGCTGTCTCCTCAGACTGTATGGGGGTATTAGAGTCTGGGCAGAATAGCACCGGGGGGGAGCCCTGAATAATCCTTTATTTTTATTTGAGGATAAGCAGGTTTGATATTAATCGCAAAAATGAAAAAGCCCGGATTACCCGGGCTTTTTCATTCAAAAACAAATCGTTATGCGTCAAAGAAGGCTGGCATGTCGGTTTGCTCGGTCTTGATGACATCGACCCAGGCGGGTTTGGTATCGCCGCCGGCCGCGGCCAGCTTTTTGGTTTCTTCGTAAAGCATTTTCCAGCGATTGTAGAGACAGTCGCTGACCTTGCGCATACCCGAGTCGAAGTAGGAGTTGTGCAGGTCGCCTACGGTGCGGGTGAAGGATTCCATCTGCTCCAGCAGGTTATGCGGGTAGCCGTGGCGGTTGGGGTCAGCATATTTGACCATTTCGCGTTTGACTGCGCGCACGAAGACCTTCTGGCCTTCGGTAAGGTCGGCTTCGGTTCGCGGCGCGCCGCCGAAATTCATCACTTCGTTGATGAAACCGTTCAGGCGCTCGCCGAAATCGAAATTGGCGTAATCCACGTTCTGCATAAATCCTCCAATATTTCCTGTTTCAGGTATTCAGGTGATGCTGTAAGACTGGATATGACTCCGCCGTCTATCCTACGCCGCGCGATGTGGCTGTCCAGCGTCTTCCCGGGGCGGTCTTGCGATTATTTTCTAAGCCCTTGAATCCAGCGGGAATAAATTTTGTCCGCCAGTTCATGCAGACGGGCGGTGCGGGCTGGCAAATCCGCCTGGATCGCATCGGGCGACTGCACACCGGGACTGTCGCTGGCGGCGATTTCGTCGGCGCCGTTGTCGCACCAGCTGGCGACGAGTTCGGGCGTCATTTCGACATGGCATTGCATGCCGATATGGCGGTCGTTGAGCACATAAGCCTGGTTGACGCAGAAGGCGCTGTCGAGAAGGCGCGTGGCACCCGGCGGCAGGGTGAAGGTTTCGCCGTGCCAGTGGAATGCCAGCATGGGCTGCGTGGTGTCGCCCAGCCAGGAGCGCGCGGCATCGGCGTCGGTGATGCGAACGTCGCCCCAGCCAATTTCCTTGACTGGATTGGCGCCGACCGTGCCGCCCAGCGCTTTGGACATAAGTTGGCCACCCAGACAATGGCCGATCACCGGAATGTCCGAGGCGACCGCCTGGCGGATCAGCGCCAGTAGGGGCGGGATCCAGGGCAGATCGTCATTGACGCTCATCGGGCCGCCCATCAAGCAGACGCCTGAAGCGCCGTTAAGGTTTTCAGGCACGCTGTCGCCGGCGTCGACGCGCACCAGTTGCCAAGGAATGCCGTGACGATCCAGGAATGTGGTGAAATACCCCGGCCCCTCGGTGGGCGAATGACGGAAAACCAGAACAGGACGCATGATGCCTCTCAAGAAAAAAACGGTCGCGATGATGATAGCTGCTGGCGGGCTGGCCTGCACAACCGTCTGGGCCACAAGCATATCGGTGGTGGGCCTGTTCAAGGACAAGGCGATCGTCAGTATCGACGGCGGTAAACCGCGTACCCTCAGTGCGGGGCAAACGATCCAGGGCGTGAAACTGGTCTCCGCGGATTCCGACAGCGCCAGCTTCGATATTGAGGGCAAGCGCCGGACCCTTGGCATGGGCCAGTCGTTCGCGGGTGGTACGGCGACGGACAGCCGCCCGAGCATTTCCCTCACGGCCGACGCGCGTGGTCATTTCGCGGCGGCAGGTGCGCTCAACGGATATCCGATGACCTTTCTGGTCGATACGGGTGCTACCGCCATCGCCATCAGTGCAGCCGAGGCCAAGCGTATCGGGATCGACTACCGGTCGGGCCAGCCGGTCGGTGTGGGGACTGCGGCGGGTGTGGTGCCTGCGTGGCGCGTCAAGTTCAATACGGTCAAGGTCGGCGGGATCTCGGTCAACCAGGTGGACGGGATGGTGGTGGAAACCGGTCTGAACGTGCCGTTGTTGGGGATGAGCTTCCTGAACCGGATGGAAATGAAGCGCGATGGCCAGACGATGACGCTGACGCAGCGTTACTGATTATTCGTTGACATCAAAACACAAGGCCTGCAATGCAGGCCTTGTGTTTTGATGGGTTCGGGTTGGGAGCGGGCCGGTTTCGCGTGTGGCTCCGGTCGCGGCGTTTAACGTTAGCCTGCGCCGCAAACGGGGCCAGCGCTTTACGCCTGGATCTGTTTGTCGCGTTCGATCACGGCATAGGCGCTGTGATTGTGGATGGACTCGAAATTTTCGGCTTCCACGACATACGCATCGATCAGCGGTTCGGCGTTCATCGCCGCGGCGACATCACGCACGATGTCTTCGACGAACTTCGGATTGTCGTAGGCGCGTTCGGTGACGTATTTCTCGTCCGGCCGCTTCAGCAGACCGAACAGTTCGCACGAGGCCTGATCCTCGACCTTGCGTACCAGGTCCTCGATCCACAGGAAGCCGTTGGTCTTCGCGGTGACGGTGACGTGCGAGCGCTGGTTGTGCGCACCATACTCGGAAATTTTCTTCGAACACGGGCACAGGCTGGTCACCGGCACCAGCACCTTGGTGGTGTGGGTGTACGCGCCGTTCTCGATCGCACCGATGAAGGTGACCTCATAGTCGAGCAAGCTCTGCACGCCGGAGACGGGCGCGGCCTTGTTGACGAAGTAGGGGAAGCTCATTTCGATGTAGCCCGATTCGGCTTCCAGGCGTTCGACCATCTGACGCAGCATGCCCTCGAAGTTCTCCACCGAAATCTCGCGCTCGCGCGTGTTGAGGATTTCGATGAAGCGCGACATGTGCGTGCCCTTGAAGTTGTGCGGCAGGAACACGTACATGTTGAAGGTGGCGATGGTGTGCTGGACGCCGCCGCTCTTGTCCGCCACGCGAACCGGGTGGCGGATGCTTTTGATGCCGACCTTGTTGATGGCGATTTGCCGCGTGTCGGCCGAACTTTGCACGTCCGGCATGCAAACGGCGGTATCGCAAATCTGGTTCATGGCAGGCTCCTTGGTATCGATGCAGTTTAGACTAAGTATAAACTGCCGGAATAGTTGAGTAAACTACTCGGGTAATAGGGTTATCCGTTGACGGACGGCATGCTCGATGCCTGCGGCATCGAGTCCGCAGTCGGCCAGCATCCTGGTGGGGTCGCCATGTTCGATGAAGGTGTCGGGCAGGCCCAGATGCAGGATCGGCATGATGACACCGAGTTCGGCCAGCGCCTCGGCCACGCCGGCACCGGCCCCGCCCGCCACCACGTTTTCCTCCAGTGTGACGAGCAGGCGATGACCGTGCGCCAGTTCGCGCAGCAGGTCCAGATCCAGCGGCTTCACGAAGCGCATGTCGGCCACGCTGGCGTCGAGTGCCTCGGCAGCTTGAAGGGCGGGTGCAACCAGGCTGCCGAAGGCGATCAGCGCCACGTCATGGCCGCGCCGCCGCAGCACGCCTCTGCCGATCTCGACGGCGTCAAGCCCGGCGTCGATCGTGGCGCCGACTCCGCTGCCCCGCGGATAGCGCACTGCCGCAGGGCCTTCGTGCAGGAAGGCCGTGGTCAAGAGTGCCCGGCATTCGTTCTCGTCCGACGGCGCGGCGATCAGCATGTTGGGGACACAGCGCAGGAAGGAGAGATCGAAGCTCCCGGCATGGGTGGGGCCGTCTGCGCCGACCAGGCCGGCACGGTCGATCGCCAGCATCACCGGCAGATTCTGCAGGGCGACGTCGTGGATCAACTGGTCGTAGGCGCGCTGCAGGAAGGTGGAGTAGATCGCCACCACCGGCTTGATGCCTTCGCAGGCGAGGCCGGCGGCAAAGGTCAGTGCATGCTGTTCGGCGATGCCGACATCGAAATAGCGCTTGGGGTAGTCCTGCGAAAAGCGCACCAGGCCGGAGCCCTCGCGCATCGCGGGGGTGATGCCGACCAGTCGCGTGTCGGCAGCGGCCATGTCGCACAGCCAGTCACTGAATACTTGCGTGTAGGTTGGCTTGCCACCGGTTTTTTCCGCGACGCCCGCAGCGGGGTCGAAACGCGATACGCCGTGATACAGGCAGGGATTGGCTTCGGCGGGCGCGTAGCCCTTGCCTTTGCGGGTGACCACATGCAGGAATTGCGGGCCATTGAGCTGCTTGATGTTGGAGAGCGTGTCCAGTAGTACGTCGAGGTCATGGCCGTCGATCGGACCGATGTAGTTGAAGCCGAATTCCTCGAACAAGGTGCCCGGCGTCACCATGCCTTTCATGTGTTCCTCGGCGCGCTTGGCGAGTTCGCGGATCGGCGGGGCGACGGACAGCACTTTCTCGCCGGCACGGCGTGCCGCCGCATAGAACTTGCCCGACATCAGCCGCGCCAGGTAGTTGTTGAGCGCGCCGACATTGGGCGAGATCGACATGTCATTGTCGTTCAGCACCACTAGCAGGGGGAGATCGGTTGCCCCGGCGTTGTTGAGCGCCTCGAACGCCATGCCAGCAGTCATCGCGCCATCGCCAATGATGGCCACGGCGCGCTGGTCGCTACCCAGTTGATGAAAGGCTTCGGCCATGCCGAGTGCCGCCGAGATCGACGTGCTGGAGTGGCCGGCGCCGAAGGCGTCGAACGCGCTTTCGGCGCGACGCGGGAATCCGGCGATGCCGCCCGGCTGGCGCAGGCCGGCCATCCCGGCGCGACGACCGGTCAGAATCTTGTGGGCGTAGGTCTGATGGCCGACGTCCCATACGATGCGGTCACGCGGGGTGTCAAATACATAGTGCAGGGCGATCGTGAGTTCCACCGTGCCGAGATTGGAGGCGAGATGGCCGCCGGTCTGGCCGACTGAATTGACCAGGAACTCGCGCAGTTCGTTGGCGAGTTTGGGCAGGTCGGCAGGCGACAGCGTGCGCAGTTCGTCCGGCGAATTGACGGTGTCGAGCAGGGACGTGGGCATGTCAGAACGTCCGCTCGATGACGAAGTCGGCCAGCTGGCGCAAGCGTGCTGCGGGCGGACCCAGCTTGGCCAGCGCGGCATGGGCATCGGCGCGCAGCTCCTGCGCGAGTTCGCGTGCGCGCGCTGCGCCGAGCAGGCTGACGTAGGTCGGTTTGTTGTTGGCCGCATCCTTGCCGGCAGTCTTGCCCAGCGTGGCGGTCGGTGCTTCGGCATCGAGCACGTCGTCGACCACCTGGAAGGCGAGACCGATGCACTTGGCGTAATGGTCGAGCGCGGCGGCAGTCGTGTCGGACAGCGTGCCGCACTGCGCACCCAGCAGCACCGAAGCGCGGATCAGCGCGCCGGTCTTGTGGATGTGCATGAATTCGAGTTCGGTCAGGTCGAGCGGTTTACCCACGCTCGCCAGATCGATCGCCTGGCCGCCGGCCATGCCGCGCGAGCCGGCCGCCTGCGCCAGCAGCTGCACCATCCTGAGCTGGGTATCGGCATCATGGGCCAGCGGACGCGACGCCAGGATGTCGAACGCAAGGCTCTGCAGCGCATCGCCTACCAGCAGGGCGGTCGCTTCGTCGAACTCGACATGCACCGTGGGTTTGCCGCGTCGCAACGCGTCGTCATCCATCGCTGGCATGTCATCGTGCACCAGCGAGTAGGCGTGGATCAGTTCGACCGCCGCTGCGGCATGCTGCACGCGTTCAGGGGCGGCGCCCGTGACGTCGGCCGCGGCGAATGCCAGCAGCGGGCGCACGCGCTTGCCGCCGCCCAGCACGGCATAGCGCATGGCCTCGTGCAGGCGTTGCGGGGCAATGCTGGATGGCGGGAGCCACTCGGCCAGCACGCTTTCCATGCGCGTCTGGCATGCCTGGGTCCAGGCGGAAAAATCAGTCATCGGTGTCTTCGGTCTTGAACGGCTGCAAGGCCCCATTTTCCAGAATCTTCACCTGCTGCTCGGCATCGGCGAGCTGAAGGCGACAGTATTGCAATAGCTCGGCGCCGCGCTTGTATGCCGTCAGCGAGGCTTCCAATGGCAGCTGGCCGGATTCCATTTCGGCCACGATGGCTTCCAGTTCGGCCAGTGCTGACTCGTAATCTTTGGGGGGCGTGGCGGCGCGGGACTTGGCCATGAATATCGAACCCGGCGGAGAAAGGACGATACTTTAACAAATTCAGCGTTGAGGCGCCTCCCCGGGTATGCGGCTATGCTAGAATTTCGCGCTTTCCCTGCCTGGCGATACCTTCGTCTGACGGGGGGTCATCCGTACCCGCACCCCTCAAGGGGCGGGGGAGGCCGTGGTCGCCAAAACGTCAGCAACCACGCTCTAAATCCGGTGGGTCATTTACTTGCCGCTCCAGTGTCATTACTGGAGGGGGCTTGGTTTTGAGTAGGGTACGCCATGAGCGATCTCGCCGAATCCAGCGCCTTGTCGCTAACTTCGCCTCAGTTGCCAGTTTCCTGGTACTTCGATCCAGCCATTTATGCGCTGGAACTCGAGCATTTGTTCAAGCAGGGTCCCGGTTATGCGGGCCACCAATTGATGGTGCCCGAGCCGGGCGATTATCACGCGCTGGAAATGTTCGACAGCGCGAAAATACTGGTCAACGGCGAAACGAATATCGAGTTGTTGTCCAACGTGTGCCGCCATCGCCAGGCGCTGATGCTGACCGGTCGCGGGAAGCTGCCGTCCAACAACATCGTCTGCCCGATCCATCGCTGGACCTACGACAGCCAGGGCAAACTGATGGGAGCACCGGAGTTTCCCGGCAATCCCTGCCTGAACCTGAACCGTACCGGTCTGCAGAACTGGCAGGGCCTGCTGTTTGCCGGCAAGCGCGATGTGCAGGCCGATCTGGCCGGCATGCAGGCGGCACGCGAACTGGATTTTTCGGGCTTCATGCTCGATCGCGTACAGGTCACACATTACGCCTGCAACTGGAAGACCTTCATCGAGGTGTATCTGGAGGACTACCACGTCGCGCCGTATCACCCGGGCCTCGGCCATTTCGTTACCTGTGACGACCTGAAATGGGAATACGGGGACTGGTGGTCGGTGCAGACGGTGGGTGTCAATCGTGGTTTGTCGAAGGCAGGTTCCCCTGTCTACCAGAAATGGCACGAGCAAGTGCTGGCGTATCAGCAGGGCAAGGCGCCCGCGCACGGCTCAATCTGGCTGACCTATTACCCCGGCCTGATGGTTGAGTGGTATCCGCATGTGTTGGTGGTGTCGTCGATCGTGCCGACCGGAGTCGAGTCGTGCACCAACATCGTCGAGTTCTACTATCCCGAGGACATCGCCCTGTTCGAGCGCGCCTTCATCGAGGCCGAGCAGGCCGCATACCATGAGACCGCGGTGGAGGACGAGGATATCTGCGAGCGTATGCACAAGGGGCGGCGCGCGCTGTACCAGCAGGGTATTTCCGAGACCGGGCCGTACCAGTCGCCGCTGGAAGACGGCATGATGCATTTCCATTCCTTCCTGCGGCGCGAGATCGGGCCGCATCTCAAATGAGAGGGTTGAGCATTTCGAGCGGGCGGCCGATGCCGCCCGTTTTTTTCGTCTGTCCGCCATGAAGTCGAGCTGGATGCTGGTGGCGGCTGCCTTGTTCGCGCTGATGAGCGTGCTGGTGAAACACGCCTCCGCAAACTTCTCGCCCGCCGAACTGGTGTTCTATCGATCGGCATTCGGCCTGCTGGCGATCTGGGCGGCGATCGCCATCCGTCACCGTCAAGTGTGGGCTGCGCTTGCCACAACTTGTTTCAGCGCCCATCTGTGGCGCGGACTGGCGGGGTTCACTGCGCTGGTGCTGTTCTTCTACGCATTGTCGCGACTGCCACTCGCCACCGCGGTCACCCTCAATTACACGGCCCCGCTGTTTCTCGCCGCCTTGTCGGCCTGGTGGCTGCACGAACGCCACGGGCGCGGCCTCGTCGGCGCGGTACTGCTGGGCTTTGTCGGCGTATTGCTCGTGTTGCGGCCGCAGGTTCAGGGTCAGGCCTGGTTGCCTGCGTTGGCCGGTCTGGCGTCGGGGATGCTGGCCGCGGTGGCCTACGTCAACGTCAAGAATCTGGGCAGGCTGGGCGAGTCCGAATGGCGGGTGGTGTTTTACTTCACGCTGCTATCGACCGCGGGCGGCGCTGCTTGGATGGCGCTGGCCGGGTCGCACATTCCGCAGCGGGCCGACTGGCCGTGGCTGATCGGCATCGGCGCCACCGCCACGGTCGCGCAACTGGCGTTGACGCGGGCGTATCATCGCGGTCGCACGCTCACGGTCGGCTCGTTGGCCTATACCACGGTCGGATTTTCCGCCTTGTACGGTATGGTGCTGTTCGGGGAGCGGCTGCCGCTGATGGCATGGATGGGCATGGCAGTCGTGGCCGTTGCCGGCATCTGGGCAGTCCGCGCGTCAACCTCAACCCCGCCCGATTCGCTATAGTGAAAGCACTTTCCAGAGGAGCGCACCATGATCAGCCTGAACGTCAAGGGTAACCAGATCGCCGTCACCGTAATGGGCCAATTTACCCTGGCCGATTATCAGGAATTTGAGCAGGCAGTGAACTACGGCATCCAGTTCCAGGGTACGGTCAACCTGCTGTTCGATCTGCGTGACATGCTGTCGTTCAGTGTCGACGTGGCGTGGGAGGAACTGAAGTTTTCACGCGAGCACAAGACCGATTTCGGCCGTATCGCCATTCTGACCGGTGACCAGTGGGTGGCGTGGAGCATGTGGGTGAACCGCATGTTCATGTCGGCGGATATCCGTCTGTTCGACGATTTGGACATGGCCCAAGCCTGGGTGGCGGACGGCGAGTTGCCGGCTGCGGCAGGCTGAAGGTGGACCGCGTACGGCGGACACGGGCTGTCATGTCATGAGGAGATGCGACGCGCCGGCCTGAAGATGTCCTGGTTGGCGTAATACGCCGCGCTTGCATTGGCCGGGTCCCAGCCGGGGATGCCCTGCACCGGCAAGGGTGCGAGTTGGCGTGGCGAGTCGATCCCGGCAAGTGCACGAACCGACAGTTCCTCCACACCATCGGGGTCGAGCGACGCTGCAATCAAGGTCAGGCATTTTCCGGTCATCCCCGGGTAGGGGGCGAGCAGCTTTTCCAGCAGCGCATGACCGACCACGACAAATCGCATCGCGGTTTCAACCGCATGCCGGTGGTCCCAGAACAGCGGCCGCCAGGCGCGCTCGGACAGCAGGGCCGGCCATGCCGGATCGCGGCTGATTACCCATACGCCGGACTCGTCCAGTACCGTCAGTGCATCGCGGCGGCGGCCTCGGGTTGGCCCGGTCTCGCCGGCAATCGCACTGCCATGGGCCGCATTCAACGCAGCCTTGAAGTGCGGGAAACGTAGCCAGACCAGCGCGTTCAGCACGTCGTGCCAGGTCTCGGCGCGGGTCGGTACCTGCCCGGTCTGCAGGATGTGCGTTTCGTAATCGCGCGCGGACAGGCGGGCATTGGGTGCAAAAAAACGCAGCGGCAGGCCATGCGCGTTGCGTGTATCGAGGTGGATGGCCTGGGCGTTGAGCGCATCGAGACAATCCGGGCCGGGCGCGGGTTGGGCGCGTACAAGGTCCAGCGTATCGATCAGAGATCGATAAGGTGCGAAGGCGGGGTGGTCGAACTTCAATGCAGCGATTCGGACAGCGCCTGACGGTATTGCCGCGTCAGCGGATGTGCACTGCCCAGTAGATCGAACAGGGCGAGCAGGCTGCTACGGCCGATGTCATCGCGGTAGCCGCGATCGGTCCGCGCGATCCACAGCAACTCGTCCATGGCGGTTGCAAACTGGTCTGCAGCCAGCAACTGGGCTGCACGCTGGAAATGCGCATCCAGATCGTCCGGCTGCTGTGCAAGGCGGACGTCGAGTTCGGACAGAGGCGGCGCCTGGCGGGCGGTTTCGGCCAGATTCAGGTGCGCGTGCAGGCGGGCGATCTCAGGCGCTGTCCGTGCTTCCGGTGGCAGGCTGTCGAGCAGTTTCAGGGCTTGTTCACCTTCGCCCTCGGCCCAGAGCAATTTGGCAAGATCGCGCGGGATGGCGAGGTTGTCGGGCTCGGCCATCGCCGCGTTGGCCAGCAGCATGCGTGCCTGCTGCACATTGCCTGCCTGCCATGCGGCGACGCCCAACGCATGGGCGCGGTGGGCATCGCCCGCGATGAAGCGATCGAGTACTTCACGGAAGCTGCTGTCGGGATCGGCGCCGTGGATGGTGTGGGCGACCTCGCCGCGCCAGAAGAATTTCACCGTCGGGACCGAATTCACGCTGAAACGGCGTGCCAGTTCGGGCAGTTCGTCGGCGTTCAGCATGACCAGGAGGAACTTGCCACCGTATTCGGCGGCGAGCTTCACCAGCCGCGGCATCAGGATGAAGCAGGGGCCGGCCTTGGGGGTCCAGAAATGCACCAGCACCGGGCCCTTGTGCGAGTTTTCCAGCACCAGCCGGTTGAAATTTTCGGCACTGGCGTCGAAGACATAGGGAGACAGGGCCATCAGTCGAATGCTCCGGTCTGGGCGAACTGGTCGCACGCAGCGACCAGTTCGCGTGCGATCCCCGGCTCGAATGCAGAGTGTCCGGCATCCGGCACGATGACATAGCGGGCCTCGGGCCAGGCGCGCGCGAGTTCGTCGGCCGACACGATGGGGCAGACGGCGTCATAGCGCCCCTGCACGATGATTGCCGGGATGCCGCGGATGCGATCGACGTTGGCGAGCAGGCTGTTGTCGGGCAGGAAAATATTGTTGACGAAGTAGTGCGCTTCGATCCGTGACAATGACAGGGCTCTTTTGTCGTCGCCGAACGCGGAGATGAGTTCGGGGTTGGGCAGCAGGGTCGAGCACGAGGCCTCGAAGGTAGCCCAGTGATGGGCGGCGGGTTGGTGCACGGTCGGGTCGGGATCGACGAGGCGGCGATAGTAGGCCGTCAGCAGATCGTGGCGTTCGTCCTCCGGGATGAAGTCGGCGAGTTGGCGCTGCGCCTCGGGAAACAGGACGCGAATACCGTGGAGAAACCAGTCGATCTCACTTTTGCGGCAGAGAAAAATACCCCGCAGCACCAGCCCACGGCAGTGCACGGGATGCGCCTCGGCGTAGGCGAGCGCCAGGGTCGAGCCCCACGAACCGCCGAAGACCAGCCAGGAGTCGATGCCGAGTTCGCGTCGCAACGCTTCCATGTCGGCGATCAGATGCGGCGTGGTGTTGTCGGCCAGCTCGCCATGCGGCGTGGAGCGGCCGCTGCCGCGCTGGTCGAACAAAACGATGCGGTAGCGTGCCGGATCGAAGAACCGCCGCTGCACAGGCGAGGTGCCGGAGCCGGGCCCGCCGTGCACGAACAGCACCGGGATGCCATCCGGGTTGCCGGACGTTTCCCAGTAGATGCGATGGCGACCTGCCGTTTCCAGCATGCCGCTGGCATAGGGGGTGATGAACGGGTGGAGCGAAGCAATGTCGGGCATGACGGACGCCTTGAATGATAAGCCGAATCATATCCCCGGCCCATGGGGCGTGAACAGGTGAGACTTGCGCGATGCGTCGCAGGGACTGGCGGCCGCAGTATCGACAGGCGCGTGCGGGGACCGTATGCTACCCATGCGCAAACAATGCGCCGACAGGCGACCGGGTCATCCGGATCGCATGGGCGAATAAAAAAACAGGTCCACTGTTTCCACCATAACTGATACGAGGAGTTCTTTCATGAGTCATGTCGTCAAGGTTGCCCTGCTGGGACTGGGTGAAGTCGGGGAGAAATTCGCCGAGCATTTTCTGGAGAAGATCCAGGAGGAGGGCGTCAACGTGGAGATCGTCGCCGTTGCGCACCGCAATCTGGAATCGCCCGTTGCATTGGGGTTCAGCCATAGCAAGGTGCCGGTATTCAAGGATGCGATGGAAGTGGTGACCATGGGGGCGAAGGTGGACATCATTTTCGACCTGACCGGCGATCCCGAACTGCGCAAGAAGCTGCGGGTGGCGCTTCAGGAAAGCCATAACCAGCATACCGTGATCGCCCCTGAAGTGGTCGCCCACCTGTTGTGGAATTTCTTCGGTGAAGGCGAGTTGCCGAGCAGCGGCCAGACGGGCTACTGATGCATGGTCTTGCCGGCCGAAAGGCCGGCGGCCGCGCTGATGCATTCCCTGCCTTAAAGACATGACATCGCCTTTCAAATTCGCCCACGCCGCGAATCCCGACTGGACCCAGGCGGCCCAGGCCTGCATGGGCCAGCTGGGTGCGATCCCGTCGGGCGCGACGCTGGGGTTCCTGTATGTGTCGGACACCTTTGCCGACGAACTCGATGCGATCCTGGCGTTCTTCAAAAGCGCGACCGGCGTGCCCCACTGGACCGGCAGCGTGGGGGTCGGCGTTTGCGCCACGGGCGTGGAGTATCTGGAAGAACCGGCACTGGCCGTGATGCTGGCGGAATTCGATCCCGCCGATTTCAGCATGCTGCCGGTGCTGCGTTCGCCGCAGGACATCGAGACGCAGCCGGCGCAAGCCTATTTCGCCGTGGCGCATGGCGATCCGGCAAACAGCCGCATGCAGGAATTGATCGACAGTCTTTCCGCATATGTATCGAGTGGATTTGTCGTCGGCGGGTTGTCGAGTTCGCGTGGCGAGACGACGGCGCAGATCAGCGATGGTGTGGTGAGCGGCGGCTTGTCGGGCGTACTGTTCAGCGAACGGGTGAAGCTGGCGACACGGTTGACGCAGGGCATCTCGCCACTGGGACCGCGCCATCGCATCACCACAGCGAACAAGAACGTCATCGGCAGTCTCGATCACCGCCCTGCGCTGGATGTGATGAAAGAAGAAATCGGCGACGTGCTGGCGCGCGATCTGCGGCGTGCAGCCGGCTATATCTTTGTCGGCCTGCCGGTCCGCGGTTCGGATACCGGGGATTATCTGGTGCGCAACATTCTCGGCGTCGACCCGCAGAACAACCTCGTGGCGATCGGCGAGTATGTCGAGCCGGGAGACGAGCTGCTGTTCTGTCGCCGTGACCAGCAGACCGCCGAAGATGACTTGTTGCGGATGCTCTCGGCCATCGGGGCGCAACTGGCCGTGCCGATCCGGGGCGGCGTATATTATTCCTGTCTGGGGCGCGGCCAGCATATGTTCGGTGCGCCGAACCGGGAATTGGAATTGATTCGCGACACCCTCGGAGACTTTCCGTTGGTAGGGTTCTTTGCCAACGGGGAAATTTCCTACAACCGTTTATATGGCTACACCGGGGTATTGACCCTGTTTGGCTGATCAGATGAAGAAACACGGAGATACGCATGACCCTGCACGCCATGAAAGAAGATGAAATCCGCCTGCTGCGCGATGAAATCGACATGCTGATGAACGAGCGTCGGCAGCTCTTGCAGGTGACCGGTGCGGCGGCGGTATTCGTCGCCAACCTCGATACCGACAGCCTGCCCGATGAAGCCGACACCATCGATGCGGCTGAAATGCTGGCCGAACAACTCAACGGTTTGTCCGAGGAGACACTCAAGGACGCATTGGAGTCCGTGCGTGCCGAGGTCGACCCCGCACAATAGCCGGATTTAACACCTTGGCCCTTCCGGCATTGCCAGCCCTGACCGAAGTCAGGCGCATTGCGCTGATTGTCGGGCTGACGGCGCTGGCCTACGCGTTGACGGGGTGGGCCAGCCTCACGATCACGGCGTATGTCGCCGATGTGGTGGCCGTGGTCTGGCTGGCAGCCGGCATCGGCGCCATGGCGAGCCTGCGCTTCGGCATGGCAGGCGTCGTGGGGGTGCTGCTGGGATCGTTTGCGCTCAACAGTCAGATCCTGCCGCCGGAAGCGGCATTCCGCCTGGCGCTCGGCGCGGCCGCGGGGGCAGCTGTGATCGGGTATCTGCCGCGCTACCTGCCGCCCTTCAGTTCCACCCTCGATTATGTTTCCAGTGTCGCCAAGTTCGCGCTCGTAGCGGCGCCGCTGGGATGTGCGGTGAGTGCGCTGGCGGGCGTATTCAGCCTGGGTTTCTTCGGTCATCTGCATGCCGACCTGGTGTGGCGGACCTTGGGGATCTGGTGGCTGGGGGAGCTGCTTGGGGTGTACCTGATCGCACCGCTGCTCCTGACGGCGTCGCGCTGGGATTTGTTGCCGACCAACAAGGGCGCGCGCCTGGAGGGCCTGGTGCTGGTGCTCGGCATGCTGCTGCTGACCCGCGTGATGATGGAGTACGCCGAGCCCCTGCGGCCGGCCGAAATCGTCCTGTTCGTCTTGCTGCCCGGCGTGCTGTGGGCGGCGCTGCGATTCTCGGTGACCGGGGCGAGCGTGGCCATATTCCTGGCTGCGCTGATCGTGCTGGGCGTTTCGCTCGTCTCCTTCGGCGGACTGACCAGTGCCACGATGCCGCGTGACGTGTTTGCGCTGCAGATCAGCATGATGACCATGGCGCTGGGCGGCCTCTTCGTGTCGGCTGCGCTGACCGAACGCCGCTATTCCGAAATGCGGCTCGACATGCTGGCCAACCACGATCCGCTAACCGGCCTGCCCAACCGTTCGTATTTCCAGGATTTCCTCGGTCATGCGCTGGCGCGCGCGCAGCGCGAGAAGCTCCAGATCTCGCTGCTGTTCATCGATCTCGACCGCTTCAAGCACATCAACGACTCGCAGGGACACGAAGTGGGCGATCAGGTGCTGCGCGTCGTGGCCAACCGGCTGGATGAGCAGTTGCGCGCCGACGACTTCGTCGCCCGGCTGGGCGGGGATGAATTTGCCGTCATCCTGATGCACCCGCCGGCGTCTCGGGCTGCCAGCCGTGTGGCCCGCAAGCTGCTCAAGGCGCTGGCCGAATCGTTCAAGCTCGAGCGGCGCCGTTATGCCATCGGCGCCAGCATCGGTATCAGCGTGTATCCGGACGACGGGCTCGACGCCAACACCTTGCTGCGCCAGGCCGATTTGGCGATGTATCAGGCCAAGCAGCGCCGCAGCGGCTTCGAATACTTCAGCGATGAACTGAACACCGTGGCGCAGCAGCAGCTGAACCTGGAAACCGGCCTGCGCCAGGCGCTCGAGCGCGACGAACTGGCGCTGGCCTATCAGCCGAAAGTCGATCTTGCCAGTGGCCGCGTGGTGGGGCTGGAAGCCCTGGCGCGCTGGCTGACCCGGTCCGGCGGCATCATCTGGCCCGATCAGTTCATTCCGGTGGCCGAGGAAACCGGCCTGATCATGCCGCTGGGCCGCTGGGTGGTGCGGGCGGCGTGCGAACAGTGGATCGTCTGGCGCGATGCCGGCCTCAACCCACCGCCCGTGGCCATCAATCTGTCGCCGCGCCAGTTTTCCGATGCGCGCCTGATCGACGATATCGATGCCATCCTGAAGGAAACCGGCATGGAGTCATCGTATTTGCAGCTGGAAGTGACCGAGAGTGCGGCGATGGAGAATCCGGCGCGTACCTTCGACATGCTCGGCGCCCTGCGCCAGCGCGGCCTGCATGTCTACATCGACGATTTCGGTACCGGACATTCCAACCTGGGCCAGTTGAAACGCATGCCGATCGACGCGCTCAAGATCGACAAGAGTTTCGTGGACGATGTCCTGACCGACAGCGACGATGCCGAGATCGCCAATGCCATCATCCGCCTGGCGCACGCCCTGAATCTGCGGGTGGTGGCCGAGGGGGTGGAATCGGTCGAGCAGGTCGCGTTTCTGAAAGACCAGGGCTGCGACGAAATCCAGGGCTATGTGGTCGCGAAGCCCTTGCCGCCGGACAAGGTAGCGACGTTCTTCGGGCGGCAGTTCAATTTCTAAAAAGCCCAGGCGGGGCCAGAGTGCCGTGGGCTGAATCGGCATTCAGCCTGCTTTGCCGCTGATTTCTCTGTATAGGCTGACCGCTAATTACGTAGCGTAGCCTGCGAGCAGCAAGCTCGAGATCCGGGTCTGTTCAAGGCGGCTCCTGTTCAATCGGGATTAGTTGAGACGTTTGATGCCGAGTGCCTTCAGGACGTATTTCTCGTACAGCGGCTCCGAGTTGCCAGTTTTCATCTTGCGCATGAAATATTTCTCGAACGCCACCTTGGCCAGGTGCACCCACTTGCCTTTCCTCGCCCAGGTGACGTTGCGCGGCGGGATCTGCGGGATCGCGACGAAGGCTGCACCGGTATCGCCCATGTCGGCCAGGCAGATCGTGCTCCAGGTGCCGGTATGGCTGGGCGGCGTGCCGGCGAGTTCATCGGCGATGTTGTGGACGATGGCGGTGACCATCGATTCGATCATGTAGCCGGTCTTGGGCGTGCCGGTGGCGACCGGCGTCTGCTCGACCGGCGGAATCGCGATGCACACGCCGGCCGAATAGATATTGGGGTATGTCGGACTGCGCTGATATTCGTCGACGATCACGAAACCGCCGGGATTGCACAGGCCTTCCACTGCGGCGACCGCCGCCACGCCGCGAAACGGCGGCAGCATCATCGCGTAACTGAAATCGATCGTGTGTTCACGCACCTTCTCGCCAAAATCGTCGACTTCCTCGACATGCATTTTCCCCGCCTCGACCCGGGTCGTTTTCGCGTTGGTGATCCACTTGATGTGGCGCTGGCGGAATTCGGCCTCCAGCAGTCCCTTCGAGTCGCCCACGCCACCCAGCCCAAGGTGCCCCACATAGGGTTCGGACGAGACATAGGTAATCGGCACCTTGTGGCGCAGCTTGCGGCGGCGCAGGTCGGTTTCCAGCGCCATCGCGTATTCGTAGGCAGGGCCGAAGCACGACGCGCCAGGCAGCGCGCCGATCACCACCGGGCCAGGGTTTTTCAGGAATTCGAGATAGTGTTCATACGCGCGCTCGGCATGCTCGACCGTGCAGACCGATTCCGTGTGTCCGCCATCCGGGCCCGCGCCCGGCACCAGGTCGAAGGCGAGTCGGGGACCGGTAGCGATCACCAGGTAGTCGTAGTCGACGACGTCGCCGTTGGCCAGGTGGATCCGGCTGTGGGTCGCGTCGATCGTGTCGGCGCGCTGGGCGATGAACTGGATGCCCTTCTTTTCCAGGTAGGGCCGCAGCTTGAACGTGGTCTCGCGCGTCTCGCGCCAGCCCAGCGCAACCCAGGGGTTGGACGGCACGAACTGGAAGGTGTCCGACGCGTTGATCAGGGTGACGGTGTGCGATTTGTCGAGCAGGTGACGCATTTCGTAGGCAGCGGGCGTGCCGCCCGTGCCTGCGCCGAGGATGACGATGTGTGCCATGAAGGAGAGTTCGATTGAAGAAAAGTGGACATGAAAAGGAGGGCTGCGGTCAGCGTCCGCCGGGTTGCCGCATGGGCGTGGTCTCGGGCCGGTTGCGCATGTGTTCGCCCAGCTGGACGAACTGCGCAAACAAGGCGGCCCACAGGGCCTCGTCCGTCACCGTGTCCGCCAACGCCAGCTGCATGCACAACAGCCATTGGTCGTGCTCGTTCGGGCCGATGGCGTAGGGAAGATGGCGGCGGCGCAGCATGGGATGGCCGTGCTTCTCGACATAACGTTGCGGGCCGCCCAGCCAGCCGGAGAGGTAATCGAACAGCTTGTTGCCGGATTCGGTGAGGTCGGCCGGATGGAGCTTGCGCGCGGCATAGGTCCCCGGCAGTTCGTCCATCAATTCGTAGAAGCGGTCGACCAGCTTGCGGATGACGGTGTCGCCGCCGATGCGCTGGTAAGGGGTCAGGACGGATTGTTCGGTCGCCTGCATGTCGCTACCTCAGGAAATATTGCACATAGAAAACCAGCACCATGCCCATGCCGAGCCAGGCGACGACAGGGCCGAGCAATGTGCGCAGGATCCTGTTGCGTGGAATGAAGCCGATGCCGTGCACAAAGCCTGCCGCCAGCCCCCACATGATCAGCATGAGCGTGCCGTGCCCGATGGGGCTGCCATCCTCGACGGTCAACGGTCGCGGAAACAGCGTGACGAGGAGCATGAGCACGAAAGCCGCGGCCAGCGTGATGCCGCGTACCCACCCGCGATCGAGCATGGCCATCATCCCGGTTTCGCCTTGCGGTAGGGCCGCAGGTACTGCCACTCGAAAAACCGTTTGGCCCAGTGGAACAGGCGGCACGGCGGCAGCACGAGCGCGCGTTTTTCATTGCGATAGACCAGGATGCCGCGGTCGAGCGTATCGACGATGCAGATGAGCTCGGCCTTGAAGCGCGCGACGGGCGGCTTGCCCGCCAGGGCCAGCAACAGATTCTCCGCCGCGGCCTTGGCCTGCAGGTCGGCGATGTGCGCCTGCTTGGGCAGCCAGTCGGGACCGGGATAGCTCCCGGAATCACCAGCGACATAGACCTTGTCCGAGCCCGCGACCCGGCAGTGGGCATCCGCCTGGAAAAACCCGCCGTCGGACAGCGGCAGGCCGGCCTCGGCTGCCCAGGCGGGGCCGCTCATGCCGGGCATGAAGAGAATCAGGTCGGCCGGAATATTGCCGTCCTCGGTCCGGATCCTGTCCGCTTCGAAGCCGAGCGGTTTGTGCCCGAGATGGGTGGCGATGTCGCGCTTCTTCATCTCGCGCAGCAGGCCGGCGACCGCCTTGTCGCCCAGGCGCTTGCCCGGCGTTTTCGCGGCATTGAAGAACACCAGCTTGAAGCGGTCCCGGCGGCCCTGTTTGCGCAGCAGCGTGTCGATGCCGAACAGCAGTTCGAACATCGGTCCGCCGCGCATCGCGCCCTGTTCTTTCGGATTGGTCCCGAAGCCGAAGGCGATCGTGCCGTCCGTCATGTTCGCCAGCCGCTCGCGGATCGCGTCAGCCGCCGACGCGCCTTCGCAGATCGTCAGCGCGTGCTCGATGCCGGGCAAGGCCTTGAGGAAGCGCCCGCCGCTGGCGATCAGCAGGGCATCGTTGGCGAGGGATCCGCTGTCGGTCAGCACGGTGCGCCCGCCGTCGGCAAGGCCGGTGACGCGGCCGGCGTGGAAGGCGATATCGTGCCTGGCCAGAAAACCCGACACGTCGATATCGAGATCGGCGCCACGCCGCATGCCCGATGGCACCCAGATCAGGCTCGGGTAGTACGTCAACGTGGCCCGCGGGGCGACGAGCGTGATCCGCACTTCGCGGTCGCGCCGGCGCAGTTCGCGTACGGCGGTGAGTGCGGCGAATCCCGATCCGAGAACGACGATATGGGGTGCGCTCATGGCGAACGCCTGCGACAAGCCTGCGAAATCAAGGCAAACGAAGGACTTGCCCGCGCGATGCGGGTACGCTCATCCATGGAGGTCAACCCTGCCGTGCGTCGTTCGCGTTCTTGTTGCGCACCTCGTCGAGCGCGCATTCCTTGGCGTCGCACATCATTGCGCTGATCGAGGCGAGCAGCACGGCCATCGTGACTCCGAGTATCCAGGCGAAATACCACATGGTGATTCCTTTCAGTAAGCCGACTTGTCGTTGGCGGCGATGAATTCCGTCGTGACCTTGCCCCACATCACCTTGTAGGCCCACGAGGTATAGAAGATGATCAGCGGCATGAAGATCACCGTGGCGCCGAGCATCAGGCCGAGCGTGAGGTGCGAGGACACGGCGTCGTACACGGTGAGGCTGGAGCGCGGATCGGTCGACGACGGCATGATGAAGGGGAACATCGACACGCCAGCGGTACCGATGATGCCGGCGCATGCCAGCGACGAGGACCAGAACGCCAGCCCGGCCTTGCCGAGGCGCGCGAATAGAATGCCTGCCGCCAGGGCGGCGAACGCGGCGATCGGTACCCACTTCGCCCATGCATAGGTGTGGTAGTTGGTCATCCAGGCGCCGGCGGCGGTTGCCACGGTCTTGGCGAGCGGGTCGGGCAGGCCGTTGGGATCGATGGTGCTGGTGATCACATAGCCGTCGATGCCGGTCGCCACCCACCAGCCCGCGAGCGCGAAGGTGACGAAGGTCAGGGTGCCGAAAATCAGGCTGGCGGCGCGGACGCGGCGGTAGATGTCGCCCTCGGTGCGCATCATCAGGTAGTTCGCGCCCTGGAAGGTGATCATGCCCAGGCTGACGACGCCGGCGAGCAGGGCGAACGGGTTGAGCAGTTGCCAGAAGCTGCCGGTGTAGGTCGACATCAGGATGTCATTGAAGTGGAAGGGTACGCCCTGCAGCAGGTTGCCGAAGGCGACGCCGAAGATGATCGGCGGCACGGCGCCGCCGATGAACAGGCCCCAGTCCCAGGTGCTGCGCCAGGCCGGGTTCTGGATCTTGGAACGATAGTCGAAGCCGACCGGGCGGAAGAACAGCGCCCACAGCGCGGCCATCATCGCCCAGTAGAAGCCCGAGAACGCGGTGGCATAGACCAGCGGCCAGGCGGCGAAGACCGCGCCGCCGGCGGTGATGAACCAGACCTGGTTGCCGTCCCAGTGCGGCGCGACAGTGTTGATGACGGCGCGGCGTTCGAGGTCGTTGCGGCCGACGAATGGCAGCAGCACGCCCATGCCCATGTCGTGGCCGTCCATGATCGCGAATCCGACCAGCAGCACGCCGATCAGCAGCCACCAGACGAGTTTCAGGGTTTCGTAGTCCATGTCAGCTCCTTAGATCCTGTCAGCCATCGCGCCAGCGGGCAGTGCGCCGCCAGCCGCCTTTTCGCCGTGGTATTTGCCCGTGCCGAGGCTGGCCGGCCCCTGCCGTGCATATTTCGTCATCAGGACCATCTCGACGATCAGCAGCGCGGTGTAGAAACCGATGAATCCGGCGAGCGAGCCGTAGATGTTGGCCGGCGTGAGGTTGGAGACCGAGATGTGGGTCGGCAGCACGCCGTAGATCGTCCACGGCTGGCGGCCGTATTCGGCGACCACCCAGCCGAGCTCGGCGGCGATCCACGGCATCGGGATGAACCACAGCGCCCAGCGCAGCAGCCATTTCTTCTCGAGGAAGCTGCCCTTGACCGAATAGAACAGCGCCAGCGTGAACAGCGCCAGGAAGGCGAAGCCCAGTGCCACCATGATGCGGAAGCTCCAGAACAGCGGGGCGACGCGCGGGATGGTGTCGTCGACTGCCTGCTGGATCATCTCGGGCGTGGCCTGCGACACGTCGACGATGTATTTCTTCAGCAGCAGGCCGAAGCCGAGGTCGGCCTTGTGCGCGTCGAACTGCGCGAGCGCAACCTTGTCGTCGTGGTTCCTGCGCAATTGCTCCAGCGCGACTACCGCGTGAATGCCGTTTTCGATGCGCTCGCGGTTCCTCGCCTTGATCTCCTTGATGCCGGGCATCGTCTTGGTCAGCGAGCGCGTGCCGATCAGGCCCAGGGCATAGGGGATCTGCAGCTGGTAATCGTTGCGCTCGGCCTTCTCGTTCGGCACGGCGAACACGGTGAAGGCCGCCGGGGCGGGCTCGGTTTCCCACATCGCCTCGATCGCCGCCATCTTGGTCTTCTGCGACTCGCTCACGGTATAGCCGGATTCGTCACCCAGCACGATCACCGACAATGCCGAGGCGAAGCCGAAGCCGGCGGCGATGCGGAACGAGCGGCGCGCGAAATCGAGGTCGCGCCCCTTCAAGAGGTAATAGCTGGAAATGCCGAGCACGAACAGCGAGGCGGTGACATAGCCGGCCGACACGGTGTGTACGAACTTCGCCTGCGCCGTGGGGTTGAAGACAATGGCCCAGAAATCGCTCATTTCCATGCGCATGGTGACGAAGGAGAACGTCGCGCCGACGGGATCCTGCATCCAGCCGTTGGCGATCAGGATCCACAGCGCCGACAGGTTTGATCCGACCGCCATCAGCACCGTCACCATGAAGTGCTTCCACTTGTTGAGCCGGTCCCAGCCGAAGAAGAACAAACCGATGAAGGTCGATTCGAGGAAGAAAGCCATCAGCCCTTCGATCGCCAGCGGCGCGCCGAAGATGTCGCCGACGTAATGCGAGTAATACGCCCAGTTGGTGCCGAACTGGAATTCCATGGTGATGCCGGTGGTCACCCCGAGCGCGAAGTTGATACCGAACAGCTTGCCCCAGAAGCGCACCATATCCTTGTAGATGGGACGGTCGGTGATGACGTAGGTCAGCTCCATGATGACCAGGATGAACGCCAGCCCCAGCGTGAGCGGTACGAACAGGAAGTGATAGAGCGCGGTGACTGCAAATTGCAGCCGCGACAGATCGACGAGTTCTTCAGTCAGCATGGGGGCTCCCGGGTGAGGGTTGAGAGGAGTGGACGGATTGATTGGGGTTGGCCAGGCGCTCGGCTACGGCATCGGCGTCGGGGTGCAGCGCATGGCCGTCGAAGAACGCATAAAAAATGGCCGCGATCACCAGCAGCTTGATCGCAATGGCGAGCGAGATTTCTTTTGCCAGCGGGTGGTGCAGGAACGTGGGCATGGGCGGTTTCATGAGTACTCCAATATTCGCAAGTGCCGTGCCAACTCCCTGGGCCAGGTGGGGGCTTTTATTTCTCTTTGGTTTCAAAAGAATAGATCAATTTTGTGACAGGCGTTGAAAGCACGGACTGTCATTTATGACAAAACCTGTTAATGTTTTGTGATTCAAATGACATAAGTGGCATAAGACAATGTCACCGGCCAACGAACTCATCAGCTTTCTTGAGACCCATCCCGATCCCCAGATCGTCATGGGGATCGATTACCGGATTCTGGCGGCCAATGCGGCCTATCGCCGTGTGTATGCCGGCGAGCGGAATGTGGTCGGGCAGTTTTGCTATGCGATATCGCATGGCTACAGCCGGCCCTGCGACGAATGCGGTGAATCCTGCCCGCTCGCAGCCAGCCGGGTCAGCGGCGAGCCCCGGCGTGTGCTGCATCTGCACCATACGCCGCGCGGCGAGGAGCATGTCGACGTCGAGCTGACGCCGATCATCGGTACGTCGGGCAAGATCGCGTATTTCGTCGAACGCATGCTGACGGTACGCGAGGCCAGCAGTTTTCCCGCCGAAAGTGGCATGGTCGGCAAGTCGGCCGCCTTCAATCGCATGCTCGAACTGGTCCGGCGCGTGGCGCCGTCGGACACCGCCGCCCTGTTGCTGGGCGAATCGGGCACCGGCAAGGAACTGGTCGCGCAGGCCATCCACCAGCAGAGCCGGCGCGAGCATGGGCCGTTCGTGGTGGTGGAGTGCTCGGGGCTGACCGAAACCCTGTTCGAGAGCGAACTGTTCGGCTATGAGAAAGGTGCGTTCACCGGCGCCAGCCAGCGCAAGATCGGCCTGGTCGAATCGGCGTCAGGCGGCACGCTGTTTCTGGACGAGGTGGGTGACATTCCGTTGAGCCTGCAGGTCAAGCTGTTGCGTCTATTGGAAACGGGGACCTTTCGCCGGGTCGGCGGCGTGGAGACGCTGCGTGCCGATTTTCGTCTGATCGCCGCCACTCATCGCGATCTCAAGACCATGGTCGAGCGCGGCAGTTTCCGGCGCGACCTGTATTACCGGCTCAGCGTGTTCCCGATCCACCTGCCAGCCTTGCGCGAACGGCGCGGCGACATCGCCCTGCTGGCCGAGACGCTGCTGGCGCGGCTGGCGCCGGGGCGGGCCTACACACTGAGCGAGGCCGCACGCATGCGGCTGCAGGCCTACGATTACCCGGGCAACGTCCGCGAACTGCGCAACATCATCGAACGCGCGATGCTGATGGCCGACGGCGATACCCTGCTGGAGGAGCATCTGCCACCCGAACTGAAAAGCGACGAGGCAGGCATGCCGGGCGTGGACGACATCGTGCCGCTGGAAACGGCAGAACTGCGCTATCTGCAATGGGCGCTGGCGCACCATGGCGGCGACCGCAAGTCGCTGGCCGCGCAGCTGGGAATCAGTGAACGGACGCTCTACCGAAAACTGGCCCAGTGACATGCGTCACTGGGTCAGTTTATTTCGCTGGCGGCTCCTTGTCCTTGGGAGCCTGCGCACACCGGATTTACCCCACTAGCTGTTCGAGCACGAAGGGCAGGATGCCGCCCTTGTTGTAGTACTCGACCTCAATCGGCGTGTCGATGCGCAGCTTGAGCGCGACGCGTTCCACTTTTCCATCGGCGCGGTGGATCACCAGCGTGACATCCTGCTGCGGCGTGATACCGGACTCGGTGCCTTCGAGGTCGAAGGTCTCGCTGCCGTCGAGCTTCAGCGTGGCCGCGTCGACGCCGTCCTTGAACTGGCAGGGCAGTACGCCCATGCCGGCGAGGTTGGCGCGGTGGATGCGCTCGAAGCTCCTGGCGACGACGGCCTTCACGCCGAGCAGGGTGGTGCCCTTGGCGGCCCAGTCGCGCGACGAACCCGTGCCGTATTCCTCGCCGGCGAAGATCATCAGCGGCATGCCCTCATGCTGGTATGCCATGGCGGCATCGTAGATCGGCTGCTGCTCGCCGCCCTTCAGCGTGATGCCCCCCTCGGAGCCGGGGATCATCAGGTTCTTGATGCGGACGTTGGCGAAGGTGCCGCGCATCATCACTTCGTGGTTGCCGCGGCGGGCGCCGTAGCTGTTGAAGTCGGCTTTCTGCACGCCGTGCTCGGTGAGGTAGAGGCCGGCCGGCGAGGTCGGCTTGATGCCGCCGGCGGGGCTGATGTGGTCGGTCGTCACC
The DNA here is from genome assembly GCA_001899305.1 of Thiobacillus sp. 0-1251. Lineage (GTDB taxonomy): Bacteria > Pseudomonadota > Gammaproteobacteria > Burkholderiales > Thiobacillaceae > Thiobacillus. The sequence continues at coordinate 96,212 of MKWL01000021.1, read as the reverse complement.
GAGTCGCCGAAGATCGCCAGCGCCCGCGCGCCCTGGATGCCGCCACTGGCGGCCTGGGTGCCCGCAAAGAAAGGCGGCTGCTGGATGTAGGTCGACTTCGCATCCCACTCGTAGACCGTGCCGGTGGGGGCGGAGACGGCATCCCACAGCGGATTGTCGGCGCCGACATCGGCGTAGATCTTGCGGTAGGCCGCGGCATCGGTCGCGGTGCCCATCACGGCAGCGATGTCCGCGTTGCTCGGCCACAGGTCCTTGAGGAATACGGGCTTGCCGTCCTTGCCGGTGCCGATGGCCTCCTTGTCGAAGTCGATGTCGACGCGGCCGGCGAGCGCGAAGGCGACCACCAGCGGCGGCGACATCAGGAAGTTGGCCTTGACCGCCTGGTGCACGCGCGCTTCGAAATTGCGATTGCCGGACAGTACCGACGCCACGACCAGGTCGTTGTCGGCGATGGCTTTCTCGATTTCCGGCTTCAAGGGGCCGGAGTTGCCGATGCAGGTGGTGCAGCCGTAGCCCACCACGGAAAAGCCGACCTGTTCCAGCGCGTCCATGAGGCCGGCCTTGTTGAGGTATTCGGTGACCGCGCGCGAGCCGGGGCCGAGCGAGGTCTTGACGTGCGCAGGCGGCTTCAGGCCGAGCGCGGCGGCTTTCTTCGCTAGCAGGCCGGCCGCCAGCATCACGCCCGGGTTGGAGGTGTTGGTGCAGGAGGTGATGGCGGCGATGGCGATGTCGCCGTGTTTGATCGGCGTGTGGCCGGTATGAAGCGCGGCGGCGCCCTTGCCGTAGCCGCCCTCGGCCACCGGTTTGTCCATCAGTCCGGTGAAGGCAGATTTCAGGTTGGCCAGCGCGATGCGGTCCTGCGGCCGCTTGGGGCCGGCGACCGAGGGTTCGACGCTGGCGAGGTCGAGTTCCAGCACCTGCGAGTAGTCGATCTCGTCTGCCTTGGGGATGCCGAACAGGCCCTGCGCCTGGTAGTAGGCGCGGATCGTGTCGACCTGCGCGGGCGCGCGTCCGGTGGCAGCGAAGTACTGGCAGGTCGCTTCGTCGACCGGGAAGAAGCCCATGGTCGCACCGTATTCGGGCGCCATGTTGGCGATGGTCGCGCGGTCGGTGACCGACATCGCGGCTGCGCCTTCACCGAAGAATTCGACGAACTTGCCGACGACCTTGGCTTTACGCAGCATTTCGGTGATGGTCAGCACGACGTCGGTGGCGGTGACGCCGGGTTTGGCGTGGCCCTTGAGGTTCACGCCGACGACGTCGGGCGTGAGGAAATACACGGGCTGACCCAGCATCGCGGCTTCGGCCTCGATGCCGCCCACGCCCCAGGCGACGATGCCGAGGCCGTTGATCATGGTGGTGTGGCTGTCGGTGCCGACCAGCGTGTCGGGATAGGCCATGCCGTCCTTCTCCATCACGCCGCGCGCCAGGTATTCCATGTTCACCTGGTGCACGATGCCGACGCCGGGCGGCACCACCTTGAAGGTGTCGAAGGCCTGCATGCCCCACTTGAGGAACTGGTAGCGCTCGCGATTGCGCTCGAACTCGATCTTCATGTTGAGGTCGAGCGCGTCGTGCGTGCCCGAGGCGTCGACCTGGATCGAGTGGTCGACCACCATGTCGACCGGCACCAGCGGCTCGATCTTCTTCGGATCCTTGCCCATTTTCTGTGCGGCCGAGCGCATCGCGGCGAGGTCGGCCAGCAGTGGCACGCCGGTGAAGTCCTGCAGGATCACGCGCGCCACGGTGAAGGGGATTTCCTCGGTGCGCTCGGCATTGGGCTTCCAGCTTGCCAGCTGCCTGACATGCTCGGGCGTGACCTTCACGCCATCACAATTCCGCAGCACCGACTCCAGCACGACGCGGATGGATACCGGCAGGCGCGCCACGGACGTTCCGAGGGCGGTTTCCAGTTTCTTCAGCGAGGCGAAGCGGGCACTGCCGCTGCCGGTGGAAAAGGAGTCGAAGCTGTTGAAGGTGTCGGTCATGGTGGGTTGACTCGTGTAAAGAGGGTCGAAACAGGCGAAAGGCGGAATTTTACCGGAAGCGCGCCGTGCGCAGGCGATGCGGTTACAGGCGGATGCCGAATGCAGCCAGCAGCTTGACCATGCCAAGGTAGGCCAGCGCCGTGGCGGCGCTGGATACGCCGAGGCTGACCCAGAATCCCCAGCCGCTGCGCAGCAGAAGCGGCAGCAGAACGAATAGCAGCAGGGAGGGCAGCACCAGCCAGAAGATACCGCCGGCCAGCGTGGCGACCTTTTGCACGTCGCCGGTGTCGAGATACAGCCAGACAAAGGCCAGCAGCGAAGTCAGCGGCAAAGACGCCAGCGCGGCCGCCCAGAAAGTGCTGCGCTTGGCCACTTCGGCCACTGCGACGAGGATCAGCGCGGACAGGCCGATCTTGAGCGCGTATTGCCCCATGGCGGCTGGATCAGCTTTCGCGCCGCATCTGCGGGAACAGGATGACGTCGCGGATGCTCGGCGAATCCGTCAGCAGCATGACCAGGCGGTCGATGCCGATGCCGCAGCCGCCGGTGGGCGGCAGGCCGTGCTCGAGCGCGCGGATGAAGTCGGCGTCGTAGTGCATCGCCTCCTCGTCGCCGGCTTCCTTGGCCCGCACCTGTTCCATGAAGCGCTCGGCCTGGTCCTCGGCGTCGTTCAGCTCGGAGAAGCCGTTGGCCATCTCGCGCCCGGTGATGAACAGCTCGAAGCGCTCGGTGATGTCGGGCTGGCTGTCGGAGCGGCGCGCCAGCGGCGAGACTTCGGCCGGGTAGTCGATGATGAAGGTCGGCTGGATCAGCTGCGCCTCGGTGGTTTCCTCGAAGAAGGACAGCTGCAGCCCGCCGAGGCCGTCCTGCGGTTTGTACTTGGCCTTCATCGCGGTGAACTGCGCGATCAGCCAGTCGCGGTCGTTCAGCTGCGCCACGGTGTATTCAGGGTTGTATTTGCGGATTGCCTCGACGATGGTGAGGCGGTCGAACGGCTTGCCGAGCTCGATCTCGTTGCCCTGATAGGTGACCGTGGTCGAGCCGGTGGCGGCGACCGCGGTGTGGCGGATCAGCGCCTCGGTGTAGTCCATCAGGTAGCGGTACTCGCGGTAGGCCTCGTAGAACTCCATCATGGTGAACTCGGGGTTGTGACGCGTCGACAGCCCCTCGTTACGGAAGTTGCGGTTGATCTCGAACACCTTCTCGAAGCCCCCGACCACCAGGCGCTTCAGGTACAGCTCGGGCGCGATGCGCAGGAACAGTTCCATGTCGAGCGCGTTGTGATGCGTGGCGAAGGGCTTGGCCGCGGCGCCGCCGGGGATGGGGTGCATCATCGGCGTCTCGACTTCGAGGAAGCCGTGGCCGGTCATGAACTCGCGGATGCTCTGGATGATCTTCGAGCGGCGCATGAAGGTTTCGCGCGCGGTGTCGTTGGTGATGAGGTCGAGGTAGCGCTGGCGGTATTTCTGCTCCTGGTCGGCCAGGCCATGGAATTTCTCCGGCAGCGGGCGCAGCGCCTTGGAGAGCAGGCGGATCGATTTCGCCTGGATGGTCAGTTCGCCCTTGTTGGTCTTGAACAGCGTGCCGGTCACGCCGAGGAAGTCGCCGAGGTCCCAGTGCTTGAACGCCTCGTGCGCCTCGGTGCCGGTGAGGTCGTTCGACACGTAGACCTGAATCCGTCCGCTCATGTCCTGCAGCGTGGCGAAGCTGGCCTTGCCCATCACACGCTTCAGCATCATGCGGCCGGCGAGTTGCACCTGCACGCCCTCGGCTTCCAGCGCCTCCTTGGTTTTGTCGCCATGCTCGGCGGCCAGCTTGCCAGCGTAGTCGTGGCGCTGGAAGTCGTTGGGGAAGGCGACGCCCGCTTCGCGAATCGCTGCGAGCTTGGCACGGCGCTCCATGATGATCTGGTTCTCGTCGAGTGGCGGCGTGGTAGAGGTTTCTGTGGTCATGATGAGCGAGGAATCAATCGCCGAAATAGGCGACTTCGAGTTGGAGTTGTAAAGCGGCGCGCCGCATCACGTCGTCGGCGGTGGCGATGACGACGGAGCCGAGCACGGATGCGGTCGCCAGATGAAGTGCGTCGAGCGTGCGCAAGGGCAACGCGGTGAGTTCGTCCATCAAACGCAAGGCTTCGATGAAATCGGCATCGGTCGAAGGCGCAACGGTGAGCAGGCCATTCTGGATGTCGGTGCGCACCTCGTTCATTGCGGCCGCCTCCTGCTCCGGGTTCAGGCGTGCCTGGCGGCGTTTGCGCGCGAGGGTCGAGCGCAATTCGACCAGCGTGAGACGGCTGATGTGGGCGGGTGCCAGTTCGGAAAAATAGGCATCGAACGCCTCACTATTGCGCTCGGGCAGGTAGCGCTTCACGAGCGCGCTGGTGTCGAGGTAGACACGCATCAGCCGCGTTCGTCGCGGTCTTCGCGAATCAGGACTTCGCTCGGCACATCCTGGAACGGCATCGTCGCGCGGAAGGCAGCCAGCGAACGGAATGTCTTTTTGCGCGGTTCCACCGGCAGGATGCGCGCTACCGGCTCGCCATGCTTCACGACCAGCACTTCGTCGGCATCGGCGAACATCTGGTCGGGGTGCGACAGGCCTTCGCGGGCTTCGCGGATAGTCAGGGTTTTCATGGGTGCCTCCAACGGGGCAAAACGTGACACAATTATAGCCGATGTGACACGCTGATTTTCCAGCTGGAAAATCAGAATTAACCCAATGCTTTCATTTGGCCACTGAGCCGTTCGCCCTGAGCCTGTCGAAGGGCTGCCCTTCGACAGGCTCAGGGCGAACGGTCAAAATGAATCACCCTAAACGAACGGTGTCGGAAATTAGCCCGGCGCCGCCAGCGTGCCTTATTTGAAACCAGCTTCATGTCCGACACTCCGTTAGATATCCTCAACCGCGTCTTCGGCTACCCCGCGTTTCGCGGCGAGCAGGCGGCCATCGTCGACACGCTGGTGGCGGGTGGCGACGCGCTGGTGCTGATGCCCACCGGCGGCGGCAAGTCGCTGTGTTTCCAGATTCCTGCCCTGCTGCGCGAGGGCTGTGCGGTGGTGGTGTCGCCGCTGATCGCGCTGATGCAGGACCAGGTCGCGGCGCTGCAGGAACTGGGCATCGCCGCGGCCTTCCTCAATTCCAGCCTCGACGGTGCGGCGGCAATGCAGGTCGAGCGCGAATTCGTCACCGGCCAGTTGAAATTGCTCTACGTCGCCCCGGAGCGCCTGCTCACGCCGCGTTTCCAGGACCTGCTCGAACAGGCTAGGGTGGCGCTGTTCGCTATCGACGAGGCACACTGCGTGTCGCAATGGGGGCACGACTTCCGCCCGGAATATCTGGGCCTGTCGGCGCTGCACGAACGCTTTCCCGCGGTGCCGCGGATCGCGCTCACCGCCACCGCCGACGCCGCGACGCGCGCCGAAATCCTGCAACGCCTTGATCTGGGCGCCGCGCGCGTCTTCGTGGCCAGCTTCGACCGCCCCAACATCCGTTATCGCATTGCCGAAAAGTCCGACCCGCGCCGGCAGTTGCTCGATTTCCTGGGCGAACACAAGGGCGAAGCCGGCATCGTCTACTGCAGCACGCGCAAGAAGGTCGAGGAAACCGCCGCCGGATTGGCGCAGGCCGGCCTCACCGCGCTGCCTTACCACGGCGGCATGGACAACGCGACGCGCGCCCGCCACCAGGAAAGATTCCTGCGCGAGGACGGCGTCGTCATGGTCGCCACGCTCGCGTTCGGCATGGGCATCGACAAGCCCGACGTGCGCTTCGTCGCCCACCTGGACTTGCCGCGCTCGGTCGAAGGCTACTACCAGGAAACCGGCCGCGCCGGGCGCGATGGCGAGCCCGCCGAGGCGTGGATGGCATGGGGCCTGCAGGACGTCGTGACGCAAAGACGTTTTATCGACGAAGGCGAGGCCGAGGACGCGCACAAGCGCATCGGCCACGCCAAGCTCGACGCCCTGGTCGGCCTGTGCGAAGCGGCAAGCTGCCGCCGCGTTGCGCTATTGAGCTACTTCGGCGAAGCCAGCCAGCCGTGCGGCAACTGCGACGTCTGCCTGAATCCGCCGACGCTGTGGGACGGCACCGAGGCCGCGCAGAAGCTGCTCTCCGCCGTCTACCGCACCGGTCAGCGCTTCGGCGCCGGCCATGTCATCGACGTGCTGCTCGGCAAGGCGACCGAGAAAATCGACCGCTTCGGCCACGGCCAGCTGAGCGTGTTCGGCATCGGCGCCAGCCAGACCGACAAGGTGTGGCGCGCCGTGCTGCGGCAGCTGGTCGTGCGCGGGCTGCTGGAGGTGGACCACAGCGCCTACGGCGCGCTCAAGCTCACCCAGGCAGCCAAGCCGGTGCTCAAGGGCGAGGAAACCGTCATGCTGCGCGCCATCGAAGCGCGGCCGGCGCGCAAGAAGTCTCGCCTCGCCCCCAGTTCCGGCGCCGGCGTTCACGACGATGAAGATCCCTTGTTCCTGTCCTTGCGCGCCTGGCGCCGCGAAACCGCCAACGAGAAGGGCGTGCCCGCCTACGTCATCCTGCACGACGCCACCCTGCGCGAGATCGCCGCGCGCCGACCTGTGACGCTGGCGGAACTGGGCGAGATATCGGGGCTGGGGACGAAGAAGCTGGAAGCGTATGGTGAGGCGGTGCTGGGAGTGGTGGCGGAGGGCTGAACCGGCCGCTGGCCGCGGTCTCTGACGAACGCCCAAGCGCGTCCATAATTTAACTGAAAAGTTAATTAACCTTGCTAGAAAGTTACGATGAGCCCTGCAACCGACACCCTGAGCATGACCTTTGCGGCCCTGTCAGACCCCACCCGGCGGGCCATGCTGGCGCGTCTGATACAGGGCGAGGCTTCGGTGAACGAGCTTGCCGCGCCATTCAAGATGAGCCTGCCTGCCGTCTCGAAACACATCAAGGTGCTGGAAAAGGCGGGCTTGCTGATCAAGACCCGCCATGCACAGCAGCGCCCCTGCAAGATCGACGGCGTGCAACTCAAGCAGGCGGTTGACTGGATCGAGCAGTACAGGCAGCTGTGGGAAGGACGCCTGGACCGTCTGGATGCCTGTCTGCAGGAGCTACACACCAGTGAGTCCGGCATCAGGCTGGTACAGGAAACGGCTTCCGGCCCCGGCGCGGGCAGGTCCGTCGATACGCCGGGTAAGGCCAAGCGAAGTGCGGGCAAACGAGCCCAATCTGCCTCAAGCCCTAAACACACCCATACCAGACGATCCGCGGGCACCTCACCCCCAACCAAGGAGAAAATCGATGACAACGAGCTTCAACAGCAAATTGGATTTGACTTTTGAGCGCATCGTCGATGTGCCACCCCGGCTGGTTTGGCGCGCCTGGACCGAACCCGAGCTGATCAAGCAATGGTTTTGCCCCTTGCCATGGAAAGTCATCGAAGCCGAAGTCGACGTGTGCCCCGGCGGCATGTTTCGCACCAGCATGCAGTCGCCCGAAGGCGAGGTATACCCCAACATCGGCTGCTTTCTCGTAACGATCCCAAACGAAAAGCTCGTCTGGACCAATGCCTTGTTGCCCGGCTTCCGGCCCGCCTCGATGAACGCCCCCTGCAGCGATGAGTCGGCCGGGTTCATGTTTACCGCCACAGTCGAAATGGCCCCCCATGGCGAAAACAGCACCCGCTACCGCGCCACCGTCATTCATGCGGACGAAACGGGGTGCCGGACGCACGCCGCCATGGGCTTTGAGGCAGGCTGGGGTGTGGCGCTCGACCAACTGGTCGCCATGGTCAAGCGGGGCATTTGAACATTCATCCCCCCGAGCCGGATACCGAGGGAGAGGCCGTCTCGCGGCGCAGGCCTGGGGTTGGCGACGGCAGCAAAGACCGAGGGATCAGCGACCAATTTGGCGATAACCGTCGACCGGCGCGCTTGAATGAGGTCGATCCCTGTACCATTTACCTTTACCCGTACGCTATGAGGACCGCAAATTGTCGAACATCGCATCTGTGCTCAAGGAAGAAATCGCCCGACTCGTCCGCAGGCAGTTACGCGGCGAAACCGAAAGCCTCAAGAAGGCATCGAGCCGCTACCGTGCCGATATCGCCGCTTTGAAGCGGCGCATCGAGGCCTTGGAAAAGCAGATATCCCGCCTCGAAAAAATGGTGCCGAAGAAGGTCGCCCCTATCGCCGACGGGGAATCCGAAACGAAACTGCGGTTCAAGCCGCAAGGTGTGCGTGCGCAGCGGACGCGGCTCGGACTGTCCGCGCCGGAGATGGGAGCGCTGGTGGGCGTTTCCGCCCAAACCATCTACAACTGGGAAACCGGCACGACGCGCCCAAGGAACGAGCAGCTTGCCGTCATCGCGACCGTCCGGAAGATGGGCAAGCGCGAGGTCCAGGCACGGCTTGACCAGATGCGCGCGGAGTGACGGGCCAGGCCCGCCACTCCGCTCGCCGTACGAGAGCCACTACGTCCGGATGTCCTGACGGGCCACTTCGCTGACTGGCCATCCTGGAAGGCGTCGAGTACGATAATGATGTTGCAGACGGGTTCGGGCACCTTGACCGGTTCACACGGGCCCAACAGAGGTTGCGATGGTTGACGATCCAGGCGTGACAGGCGGGTCCTCGGCCGAAGCTGCCATTGGCATTCAGAGCAAGCTAAGTCAGCCATGCCCCCCATACCGGTCATCGATTCAAATTCAGGTTGAAGGGGGACCACGCGGGTGCGCCGGCCGCAGAGCAACGGCTTCGTCGAACGCCTGCATCGCACCCTGCTGGACGAACACTTCCGGGTGGCGGGCCGAACGACCTGGTACGAGTCGGTTGAACAGATGCAGGAGGATCTGGATCGTTACCTGCACCACTACAACCACGAGCGGCCTCATCAGGGCCGCATGATGGAAGGAAGAACGCTTATCCGGATGTTCCTGGAAGGCATCGTCGAGCAGCCCGGGTCAGGCTTGGCAGAGGCTGCTTAAAACAACACCGGCTTGGAGCCGGTGTCAGGTGAATATTTGATCTGTACAATCAAGATAAAAACTAGAAACCAATCATATAGCTGACGTAAGCTGTTGTTGAGCCAGTGCTTTGGAATGGCAGTTGCTGGTAGTAAATATCACCAGAAATACGTTGTTTTTTGGACACCGCATAATAGGCGCCTGCAGAAGCTACCGTTCTTGTGCGTTGAATGCTGTCGTTGAAGTTCTCGGAAGTTAAGCCACTAATCCCAGTCGAGGTTGCAGAATAGTCATCTACTCTGTGTTCCAGGTCGTGCTCAACACCCAGACTGCCCGTCAAAGTGATTCTGGGCGTCATTGCATGGTGTAGTTTTAATCCGACCAGTGCAGTTGTGGAACGATCAGCTAAGGAGGCATAACGCAAGGGGAAAGAAACACCCGTCTCAGTGTAGCCATCTTGTTTGATGACGGTGTAACGCAACGCAAGATAAGGGCGCAGCAATGTGTTATCCCTATAAGTGAAGGCATAACTTAATTCACCTACATAGCTTTGCGTATTCAGGTTTGTGGATCCAACCCCTGCTTCAGAGGTGCCAATCACATCGCGAGTAGTTTTTATATCGTTATCCAAATAAGCATTCGCCAGCTTGACTTGATAACCTAAAGCGTCAGTATTCTGATTCCACACAAGAAATACACCCATCATTGGCGTCTTATTTGAAACTTTAATGCCTGTAGGCATGTTGTTATTTACATTTTCATCGAGGAACCCACCAATTCGGATATTTTCTGAGGCTTTGTAGCCAAAAACAACTACAGCGCTAGTGCTGCTTGAGTCTGGATTATCCCCATTGGTGTAGCGGCCACCTCCCGATAAACACATACCTTGACTATCAAACAGATTACAGTCGTATGTGTTCATATTTGCAAAGTTTGTAGAAGTGGCAGCATGATTGAAAACACCTCGTAATCTTTGTGCGGACTTACGGATTGATGCTTGTGTATCAATTGCCGATGGGCCGCTCAGGTATACGAGTAAATCCCAACTATCAGCCAATAATCCATTCGCAACCAAACTATAATTGTAGCCATTATATGTACCTGCCACACCAGTCACGCCAGACAGGGAGTTAAGGCCTTTTAATACGTTTAGATAGCGGGTAGCAGTTATCGTCGAGGCATTGACTCCAGCGACCAAGGTTGTGCCCGCATTGCCATAAATATTAAAAGCCATTGCGCCAACACTACCAGGGGCAGACAATTGCCCATAATGAGCCGGGTCGTTAATAATAATGTTATAACTTAACGGCAAACTACCAACGAGCGTTACGGGGCTTGATGATGCTCCACTTTGCCCTTGTAAATTATTAAAAACATCGATCGAAGTTCCAGCACTATTCCCAATACTTCCAAAGCCGCCGGTAATCGTTCCCACGTTGGTTAACGAGGTAATTGTCCCTTGATTGGAAATTCCGTACCTAACTGTTGCATCAATTTGCCCAAAGTTGACAACATCAACATTGCCTCCGGCTTGGGTCCACAATCCCCATTGATTGTATGTATAGATTGACCCGTGATTGATCAAGGAGGCCGATGTTGCAGTGTTTAAAACAACCACCGCTCTACCATTCACACCAAAAGGTGCGTCGTTTGATACAGTGACTCCAGAGTTAATATCTACGGCAGCGCCAGTATCAAGCGTTAAACCTTTTACATTTCCTCCATCACAACTTGCTGCAATATCCAGGGCAGAGGTGACGGTAACGCCACCATTACATAATGCAAATACTTGTCCTATATGCAAGGTGCCAAGTAAAACAGCAAGCTTAAGTAGATTGATTTTACTTATGGATTTAATGTCACGCTCAATACGCTTTAACAACATAACTTACCCCTTATTTTTGTTGCGGCTGACGAGGTTACCGTCTCGCCAGACTTATTCGTGGTTGGCGCGTTTTCTGTAATGTCGAAGTCCAGATCTTCTGCGGGATTCCCTGGCCCGACGATGCTTCTTCCTGTGTTCTGCAGAGCCGTTTCATACTTCGCTGCTTTTGCAAGATCCGTTCTTTACGACGAATGTATGCGAATTGAGCATGGAGACAAGCTTTTACTCAGAAACTTTTAACAGATCAGCAAGTTAGTTAATAGCGGTTTCTTTCGCCACACCGGCCTTGATTCCCGCGATGGCAATGCTGCAAATTGAAGACACAGCAGGCCCCCTCGATGGCATGTAACTCACCCACCCTAACGGCGGTCCCATAAAATCCTGAAAGTGTAACAGCGCGGTACATAGACCCCTTCTGACCACCTACACTCGGGCTGGCGACTCAAACGCAGTTTTTCAGTATGGCCACGATTCAGAAGATCCAGGCCAAGGTCTCCTTCTGGTCGAGAGTGGGGGTTCACCGGATTGGAAAGCAGCCGTCCGGCGTGAGTCCTGATCAGTGGCTGTTCAAGATCGCATAGCGGGCGGAGTTGGCTCGGAACCCGCCGGCAGCGGCCGAATACCAGCCGTAGCGACTTCTTCTCTGACTGACCGCTACGGGCGACGGCAGCCCAACAACTTCAGCCAACAAGCACCTGTTCGGCCGACGATCAAGCCTTCAACGCATTCCCCACCACTTCAGCTACGTCCTTCGCCAGCCCCTCGACCGCCGCGATGCGCTCCAGCGCGGCGCGTGCATGGGCCTGTCGGCTGGCGTCGAACTGCCGCCAGCGGTCGAAGCTGCGCGCGATGCGGGAGGCGACCTGCGGGTTCATGGCTTGCAGGTCGGCGATGACGTCGGCGGCGAGCGCGTAGCCTGCGCCGTCGGCGGCGTGGAAGGCGCGCGGGTTGGCGCCGCAGAAGCCGCGGATGAGGGCGTAGACGCGGTTGGGATTCTTGAGATCGAACGCCGGGTGGCGCATGAGTTCGCGCACGGTGGCGGCGGCGGCGGTGCGCGCGGTGGCCTGGATGGACAGCCATTTGTCGACGACCAGGGCTTCGTCGTGCCATTGGTCGTAGAAGGCGGTGAGCGCGGGCGCACGTTCGGGTACGTCGAGCTGGGCGAGGGTGGCCAGCGCGGCGGCGACGTCGGTCATGTTGCTGCCGCTTTGAATTTGCGCGACGAGGCGCGGCGCGATGTCCGCTGGTGCGGCGTCGGCCAGATAGGCCAGGCAGGTGTTGCGCAAGCTCCGGCGGCCGGCTTGTGCACCGTCGGGCGCGTAGTCGCCAGTGGGGGCGAGCGCCTGCCAGGCGGCTTCGAACCGGGGGCGCAAGGCCGCGGCAAGCGTGCGGCGCAGGGCAAGCCGTGCGGCAAAGATCGCGTCGGGGTCGATCACGCCGCCGGCGGCGGCGACGGTGTCGGCGAGCACGGTTTCGGACGGCAGCGCCAGCGCTTCGGCAGCCAGCGCGGCATCGCCCGCCAGGCCGTCGCCCAGCACACGCGCGCAGGCGTCGATGAAGGTGGACGGAATCCAGTCCGTGCCTGCTCCGCCTTGTGCGATGCCCGCCAGCAGCACGCGCGTGGCGAGGCGCTGGCCGGCCTCCCAGCGGTTGAAGGCGTCGGCGTCATGCGCCATCAGGTGGGCGAGCTCAAAGTCGCTCTGCTCGAAGTCCAGCCGCACCGGCGCGGAAAAATTGCGCAGCAGCGACACGACCGGCGCGGCAGGCACGCGCTCGAAGACGTAGGTTTGCGTGGGCTGGGTCAACGACAGCACGCGGGTGGTGGATGTCCCGATTTCGCCGGCGAGTTGTAGCGTGGCGTCGCGGCCGTCTGGCAGCACGAGGCCGACGGCGACGGGAATGTGCAGGGCGCCGTCGTCCACGACCTGGCCGGCATCGAGCAGCCGTTTTTCGTAGGCGGTGGGCGCCAGGGTCTGTGTCAGCGTGAGCGTGTAGGTCTGCGCCGTCGCGTCGTAAACGCCGCTCGCTTTCAGCACCGGCGTGCCGGCGCGCGCATACCAGCGGCGGAACTGCGTGAGGTCGACTTGGCTCGCGTCAGCCATCGCCGCGACGAAATCCTCGCAGGTGACGGCCTGGCCGTCGTGGCGTTCGAAATACAACTTCATGCCGCGCTGGAAGCCGTCTTCTCCAAGCAGGGTGTGGATCATGCGGATGACTTCCGCGCCCTTGTTGTAGACAGTGGCGGTGTAGAAGTTGTTGATCTCGGCGTAGGAGGCGGGCCGGATCGGGTGCGCCATCGGGCCGGCGTCCTCGGGAAACTGGCTGGCACGCAGGCCACGCACTTCCTGGATGCGGGTGACGGGGCGCGAGTGCACGTCGGCGCCGAATTCCTGGTCGCGGAACACGGTGAGGCCTTCCTTCAGCGACAGCTGGAACCAGTCGCGGCAGGTGACGCGGTTGCCGGTCCAGTTGTGGAAGTACTCGTGCGCGACGACGCGGTCGATGCCCTGGTAGTCGGCATCGGTGGCGGTGTCGGGGCGGGCCAGCACGTACTTGGTGTTGAAGATGTTGAGGCCCTTGTTTTCCATGGCCCCCATGTTGAAGTCGCCGACCGCCACGATCATGTAGCGGTCGAGGTCGTACTCCAGGCCGAAGCGCGTTTCGTCCCAGTGCATGGCTTTTTTCAGCGCGGCCATCGCATGGTCGCACTGGTCGAGCTTGCCGGGTTCGACAAAGATTTCGAGCCTGACCGGGCGGCCCGACGCGGTGGTGAACGTGTCTTCCAGCACGTCGAGCCTGGCGGCGACCAGCGCGAACAGGTACGCCGGCTTGGGGAAGGGGTCCTCCCAGCACACCCAGTGGCGCGACGCGTCGTCGCTGTTGCCTGCGGCGACCGGGTTGCCGTTCGACAGCAGCACCGGAAAGCGCGCGCGGTCGGCTTCCACCGTGCAGCTGAATGTCGCCATCACGTCCGGCCGGTCCGGGAAGAAGGTGATGCGGCGGAAGCCTTCGGCTTCGCACTGGGTGAAATAGCCGTCTTTCGATTTGTAAAGGCCGGAGAGCTGGGTGTTCTGGTCCGGATGAATGTGCACCGTGGTTTCAAGCCGAAACGTATCGGGCAGCGGCGCAGCGATCGTCAACCGGTCTTCGGCGTGGAGGTACCGTGCCGGGTCGAGCACGGCGCCATCCAGCGTCACGCTCGTCAACTCCAGCGCTTCGCCGTTCAGCACCAGCGGACTCGCTTGAGCGGCCGGATTGCGCCGGCAGGCGAGACGGCTTTTGATCTCGGCATGACCCTCGAAAATGCCCACGTGCAGGTCGACCGAGTCGATCAGCCAGGCGGGCGGGGCGTAGTCCTTGAGAAACAGCGTGACGGGGGTGTCGGTACGCATGGCGTCTCCCAGGAATGCGCGGGCTTAAACGCCCTGTTTCAGGCTCGCTTCGATGAACACGTCCAGATCGCCGTCGAGCACTTTCTGCGTGGCGGAGACCTCGACGTTGGTGCGTAGATCCTTGATGCGCGAGTTGTCGAGCACGTAGCTGCGGATCTGGTGGCCCCAGCCCACGTCCGACTTGCCGGCCTCGAGCTTGTCCTGCTCGGCCTGGCGCTTGCGCAGTTCTGCTTCGTAGAGCTTGGACTTCAGCATCGACATCGCCTCGGCGCGGTTCTTGTGCTGCGAGCGGTCGTTCTGGCACTGCACCACGATGTTGGTGGGCAGGTGGGTGATACGCACCGCGGAATCGGTCTTGTTGATGTGCTGACCGCCGGCGCCAGACGCGCGGTAGGTGTCGATGCGCAGGTCGGCGGGGTTGATGTCGACCTCGATCGAATCGTCGACTTCCGGATAGACGAACACGCTGGCGAAGCTGGTGTGGCGGCCGCCGGACGAATCGAACGGCGATTTGCGCACCAGGCGGTGGACGCCGGTTTCGGTGCGCAGGGTGCCGTAGGCGTATTCGCCTTCGATCTTGATGCTGGCGGACTTGATGCCGGCGACGTCGCCTTCGGATTCTTCCAGCAGCTCGGCCTTGAAGCCCTTGCGTTCGGCGTATTTCAGGTATTGCCGCAGCAGCATCGATGCCCAGTCGCAGGCCTCGGTGCCGCCGGCGCCGGCCTGGATGTCGACGAAGCAGTTGCTGGGGTCGGCCGGATTGTTGAACATGCGGCGGAATTCCAGCGTGGAGACGTCCTTCTCGATGCCGGCGATGTCGGACTGCACAGCAGCGAGCGTGTCGTCGTCGTTTTCCTCGCGCGCCATCTCGAACAGTTCGGCGGCGTCCTTCAGGCCCGACGCCACGCGGTCGAGCACCTGCACCACGTCTTCCAGCGACTTGCGTTCACGACCGAGTTCCTGGGCGCGGGCGGCGTCATTCCAGAAGTCCGGCGCCTCCGACAGGCGGATGACTTCTTCTAGGCGATCTTTCTTGTGATCGTAGTCAAAGAAACCCCCTGAGTTGGGTGGTGCGCTCGCCCAGGTCGGCGAGTTTGGCTTCGATCTGATTGAGGCTTTCAGCTTCCATGATTGTGCTCGGGATTATGCGGAAAAGCCGCGCATTATAGCCCACGCGATCACCAGTCCCAGACCGATCGCACCCATGCCCGCCACCGCGTGACGTGCCATCTGCCAGCCGCCGATGACCAGGGTGAGCAGCGACTTGAAGGCCAGGTTGGCCAGCGTGGCGAGCGTGACGACGTTGACCACGACTGCAACTGGCAGCTTGTCCAGGTCATACAGGCGCAAGCTGGACAGCGTGATGGCATCCACGTCGGTCAGCCCCGATACCAGCGCCACCGCATACAGCCCGCGCGTCCCCAGCCAGTCCGACAGCCAGGCCGCCGCCAGCAGCACGATCGCATACATCAGGCCGAAGCCCAGTGCCGTGCGCAGTTCGGTGGGGTTGGCCATCGCCAGTGCAGGCATTTCGCCCTGCGGCCGCAGCCGGCGCACGCCGTAGATTGCGCCGAGGCCGCCGATGGCCAGCCCGCCGACCAGCACCGGCAGCAGTTGCGGCAGCACGCCGGGTGCCAGCACTGCGGCCAGCACGCCCAGCCGCACCTCGACCACCAGGTTGGCGAGCACGATGACGATCACGGCGATCGGCATCATGTCCCGGCTAGTGCGGGCGTGGCGGCTGAAGGCCAGGGTCGTCGCGGTGGACGACACCAGCCCGCCCAGCAGGCCCAGCATCACCGCGCCCCGTTCCTGGCCGACCAGCCGCAGCGCCGCATAGCCCGCCAGGCCCACGCCGGCGATCAGCACCACCATCCACCAGATCTGATAGGGGTTGAGCGCGCCGTAGGGACCGTAATTCCGGTTCGGCACCAGCGGCAGGATGATCAGCGCCAGCACAGCGAACTGCAGGACCGACAGCAGGTCGTGGCGGCTCATGCGCTGGCTCCAGCCGCGCAGTTCGGGCTTGAAATACAGCAGCATGGTCGCGACGATGCCCAGCATGACCGCCAGCTGGATCTCTTCGTGCCACACCATCACGCCGAGGCCGTAGCACAACATCAGCGCCGCCACGGTCGTCGTCCCGGGGTCGCCGTCCTGGGGCGGCGATTGCAGATAAGCTGCGATCATCATCGCGCCGACCAGGAACAGCCCCACCGCGATCAGCCACAATTCGCCCAGGGTCGTTGCAAGATGCGCCGCCAGCACGCCGAGCAGCGCCGTCAGGGCAAAGGTGCGCAGGCCGGCCTTGGCCGCCGGATTGCGCTCGCGCTCCAGGCCCATCAGGAGGCCGATTGCCAGAGCCACGACGTAGCGCGGCAACGAGGCCAGTTCGGGGGGCAACCAGTTGATCAGTTCTTTCATCGTTGTGCGTTCAAAGGGATGCGTGGAGTATCGTAGCGTCGGTTGGGCGCGGTTTTGCATGGCTTCCCGGCTTTGCAAAACCGATCGATACGGCTATAGCAGATAGGCAGGCGGGGCGATGGCGGGCTCCGCCTGCGCATATTTTTGCATGCCCCGGCAATCAATCGCGCGAAACCGGTTTGTTTTGGGGATTTACAGGTTTAGAATAAATATTAAGATATTCATGTATTCTTATTGAACGGAGAGAAACGCTCATGCTGCTTCGTCTATTTGCATTGATCCTGCTTGGCGGATTGGGCTGCTCACAGGCCCAGGCGGATCTGAACGGCGCCAAGCTGTATGCGCGCAACTGCGCCGCCTGTCATGGCGAAAAAGGCACGGGCGGCATCGGTGTTCCCCTGGCGCTGCCTTCGTTCCAGGCCAGCATCAGCGACGACTACCTGCGCAAGACCATCCACCTGGGTCGTCCGGGCCGGGTCATGCCGACCTTTTCCAGCCTGAAGGAAGACGAAATCGACGCCATCGTCGGCTACGTGCGCTCCTGGAACCACGGACCGGCCGTCACCTATTCGGACAAGCCGGTACAGGGCAATCCGACGCACGGCAAGCAGCTGTTCCAGAAATACTGCGTCGCCTGCCATGGCGTCAATGGCGAAGGCGCAAAAGGCACGGGGGTGACCTTCTCGCGGCCGCGCGATCTGCCCATCATGGCGCCCGCGCTGCACAACCCCGGCTTCCTGGCTGCAGCGCCCGACGCCATGATCAAGGCCACGCTGATGAAAGGGCGCGCAGGCACGCCGATGGTGTCCTTCCTCAAGCAGGGACTCAAGGAAAAGGACATCGACGATATCGTCAGCTATGTACGCAGCTTCGAGAAGCAACCGCTTGCAGGCTCAGCGCAGGTATTGCAGGCGGAAACTCCGGTGATCGTTCGCGACTCGCCCTATGACCTGAAAACCACCGTGGAAAACGTCAAGACGGCGGTGACCACCCACAACTTCTTCTATGGACGGGTGCAGACGCTGGAATATGGCCTGACCAAGCCGGAAAACGAAAACCCGAAACAGGTCATCGTCTATTTCTGCAACATCAGCCTGCTCAACCAGGCCCTGGCCATCGATCCGCGTGTCGGCATGTTCCTGCCTTGCCGCATCACCATCCTGGAAAAACCCGACGGCAAGGTCCAGGTAATGTCGGTCAACCCCAAGGTGCTGAGCCGGCTGTTCAACAATTCCGAGTTGAATGAATTGTGCGAACAGATGAAGCAGAACTACACCGCCATCATGGAGGAATCGACGCTATGAAGAAGCTGATCCAGAAAATGGGCGTCGCTGTCCTGGCGCTGCTTGCCCTCGGTTCGCCCGCCCTGGCGGAAGACCTGATCATGGCGCGCGTGAACGCGCCCTTTCCCGAGGCAATGACGCTGCTGCAAAGCGCCATTTCGTCCCGCGGCTATACGATCACCCGCCTGCAGCAGGTGAACGAGAACCTGGCCCGGCGCGAATTCAAGAGCGACATGTACCGCGTGGTGTATTTCGGCAAGCTGGATGAAGTGCGGCAGGTGACGGCCGCCCATCCCGAACTGATTCCCTTCCTGCCGCTGAACATCACGATTTTTGCGGAAGGCGAACAGGCCATTCTGGTGGCGAGCCATCCGCAGGCGCTGCAGCAGTTTTTCCCGGATCCGGCCCTGAAGCCCGTGCTGGAGCGCTGGGAAAAGGACATGGACGAGATCATGGACGAATTGCGCGAGGGCGCCAACTCGTAAACGCAGCGTCCGCCGCCCCGCGCTTGCCGCCCGGCAGCGTCGGACGGAAATCAATGGACTATGATGAATTCACACGGTCTGCAGCCTGTCGTGAAGAGGGCTAACGGCTGCGAGGCGCCCAGCTTTTTCCCCGGACGCACGCACGTGAGAGAGGTGCATCATGTACAAGTCCATTATGGTGGCGATCGATGGCAGCCAGACCTCCGAACTGGCGCTGAACGAGGCCATTCAATTTGCCAGAGCGGCGGGATCGCGCCTGCGCATTGTCAACGTGGTGGATGAAGTCAACCTCAACTGGTCTGAATTCCCGAACACGGCAGAACTCTGGAACGTGCTGGCCGCCAGCGGGCGTGCGCTGCTCGGCAAGGCGGCTTCCACGGCAGCCGAGGCCGGCGTCGAGGCCGACACCCGGCTGATCGAGCTGGACCGGCTGGGCGATCGCATCCCCGATGTCCTGGCGCGCGAAGCCGACGCCTGGCCGGCCGATCTGATCGTGGTCGGGACGCATGGCCGGCGCGGTCTGAGCCACCTGTTCCTGGGGAGCGTCGCCGAGGGGATCGTGCGCGTGGCGAGCAAGCCGGTCCTGCTCGTTCGCGGCAAGTAGCCGTGTTTTTCTCCCGTCTGCGATAAGGAGAGCAAGATGAACGCAAGACTGAATGACGTGCTTGTGCATATCAACGAAACGCTCGACGATGAGGCATTGCATCGCCTCGAAGAGGGCATCCGCCATGATGCGGGCGTGATCTCGGTGGGACATCGCCCGGAAAAAACACACATGATCATGGTGGTCTACGATACGGACGCCACCCGGGCATCCAGCCTGCTCCATCGCTTCGAGGAACGAGGACTGCACGCCCAGCTTGTCGGGCTGTGACGCCCGCCTGGCCCATCAGACAACTACCCGCGCCGGAACCCGCGCAAGCGCAGGCGACGTCATGCGGCCATATCGGTCCCGCTCAGGCTGCTTTCTGCTTGTATTCCACCCATTTGGCCACCTGTTCGTCCCAGTCGTCGGAACGGAAGTAGGGGTTGGAACGCGGCTCCTTGATCATGTTGGGATCGACCGGGATATCCATGCCTTCGAGGAAATTGGCGAGCCCGATCCGCTCGATCATTTCGCCGGTGCGCTCGTGGTCGAGCGCATTCTCCGCGAAGAAGTCGAGGATGTTGCGCGCCAGTTCGTTCAGCTTCTCGAAGTCCTCGTCGGTTTCCAGCTTCATGAACGGAATGATCACGCTGCCCATGGTGGCGCCGATCTTCAGCACGCCCTTGCCGCCCACCAGGATGGTCACCCCCTTGTCCTTGCCGGGCAGCAGACCGCCGGGAATGACGTTGAGACAGTGCATGCAGCGCACGCAGTTCTTGTTGTCGATGCACAGGGCGTTGCCGTCGCCAAGATGCGCCACCGAGGTATGTTCGCCCGCCTGCACTTGATCGGCCGGCACCACGGTAATGGCCTTGGTCGGGCAGCGGCCGACTACATCGTTGTAGAGGTCGTGCATGCCGTGCACCTTGTAATAGTCCTGCACCAGCGTCTCGTTGATGCGAATGTTGTCGCGCCAGGTGCCGATGGTCGCCATGTCCGAACGCTGGATCGCGTTGACGCAGTCGTTCGGGCAGCCGGAGAACTTGAACTTGAACTTGTAGGGCAGCGACGGACGGTGCATGTCGTCGATGTTGTTGTTGATGACGGTGCGCAGCGCCCGCGCCTCGTCGAAACACGACATTTCGCAGCGCGCCGAACCGACGCAGGACATCGAGGTGCGCAGCGCCGGGCCGGCGCCGCCGAGGTCGAAGCCGATTTCGTTGAGGCCGTTGAACACCGCCTGCACGTTCTCGCTGCTGACGCCCTGGAACATGATGTCGCCGGATTGGCCGTGGAACGCGATCAAGCCCGAGCCGCCGTTGTCGACCCACACGTCGCACAGCTTGCGCAGCAGGTCGGAGGTGTAGTGCATGCCGGCCGGCGGCTGCACGCGCAGCGTGTGGAATTCGGCGGCCTCGGGGAAGAGTGGCTTGCCGGATTCGTCCTTCAGTTCGGTGAAGCGCGGAATGATGCCGCCACCATAGCCGAACACGCCGACCGTGCCGCCCTTCCAGAAGCCCTTGCGGGCTTCGTAGGAGGTTTCCAGTTGGCCGAGCAGGTCAACCATCATGTCGTTGTCCTTGGCCAGGCGTTTGAGACCGGTCACGAAACTGGGCCACGGCCCGCTTTCAAGCTGGTCGAGCATGGGGGTGTCATGGAGGGGGCGAGTAGACATGGCAGTCTCCAGGGAATAAGGAAGACCTTCTCCAGTCTAGACAATACTTGAGTGATTTTATCGGGATTACCCAAATGGGTAGGAAATGGGTAGGTTTTTATGTAACACATTGTTTTTGTTATTAGTGTGTTGTCATGTCCGTGCCATTTTCCATGCCGCGTGCTTTGGGTGGGTTGGATAGGCAATCCTCTGCGGCCGTAAGCCGACTGACGTGCCGGGGATCAGGCCCGGCGTTTCGTGAACTCGATGTCCAGGCTGTTTCATGAGAGGTCTGCGCTGGTACAGACGCCGCGCAGATATGCCGGCTGGACCGGCAGCCGTACCCCGTTGTTTAATAAGGCCGCGCAATTCGGGGTAGACATGACATGAAGAGGCAGGGTCGCACGGCGGAGCATAACCATTAATTCTCGGTGAATGGCCTATGCTGTGCTGTAATCGAAGCGTGCGCTGGCCTTGCCGGCCGCATCGACACGAACATCAAAATAAAAAATCAAAGCGGGGGAACAGTCCGAACCGGAAGGCTGAGGGAATGTACCGTGGCAACTGTCCTGATCATCGAAGACAACCCCCACAACATGAAGCTGGCGAGCTTTCTGTTGGAAAACGCCGGATACACAGTATTGCAGGCGAGCGACGCACAAGCCGGAATCGCGCTGGCGCGGATGCATCGGCCTGACATCATCCTGATGGATATTCAGCTGCCCGGGATGGACGGACTCGCTGCCACCCAAGTGATCAAGGCCGATGCCGGCTTGCGGCACAGCAAGGTTTTTGCGCTCACGGCCTTTGCCATGAAAGGCGACGAGGACAAGATCCGGGCGGCGGGCTGCGACGGCTATATCGCCAAACCCTTCAATTACCGAACGTTTCTCGAAACGATTGCCGCCGCACTGCCTGCCGGCGCGACCGTAGACCTGCACGGGGAATAGGCACACATGGACGCCGCCGTCATACAAAAAACCATCCTGATCGTCGATGACGACGCCAAGAACCGGGCCCATCTCTCGCTGCTGCTGAAATCCGAAGGCTATCTCACGTTCGAGGCGCAGAGCGGCGAAGCCGCCCTCCAGTGGGCGACGACGGAGAAGCCGGACCTCATCCTGCTCGATGCCATGATGCCGGGCATGGACGGCTTTCAGGTCGCGGCGGAACTCAAGGCCGCCGATGCCACCCGGGCCATCCCCATCATCATGGTGACCTCCCTGTCGGGACGCGAATCGAGGCTGGCCGCCCTGCAGAGCGGAGTCGAGGAATTCCTCACCAAGCCGGTGGACCGCGCGGAATTGTGGGTGCGCGTTCGCAACCTCCTGCGGCTCAAGGAATACAGCGATTTTCTCGCCAATTACAACCACACGCTGGAAGTGCAGGTGAGGGAACGCACCGAGCAACTCGTCGAAAGCCAGTTCGACACGCTCTACACCATTTTGCGCGCGGCGGAATTCCGCGACGAGGAGACCGGTGCGCATATCCGCCGCATCAGCCACTACTGCAAGCACCTGGCCGGACAACTGGGGATGCCGCAGGACTTCGTCGAGACGATCTATCATGCGAGTCCGCTGCACGACATCGGCAAAATCGGCGTGCCGGATATGGTCCTGCTCAAGCCGGGCCGCCTCGATCCGGTGGAGTGGGAGAGCATGAAGTCCCATGCCGAACTCGGCGCCAGGATCCTGGGCGGCGGGAAGACCACCTCGCCCTACACCCGCATGGGTGCGGCCATTGCCCAGAATCATCATGAGAAATGGGATGGCAGCGGCTATCCGGGTCGGCTCGTGGGGGACGCCATTCCGCTGGAAGCGCGGATCATGGCGATCTGCGACGTGTACGACGCGCTGCGCAGTGTCCGTCCCTACAAGGCCGCGTTTACCCACGAGCAGGCCTTCAGCCTGATCGTGGAGGGCGACGAGCGGACTCACCCCAGCCATTTCGATCCTGCCGTGCTGGCCGCGTTTATCCGCTGTGCCGACGTATTCAACGACATCTATCAATCGCACACCGATTGAGCGGTGGCGCGCGCACCTACCTTCCCGATCACACCAACACGAGCCTCGCCATGACAGAATCGACAGACTCCGGAAACGCCCGGGAGCGGGCCCTGTGGTACGGCCATGCGATGGAACAGCTGGTCGAGGTGGTGCAACGCCTGTCGATGGCGCGCGATCTGGCTACCGTGATGGACATCGTCAAGCATGCGGCGCGTGCACTCACCGGCGCCGACGGCGCAACCTTCGTGCTGCGCGACGGCGACAAATGCTTTTACGCCGACGAGGATGCGATCAGCCCCCTGTGGAAAGGGCAGCGTTTTCCCATGGATGTCTGCATCAGCGGCTGGGCCATGCTGAACCGGCAGCCTGCAGTGATCGAGGACATCTACGCCGATTCGCGCATTCCCGCCGATGCCTATCGCCCCACCTTCGTCAAAAGCCTGGCGATGGTGCCGATCCGCACCCTGGATCCGGTGGGCGCCATCGGAAACTACTGGGCGGAACGGCATCAACCGAGCCCGGAACAGGTGAAGGTGCTGCAGGCGCTCGCGGACACGACGGCGGTCGCGCTGGAGAACGTACAGGTCTACGCGGAACTCGAGAAGCGCGTTCGCGAACGCACCCTGGAGCTGGAAACCATCCTCGACAACATCCAGGTGGGCGTCGTTTTTTCCACCCACAACCGAATCGTGCGCGCCAATCCCAAGACGGCCGACCTGTTCGGCACGGTTTCGCCCGACGCGCTGGCGGGCACGCCGATCGGCTCGCTGCTGCAGCCGGCAGGAAGCGGGACGCTATGGGGCGACCCCGGGCAGGAACGTGCGCCAAGCGAGATCTTCGATACCGAAATCCAGCTGAAGCGCCAGGCCGTTCCGTTCTGGGCACACGTCGTCCACAAGCCGCTGGATCCCGAGCTTTATCCGGACGGCGCGATCTGGATGATCGACGACATCAGCGCCGCCAAGGAAAAGGAAAGCCTGCTCATCCAGATGCACCAGGCCGCCGAGGAATCGACCCGTTTCAAAAGCGAATTTCTGGCCAGCATGAGTCACGAACTGCGCACGCCGCTCAACGCGATCATCGGCTTCTCGGAAGTGTTGCGCGACGGCCTGGTCGGCGAACTGAACGACAAGCAGCACGAGTATCTGTGCGACATCTTCGACAGCGGCCAGCATCTGCTCGCGCTCATCAACGACGTGCTCGATCTATCCAAGGTCGAGGCGGGCAAGATGCACCTGGAACTGGAGAAGACCGATCCCATCCCCCTGTTGGGCGGCAGCCTCTCCATCGTCAAGGAGAAATCGCTGGCGCACCGGATCAGCCTGAAGCTGGAAGTGCCTGAAGAGATGGCGCCATGCTGGCTGGATCCGCGCAAGCTCAAGCAGATCGTCTACAACCTGCTTTCCAATGCGGTCAAATTCACGCCGGAAGGCGGCGCGGTCACGCTGCATGCCGGCGTGGTGACGCGCGAGGCGGCATTACAGCGGGCGGGCGACCTGCCCGAGGTGCGCACCCCGCTTCCCGAAAACATCGATGCCTTCCTGCAGATCGACGTGTCCGACAGCGGCATCGGCATCGAGGCGGACGACATGGCGCGGCTGTTTCAGCCTTTCGTCCAGATCGACAGCTCGCTGTCCCGCCGTTTCGAAGGAACGGGGCTGGGCCTGGCGCTGGTGCGCAAGCTGGCGGAGCTGCATGGCGGCGGCGTGCGGGTGGCCAGCCTGCCCGGCCGCGGCAGCCGCTTCACGGTATGGCTGCCTTACCGCGACACGCCCGGCGAAGCGGACAGGCAGGCCATCCTGGTCCGGCCCGATACCACGCCGGTGGTGGTGGAAGCACCGCGGGTGCTGGTGGTGGAGGACAACAACCAGGCGGCCGATCTCATCCGCATGCAACTGGAGGCCAACGGCTGCGAGGTCATGCGCGCGGCTTCGGCCCAGATCGCGCTCGCCATGCTGAACGAGTCGCCGTGGCCTGACCTGATCAGCCTCGATATCCTGCTGCCCGACATGGACGGCTGGGAGCTCCTCGCCCGGATCAAGCAGAACCCCCAGTTCGCGCAGACCCCCGTCGTCATCATGTCGATCGTCGCCGACTGCAGCAAGGGCTTCTCGCTGGGGGCCGCCGAGGTGCTGCAAAAGCCCGTGTTGAAGGATGGCCTCGATGCCGCGCTGGAGCGGCTCGGGCTTGGGCGCACCGACGAAGCCGGCGAGCCGCGGACCATCCTGGTCGTGGACGACGATCCGCACGCAGTCGAGCTCGCCATGGCCTACCTGAGATCCTTCCCCTTCAAGGTGCTGCAGGCGTCTGGCGGGGCCGAAGGCATTTCGATGGCGAAAACCCATTTGCCCAGCCTGATCATCCTCGACCTGATGATGCCGGAGGTAAGCGGCTTCGAAGTGGTGGAGGCGCTCGCCGCGCATCCCGAAACAGCCAAGATCCCCATCCTCGTCCTCACTGCCAAGCTGCTGACGGCGGAAGATCAGCATGCGTTGAACGGCCGCGTCACCCAGATCATGGAAAAGTCGGATTTCAACCAGCGCCGCTTCATGAGCGAAGTGTGGCGGGCGCTGGGTCGCAGGCAATTTGTCCCGCTGTAGTAGGCATCAGGGGAGTGCATGATTTTGGGTAGTTGACTGTCTCTTGTTCGGCCTAAGCGGTCTTACGCCGACCCAGGCAAAGGTGTCCGCTTATGCCTTTTGAGCGGTCGGATGTGTGCGGGCGATTTAAATAGGTTCGCCTCGTCAAAACAAACTCGACACGTGGCCTGCTTTGTATGGACTTCGTTAGTTTGAGTGAACAGATTTGGGTTTGCTTTCAATGTTATGGCGAAGCGATCGTGCCGCAATTGGGTCGAGTGTTCCTAATTGGTTGATAGCTTGAAGCGCGGCCTCCCTGTCACCTTGAGCCAGATCAGCTTCTGCCAATCTGCGCCAAATAATTGGATCCCGCGGGGCGATACGGATTGCTTGCTCGAGGTGCTTACGGGCATTTCCGGGCTGCATCATCTGTGTGAAGGCTTCGGCCATATACAGGCGTGCGTCGAGGGAATTAGGCGCTAACTTGATAGCATGGTCCAATGCTTGAATCGCCTCTCCCAATTGGCCCTGGCGCATTTTTGCTTCACCCAGATTGACCCAGGCGTTGGTGAAGTCCGGTTTCAGCCGGATTGCAGTTTCAAACGCTTTCACCGCCTCATCGTAACGCCCAAGCTTGAGCAGGGAATAACCCTTGTTGCTCCAGTTCTCTGGAATGCCGGGGTGAAGGGCGATAGCTTGCTCCATGTATTCCAGCGACGTGGCGTAATCGCCACGTTTGCCATAAACGGTAGCCAACACAAGCAGGGCGTTGACATCGGTAGGATCAAGGTTGTAAGCACGTTGCCCCGCAATCTTGGCATCGTCCAGCTTGCCTGCATTGACACTGGCACTCGCCAAGCCGGACCAGGCCACGATCTGGTCCGGCTGGATCACGGTCGCTTGCCTCCAGGCAGAGGCCGCACCGGTAAAGCTGCCTTGCTGATAACGGACTGAGCCCAAGCCCAGCCAGAAATTCACATCTTGGGGATTTAATTCGATCAGTTTATTGAAACTCTGTTCAGCGTCGGCGTAGTGCTTGAGGCTTATTTGAACGGTGGCGAGAGAAGACCAGGCCATGATAAGACGGGGATTCAGTCTGATGGCCTTGCGCAAACAGACTTCTGCCGCATCGAGGTTGCCCAGCTTGCCTTGCGACCAGCCTTGATAGGCCCAGGCTTCAGCCGATTCGGGATTAAGCTCTACCGCCTTGCGCCAAGCCTTGTCCGCTTCGGCTAAACGTCCACCCCTCTGCTCTGCCACCCCCAAGGCGATCCAGGTGTCCGCGTCATCAGGCCGGGAAGCGGTGCGCGCGCCCAGTAATTCTGCGGCCTCGGTTCTTTTGCCTTGCTCCAGCTGCAATCCGGCCAGCGCCTTGTTTAGATCGGCATCATCCGGATTCAGGCGCAACCCTTTGCGATATGCCTTTTCCGCGCAGGCGAGATCTTTCCTCTTGGTGCAGACGATTCCGACCATCTTCCAAGCTACGGGATTGCCGGGATTTAGACGAGCAGCAGTTTCATAGGCCGTTTGCGCAGCGTCCATCTGACCGCTGTTGATTTCAACGTCACCGAGCACGAGCCATGCTCGCGGGTCTTGCTGGTAGACCATGGACAAGGCGCGCTGAGCGAATTCGCGAGCTTCGGTGAATCGCCCTTGTTGGGTCAGAATTATGGCTTGGCTGCCTATTGCCGAGGCCAGGTGAGGATCCAACTTGGCCGCACGCTGGTAGTCCAGCATCGCTTGCTTCAATTGCCCTTGGTTTTTCAGGGCATCCCCACGGTTGATGAGTGCCAGAGCGGAAGTCGGGTAGGCAGCCAGCCAGCGGTCCGTCCATTCCTTAAGCGCTGGCCAGTTTCCTTGCCCGGACAACTTTCCGGCTTCGGTGAGCCAATCGGGGTCCGGAACGGGCTCTGGGGCAGAGGAGCTGGTTGCCTGAGCACGTTTCTCCAACTCTTCCAGCCAATCAGTGGGCAGGGCAATATTAAAATTCTGTCCGTAGCTGAAAATGCTGGTGGTCAGCCCGACCAGTCGGCCTTGGGCATCGAACAGGCCGCCCCCACTTGAGCCTGGCGACAGGGGTGCGCTGGTGTAGAGATGGGAGTCGTGTTCCATTTGTGGCAAGGCAGAAACGAGTCCGGAGCTGACCGTCAGCTCAAGGCCGAGAGGGTTACCCACCGCATAAACGGTTTCCCCGACCTTCAGGTCCGCGCGCTTACGCAGCGTGGCCGGTTTGGCCGACAGGCCGGGCACGCTCAGTAGGCAAACATCTCGTGGCAAATCGCTGCGCTGGAGATTTGCTTTCAGTTTCTTCCTTTGCCAGGTCACCTCGATGCCTCGGGCCTCATCTACGACATGACAGTTGGTGGCAACTTGTTCAGGTGCGACGACAACACCACTCCCTTGATTCTCGGGTTGGTTGTGTTCGTCGCGTGTTTCGATCGTGACCACTGCTGTCCGGGCCTGTTCGAATACCTTTTCGGCTTCTCCTGCCCATGTGGGTGACACAGCACATAGGGTAAGGAGAGGAAGTGCACAGACAAAACTGATGGTGGCCGAGTTCATGGTTGTGCCTCCATAGGAAACACAAAGTCCCGGTAGAACTGCTCGGCACGCACACCATCAAGTCCGCGTAGGCGCTGGTAAACACGGTGTACGTCATCCGGCCGATCGGCGTACGCGTACGTCTCGCCCAAGGCCTGCCATACTTTGGCCTGATCGGGTGCCAGACGTAATGATTGCTCGAGCGCTTTGATGGCCTCCGCGTAGTGTCCTGATTTTGCCTGGACAAAGCCGATCTGGCGCCATGGGAACGGGTCGTTTGGATATTTTCCGCTGAGTGCCTCGAACAGGGTGAGGGCTTCAGCCTCTTGCCCATCATCTTTCAGCATGACCCCCAGTTCTCCTTGATAAGAAAACTGGTTTGGCTCTAACCTGACTGCCTCGCGCTGAGCAGCGATCGCCTCGGGATACAGGTTCAGCTGGTAATACGCGGTGGCAAGTTGTTCCCAGGCCCAGTCGAGCCTGCTGGGGTTAGCTGCAATGCCGCGTTTGAGCGCTTCGATAGCGAGTCCATACGCACGTAGTTGAACGAGTACCGTGCCACGCCAGACATGCGTGTCGCCACTGTCCGGTGCGATCAGTGCGGCGCGATCTGCTGCTCTCAGCGCGCGGTTAGAAAGCCCAATGGAATAGTAGGCCTGAGCAAGGCGCAACCAGTAATCCGGACGTTCCGGCCCTATTTCAGTTAAATGGGCTGCGGCTTGGCGTGCGCTTTGGAAATCGCGGCGACTGGCGGCATTGTCAAACAACCGCTCCCAGGATTTGGCATCGACAGGATCAAGTTCGACTGCTCTAGTGAACGACTTCTCGCTTGCATCGACATGGCCCAATATCTGTTCGGTGACGCCCTGTGCGAACCACAGATCGGCAGTTTCCCGGTTCTGCTCGATGGCCGCCTGCAGCACGTCCAGAGCCTTTTCAGCCTGATTAAGGCGAAGCTGGTTCCGTACCAAGGCAAGGGTGATAGAAACTGAGGCTGGCATCCGGGCCAGGGATTTTTCATAAGCATCGACCGCACCTGACCAGTTTTGCCCCCCCTCGCTTGCCAATCCCAACCAGAGCCAGGGTTCATAATTTTCGGGTTGTTGACGCGACCAGTCCGTTGCAAGTTCGGCCAAGGCCTTCCAGTTTTCAGCATGAGCTAGGCTTGCAGCCTCGCTCTGCAATTTTCCTAATGTGTTGGACAATCCGGCACGCTCAACAATCTGCGGTAGCCAGGCGGCAGGGGCGGCAAAGTTGATGTTCTGACCATCCCGCTTCCGATAGTCTGTCATGCCCAGCAAGCGACCATTCTCGTCAAACAGGGCGCCCCCCTCGGATCCCGGAGCAAGGGCGGCTGTGGTCTGTATCCAAGACTCGCCACTAATGTCACGGATGCCTGACACCAGGCCTTCAGATAAGCTAAGCCCCAATCCCAAAGCGTTGCCGATGGCATAGACGCGCTGTCCGACGCGTATCTCTTCAAAGGGGACGATGTTGAGTTGGGCGGTGCGCAGTCCTGGTACATCAAGTCGGCAAAGATTCCGCGATTCATCGCGTTGACGGGGGTATGCCGAAAAAACGTGACGATCCTGAATCACCACCCATTTGTCTGCTCCGCTAAGCAAATCGCATTGGGTGACGGCGACATCATTACCTAATGACGTCGCGCTAGCTTGCAGTTGAATCTTGCCTTGTGCATCCAGACCTTCAAGCACGAGAACGTTGTGGCTGGAACGGTTGTAGATATCGTTCGCAGTGGAAGCCTGAAGGTCTTGAGCAAAAAAACTCGCCATCACGATGAACGTGATACGCAACAGAGAGATCCGCTTCATTGGCTCTTGGCCGCGAGATCGACAAGCTTGTTGGTCATGCGGGTCATGGCCTCAACCATGGAACGCTGTATGGCGTAGCCAAGTTGTCTCGAGAGCCAGCCCATGGGCTCGTTTTCGTGAGCATGCACATATCCTTCCAGATCATTCGAGTCAATTTTTCGGCAGGCATATAGCGTGAGCAGTAGAAATTCATTGGGCGCATTGGCATCGATTTGCTCGCGTAACTTGGCCAGCTTGGTCTTGCGGTCCGCTTCCGCCAGCATGCGCCCTAAAGTCTTGCTGACCATTTCGTAACGCGTGTCCGCGAGAATGCGCGAGCTACCAGTGGCAGCGTCCAGTCGCTGAATTAATTGCACCCTGCTCGGGTCGGGCGGGTGCCTCTGAAATCCATTGGCATAAGCAACTAGCGCTTGCGGGGTCGTGCGCAGGCTTTCCACTACCATACGATGGGTGACCTTGAGATAGACCGGATCTTGCATGGCCGCAACAGCTGCAGCCAGTCGCTCCTTGTCGCCGCTAGCGGCCAGGGCGCTAGTGAGTTCCGTCGCTATGCGACGGCCGTCTACCGCGTCCTTGAGCACTTCCAAAAGCTCAGCATGCTGGCCCTTGCTTAATTTCGCTACGCGGGGATCCGAGGCCACCTCCCGATCGAGGCTCTTGCCCATTCCCTCTAAGGCTTCTCGTGTTCCGGACAGGTTAATGGCTTGTGCAGCCAAATCGTCTAGCTCGTCCGCTTGCGCAACAGGCGCGCCTAGCAAGAGGGCAATAATCGCCAAGCAGAGAATTCGAAAAGAGTTTGGCATGGCGGGCAGCACTATTAATGCAACCCAACGTACGCTTTGCACGCACGAATGCATCCCATTTGACATCGTCCCCTCCTCTTTGCGTATCGTTTTGAATTGTTTCTTTGTTCTTCCGCGGGGCGGCTCGCGGGCGTTGCGCGGGCCATTATTTTTCTCGGACTGTATTTGAGGGTTTAATGATTTGTCAATTGCACCGACATTGCAGCAAGTACTTGCCGTCGGCCTTAACTATGGTGAGCAGGGGCAAAGCGCGGAGCAGGCTTAGGCGTTAAGTAAGTGGGCCGCTTGGTCTTTATTGTTGCGATCCTTCACCGTTACGAAACCGGCACTCAGATTCTGTATGGGGTTAACGTCTGCAACAGGCGCGACACCAGCCATTTAGCGGAGCCAATGACACCGACAACTTCGGCCGACCAGGCGACGGTCGGGTTCATCGTCATGACGGTCAGCGTTTCATCATGGGTAATCCCTGTCGAAACGCGGCGGATGAATCCGGTAATCCCGTCAGTTACCGCCGGATTTCACCGGCGGTACTGGACGCAATAGGCAAAGAAAAAGGCCATAATTCTTGAAGAATTATGGCCTTCTTTTGGACCACCAGGGATCGGAATCTGGTGGAGCCGGCGGGAATCGAACCCGCGTCCGCAAGCCCTCTACAGGCAGTTCTACATACTTAGTCCGGTGTTTTTAAGCTTTAAGCTCCATCACGCCCGCCGAACAGGCTGGATTTCGCCGAGTCGCCTTGGATTTTGCACCTGCCCAAGCGACCCGGACAAGCACGATTTCATGTGAATTAACTCACTGCCGGTTTGACCCGGCCTAGCCCATGAACAGGCTAGTGTGAGTCCTGGACCTTAAGCGGCCAGGGCGTAGTTTTCGTCGTTTGCGACTAAAGTTTTTCAGTTGGATTTACGAGGTGCTCTGACCCTCGGTATGCCCTACGCTGCTTTGCGACCCACGTCGAAGCCAGGTCGGCCCCATGTGTGTTGCTGCAACAAGTGTACCGCATAGAGGGCGGGGTGGCGGGAAAGTTCCGGGGCGGGGGGATAAATCGTGACAGGTCTCAACCTCGTTCGGGCTGAGCCCCTCGACTCGCTCAGGACAGGCTTGTCGTAGCCCTGTGCCCATTCGGACATGCCCTTCGACAAGCTCAGGGCGAACGGTTCACGACCCGTCCGAACGGGCGGCCTTACAGGAAAGGCAAGGGGTTGTGCGTGACCGCAACCGCGACGATGTAGCCGAGCACGAGCAGGGCGGCGATCCAGGCGGCGATGCGCGTGCGCTTGGTCCTGCCGCGCTTGAGGGCGATGGTACCGAGCACGATGTACAGGATCAGCGCGAAAAGCTTGGCGGTGAGCCAGCCGTTCACCAGAGGATACTGGCCCAGCATGATGGCGAGACCGAAGCCGCTGATCAGCAGGAGGGTGTCGTTGACGTGCGGGACGATGCGCACCCAGCGCGCCTGCAGCCGGGGGGAGTCGGCCATCATCCAGACGCCGCGCAGGAGGAACAGCGTCAGCGTGATGGCGATGGTGGTGAGGTGGATATGCTTGAGGAGGGTGTAGTCCATGGTTCAGGGCGCCAGGTAGTCGAGGGTGTCGAGCGGGCGATGGATCTCCGCGTGGGCGCCCCAGGTGTGCGGCTGGTCGGCGGCATCGAGATAGCCCCAGGCGGCGACCAGCGCCGGCATGGCGGCGGCGGTGGCGGCCTGGATGTCGCGCTCGGCGTCGCCCAGGTACAGGCACTGAGCCGGCAGGGCATTGCAGAGTTCGGCGGCGGCGAGCATGGGGGCGGGGTGCGGCTTGGGCTGCGGGCAGGTGTCGCCGGAGACGATGCAGGCTGCGCGCTCGGCCAGGTCGAGGATGGACATCAGCGGCTCGGTGAAGCGCGCCGGCTTGTTGGTGACCACGCCCCAGGCGAGGCCGCGCTGCTCCAGCGCATCGAGCAATTCGAGGATGCCGGGGAAGGGCCGCGAGTGGCGGCAGATGTTGTCGGCGTACAGCTGCAGGAATTCCTCGCGCATGGACGCAAAGTGCGGGTCGTCGAGATGCAGGTCGAAGCCGAGGCCGAGCAGGCCGCGCGCACCGTGCGAGGCCTGCGGGCGGATGAGCTCGTCGGCCAGCGGCGGCAGCCCGTGGCGCGTGCGCTGCAGATTGAGCGCGTGGCCGAGGTCGGGCGCGGTGTCGACCAGGGTGCCGTCGAGGTCGAACAGGACGGCGCGGATGTTCTCGAGCTTCACGGCTTTACTCCCCCCGGCGCGTCGCCATCAGGTAGTTGACGTCGGTGTCGGCTTCCAGCTTGTAGATCCTGGTCAGCGGGTTGTAGGTCATGCCGATCAGTTCCTGGGTATCGAGCCCGGCTTCGCGCGTCATGCGGGCAAGCTCGGCGGGCTGGATGAACTTGGCGTAGTCGTGCGTGCCGCGCGGCAGCAGCTTGAGGACGTATTCGGCGCCAACGATGGCGAAGAGGTAGCTCTTGGCGTTGCGGTTCAGCGTGGAGAAGAACACCCAGCCGCCCGGCTTGACCAGTTTGGCGCACGCGGCGACGATGGAAGCCGGGTCGGGCACGTGCTCGAGCATTTCCATGCAGGTGACGACGTCGAACTCGCCGGCGTGCTGCGCGGCGTAGTCTTCGGCGGATATCAGCTGGTAGTCGACGCTGTGGCCCGATTCGTAGAGGTGCAGTTTGGCGACCTTGAGTGCCTTCTCGGAGAGGTCGATGCCGCTCACCGTGGCGCCGGCGGCGGCCATGGCTTCGGCCAGGATGCCGCCGCCGCAGCCGACGTCGAGCACGGTCTTGCCGGCCAGCGGCGCCTGCTTGTCGATCCACTTCAGGCGTAGCGGGTTGATTTCGTGCAGCGGCTTGAATTCGGAGTTCGGGTCCCACCAGCGGTGGGCGAGTTCGGAAAACTTGGCGATTTCGGCAGCGTCGACGTTGCTCATGGCTATCCTTGTGGGGCGAGTTTGGTGCGCCAGTAGGCGGCGCGGGCGGTCAGGTCGTCGATATCGAGATTGACCAGACGGCGGTCATTCAGTTTCAGCTTGCCGTCGACCCAGACGTGGGTGACGTGCTCGCGTCCCGCAACGTAAACCAGGTGCGAGACGGGGTCAAACACCGGCTGGCCGGAAAGGGCGTGCAAGTCGACCGCGACCAGGTCGGCACGCTTGCCGGGGACGATGCTGCCGATCTGGCTGTCGAGGTTGAGCGCGCGGGCAGCGTCCAGCGTGGCAGCACGCAGGGTAGCCGCGGCGGACAGGATGGCGGGGTCGCCGCTGGCGCCCTTGGCCAGCAGGGCAGCCAGGCGCATTTCGCCGAACAGGTCGAGGCGATTGTTGCTGGCGGCACCGTCGGTGCCGAGGCCGACGTTAACGCCTGCACGCAGCAGATCGGCCACCGGTGCAATGCCGGAGGCCAGCTTCAGGTTCGAGGTCGGGCAGTGCGCCAGGTGGCAGCCATGCTGCGCCAAGAGCCCGATTTCGGCCTCGTTCACATGCACGGCGTGGACGCCGATGAAATTCGGCCCCAGCAGCCCCAGGCGCGCCAACCGTTCCAGCGGCCGGACCCCGTATTGCTTCAGGCTGTCCCGGATTTCGTCGGCGGTTTCGTGGATGTGGGTGTGGATAGGCAGGCCGAGTTGTTCGGCCAGCGTGTTGATGCGGCCAAACGTGGTATCCGAAACGGTGTAGGGTGCGTGCGGGGCGAAGGCGAAGCCCAGCAGCGATTCATCCTTCAATTCGTCGCGCAGGGCGAGCCCCTTGGCCAGGTAGTCGTCGGCGTCCGAGGCGTAGGCGCTGGGGAACTCCAGCACGATCATGCCCAGGGTGGCGCGCATCCCCGCCTGCAGGAAGGCTTCCCCTGCGGCCTTGGGGAAGAAATACATGTCGTTGCAGGTGGTGATGCCGCCCGCCAGCATTTCGGCGGCGGCGAGCAGGGTGCCGTCGCGCACGAAGGCCTCGGACACGTGCTTCTTCTCGGCAGGCCAGATGCGGTCGTTGAGCCAGGCCATCAGCGGCAGGTCGTCGGCGTAGCCACGAAACAGCGACATCGCGGCGTGGCCATGCAGATTGACCAAACCCGGGATCAGCGCCCGGCCCGGCAGGGGGAGCGTCTGCACGGCGTCATAGCGGGCCTGCGCGGCATCGGCCGGCAGCACGTCGAGGATGCGGCCATCCTCGACGACGACGGCGTGGCCGGCTAGCGGTCCTTCCGATTCGACGGGTACCACCCATTGCGGCAGGAGAAGAAGGTCGGCGGGGGCTTTCATGGTGGCCTGCATTCTCGTTGTTTGGCCGTGGTTTGGCAAAGGCGGCCGAGCTTCCCGGCCATGCTAAAATCGCGTGCTTTAAAGCCTGAATAAATAAAAAACCGGTTATGGAACAGTTTGCCAAGGAAACCCTCCCGGTCAGCCTCGAAGAGGAGATGAGGCGGTCGTATCTCGATTACGCCATGAGCGTGATCGTCGGACGCGCGCTGCCGGACGTGCGCGACGGCCTGAAGCCCGTACATCGTCGCGTGCTGTTCGCGATGAACGAACTCGGCAACGACTGGAACAAGGCATACAAGAAGTCGGCCCGCGTGGTCGGCGACGTCATCGGTAAATACCACCCGCACGGCGATACGGCGGTCTACGACACCATGGTGCGGATGGCGCAGGACTTCTCGCTGCGCTACCCGCTGATCGACGGCCAGGGCAACTTCGGCTCGGTCGACGGCGACAATGCAGCGGCGATGCGTTACACCGAAGTGCGCATGGCCCGCATCGCGCATGAACTGCTGGCCGATCTCGACAAGGAAACAGTCGACTTCGGTCCCAACTACGACGGTTCCGAGCAGGAACCGCTGGTGCTGCCGACCAAGATCCCCAACCTGCTGATCAACGGCTCGTCCGGCATCGCGGTGGGCATGGCGACCAACATTCCGCCGCACAACCTGACCGACATCTGCGCCGCGCTGTTCGCGCTGCTGGATGACCCCGAGATCGACATCGAGTCGCTGATCGCCATCGTCAAGGCGCCGGATTTCCCGACTGCAGGCATCATCTACGGCCTGTCCGGCGTGCGCGACGGCTACCGCACCGGCCGCGGCCGCGTGGTGATGCGCGCCACCTGCCACATCGAGGATCTCGACAAGAGCGGCGGCAAGCAGGCCATCATCATCGACGAACTGCCCTACCAGGTGAACAAGGCCAACCTGCTGATCAAGATCGGCGAGCTGGTGCGCGAAAAGCAGATCGACGGCATTGCCGACCTGCGCGACGAGTCCGACAAGTCGGGCATGCGCGTCTACATCGAGCTGAAGCGCGGCGAAAACGCCGACGTGATCCTGAACAACCTGTACAAGCAGACGCAGATGCAGGACACCTTCGGCATGAACATGGTGGCGCTGATCGAAGGCCAGCCGCGCCTGCTCAACCTGAAGGAAATGCTCGACGCCTTCCTGCGCCACCGCCGCGAAGTCGTCACCCGCCGTACGGTGTTCGATCTGCGCAAGGCGCGCGAACGCGGCCATATCCTCGAAGGCCTCGCCGTGGCGCTGGCCAACGTCGACGAGATCGTCGAACTGATCAAGTCGTCGGAAACGCCCGCCATCGCGAAGGAGCGCCTGCTCGGCCGTGCCTGGAAGTCGGCGATGGTCGAGGAGATGCTGGCGCGCATCGATCCCGAATACTCGCGCCCGGTGAACATCGGTCCTGAGTTCGGCCTGCATGCCGACGGCTACCGTCTGTCCGAGATCCAGGCGCAGCGCATCCTGGAAATGCAGCTGCAGCGCCTCACCAACCTCGAGTCGGACAAGATCATCGGCGAGTACAAGGAGATCATGGCGAAGATCGCCGATCTGCTCGACATCTTGGCCAATCCGGCGCGCATCACCCAGATCATCCGCGAGGAACTGACCCAGGTGCAGGAACAGTTCGGCGACGCGCGCCGCTCGACCATCGTCGAGAACGCGCAGGACATGTCGATGGAGGACCTGATCAAGCCGGAAGAGATGGTGGTCACGCTGTCGCACGGCGGCTACATGAAGTCGCAGCCGATTGACGACTACCGTGCGCAGAAGCGCGGCGGACGTGGCAAGCAGGCAGCGGGCACCAAGGACGAAGACTTCATCGAGAAGATGTTCATCGCCAACACCCACGACTACATCCTCTGCTTCTCCAACCGTGGCCGGCTGTACTGGCTCAAGGTCTACAACGTGCCGCAGGGCGGACGGGCGGCGCGCGGCAAGCCCATCGTCAACCTGCTTCCGCTGGAAGACGGCGAGAAGATCAACGCGCTGCTGCCGGTCAAGACCTTCGACGACGATCAATACGTCTTCATGGCGACCAGCAACGGCATCGTCAAGAAGACGCCCTTGAGCGACTTCTCGCGTCCGCGCACCGCCGGCATCATCGCGGTGGGACTGGACGACGGCGATTTCCTCATCGGCGCGTCGATCACCGACGGTCGTCACGACGTGATGCTGTTCTCCGACGGCGGCAAGGCGGTGCGCTTCGACGAGAACGACGTGCGTCCGATGGGCCGCACCGCGCGCGGCGTGATCGGCATGAAGCTTGCCAAGGGCAAGAAGCTGATTTCGCTGCTGGTGGCCGAGGACGAGAACGACTTCGTGCTGACCGCGACCGAAAACGGCTTCGGCAAGCGTACGCCGATCGCCGAATACACCCGCCATGCGCGTGCGACGCAGGGGATGATCGCGATCCAGACCAGCGAACGGAATGGCAAGGTGGTGGCTGCGACATTGGTGAAGCCGGACGACGAGATCATGTTGATCACCACCGGTGGCGTGCTGATCCGTACCCGTGTCAAGGAAATCCGTGCCATGAGCCGCGCGACGCAGGGTGTCACGCTGATCAACCTGGACAAGGGCGAAACCTTGATCAGCCTGGAAAAACTGGCTGAAACCGACAACGAAGAGGAATGAAGGGGATACACGCATGACGATCTATAACTTCAGCGCCGGCCCGGCCGTGCTGCCCAAGGATGTGTTGCAACAGGTGCAGGCCGAACTGGTCGACTGGCATGGTTCCGGCATGTCGGTGATGGAAATGAGCCATCGCGGCAAGGAGTTCATGGGCATCGCCGCCGAGGCGGAGGCTGACTTGCGCGAGCTGATGGGCATCCCCGCCAACTACAAGGTGCTGTTCCTGCAGGGCGGGGCGTCGTCGCAGTTCGCGATGGTGCCGATGAACCTGCTGCGCGGCAAAGCCTCTGCTGATTACCTCAACACCGGCGAATGGTCGAAGAAGGCCATCAAGGAAGCGAAGAAATTCGGCGCGGTGAACGTGGTGGCGACCAGCGAAGACAAGAACTTCAGTTACGCGCCGACGCAAGACCAGTGGAAACTCGATCCGAACGCGGCTTATGTCCATTACACGCCGAACGAGACCATCGGCGGCGTGGAAATCTTCTGGACGCCCCAGACCGGCAGCATACCGCTGGTGGCCGACATGTCGTCGACCATCCTGTCGCGTCCGATCGACGTATCGAAGTTCGGCGTGATCTACGCCGGCGCGCAGAAGAACATCGGCCCGGCCGGGCTGACCATCGTCATCGTGCGCGACGACCTGATCGGGGAAACCTTGAAGGGGACCCCCACCATGTTCGACTACAAGATCCACGCCGACAACGACTCGATGTACAACACGCCGGCGACCTTCGCCATGTACACGGCGGGGCTGGTATTCAAGTGGCTGAAGGTGCGCGGCGGCCTCGCCGCGATGGAAAAGACCAACCGCGAGAAAGCCGGCCTGCTGTACGACACCCTCGATGCGACCGACTTCTACAACTCGCCGGTGGCGAAGGAGAACCGCTCGCTGATGAACGTGCCGTTCACGCTCAAGGATGCCGCGCTCGACGAGGCTTTCCTCAAGGCTGCCAAGGAACGTGGCCTGATCCAGCTGAAAGGCCACCGCTCGGTCGGCGGCATGCGCGCGTCGATCTACAACGCCATGCCGGTCGAGGGCGTGCGTGCGCTGGTCGACTGCATGCGCGAATTCGAGAAAAGCCATGGCTGAGCCGCGCAAGATCCTCACGCTCAACGCCATTTCTGCGCGCGGACTGGCGCGACTGCCGGAGGCCTATACAGTCGGCGGCGACGTGACCGACCCGGACGGCATCCTGGTGCGCTCGGCCAACATGCACGAAATGGACATCCCCGCATCGGTGCGCGCGATCGCGCGTGCCGGCGCAGGGACCAACAACATCCCGGTGAAGAAGCTGTCGGAACGCGGCGTGCCAGTGTTCAATGCGCCCGGTGCCAACGCCAATGCGGTGAAGGAACTGGTGATCGCCGGCATGCTGCTGGGCGCGCGCAACCTGGTGCCGGCGCTGAAGTTCGTTGAAGGCCTGTCCGGCACCGACGAGGAGATGCATAAGGCGACCGAGGCGGGCAAGAAGCAGTTCGCTGGTATGGAACTGCCGGGCCGCACGCTGGGCGTGATCGGCCTGGGCGCCATCGGTTCCACCATTGCCGAGGCGGCGATCAAGCTCGGCATGAACGTGGTCGGCTTCGATCCGGCGATCACCGTCGACGCCGCGTGGCGGTTGCCGTCGCAGGTCAGGCGTGCGGAGAGCGTCGAGGACGTGCTGCGCATGGCCGACTTCGTCACCCTGCACGTGCCGCTGCTGGACGCCACGCGCAACCTCGTCAACGCCCAGCGGCTGGGGATGATGCGTTCGGGGGCGGTGCTGCTCAATTTCGCGCGCGAAGGCGTGGTCGACAATGCGGCCGTGATCGAGGCGCTGGACGCCGGCAAGCTGCATGCCTATATCTGCGATTTCCCGGCCAATGCGCTGAAGGGCCACGCCAGGGTGGTTGCGTTGCCGCATCTCGGCGCCTCCACCGAGGAGGCCGAGGAAAACTGCGCGGTGATGGTGGCCGAGCAGCTCGCCGACTATCTGGAAAACGGCAACATCCTCAATTCGGTCAACTTCCCCAACGTCAGCATGGCGCGCGAATCCGCATACCGCATCGCGATTGCCAACGCCAACGTGCCCAACATGGTGGGACAGATTTCGTCGGTGCTCGCCGCCGCCGGACTCAACATCCACAACATGGTCAACAAGTCGAAGGGCGACATGGCGTATACCTTGGTCGACATCGACAGCGTCGTCACCGCTGCAGTAATGCAGCAGCTTGCCGCGATTGCCGGGGTGCTGGCCGTACGTTACCTGCCGGCATGACGGACGACGCACACAGCGCGCCGGGTGCGCCGACCGAGCTGAGCGCGCTGCGTGCGCGCATCGACAGCATCGACGATGCCATCCTGCAGTTGGTGTCGGAGCGGGCGGGCATTGCCCAGCAGGTCGGGCGCGCCAAGAACGGCGAAAAGATCTACCGGCCCGAACGCGAAGCGCAGATCGTGCGGCGCCTGCGCGAGACCAATCCCGGCCCCCTGTCGGGCGACGCGGTCGAGCGCCTGATTCGCGAAATCATCTCCGCCTGTCGTGCGCTGGAGCAGACCACCCGCATCGCCTATCTCGGTCCGGCCGGCACGTTCAGCCAGCAGGCGGTCCACAAGCATTTCGGCCATGAGGCCGAGGCGCTCGCCGAGGCCGACATCGACGCCTGCTTCCAGGCGGTCGAGACCGGACGCGCCGATTTTGCCGTAGTGCCGGTGGAGAACTCGACCGAAGGCGTGATCGGCCGCACGCTCGACCTCATCGTCGCCAGCACGCTCAAGATCTGCGGCGAGGTCATGCTGCCGATCCATCAGACGCTCATGAGAAAACATGGCGGACTGGGCGGCATCCAGCGCGTGTATGGCCATGCACAATCGCTTGCCCAGTGCCAGCAATGGCTCAGCCGCCATCTTCCTAATGCCGAACGCGTCAGCGTGGTCAGCAACAGCGAAGGGGCGCGCCGCGCCGCCGCCGAACCCGATGCCGCCACGCTGGGCAGCGAAGCCGCCGCCGAACTGTATGGCCTTGACGTGGTGGAAGCGCGCGTCGAAGACGAAGCCAGCAATACCACCCGCTTTCTGGTGCTGGGGCAGAACGACTCCCCGCCGTCGGGCCGCGACAAGACCTCGCTGGTGATGAGCACGAAGAACGAGCCGGGTGCGGTGGTCAGGCTGCTGCAACCGCTCGCCGACGCCGGCATCTCCATGAGCAAGCTCGAATCGCGGCCGGCGCGTTCGGGCAACTGGGAATACCTCTTCTTCGTCGTCTGCCAGGGGCATCGCCAGGATGCGAATCTGGCCGCGGCGCTTGCCGAAATCGAGACGCGCGCCGCCTTCCTCAAGATTCTGGGTTCCTACCCCGTCGCATCGTGATGAATTGTTGTGAATTCGCGCCGCCGTACGTGCGTGCGATCGCCCCGTACCAGCCCGGCAAACCCATTTCCGAACTTGCGCGCGAACTGGGATTGAACGAAGCCGACATCGTCAAGCTGGCATCGAACGAGAACCCGCTCGGCCCCAGCCCGATGGCGCTGGCGGCGGCGCAGGACGCGCTGCATGACATGGCCTTGTATCCCGATGGCGCCGGCTTCGCGCTGAAGGCGAAGTTGTCGGCGAAACTGGGCGTTGCGGCACGGCAGATCGTGCTGGGCAACGGCTCGAACGACATCCTGGACATGGCGGCGCGTGCCTTCCTCGCGCCGGGCACCTCCGCAGTCTATGCGCAGCATGCCTTCGCGGTGTATCCGATCGCCACACAGACCGTGGGCGCGCAGGGCATCGCGGTGCCGGCGAAGAACTATGGCCACGATCTCGCGGCGATGCGCGCTGCGATCCGTGACGACACCCGCGTGCTGTGGATCGCCAACCCCAACAACCCGACCGGCACCTTCCTGCCGTGGGCGGAGATCGAGGCCTTTCTCGAAACCGTGCCGCCGCAGGTGCTCGTCGTGCTCGACGAGGCCTACGGCGAATACCTGCCGACCGACGACCGCTGCGACACGCTCGCGTGGATCGAGCGCTTCCCGAACCTGCTGATCAGCCGCACCTTCTCCAAGGCCTATGGTCTAGCCGGGCTGCGCGTTGGCTACGGCGTCGGGCACCCCGACGCCATCGACCTATTGAACCGGGTGCGCCATCCCTTCAACGTCAATGCGCCTGCGCTCGCCGCTGCCGAGGCCGCGCTCGACGACATCGCATTCCTGCTGCGCAGCTATGCGCTGAACAGCGCCGGCATGGCGCAGCTGACGGCAGGGCTGGCAGACATGAAGGTCGACATCGTGCCGTCGAAAGGCAATTTTCTGCTGGCCAAAGTCGGTGACGCCGGGCGCATCAACACCGAACTGCTGAAACGTGGCGTGATCGTGCGGCCGGTCGCCAATTACGGCCTGCCCGAGTTCCTGCGCGTGTCGGTGGGGCTGGCCGGGCAGAACGCCCGCTTCCTCGACGCGTTGAGAGCTTGTCTGTGATCGTCGACAGACTCGCCCTCGTCGGCACCGGCCTCATCGGCGGCTCGTTCGCGTTGGCGCTGAAGCAGGCAGGCGCGGTGCGCGAGGTGCTGGGGGTCGGGCGGAATCCCGCGCGGCTCACTGTTGCGCGCGAACTTGGCCTGATCGACCGCGCCGCCGACTGGGCGGAAGCCGGGCAGGCCGACTGCATCCTGCTGGCGATGCCGGTGGGCGAGACCGAAGCCGTATTGAACAAGCTGGCGCCGCATCTGAAAGCCGGCGCCATCGTCACCGACGCCGGCAGCACCAAGGCGAACGTAGTCGAGGTGGCGCGCGCCGCGCTCGGCACACGTTTTGCCGATTTCGTGCCTGGCCATCCCATCGCGGGTTCGGAACAAAGCGGGCCCGGTGCTGCGCGCGCCGATCTCTATCAGGGCAAGCGCGTGGTGCTGACGCCGCAGGCCGAGACCCGCGCCGGTGCGATTGCCATGGTGCGCACGCTGTGGGAAGCGACTGGAGCACAGGTCGAAACACTGGAGGCAGCGCAGCACGACCGCATCTTCGCGGCAGTGAGCCATTTGCCACATCTCGCAGCATTTGCCTTGGTGGATGACCTTGCACAACGGGCCGATGGCGATACGTTCTTCCGGTTTGCCGCCAGCGGCTTCCGCGATTTCACCCGCATCGCCGGCAGCAGCCCGGAGATGTGGCGCGACATTGCGCTGGCGAACCGGGGGGCGCTGGTGGCCGAACTGGACGCCTATCTGGCCTCGCTGCAGGCTCTGCGGAGCGCCGTGTCGGCCGATGACGCAGAGGCCTT
The DNA here is from genome assembly GCA_001899305.1 of Thiobacillus sp. 0-1251. Lineage (GTDB taxonomy): Bacteria > Pseudomonadota > Gammaproteobacteria > Burkholderiales > Thiobacillaceae > Thiobacillus. The sequence continues at coordinate 53,660 of MKWL01000021.1, read as the reverse complement.
GCTGGCTATTTTTTCGCGCGCCCGTGCGGCACGCGAACACTGGTTGAAGACTCAGGACGTTTGATGGAATTTCTCGATTTACCCGCAAGCAGCGCAGCGCGCGGCACGGTGCGCCTCCCTGGCTCCAAAAGCATTTCCAATCGCGTGCTGCTGCTAGCGGCGCTCGCGCAAGGCACGACCATCGTGCGTGCGCTGCTCGATTCCGACGACACCCGGGTCATGCTCGACGCACTGCGTGCGCTGGGCGTCGGTGTCGCGCGGTTGAAAGATACGAGCGGGCGCGATTCCGACGACTATGAGATCACCGGCGTGGGCGGCGCGTTTCCAGTCAAGCAGGCCGAGTTGTTTCTGGGCAATGCCGGCACGGCCTTCCGTTCGCTGACCGCCGCGTGCGCCCTGTCGGGCGGCGAGTATGTGCTGAAGGGCGTGGCACGGATGCATGAGCGGCCGATCGGCGATCTGGTCGACGCGCTGCGGCGGCTGGGCGCGCGCATCGACTATCTCGGCCAGGAGGGTTTCCCGCCGCTGAAGATCTATCCGGCGGAGATCGCCGGCGACACCACCGAAGTACGCGGCGATGTATCGAGCCAGTTTCTCACCGGCCTCCTGATGGCCTTGCCGCTGCGCCAGCGCAATACCACGATCGAAGTGGCGGGCGAACTGATTTCCAAACCTTACATCGGGATCACGCTGGCGATGTTGCGCCGCTTTGGCGTGGAGATCGCGCGCGACGGCTGGCAACGCTTCGACATTCCCGCAGCGGCACGCTACCAGAGCCCGGGCGAAATCTGGGTCGAAGGCGACGCTTCATCGGCCTCTTATTTCCTGGCCGCGGGCGCCATCGGTGGCGGCCCGGTGCGGGTGGAGGGCGTGGGGCGCGACAGCGTACAGGGCGACGTGCGTTTTGCCGACGCGCTGGCAAAGATGGGCGCGCAGATTGCGATGGGGCCGAACTGGATCGAGGCGAGCGCACCGGCCGATGGCCGCCTGAAAGCGATCGACCTCGACTGCAACCATATTCCCGACGCCGCGATGACGCTGGCGGTCGCAGCACTGTTTGCCGACGGGGTGACCATGCTGACCAACATCGCCAGCTGGCGGGTCAAGGAAACCGACCGCATCGCCGCGATGGCAACCGAGCTGCGCAAGGTCGGCGCGACGGTGGAGGAGGGCGCGGATTTCATCCGCATCACCCCGCCTCACGCCTCACGCCTCACGCCTCACACTGTGATCGATACCTACGACGACCACCGCATGGCGATGTGCCTGTCGCTGGTGACGCTGGGCGGCGTGCCGGTGCGCATCAACGACCCGGCGTGCGTCAACAAGACCTTCCCGACGTATTTCAAGACATTTGCGGGGATTGCCCAATGAACGCCGCCTCACCCCTCACTCCTCACCCCTCACCCGTGATCACCATCGACGGCCCCTCGGCCTCGGGCAAGGGCACCGTGGCCGAGCGGGTGGCGACCGCGCTGGGCTTTCATTTTCTCGACAGCGGCGCGCTGTACCGATTGACCGCGCTGTCGGCGATGAAGCAGGGCGTGGCGCTGGACGACGAGGCGAGGGTGGCGGAACTGGCCGCCCATTTGCCGGCAAGCTTCCACGACGGCTCGGTCTGGCTATCGGGCGAGAACGTGACCGACGCGATCCGTGCAGAAGCCGTGGGCGAAGGCGCCTCGAAAGTGGCGGCCCTGCCGGCGGTGCGCGCGGCCCTGCTGGACCGCCAGCGCGCCTACCGCCAGCCCCCCGGCCTGGTGGCCGACGGCCGCGACATGGGCACCGTGGTGTTCGCCGCGGCAGTGGCCAAGGTCTTCCTCACCGCCAGCGCCGAGGCGCGCGCCGAGCGGCGCTATAAGCAGTTGATCGAAAAGGGGAACTCTGCTAGTCTAACGGCCCTTGTTGCGGATATGCAGGCCCGCGATGCGCGCGATTCCGCCCGCACCGTCGCACCGCTGAAACCCGCGCCGGATGCGCTATTGCTCGACACGACCCATATGGATATCGAATCGGCAGTGCAGGCGGTGCTGGCGCACTACGCTTTATGCAAGGCCCGCAGCAAGCAATGAAGTAATCAAACGTGTCAGACCTGCGCCCGCAGGCTGGCGATGTGCAACTAACCCCGTCCTCACCGACGGACAAGAAGGTTCTTAATGTCTACTGCTACCGCTGCTTCCGCCCCCGAGTCCATGGAAAGCTTTGCCGCCCTGTTCGAGGAGTCCCTCGAGCACCAGGAAATGCGCCAGGGTGAAGTCATCACCGCCGAAATCGTCGGCATCGACCACAACTTCGTGACGGTGAATGCCGGCCTCAAGTCCGAGAGCCTGATTCCCCTCGAAGAATTCAAGAACGACCAGGGCGAGATCGAAGCCAAGGTCGGCGATTTCGTTGCGGTCGCCATCGAGTCGATCGAAGACGGCTTCGGTGCCACCAAGCTGTCGCGCGAGCGCGCGAAGAAACTGGCCGCGTGGCTGGATCTGGAAGCGGCGATGAACGAAGGCCGCATCGTCACCGGCATGGTGCAGGGCAAGGTCAAGGGCGGTCTGACGGTGCTGGTGGGCGGTCTGCGCGCCTTCCTGCCGGGTTCGCTGGTGGACATGCGTCCGGTCAAGGACACCACGCCCTTCGAATACAAGGAAATGGAATTCAAGGTCATCAAGCTCGACCGCAAGCGCAACAACGTCGTGGTGTCGCGCCGCGCCGTGCTGGAAGAGACCATGGGTGCCGACCGCGAAGCGATGATGGAAAACCTCAAGGAAGGTTCCATCGTCAAGGGCGTGGTCAAGAACATCACCGACTACGGCGCGTTCGTGGACCTGGGCGGCATCGACGGCCTGCTGCACATCACCGACATGGCCTGGCGCCGCGTCAAGCACCCGTCCGAAGTGGTGCACGTCGGCCAGGAACTGGAAGCCAAGATCCTGCGCTACGACACCGAGAAGAACCGCGTGTCGCTCGGCATCAAGCAGCTGGGCGATGATCCGTGGGTCGGCATCGCACGCCGCTACCCGCAGGGTACCCGCATGTTCGGCAAGGTCGCCAACCTGACCGACTACGGCGCGTTCGTCGAAATCGAAGAGGGCATCGAAGGCCTGGTGCACGTCTCCGAAATGGACTGGACCAACAAGAACGTCAGCCCCTCCAAGATCGTCCAATTGGGCGACGAAGTCGAAGTCATGGTGCTCGACATCGACGAGGACAAGCGCCGCATCTCGCTGGGCATGAAGCAGTGCAAGTCCAACCCGTGGGAAGATTTCTCGATGAACCACAAGAAGGGCGACAAGGTCAGCGGCGCGATCAAGTCGATCACCGACTTCGGCGTGTTCATCGGCCTGCCGGGCGGCATCGACGGCCTGGTTCACCTGTCCGACCTGTCGTGGAACGTTCCCGGCGAAGAAGCCGTGCGCAACTTCCGCAAGGGCCAGGACGTGGAAGCCGTGGTGCTGGGCATCGACCTCGAGCGCGAGCGCATTTCGCTCGGCATCAAGCAGCTCGAAGGCGATCCGCTGACCAGCTACGCGTCGGGCCACGAGAAGGGCAGCATCGTCAAGGGCACCATCAAGACCGTGGAGCCCAAGGGCGCCACCGTGCAGCTGGACAGCGACATGGAAGGCTACCTGCGTGCCTCTGAAGTCTCGCGTGACCGCGTCGAAGACATGCGCAGCCACTACAAGGAAGGCGACGAGATCGAGGCCATGATTATCAACGTGGATCGCAAGAACCGCGTGATCAACCTGTCGATCAAGGCCAAGGACATGACCGAGCAGGATGCGGCGATGAAGAAATTCTCGGCCGAATCCGCAGCGGCAGCCAGCGGCTCGACCAACCTCGGCGCGCTGCTGAAAGCCAAGCTCGACAACAAGAACGCCGAGTAATCCATGACCAAGTCCGAGCTGATTGCTCAACTGGCGGCGCGGCATTCGCAATTTTCGGTTGCGGATATCGAGATGGCGGTGAAAACGATCCTCGACGCGCTGGCGAAAAACCTGTCGCGCGGGGAACGTATCGAAATCCGCGGTTTCGGCAGCTTCAGTCTGAGCTTTCGTCCCGCCCGTCTCGGGCGCAACCCCAAGTCTGGCGAGCGCGTGCAGGTGCCGGCCAAGTATGTGCCGCACTTCAAGGCGGGCAAGGAGTTGCGCGACCGGGTGGATTTTCCGCTCTAGGCGTGGTTGTGGGTGGGTGCGATGCCATACGTGCGTCGGCGCCTTCGTACTCACGACCGGCCCGCGGCCGGTAGATCCGGTCAGGACAGCAAGACCCACAAGACGGCGCCGCAAGGCGCCGTTTTCTTTGGCGATTGGCGCCGCGCGGGTAAAATGGGCGAACTTCCTGGCGCATACACATGAAAAATTTCACGCACTATCTGGGCTTACTGGCAAAACTGCTGGTTTTTCTGCTGGTGCTGGGCTTTGCCCTGAAAAACAGTCATAGCGTGACCTTTTACTCCTATCTGGATTATGTGTGGCAGGCGCCGCTGATCGTCATGTTGGGCTTGGCATTCATCCTCGGCGCCCTGATCGGGGTGCTCGCCTTGCTGCCCACACTGTTCCGGCTACGGCGCGAACTGGGCCGCAAGCCGAAGGCGGCCGAGCTGGATACGGTCACGCAAACCGATCTGCCCGTCGTATAAGCCCATGGAATTCGAGTTCTGGTGGCTGCTGGCGTTTCCCCTGTTTTTTGTGCTGGGCTGGCTGGCCGCGCGGGTGGACATCCGGCAGGTGGTGACCGAGTCGCGTGCGCTGCCCAACTCGTATTTCCGCGGCCTGAATTTTCTGCTCAACGAGCAGCCCGACAAGGCCATTGAGGCCTTTCTCGAAGTCGTCAAGCTCGAACCTGAAACCATCGACCTGCACTTTGCGCTGGGCGGCCTGTTCCGCCGGCGCGGCGAACTCGACCGCGCCATCCGCATGCACGAGAACCTGCTGGAACGCGAAGGCCTGGCCGAGGAACAACGTCTGCGCGCGATGAGCGAACTAGGCCAGGATTACCTCAAGGCGGGCCTGCTCGATCGCGCCGAACAGGTGTTCACGAGGCTGCTGAAAACGCAACAGCACGGTCTGGCACGCACCTACCTGCTGGAAATCTACGTGCAGGAGAAGGACTGGCAGAAGGCCATCGACGCCGCGCACATACTGGAAAAGGACACCAGCAAGCCGCTCAACGCCGACATTGCCCATTTCCATTGCGAACTGGCGCTGCTCGAATCGGCCCGGGGCAATGCTGAAGCCGCCGTCGCCCAGTTGCAGCAGGCGCTGTCCAGCAACCGCCAGTCGGTGCGCGCCAACCTGATGGCGGGCGACCTCGACGCGGCAGCGGGGCGGCACGAAGCTGCTATTGCCGACTGGCGTCTGGTCGAAACGCAAAGCGCGGCCCATATGGCATTGGTCGTGGATCGCGTACTTGGCAGCTACCGTCTGTTGGGGCGGCTGGACGAAGGCGTGCAGTGGCTGCGCGCCTTGTATGCCCGGCAGCCGTCGCCGGACGTGTTCAATGCGCTGTATCTCGCGGTGGCCGAAATCGAAGGCGCTACGGCAGCCAGCCAGCTTGCGCGCGAGGAATTGCGGCGCAATCCCAGCCTGCGCACGCTGGACCGCCTGCTCGAAGCCGAGCTCGTCAATGCAGAGCCTGAGATGCGCGAGCTGTTGCAGGTGGAAAAGACCCTGGTGGCCTCGCATAGCCAGCGCATGATGCGTTACCAGTGCGGCAGTTGCGGTTTCAAGGCGAAGCAGTTCTTCTGGCGTTGCCCGGCCTGCGGGCGCTGGGACAGCTTCGATCCCGAGCGGAGCGAGGGAGAAGCGTGAGTGGGGAGCAGTCAGTAGTGAGTGAAAGGGACGAGGTGAATTCGACCAAGATCATCGTGGCGCTGGACTATGCGGACGCGACGTCGGCATTGGCGCTGGTGGCGCGGCTTGATCCGGCGTTGTGCCGGCTCAAGGTGGGCAAGGAGTTGTTCACCGTGGCCGGACCGGAACTGGTGCGTACGCTGGTGGCGCGCGGCTTCGATGTCTTTCTCGACCTGAAATTCCACGACATTCCCAATACCGTGGCGGCGGCGTGCCGGGCTGCGGCTGGACTGGGCGTGTGGATGATGAACGTGCATGCCTCGGGCGGGCGCCGCATGATGGCGGCGGCGCTGGATGCGCTGGCAGGCCTCGAACAACGGCCGCTCCTGATTGCCGTGACGGTACTGACCAGCATGGGCGCCGAGGATCTGGCCGAGGTCGGCGTGGCCGATGCGCCGGCCGACCAGGTGCTGCGGCTGGCGCGGCTGACACAGGCTTGTCAGCTCGATGGCGTGGTCTGCTCGGCGCAGGAGGCCACCATGCTGCGCGCCGCTCTGGGCGCGGATTTCCGCCTGGTCACGCCGGGGATCCGGCCGGCCGGTGCCGAAACCGGCGACCAGCGCCGTGTGATGACGCCGGCAGAAGCCCTGCGCGCGGGCGCGACCGACCTGGTGATCGGGCGCCCGATCACCGCCGCAGCCGATCCTCTGGCTGCGCTCAAACAGATACAGTCCGATATACAGAATTCTTAGGGAGAAGACGCTTTGAAAATCACGGTAATTGGAACGGGCTATGTGGGCCTGGTGACCGGGACCTGTCTGGCCGAAGTGGGCAACGAAGTGCTGTGCCTCGACGTCGACCCCAACAAGATCGAGATCCTGAAATCCGGCGGCATTCCGATCTATGAGCCAGGCCTGGAAGACATGGTGAAGCGCAACGTCGCGGCCGGCCGCCTGTCTTTCACGACCGACATCGAGGAATCGGTGGCCTTTGGCCAGATCCAGTTCATCGCCGTCGGCACCCCGCCCGACGAGGATGGCTCGGCCGACCTGCAGTACGTGGTGGCCGCGGCGCGCAACATCGGCCGTTACATGAGCGACTACAAGCTGGTGGTCGACAAGTCCACCGTGCCGGTCGGGACCGCCGACAAGGTGCGTGCCGCACTGACGGAGGAGTTGGCCAGTCGTGGCGCGGCAATCGAATTCAATGTCGCGTCCAACCCCGAATTCCTGAAGGAGGGGGCAGCGGTGGACGACTTCATGAAGCCCGACCGCATCGTCATCGGCACCGACAGCGAACGCGCCACGGCCTTGCTGCGCCAGCTCTACGCGCCGTTCCAGCGCAACCACGACCGCCTGACAGTGATGGACGTGCGCAGTGCCGAGCTGACCAAGTACGCCGCCAACGCCATGCTGGCGACGCGGATCTCCTTCATGAACGAGCTTGCCGTGCTGGCTGAAAAGCTCGGCGCCGACATCGAGCAGGTGCGCCACGGCATCGGTTCCGACCCGCGCATCGGCTATCACTTCCTGTATGCCGGCTGCGGCTACGGCGGCTCGTGTTTTCCCAAGGACGTGCAGGCCTTGCGTCGCACCGGCCAGGAAAACGGCATTCCCTTGCGCGTGCTCGACGCCGTGGAAGAGGCTAACGACGCGCAGAAACACATCCTGGTCAACAAGCTGACCGCGCGCTTCGGCAAGGACCTCAAGGGCAAGCGTTTCGCCATGTGGGGTCTCGCGTTCAAGCCGAATACCGACGACATGCGCGAGGCGCCCAGCCGCACCATGCTCGAAGCGCTGTGGGCGATGGGCGCGAGCGTGTCGGCCTACGATCCGGCCGCAATGGAGGAAACGCGCCGCATCTACGGCGAGCGCGCCGACCTGCTGCTGGTCGACAGCCCGATGGACGCGCTGAAAGGCGCCGACGCGCTCTTGATCGTCACCGAATGGAAGGTCTTCCGCAGCCCCAACTTCGACACCATGAAGTCGCTGCTGAAGACACCGCTGGTATTCGATGGCCGCAATCTCTATGAGCCGCAGGCGATGCGCGAGATGGGCTTCGATTACCTGCCGATCGGCCGTCAGTAATGGGGATACCCAATGTCACTGCGTGACGCTATCCGCCGTGCCCGCGTCCTGGTGGTGGGCGACGTGATGCTCGATCGCTACTGGTTCGGCGATGTCTCGCGCATCTCGCCCGAGGCGCCGGTGCCGGTGGTGCACGTCACACGCAACGAGGACCGCATCGGTGGCGCTGGCAACGTGGCGCGCAACGCGGCGGCGCTCGGTGCGCAGGTCACGCTGCTGTCGGTGGCGGGGCGTGACGAGGCCGGGCAGGCCCTGCGGGCCCTGCTCGAGGCCGAGTCGTTCACCGTCCACCTGCACGAAGATCCGGCGTTTTCCACCATCACCAAGCTGCGCGTCATCGGCCGCCAGCAGCAGCTGCTGCGCGTCGACTTCGAGACCCAGCCCGGTCACGAGGTGCTGGCGGCCAAGCTGGAAGCCTATGCGCAACTGCTGGCCGACTGCGACGTGGTGATTCTGTCGGACTACGGCAAGGGTGGGCTGACGCACGTCACCCGCATGATCGAACTGGCGCGCACAGCGAACAAGCCCATCCTGGTCGACCCCAAGGGCGACGACTGGGCGCGCTATACCGGCGCCACCCTGATCACACCCAACCGCAGCGAATTTCGCGACGTAGCCGGCAGCTGGAAATCTGAGGCCGAGCTCGCCGACAAGGCCGCGGCGGTGCGCGCGAGCTTCCAGCTGGGGGCTTTGCTGGTGACGCGCAGCGAGGAAGGCATGAGCCTGTTCGACGCAGCCGGCGCGCATCACGAACCCACGCGGGCGCAGGAAGTATTCGACGTCTCCGGCGCCGGCGACACCGTGATCGCCGCCTTTGCCGTGGCATTGGCGGCGGGTGCCAGCGGCATCGAGGCGGTGCGCCTGGCGAACCGTGCGGCGGGCATCGTGGTCGGCAAGTTCGGCACCGCGGTCGCCACGGCCGATGAAGTTTTTGGAGAAGAAGCATGAGCCAGTACACCGTCGTCACCGGCGCCGCCGGGTTCATCGGCGCCAACATCGTCAAGGCGTTGAACGAACGCGGCGAGACCAACATCATCGCGGTCGACAACCTGACCAAGGCGGACAAGTTCAGGAACCTGACTGACTGCGAAATCGCCGACTACTTCGACAAGGCCGAATTCCTCGACCTGGTCGAGGAGGGCGTGCTCGACGGCGCCGTGGCGGCGATCTTCCACGAAGGCGCGTGTTCCGACACCATGGAGACCGACGGCCGCTACATGATGGAGAACAACTACCGCTACTCCAGCGCGCTGCTCAAATTCTGTCAGGACGAAGGCGCACAGTTTCTCTACGCCTCGTCGGCCAGTGTGTACGGCGGCGGCCGCGTGTTCTCCGAATCGCGCGAATTCGAGTCGCCGCTCAACGTTTACGGCTATTCCAAGTTCCTGTTCGACCAGAGCGTGCGGCGCCTGTGGAACGACCGGACGGCGCAGATCGCGGGCTTTCGCTATTTCAACGTCTACGGCCCGCGCGAGCAGCACAAGGGGCGCATGGCCTCGGTCGCCTTCCACTTCTTCAACCAGTACCGTGCCGAGGGTAGGGTGAAGCTGTTCGAGGGCTGCGATGGCTATCCCAACGGCGAGCAGCGGCGCGATTTCGTCTCGATTGAGGACGTGGTGCGGGTCAATATGTGGTTCCTCGACCATCCCGACGTGTCCGGCATCTTCAACGTCGGCACCGGACGCTGCCAGAGCTTCAACGACGTCGCGGTGGCGGCGGTCAATGCGTGCCGCGCCGCGGAGGGGCAGCCGGCGCTGACGCTGGAGCAGATGCAGGCCCAGGGCCTCGTCAGCTACATCGCGTTTCCTGAGGCGCTCAAGGGCAAGTACCAGAGCTATACCGAAGCCGATATCTCCGCGCTGCGCGGGGCGGGGTATGATGCGGCCTTTTACAGCGTGGAAGAAGGCACTTCCCGCTACATCGAACACCTGTTGAAGACATGAGTACCTACAAGACCATCGAGGATACGGTTGGCAACACGCCGCTGGTGCGCCTGAAGCGCATGCCCGGTACGACCAGCAACACGATTCTCGTCAAGCTCGAAGGCAACAATCCGGCCGGCTCGGTGAAGGACCGCCCGGCGCTGTCGATGATCGATGCGGCCCAGGCGCGGGGCGAGATCAAGCCCGGCGACACCCTGATCGAGGCGACCAGCGGCAACACCGGCATCGCACTGGCGATGGCGGCGGCCATGCGCGGCTACAAGCTCATCCTGCTCATGCCCGAGAATGCCTCGATCGAACGCCAGCAGACCATGCGTGCGTTCGGTGCCGAGTTGCAGCTGGTGAGCAGGGAAGCCGGCATGGAAGGCGCGCGCGACCTGGCGATCGCGATGGAGAAGCAGGGCATCGGCAAGATCCTCGACCAGTTCGCCAACCCCGACAATCCCGCCGCCCACTACCGTACCACCGGTCCCGAGATCTGGCGTGACACGCAGGGTACGATCACCCACTTCGTCTCCAGCATGGGCACCACCGGCACCATCATGGGCTGCTCGCGCTACCTCAAGGAACAGAACCCCTCCATCCAGATCGTCGGCGTGCAGCCCACCGAAGGGTCGCAGATTCCCGGCATCCGCAAATGGCCGGACGAGTATGTACCGCAAATCTGTGACTACGACCGTGTCGACCACATGATCTATGTGAGCCAGTTGAATGCAGAGGAAACCACCCGCCGGATGGCGCGCGAGGAAGGCATCTTCGCCGGCGTCTCGTCCGGCGGCGCGCTGTGGGCTGCGCTGCAGCTGTCCAAAGAGGTTCAGAACGCCGTCATCGTCTCCATCGTCTGCGACCGCGGCGACCGTTATCTGTCGACGGGCGTATTCCCTGCCGCGTAATTAGCGGGTAGCGGATGGCCAAAACCAAGACGATCTACACCTGCACCGAATGCGGCGGACAGTCGCCCAAGTGGCAGGGTCAGTGCCCCCACTGCAACGCCTGGAATACCCTGGTCGAGACCATCGCCGAATCAGCGAAACCGCGTTTCGCCGCGTTGGCGGCGACCAGCACCGTGCAACTGCTGCATGACGTCGAGGCCTCCGAGGAAAGCCGCATCGCCACCGACATCGGCGAACTCGACCGCGTGCTTGGCGGCGGCCTGGTGCCGGGCGGGGTGGTGCTGATCGGCGGCGACCCCGGCATCGGCAAGTCGACGCTGCTGTTGCAAGCCCTGGCCGGTCTATCCGGCAACCTGAAAACGCTCTACATCAGCGGCGAGGAATCGGCGCGCCAGGTCGCGCTGCGCGCGCGGCGGCTTTCCCTGCCCGAGACCAATCTGCCGGTGCTGCCGGAAATCCGGCTGGAAGCCATCCTCGCGCAGCTGACCGAGATGAAGCCCGAGGTTGCGGTGATCGACTCGATCCAGACCGTCTATTCGGAGGCGCTGACCTCCGCGCCCGGTTCGGTGGCGCAGGTGCGCGAGTGCGCCGCGCAGCTGACGCGCCACGCGAAGCAGACCGGCACCGCCATCATCCTCGTCGGCCACGTCACCAAGGAAGGCGCCATCGCCGGCCCGCGCGTGCTCGAGCACATCGTCGACACTGTGCTGTATTTCGAGGGTGACACCGGTTCGTCCTTCCGGCTGGTGCGCGCGTTCAAGAACCGCTTCGGTGCAGTCAACGAGATCGGCGTGTTCGCGATGACCGAAAAAGGCCTCAAGGGCGTCTCCAACCCCTCAGCGATCTTCCTGTCGCGCCACGGCGAGCCGGTGCCGGGTTCGTGCGTGCTGGTGACGCAGGAAGGCACGCGGCCGCTGCTGGTGGAAATCCAGGCGCTGGTCGATTCCAGTCACGCGCCGAGCCCGCGCCGATTGAGCGTCGGCCTGGAGCAGAACCGCCTCGCCATGCTGCTCGCCGTGCTGCACCGCCACGCCGGCATCGCCTGCTTCGATCAGGACGTGTTCGTCAACGCCGTCGGCGGGGTGAAGATCAGCGAACCCGCCGCCGACCTCGCCGTGCTCGCCGCCATCGTGTCCTCGCTCCGCAGCCAGCCGCTGCCCGACAAGCTGGTGATGTTCGGCGAAGTTGGCCTCGCCGGAGAAATCCGCCCGGTACAGCGCGGCCAGGAGCGCCTCAAGGAAGCCGCCAAGCTCGGCTTCACCCAGGCCATCGTCCCGGCCGCCAACCAGCCCAAGCAGAAGATCGCCGGCATGACGGTGCATGCGGTGCAGCGGCTGGACGAGGCGATCCGTTTGTTCAGGGAAAGCTGAGCGTTTTCATTCCATGACCTCGCCCGCGCATAGTTTTCCCCTTCACGGCCCCGGGCTGCGCGGTGCCAGGCGCCCTCGCGTGGCCATCGTCGGCCGCACCGGCAGCGGCAAGCACAGCATTTTTCGTGCGGCCGCCAGTACGTCCACCCACCACGAGCGTCTGGCCGGCATCGGGCCTGCGTATGAGGAATGCCTGGTCGAGGTAGGGATCGACCAGATTTCCCTGGTCGCCTTACCCGCCATCGGCGGCCTGCACCATCTGGATGCGGACGCCTGTGTGACGTTGAAGTATCTGTTGTGGGGCGACCGCTGGCCGGCCATCGCGCAGCACGAGACGAACCAGCCCGACAGCACATTTGCCGCTCCGGATGTGCTGCTGGTGGTGATGGATGCCACGGCGCTGGAACGCGATCTCGAGCTCGCGCTGGAGTTGATGCAGCTGGGGAGGCCGATGGTGTTTGCGCTCAACCGCATGGACGAGGCACGTGCCCGGCGACGCTTCATCAATGTGCGCGCCCTGTCGGCCCAACTGGGCGCGCCGGTGGTGCCGACCGTGGCGCACATGGGCATCGGCCTGGCCGATCTGTATACCACCGTGGTGCACGTCGCCCGCGAAGCAAGATTTCTGCAACCGCATCCGGCGACTCCGCCCTACAGTGCGCACATCGAAGCGCAATTGCGGGCCATTGCCGAGATCGCGCGCCAGCCGGACGTGGCGGCGGCTTTCGCAGTCCCCGAGACGCTACTGACGCTACAGCTCGCGGAAAACGACGGTTATTTCGCACAGGAATTGCAGGCGCATTTCCCCGATCGCTACGCGGCCTTGCTCGCCGCGCGCGCCATTGCCGATGCGGCCTTGCCGCGCCGGCTGGCGGAGGAGCTGCATGCCGATCGGCATCACCGCGCCGCCCTGCTGACCGAGGCGGCGACCCGCCCCGGTCAGGAAGGTGCGCCGCCGCGCTGGCAGGTGTGGGCCGATGATCTTTTCCTGCATCCGCGCTGGGGCTTCGTCGGCACGCTGGCGGTGTTCGCGCTGGTGCTGCTGTTCGTATTCGAGGTGAGCGCCGTGCTCGACAGCCTGACGGTCGCGCGCTTGATCGCGTGGGCCGAGCCGTGGCAGCCGACCGAACTCACGGGCGTGCTCGGCCGCGCGGTGCTCGACGGCTTCATCGGTCTCGCCGGCATCGTCATTCCCTACATGATTCCATTGGTGTTGCTGCTGGTGTGGCTGGAGGAATCCGGGATCATGCACCGCGTGGCCTTCGTGGTCGATCGCGGCTTCCATCGGCTGGGGCTGCACGGCGGCGTCGCCCTGCCGTTCCTGATGGGGCTGGGCTGCAACGTGCCTGCGCTGGCCGCAACCGCGGCCGTCACCCACGGCCGCGACCGCACGGTAGCCTCGCTGCTGATCACCTTCCTGCCGTGTTCGGCGCGCTCGGCCATCATCCTTGCGGTGGGTGGAAAATATCTCGGCGGCTTCGGCGTGTTCGCCCTCTTCATGCTCGCGCCCGTCGTCGTCAGCCTGGTCGGCAAGCTCCTGAAGCGCCGCTATCCCGAGACCACGCCAGGCATGATCCAGGAAATTCCCGCCTACGCCGTGCCCACCCTGCGCGCCTTGCTGGCCAATACCTGGGAGCGCAGCCGCGACATCGTCACCATCGTGCTGCCGCTCCTGGTGGCGGGCAGCGTGGTGCTGGCACTGCTGAGCCATTACGGCGCCGATGCCTGGGTCAATCTCACGCTCACGCCGGTGACGGTGTGGTGGCTGGGGCTGCCGGTGGCGCTTGGGGTGCCGATCCTGTTCGGCGTGCTGCGCAAGGAACTGTCGCTGCTCATGGTGTTCCAGGCGCTCGGCACGCAAGAGCTGGCCAGCGTGCTCGACACCACGCAGATTGCCACCTTCCTGGTGTTCCTGACTTTTTACGTGCCCTGCGTGTCCACTTTCGCCATGATGCTTAAGCTGCTCGGCCGGCGTGACGCGCTCTATTCGGTCGCGCTTTCCATCGGCGTGGCGCTTGCCGTGGCGGCGGTGGTGCGCGGGGCGCTGGAACTGGTGGGGTGGGTGTTGTAGCGGCGGTGTCTTCGGGATGACCGTCTAGGTCAACCCATCACCTGCCCATGCTCCCGCGTGTCGTGGAACGCGACCTTGGGCCAGCGCTCCTGCGCCAGTTGCAGATTCACCCGCGTATCCGCCAGATAGACCAGGTTGCCGTCGACGTCCTTTGCCAGCTTCAGCGTATTGGCCTTGGTGAATTCAGCCAGGTGCTGGGCATCCGGGCAGGTGACCCAGCGCGCGGTGTGGATGCCGGCGTTCTCGAAGGTGGCGTCGACGCCGTATTCGGTTCTCAGCCGATGCGCAACGATCTCGAACTGCAGCGGGCCGACGGCGCCGATCAGGAGCGTATTGTCAGCGAAGGGGGCAAACACCTGCACCGCGCCTTCCTCACCGAGTTCCAGTAGGCCTTTGTTCAGTTGCTTGGCGCGCAGTGGATCGCGCAGGCGCGGCTTGGAGAAGAGTTCGGGGGCGAAGTAGGGGATGCCCTTGTACTGCAGGGCCTCGCCTTCGGTGAGGGTGTCGCCGATGTGCAGCTGGCCGTGGTTGTGGATGCCGATGATGTCGCCGGCCACGGCGTCTTCCATGCGGGTGCGCTCGTTGGCCATGAAGACGACGGCGTTGGCGATCTTCATGTCCTTGCCGGTGCGGCGGTGGCGCACCTTCATGCCGGGGCTGTAGCGGCCCGAGCAGACGCGGAAGAAGGCGATGCGGTCGCGGTGCTGCGGATCCATGTTGGCCTGGATCTTGAACACGAAACCGGTGAACTTGGGTTCGGCGGGGTCGACCGTGCGTTCGATGGCCTCGCGCGGCAGCGGCGACGGCGCCCAGTCGGACAGCGCGCGCAGCACTTCGCGCACGCCGAAGTTGTTGATGCCGGAGCCGAAGAAGACGGGGGTTTGTTTGCCGGCGAGAAAGTCGTCGATGTTGAAGGTGGCCCCAGCGCCGCGCACCAGTTCGATCTCGGACAAGAGCGTGTCGGCTTCGAGCGGAAAGCGCTCCCGCAACGCCGCTTCTCCCAGCCCCTGCAGCGATTCGAACTGCTGGCCGGCGTTTTCCTCGCCGGCCTTGAAGCGCAGGATCTCGTCGTGGATCAGGTGGTAGACGCCCTGGAAGCGCTTGCCCATGCCGATCGGCCAGGTCACCGGCGCGCAGTGGATCTTCAGGATCGACTCGATCTCGTCGAGCAGTTCCAGCGGCTCGCGCACCTCGCGGTCGAGCTTGTTGATGAAGGTGATGATGGGCGTATTGCGCATCCGGCACACTTCCAGCAGCTTGATCGTCTGTTCTTCCACGCCCTTGGCGGCGTCGACCACCATGATCGCGGCGTCGACCGCGGTGAGCACGCGGTAGGTGTCTTCCGAGAAGTCCTTGTGGCCGGGGGTGTCGAGCAGGTTGAACACGCAGTCGTCGTAGGAGAACTGCATCACCGAGCTCGCGACCGAGATGCCGCGTTCCTGTTCCACGGCCATCCAGTCGGAGGTGGCGAACTTGCCGCTCTTCTTGGCCTTGACCGTGCCGGCCATCTGGATCGCGCCGCCGAACAGCAATAGCTTCTCTGTGAGTGTGGTTTTACCCGCATCGGGGTGCGAGATAATCGCAAAAGTGCGGCGTTTCCTGACGTCGCGTACCAGGGCGGGATCGCCGGTTTGTGCCGGCGCGGTCTGAGTGGATTCCATCGGGGAGGGCAGGCTGATATGAAGCAAGCCGCAATTTTAAGCTATTTCACGCGACAGCCCGGCCCGATGTCGTGCCTGGCAGGTACGGTGTTGCCTCTGCTCGATAAGAAATCAGGCTATATTTGCCGGACCCTTGATAAAAAATAAATATTGGTCTTGAAATCCCCCCGCCTCCTGCTGCCCGTTGTCGCCTTGGCCGTGCTGCTTGCACTGGCGACCATGGCCTGGCAATGGCGCGTCGGACTGGAGGGCACGCACGATCAGCGCGTCGTCAGGGTGGGGCTCTACGAAAACGCACCCAAGGTCTACACCGACGCGAACGGCCAGCCGGCTGGCCTGTTCGTCGAACTGCTGGACGCGATGGCGCGCGACGAAGGCTGGCAACTGCGCTATATCCCGTGCCAGTGGTCGAGCTGCCTCCAGCAGCTGGCGCTTGGGCAGATCGACCTGATGCCCGATGTGGCCTTCTCGAGCGAGCGCGCCCAGCGTTACGATTTTCACGGCGTCTCGGTCGCCAGCAGCTGGTCCCAGGTTTACAGCGCCCCCCACCTCAAGGTGCAATCGCTCACCGATCTTGCCGGCCGGCGCATCGCCATCCTGCAGGGCGGGATCCAGCAAGCCTTCTTCGCCCAGTTGATGGCGGGCAGCCACCTCGCCTACCAGGCCGTGCCGGTGACGTCGCTGGACCAGGGGTACGCCGCCGTGGCGGCGGGCGAGGCCGATGCCGTGGTGACCAACAGTTTCTATGCCGCGCGCAATGGCGACCAGTACAAGTTGCAGGAAACGCCAATCGTCTTTCTGCCATCGACCCTTTACTTTGCGACGACGAAAGGCCGCAACGCCGATCTGCTGGCGCGCATCGATGCGCATCTGACCGCCTGGCGGCACGATCCCGATTCGGTCTATTTCGAGGCTCTGCATCGCACGATGGCGGCGGCGTCCGCCACGCGGATACCACGCTGGGTGCGCTGGTCGCTGGCCGGGCTGGCGGCGGCGATGTTGCTGCTGCTGCTGATCAGCCTGCTGCTGCGCTGGCAGGTGGACCAGCGGACGCGGGCGCTGGTGAGGACGACGCAGGAGCTGGAGCGCCAGCGTGCCGATCTGGAGCGGCTGGTGGCGGAGCGCAGCGGCGAATTGCAGGCCCTGTTCGATTCCGCCAGCGTGGGGATCGTGCTGGCGAAGGAGCGGATCGTCGTGCGCAGCAACCGGCGTATGGACGAACTGTTCGGCTGTGCGCCGGGCGAGCAGGTCGGCCGGTCGACGCGCATGTGGTATGCCGATGACGCCAGCTTCATCCAGGTCGGCCAGGAGATGTATGCGCAGATCGCGCGGGGCGAAACTCATGTGCGCGAGCAACCGGTCGTGCGCAAGGACGGCAGCCGTTTCTGGTCCCGGATGTCGGTGCGCAGTGTCGATCCCGCCGATCCGTCCAAGGGGGTAGTGGGCATCATCGAGGACATCACGGCCGAACGCGCCGCCATGGAGGCCATGCGCACGGCCAAGGCCCTGGCCGAGGAGGCGACGCGCATGAAGTCGGATTTCCTGGCCAACATGAGTCACGAAATCCGCACCCCGATGAACGCCATCCTCGGCATGCTCTATCTGGCGCTCAAGGGCGACCTGGCGCCCAGCCTGCGCAACCACCTGACCAAGGCACAGGGCGCGGCGCATTCGCTCCTCGGCATCATCAACGACATTCTCGATTTTTCGAAGATCGAAGCCGGCAAGCTGGAGATCGAAAGCGTTGAGTTCGGCCTCGACGGGGTGATGGAACAGTTGGCCGACGCGATCAGCTACCAGCTCGAGCACAAGGGCATCGAATTCCTCATCCGCTATGACGTGTCGATCCCGCCGGTGCTGATTGGCGATCCGCTGCGCCTGGGCCAGGTGCTGCTCAACCTGTGCGGCAACGCCGTGAAATTCACCGAGCAAGGCGAAGTCGAACTGGCGCTCAGCGGCATCGACCTCACCGACACGGCGCTCACCCTGCAGGCCTGCGTGCGCGACTCCGGCATCGGCATGACGGCGGAGGTGCAGTCCCGACTGTTCGAGAAATTCACCCAGGCCGACCAGTCGACCACGCGCCGTTTCGGCGGTACCGGCCTGGGACTCGCCATTTCCAGGAATCTGGTCGAACAGATGGGCGGCCGCATCTGGGTGGAGGATTCGCAGCCGGGGGTGGGTACGACGATCTGCTTCACGGTCCGGTTTCTGATCGCCCAGCAGGCCGAGGCGCGGCGGCGCGAGCTGGTGGAGCAGGCGGGCCCGCTGCTCAAGGGGATCCGTGTCCTGGTGGTGGACGACAACGAAGTGTCGTGCGAAATCCTGGCGGGGATGCTGCGCTTCTTCCATCTCGACGTGGAAACGGCGCAAAGCGGCCCGGCCGCCCTGGCGGCGCTCAAGGCGGCAGGCGACGCGCCCTTCGACCTGGTGCTGATGGACTGGCGCATGCCGGGGATGAACGGTGACGAGGCGACGCAGCGCATCCATCGCGATCTGCCCGGCCCGCACCAGCCCAAGGTGGTGATGGTGACCGCCTACGGGCGCGAGGACGTGATCCGGCTGGCCGAACAGGTGGGCGTGAACGGCTTTCTCATCAAGCCGGTGTCGCCGTCGACGCTGCTCGACACCATCCTCTCGGTGCTGGGGCGCGGACGCATCCTCGGCCCGGACGACCGGCTACGCGGCAACCCGCTGGATCACGCGGTGTCTGCCGGCCAGCTGGCCGGCGCCCGCCTGCTGCTGGTCGAGGACAACGACATCAACCGCGAATTCGCCACCGAGCTGCTGCGCAGCGAAGGCATCGAGGTGGACGTGGCCGTGAATGGCCAGGAGGCGGTCGAGAAGGTGCGGATGCAGGATTACGATGCCGTCCTGATGGACATCCAGATGCCGGTCATGGACGGCCTGGAAGCGTCTCGCCGGATTCGTGCGCTGGCAGCGGCGCCCGGCGGCGAGCGTTTCGCCACGCTGCCGATCATCGCCATGACCGCGCTGGCCATGGTGCAGGATGCCGAAAAGAGCCAGAGCGCAGGGATGAACGACCATGTCACCAAACCGGTGGCGCCCGACCGACTGCTGAGCGTGTTGGCGAAATGGCTGCACCTGCGGGCGCCTCGTAGTGGCGCGGCGGTACATGCCGCGCCGGAACGACGCATGGAGGATATCCCGCCCGCGCTGCGGGCGCTCGCCAGTCTCGACGCGAGCGAAGGCATTCGCCGCATCGGCGGCAAGGTCGAGGCATACTGCAGGCAGTTGCGCCGTTTTCGCGAGCGCTATGCCGACGCCGGCGAGGAACTCCAGCGGCTGCTGGCGCAGGCGAACCTGCAGCAGGCGGAAGCGTATTGCCATGCACTGAAGGGCGTCACCGGGAATATCGGGGCCACGGCGCTGTACGAGAAAGTGGGCGAGGTCGACACGCTGCTGAAGCAGGAGACGCTGCCTCCCCCGGCCGTGCTGGCGGACTTGCAGGCGCGACTGCAGGCGGTGATGCAGGATATCGACAGCCTGGCATCCCGACTTCCGCCGGCCCCCGTGCCTGCTGCCGAACCGCTCGATGCGGCCGGGATTCGGGCGCGGCTGGACCGTCTGGCGCGGGCCCTGGACGGCGACCTGGGGGCGGCGGAGCCCCTGTTGCTGGAACTGCGCGCGGGCGTGTGCGGTACGCCGCTGGAAGCGGAGATCGCAGCACTGGCCGCCGAGGTCGATGTCTTCGCCATCGATGAAGCACGGATGCAGCTCCGTACGCTGCTGGAACGCCTGAAATCGGAAACGGAGTGAGCCTATGACGCAATCCGCCCCGGGTCGCCCCCGCATCCTCATCGTCGACGACGTGCACGAGAATCTGCACGCGCTGATGCATGTCCTGCGCGACGACTATGCGATCATTGCGGCCACCAGCGGCGAGAAGGCCCTCCAGCTTGCCCAGCACCAGCCACCGCCCGACCTGATCCTGCTCGATATCCGCATGCCGGGCATGGACGGCTATTCCGTGCTGGCCCACCTGAAATCGCACCCCGCTACCGCGGACATCCCCGTCATGTTCGTCACGGCGCAGGACGATGCCACCGACGAGGCGCGCGGCCTCAGGCTCGGCGTGGCCGATTACCTCGTCAAGCCGGTCAATCCGGAACTGCTGCATGTGCGCATCCGCACCCAGCTCGAATTGCAGCGCTACCGGAAGAACCCGGTGATGTTCGACATTGCCGAGCATGCCGATCCGGAACGCCCGCCCTCGCTGCTGGTGGTCGACGACATTCCGGAAAACATCCATGAGCTGCTGGAGGCGCTGAAGGACGACTACCGGATCCTGGTCGCCCGCACCGGCGCCAGGGCGATCGAGCTGGTCGAAGGGCCGACGCCGCCCGACCTGGTCCTGCTCGACATCATGATGCCGGAGATGGATGGCTACGAAGTCTGCCGGCGCATCAAGGCGACGCCGGCCGGCAACCGCATTCCGGTCATCTTCGTCACGGTGGTCGATGCGACGCAGCAGAAGGTCAGGGGATTCAGCATCGGCGCGGCCGACTACATCACCAAGCCGTTCGACATCGATGAGGTGCGCGCGCGCGTGCGCACGCACCTCGAGCTTGCCCGGCTGCGCCATTTTCTCGAGGACCAGGTGGCACAGCGCACGGCCATGCTCGAGCAGAGCGAGGAGAAGTACCGCATCCTGGCCGACTATTCGCCCAACTGGGAGTACTGGCTGGCCCCCGACGGCAGTTATCTCTATGTCTCGCCGGCCTGCCAGGATGTATCGGGCTACGCCCCCGCCGATTTCTTCACCGACGCCGGCCTGATGGAGAAGATCATCCATCCGGACGATCTGGAGGCCTGGCGAAAGCAGGGTCCGTGCGCGTCCAGTGCCAATCCGGAACTGCTCATCTTCCGCATCCGCGCTCGCGACGACGGCGAACGCTGG
This sequence comes from Thiobacillus sp. 0-1251, assembly GCA_001899305.1. Classification (GTDB taxonomy): domain Bacteria; phylum Pseudomonadota; class Gammaproteobacteria; order Burkholderiales; family Thiobacillaceae; genus Thiobacillus. The sequence continues at coordinate 32,931 of MKWL01000021.1, read as the reverse complement.
ATCGAGCATGTATGCCGGAAGGTACATGACGCGACAGGCAAGGCGCTGGGCGTGCGCGGCTCCCATCGCGACATCACCGATCGCCAGCGGGCCGAGCAGAAGCTGGATTTCTTCGCGCACCGCGATCCGCTGACCGGCCTGCCCAATCGCGCGCTGTTCGCGCAACTGCTGGCACAGGCCGTCCTCAATGCCGAACGCAGCCAGGGCCGGTTTGCCCTGTTGTTCCTCGATCTCGACAGCTTCAAGACCGTCAACGAGAGCCTCGGCCACAGCGTGGGCGACCAGCTGCTGGTCGAGGTGAGCAAGCGCCTGCTGGACCTGCTGCCCGATGGCAGCGTGATCGCCCGTATCGGCGGCGACGAGTTCTACATCATCGTCGAGCGCGGCATGAGCCTGCCCGGCATCGATCTGGTCGCCCAGCACATGATCGATGCGCTGGGCGAACGCTTCCATCTGGATGGCAAGCAGATCTACACCGGCGCGAGCATCGGCATCGCGCTGTATCCGGCCGATGGCCGCGATGCCGCGACCCTGCAGAGCAGCGCCGACGCCGCACTCCACCAGGCCAAGGCGCAGGGGCGGGGTATCCTGCGCTTCTTCTCGCCGGAGATGACCAGCCGCTCCAAGGAGCGCTTGACGCTCGAAGCCGACCTGCGCCGCGCGCTCGAGCGGCAGGAACTGTGTCTGTACTACCAGCCGCAGGTCGACCTCACCAGTGGCAAGATCGTGGGCCTTGAAGCGCTGGTGCGCTGGCAACACCCGGAGCGGGGCATGATCCCGCCCGACGCATTCATCCCGCTGGCCGAGGAAAGCGGCCTGGTGGTGCCGCTCGGGGATTGGGTGTTGCGTGCGGCATGCCGTCAGATCAGGGCCTGGTCGGATAGCGGACAGGCGCCCCGGCAGGTTTCGGTGAACGTTTCCGCCGTCCAGCTCAACCGGGGGCATCTGGTCAAATCGGTGAAAGAGGCGTTGCAGGACAGCGGGATCGCCCCCGCGCAGCTCGAGCTTGAAATCACCGAAAGCTTCGTCCTGGTGGACCGGGACCAGTCCTTCAAGGCGCTGGCCGAACTCAAGGCCTTGGGCGTATGCCTGTCGATCGACGATTTCGGCACCGGCTATTCCTCGCTGGCCTATCTTCAGCAGCTGGCGGTACACAAGCTGAAAATCGACATTTCCTTCGTGCGCGACGTGACGACCAACAGCGGCAATGCCTCGATCGTCAAGGCCGTGATCGCCATGGGCCACAGCCTCGGGCTCGAGATCATCGCCGAGGGCGTGGAGGACGAGGAGCAGGCGCGCTACCTGCGCGCGCTGCAATGCGACGTGATGCAGGGTTACCTGATCAGCCGGCCGTTGCCAGCCGACGATATGACGCGTTTCATGGGATCGTTCAAGCCGGCCTGAGGGGAGGTGCCGGCACGGCCCGGCCTGCTGAAAACACTTCCCCTTATTCCCGCATAGAAAACTTCGATTGAGAATGCGCACTTGGCCGTGGCGGCAGGCATGGCCTTCGGAGTACCATTTCAGGGATTCACTTATGGGCGAAATGCCCGACCGTCCGGGGCGGTTTTTCGGGCGGTTTCAAATGATTTTGCATCCATTGGATGGAGGAAACAACAATGACGGAGCATGTTGCGACCAACGAGACGATTCTCGTGGTGGGCGGCGGGATTTCCGGCATGACCGCCGCGCTCGAAGCGGCCGAAACCGGCAAGAACGTCGTTCTGGTTGAGAAAAATCCCGCACTGGGCGGACGGACTTCCCAGTTGTATCGCTACTTCCCCAAGCTGTGCCACCCCACCTGCGGTCTGGAAATCAACCTGCGCCGCCTCAAGAACAACCCCCGCGTGCGCGTGCTGACGCTCGCCGAAGTCTCCGGCATCGAAGGCGGTACCGGCGACTATACCGCCACCATCAAGATCAAGCCGCGCTACGTGAACGAGAACTGCACCGCCTGCGGCGATTGCGGGCGCGCGGTCGAGACGATGGTGGACGATCCGTTCAACTACAACCTCGGCCAGCACAAGGCGGCCTACCTGCCGAATGCGATGGCCTATCCGCAGCGCTACGTGCTGGACCCGGCGATCATCGGTACCCCCGATGCGGACAAGGCCAAGGCCGCCTGCAAATACGGCGCGATCGACCTCGACATGAAGGAGGAGACGATCCAGGTCAAGGCCGGCGCGGTGGTATGGGCGACCGGCTGGAAGCCCTATGACGCGGCGAAGATTCAGCCCTACGGCTATGGCCGCTTCAAGAACGTCATCACCAGCGTCGAGTTCGAGCGCCTGGCCGACATCCACGGCCCCACCGGCGGCAAGATCCTGCGTCCCAGCGACGGCAAGGAAGCGAAGAACATCGCCTTCATCCAGTGCGCCGGCTCGCGTGACGAGAACCACCTGCGTCACTGTTCGCGCATCTGCTGCATGGCGTCGCTGAAGCAGACGCACTACGTGCGCGAGAAGTATCCGGAAGACGGCAAGTCGACCATCTACTACATCGACATCCGCGCCATCGACCGCTTCGAGGATTTCTATCAGAAGGTGCAGGCCGATCCCTCGGTCACCTTCATCAAGTCCAAGGTCGCGAAGATCACCGAGGACGAGCAGGGCAACCCGGTATGCTGGGGCGTCAACACCGAAGGCTACAAGCGCTACACCACGCCGCACGACCTGGTGGTGCTGGCGGTCGGCATGGAGCCCTCGGTCAAGGGCATCAACATTCCCGGCCACATCGTGGCGGATTCGAGCGGCTTCATCGAAGCCGATCCGGCCAACGGTGCCGTGTTCGGCGCCGGTTGCGCGTCGAATGCGCTGGACGTGAACCGTGCCGTGCAATCGGCCACCGCGGCGGCATTGCGCGCCATCCAGGTGGTCAACAAAGTAGCGAAGGCGGAGGCGTAAACAATGGCTGACATCAAAGTCGCAGCGTATATCTGCAAGGGCTGCGGACTCGGCGAGCGTCTGGATACGGACGCATTGGTCAAGATCGCACAGAAGGACGGCAAGGTGCCGCTGGCGAAATCGCACGATTTCCTGTGCAACGCCGACGGCGTGGCGATGATCAAGAACGACATCGCGAACGAAGGCGTCACCCACATCATGATCGGCGCCTGCTCGCGCCGCGCCAAGACCGAAGCGTTCTTCTTCCCCGAAAACGCGGTGGCGCGTGCCAACCTGCGCGAGGGCGTGATCTGGATCCGTCCCGATACCGAGGAAGCGCGCGAAACCACGCAGGACATGGCTGAAGACTACATCCGCATGGGCTGTGCCGAAGTGAAGGCGATGACCGCGCCCGGCGGCAACACCAATACCGGCAGCAGCAAGACCCTGCTGGTGGTGGGCGGTGGCGTGACCGGCATGACGACCGCGATCGAAGCATCGAAGACCGGTTATTCGGTGGTGCTGGTCGAGAAGTCCGGCGAACTCGGCGGCTGGGCCGGCAAGCTCTACAAGCGCACGCCGGTGCACGAGCCTTTCAAGTCGCCGGCCGATACCGGCGTGGCCGACCTCGCCTCCCTGGTGATGGGCGACAGCAACATCAAGGTCTACCTCAACGCCACCATCGCCAAGACCGATGGTGCGCCGGGCCGTTTCGTGGTCGATATCGCCACCGAATCGGGTGCGACGCACACCGAAGACATCGGTGCGATCGTGCAGGCAACCGGTTTCACGTTGTACGACATGAACAAGCTGCCCGAACTCGGCGGCGGCAAGTCGCCCAACGTGGTCGACCAGGCCGGCCTCGAAGCGCTGGCGAAAGCGGCTGCGGCAGGAGACGGCATCATTCGCCGTCCGTCGGACAACCAGCCGGTGAAATCGGTGGTGTTCGTGCAATGCGCCGGCCAACGCGACCCGACCGGCACGCACCTGTCCTACTGCTCGGGTTTCTGCTGCAACGCCAGCATCAAGCAGGCGATGTACTTCAAGGATACCAATCCGTCCGTCGACACCACCATCATCTACACGGACCTGCGTACCCCCGGCAACGGCGAGGACTTCTACCGTAGCGCGCAGGAGAAGGGCGTCATCTTCACCAAGGGCAAGGTCGCCGAAGTGGTGCCGAACGGCAATACCAGCACGGTCAAATTCAACGACCTGATCCTGGGCGACACCGACGCGTCGATGGTGGACGTCGACCTGGTGGTGCTGGCGACCGGCCAAGTGGCGAACTCGGGCATCAACATCGATGCGCTGACCAAGCCGCAGGTCGAGGGCCAGGAAGGCGAGTCCGCAGCTGCCGGCACGGTGGAAGTGAAGCCGATCTCCATCCTCAACCTGACCTATCGTCAGGGCCCGGATGTGCCGCAGTTGAAGCAGGGCTTCACCGATTCGCACTTCATCTGCTTTCCCTACGAGACCCGCCGCACCGGCATCTACACCGCCGGGCCGGTGCGCCGCCCGATGGACATCGTGCAGGCGCGCGAGGATGCCACCGGTGCCGCGCTGAAAGCGATCCAGGCACTGGAAAATGCCGAGCTCGGCCGCGCCGCGCATCCGCGCTCGGGCGACCTGTCGTTCCCGAAGGTGCGTCTGGAAGGCTGTACGCAGTGCAAGCGCTGCACGGTGGAATGTCCGTTCGGCGCCATCGACGAGGACGAAAAGCGCTTTCCGGTATTCAACGAATCACGCTGCCGCCGTTGCGGGACCTGCATGGGCGCCTGCCCGGTGCGCGTGATCTCGTTCGAGAACTATTCGGTCAACACGGTCGGTGCGCAGATCAAGGCGGTCGATATCCCCGACGAGTTCTCGGAAAAGCCGCGCATCCTGATCCTGGCGTGCGAGAACGACGCCTACCCGGCGCTCGATATGGCGGGCATGAGCCGCAACGAGTACTCGGCCTTCGTGCGCATCATTCCGATCCGCTGTCTCGGTTCCGTCAACACCATCTGGATCACCGATGCACTCAACGCCGGCTACGACGGCGTGATGCTGATGGGCTGCAAATCCGGCGACGAATATCAGTGCCACTTCGTCAAGGGTTCCGAACTGGGGCGTGTGCGCATGTCCAAGATCGATGACACGTTGAAGACGCTGAATCTGGAATCGGAGCGTGTGCGCGATCTCGAAGTCGCCATCACCGACATCGAGCGGGTGCCCGACATGATCAACAAGTATGCCGCCGAGCTGGTTGCCGTAGGCCCCAGCCCGTTCAAAGGCTTCTAACAGGAGACCCACCATGAGCGCAAACACCGCACTGGCGGAGAAATACCGCAACAACTTCCTGAAGGAAATCGAAGAACAGGTCGAGATGGGCGACTGGGTGAAGATGTGCATGCAATGCGGCGTCTGCTCCGGTTCCTGCCCGACCAACTTCCAGAGCGCGTGGGAGCATCCGCCGCAGGAACTCTTCATGATGATCCGCGCCGGCAAGCGCGAGGAAGTGCTGACCACGACCTCGATGTGGAACTGCACCTCCTGCTACAACTGCATCGTGCGCTGCCCGCGCAAGCTGCCGATCACCCACATCATGCACGGCATCGCCGAATACGCGCACCGGCTCGGCAAGGCGCCGAAGATGCAGCCGACGCGCTTCTTCAGCGGCCTGTTCTGGAAGAACTGCACCCATACGGGACGCGTAAACGAGCTCAAGCTGTCGATGGGCCTGTACTTCAAGGACGGTTTCGGTGCCGGCATCAAGGAAGGCATGAAGATGAAGGACGTGGCGATTGGCCTCCTGAAGGCCAAGCGGCTCAACCCGTTCGAACTGCTCGGCGGCCACAAGTGCAAGGACCAGAAAGGCATCCAGGCGATGCTGAAAAAAGCCTACGAAATCGAACGCAGCCGCAAGGCCGCCAAGATGGCGGGCTGAGGAGAAAGATATGGCCAAACATGAATACGCGTTTTACCCCGGTTGTTCGTCGCAGAAGGGCGCTTCCGCATCCAACTACCTGACCTCGGTCGAGTCGATGTGCAAGACACTCGACGTCAAGCTGACCGAGATTCCCGACTGGAACTGCTGCGGCGCATCCATTGGTTATGCGGAAGCCGGCGAACTGCCGCGTCACGTGATGAATGCGCGCAACTTCGCACTGTCCGAGAAGAACCTGCCGGGTCAGGAGATCGTCGCCACCTGCGCCGCCTGCTGGCTGGGCGCACGCGAGACCCGCGAGCGCCTGACGCATTCCGACACGCTGATGGCCGACACCCGCGAAGCGCTGAAGGAAGCCGGGCTGACGATCAATGAGATGCCCGAGATCCGCCACATGGTGGAAGTGTTGATCGAGGACCTCGGCTTCGACGAGATGAAGAAGCACGTCGTGCGTCCGCTGGAAGGCGTCAAGATCGCCGGCTACGTCGGCTGCCAGACCAACCGCCCGTTCGGCGTCGCCGGCGAATCGTTCGAAAACCCGGTCTACCTCGACAAGATGGTCGAGATGGTCGGCGCCGAGTCGATTCCCGAATACGACATGAAGGTGACCTGCTGCGGCGGCGCGCTGGCGTTCTCCGAGCCCGAGAAGGCGCAGGCGCAGATCAAGGACATCGTCGAGTCGGCCTACGACCACGGCGCCGAGATGATCGTCACGCCGTGCCCCCTGTGCCAGGCCAACGTCGAGATCTACCAGGGCCAGATCAACCAGCGCTACGGCACCAAGTTCAACATCCCGGTGATGTACTACAGCCAGCTGATGGTCGTGGCCTACGGCGGCAGCGCCAAGGACGCCGCGCTGAACGGTCAGGTCATCAAGGCGCGCAGGCTGGAGGAAATCGCCGCCAAGCCAGTCAAGGGCTGATCGGCGGTTTTACCAAGGAAAACAGGGGCTGCGGCCCCTGTTTTTTTGTGTCTGCCATACGGCAGAGGCAAGGGGCGGTCAGGCGGCCTGCTTCACCTCGGTGTCGGTTCTGCCGCGCGCCCGCTGCCGCATGGGCATCCTGCGCAGGAAGGCGGCCATCCCGTGGCTGGCCTGGTCGAAGGCCCCGCCCGGGATCAGCGACGCGCGCGCGACCGCGAAATTCTTCTGCTTGATGTTGTCGACGATGCCGCCGGCCACTTCGTGGAACCGGGCGTGCAGCCGGCAGGCCTCGGCATGGTCCCCGGGCGACAGCATCCGGCGCGCCTCGTTGTCGAGCCAGTGCCCGAGCTTGCACGCGTGCGTGCTGCCGACGACAGACATGTCCATCGGCGCCCGCCCGCCCAGGAAATTCCGGAAATGGGTCTTCCATGCCCCGTGGATGTAAATGGCGTATTCGATGTCGCGCTTGATGCTCACCGTGTCCTCCTGTGTCGTTTTGATGGCTTTCCATCAATAACGGCATCGGCGGACGGTTCTTTGAGGAGGGAGGCGGCCGCTTCCCGCTTCAGCAGTTCCGCCTTGCGTTCGAGGCCCCAGCGGTATCCGGCCAGCGACCCATCGGCGCGCACGGCACGGTGGCAGGGGATCGCCACCGCCACGGGATTGACGGCGCAGGCGTGCGCCACGGCGCGATGGGCCTTCGGCTGGCCGAGACGTTCGGCGAGCTCGCCGTAGCTCACGGTCTGGCCCGCCGGGATCGCCTGCAGCGCCTGCCAGACGCGGTGCTGCAGGACCGTGCCCTGCACGTCCAGCGGCAGGTCCAGCACGCCGCGCGGCTGTTCAATATGGCGCAGCACCCGGACGACCCAGCGCCGGAACGCATCGTCGGCCGGTTCGAACGCGGCCTGCGGGAAGCGGGCCCGCACGCGATCGGCCAGCGCCTGCGGTTCGTCTCCGAACTCGATGGCGCAGATCCCCTTGCGGGTCGCCGCGACGACGATCCAGCCGAGCGTGCAGCGTTCGACGGCGTAGCGGATGTGCTCGCCGGCACCGCCCTGGCGATAGCGGCCCGGCGCCATGCCGAGCAGGGCGGGGGCGTTCTCGTAGAAGCGGCCGGTCGAATTGAAGCCGGCATCGTAGATAGCCGCCGTTACCGACGGCGCGGACTGCAGCGCGGACGTGACGCGTTTGGCCTGCAGGGCCTGGTGATAGGCCTTGGGGGAAAGGCCGGTGACGGCCTTGAAGATGCGCTGGAAATGATACGGGCTCATCCCGGCCTGCCGCGCCAGCTGCGCGAGCGTCGGCGTGGCCGGACCGTGCTCGATGGCCTCGCAGGCCTGGCGCACCAGCGCATGGCGCCGCTGCTGCAGCGAAGGTGCGTCCGGCCGGCAGCGCTGGCAGGGCCGGTAGCCCGCCGCCGCCGCAAGCGTGGCGGTATCGAAGAACGCCACGTTCTCCCGTTTCGCTGCGCGTGACGGACACGACGGGTGGCAATACACGCCGGTGGTGCGGACCGCGTAGACGAATTCGCCATCCGCCTGTGGATCGCGGCGGACCACCGCCTGCCAGCGCCGTTCGGTGAGCGGGTCGGCTTCCGGCTCGTCGGCATGCGGTGGGGGAACGGCAGATTCGGTATCCATGGCGGGCGTGCATCCGGGTTTCGTTCATCACAGTGTCGGCCGGTTCGGACCGCGCCGCAATCCGAAACTTGCGTTCGAATCGCGCGCCTGTCGCACCACCCGTCAAGCGGCGGTATCCTTACGTTTTCTCCAACATGCACACGAACATGAAAAGAGCCCAAGACTTCAACCAACTGGTCGACCTGGTGCACGAAGCCGTGTACGAAGTCGACGAACTGCGTGCTTGCCTGGAACACGACGATGACGAGGCATCGACCTATACGCCCTTCCTGGACGACCTCGACAAGATGCTGCGCGACCTGCACGAAGCGATGGCTTCCGGTAAGTATGCGGGCGTGGGGTCGGGCGAGGACCTCGCCTTCATGCCGCTGTTCAAGAAGCACGAGCGCAGCATCCCGTTCCGCGAACTGCTGCGTACCATCAATGCGACGCATCGTGAAGGGTATGAGCCGTAATGGCGGCCGATTGACCCGGCAATCGGGTTGTTCAAGTAGGTTGAGGCGAGTCACGCCTAACAAGGACTCCGCATTTTCCCGGTTCGCTCGCGCAGCCGGAATTGTCTTACGTCAGTTTCGGACCATGCCGATTCGCCCAGGTTGGCCTATCCGCGCATAGTGCGTGCTCGGCCCCTAAGTGTGGCGCATGTGCCAGCAGAGTGAACATGAGCGTAGATAACCCCGTCAAGCGTCTATTGATGACCGTGACCCAAGGTGTCTATGTGGTGGGCGTGGGTAAGGACAGCCGGCGGAACGCCTTCACCGCCTCGTCGGTCATGCAGGTGTCCATGCAACCGCCCATGCTGGCAATGGCCGTCAATCCCGACAATGCTTCATATCCCTTGCTCGTGGAAAGCGGCGTGTTCGCAGTGACGGTATTGCAGCGTGACCAATGTGCCCTCGCAGACTTCTTCGGCAACCATAGCGCCCAGGACGAGGACAAACTGAGCGCAGTAGCCTGGCACGCAGCGCCCTCAGGCGCCCCGATCCTGGATGAAGGACTGTCCTATCTCGACTGCCGCGCCGTATCAAGGCATCCGGCGGGCGACCACATGGTGATCCTGGCCGAGATAACGGGCGGCGATTTCTTGCAAGGACGCGCCCGCCCCCTGCGTTATGACGAAGTGGGGGACATGGACGGAAGCGACGAATTGTTGCCCGAGCACCTCGGTAGCGCTGGCGGGCGTAGCGAGTTTCCAGGCCACTCATGAGGCGTCGGAGCCATGACAGGCGGAAAGCGCTGACCGGTTCCAAGGAGCGGGCTTATTTGACGGTGAGCTGGTTGTTGACGCTTACCACGCCCTCTACGCCCTGAGCAATCTTCGTGGCGAGCTCTTTGGCCGAATCGCTCTGTACCGTACCGCTCAGCATCACCACGCCGTGGTCCGTTTCAACCGAAATGTCGAGACCCTTGAGGGTATCGTCGGCCAGATACTTGCCTTTGATCGACGTCGTAATCGTGGCGTCGTCGATGGCCTGTCCTGCCTGGTCGGCTTTCTGTTCCAGCGAGTTGCCCAGGTCCTGGGTTGCCTGCTTGGTATGGTCGATGGCATTGTCCATTCTCTCGCCTGTCGTCGGGCTGGCTGTATCGGCCGGCTGATCGGCGGGCTTGCGGTCACATCCGGTTGCCAGCAGGGCAAGGCCTGAAGCGAGGGCGAATGCAGCGATACTGGGTACGTGTTTCATGCGGATCTCCTTACGAAATGGATGGGCGCCAAGGATGCAGCCTGGCTACTTACGTACCGAACGGGGGGTGCTGTGAGATCGGCGACGCAGATGAAAATTTAATGGGAGTGCCGTTCCATTCGTATAGGTCGACGGCGCACCCGCTTGTAGGACAACTGTCAATCGGGTTTCTGCCGGGTGGGCGGCTTGCCTGTGCGACACCATGGATGGATGGTCGCGGGATAGGGGGCCTTATTCGGCGCGCAATGCATCCACCGGGTTGAGCCGTGCTGCGCGCATCGCCGGCACCACGCCGGCGGCCAGCCCGATCAGCACCGACACCCCGAGCGCGCCGAAAGCGTAATCCCAAGGTGTATTGACCGGCAGGTCGCTGACCGTGAGCTTCAGCAGCCCGGCGATCCCGGCGCCGACCGCCAACCCGCCAAGCCCGCCCAGGGTGGACAGGACGGTCGATTCCATTAAAAACAGCGTGCGGATCTGCGCGCGCGTCGTGCCCAGCGCGGTGAGCAGGCCGATCTCGGCGACGCGCTCGGCCACGGCGATGTGCATCAGCGTGACCATGCCCACTGCGCCGACCAATAATGAAATCCCGCCGAGCGCGGCGACGGCGAAGGTGAGCACTTCGAGTACGGTGGAAAGCGTGTCGAGCATCTGCTGCTGCGGCGTGACGGTGAAGTCCTCGCGGCCGTGGCGCGCGACCAGGATGCGTTCGATGTCCTTGACCACGGCCTTCAGGGGTGAACCGGGCTTGTAGGCGACGTGGACTTCCATGACGCCTTCGCGGTTGAACACTTCCAGCGCGCGCGCAGTGGGGATGTAGACCGTGTCGTCGAGGTCGAAGCCGAGCACCTGGCCCTTGGGCGCCATGACGCCGATGATGCGGAAGCGCGACGCGCCGACCTGCAGGGTGGCGCCCAGCGGATTGCTCGTGCCGAACAGCTCGGTTTGCACTTTCGCGCCCAGCACGGCATAGGCGCGCGGATTGCGCGGGTCGTCGGCGGGCAGGTACTGGCCGACCGCGACGTGCATGTTGAACGCGCGCGAGAAATCCGGCCCTTCGCCATAGACTGTCACGCGGCGGCTGCGGCCGTGGGCGCGGATTTCCGCATTGCCCATCACGCCGGAGTTCGTGTATTGCGCGTAGCGCGAGGCCTTCAGCGCCAATGCGTCGTCGATGGTCAACAGCCGTGCGCTGCCGATGGCACCGACCGAGGCACCGTGCGTGCTGATCTTGCCTGGGGTGACGACGATGATGTTGGTGCCGAACTGGGTGAACTCGGCCAGCACGAATCGATGGATGCCGTCGCCGATCGAGGTGAGCAGGATCACTGCGGCAATGCCCACTGCGATGCCGGTGGCGGACAGGAAGGTGCGCAGCCGATGCGCGGTCAGGGCGTGCAGGGCGAAGCCCAGGGTGTCGATGAAACTCATTTTCCACTCAGCGCAAGCACGGGGTCGAGCCGCGCCGCGCGCGCGGCGGGCAGCAGGCTGGCGATGACGCCGGTGAGGAGGGCGGTCGCCACGCCCGCCGCGCTGGCCCAGGCCGGCGGCCAGGCGGGGAGCGTGGGGTAGGCGAGGCGGATCCCCCAGGCGCCGAGGTTCCCCAGCGCGTAGCCGATGGCACCGCCCGCCAGCGACAGCCACAGCGCCTCGGCGAAGAACAGGCGGCGGATGTCGGACGCGGGCGCGCCGAGGGCTTTCAGCAGGCCGATTTCCGAGGTGCGCTGCGCGACCGCGACCAGCATCACGTTCATCACCAGGATGCCGGCCACCGCCAGGCTGATCGCGGCGATGCCCGCCACGCCCAGGGTCAGCGCGCGCAGGATGCGGTCGAAGGTGGCGAGGATGGCGTCCTGGGTGATGACGGTCACATCCTCCTCGCCGTCGTGGCGCAGCTTCAGAGCGTGGGCGATGGCGGCCTTGGCCGGCTCGATGGCGTTGCGGCTGCGAGCCTCGACCAGGATGCGGAACAAGGTGTTGGTGTTGAACAGTTCCTGCGCGTAGTCGACCGGGATGATGGCGATCTCGTCGGAATTGAAACCCATCGATTCGCCCTGGACAGCCAGTACGCCCGAGACCATAAATCGGCTGTCGCCGAGGCGCACGCGCTGGCCGACGGCGTTGCCGTCGGGAAAGAATTCATGCGCCAGCACGCTGCCCAGCACGATCTGCGCGCTGCGTTCCGAGCCGTGTGCGAGGAAACTGCCCTGCGACAGTTTCATGTGGCGGATCGGCAGCAGTTCGGCCGTGCTGCCGAGCACGGTCACCTCGCGCAGTTTCCCGCCGGCGGAGAGTTCGGCCACACCCACATTGAGCGGCGCATAGCGCTTGACCTGCGGCAGGTGGCTGATGAAAAGGGCGTCGTCGAGGGTCAGGTCGCGCGGTGTCTGTCCCAGCGCCGCGCCGGGAAGGCCGCCCGAGGTCTCGGCGCGGCCCGGCAGCACGATGACCAGGTTGGTGCCGAGCGAGGAGAATTGCCCCACCACGTAGCGGCGCGCACCTTCGCCCAGCGCCGTCAGCACCACCACCGCCGCCACGCCGAGCGCCATCGCCAGCACGATGAGCAGCGAGCGGGTGCGGTAGCTCACCACGGTTGAGAAGGAGAGGGTCAGGGTGTCGCGCAGGTTCATCGGGCGATCCGGGGGGCCGTTCGTGTTGAGCGTGTCGAAACACGTGTGGATGACAGGTCAGTGACAATGCTGCCCTTCGACAGGGCTCTCCTGAGCATAGTCGAAGGGCTCAGGGCGAACGGGCTAAGGGGGCGGGCTTTCGCACACACGCAACCCAACCACCGTTCGGGCTGAGCCTGTCGAAGCTCTGTGCCCACTTTGGTACATCCCTTGCCTAGCACAGGCCGAACAGTGGCCGCCTTCATTTTTCATCCCCCACGATCTCGCCATCCCGCATCGCGATGTGGCGATGCGCGCGCGCGCCGAGTTCGCGGTCGTGGGTGACGACGATCAGCGTGGTGCCGGCATGGTGCAGGCCTTCCAGCAGTTCCATCACTTCGGCGCCGATGCGGTGGTCGAGATTGCCGGTCGGCTCGTCGGCCAGGAGCGCCGTGGGGCGCAGGATGGTGGCGCGCGCGATCGCCACGCGCTGGCGCTGGCCGCCGGAAAGTTCGGCCGGGCGATGGCGGGCGCGGTCTTTGAGGTCGAAGGCATCGAGTGCGGTGTCGACGCGCGACTTGCGCTCGGCCGGGGCGATACCTTCCAACATCAGCGGCAACTCGATGTTCTCGGCTGCGGTGAGCCGTGGCACGAGATGGAAGGACTGGAACACGAAGCCGATCTTTTCCCGGCGCACGCGTGCCCGCTCGGTCTCGGACAGGTCGGTGACGTCGGAACCGTCCAGTTCGTAGCGTCCGCTGTCGGGACGATCGAGCAGACCGACGACGTTCAGCAGGGTGGACTTGCCCGAGCCCGAAGGGCCCATGATGGACACGTATTCGCCCGACGCGATGTCGAGGTTGACGCCATTGAGCGCGCGCACTTCCTGGTCGCCCATGCGGAACACGCGCGTGATCGAGGTGAGGCGGATCATGGCTGCGCGGGCTTGGGAGCGACCTTCAGGCCGGCCTTCACGTTCTCCTGGTCGAAGGACAGCAGCACGCGGTCGCCGGCCCCGAGGCCGCTGACGACTTCCGTGAACGCCCAGTTGGCCAGCCCGGTTTTCAGATGGCGCGTCTCCAGCGTGTCGTCCTTGCCCAGCACCAGCACCGTGCCGTCCTGCTGGATCGCCTGGGTGGGCACGCGCAGCACCTTGTCGCGGTGCTCGATGATGGCTTCCACGTCGGCGCTGTAACCGACCAGCAGGGCCGCTTCCGGCGGCGTGTCGAAATCGACCTCGACATCGACCGTGCGCGCCTGTTTTTCCACCTCGGTCACGTACGGGGCGATACGCCGGACGTGACCGGCGAAGACCTTGCCGGGCAGGGCGTCGAGCGTGATGCGCGCGGGCTGGCCGGCTTTCAGCTTGGGCGCGTCGACTTCGTCCATCGGTGCACTCACGTAGAGGCAGCTGTCGTCGATCAAGTCGACCGCGGGCGGGGTGGGGATGCCGGGCGGCGAGGGTGTGGTGAATTCGCCGACCTCGCCGGTGATTTTCGCGACGATGCCGGCGAACGGCGCGGTGAGCGTGGTGCGCTCCAGCCCGACTTGCGTGACGCTGATCTGCGCCTGCGCGCGCTTGACGTCGGCGGCGAGCGCATCGCAGTTGGCCTGGCGCGCACGTGCATCGGCGCGGGCGTTTTCGGTGCTCTGCGGGCTGACAAACCCCTTGGCGGCCAGTTGAGCGGTGCGATCGGCATCGCGCTGTGCGTTGTCGGCCATGATGCAGGCCTCGCGGCGGCGTTCCTCGCTGGTGGTCAGCTGGCGGGTGGCCAGCTCGCGCTGCGCGGCGAGGTCGCGGTTCCACAGTTCGAGCAGCGGCTGGCCGGTCTTCACGCGTTCGCCTTCCTTCACCCACAGCTTGACGATCTGGCCGCCTGCCACCGGAGCCAGCTTGGCGCGGCGGCAGGCCTTGACCGTGCCGGCGCGGGTGTTGACCACCGTCGATTCGACCGTGCCGCGTTCGATCGTGGCGAGTTCGACTTCGGGCGGCTTGGGACGGGTGAAGTACCAGCCGGCATAGGCAAGCGCAGCGACGGCCAACACGATGACGATAAGGCGAAGCCCGGTTTTGGGTTTTGGCATGATGGGAGAGACGACAGTGAACTGCCTCAATGTAACATTCGGCCATGCTGAAAACCATCGCCCCTGCCCGCCTCGAATTCAAGGACGGCGTCCCGTATTCCGCCGCCTACGGCGACATCTACCATTCCGCCGACGGCGGCGCCGGGCAGGCGCGCCATGTCTTTCTGCAGGGCTGCGGGCTGCCGCAGGCGTGGTCTCAGCGGAGCAATTTCGTCGTGCTGGAAACCGGCTTCGGCACCGGGCTGAATTTCCTGGCGACCTGGGCGGCCTGGCGAGACGACCCGGCGCGTCCCGCGCGGCTGCATTTCCTGTCGGTCGAGAAACACCCGTTCCGTACCGAAGACCTGGCGCGGCTGCATGCACAGTGGCCGGAATTCGCACCGCTCTCGGAAGAACTGCTGGCGAACTGGCCGACGCTGACGCCGGGTTTCCACCGCATCGCGCTCGACGACGGGCGCGTGCAGCTCACCCTGATGCTGGGCGACGCGCTCGATTGCCTGCCGCAGGTGCAGGCCGAGGTGGACGCGTTCTACCTGGATGGCTTCGCACCCGACTGCAACGCCGACCTGTGGCAGCCCGCGCTGTTCGACGCGTTGGTGCCGCTGGCCCGGCCGGGCGCGATGGCCGCGACCTATACCGTGGCGGCCTCGGTACGCGAGGGCCTAGGGCGGATCGGTTTCGTCTGCGAGAAGCGGGTGGGCTACGGCCGCAAGCGGCATTGCCTGCACGCACGTTTCCAGGAGGAAAGCCGCCGGGCCGACGCTGCGGTGCCGCGGCATGTCGCCGTCGTCGGCGCCGGTGTGGCAGGCGCTGCCGTGGCTCATGCGCTGGCACAGCGTGGCGTGGCGGTTACCGTGCTGGAGCGTGCCGGTTCACCGGCGCAGGCGGCTTCGGGCAATCCGGTGGCGGTGTTCCGGCCGGTGATCTCGCGCGACGACACCCTTGCGACGCGCCTGACGCGGGCGGCCTTCCTGCACGACCTGCGCGCATGGGCGATGCTGGAGGGCATCGAGTGGGCGCGCTGTGGCGTGCTGCATCTGGCCAAGAATGCGGAAGCGGCCGCGAAGCAGCGGCAGGCACTGGCGGCCACGATGCCGCCGACCGATTATGCGTATTGGGTGGAACAGGCGGCCGCACGCGAGCTGGCGAACTGGCCGGTGACAGCCCCCGGTGTGTATTACCCGGCAGCGGGCTGGGTGGTTCCGGGGAGCCTGTGCCGTGCCTGGCTCGGCCATCCGGCCATCCGTGTGCAGACGAACTGTGCCGTTGCGCGCGTGACGCGCGTTGCGGCGGGATGGCACGTCATGGATCGGGAAGGCACGGTACTGGCCGAGGCCGATGCCGTGGTGCTGGCAAACGCGCGCGACGCCCCGACACTGGTGCACGGGCAGCGCTGGCCGCTCAATACCGTGCGCGGGCAGATCACGCGCTTGCCGCCCGGCAGCCTGCCGGACATCCGGCGGGTGATTGCCCGTGAAGGCTATGTGACGCCGGGCACCCTGAAGGGCACAAGCGCACAACCGCTGGTCGGCGCTACGTACGAACACGATGACGACGACACGTCACCCCGCCTGGAAAGCGATCTCGCCAACCTGGCCCGGCTGGAGGCGATCCTGCCGGGCGTGGGCGAGCGTGTGGCCGTGGGGCAGGTGAGTGGCCGCGCCTCGTTGCGCGCTACCCTGCCGGATCGGCTGCCGCTGGTGGGCGCAGTCGACGGGCAGACCGGACTGTATGTCGCGGCGGGCTATGCCTCGCGCGGTGTCGTGTGGGCGGGGGTGCTGGGCGAGGCGCTGGCCGATCAGATGACCGGCCAGCCCTGGCCACTGGAAATCGAGTTGATGCGGGCGATCGCGCCCGGACGTTTCGAACGCTAGCGCCTGGGGCGCAGGCTTAGGCTGCTGCCAGGGGCTTGCCCTTGCTGGCGGCGACGGACTGGCCAGCCTGGTCGTACAGGCCGTTCTGATTGGTCGCGGCGTGGACCAGCACATTGAGCGCCTGGCGGGTGGAAGCCAGACGCATATCGATCAGCGTGCCGATACGCTGGTTCAGGGCGCGTGCCCGTTGTTCCATGTCGCACAGCTGCTGCCAGCGTGCGAGATGTTCGGGCTGGCCATGCTGGGTCAGCCAGGCATCCATCCCGGCGTGGTCGGGGGTGTGGCCGGCCGCCAGCAGATCGTCATGGCGCGTGCGCGCCAGGTTGCTGAGCGTTTGCAGTTGCGACAGCTTGGAGGCGTTCAGTGGGGCCAGGCGATCGGCTTCGCCGTCTACCAGTGCGCGTTCCTCTTCGCCCATGACATTCAGCAGGGCCTGCCAGGCCGCGCCTTCCATCGTCAGTTTGGCGATCAGGGCCGGGCTGGAGGACGGATCACTTGGCGACATGGAGCATTTCCTTGACCGAGTTGAGCAGGTTTTCCGCAATGTTTCCGGTATTGATGGTGTATTCCCCGCGGGTGATGGCTTGCTTGATGCTGTCCACGCGGGCGCGGTCGACGACCGGAATCGCCGCCAGTTGCGATTCCAGCTGTTTCAGCTGGAGGGCGCGCGGACTCAGGTTGACATCCGTCTTCTGGGCATCAGCGGGCTTGGCGTCTTCGGCCTTGCCGGGGCGGGTTTCGACGGAATTCGGCAGGGTGATCGGTTTCAGGCCGGGATCGATTTTCATGGCAGTTTCCTGATCGGGCAGGTGCTCGGTTTCTTAAGCTAACTCAGTAACGTCAATTTACGGACTTTCTGAAGTCTGCCCGATCCAATCTACCCGATTTAGAAGGCGACGACCACCCGCTGGCCGTCCTGCGCCACGCCGCTGACCACTTCGCCGGAAGGGGTTTTCACCCGGACCCGGTCGCCCCGGCTGGCGTTGGCCAGCGCCTGGCCTTCGCTCTGGATGGAAAAGCCCGGCCCGTTCATCACCAGGCGGGTGCTCTGCCCCTGTTGCACGGCGAGCGGAGGGCGCAGCAGCGCATTGCGCAGCGGCGCCCCGGCGGCCACCCCCGATACGGTGCGGTATCCCTTCAGGTCATCGGCATTGGTGACGACATCGGCCGGCAGGCTGCCCAGATCGCCTTCGCGCAGCGTGAGGTCGTCCGCGCTCAGGATGTGGTTGGCGGGCAGTGGCTCGCGGGTCACGACGTACGACCCCATTACGCGAATCTGCGCCGCCAGGTAGACCGTCCATCGGCTGGGCGCCAGGCAACGCACGCCGATCGTGGTTTTCCCCATGCTGCGGCTGCCAGTGGGCTGGAAGGCGTCGAATGCGGAACAGGCGGGCAGCGCGGCGCGCGGCGCGGCAACCTGGATCGTCACCTTGCCGGGCAGGCCGGCGGTCTGTTTTTTCAGGAACTGCTCGGCGTGCGCCTGGATGGCGGCCGGGTCCTGCTGGTCCGCTGCGGGGGCCACGGCGGGCAGAACCAGGCCGGCCACGAATGCCAGGCCGGCGCCCAGTCGGCCTGCCAGGGCCCGGATACGTTTGTGTGCCATGTCGACTCCTTGGCTCGGTTTCTCACACTGCCGCATTGTAGGGAGCGTCGCCCCATCTTAAACGGCGAAATGAACGGGCTTTGTGCCCTTTATCGTTCGATTGAATGGACAGGCGAGTACCTAGGATGCAGTCATCGCAAAAAGGCTTTGCGGCTGAAAGAGGTGAAAACCATGCTGAACCGGCTTGATGACATGCTGAATTTCAACACCCAGGCGCTACGCATACGCGAGCAGCGCCAGCAGGTGCTGGCTTCCAATATCGCCAACGCCGACACGCCGAATTACAAGGCGCGCGACCTGGATTTCAAGACCGCCCTGCAGAGCGCGTTGCAGGGCACGTCCGCGACCGACGGCACGGCGCTGGCCACCACCGCCCCCGGCCATCTGGCGGGCAACCCGGGCGTGGCGGCGGAAGCCGGGCTGCTGTACCGCACGCCGGCCCAGGGCAGCGTCGACGGCAACACGGTGAACATGGATGCCGAACGCGCCGCCTTCGCCGACAACGCCGTTCACTACGAATTCAATCTGACCCGGATCACGCAGCAGATCAAGACCATGATGGCGGCGATCCAGGGATAAGGAGCATAGCGCATGTCACTGTCCAACATCTTCAGCGTGGCCGGCTCGGCCATGAACGCCCAGTCGCAGCGGCTGAATACCGTCGCCAGCAACCTGGCCAACGCCGACAGCGCGACCAGCGCCGACGGCACGCCCTACAAGGCCAAGCAGGTCGTGTTCGCCGCCACGCCGGTAGGCGAGAACGGCGCGACCGGGGTGAACGTGGCCGCGGTGGTCGAGGATCAGTCGCCGATGAAGCAGGTGTACGACCCCAAGAATCCGCTCGCCGACGAGAAAGGCTACGTGACCATGCCCAATGTCAATGTGGTGGAGGAGATGGTCAACATGATCTCCGCCTCGCGCTCGTACCAGTCCAACGTGGACATGATGAATACCACCAAGACCCTGCTGCTCAAGACCCTGAGCCTGGGACAGTGAACAGCAGCGATAACGAGGAACGACCATGAGCACCGTACAAGACACCAGTAATGTAAACAGCCTGTTTGGCACAAGCGCATCCACGTCCTCGAAGAGCAGCGTGGCGGATACGCAGAATCGCTTCCTGAGCCTGCTGGTGGCCCAGATGAAGAATCAGGATCCGCTGAACCCGCTCGACAACGCGCAGGTGACCAGCCAGATGGCCCAGCTCAGCACGGTGCAGGGTATCGAGAACATGAACAGCAGCCTGCAGGCGATGGCCGCCAGCCTGGGCACCAACCAGATGTCGCAGGCCGCCAGCCTGATCGGGCGGACGGTCCTGGTTCCGGGCGATACGATCAGCCCGGCCCAGCTCGAGAACGTCGTGGGATTCGAACTGTCGCGCCCCGCCGACAAGATCACGGCCAGCATCTACGACGCATCGGGCTCCCTGGTGCGCAAGCTGACGCTGGGTTCGCGCGACGCGGGCGTGAACGTGGTGGCATGGGATGGCCTGACGGACACCGGGACGGCCGCGCCCGCGGGCAAGTACAGCTTCAAGATCGATGCCGTCCAGGGCGGCCAGGCAATCGACAGCACCGCCCTGAACCTGGGGACGGTCAACAGCGTTTCGCAGAACAGCCAGGGCGTGCAGTTGAATCTGGCGGGCAATACGAACGTGGGGTATGCCGATATCCGGCAGATTTTCTGAGCAGTTCGAGTCGGCGTGCCGGATAAGCCGCCAGTCATCATCACAAGGAGCAGAACATGAGTTTTCAGCAAGGATTGAGCGGACTCAACGCCGCCGCAAAGAACCTGGACGTCATCGGCAATAACGTAGCCAACTCCGGCACGGTCGGATTCAAGCAGTCCCAGGCCCAGTTCGCCGACGTCTACGCCAACTCCCTGACGGGTGCCGGCGGCTCCAACGTCGGCATCGGCACCAAGGTTTCGCAGGTGACCCAGCAGTTCACCCAGGGCAACATCACCTCCACCAACAATCCGCTGGACATGGCGATCAATGGAGGCGGCTTCTTCCGCATGGACACCAACGGCGAGATCGCCTACCAGCGCAACGGCCAGTTCCAGCTCGACAAGAGCGGTTACATCGTCAACCCGACCGGGGCCAAACTGACCGGCTATACGGCGAATGCGAGCGGCGTGCTGTCGGTCGGCGCACCGTCGCCGATCCGGATCAATACGGCCGACCTGGTGCCGAACATCACCACGGACGTGACCGCCGTGCTCAACCTGGATTCGGGCAGCACGCCGATCGACGGAACCGTCACGCCGTTCAACATGAACGACCCGACCACCTTCCACAATTCGACCGCGGTATCGGTCTACGACAGCCTGGGCAATTCCCAGACGCTGCAAACCTACTATGTGAAGCGGCCATCCGGCGCGTGGGATGTGTATGCGGCCAACGACGGTACCCAGATCGGCGCAGGCCCGGTCGCCACGCTGAATTTCAACGCCAGCGGCGCCCTGACGACTGCGATGCCGCTTGCGGCCATCAACGTGCCGGCCACGGCAACGGGCGCGACCTCGCCTTTCCCCGTCACCTTCGATTACACCGGCACCACCCAGTTCGGGTCCGCGTTCAGCGTCAACACGCTGGATCAGAACGGCTATACCTCGGGTCGCCTGGCCGGCTTCAACGTCGGCTCCGATGGCGTGGTCCTGGGCCGTTACACCAACGGCCAGTCGGCCGTGCTGGGCCAGGTGGTGCTGGCGAATTTCTCCAACCCCAACGGCCTGCAGCAGATGGGCAACAACATGTGGACCGAATCCTCGACCTCGGGGTCGCCGCTGGTCGGCACGCCCAACTCGGGCAGCCTGGGCGTGTTGCAGTCGTCGGCCGTGGAAGATTCCAACGTCGACCTCACCGCCGAGCTGGTCAACATGATCACCGCGCAGCGGGTGTACCAGGCCAACGCGCAGACCATCAAGACCCAGGATGCGGTGATGCAGACCCTGGTCAACCTGCGTTGATGCCGTGAGCATTTAAGGGGGCCGTATGGACCGTCTCATCTACACCGCCATGACCGGCGCGAAGCACGCGCTGGAGCAGCAGGCGACCACGTCGAACAACCTGGCGAACGCGACCACCACGGGCTTCCGTGCGCAGATCGACCAGTTCCGCGCGGTGCCGGTGCAGGGCGCGATCCTGCCCACCCGGGCGTTCGTGGTCGACTCCACCACCGGCAGCGATTTCCGGTCCGGTGCGATCCAGCAGACCGGTCGCGACCTCGACGTGGCGGTGCAGGGCGACGGCTGGATCGTGGTGCAGGCGGCCGACGGCAGCGAAGCCTATACCCGCAACGGCAGCCTGAAGATGGACGAGAACGGCGTGCTGCAGACCCATGACGGCCTCAACGTCATGGGCGACGGCGGCCCGCTGTCCATCCCGCCGGGTCGCAACGTCGCCATCGGCAAGGACGGCACGATCTCGCTGGTGCCCGACGGTTCCGCCGCCACCGGCCTCACTTCGGTCGGCAAGCTGAAACTGGTGAACCCGCCCACGGCGGATCTGGTGCGCGGCGACGATGGCCTGTTCCGCATGAAGGATGGCCAGACGGCGGAAGCCGATCCCAATGTGAAAGTGGTCAGCGGCGCGCTTGAGTCGAGCAACGTCAACGTCGTCGACGCCATGGTCAACATGATCTCGCTGGCCCGTTCGTTCGACATGAACATGAAGCTGCTGCAGAACGCAGAGAGCAACGACAGCAAGGCCGGCCAGTTGCTGTCGATGAACTGATCCCCCAATTCTTGAAGGAACCGACATGATTCGCTCACTGTGGATTGCCAAAACCGGTCTGGATGCGCAGCAGACGCAAATGGACGTGATTTCCAACAACCTCGCCAACGTCAGCACCAGCGGGTTCAAGCGCGCGCGTGCAGTGTTCGAGGACCTGCTGTATCAGACCATCCGCCAGCCCGGCGCGCAGTCGTCCGAGCAGACGCAGCTGCCTTCCGGCCTGCAGATCGGCACCGGCGTGAAAACGGTGGCCACCGAGCGCATCTTCACGCAAGGGAATCTGCAGCAGACCGGCAACGCCAAGGACGTGGCGATCCAGGGCAACGGTTTCTTCCAGGTGCTGATGCCGGACGGCACGACCTCCTACACGCGCGACGGCTCCTTCCAGGCCGATTCCAACGGCCAATTGGTGACGTCCAGCGGCTATGCGGTGCAGCCGGCCATCACGATTCCCCCCGATACCCAGACCCTGACCATCGGGCGCGACGGCACGGTGTCGGTGCAGCAGGCCGGGTCGTCCACGCCGGTGACCGTCGGCACCCTGCAGCTGGCGATGTTCGTCAATCCGGCCGGCCTGCAGAGCCTGGGCGAGAACCTCTATGCCGAAACCGCCGCATCGGGCACGCCGAGCTCCAACGCACCCGGCAGCAACGGCGCCGGCACGCTCAATCAGGGCTATGTCGAAACCTCGAACGTCAACGTCGTGGAAGAGATGGTCAACATGATCCAGACCCAGCGTGCCTACGAAATCAACAGCAAGGCGATCACGACATCCGACCAGATGTTGCAGCGCCTGACCCAGCTCTGAGGTTGGCCATGAAGATGTCGCGTATCGTGGGATGTGTCGGGATGCTGCTGGGGCTGGCGGGCTGCGGCACCACGCCGTCGTCCATCATCCAGCAGCCCACCACGGCGCGTCCGCAGGCGCTGCCCACCCAGGCGGCCGGCAATGGCGCCATCTACCAGGTCGCTTCCTATACCCCCATGTTCGAAGACCGGCGCGCGCGCCACGTCGGCGACGTGCTGACCATCGTCATCAACGAGAAGACGCAGGCCGGCAAGAAGGCGTCGTCCAACGGGTCGAAGACCGGCGCGGTCGATTCGTCGATCAGCGCCGTCGCCGGGCTGCCGCTCAAGACCTTCCAGGGCGCCGGCGTGAAGGCCGATTCGTCGACCTCGTACGACGACAAGTCGGCGATCGACTCCAGCAACCTCTTCACCGGAAACATCACCGTCACCGTGACCGAGGTGCTGCCGAACGGCAATCTGGTGGTCGCCGGCGAAAAGCAGATCGCGCTCGACAAGAGCACCGAGTACATCCGCCTGTCCGGTGTGATACAGCCCGACACCATCCAGGCGGGCAATACCGTGTCGTCGGCCAAAGTGGCTGACGCGCGCATCGAATACCGCTCCAGCGCCAAGTTCGACTCGGCCGAAGTGATGAGCTGGCTGGCGCGCTTTTTCCTCAGTTTCATTCCCTTGTAAATGGTGGCCCTCATGAGGATTCCGTCTCTGTTTCTGCTGGCTGCGCTTGCCCTGAGCGGCGTCGCTCAGGCCGAACGCATCAAGGACATCGCCACCATCCAGGGCGTGCGCGACAACCAGCTGGTGGGCTACGGCCTGGTGGTGGGCCTCGACGGCACCGGCGACCAGACCACGCAGACGCCGTTCACCACCCAGAGCATCACCAACATGCTGATGCAGATGGGCGTCAACCTGCCGCCCGGCACCAACATGCAGTTGAAGAACGTGGCGGCGGTCATGGTGACCGCCGATCTGCCGCCGTTTTCCCAGGCCGGACAGACGATCGACATCACGGTGTCGTCGATGGGCAACGCCAAGAGCCTGCGCGGCGGCACGCTGGTGATGACACCGCTGAAAGGCGCCGACGGCCAGGTCTACGCGATGGCCCAGGGCAACCTCGTGGTCAGCGGCGCCGGCGCGTCGGCCAGCGGCAGCAAGGTGCAGATCAACCATCTGAGCGTGGGGCGCATCCCGAGCGGCGCGACGGTGGAACGCAGCGTCGCCACGGTGCTGGGCGCATCCGGCACCATCAATCTTGAACTGATGCAAAGCGATTTCACCACGGCCAGCCGCGTGGTCGATGCGGTGAACGCCCGCTTCGGCAAGGACACCGCGCGCGCGCTGAACGGGCGTGTCATCCAGGTGAAGACGCCGGTGGGCGACGATGCGCGCGTGGCCTTCCTGGGCGCGATCGAGAGCCTCGACGTCAATCCGGCCCAGGCCATGGCCAAGGTCATCATCAATGCACGCACCGGCTCGGTGGTGATGAACCAGGCGGTCATGCTCGACCCCAGCGCGGTGTCGCACGGCAACCTGTCGGTGATCATCAATACCCAGCCGGTCATCAGCCAGCCAGCGCCGTTCTCCCAGGGACAGACCGTGACCACTGCGCAATCGCAGATCGAAATCCGCCAGCAGCCGGGCGAAGTGATGCTGGTGAAGGGCAGCGCGTCGCTCGCCGACGTGGTGAAGGCGCTCAATTCCATCGGCGCGACGCCCCAGGACCTGCTGGCCATCCTGCAGGCCCTGAAGGCATCCGGCGCGTTGCATGCGGAACTCGAGATCATCTGAATGATTGGCGGCGCCGACCTCACCTCCAAATTCGCGCTCGACGTCCAGGGCGTCAGCCAGCTCAAGCTGGAGGCGAAGCAGTCCTCGCCCGAGGCGCTGAAGGCGGCGGCGCAGCAGTTCGAGGCGGTGTTCATGAACATGCTGATGAAGAGCATGCGCGAGGCGACGCCGCAGGACGGCATGTTCGATTCCGAACAGACCCGCATGTACACCGCGATGCTCGACCAGCAGCTGACGCAGAAGCTTGCCAGCCGCGGGATCGGCCTGGCCGACATGATGGTGCGCCAGCTTTCGCGCACCCTGAATGCACCCGGTGTCGACGGCGCGTCGTCCGATGGAACCGCGCCGGCCGGCCTGCCCCTGAATCCCCCGCAAAAGGGAATGGAATTGAATGCCCCGCCGCTGCGTGTCCAGGCGCCCGGGGAGTTGCCTGCGCCCGGCCCGGCAACGCAAACGGTAGCCCCGATCGCCACCCGCAGCGGGGATAATCCTCCGCATGTCGATGCCTTTGTGCAGAAGCTGCTGCCGCACGCCCGGGCGGCGAGCGCCAGCAGCGGCATTCCCGCCAGCTTCATGATGGGACAGGCCGCACTGGAAACCGGCTGGGGCCGCAACGAAATCCGCGGGGCTGACGGCCAGAACAGCCATAACCTGTTCGGCATCAAGGCGGGCGGGTCGTGGAAAGGCCGTACCGTCGACATCGTCACCACTGAATACGTCAACGGCAAGCCGCAGAAGCAGGTGGACACTTTCCGCGCCTACGACTCCTATGCCGACGCCTTCCGCGATTACGCCAACCTGCTGCGCGGCAATGCGCGCTACCAGAACGCGATCGCACAAGGCCAGGATGCCGCCGGTTTCGCACAGGGTCTGCAGCAGGCGGGCTACGCCACCGATCCGGGCTACGCCCAGAAGCTGATGGGCGTGATCCGGATGGTAGAAACGACCTGACTCAAGAAAAGCACAGGCCGACCGATTCACCTATCAAGCGTATTTATATTCCTTCCCTCATAACCTTGGCGACCAGATAGATGGCTACCAGCATTCTCAGTATCGGTCAGAGCGCCCTCGCTGCCGCACAGGCGGGACTGAGCACGACCGGCCATAACATCGCGAACGCGTCGACGCCAGGCTACAGCCGCCAGGTTGTGATACAGGGCGCGGCTCAGCCGCAGAATTTCGGCTTCGGCTTCATGGGGCAGGGCACCCAGATATCCACGGTCCAGCGTGTGTACAACGAATACCTGGGGGTACAGGTGCAGTCCGCCCAGGCGTCGCAAAGCGGCCTCGACACGTACTACACGCAGATCAAGCAGATCGACAACATGCTGGCCGATTCGACGGCCGGCCTGTCGCCGTCCCTGCAGGATTTCTTCAGCGGCATCCAGGCCATGGCCTCGAATCCGTCGAACGTTCCCGCGCGCCAGGCTGTCCTGTCGTCAGCCGATGCGCTGGCCGGACGCTTCCAGAGCCTGGCCGGCCAGCTCAATGAAATCAGCCAGGGCGTCAACAGCCAGATCCAGTCGAGCGTCAGCAGCATCAACAGCTATGCCCAGCAGATAGCGCAATTGAACGATTCGATCGGCAAGGCCCAGCGGGCGACCGGCCAGCCCCCCAACGATCTGCTCGACCAGCGCGACCAGTTGGTTCTGGATCTGAACAAGGAAATCAAGGCGACGGTCGTCAAGCAGGGCGACGGTTCCTACAACGTATTCATCGGCAACGGCCAGTCGCTGGTGGTGGGCACGACGACGTCCAAGCTGGTCAGCGTGGCGTCCGCGACCGATCTCTCGAAAATCGTGGTGGCCTACCAGTCCAGCAGCGGCAGCACCATCCCCCTGAGCGAATCGAGCCTGGTGGGCGGGCAGCTGGGCGGCCTGGCCGAGTTCCGCAGCAAGACGCTGGAACCGGCACAGAACGCGCTGGGCCGGGTTGCCATCGGGCTGGCCAGCACCGTCAACGCCCAGCACAGCCTCGGCCAGGATCTCAATGGCAACCTGGGCGGCGCCCTGTTCACGCTGGCTTCGCCGGTAGTGAACGCCAGTACGGGCAATACCGGTTCGGCCGTCGTGACCGCCAGCATCAGCGATGCCGGCGCCCTGACCACCAGCGACTACCGCTTGCAGTACGACGGCAGCAATTACACGTTGACCCGCCTGTCCGACAACACCGCGACGATTTTCGCACCCGCCGCCCTGCCGCAGACCGTGGACGGCGTGACCATCAACGTGTCGACCGCGCCCGATCCGGGCGACAGCTTCCTGATCCGTCCCACCGTCAACGGCGCATCCGGCATCGGCGTGGCGATCAGCGATCCGGCCCTGCTCGCGGCCGCAGCACCGATCCGTGCCGCCGCGACCAGCGGCAATACCGGTACCGGCACCATCGGCGCTGGCAGCGTCAACACGCCGCCTCCACCCAATGCCAATCTGCAGCAGCCCGTCACGATCACGTTCACGTCCGCCACGACCTACAACGTGACGGGCACGGGAACGGGCAACCCGACGGGCCTTACGTATACGCCCGGCGCAACGATCAGCTACAACGGCTGGAGCACCAGCATCAGCGGCACGCCGGCCGCAGGCGACAGCTTTACCGTGGCATCCAATGCCGGCGGCGTGGGTGACAGCCGCAATGCCTTGCTGCTGGGCGACCTGCAGACCAGCAACACGCTGGGCAACGGCACCACCAGTTACCAGGGCGCGTATTCGCAGTTCGTCAGCGAGATCGGCAACAAGACCCGCGAACTCGAAGTGACCAGCAGTGCGGCCAGCAATCTGCTTTCCCAGGCCACGCTCTCGGCGCAGAACGAGTCGGGCGTCAACCTCGACGAGGAGGCGGCCAATCTGCTGCGTTATCAACAGGCCTACCAGGCGGCCGGCAAGGTCATGCAGATTGCCAGCCAGTTGTTCGATGTTCTGCTCTCGATTGGACAATAAAGATCATGCGCATCAGTACCCAGACCCTGTTTGACAATGGCGCCGCCCGCATTGCCGATGCGCAGGCCGCCCTGTACAAGACGCAGCAGCAGGTTGCCGCCGATCGCCGCATCCTCACGCCGTCGGACGATCCCGTCGCGGCGGCGCGGGCACTCGAAGTGACGCAGTCGCAATCGCTCAATACCCAGTACGGCACCAACCGCGGCTATGCAAAAGACTCGCTCGCCGCCGTGGACGGTACGTTGTCGAGCGTGACGGATCTGTTGCAGGAAGTGAAGACAACCGCGATCTCGGCCGGCAACCCGAACCTAGGCGATAGCGAACGTGCTTCCATTGCCACTTCATTGCAGAGCAGCCTCGGTTTGCTGATGGGCCTGGCGAATGCCCGCGACGGCCAGGGGAACTACCTGTTCTCGGGCTTTCAGACCTCGACGCCGCCCTTTGTCCAGACCGCCTCCGGCGTGCAGTACCAGGGCGACCAGGGACAGCGCCTGATCCAGGTCGACGCCACGCGCCAGATGGCGGTCAGCAGCCCGGGCCAGGGCGTGTTCCAGGGTGGGGGACAGGATATGTTCAAGACCCTGAACGACCTCATCACCCAATTGAACACGCCGGGAACCACCGGGTTGAGCACCACCCTGACGACCGCCAATAGCGATCTTCAAGCGGCCCTGGACAACGTGTCCACGGTACGCGCATCGGTCGGGACGCGCATGCAGGAACTCACGTCGCTCGACAATTCCGGCACCAACAAGAACCTCCAGTACAGCCAGACCCTGTCAGGTTTGCAGGATCTCGATTACACCAAGGCGCTGACCGATCTGTCGCGGCAGCAGACGACGCTGGAAGCCGCGCAGAAATCGTTCGCGCAAACCTCCAGCCTGTCGCTCTTCAAGTTCCTGTGAGCATGGGCATGCTTTCCCAGGAATCCGCACCCGACCTGATGGAAACCCAGGTCATGCGCCTGCTGTCTGGCGTGTCCACGCACGGGGACCAGCACCTGGCCGAGGTCGAGCGTGATCTGGTGCAGATGGACGTGTTGCTGAACGAAGCGATCAAGAAGCTGTGCGCCAGTTTCATGGCGATCCACCATGCCATCGACCTGCAGCAGGAAACCCTCAAGAGCATGCTGTCAACCGGAAAGCCGGCGCCCGAGCAGGCTGCGCGTCTGGAGACGCTGCGCGAAGAAATCGGCCAGCATGTCGGTGCCGCCGTCACGGGTTTGCAGTTCCAGGACATGACCAGCCAGCTCATCGGCCGGATGGTGCAGCACCTGGCGGGATTGCGCGACGTATTCGGTGAGCTTGGCACGAACGGGGCGGCCGACCTGCCGGAAAGCGGCAGCGAGGAAATGCTGGTCATGCTGAATCGCATCAGCGACCGGGTCGGGGCACGCTGCAGCGAACTGGCCGGGACGGTGCGCAGCACGGTCAACCAGCGCCACATGGAAAGCGGCGACATCGAACTGTTTTGAGATTACGAAATGCGCGGGCCTGTCCCGCTAACGAAAGTAGCAGGAGCAATGACGATGAAAACAATACTTGCAGTGGATGACTCGGGTTCGCTGCGCCAGATGCTCTCCTTCAGTCTGAAGGCGGCCGGCTATGGCGTGATCGAGGCCATCGACGGCGAAGACGGCCTGAACAAGGCGAAGCAGCAGACCGTCGATCTGGTACTGACCGACCAGAATATGCCCGGTATGGATGGCTTGAGCCTGATCAAGGCATTACGTGCCATGAAGAATTACCAGAGTGTGCCGATATTGATGCTGACAACCGAGTCTGGCGACGACATCAAGGCAATGGGCCGGGCAGCGGGCGCCAACGGATGGCTGGTCAAACCCTTCGATCCCACGCGTCTGACCGAAGTGGTGAAAAAGCTGATCGGCTGAAGACTCGACGACAGGGTACGCAGTGAAACATGACGGAGTTCAAAAATGACAATTGACATGAGCCAGTTCTACCAGGTGTTTTTCGACGAGGCAGACGAGCTGCTTGCCGAAATGGAGAAGCTTCTGCTGGCTCTCGACGTGTCTGCACCGGACAGCGAGGATCTCAATGCGATCTTCCGCGCCGCGCATTCCATCAAGGGAGGTGCCGCCACGTTCGCGTTCACCGATATCACCGAAGTCACCCACATGCTGGAGTCGCTGCTCGATCGCATCCGCAAGGGTGAAATGGCGCTGACCCCCGAGCACGTGGATGCCTTCCTGGTGGCCAAGGATGTACTGACCATGCAGATGGATGGCCATCATCATGGTTCGAGCGTCGACCAGGCCGCGGTCGACAATGTCTGCCAGCGGCTGAAGGCCCTGTCGCAAGGGATCGTGGCCGACGCCCCGGCTGCCGCAGCGAGCCCGTCGCCCGCCGCCGCGGCGCCCGAGCCCGTGGCGGCCCCGGTCATGGATGCGGATGGCAATTGCCGTTTCCGGATCGAATTGCCCGAGGTGCCGCAGAAGGATGTCGACGCGCTGGCAGCCGAGCTCGGTCTGCTCGGCACGATCGAACAGGAGACCCTGGACGACAAGCGCGCCGTGTTCATCCTGACCACCGGCGAGAGCCAGGACAATATCGTCGCCATCTGCTCGTTCGTGCTCGACCCGGACGATCTCAAGATCACGTATGACGCGGCGCCTGCAGCCGCATCCGCCGGCGCCGCACCCAGCACGCCCGTCGAAGATCCGGGCTATGGAATCTTCGAGCCGGAGAAGGGCTCCGCTGTGGCTCCGCAAGCGTCCACCCCAGCGGCAGATGCGGCCGCGGCCGTGCCTGCCGGCGAGGTCAAGAACTACGGCCGTCGTGCCACCGACAAGGAAGGCGCCAGCCAGGAGTCGTCCTCGATCCGTGTCAGCGTGGAGAAGGTCGACCAGCTGATCAACCTGGTCGGCGAACTGGTCATCACCCAGGCCATGATCGAACAGCGCATCGCCGCGCTCGATCCCCTGCATCACGAGCGGCTGCTCAACAGTGCCGGCCAGCTGGCGCGCAACACGCGGGATCTGCAGGAAGCCGTGATGTCGATCCGCATGATGCCGATGGACTACGTGTTCTCGCGCTTCCCCCGCATGGTGCGTGACCTGGCCGCCAAACTCGGCAAGAAGGTCGAGTTCGTCACGCGGGGTGCCGCCACCGAACTCGACAAAGGCCTGATCGAGCGCATCGTCGATCCGCTCACTCATCTGGTCCGCAACAGCGTCGACCACGGCATCGAAATGCCCGACAGGCGCAAGGCCAACGGCAAGACTGAAGCCGGCAAGCTGGTTCTGTCGGCCGCGCATCAGGGCGGCAACATCGTGATCGAGGTGAGCGACGACGGCGGCGGACTGAACCGCGACAGGATACTTGCCAAGGCCAAAGCGCAAGGCCTGCCGGTATCGGACGCGATGCCCGATGCCGATGTCTGGCAGCTGATCTTCGCCCCCGGTTTCTCCACCGCGGAGGTGGTGACCGACGTTTCCGGACGCGGGGTCGGCATGGACGTCGTCAAGCGCAACATCACCGCGATGGGCGGGACGGTCGACATTCGCTCGATCCCGGGAACCGGCACCACGATCGCCATTTCCCTGCCGCTGACGCTGGCGATTCTCGACGGCATGTCGGTCAAGGTCGGCGAGGAGATCTACATCCTGCCATTGGGCTACGTCATCGAATCGCTGCAGCCGGCTGCGGTGGACGTCAAGGAAGTCGCCGGCCAGGGCAAGGTGGTCAAGGTTCGCGAGGAATATCTGCCGCTGATCCCGCTGTATCAGATCTTCGCGATCGATCCCCGGTTCGAGGACCCCTCGCAGGGCATCATCGTCATCCTCGAAAGCGACGGCAAGAAAGCGGCCCTGCTGGTCGACAGCCTGGTCGGGCAGCAGCAGGTCGTGGTCAAGAACCTGGAATCGAATTTCCGCAAGGTGGCCGGGATTTCCGGCGCCACGATCCTCGGCGACGGAGGCGTGTCCCTGATTCTCGACGTGTCCGCCCTGCTGCGCTCGAGCCGCCAGCTCAACGCGGATCCTGTTTTCTTCTAAGGCCAGATTTTAAGGACAAGAATCATGTCGTATACCACGCAAACACAGACCAGCATGGAAGCTGCAGGGGAAAGCGCCGGAAACGAATTCCTGGCCTTCACCCTCGGCCGCGAAGAGTACGGAATCGACATCCTGCGCGTGCAGGAGATTCGCGGCTACGAGCCGGTGACCCGGATCGCCAATGCGCCCGACTTCATCAAAGGCGTGGTGAACCTGCGCGGCACCATCGTGCCGGTCGTCGACATGCGCATCAAGTTCGACCTGGGCACGCCGACCTACGACCAGTTCACGGTGGTGATCATCCTGAATATTGGCGGGCGGGTCGTCGGCATGGTGGTGGACAGCGTGTCCGACGTGACGACGCTCACGCCGGAGCAGATCAGGCCCGCTCCGGAAATCGGGACGACCTTCGATACGGACTATCTCATCGGCCTTGGCACGCTCGACGAACGCATGCTGATCCTGGTGGATATCGACAAGCTGATGTCCAGCGCCGAAATGGGGTTGATCGAGAAGCTGGCAGCCTGATCAATCGTACAACCCTACCTACATAACAAATCAATCGGAGAGTCTGCAATGTTCGGGAACCTTACCATCAAGTCGCGCCTGACCATCCTTATTTCCTTCATGGCGGCGCTGCTGCTCGTGATCGGAGGCATTGGGTTGAGCGGTATGAGCAAAACCGAAGCAGGCTTGAAAACCGTATACGAGGATCGGACCGTTCCCTTGATGGATCTGGGTCGCATCATCGACATGGCCAACCGGACCCGGACCAACGCCACGGTTGCCGCCACGGCCCCCTGGGCGGATGTGGCCATCAAGGCCAATACGGACACGCAGCAGCTGGACGTGGAAATCAACAAGCTCTGGGCCAAATACACGCGTACGGCCATGACCCCGGACGAGAAGGCGCTGGCGGACAGTTTCAATACGCAGTGGAAAACCTACACGACCTCGCGCGATGTCACGATGAAGCTGGCGATGGAATCGGACTTCGATACGGCCAAGGAAAACGCTTCCAAGGATGCTGCCCCGAAGTTTTCGGCTGCCCGCGAAACCCTCTTCAAACTGATCGAATTGCAGGGTGCGGTCGCCAAGCATGAATTCGAAACGGCCCGCAGCCGCTACGAGAGCAGCCAGGTGATCGCCATCGCAGCCATCGCCCTGGGGCTGGCCCTGGCGGCCTGGTTCGGCTTCATCCTGATCCGCGCCATCACTCGTCCGCTGGATGCAGCGGTCAAGCTTGCGCGAGGCGTGGCCGAAGGCGACCTGACGCAGCGTATCGACATCCACTCCACGGATGAAGTCGGCCAGCTGATGCAAGCACTCAAAGACATGAACGCCAGCCTGGTGACCATCGTTGGCCAGGTGCGTCACGGCACCGAGACCATCGCCGTCGCCTCACGCGAGATCGCCTCCG
>MKWL01000020.1 GCA_001899305.1 Thiobacillus sp. 0-1251 | reverse complement strand
CTTCCATCGAGGAGGCGGTCTCTTCCAGGCTCGAGGCCTGCGATTCGGTACGCGACGACAGGTCGGCGTTGCCGGAGGCGATCTCGCGCGAGGCGACGGCGATGGTCTCGGTGCCGTGACGCACCTGGCCAACGATGGTCACGAGGCTGGCGTTCATGTCTTTGAGTGCTTGCATCAGCTGGCCGACTTCATCCGTGGAGTGGATGTCGATACGCTGCGTCAGGTCGCCGGTTGAAACAATGCGGGCAAGCTTCACTGCATGCTTGATCGGAGTCGTGATGGAACGCGTGATCAGCCAGGCGGCCAGGCTGCCGAGACCCAGCGACAAGACCATCATGAAAAGCATGAACACGCGCGCACTGGCATAGGCCGCCTCCGCGTCCGCCACGGCCCGGGCACTTCCTTTTTCCTGAAGCCCGGCCATGTCTTCCAGGGCCTTGATCCATTGCTCCTGTGCCGGGCGTGCCTCACCGACCAGCACCTGGGTCGCCGCAATGGGGTTACCAAGCGCAAACCCCATTGCCTTGTCGAGTAGGGGATCGGTCTTTGCGCGCGCCGCTGCAATCCTGGCGAGCCGTGATTTTTCCTCCTCGCCCGTTACCATGGCTGCCAGTTTCCTGCTTGCCTCGGCATACAGCGTCCGCTCCGCCTGGATACGCTTCGCTTCGGCTTCCATGGCGCCGTCGTCCGTCAGCAGGACAAGATTGCGGACCGAGATGGCGACGGTTTGCAACGTATCGCGCATGGTGCCGACCAGTTTGATCTTGACCATGTGATCCCCCGTCACCTGGTCAAGATGGCCCTGAATCTGCGACATCCGTATCAGGCCGAACGCTGCAACCAGCAGCATCAGGGCCAGAACCAGACCGAATCCGGCGCCCATCCGGGCGCCAATTTTCATGTTTGCGAACGACATTTCCTACCTATGTATTGAACGAGTACGGATTCCTCGAACGCCCGAATTCCGGGTTCGGTCGGCATACGACGCCAAGGATGGAGCAGAGAGGATGGGGAATGTACTTGTGCCAAATGACAGCGGTGTGACTGCGTGTGACGACAGCGTGCCGCACAGTCATGGGCAAGGCCCGATGAGATCGAAGCAGAGCTCCCGATCGGAATCCGTCAGAATGGCGCCGAACGCTCGAACACGAGCGCTTCGCCGGTCAGCGGATGGGCGAAGCGCAAGGCGCAGGCATGCAAGAGCAGACGCCCAGCCTGGGCCTGCACATCCGGCGGCGCATACAGGGTATCGCCCAGGATGGGATGGCCCAACTCGCGCAGATGGACGCGCAACTGATGCGAACGGCCGGTGACGGGTTCGAGCTCGACGCGCGTGCGCGTTCCGGTTTCGTCGACTTCCAGCACGCGCCAGCGAGTGAGACTCGGCTTGCCGTGAATGCGATCGACCATCCGCAGTGGCCGCCTGGGCCAGTCGACGATGATGGGCAGGTCGATCGTTCCCCAACCGCCCGGCACAGCGTCCAGTCTGCCGGCCACGATTGCGACGTAGCGCTTCGACACCTCGCGTGCCGCGAAGGCCACGCTCAGTGCGCGCTGCGCCTCCGCGCCGCGCGCCATCACCATCAAACCGGACGTGGCCATGTCGAGCCGATGTACGATCAAGGCATCGGGATAACGGGCCTGCGCCCGCGCACTCAGGCAATCCTGCTTGTCGACACCGCGCCCCGGCACGGCCAGCAGGCCGCTGGGCTTGTCGAATACCAGCAGGGTGTCGTCGGCGTAGAGAGGCTCGATGGCAACGCTGCCTGGGGTCGGCGTCATGGTCACCGATCGAGTGGGGTTTTTCTTACGCCTGAAGCCCGTCCAGCAATGCCAGCCCCCACGCCACGCCAAAGCCATTGGCGTCGCTCATCACCGCACCCAGCCCGCCCTTGCAGCTGTGGCCCGACAGGTCCATGTGCAGCCACGGCGTGTCACCGACAAAGCGCGACAGGAAGCGGGTGGCGAGGATGTGGTCGGCTTCGCCTTCCATGCTGCACTGCTTGACGTCGGCCACGGTCGAATCGAGGCTGCTGTCGTAGTCCTCGGGGTAGGGAAAGACGACGATGCGTTCGCCACTCACCGTCGCCGCGCGCGAAGCCGAGTGCGCGAGCGCGCTGGAGGTGGCGAACACGCCGGACATTCGGCTGCCGAGCGCGTAGTGCATGGAGCCGGTGAGTGTGGCGAAGTCGGCGATGAGCGCGGGCTTGGCCCTGGCCGCCAGCGTCAGCGTGTCGGCCAGCACCATGCGGCCTTCGGCGTCGGTATGGACGACTTCGATGGTGGTGCCGTTCAGCGCCGTGACCACTTCGTTCTGCCGGTAGGCTTGCGGGCTGATGTGGTTTTCGGCGAGCGCGACCCAGCCGTCCAGCGCGACCGGCAGTTTCAGCTTCGAGGCCGTGGCGAGGATGCCCAGCACGACCGCCGAACCGTTCATGTCCTCGTGCATGCCCTGCATGTACTTGGCCGGCTTGAGGTTGTGGCCGCCGGTGTCGAAGCAGATGCCCTTGCCGACGAAGGCGACGGGCCTGGCCTTGCCGGCCTTGCCCTGGTAGCTGATGCGCACGATCGCCGCATCCCTGGCAGGCGAGCCCTGCGCCACCGCGCAGAAGGCACCGGCACCCATCTTCTTCAGTTTGTCGAAGCTGTATTCCTCGACCGTCCAGCCGTACTGCTTGGCCAGCGTCTTGATCCGTTTGCGGTAGACGCCGGGCGTGAGTTCGTCCGGCCCCTGCACAGTGAGGCTACGGGTCAGGAGATTGCCTTCGGCCAGGGCCTGCGCGCGGGCAAAGCCGCTGGCCGACTTGTAGCCGAACAGCTGCACGCGCTTGAGCACCGTGTCGGTTTTGGATTTGCGCGACGGCAGCGGCACGGCGTTGACCAACGCGGTATACACCGCCGCCTCGGCAGCACGCGCCTTGAATGCCTCGTCGCCGAACACGGCCAGCGCCAGCGATTTCGGATGCTCGGCCATCAGGTGCGCAAGCGCCTTGCGCACCAGTTCATGGGTTTCGAAGGTGCTGGCATCGGCCTTGAGCATGGCGAACACCGCAAGCGTGCCGCCGGTCAGCTGCACCGCCACCGGCGACTTCGCCAGCGCGTCCACCTTGAGCTCGCGTCGCTTCATCACGGCCTTGAGTTCAGCGCTGCCAGGGAGTTCAGGCAGGGTTTTCGACACCGGCAACAGCACGATCGCATGGCCTGCATCCTCCAGTGATTTGGCTGTGATTTCCTGTTTGTTTTCAGCGAGTTTAGGCAGCATGTGGGTTCCTTGGGGGTGGCGTTTTTCTTGATGGTTGGCGGGGTTTACCGGATAATTGCGCGTTTGAATTTTTCCGGCGCTTTTTCCGAGCCCATCCATTAAGGGTAACCGAATGAAGATTGAAGACAAGAAACGCGTGCTGCGCGAAATGGTGTTGCACCGCCGTTTTGAAGAGCGCTGCTATCAGGCCTACATCGAACGCAAGATCGGCGGCTTCCTCCACCTCTATCCCGGCCAGGAAGCCTGCTGCAACGGCGTGATGGAGGCCGCACGCCCCGGCCACGACTATGTGATCACCGGCTACCGCGATCACGTCCACGCGATCAAGTGCGGCGCCGATCCGAAAGCCGTGATGGCCGAACTGTATGGCAAGGAAACCGGCTCCTCCAAGGGACGCGGCGGTTCGATGCACATCTTCGACGGCGACAAGCGCTTCATGGGCGGCTACGCCCTGGTCGGCGGCCCCTTCCCGCTCGCGGCCGGCATCGCCAAGGCGATCCAGCTCAAGGGCGGCGACGAGATCGCCATCTGTTTCCTCGGCGATGCCGCCAACAACCAGGGCGTGTTCCACGAGACGCTGAACATGGCCGCGCTGTGGAAACTGCCGGTGCTGTTCGTCTGCGAAAACAACCTGTACGGCATCGGCACCTCGATCGAGCGTTCCACCGCCGTGGTGCACCAGCACAAGCGCGTCGCCGCCTACAACATCCCGGCCGACGAATGCGACGGCCAGGATATCGAAATCGTTTACGAAGCCGCGCGCAAGGCAGTCGACCATGTGCGCTCGGGCAACGGCCCCTACTTCCTCGAACTGATGACCTACCGCTATCGCGGCCATTCGATGTCCGATTCACGCGGCTACCGTTCGCGCGAAGAGGAAGAACTGTGGAAACAGCGCGACCCCATCTTCATCCTGCGCGACCGCCTGATCAAGGACGGCGCGATGAGCATGGCCGACTTCGAGACGCTGGAAAAGGAGACCGACGCCTACATCGAGAACGAAGTCATCAAGTTCGCCGAGGAATCGCCAGAACCGCGCGTCGAGGATCTCGAGAAATACGTTTTTGCCGATCGCGCAACCCAGCTCCCGTGGCTCACGGGCAAGGCCGCTTAAGGTTTTAAGGAAAAGACAGCATGGCAAACATCATGTACTGGGAAGCGATTCAACGCGCCCACGACGAAGAAATGGCACGCGACCCGCTCGTCATCTGCATGGGCGAGGACATCGGCGTGGCCGGCGGCACCTACAAGGCGACCAAGGGCCTGTACGAAAAATACGGCCCGCTGCGCGTCATGGATACCCCCATCTCCGAAGGCGGCTTCACCGGTCTCGGCATCGGCGCCTCCTTCCTCGGCGTGCGCCCTGTCATCGAGATCATGTCGGTCAACTTCGCCTGGCTGGCGATGGACCAGATGTTCAACTCCGCCGCCAAGGTGCGCTACATGTCGGGCGGCCAGCTTACCGCGCCGTGCGTGTTCCGCTCCGCCGGCGGTGCCGCGCACCAGCTCGGCGCGCAGCACTCGGCGCGCATGGAAAAGGTGTTCATGGGCATCGCCGGCCTGCGCGTCGTCACCCCATCCAACCCCAAACAGGCCTACGGCCTGTTGAAATCGGCGATCCGTTGCGACGACCCGGTGTTCATCAACGAACACGAACTCATGTACAACATGAAGGGCGAAGTGCCGGACGGCGAATATTTCCACCCGCTGGAAGGCTCCGACATCGCGCGTGCCGGCACCGACGTGACGCTCTTCGGCTACAACATCTCGGTGCACTGGTGCCTCAAGGCCGCCGAGATCCTCGACAAGCAGTACGGCATTTCTGCGGAAGTCGTCGACCTCTATTCGTTGTCGCCGCTGGATCGCGCCGGCATCAAGGCATCGGTCAGCAAGACCCACCGCGCCGTCATCGCCGAAGAAGACGAAGCGCCGGTTGGCGTCGGCTCCGAGGTCATCGCCATCATCAACGAGGAATGCTTCTTCGAACTGGATGCAGCGCCGGTGCGCGTGCATTCGGCACTGGTGCCGCAGCCTTACAACCACACGCTGGAAAAAGCGGCGATTCCCGACCACGAGGACGTGGTGAAGGCCGTTCTGAAGATTTTCGGTAAGGCGTGATTGAGAGTAAGGCGTAAGGGGTAAGGCGTCAGGAGCATTCGCTGGCGTCATTACCTGTCCTCACCCTTCACCCCTAACCCCTCACGGAAATACATATGTCCCAACATTACGCCATCACGATGCCGCAGCTCTCGGACACCATGACCGAGGGCGTGGTCGTCACCTGGGAAAAACAGCCGGGCGACAAGGTCGAACGCGGCGACATCGTCGCCACGGTCGAGACCGACAAGGCCATCATGGACGTCGAAGTGTTCAAGGCCGGTTATCTGGCCGGTCCGCTGGCCGACGTCGGCGCGACCATCGCCGTCGGCGCGGCACTTGGCTACATCACCGACACCGCAGGCGACGTGGCGATTGCCGCCGACGAAGTGGTGGAAGAACAGGCGCAGACCGAGATGATCCCGCACCACGCCGGCACGCCGATCGTGATGCCGCAACTCTCGGACACCATGACCGAGGGCGTGGTCGTCACCTGGGAAAAACAGCCGGGCGACGTCATCAAGCGCGGCGACATCGTCGCCACCGTGGAAACCGACAAGGCCATCATGGACGTCGAGGTATTCCAGGAGGGCTTCCTCTCCGGCCCGATCGCCGACGTCGGCAGCGTGGTCGAGGTCGGCCACCCGATGGCCTTCATCGTCGACGACGCATCGAAAGCGAACGATACCGGCGTCACCATCAGTGCCGACCACAAGGTCCAGAACACCCACAAGGTGGCACCGCCGTCCGCCAACAAACCAGCGCACATTCCCACGCCCAAGGCTGCGCCCGCGCAGATTTCCGCGGCCGGCAACGTGCCGCCGGTGGCGCGTCCGCAAGGCCGCCAGGCCAGTCCCTATGCGCGCAAGGTGGCGGCGCAGCTGGGGGTGAACCTCACTGGCCTTGCCGGTACCGGCCCGTCCGGCGTCATCGTCGCCGCCGACGTGGCGCGCGCACGTCCCTCGATGCAGGAAGTCGCCCATTCACTGCCGCAGGTCGACGTGCCGGGCCAGGGTCGCGCGATGACCTCGATGGAAAAGGCCGTCAGCCATGCGATGACCGCCTCGCTCACGCTACCGACCTTCAACGTCACGGTGAACATCAATACCGCCGCGCTGACCGCCGCCGCCAAGGCAAACAAGGTTTCGGTGACGGTGGCGATCGCCAAGGCCTGTTCGGTCGCGATGGCGAAATTCCCGCGCATGAACTGGGCCTACCAGCCGGTCGACAAGCTGGTCGAGCGCAGCAACCACGACTTCGGCGTGGCCGTGATGTCGAACGACGGCGGCCTGGTGGTGCCGATCCTGCACGGCATCGAGAAGAAGCCGCTGGAGGCGCTGCAGTCAGACTGGACCGGCCTCGTCGAGCGCGCCCGGGTCAGGAAACTGGCGCCGGCCGAGTATTCCAATCCCACCTTCACCATTTCCAACATGGGCATGCTGGGCGTGTCGCACTTCACCGCGATCCCCACCCCCGGCATTTCCGCGATCCTGGCGATTGCCGCCAATGGCCCGCAGGGCACCCCGTTCACCATCACTGGCGACCACCGCGTGCTGAATGGTGCCGACGTCGCCCTGTACCTGGCAACCCTGAAGCAGACCATCGAGGCACCCGAGGCGTGGATTGC
The DNA here is from genome assembly GCA_001899305.1 of Thiobacillus sp. 0-1251. Lineage (GTDB taxonomy): Bacteria > Pseudomonadota > Gammaproteobacteria > Burkholderiales > Thiobacillaceae > Thiobacillus. The sequence goes on along the minus strand of MKWL01000020.1, from coordinate 222,093 downwards.
CGGTGAGGCGTCAGGGGTGAGGGGTGAGGCAACGGGCACGGCAGCCGTCACCACCAGCGCCCCGGTGTCGCCGATCCCCGAAGGCAACTGGGACTTCCCGGTGGTCGTCGTGGGCGGCGGCCCCGGCGGCGAAGACTGCGCACGTGACCTCGCCGATCACGGCATCAAGGTCATGATGGTCAACAACGAGCCCTTCCCCGGCGGCGAATGCCTGTGGCGCGGCTGCATCCCGTCCAAGGCCTGGCGCGCTGCCGCCGACGTCATCCGCAACCGCGCGCACGACGCCGAAATGGGCGTCGACGGCACCAATACGCCGGCGCTCAACTGGGCTCAGGTCGAGAAGCACCGCCGCTGGGTGCAAAGCAGCCGCGGCGACATGGCGCTGAAGGCCGACAAGGGCATGAAGATCGACGTGCGCGAAGGCTACGGCGAATTCGTCGACGCCCACACGCTGAAGATCACCCCGGTCGAGGGCGAGCCCTACACCGTCAGCTTCGGCGCGGCGGTCATCGCCACCGGCGCCCCCGCCTTCGTGCCGCCGATTCCCGGCGCGCGCGAGAATCTGGCGACGGGCGGCGTGGTCACCTCCGACACCATCTGGAACCTCGCCACCCCGCCGAAGAAACTCGGCATCGTCGGCGGCGGCGTGATCGGCGTGGAAATGGCGCAGATCTTCCGCGACTTCGGCACCGAGGTGCTGATGCTGGAGCGCAACGAACGCATCCTCGCCGAAGTCGAGGAGGAAATCGCCAGGACCCTGATCGCCTCGCTGGAGAAGGAAATCACCGTCGTCACCAGCGCCGACATCAAGGAAGCGAGCGGCAAACCGGGCACGATGAAGCTGCGCTACGCAAATAAAGAAGGCGTCGAGTCGGTATTCGACTGCGATGTCATCCTGATGGCGACCGGCAAGCGCCCCGACACCCGCAAGCTCAACCTCGACAAGGTCGGCGTCGAGCTCGACGGCGCGGCGATCAAGGTCAACGCCCGCTGCCAGACCAGTGCGCCGCATATCTACGCGGTGGGCGACGTCATCGGCGGCTACATGCTGGCCCACACCGCCGCCACCCAGGGCCGTGTCGCCGCCAGCAACCTGCTCGGCCATTCCAGCGAATACGACCAGGACAAGGACTGTGGTGTCACCTTCTCGCGTCCGCAGGCCGGCTTCGTCGGCCTGTCGGTGGCGCAGGCCAAGGCCAAGGGCATCGACGCGGTGGAAGCCAAGATGCCGATGAGCATCGACGCCAAGGCGATGATCACCGGCGAAACCGAGGGCATGATCAAGCTGGTGGCCGACAAGGCCACGGGCCGCATCATCGGCGTGCACTACCTCGCCGACCATACCGACACCCTGATCGGTATCGGCGTGATGATGGTGGCGGGCGAGATGACGCTGACCCAGGTCGCCAAGGCGATCTTCCCGCATCCGACACAGACCGAGCTGTTCGGCGAGTTGGCGCGGCGGTTGTTGAACCGCCTGCGGCGGACGGCGAAGAAGTAAGCAACCCTGTCATCTGACGTAAAAAGAGCCGCATCAGCGGCTCTTTTTACGTCAGGGAAACAAAGAATGAGAATGAACCCAGTGTCAGACTTTTTCGGATATGCCGTCAGAAGTGGACACCATATGGAGCACTCGACTAGCGCAGGCGAGGATGCTTGTCTGCCGGTTTAAAATGATCCGGCCGGTGATCCGGGATGAATCCGTCGCGATTCGGCATGGCGACTTTTGCCAGACTTTCCGCAGTGATGGGCTCATCGCCTTTAAGAATATTGGCTTCAGACAGGATGTACCCGGTTACCGAATAGACCTCGTCATTCGTCAATGACCCTGGCGTATAGAACGGCATGGCACGCTTGATGTAGTCAAACAATGTCGTTGCGTAGGGCCAATAGCTTTCAACCGTCTTGACCGGCGCTTTCTTGGGATCATTGTTCACCAGTGTTCCCCTTCCGCCGAGCAGGCGATCGCCTACGCCACCCTCCATTTTTTGCCCATGGCAGGAGGCACACTTTTCGTCGTAAACCTGTTTGCCCCTTGAAATCGTGCCACTGCCCGCCGGCAGATCCCGTCCATCCGGCAAAGACGACACGAAATCCTGCAGGTCGTGTGCAGATGCCGGTTCTCCAAATCCATACCGCACCGGATCTGCGCCCACGGCATACGTATTCAATGCGAATAGAGCGCCGCACGCCGTTACCTGTAAAAAGAGTTTAGTAGTAGTGAACATTGCTGACTCTCCCCTCGGTATCAACTTTCCAGCTTTGGATTGCATTGAGATGGTAGATCGAGCCAATCGGGCCATTTAAACCCCGAACCTCAATTAGTTGCCCAAGCGTGGGTTGGACGTAGCCTGTTTCATCCACGCAACGGCTTTGCAAAATCGCTTCTTTACCGTCCCATACCCAGGGAAAACGAAAGCGTGTCTGGCAAATAGGCAGGATCGGCCCCTGCAGGCCCGCAGGCTTCCATGTTCTCCCTCCATCCGTAGATACATCGACACGTTTTATGCGTCCGCGTCCGGACCACGCCAATCCCGTAATTTCATAAAAACCGGGGCCTGAGAGCGTCATTTCTCCGGATGGTCGCGTAATGACCGACTTGGCATCCATAATCAAGGAAAATTGCACCGCCTTGCCGCTGGGAAGCAGGTCGGTATATTTCGAGGTTTCTTCACGCGTCATGAACGGCTTGTCCGACAACTCGATTCGGCGAACCCACTTGATATGCGTATTGCCCTCGTATCCCGGCGCGATCAGGCGTAACGGATAGCCTTGTTCAGGACGGATCGCCTCCCCATTCTGTCCATAGGCCAGGAAACAATCTTTCATTGCCTTGTCGATTGGGATGCTTCGCGTCATGACCGCAGCGTCGCCGCCCTCCACGAGCAACCATTTGGCGCCGGATTTGACACCCACTTCGTTCAGGATGGTCGACAGCGGAACCCCTGTCCATTCGGAAGTCGAGACGAGACCGTGCGTGCCTTGTACGGTTTTCAACGTGGGCTTCGACCACTCCGTGAGACCATTGCCAGAACATTCAATGAAAAGAATTCGGGATATCGACGGGAAGCGCTTCACGTCCAGCATCGAGAATTTCTTTGGCTGTTTCACCATCCCGTGCACAAACACCTTGTGCGTGGCCGGATCAATTGTGGCGATGCCACCATGATCCCGTTCGAAATGCAGCCCTGACGGAGTAATAATGCCTACGCCATGCTCCAGTGGCGTCATCGACCAAGAGGAGAGGGGGGTCTTGGTACCAAAGCGCCAACGAACCTCAGTTTCGAACTGGGAGCGCGTCCCGTAACCCCCGTCTTCGCCAATGGCGGTGCCTGGAATTTTCGTGGCATCTTCGGGGACCGACCGCCATACCGCACCGGGGGGCGCTTTGCCTTCCGGGGGCGTTGTGGTTTGCGCAATGGCCCTTCCAGCAACGCTTGAACTGGCGAGCACTGCGACGGAAGCCAGGAAATGACGCCGATTTTGTGGTCGCTGAAGAGGATCAACGCCTTTAGAAGAGTCACCTTTTACAGGCTTTGCCGGCTCAATATGATGCTGACTAAAATAAACTGAATTGGCGTTTGTTCTGGCTTTGGCGAGAAAGGCTTCTTCGGCCTCAACCAAAGACGCTATTTTCAATTTGTTCTTGGCGTCGCTATTTGGATCAAGAATGGACATCTTCATTCCTCCACTTTTATTGATTAAGCCGTTGAACTCGACAGTATCTTTCTTACTTAAACTGAAGCCGTAAAACCGAACGTTGCAGTGACAAGATCTCCTTCCTGCAATTTCTGGATCGTGGACCGCCCGGGCATTGAACGATTTGAAACAAAGTGTTCCAGATTCGGGGCGCTGAACATCATGATTTTGACGCTGGATTTACACCGAGCAATTGTCGTGCCAGAAACCACTCCCCCCTTGAATCCTTACCCCGCGTTACCGGACGCTCTCGAGCCAGTTGCAATACTGTCGTTCAAACGCTGGCTGCATCATCCCGTTTGCGTAGCCATGCCAACGGTTCATAGTGGTCGGCGACAATGGCAGGTTGAATCCGCGGCCGATACCGGACAAAGAACCCAACGCCAGCGGCAAAAAAAAGCGACCCCTCTCTCGAGGGGTCGCTCTCTCTCATTTACGTATGACTACTCAGCCGAACAAGCCCTTGAAGAACAGCCGGATGCTGTCCCACATGCGGCGGAAGAAGCCGCCTTCATCCACGTTCTCCAATGCGACCACGTCGGCCTGCTTGATCACCTTGTCACCCTGGCGGATTTCGACCTTGCCAATGACGTCGCCCTGTTTCACCGGAGCGATCAGGGTCGGCTTCAACACGAGCTGGGTGGTGAGCTTGGCGGCTTCGCCGCGGGCCACGGTGGCGGCCAGATCTTCGCTTGCGCCCGCCTTGACGGTGCGCGCAGCCCCTTTCCAGACGGGCGCTGCAGCCAGTACGTCACCCTTCTTGTTGAACATCTTGGTCTCGAAGAAGCGGAAGCCATAGCCCAGCAGCTTGGCGGTTTCGGTGGCGCGCGCGGCCTCGCTGTCTGTACCGAATACGACGGCAATCAGACGTTCGCCATTCTTCTGGGCCGAGGCCACCATGCAGTAGCCGGCTTCTTCCGTATGGCCAGTCTTCAGGCCATCGACGCCGTCATCGCGCCACAGCAGCAGGTTGCGGTTGGGCTGGTGGATGCCGTTCCAGGTGAAATCCTTCTGCGCATAGAGCGCATAGTGGGCAGGATCGGCATAGATGATGGCGCGCGCCAGGACAGCCATGTCGCGGGCGCTCGAATAATGGCCGGGATTGGGCAGGCCGGTGGCGTCCATGAAGTGGGTGTCCTTCATGCCGAGCCGCTTGGCTTCCGCGTTCATCATCGCGGCGAAAGCATCTTCGTCGCCGGCGATATGCTCGGCCAGCGCCACGCTGGCGTCGTTGCCCGACTGGATGATGATGCCGTGGAACAGGTCATCGACCGAGACCTTGTTCCCCACTTTGACGAACATCTTCGAACCGCCCGTACGCCAGGCTTTTTCGCTGATGGTAACCATGTCGTTTTCGTGCAGCCGGCCATGCTTGATTTCCTGCGTCGCGATGTAGGCGGTCATCAGCTTGGTCAGGCTGGCGGGCGGCAAATGCATCTCACCCTGGTGGTCGACCAGAACGTTGCCGCTGGCCGCGTCCATCAGCACCCAGGATTTGGCGGCCAACTCCGGGGGCGGTGGGACGAGGGAGGCGCTCCAGGCAGCCGGGGCGATCAGTACGCTGAAAATCAATATGAGTCTTTGCAGAAAGAACGGGGTAGTCATGGATTCGTCGATGAGTGAACAAACAAGGTTGGCATTGGACCAGACAGACACGCACAAGCGCGCGTAAGTTCAGGATAACATCGCCCGCCCGCTCTGCGACAGCTTCGTGGCGCTGCCCTGTTAAACTCGCGCCATGTCGAAACTGCACTGAACCGCATGCCCGCGCCCGGATCCCGCCACCTCACCCGCCAGATCGTGATCGCGATGCTTGTGGGCATCGTGCTGGGCGTCGTCCTCAATCGGCTGGGGACGGCAGACTGGGTGCAACTGGTTCTGGTCGATGGCCTGCTATATGTGGTCGGCTCGGTCTTCGTGGCGGCATTGAAAATGATGGTGGTGCCGCTGGTGTTCGTGTCGCTGGTGGCCGGCGTCACCTCGCTGTCGGACCTGAATGCGCTGGGCCGCATCGGCATCAAGTCGCTGGCGCTGTACCTGGCCACGACAGCGATCGCCGTCACGATCGCGCTGACACTGGCGGGAATCGTCGGGCCAGGACAGGGCTTCAATGCCGGCAGCACGGCCGCCAGCTTCAGCGGCAAGCCGGCGCCGCCGCTCACCCAGGTGCTGATCGACATGGTGCCGACCAACCCGGTCGCAGCCATGGCCGAAGGCAACATGCTGCAGATCATCGTGTTCGCATTGCTGTTCGGCGTGGCGGTGACGATGTCAGGCACACGCGGCAAGCATGTGCTCAATTTCTTCGGTGATCTCGACGTAGTCATCATGCACATGGTCGAATGGATCATGCGGCTCGCCCCGTATGGCGTCTTCGCGCTGATCACCCGGACCTTCGCCAGCCAGGGCCTGGACATCCTGCTGCCGCTCGCCGCCTATTTCCTCACCCTGACCGGCGCGCTGGCCATCCAGGTCTTCGGCGTCTATCCCCTGCTGCTGAAGCTGCTGGCCTCGCTCAATCCGCTCACCTTCCTGAGAAAAATGCGCGACCCGGCGGCGTTCGCCTTTTCCACCGCCAGCTCCGGCGCCACCATTCCGGTCACGCTGCGCACGGTGGAATACAAGATGGGCGTGAAGAACAGCGTCGCCTCGTTCACGGTGCCGATGGGCGCCACCATCAACATGGACGGCACTGCCATGATGCAGGGCGTGGCCACCGTGTTCATCGCCAATGTCTACGGCATCGACCTGGGATTCACCGATTACCTGCTGGTCGTGCTGACCGCCACGCTGGCCTCGATCGGCACCGCCGCCATCCCTGCAGTCGGCCTGGTCACGCTCACCATGGTGCTCGGCCAGGTGGGCCTGCCGGTCGAAGGCATCGCCCTCATCATCGGCGTCGACCGCCTGCTCGACATGATGCGCACCGTGACCAACGTCACCGGCGACTGCGCGGTCAGCTGCATCGTCGCCAAGAGCGAAAAAGCCTTCGACCAGGCGGTGTTCGACGACCCCTCGGCCGGTTCGGTCGAGGCGGCCACCCGCCGCCCTCTTCCCTCCCATTCCGCTTCCTGATCCCATGTTTTATCCGCTGATCCGGCCTGCCCTCTTCTCGCTCGACCCCGAAGACGCGCACGGCTTCACTCTCGCCAGCCTCGACGTCGCGCACGCACTGGGCCTGTTGAAGCTGCTGCCGCGCGCGGCGGGAACGCCCGTGCACGTGATGGGCATCGACTTCCCCAATGCCGTGGGCCTCGCTGCCGGGCTCGACAAGGACGGCGCGCACATCGGCGCGCTGGCCGACCTGGGCTTCGGCTTCATCGAGATCGGCACGGTGACACCGCGCCCGCAACCGGGCAACCCCACGCCGCGCATGTTCCGCCTGCCCGCGGCCGAAGCCATCATCAACCGCATGGGCTTCAACAATCTTGGGGTCGACAATCTGGTGCGCAATGTCCAGTCGAGCAGCTTCAGGGGCGTGCTCGGGATCAACATCGGCAAGAACAAGGACACGCCGAACGAGCATGCGGTCGACGATTACCTGACCTGCCTCGACAAGGTCTACGCGCATGCACGTTACGTGACGGTGAACATCTCCTCGCCCAACACGCAGAACCTGCGCGAGCTGCAGAGAGACGAGGCGCTCGACGCACTGCTCTCAGCAATCAAGCTGCGCCAGTCCGAGCTGGCGCAACAGCACGGCAAATATGTCCCCATTGCGCTGAAGATCGCGCCCGACCTCGACGACGCGCAGATCGCCGCGATCGCCGCGCTGCTGATGATGCACCGCATCGACGCGGTGATCGCCACCAACACCACGATCGCGCGCGATGCCGTCGCCGGCCTGCCCAATGCTGAGGAGACCGGCGGCCTGTCCGGCGCGCCGGTGCGTGCGGCATCCACCCGGGTGGTACGCGAACTGGCGCGCCATCTGAAGAATGAAGTGCCGATCATCGGCGTCGGTGGCATCCTCTCGGGCGACGATGCGCGCGAAAAGATCGATGCCGGCGCGTCGCTGGTGCAGCTGTATTCCGGCCTGATCTATCGCGGCCCGGCGCTGGTGCGGGAATGCGTGCAACGCCTCGCCTGACGGCCATGCGGTTTGCGCGTGCCGTCGTTGCGACGTGGCTGTTGCATGCCGGCGCGCATGCCGCGCCGCCGGAGCCGGTCCTGACCCATTTTCCGCAACCCGGCCTCGATGCCAACCAGCTCGGCGTGATCGTCAACGACGACGATCCCGACAGCGTGGCGATCGCCGCGTACTACCGGGAAAAGCGCGGCATCCCCGTCGTCAATTTGATTCATGTGCGCTTCAAGCCCGGACGCAGCACGCTCTCACGCGAGGAATTCGTCAACCTCAAACGTCTTGTCGACCGCAAGACGCCGAAGAACGTGCAAGCTTATGCGTTGACCTGGGCGCAGCCCTATCGGGTGGACTGCATGTCGATCACGTCCGCCTTCGCCTTCGGCTTCGATCCCGCCTGGTGTGCCAACAGCTGCAAACCGACGCAGCCGAGCCCGTATTTCAACAGCAGCGTGACGCGGCCCTATGCCGTCTATCACATGCGCCCGGCCATGAGTCTGGCCGGGGCCAGCGTGGCCGAAGCGAAGAAGCTGATCGACCGCGGCGTGGCGTCCGACGGCAGCAATCCGGCCGGCACCGCCTACCTCGTCAGCACGAATGACAAGAACCGCAACGTGCGTGCTGCCGGCTACGCATCCGTGCGCGCGCTGATGCAGTCCGTCATGCCGACCGACATCGTCGAAGCCAACACCCTCGAAAACAAGCCCGACGTGATGTTCTACTTCACCGGACTGACTCAGGTAGCGGGCATCGACAGCAACCGTTTCCTGCCCGGCGCCATCGCGGATCATCTCACTTCGGCCGGCGGCGACCTGTTCGGCGGCGGCCAGATGAGCAGCCTGCGCTGGCTGGAAGCCGGCGCCACCGGCAGCTACGGCGCGGTGGTCGAGCCGTGCAATTTCCCCGCCAAGTTTCCGGTTCCCGGCATTGTCATGGCGCACTACCTGCAAGGCGAAACGCTGATCGAGGCCTATTGGAAAAGCGTGCAGATGCCGGGACAGGGCATTTTCATCGGCGAACCGCTGGCGCGCCCGTTTGCCGGCATCCGTCACGATACCCGCGGCGGCGGCTTGACCCTGTCGGCGCGCTTGCTCACGCCAGGACTCTATGAGGTGCAAGCCGCGCCGTCGATGATCGGTCCCTACCGCAGCGTCGGCCGCATGGCCATCGCCTGGGGAACACGCCGGATCAGGCTCGAGCACGTTCCGCCAGCCTATTACCGGTTCGAACGCCGCGCCGAATCCGCACCGGCACAATAAAGCCGGCACTTCTGGCGCGGTGTGGCTTTGACTATGCTGCAGATTATCCATCCCGCACGAGGCTCGCCATGCACATCGGCATTCCCAAGGAAATCAAGAACCACGAATACCGGGTGGCGCTCACGCCCGAGGGGGTACGGGTACTGGCCCAGGCCGGGCACCGGGTGAGCGTCGAGACGCGTGCCGGCGCCACCGTGGGATTCGACGACGATGCCTACCGTGCCGCCGGCGCGGTCATCACTGACACTGCGGCCGAAGTCTATGCCGCCGACCTGGTGGTGAAAGTGAAGGAACCGCAAACGGACGAAGTGGCGCTGTTGCGCGCAGGCCAGTTGCTGTTCTGCTATCTGCACCTGGCGGCCGCGCCGGAACTGGCGCGAGAGCTGATGGCGCGCGGCGTGACGGCGATTGCCTATGAAACCGTGAGCAACCCCGCTGGCGGCCTGCCGCTCCTGCAACCGATGTCGGACATTGCCGGACGGCTCGCGCCGCAGATGGGTGCGCTGGGCCTGCACACTTCCCACGGCGGCAATGGCAAGCTGATCAGCGGCATGCCCGGGGTACCGCCCGCCCATGTGCTCATCATCGGCGCCGGCGCGGTCGGCATGAGCGCCGCGCGCATGGCCGTTGGGCTGGGCGCTCAGGTCACGCTGATCGACCGCCAGGCCGACAGGCTCGCGCATGCCGAAACGCTGTTCGGTGCTCGGGTGGCCTCGCGCTTTTCCTCGCCCGAGGCGATTGCGGCGTTTCTTGCACAGGCCGACATCGTCATCGGTGCCGCCCAGATCCCGGGACGTCATGCGCCGCGGCTGATCAGCCGGGAATTATTGAAGCAGATGCCATCCGGCTCCGTACTGGTGGATGTCGCCATCGACCAGGGCGGCATTGCCGAGACTTCGCGCCCCACCACCCACAGTGCGCCGTTCTTCGTGGCCGAAGGCGTCGTCCATTATTGCGTCACCAACATGCCCGGCGCGGTGGCGCGCACCGCCACCGACGCGCTCACCCATGCCACCCTGCCCTACGTCCAGGCACTGGCTGCACAGGGCCTCGCCGCACTGGATACGGATGCCGGACTGAAGGCCGGGCTGCACGTGCACGCTGGCCAAATCATGCACGCCGGGCTGGCCCAGGATCTGGGACTGGGCTGAATCACGACGGCGTTGACGCAGGCAACGCCAGCCACTCGCGCCCGAGCACGTTACCCGCCGCGTCAAAGCGGTATACCAGCGGCACCCCGGACGGGATCTCCACCTGCTCCATCGTCACCGCATCCAGCGCATCCAGATGCATCACCAGCCCACGCAGCGTATTGCCGTGGCTCACCACCAGCAGGCGCCGCCCCGCACGCAAACGCGGCACCAGCACGTCGTTCCAGTACGGCAGCATGCGCTGCTGGCAATCGCGCAGGCTCTCGCTGGCTGGCAATTCGTCGGGGGTAAGCGCGGCATACAGCGGATCGAAGCGCGGATGGCGCGGGTCGTCGCGCGACAGCGGCGGCGGCGGTTCGAAATAGCCGCGCCACCAGCGGCGCGATGCCGCCTCGCCCCAGGTGGCGAAGATCTCGCGCTTGTTCATGCCCTGCAGCGCGCCGTAATGCCGCTCGTTGAGGCGCCAGGTCGTGAACAACGGCACCCCGGGCGTGCCCATCGCTGCCAGCAGCGCGGCGGCGGTCTGGCGGGTGCGCTGCAATACCGAACCATGCACCTCGTCGAAGGCGTAACCCGCCTGCGCCAGCTGTCGCCCCGCCGCGGCCGCCTCGGCCAGGCCGGTTTCGGTCAGCGGAATATCGGCCCAGCCGGTGAAGCGATCAGACAGGTTCCATTCGCTGTGGCCGTGGCGAAACAGCACCATCCAGTGGACCGGCGCGTTCATTCGGGCGGTTCCGTCAGCACGTCGTGCAGATGATGGCGGTCGCCCCAGGCCTCCAGATGCCAACCCTGCCCGTCGAAATGAAACCAATTGAGCGCGCAGTTGGGGATCGTGAAATCACGCGGCGTGTGCAGCGGGCGGCCGGTAGCCTTGCGGTAGATCACATCGAGCACGCCGCTATGGCTGACCGCGGCGATCGTCTGGCCGCCGTGATGCCGCACCAGCCAGTCGATCGCCTCGCCCACCCGTCCGGCAAAGCTGCGCAGCGACTCACCCGTCCCGAAATCGTAGTCGAGATCGCGCGCCACATAGTGCGCATAGGCCTTCGGATACCGTTCGGCGCCCTCTGCCGCCGTGAGCCCCTGAAACAACCCGAAATGCCGTTCGCGCAGTTGCGGCAGGTATTTCACCTCCATCTCCTCGCGCTGGGCCAGCACCCGTGCCGTTTCCAGCGCCCGCGTCAGATCGCTGCTGTAGATCGCGCCGAATCGATGGTGCGCCGCGTTGAATGCCATCGCCAGCGCTTGCGCCCGCCCGGTCTCGTTGAGCGGAATGTCGGTGTGGCCCTGGATGCGCTTCTCCACGTTCCATCCGGTTTCGCCATGGCGGATGACGCAGATGCGGGTGCCTGTCGGTCTGGAAAACGGATGCATATCAATTGCACAAGATCTGATCTATACCGAATCCAAATTTGGCATAAAAAAACAGGGATGCGCTTTATTCGCAACGAAACAACACTTGGCCGGCCGATCCGCCAGCGCCGGGTGCGACAACTTGACACACCATAATAAATAGATATATTTATCTTCATATGCGAAACATGTCATTAAATTCGCATGTACTAATCAAGTCATCAATCACGGGAGACGTGTATGGAAGCGACAACCTACAACTATAAGGTCGTCCGCCAGTTCGCCATCATGACGGTGGTGTGGGGGATCGTCGGTATGCTGGTCGGGCTCATCCTGGCCTCGCAACTGATCTGGCCGGACCTGACCTTTGGCATCGAATGGCTGTCATATGGCCGTCTCAGGCCGCTGCATACCAATGCGGTGATCTTCGCCTTCGGCGGCTCCGCGATGTTTGCGGTGTCGTACTACATCGTGCAGCGCACCTGCCAGGTTAGGCTGTGGGCAGAGAAGCTGGCCGAGTTCACGTTCTGGGGATGGACGGCCGTGATCGTGCTGGCAGCCGTCACGCTGCCGCTCGGCATCACCACTTCGAAGGAATACGCCGAACTCGAATGGCCGATCGATCTACTGATCACGGTGGTGTGGGTTTCCTACGCACTGGTGTTCTTCGGCACCATCATCAAGCGCAAGACCAAGCACATCTACGTGTCGAACTGGTTCTTCGGGGCCTACATCCTGGTGATCGCGCTGCTGCATCTCGTCAACAGCGCCGAACTACCCTGGATCCTCGGCGGCAGCACGAGCGCCTGGTACAAGTCCTACTCCGCCTACGCCGGCGTGCAGGACGCGATGGTGCAGTGGTGGTACGGCCATAACGCGGTGGGCTTCTTCCTCACCACCGCCTTCCTCGGCATGATGTACTACTTCATTCCCAAGCAGGCCGGTCGCCCGATCTATTCCTACCGCCTGTCGGTCGTACACTTCTGGTCGCTCAACTTCATCTACATGTGGGCCGGCCCGCACCACCTGCAGTACACCGCGCTGCCCGACTGGGCACAGTCGCTCGGCATGGTGTTCTCGCTGATGCTGCTGGCTCCGAGCTGGGGCGGCATGATGAACGGCATCATGACGCTGTCCGGCGCCTGGCATAAGCTGCGCACCGACCCCATCCTGAAGTTCATGGTCACCGCGCTGTCGTTCTACGGCATGTCGACCTTCGAAGGTCCGATGATGTCGATCAAGACCGTCAACGCACTTTCCCACTACACCGAATGGACCATCGGCCACGTGCACTCCGGCGCGCTGGGCTGGGTGGCGATGATCACCATCGGTTCGATGTACTACCTGATTCCGCGCCTGTTCGGCCGCGAATCGATGTACAGCACCAAGCTGATCGAATGGCATTTCTGGTTCTCCACCATCGGGGTGGTGCTGTATATCGCCTCGATGTGGATCGCCGGGGTGGCGCAAGGCCTGATGTGGCGTGCAGCCAATCCCGACGGCACGCTGACCTACAGCTTCGCTCAGGTGGTCGCCACCATGCATCCGTTCTACGGCATCCGTCTCGCCGGTGGGGCGCTGTTCTTCGGCGGCATGCTGATGATGGCCTACAACGTCTGGCAGACCGTCCGAGCCGGACGCGTCGTCAATGACGCCCCCATCCCGCAAGCCGTCCACGCCTGATAGGAGACCGAACATGATTTCGCATGAAAATATCGAAAAGAACCTCGGTCTGCTGATCGTGCTGACCATCCTCATCGTCAGCGTCGGCGGCCTGGTGCAGATCGTGCCGCTGTTCTTCCAGACGTCCACCACCACACCGGTTGAAGGTCTGAAGCCCTACACGGCGCTGCAGCTGATGGGGCGCGACATCTACATCCGCGAAGGTTGCGTCGGCTGCCATTCGCAGATGATCCGTCCGTTCCGCGCCGAGACCGAGCGCTACGGCCACTACTCGGTCGCCGGCGAATATGTCTACGACCGCCCCTTCCTGTGGGGCTCCAAGCGTACCGGTCCCGACCTGGCACGTGTCGGCGGTCGTTATTCGGACGCCTGGCAGGTCGCGCACCTGATGAACCCGCGCGACGTGGTACCGGAATCCATCATGCCCGCCTACCCCTGGCTGGACCGTCCGCTCAAGGACACCGGTATCCAGGCCAAGATGCGCACGCTGGACATCGTCGGCCACGGCTACACCGAGCAGGAAATCGCCGAGGCACCCGCGGCGCTCCAAGGCAAGACCGAGCTTGATGCCGTCATCGCCTACCTGCAGGTGCTCGGCACCCACGCCCCGAAGAACTGAGACAGGCATGGACAGCGGAACTCTCAGCGGCATCATTACGGTCGCCTTCATCGTAGTGTTCATCGGCATCGTCTGGTGGGCCTTCAGCACGCGCAACAAGCAGCGCTTCGAAGAGGACGCCAGACTGCCTTTCGAGGATGACGACGACCTGCCCGCCAAACAAGGAGACAAGCAATGAGCGATTTCACAAGCGGCTTCTGGCCGATCTACATCAGCGTCCTGACCCTGGTGAGCATCCTCGGTACCTGGGTATTTCTCAAATCGCAGACCACCCGCAAGTTTGCGCCCGGTGAGAAGGCCGAGCTCATGGAACATACCTGGGACGGCGACTTGCAGGACCTCAACAACCCCCTGCCGCGCTGGTGGCTGGGGCTGTTCTACGGCACCATGATTTTCGGGCTGGGCTACCTGGCCTTGTGGCCGGGACTGGGCAATTTCGCCGGTTTGTTGGGCTGGACGTCCAAAGGGGAATACCAGGCCGAGGTGAAAGCCGCCGAAGCCAAGTTCCAGCCGATGTATGCTGGCTTCATGAAGCAGGATGTCGCCACCGTGGCGGCCGACCCGAACGCGCGCGCCATCGGCAAGCACCTGTTCCTGACCTACTGCTCGCAGTGCCACGGCTCCGATGCAATGGGTGCCAAGGGCTTCCCTAACCTGACCGACAACGACTGGCTCTATGGTGGCGAACCCGACACCATCGTGGCCACCATCACCAACGGCCGTGCCGGGGTGATGCCGGCATGGGAACCGATCCTCGGTGCACAAGGCGTCAAGCAGGTGGCCAACTATGTGCTCTCGCTGTCGGGCCGCAAACACGATGCCGCTCTGGCCGAGGCAGGCAAAGCGAAATTTGCCGAGAACTGCGCCGCCTGCCACATGCCGGATGGCACCGGCATGAAGGCGCTGGGCGCGCCCAATCTCACCGACAAGGTATGGCTGTATGGCGGCAGCGAGGCCACGATCATCGAGACCATCAGCAAGGGACGCAACGGGGTCATGCCTGCCCTGACCCAGACGCTCGGCACCACGTCCAACAAGGAAGCCAAGCTGCACCTGCTGGCCGCCTATGTGTATGGGTTGTCGCAGCAGAAGTGAGTGGTGAGTAGTGAGCGGTACTTGCCGGTAAAGAACCGGCGAGCCGCTTGAGCGTATTGCCTACAGTGCGTTCAAGCGGCTCAGACTTTCACGGACAAACGCAGTGACCAACGACAAGCAGCCCGCCTCCGCCGATGCAGCGACCGAGCAGCAGCTCTATGCGATCCGGCAGAAGATCCAGCCGCGCGCAGTACATGGCGTATTCGCCAACTGGCGTGTCGCGCTGGTACTGCTGACCCAGACCCTCTACTACGGCATGCCCTGGCTGCAATGGGACCACCGGCAGGCGGTGCTGTTCGATCTGGCCGCGCGCAAGTTCTACATATTCGGCCTGGTGTTCTGGCCGCAGGATTTCGTCTATCTCACCGGTCTGTTGATCCTGTCGGCGCTCTCGCTGTTCCTGTTTACCGCGGTGGCCGGCCGACTGTGGTGCGGCTACGCCTGCCCGCAGACCGTGTACACCGAGATTTTCATGTGGGTGGAAAACTGGCTGGAGGGTGACCATCTCGCCCGCAGAAAACTCGACCAGTCGCCGTGGAACGCCAACAAGCTGAAGAAGCGCGGACTCAAGCACGCTGTCTGGTTCGCGATCGCGCTGTGGACGGGCTTCACCTTTGTCGGGTATTTCACCCCGATCCAGACGCTGGCGGCCGAGACGATTCAAGCCAACCTCGGTCCGTGGGAAACCTTCTGGATCCTGTTCTACGCCTTTGCCACCTGGGGCAACGCCGGTTTCATGCGCGAGCAGGTCTGCAAATACATGTGTCCGTACGCGCGCTTCCAGAGCGTGATGTTCGACTCCGACACGCTGACCGTGACCTACGACAACTCCCTCGGCGAGCCACGCGGCCCACGGAGCAAGAAAGCCGACTACAAAGCGGCCGGCCTCGGCACCTGCGTCGACTGCAACGTCTGCGTGCAGGTCTGCCCCACCGGCATCGACATCCGCAATGGCCTGCAGTATGAATGCATCGGTTGCGCCGCCTGCATCGACGGCTGCGACCAGATCATGGACAAGATGGGCTATCCGCGCGGCTTGATCCGCTACACGACGGAAAACGTGGTGAAAGGAAAATACCCGGACACCGGCATCGTCAGGCACATCCTGCGTCCGCGCACCATCATTTACACCGTGCTGCTGACGCTGATCGCCGGTGCGTTCCTTTATAGCCTCGCCACCCGGGTGCCGCTCAATGTCGGCGTGGTGCGCGATCGCGTGGCGCTGTCGAAGGAAACCGACGACGGCTTGATCGAGAACGTCTATCGCCTGCAGATCATCAACAAGGACGGCCAGGCTCACCGCTATACGATCCAGGCACATGGCATCGAAGATCTTCGGGTCACGGCCGCCACGCGCGATATCGCGGCCGCGCCTTTGCAGACCATCGACATTCCCGTCAGCCTGACAGCCGACCCCGAAGAACTGAAGGGTCGCTCGATCGCCATCACGTTCACGATACAAGCCACCGACGACCCGCGCATCAGACAGGACGTCGCCACCAAGTTCTTCAACCGTTAGATTGCGAGGCACGGCGCCATGACGAATACAGCCCTTCATGCCAAACCCTGGTATCGCGAACCCTGGCCCTGGTTCCTCATGAGCCTGCCCGCCACCGCAGTCGCCGCCGGGCTGACTACCGTGTGGATCGCCTACCAGAGCGCCGACGGGCTGGTGGTGGGCGATTACTACAAGGAAGGACTCGCCATCAACCAGACGCTGGAACGCGACGACGCCGCACGTGCCCTGGCGCTCGCCGCCACCGTGAAAGGCGAGGATGGTGCGCTGGTGCTCACGTTGGCCGGCCATCTGACGACCTATCCCGGCCAATTGACCCTTACCCTGGCTCATCCCACACACCAAGGCATGGATCACACGCTCACCTTGCACTACGCCGGCGGCAGCCGCTATCGCGCCACGCTTCCCGCCATGCCCGACGGGAAATGGCATGCCCAGCTGACCGATGCCGCATCCACCTGGCGCCTTGCCGGCGTGCTGCATTCCCCATTCAAGCAAGCCGTCACGCTGTCATCCGGCTCAGCCGTTCATCAACCACAGGGAGAATAAAATGGACGTTGTACTCAATCTGCTATTCAGCAGCCCGATCGGCCTCTTGAGCCTGTTTACCATCCTCTTCATCATCGGCATGGCGATCACACTGATGGTCTGGTACAAGCGCAAGATGAACAACCCCGAAGAATGACGTCCACCCAGACGAGGAGTACGCCATGATGCAGCGCCTGATCCACATTCTGTGGCCGTCCTTCCTTGTGGCCGGCATGGCCGACATCGTCTTCACCACCTTGTTCGATCCGCTGGAGATCATGTACCACGGCGAAGCGGTGATCGAGCAGCGCCTGGCCGCGTATACCATCGGCTTCTTCGTGTTCTGGCTGCTGGGTATCGCGTCCAGCGCCATGACCTGCTATTTCCAGCGCAGCGCGGATGAAATCAACCGTTGCCCCTTGCCACCGCGCAAGCGGCCCGAGGGCTGCCCCAAGCGCGATGATGGCAGTGGCTGCTGCTGAAAATCCGGCCATCATGGTGACCGGCGCTGCAGCCTAACCCGGGCAAACCTGGTTGCGACCCTGGTTCTTGGCCCGATAGAGCCCCGCGTCGGCGCGCCGTAGCAGGTCATCGATTTCTTCCGATGCATCCTCCAGCGCAGCAAGCCCGGCACTGACGGTAATTTGGGCCGGGCACCCGGGGACCACGTTTTGCGCAATCAGCAACCGCAGGCGCTCGGCCATCGGCAAGGCTTCAGACAGCTCCTGGCCTGGCAGCATGACGACAAACTCTTCGCCTCCCAAGCGCGCGAAGATATCGCCCCCGCGCAACGTGGCATGGATAGTGGCAGCCAGTGCCACCAGCACCTTGTCGCCGATTTCGTGACCAAAACGGTCGTTGACCGATTTGAAGAAATCGATGTCCAGCATGATCACCGACAATGGCAACCCTTGACGCTTGGCTCGGCTGATCTCGACCTTGGCCAGCCCCATAAAATGGCGACGGTTGCTGGCACCGGTCAGGGGGTCGATCGAGGCCAACTTCTCCAGATGCTGGTTGGCCAGCTGCAAGTCATGGGTACGCGCCTCCACGCGTGCTTCGAGTTCGCGGTTGAGGCGGTCGAGTTCGTCATGGGTCGCCCGCAGGTCCTGTAGTAGCGCGGCCAGCGCGAGCGACGAGAATGCCAGCACGGCCAGATATTCCTGCAGCAGCAGAACCGTATCGGCCGGCGCATTTGCAAGGAGGGGGCCCACGTCGTTGAGCGTGGCCGTGATGGCGATGGCGGCGATCAGCAGCGCGATACTGGCCGCACCCCGCACTCCGAAACGGACGGCCGCCCAGAGGGGAAGCGGGAACAACAGGAAGGGTCTTCTGGGGAAGCTGTCGGTGGTGCCCTGCGAGAACACCCAGACGGTGAACAGCAGGGTCAGCGTCAATAGCGCGGCGGCTTCCAGGGGGCGGCGTATGGCGGGTTGCGACGAGCCCTGCAGCCAGCCCAGTATGAGCGGCGTGACCAGCAGCACGCCCATGGCGTCGCCCAGCCACCAGATTGTCCATAAGTCCCAGAACGACGTGGTGGTCGGAGCGCTCAGTGAATAGATCGATGCGCCCAGCATGGCCGCCAGTCCGCTGGCCAGAACCAGGACCAGCCCGAACAGGGCGACGTGGCGCAACCGATCGAGCGCAAAGGGGCAGGCGACACGCTGCAGCAGCCAGGCCGCCAGCAGGCATTCAAACAGGTTGACGGCAGCAAAACCGATCGCCTGCGCGAGGTTGAAGGTGGGTAGGTCGGCGGCGATTTCCGCCGCCACGGCCGCCAGCAGGTAGAGCGGCCAGTCGCGCCGCGGCGCCAGCAACAGCGCCGCCAGCAGGATGCCGTTGGGCAGCCAGAAGATAGAGATGCCCTCGGACATGGACGAGGCGGCCACGCCGAGCACAGCCCCCAGGTAATACCCCAGCCCGACCGCAAGCAAGCGCAGCGGTCTCGCGGACATCGTCCCGGCCTTATTGAATGCCATGTCTATCGGGTACGGCGCGTGAATGCGCAATACGCACCGCCCGCTTCCCTCCGCTTGTTATGTCACCAACTATCGCGAGGCCGCAGCGGGATTGTCAATGGCATTCGTCAACCACCCTGCAGGTGCGGCGGGACTCAGGCGGTACGCGAATAACGGGGCTGCGTGCTGGCAGTTTCCTTCAGATAGCGGTCGAAGCACATGCCGATGTTGCGCAGGAACAGCCGGCCGCGCGGGGTGACGCTGATCCGGTCCGACGCAACCGTGACCAGCCCGTCGTCGGCGAGCGGGCGCAGATCGGTCAATGCGTCAGCGAAATAATCGGTGAAGGCAATGTTCCATTCCTGGCCGAAGGCCGTAAAGTCGAGCTCCAGGTCGCACATCACGCGCGTGATCGCGTCGCGTCGGATCTGGTCGTCGCGCGTGAGCCTTAGGCCGCGCTCGACGGCCAGGCCGGTTGCTGCGATGCGCTCCTGGTAGCGCTTGAGATTCTTCTCGTTCTGCATGTACACGTCGGCCGTCTGGCTGATGCTGGAGACACCGAAGGCCAGGATGTCGCAGTCCTTGTGCGTGGTATAGCCCTGGAAATTGCGCCATAGCGTCTTGTTCTGCTGCGCGCGTACCAGTTCGTCGTCCGGACGGGCGAAGTGGTCGAGGCCGATGTTGACGTAGCCCACTGCGCCCAGCATCTCGTTCACCGCCTGCTGCAGGCCGAGACGCGTCGCGGAATCCGGCAGGTCCTCTTCCTTGATCAGGCGCTGGTGCTTTTTCAACCATGGCACATGGGCATATGCGAACACCGCCAGGCGATCCGGCGACCATTCGGTGACCTGTTCCAGCGTATGGCGGAAGCTGGCGACCGTCTGTTTCGGCAGTCCCACGATCAGATCCAGATTGATGCTGGAGAATCCCAGCTCGCGCGACCAGTCGAGCACCTGCTGGATCAGGGACTGCGACTGAATGCGGTTCACAGCTTGCTGCACCGCCGGATCCATGTCCTGCACGCCAAACGAGACGCGATTGAAGCCGGATTCGCGCAAGGCCACCAGATGCGCGCGCGTCAGCTCGCGCGGGTCGATCTCGCAGCTGATCTCGGCGTCGGCAGCCAGCGTGAAGTGCCGACGCATCATGTCCATCAGGCGGCGAATATCACCGGGATTCAGGTAAGTGGGCGTCCCGCCACCCCAATGCAATTGGCGAACCAGGCGGCCGGGATCCACCCGTTGCGCCGTATGCGCCATTTCCTGGTCGAGGTAGGCCAGATAGGGCTGGGTCTTGCTGTAGTCTCGCGTTGCCACCATGTTGCAGCCGCAGAAGTGACAGAGCGTGTCGCAGAAGGGGATGTGGGCGTACAGCGACAACCCGCGGTCAGGGGATGCCGCAGCCAGCTCATCGGTCCAGTCCGTCTCGCTGAAGCCAGTGCGGAAATACGGTGCGGTCGGATAGGACGTATAACGGGGGCCGGGTACGCTGTATTTCTGGAGCAGTTCCAGAAGAGTCGAAGTCATGGAGGCGCCCACCATCAGATAACGATGTCTTTTTATCATAGTACGAACGCGAAATCCAGCACCTCCGGGCTGGGGAGCACAGCGGGTTTTGCGGTAAAGTTCGGGCTGACAAAGCCGTTGGTATGCGCTGCTCACCCGGAAATCACATGTCATCCATTCCGCCGCCGTCTCTGGTTCGTTTCCTGCTGCTGGTCGCGTTGTTGCTCGGGGCCGCCACCGTCCGCGCTGACGATGCATCCGATCTGGCACAGCGCGTCTACGACCGTCCCAACGGACGCGACCTCACCACGCTCGGCCGCATGGTGCTCACCGAGAAAGGCCAGGCGCCGCGCATCCGCGAACTGGTCACCTACCGCCTCGACAAGGCGCGCGGCGAAACCGCCAATCTGATCCGCTTTCTCGATCCCGAGGACATCGCGGGAACCGGCCTGCTCAGCATCGACAAGGCCGATGGCAGCACCGACCAGTGGCTGTATCTGCCCGCGCTCGACCGGGTACGGCGCATTTCCAGCAACCGCAAGGGCGGACGCTTCGTCGGTTCCGACCTCTATTTCGAGGACCTGCAGGAGCGCAAACCCTCGAAAGATCGCCAGCGCCTGCTCGGCAAGCAGCTCGAAAACGGCATTCTCTGTGACGTGCTCGAGAGCGTACCGCTTGACCCCGACGATTCGGTGTACAAGAAACGCATCAGCTGGATCGATCCCGCCACCGCAATCCCGCAGCGCGTGGATTATTTCGAGCAGGGCGGCAACACACCCAGCAAGCGCTGGCTGCTACGCAGCAAAAAACGCACCCAGGGCTACTGGACGCTCACCGACAGCCGCATGATCGATCTGGAAAGCGGGCACGAAACCCGGCTGGTGATCGATACCGCGCTGTACGACCAGAAACTGCCCGCCAAACTCTTCACCTCGCAAGCCCTTGCCGACGAAAGCCTGGAATCGGAATATCGCCCATGAAAAACCTGTTGCTGCCCCTGAGCCTGTCGCTCGCCACCCTGCCCGCGCTCATCCCAGCCCATGCGGCCGATGACCTGCCGCCACCGCGCACCGTCGCGCAGGATGCGCCGGACGACCTGCCACCGCCACGCACCACGACGCGCAAACCGCGCGCGCAAACTGCCGAGCCCTCGCCTGCCGACAGCGCCCAATCCACCAGCACGGCCGACGATCTGCCACCTCCGCCCCCCCGCAGCCACAAGCCGAAAGCACGCGGTTTCCAACCCTCGCTCAAGGTCGGCATCGACGACCTGCTGCTGGAAGGTGGCAGCCTGCCCGACGCGCCCGAGGCCGATACCTATTCCACCCTGCGCACGAGCGCCTACGTCCAGTGGCAGCCCAGCCTCAACTGGGAATTCCGCGCCGGTGCGCGGCTCGACGGCATGACGCAGGATGGCGGCCTGGCCAGTCACCGCGAACTGCTGGCCGACTACGGCGACACCTATGTCCGCTACCGCAGCGGCGACACCCGCCTCACCCTCGGCGCGCAGACCATCATCTGGGGCCGCGTCGATGAAATCCCGCTGGCTGACCGCGTCAGCCGGGTCGACCTGACCCGGTTCGCCCTCGACGACCTGGCCGACCGCCGCCGCGCACAGCTCGCCACCCGCTGGGAACAGAATTTTGGCGACTACAAGCTGGATGCGGTGTGGCTGCCGGTATTCCGTGCCGCGCAGCTGCCGGACGTGGCCAGCATCTGGAGCCCGGTCAACCGCACCACCGGCCAGATCATCGGCATCGACCCTGCGCTCACCACCCCCTGGGTCAGCGCCGCGCGCATCGACGAGGACGAGCACGGCAGCGGCGGCGGCGCACTGCGACTCACCAAGACCGGCGATCCCTTCGATTTCGGCGTGACGCTCGCGCGCACCCGGCAGTCGCTGCCGTATTACCGGCTCGACCTGGCTGCGCTCAGGCTCACCGCAGTGCATCCGTTCAACACCTTCGTCGGCGCCGACATGGAACTCGAGCACGACGGCCTTACCTGGCGCATGGAAGCCGGCTACACCGGCGACGTGCCGGTGACCCTGCCCACGACTGTGATGGACACCACGCATTCGCTCGACTGGGTCGGCGCACTGGAATTCTTTCCCGGCGGGGCGGATACCCGCGTCAACCTGCAACTGGTCGCGCACGCGCTGCAGACCGACCGCAGTATCCTCGAGCTGAAGGAATACTACGGCGCCAACGGCGAGATCGAGACGAACTTCGGCCAGGGGCGCTGGAAAGCCGGACTGCGTTTCGCCAGCGGCTTCAACGTGCGCGATGTCTACCTCAGCCCCAAGCTCAGCTACGTGGGCTGGGAGCCGTACGAACTCTACGTCGCCGCACATTACTTCGACGGCGAAGCGCGTACCCTGGGCGGCTTCCACCAGGATCATTCGCTGATCACGTTGGGCCTGCGCACCAAGTTCTGACCAGGACCGGCGCATGAAACTGCTGAAACCCTGGCTCGATGGCAGCCGCATGCTGCCACCCTGGCTGGCGCTGGCCATCCTGCTCGGGATCCAGTTGATTTCGATACCATTCCTGTTGAAACTTCATTTCAACAACGCGCCGGACATCTACTCGCCCCCTGATTCGCCCACCATCCAGCTGCGCGAATCACTGTTCAAGGAATTCCCCAACGACGAGGCCGTCATCGCCCTGTTCGAAGGCGACGACCTGTACACCCCGACGTTTCTCGCCGCGCTCGACCGCGCCGCGAAGAGAATGGCCGCACTGCCTGCGGTCGACCGGGTCCTGACGCTCACCACGGTCGAGCACATCGACGCCACCGACGACGGTTTTGCCGTATCGCTGCTGGTCGATCCGAAACATTTGGCCGAGCGCACGCCGGCGCAGTGGAAGGCCCGCGTGCTCGGCGACCCCATCGCGCCCGGCTTGATCGCCTCGCGCGACGGCCGCGCCGTCGCACTGGTGGTACGTCCGAAATTCCTCAAGGAAAGCCTCGCCCGACGCGACATCGAGAACGCACTCGAAAAAACGATCACCGCCGAGAACCTCGATAGCCACCACACCGCCACCGGAGGCACGGTGGCGCAGACGGTTGCGGAACTGCGCTCGCTCTGGCGCGACAGCGCGATCTTCATTCCGCTCACCTTCGTCATCGGCATGGTGTTGCTGTGGTGGGTGGTCGGACGCATCCGTCCGGTCGTGATCGGCGGGCTGGCCATGGGCATGGTGGTATCGGCCAGCGTGGCCGGGTTGGTGGCATTCGACCAACCCTACACGCCGATCACCGCGATGATCCCCACCCTGATGGCGGCCTATACGGTCGCCACGCTGCTGCACCTGTATGCCGGCATCCAGCGCGGCCGCATCGCGTTGCTGCCGCGGCGGCAGCGCATCGCCCGCGCGCTGAAGGACACCTTCGTCCCCGGCCTGTTCAACATTCTGACGACCGGCGCCGGCATGCTGAGCATGCTGTGGATCAGCATCCCTCCGGTTCAGACCTTTGGCCTGGCGGGTGCCATCGGCACGCTCATGGTGTTCCTGGTGGTGTTCATCCTGGTGCCGCCCATCCTGTTGAAATGGGACACACCGCGTTGGCCGCGCCGCCGCTCGGGCCTGGCGCATGCCCGTCGGATCGCGGCGGTGGTGGCCGTATTCAGTCTGCGGCACGCGAAAGCTGTACTGATTACCTCGGTCCTCTTGGTGCTGGCGACCATCCCGCTGGTGATGCAGGTCAAGGTCGAGTCCAACATCCTGGAATTCTTCGCGCCCGACCATCCGCTCAGCCGTGGCACCGAACGGATCGAAAGCAAACTGTCCGGCGTCACCGGGCTCGAAATCGTGCTCACCGGCTCCGGTCGCGACAGCCTGAAAGATCCCGGCCGCCTGGCCCAGATCAGAGCTCTGCAGACCTGGCTGGAACAGCAACCGGAAATCGACCGCAGCCTTTCGCTGGTCAACGTGCTGGAGGAAATGAATCGGGCGCTCAGCGGCATCGCGCCCAACGCGGACGCGCTGCCGACCAGCCGAAAACTGGTCGAGCAACTGCTGTTGATTTACGACGGCAGGGATATGTATGAACTGGTCAACCACGAATTCCAGCGGGGTCGCATCGCGCTCAGCCTCAACGTGCACGGTTCCAACGAAACAGGCCAGGTGATCGACCGGATCCGCGCGCACCTTGCCGCCCACCCCATTGCCGGTGTGCGCTACGATATTTCCGGATTCGGCCAGCTGTTTGCAGACCAGACGGATCGCATCGTCAACGGCCAGATCAAAAGCTTCACGTCGTCCTTCCTGCAGATCCTGCTGCTGATGGCGCTTCTGTTCCGCTCGCTCAAGGCCGGTCTCATCTGCCTGATCCCCAACCTGGCGCCGCTGTTCTTCATCTTCGTGGTGATGGGCGTGTCAGGCATCGCACTCGACGTCGCCACCGTGCTGATCGCCGGCATCATCCTCGGCATCACCGTGGACGACACCATCCATCTGTATCACGGCTATCTGCACCGTCTCAAGCATGGCGCCGGTCCAGTGTTTGCCATCATCCGTAGCGTGGAAAGCTCGGGCCGCGCGGTGATCGCGATTTCGGTGGTGCTGATTGCGCAGTTCAGCCTGCTCGGGTTGTCCGACTATCGTCCCACGGCCCATTTCGGCATGCTGTGCGCTGTCGGCCTGTTCGCCGGTCAGGTGTTCGAGTTGCTGCTGATGCCCGCCCTGCTCGGCATGCAATTGCGCAAGCCGCGTCCCGTCGCCGTCACGGCACCGTGACTTTCAGCGCGCCGAATTCGTCGTTGAATATTCCCACCTCATCGCCCGACGCGAACTGCCAGCCTTCCAGATGGCCGAACTCGGTGCGTGACCGCGGTTCCAGATCGAGTTTGAAACGACGCGCCGTCGACAGCGTGGGGTTGCGCACGGCGAGGATCACGGTGAGATAGCGGTCGCTGGTATTCTCGATTTCAGCCACCAGCCCCCTGCCCAGTATTGACGAGCGGAAACCGATGACAACCGGAAGGGCCGGTTTGGCCGCGACCGCAGCCGCCTGGACATCGGTTTCCTTGTAGGCCAGTTGCGCTTTCAGCTGCTCGATTTCGCGCAGGCTTTCGGTCAGCTGGTTGCGCGTCTCGATCAGATAGCGCTCGCTCTGCTGGTGCGACTCGGTCTCCTTGGACAGCCGCCGCTTCATATCGCCCAGGTCGACGTTGAGCATGAAGGCATACAGCGCCAGACCGCACACCAGCAATAGCAGCACGACATTCAGGCCGAGCGACACGAACAGCCCACGGCGTCTCGGCCGAGCAGGAGAGGACGTGCCTGCGCTCGTGTTCATGCTCAACCGGTGTTGCGCATCCCGGACGCGATGGCGTTGATCGATCGCATCAGCGGCGTCAGCCATGATTCCTGCTCGGCATCCCATACGCTTTCGGAACGATAGCGTTTCAGCATGCGGACCTGGATGTGGTTGATGGGGTCGATGTAGGGGCGGCGGCGGGACAGCGACAAGGCAAGCGACTGGTTGTCTTCCAGAAGGGTCTCAATCTGCGCAACCTGCATGACGCTCGTCACCGTCAACGTGAACTCGTCCACCACCGCGCGGTAGATCGCCATGGTATTGGGGTGGTCGCACAGGCGCGCATATTCCTCGGAGATTTCCATGTCGGCCTTGACCAGCGACATCTGCACGTTGGACAGCAGACTGCGAAAGAACGGCCACTCGCGGTACATGGTCCGAAGATGCTCGAGGCCCGCCGGATCGGTCTCGATGAAATAGGTCAGCGCCGTACCGATCCCGAACCAGGCAGGCAGCGTATGGCGCGACTGGGCCCATCCGAATACCCATGGAATGGCGCGAATCGACCCGAGCGAGCGATCGGCCTTCTTGCGGTGCGACGGACGGCTGCCCATGTTGAGCAGGCCGATCTCGGTGACGGGCGTGCTTTCGTAGAAATAGTCGATGAAGCCCGGCATGCCGATCAGGGCGCGGTAGGCTTTCTCGCCAGCCGCCGCCATATCGCCCATCCAGTCGAGGTATTCCTGCGGATAGCGTACCTCGCTCTGTGCAAGCGCCGTGGCGCTCGCCTTGAGCAGGCCGGTGACCCCCATGGCGATTTCGTAATTGGCCGTTTCGGGATTGCTGTATTTGTAATACAGCATCTCGCCCTGCTCGGTGAACTTGATCTCGCCGTTCACGGTGCCGGGCGGCTGCGACAGGATCGCCTCGTGGGTCGGCCCGCCGCCACGGCCCACCGTGCCGCCGCGGCCGTGGAACAGGCGGCATTCGACGCCGAAATGCTGGGTCAACGCGATGATGGAAAGCTGTGCCTGGTAGAGGTTCCAGTTCGACGCCAGGATGCCGCCGTCCTTGCACGAATCCGAATAGCCGAGCATGACTTCCTGGTGGTTGCCGTTGGCTGCCACCAGCGCCCGGTACACCTTGTTGGACAGCAGTTGGTCGAGGATGGCCTCGCTGCGCTGCAGGTCATCCACCGTCTCGAACAGGGGCGCAACCTGGATGCGGCAGAACCAGTCGCGGCCGTTGTGGCCGCACAGGCCGACGAGACGCGCCAGCAGCAGGACTTCCATCACATGCGATGCGCTATGGGTCATCGAGATCACATAGGTGCCAAAGACTTCGTCACCCACTTCGGCCTGCAGCTTGGCCATGCGGCGGAACACCGCGAGCGCCTCGCGCGCCTCGTCATCCAGCGCGCCATCGCTGATCTCGATCAGGTCGATATGGCCGACCCAGGCCGCCAGGCGCTGCAGACGATCGGCCTCGGACGCCGCAGCATAATCGAAATCGGGATCGATCTGCTGCAGCACCGCCACGACCGTCCGCGTATGGACGGTCGACTCCTGGCGGATGTCGAGCTGCAGCAGGTGAAAGCCGAAACTTTCAACTAGCCGGATCAGCGCCTGCAGGTCCTGCATGGCGACGATGCGGTCGCCATGGCTGATCAGCGAATCGCGCACCAGGCAGAGGTCATCGAGGAAGGCTGCGGCATTCTCGTAGGCCAGGTGGGAGGTGAAGCTCGGCACGTCCGCCAGACACTGATGGACATAGGACAGATTGGCGTCGAGTCGTGCCAGCATCATGGCCGCCATGCGTCGGTAGGGCTCGCGGCTGTAAATCTGTACCGCCGTGCCACGGAAGACCTGCTCGCCGAACTCGGCCTCATACTCGCCCAGCCGTTCCAGGAAAGCGGCCGATGGCGTGCACCAGCCGCTGCTGTGGGTGAGCGTCTGCCGCAATTCGAGCACGCGCGCACGGTATTCGTTGAGCGCCGTCTTCATCTGCGTATGCACCGTCCACTCGGTGACATCTGCCGTCACGAACGGATTGCCATCGCGGTCGCCCCCGATCCACGAGCCGAAGCGGATGAAGCTCGGTACGCTGATCAAGGCGCCCCCATCGGCATTCACGCCGTAATGCTTGCGCAACGCCTTTTCGAAGTAGGAATACGCCCTCGGCACCGCCTCGAACAGGCTTTCCCGCACGTAATACAGTCCGTTGCGCACTTCGTCGCGCACTTCGAGCTTGGCGGTACGCAGTTCGTCGGTGCGCCACATCACCTGGATTTCCGCAGCCAGTTGCGCTTCCAGTTCGCGCTGGTCGTTCGCGCCGAGCGTCGGGCTGTAGAGCTGGTCGCAGATCAGGAACACCCGGCGCATGCCTTCCATGACCGCGCGGCGGCGCGCTTCGGTCGGGTGGGCGGTGAACACCGGCGCATAGTGCAGGCGGTTGACCATGCCCTGCAGCGTATTCGCCGAAAGCCCCTGCGCCTTGAGATCGCCCAGGGTGCGGTCGAACGAACCTTCCCACAGCCGCATGCTGTGCGACAGCATGCGGCGGCGGTTGCGGTGGGCAAAGCTTTCCTCAGCCACGTTGACCAATTTGAAATAGCTGGAAAAGGCGCGCACCACCAACTCGACCTTGGCAGCCGGCATGGCGTCGATCAGGACCATCAACTCGGTGCGACGTTGCTGGTCTTCCTGCTGATGCAGTTCGGCAAAGCCACGGCGCAGGGTTTCCACTGCCTCGAACACGTCTTCGCCGGCAAATTGCAGCAGGACCTGGCCGAGCAGCGTGCCCAGCAGTTTGACCTGCGCGCGCAGGTGGTCATCCGTCAGGAGATTTTCGGGTGCGTTCATGGCAAAAAATCAATGCCCGGCACAGCGGGATCGGAAGCGACAAAGCCCGCTATTTTCTCATAGTCGGCACCGATCACCCAACCGTGCGCCGTGCGTTGCGGAACATGCGCAACCACGGGCCTGCACCGGCCATGCTGTCGGGCCGCCACGACAATTGGGCGGCGCGGTATACGCGCTCCGGATGCGGCATCAGGATGCTGAAGCGGCCATCACGCGTGGTGAAGCCGGTCAAGCCGCCGACCGATCCGTTCGGATTGAGCGGATAGCATTCGGTCGGCGCACCCTGGTGATCGACGTAGCGCAGCGTCGCCACGGCCTGCGCCGCATGCGCCGCCTCGCGGAAAACGACTCGCCCTTCACCGTGCGACACCACGATCGGCATCGTCGAACCGACCATGTCGGCGAAGAAGATCGACGGCGAGGCCAGTACCTCGACCTGCGCGAAGCGCGCCTCGAACTGTTCCGACAGGTTGCGTTCGAAACGCGGCCAGGCGGCGGCGCCGGGAATCAGGTCATGCAGCTGGCTCATCATCTGGCAACCGTTGCACACGCCCAGTGCGAAACTGTCGGCTCGCCCGAAGAACGCCGAGAATTCATCCCGGGCACGCGGGTTGAACAGGATGGATTTGGCCCAGCCGCCGCCCGCGCCCAGCACATCGCCGTAGCTGAAGCCGCCGCAAGCCGCCAGCCCGGTGAAATCGGCGAGGCTCACGCGGCCGGACAGGATATCGCTCATATGCACGTCGACAGGTGCGAAGCCGGCGGCGTCGAACGCGGCGGCCATCTCCACCTGGCCGTTGACGCCCTGCTCGCGCAGCACCGCCACGCGGGGACGTATGCCACGGGCGATGAAGGGGGCGGCGATGTCGTCGTCCACATCGAAAGTCAACGCATAACGCAGGCCCGGGTCGACGGCATCGGCATTGCGTGCAAATTCCTGATCAGCACACGCCGGGTTGTCGCGCAGTTTTGCCATTTCATGGCTGGTGCGCGCCCATGCCTGCTGCAGGTCGGCGCGTGCCTCGTCCAGGATCACCCGCTCCTTGCGCAGGATGCGCACGCGGTCCGTCCCGTTGGGCTGGCCAACAATGTAGAACTCGCCGCGCAGTCCTGCATCGAAGAAGGCCTGCATCACCGCCTGAGTGTCGCTGCGGCGAACCTGCAACACGGCGCCGGCTTCTTCGCTGAACAGCACGCTGAAAATTCGTTCGGAATAGCCGCGCGGATCCTGCATGTCCGGCTCCGGCAGGCCCTCGTCCTCGGCATCGAGACGGATCTTCTCCGAGCACAGTTCGTCGACATCCACCTCCACTCCGCAGTGGCCGGCAAACGCCATCTCGCACAGAACGGCGAACAGGCCGCCATCCGAACGGTCGTGGTAGGCGAGCAACTTACCGCCGGCGTTAAGCGTCTGCACGGTGTCGAAGAACGCACCAAGTGTCGCGGCCACCGGCGCATCCGGGCAACGGTCGCCGACTTGCTTGTAGGCTTGGGCAAAACTCGACCCGCCGAGACGGTGCTTGCCCAGTCCCAGGTCGATCAGCACGAGATCGGTATCGCCGGCGTCGGTACGCAGCTGCGGCGTCAGGTGTTGCGTCGCATCGGGCGTGGTGGCGAACGCCGAAATCACCAGCGAGATCGGCGAGGTGACCGTCTTCTTCTCGCCGTCGGCCTGCCACACGGTCTTCATGCTCATCGAATCCTTGCCGACCGGGATGCTCACACCCAGCGCCTGACAATAATTCGAGACCGCGGCAACCGTGTCGAACAAAGCCGCATCCTCGCCGGGGTGGCCGGCTGGCGCCATCCAGTTGGCTGACAGCTTCACGCTGCCCAGGCCCTCGACCCGCGCGGCAGCCAGGTTGGTGATCGCCTCGACGATCGCCATACGCCCCGACGCCGGCGCGTCGATCAGCGCCAGGGGGGCCTTCTCACCGATGGAAAACGCCTCACCCTGCGTGGTTCGATACCCTGCCAGCGTAATCGCGCAATCGGCGACCGGGACCTGCCACGGCCCCACGCACTGGTCGCGCGCGGTAAGACCGCCGACGCTGCGGTCGCCGATGGAAATGAGGAACATCTTCGACGCCACCCCAGGCATCGCGAGCACGCGATAGACCGCGTCCTTCAGGTCGATGCCGTCGAGCACGAGGGGCGCCGGCAGCTCAGCCTGGTGCACGACGTCGCGTGTCATCTTGGGCGGCTTGCCAAGGATCACATCCAGGCTCACGTCGACCGGGGCATTCTTGAAGTGGCTGTCGGACACCAGTAAATGGTTTTCTTCCGTGGCCTCGCCCAGCACCGCGAACGGACAACGTTCGCGCTCGCAGATGGCGCGGAATTCTTCGAGGCGACCTGGCGGGATCGCCAGGACGTAGCGTTCCTGCGCCTCGTTGCACCAGATCTCGCGCGGCGACATGCCGGATTCCTCCGACGGCGCGGCACGCAGTTCGAAGCGGCCGCCTTTGCCGCCGCCGTGCACCAGTTCGGGCAGCGCGTTCGACAGGCCGCCGGCGCCGACGTCGTGGATCGACAGGATCGGATTCGCCTCGCCGAGCTGCCAGCAGCGGTCGATGACTTCCTGCGCACGCCGCTCCATTTCGGGGTTGCCGCGCTGCACCGAATCGAAGTCGAGGTCAGCCGCGTTGGCGCCGGTGTCCATCGACGAGGCGGCGCCGCCACCGAGGCCGATCAGCATGCCAGGGCCGCCCAGTTGAATCAGCAGCGTGCCGGTGGGCAGCAGTTTCTTGTCGACGTGGTCGGCGCGGATGCTGCCGACGCCGCCCGCCAGCATGATGGGCTTGTGGTAGCCGCGGCGCTGCCCGGCCACGGTCTCTTCGAAGGTGCGGAAATAGCCTGCCAGGTTGGGGCGACCGAATTCGTTGTTGAACGCCGCCGCGCCGATCGGGCCTTCGAGCATGATCGCGAGCGGGGTGACGATGCGCTCGGGCTTGCCGTAGGCACCCGTTTCCCACGGCTGCACATGGCCGGGAATGTTGAGGTTGGACACCGAGAAGCCGCACAGGCCCGCCTTGGGCTTGGAACCGATGCCGGTCGCGCCCTCGTCGCGGATCTCGCCGCCGCTGCCGGTCGCGGCGCCGGGAAAGGGCGAGATCGCGGTCGGGTGGTTGTGCGTCTCGACCTTCATCAGCACGTGGGTGAGTTCGTTGCTGTAGGCGTAGCTGCCGTCCGCACGCGGGTAGAAGCGCTCGATGGTCGCGCCTTCGATGACAGAGGAGTTGTCCGAATATGCCACCACCGTACCTTGCGGATGGGCAGCGTGGGTGTCGCGGATCATGCCGAACAGTGATTTCGCCTGCGCCTCGCCGTCGATCACCCACGCGGCGTTGAAGATCTTGTGTCGGCAATGCTCGGAATTGGCCTGCGCGAACATCATCAGTTCGACGTCGGTCGGGTTGCGCCCGATGCGGCTGAAGTTGTCGACCAGATACTCGACCTCGTCGTCCGACAGGGCGAGTCCCAGCGCGCGGTTGGCCGCTTCCAGGGCCACCCGCCCGCCCGCCATCACGTCGACCGTGGTCAGTTCGCGCGGCGGCACATGCTGGAACAGCGCGTGCGCAGCGTCCAGCGAGCTCATCACGGCTTCCGTCATGCGGTCGTGCAGCAGCGGCAGCAATGTCGCCAGCGCCTGGGCCGTCAGCACGGCGCCCTGCGGATCGCGCAGGCGATAGGCGACGCCGCGCTCGATACGGCGCAGCTGGACGAGGCCACTGTTCCTGAGAATATCCGTGGCCTTCGACGACCAGGGCGAAATCGTGCCCGGGCGCGGCGTGACCAGAACCTGCACGTCATCGGCCGAAGGTCGGTCGGTCGGGGTACCGTAATCCAGCGTTTTGGCCAGTTGCTGCCTGGCTGCCGCATCCAGGTCGGCTTCCAGTTCAAGGAAATGCCAGTAGCGTGCGCTCAGCTCGCCCAGTGCCACCCCGAGACGGGCTGCCTCCTGGCGAATTTTGTCGAGCCGAAAGGAAGACAGCGCGTCACTGCCGGGGAGCGATACGGTGGAAGACATGTGCGGCTTTGCAAACAGGGCAAAGACGCTATTTTAGCCGATCGGAACGCTTCGCCGGATGGGTCGGTTGGCGAATGGCCGCCTGCTTCCGCCAGATTTCGAGACACTCGAGGCCGCAGAAATGATGGACATAATCCTGCGCGTCCGCCACTTTGGCCGCATCTGGCGGGATTTCCTTCAAACAGACCTCACAATTGATGACCGTGCAGGCATCTTCATCGGAACACTGTGCGACTGGCGCACCTGATGGTGTGCGGTGATGGACCGTCATACGCACTCCGTTATGTGAACTGCGGATACCCGGAATATTAGGCCCCCGGGAACGGCTTGCAAAGCTGCCCCCTTCTTCACCGATCAGTATCCCGCCTCCTTGATTGCCGTTTTGATGGTTTTGTAATCCGCCTCCTTGTCGATCACGAACCCCGTCACTTTGCTGTGGATCGTTTTTTGCAGGGACTGGACCGCCTCTTGCCTGAGCTCAACGGCCGCGACACCTAGTTTGTCCTGTTCGGCTGCAGTCAGCCGATTACTCGCCAGCAACGTGAAATCCGGCGTGTTCGGCAAGGCGTACCACACCTCGAAATCCCCTTTTTCCAGCAGCGCATTCGCGGCCTTGCTCCGCAGGCTGCCGGCCTGGGCGTAATTCCGCTCCAGGGCGATGGAGACATCTTCCTGCGTTTTGAAATTCAGAATCTTGGGGGTGCCCGCATTGTTGCGCTTGATGGTGTAGCGGCCCATCACGTCAAGCCAGGACTCCTTTTCGGTCAGCGCCGCCGTCTTGATCGTGGCGCCTTTCCGGCGCACCAGCAGACCGGTGGCCTGGTCTTTCACCCGAGCCACGGGCGAATAATCCTGGTCGAGGACGGACACGGCAACGGACGGCGGCACGAAATACAAATCCAGCCGGCCTCGATCCAGCGAGCGAAGCGTCGATTTGATCGTGCGGAACAGCGTCAGGTTGGGCTTCAACCCCAGCGAAGCGCCAAGCGCCCGGGCAAATGGCATCGCCGCCGTGCGGAAGTCGTCCATGAACACATCGGCCTTGCCGGTCCCGGGGTAGATCCCGATACTCAGCGTCCCATCACCGGCATAGGCCATGAGCGGCCATGCGGGTAACAATGTCAGGCCTGCCAGAAAACCACGTCGATGCATGTTTGTCTCCCTTATTCAGGCCCAATGGCCGGCTGCACATTAGCGGCCAACGTCCGGGAAAATGAATGTTCGGAGTGGGGTCAATTATGACTATTCACCCGCCCAGGCCCGGCTGGTGGCGGGCCCGTTCTGCCAAGACGACCGCCATACGCCCCGCCCGGATTATGATGTCCGCAGCGCCCTCCATTGAGCCTTGCCCCATGCCGACCACGCCGCGTTCATCTGTCACTCCCGCTCTCTATATGGCGACCGATATTCATGCCGGCGAGCGAATATGGGCAACCGCACACCCCCACGACCCGCTGATGGAGAAAGCGGGGGCGACGGCAGCCGAATGGGCTGGCACAGTGGCCGACGATTCGGGCGAGCCCGTCCTGATCCTGGCAGGGCCCGGCAACAACGGGGGAGATGCCCTGGTCGCAGCACGTCACCTCGCGGCACAAGGATTTCGCGTCGTCGTCGCGAGCCGTGCCGACCCGACCCGACTGCCTCAGGATGCCGCGCGTGCCCGGGATGCCTGGCTGCAACAGGGTGGGACCGTACTGCCTCACTTCCCGTCGTCGCAACGTTACAGCCTCCTGATCGACGGCCTCTTCGGCATCGGCCTGACGCGCGACGTAGCCGGCGAGGACGCGCGCTGGATTGCGCAGGCCAATGCGCTGGCCTGCCCCAAGCTGGCACTGGATGTGCCGAGCGGGCTCGATAGCGACAGCGGCCGGATCCGCGGTTGCGCCCTGCGGGCAGACCACACCCTGACATTTCTCGGACTCAAACCCGGTCTTCTTACCGCCGAGGGACCGGACTATGCGGGCACATTGCATCTCGACATGCTGGGCGTCGATCCGGCCACGATGCCGGGAACGCCCGGGATCGCCCTGGCACAACTGGATGAACGCCACCATCTGCCCGCGCGCGCCAGAAACAGTCACAAGGGCCAGTTCGGTCATGTCGGCATCGTCGGCGGTAGCAGTGGCATGGTGGGCGCCTGTCTGATCGCCGGCCGCGCGGCGCTGCTCCAAGGTGCCGGCAGCGTGACCCTGGGTGTGCTGGATGACCGCATTGCGGTCGATTACGGCGAGCCGCGACTGATGTTTGCCAGTCCGGAGCATCTGGCGGCGGCCGTGCAATTGAATGTCCTGGCGATCGGCCCCGGACTGGGCCGGGGCGCGCGCGCGCATATCCTGTTGGAAGCCGCACTTCCGGCCCCCTGCCCACTGGTACTGGATGCCGATGCCCTGAACCTGTTGGCCGACGATCCCGAACTGGCCAAACAAGCGGCCCGTCGCACCCATCCCACGCTGCTCACCCCACATCCCGGAGAAGCCGCTCGCCTGCTCGGCGTGAGCGGGATGGAAATACAGGCGAATCGTATCGAGGCGGCCCGCACGCTGAGCCGAACCTATCACGCAGAAATTGCACTGAAAGGGGCAGGCACCGTGATCGCCCATCCCGACGGCCGCTATGCCATCAACACCACGGGCGGTCCCTGGCTCGCCCAGGCCGGTTCGGGCGATCGGCTCACCGGCATGGTGGCGGCGCTGCTGGGTCAAGGCTTGGCGGCAGGCGACGCGCTCGAAGCCGCCGTATGGCTGCACGGCTGCGATATGGACACCGCTACGCCTTCAACAGCGCGTTGATGATCCTGCGCAGCGCGGCCAGTGCTGCATCAGGCGAGGGATCGAATTGCGCCCGCACGATCGCACCATCGATCGCCAGCGCCACGGCCTGTGCGATCTGTGCGCGCTGCCTTGACTTGGGCAGCACGGCGGCAATCGCTGCGGTCATGTCCTGTTTGTGGCTGTACGCAATCTCGATGACGTCCGGCAGCGTGCCGCCCAGTTCCCCGACGCTGTTGATGAAGGCGCAGCCGCGGTAACGCGCGTCGCGAAACCATTCCTCGACAGCTGGCACGATCGCGCCAGCCCCGCCACCGTGACGTGCCAGCGCATCGGTGAACCAGGCCATCCAGCGCGTATGCCGAAACGCCAAATAGGCATGAATCAGATCGTTCTTGCTTGGAAAGTGCCGGTAGAACGTGACCTTGGTCACGCCGGATTCGGCAATGACGCGATCGATGCCGGTGGCGCGCACGCCATCCCGGTAGAAAAGTTCGTGCGCGGTGTACAGGATGCGCTCGCGCGCACTGGGCAGCGCGTCGTTCCGATCGGCCTGGGTGTTCATGCGTTCATTGTAGACAGATCCGTCTACATGACCTAGACTGCACCGAACGTAGACAGATCTGTCTACATCACGCCAAGGAGCCGACATGGAAAGCAAACCGCCATTGCCCCCCTTTACCGAGGAAACCGCCGCCAGGAAGGTACGCATGGCCGAAGATGCCTGGAATTCACGCGACCCCGAACGCGTTGCGCTGGTCTACACCGAAGATACCCGCTGGCGGAATCGTGCCGAGTTCCCGGTCGGACGCGAGGAGGTCCGCCGGTTTCTCGAACGCAAATGGGCCCGCGAACTGGATTACCGGCTGATCAAGGAATTGTGGGCCTGTACCGGCAACCGCATCGCCGTGCGCTTCGCCTACGAATGGCATGACGATTCCGGACAATGGTACCGCTCGTATGGCAACGAGAACTGGGAATTCAACGAGCACGGCTACATGATGCGCCGCTTCGCCAGCATCAACGACCTGCCCATCAAGGAATCCGACCGCCAGTTTTTCTGGCCACTCGGCCGCCGCCCGGACGACCATCCCGGCTTGAGTGATTTGGGACTGTAGTGCGATCCGGGCGACTGAACCCGGATATCAGCAAATGCGCGACTTGAGGTAGGCGTCGAAATCCTCGCCGACTTCGCTGTGCTTTAACGCATATTCCACCGTGGCCTGCAGATAGCCCAGCTTGCTGCCGCAGTCGTAGCGGACACCGTCGAAGGCATAGGCCAATACCTGCTGTTCCTTCAGCAAGGCGGCGATGGCATCGGTGAGCTGCAGTTCGCCGCCGGCACCCGGCGTGAGATGCTGGATGTGGTGGAAGATGCGCGGCGTGAGGATGTAACGGCCGACCACGCCAAGGTTGGATGGCGCGTCTTGCGGCTTGGGTTTCTCGACGATGGCGTTCACCCGCGACACGCGTTCGGCCATGGGGCTGGCGTCGACAATCCCGTAGGACGCGGTTTCCTCGGGCGCGACCTGCTGTACGCCGAGCACCGAGCACTGGTAATAACCGTACTGATCGACCATCTGCTTCATCACTGCCGGCCTACCGTCGATCAGGTCGTCGGCGAGAATGACGGCGAAAGGTTCGTTGCCGATCACCGGCTGCGCGCACAGTACGGCATGGCCGAGCCCCAACGCTTCGGCCTGGCGGATGTAGATGAAATTGACGCCGGCCGGGCGGATCGACTGCACCAGTTCCAGATCGCGATTCTTGCCGCGCGCGGCCAGTTCGGTTTCCAGTTCGTAGGCCTTGTCGAAGTGGTCTTCGACCGTGCGCTTGGTGCGGCTGCTGATGAAGATGATGTCGGTGATGCCGGCATCCATCGCTTCCTCGACCGCAT
This sequence comes from Thiobacillus sp. 0-1251, assembly GCA_001899305.1. Lineage (GTDB taxonomy): Bacteria > Pseudomonadota > Gammaproteobacteria > Burkholderiales > Thiobacillaceae > Thiobacillus. Next base: position 184,822 of record MKWL01000020.1, on the reverse strand, counting down.
ACTGGATCAACGGCTTGTCGACGATGGGCAGCATTTCCTTGGGGCTGGCCTTGGTGGCCGGCAGAAAACGCGTGCCGAGGCCGGCAACGGGAAATACGGCTTTTTTGACTTGTTGCATATCTCTTCCTTGAAAGTCCCTTGGTTCAAAAATCCAACGGCTGCTGCGTGTTGTTATTGTCTGATGCCAGCAAGCTCAGCAACCCGGCCTCGTCGAGAATGGCCACGCCGAGCTCCTGTGCCTTCGCCAGCTTGCTGCCGGCTTCCTCGCCTGCCACCACATAGTCGGTCTTCTTCGACACCGAGCCGGCCACCTTGCCGCCTGCGGCCTCGATTTTCTCCTTCGCCGCATCGCGCGTCAGCGTCGGCAACGACCCTGTCAGCACCAGCGTCTTGCCTGCAAGGATACCAGCCGATTGTTGCATGCCGAATGTTTCGGGCCAGCGCACGCCTGCATCGCGCAACCTGCTGACCACCTCAAGGTTGTGCGGCTCGGCAAAAAACTGGACGATGGACTGTGCCACGATGGGCCCGACGTCGCGCACGGCCAGCAGATCGGTTTCGCTTGCGGCAATCAGCTTGTCCAATGAACCGAAATATTGTGCGAGATCCTTGGCGGTCGCCTCCCCGACGTTACGGATACCCAGCGCGAAAATGAACCGCGCCAGCGTAGTGGCCTTGCTGGTCTCGATCGCCGCGACCAGATTGGTTGCCGATTTCTCCGCCATGCGCTCCAGGCCGGCAAGCGTGTCGAGGCTCAGACCATACACGTCGGCCGGGCTGTGGACCAGACCGCGTTCCACCAGTTGATCGACCAGCTTGTCGCCCAGGCCTTCGATGTCCATCGCACGGCGTCCGGCGAAATGCAGCAGGGCCTGCTTGCGCTGCGCCGGGCAATAAAGCCCGCCTGTGCAACGCGCCGCCGCCTCGTCCTCGATCCGCACGACGTGCGAACCGCACACCGGGCAGACGGGATAACTGCGCAGGATGTTGAAACGCGGCGGTTCCGGCTGAGGCCGCCGCTCGACCACCACCGCCACAACTTCGGGAATGACGTCGCCGGCGCGCCGCACAATGACCGTATCCCCCACGCGCACGTCCTTACGATCGATCTCGTCCTGGTTATGCAGGGTGGCGTTGGTCACCGTCACCCCGCCCACGAATACCGGCGCAAGGCGGGCCACTGGCGTCAGCGCACCCGTTCGGCCAACCTGGACGTCGATGCCGAGCACGGTGGTGAGCTGCTCCTGGGCCGGGTATTTGTGCGCCACCGCCCAGCGCGGCTCGCGCGTGACGAAACCGAGTATGCGCTGCAAATCGAATCGGTTGACCTTGTAGACCACGCCGTCGATATCGAACGGCAACTGATCGCGGCGTGCCGCGATGTCGTCGTGAAAGGCGACCAATGCCGCCGCCCCTCGTCCGGTGACACGTTCGGCGCAGACTGGAATCCCCATATTCAGCAGGGCATCGAGAGTAGCGCTGTGGGTGGGCGGTAGCGTCCAACCCTGCACCTCGCCCAGTCCATAGGCAAAGAACGACAGCGGACGCTGCGCGGCCAGCTTGGGGTCGAGCTGCCGGATGCTGCCGGCTGCGCCGTTGCGCGGGTTGACCAAGGTGTCCTTGCCGGCCTCGCGCTGCTTCGCGTTGTAACGCTCAAAGTCGTCGCGCCGCATGAACGCCTCGCCGCGCACTTCCAATACGGCTGGAGGCGATTCCATTCGCAGGCGCAACGGGACGGCATGCACGGTACGGATGTTCTGCGTGACGTCTTCACCCGTTTCGCCATCGCCACGGGTGGCGGCCTGCACCAGCACGCCATGCTCATAGCGCAGGTTGATCGCCAGGCCGTCGAATTTCAGTTCGGCCGCATATTCGACCGGCGGATCGTGCTCGCCCAGTCCCAGTTCCTTGCGCACCCGCGCGTCGAATGCCTGCGCGCCGCTCGCTTCGGTATCGGTCTCGGTACGGATCGACAGCATCGGTACTGCATGGCGTACTTTGGGAAAGGCATCGAGTGGCTTGCCACCGACACGCCGGGTGGGCGAATCGGGTGTGACGAGTTCGGGATGCTCATCTTCGAGCGCCTGCAACTCACGGAACAGCCGGTCATATTCCGCATCGGGAACGGTCGGCTGATCAAGGACGTAGTAGGCATAATTATGACGCTCGATCTCCCGGCGCAGCGCTGTCGCGCGCGCCAGCACATCGGTCGACGCCATCAGGAAAACAGACGCAGCGACCGCCGGGACCCGGATGGCACGCCACGCGCTTCCATGCGCTCGTAAATGTGCATGAGCTGGTTGCGAATTTTCTCGATGCCGGTGTCGGTCAACGGACGCAGATTGTCGTCCACCAGGATGCCGCCGGTTTCGTTGGCGAGCTTGCGGCCAAACGCCACCATGCCGTCGAATACTTTCAGGCCATCCGGCACGCGCGGCACGTCGAACTGCAGGGTGACGCCCTGCGAGCTCTGGCCCTCCATCGCCTCGACCGCGAACGGCTCGGCATCGTGGTTGCACAAGGCATAAAGCGGCTCGCCGCGGCTGTCGAGCAGTTGGAATACGCCATCGCCACCCAGCACCATGCCGCAGCTTTCCGCTTCGCGCACGATACGGGTCAGATTCACCGCCCCCTCGCCGCGCGCGACCACATTGAGGCCGATGAGGACATCGACGTCGACGCAGAAACGATCGATGGCCTGGGCGCGTTCGAGTGCATCGACCATATCGTCGCAGGCGAGGCGCAGACCATGCGCCTGCGCCATCGCCTGCAGCACGTCGCACAGGGCGGCAAGCTGCTCTTCCTGCACCGCTCCGTTACGATCGGCCAATTGCATGGTAACCGTCACCTGCTGATACCGCGCGTCACGCCACGGCTGGACGTCTTCCCATGCCGCCGCCCCCACCGGCAGGCCGAGCCAGCGTATCGCTTTGCCCAGCGTCCGGGTCTGATTGAAAGCATCGGCGAACACATTGGCCATGACGCCATCGCAGCCGATGCGGGCACGGTATTCGATCAGTTCGTCGTAGGGTGCTGGCGCCGCAACCGATGGCGGACTGGCGGGGCGCCGTTCACTGGGCGTTGCAGCAGCAGGATTCGAGGTAGGAACAGCATCTACCGGCACGCCCGCATCGTCACCAGCCAGCGACGCGTCCGCATCGAAGCGCACATGAGGTTCGCCGGTCTCGTTCTCGTCGTCTCCAAGAACCGGCTCCCGCAGCGCCGGCTCGACCCGTTCATGCATTGCGCGCGGCCTGGCATCATCCTGCATCAACGCATCGGCCACCGGCATTTGAAAGGCCGCATCCGCCTGCTTGCGGAAGCGGCGTTCCTGGATCCAGTTGAATATCAGGACTGCCGCCACGACGGCTCCACCGACGATCAACAAGCCGATTTGCAAATCACTCATTCGTTTTTCCCGACTGAACGGATTGGGCAGGCACGATCCGGACGAACCATTCATCCGGCGCCACCATGCCCAGATCATTGCGCGCGCGTTCCTCGATCGCATCGCGCCCCTGCTTGAGATCGTTGATCTCAGCCAGCAGGCTTGCGTTGCGAACTTCCAGACGCTGATTCAATGCCAGCTGGATGTCGATTTTCTGCGCGCCCTCCCGCACCCTTAGCCAACCGCCCTCACCCAGCCAGAGTGGATATTGCAACAGGACAACCGCGATGGCCAGCACCCAGGTCAGCCCCTGGCTGCGGATGCGCGCGATGAACCGGGTCGCGTTGGGGTCAGCCGCGCTGGCGGAACGCATCGCGTCCAGGGTAGCTCGCCGTGTCGCCGAGCTCTTCCTCGATGCGCAGCAGCTGGTTGTACTTCGCCATGCGGTCGGAACGCGACAGCGAGCCGGTCTTGATCTGGCGCGCGTTGGTCGCGACCGCCAGATCGGCAATCGTGGTGTCTTCGGTTTCGCCCGAGCGGTGAGAAATCACGGACGTGTAGCCCGCCTGCTTGGCCATCTCGATCGCCTGGAAGGTTTCCGACAGGGTGCCAATCTGGTTGACCTTGATCAGAATGGAATTGGTGATGCCCTTCTCGATCCCCTCTTTCAGGATCTTCGTATTGGTCACGAACAGGTCATCTCCCACCAGTTGCACGCGGCGGCCGAGCTTGTCGGTGAGAATCTTCCAGCCATCCCAGTCGCCCTCGGCCATGCCGTCCTCGATGCTGATGACCGGGTACTTGTCGCACCATGCTGCCAGGTAATCGGTGAACTCGGCCGAGTTCAGCTTCAGTCCTTCGGATTCGAGGTGATAGTGGCCGTCCTTGTAGAACTCGGAGGCGGCGCAGTCGACGCCGATGGCGACGTCGATGCCCGGTTGCAGGCCGGCTTTCTCGATCGCCTGCACGATCAGCTTGAGCGCCGCCTCGTGCGATTCCAGGTTGGGCGCGAAGCCGCCTTCGTCGCCGACGGTGGTCGCCATGCCGAGGCCGTCGAGCAGCTTCTTCAGGGCATGGAACACTTCGGCGCCGTAGCGCAGGGCTTCGCGGAAACTCGGCGCGCCCACCGGAATGATCATGAATTCCTGCATGTCGATGTTGTTGTTGGCGTGCGCGCCGCCGTTGATGATGTTCATCATCGGCACCGGCAGTGCCATCGGCGCGGCGCCGCCGAGGTAACGGTAGAGCGGCAGTCCGGCCTGTTCGGCGGCGGCGCGGGCGCACGCCATCGACACCGCCAGCAGCGCGTTGGCACCGAGGCGTGACTTGTTCTCGGTGCCATCGAGATCGATCATGGTCTGGTCGATGAAGGCCTGGTCTTCGACATCCAGCCCGATGATGGCTTCGCAGATTTCGGTGTTGACGTGCTCGACAGCCTTCAGCACGCCCTTGCCCAGGTAGCGCGACTTGTCACCGTCGCGCAGCTCGATCGCCTCGCGCGAGCCGGTGGACGCGCCGGACGGCACGGCGGCACGGCCCAGCACGCCGGACTCCAGCAGCACGTCGACTTCGACAGTGGGATTGCCGCGGGAATCGAGGATTTCCCGGGCGATGACATCAATAATGGCGCTCAATTTCTTTTCCTTGGTTTCATGTGTCCGCTTCGCGGATCAGTTTTTCATCAACTTGTGTTCAATAAACCCGCGCTGTTTCACCAGCGCGTCGATTTCCTTCAGCGTTTCCAGCAATTCCTTCATCATGCCGAGCGGCCACGCGTTGGGGCCGTCAGACAAGGCGACGTCCGGATTCGGGTGCGTCTCCGCGAACACGCCCGCCACGCCGCTGGCCACCGCGGCACGCGCCAGCACCGGCACGAACTCGCGCTGGCCGCCGCTGGTCGCGCCCTGCCCGCCGGGCTGCTGTACCGAGTGGGTGGCGTCGAATACCACCGGGCACTGCGTGGCGCGCATGATCGCCAGCCCGCGCATGTCGGACACCAGCGTGTTGTAGCCGAAGCTGACGCCACGCTCGCACACCATGATCTGCTCGTTTCCGACCGCACGCGCCTTGTCGACCACGTTCTGCATGTCCCACGGCGCCAGGAACTGGCCTTTCTTGATGTTGACCGGACGTCCGGCGCGCGCGACGTTCTGGATGAAGTTGGTCTGGCGGCACAGGAAGGCCGGCGTCTGCAGGACGTCGACCACTGCCGCCACTTCGTTCAGCGGCGTGTCCTCGTGCACGTCGGTCAGCACCGGCACGCCGATCTTCGCCTTCACTTCGGACAGGATGCGCAGCCCCTCTTCCAGACCGAGTCCGCGAAAGGACTGGGTCGACGAGCGGTTGGCCTTGTCGAACGAGGATTTGTAGATGAAGGGGATGCCGAGCGACGCGCACATTTCCTTGAGCGTGCCGGCGGTGTCCATCGCCAGCTGTTCGGATTCGATCACGCAGGGGCCGGAAATCAGGAACAGCGGCTGATCAAGCCCGGCCTCGAAATGACATAGTTTCATTTGGCGTGCTCCTGTTGACGCGCCAGCGCAGCTTGCACGAACGCAATGAACAAAGGATGGCCGTTACGCGGGTTGCTGGTGAACTCGGGGTGAAACTGGCAGCCGACAAACCAGGGATGCACCGAGGTGGGCAGCTCGACCATTTCGCACAGGTCGGTGCCTGGCGCGCGCCCGGCGACGACGAGGCCCTTGGCTTCGAGATCGGCCAGCAGGGTATTGTTGACTTCGTAGCGATGGCGATGGCGCTCGACGATGCTGGCGGCGCCGTAGATTTCGCGTGCCAGCGTGCCGTCCTTGAGCTCGCACGGCTGGCCGCCCAGGCGCATGGTGCCGCCCAGATCGGATTGCTCGCTGCGCTTCTCGACCTGGCCGCCGCGGTCGAGCCATTCGGTGATGAGGCCGATCACCGGATGCGTGGTGGCCGGTTCGAACTCGGTCGACTGCGCGTCCGCCATGCCGGCGACGTCGCGCGCGAACTCGACCACCGCGAGCTGCATGCCGAGACAAATGCCCAGATACGGCACCTTGTTTTCACGCGCATAACGAATGGCGGCTATCTTGCCTTCGACACCGCGCTTGCCGAAACCGCCGGGCACCAGGATCGCGTCCATGTCCTTGAGGCTGTCGATACCGCTTTTCTCGATCTGCTCGGAATCGATGTAATGGATCTTCACCCGGCTCTTGGTGTGCATGCCGGCATGGATCATCGCTTCCGACAGCGACTTGTATGACTCGGTGAGGTCGACGTACTTGCCGACGAAGGCGATGTTGACGGTGTGCTGGGGATGCTCCAGCGCGTGAACCAGGTTCTTCCATACGGAAAGATCCGCCGCACGCGCGAGGATGTTGAGCTTGTGGCAGACGATCTCGTCGAGCATCTGATCGTGCAGCATCGCCGGAATCTTGTAGATCGAGTCGGCATCCAGCACCTGGATGACTGCTTCGGGCCGCACATTGGTGAAGAGCGCAATTTTCCGGCGTTCGTCGACCGGAATTTCACGATCGGCGCGGCACAGCAGGATGTCGGGCTGGATACCGATCTCGCGCAGTTCCTTGACGCTGTGCTGGGTTGGCTTGGTCTTCAGTTCGCCCGCAGTGGGGATATAGGGCAGCAGGGTCAGGTGGATGAAGCAGGTGTTTTCCGGACCGTCCTCGAAGCCCATCTGACGGATCGCTTCCAGGAAGGGCAGTGATTCGATGTCGCCCACCGTGCCGCCGATTTCCACCATCGCTACGTCCGCGCCCCTGGCGCCTTCACGGATCGACAGTTTGATCTCGTCGGTGATGTGTGGGATGACCTGCACCGTGCCGCCGAGATAATCGCCGCGCCGTTCCTTGTCGATCACCGATTTGTATATCTGGCCGGTGGTGAAATTGTTGCGCTTGCTCATGCGCGCGCTGGAAAAGCGTTCGTAATGCCCCAGGTCGAGGTCGGTCTCCGCGCCGTCGTCGGTCACGAACACCTCGCCGTGCTGAAACGGACTCATGGTGCCGGGATCGACGTTGATGTACGGATCGAGCTTTAAGAGGGTGACACGGATGCCGCGCGATTCGAGCAGCGCAGCGAGTGAAGCGGAGGCGATCCCTTTCCCTAGGGAAGAAACCACCCCACCAGTGACAAACACATACTTCGTCATGTTATGAGCGGGGGCGGGTGATGGCGGATTCTACTCCATCGCCGGTGACGGCTCAATGACGCGGCGAAATCAATGACTTGCCAGCCGACGCCAGGTCGCTACCACCGTGTCCGGGTTGAGCGAAATCGAGCCGATTCCCTGGTCGACCAGCCAGTCGGCCAGATCGGGATGGTCACTCGGCCCCTGGCCGCAGATGCCGACGTATTTGCCCTGCCGCCTACAGACCGCGATGGCTTCGGCCAGCAATTTCTTCACCGCCGGATTGCGCTCGTCGAAACCGCCAGCCACCAGGCCGGAATCGCGGTCGATACCGAGGGTGAGCTGGGTAAGATCGTTGCTGCCGATGGAGAAACCGTCGACATAGTGCAGGAAGTCCTCGGCCAGCAGCACGTTGGAGGGGATCTCGCACATCATGATCAGCCGCAGGCCATGATCGCCGCGCTTGAGGCCGTTATCGGCCAACAGCCCGGCCACCGCCGCGCATTCCTCCACCGTGCGTACGAAGGGGATCATCACCTCGACATTGGAAAAACCCAGCGTCTCGCGCACCTTCTTCAACGCCCGGCATTCCAGCTCGAACGCCGGACGGAACATCGTCGACACGTAGCGCGCCGCGCCGCGCAACCCCAGCATGGGGTTTTCCTCCTTCGGTTCGTAGCGCTCGCCGCCCACCAGATTGGCGTATTCGTTGGACTTGAAATCGGACAACCGCACGATCACCGGCTGCGGCCAGAAGGCGGCCGCCAGGGTGGCGATGCCTTCGGCGAGTTTGTCGACATAGAACGACACCGGGTCGACATAGCCCGCGGTACGCTGGTCGATCTCGTCGCGCAACGCCGGCGTCTGGCCGGCATAGTCGAGCAGCGCCAGCGGATGCACACCGATCATGCGGGCGATGATGAATTCCAGCCGCGCGAGCCCGACACCGTGATTGGGGATTTGCGCAAACTCGAACGCACGCTCGGGATTGCCGACGTTCATCATCAGCTTGACCGGCGGTTCGGGCAGCGTTTCGCTGGCCAGCGTCTCCACCTCGAACGCCAGTCTGCCCGCGTAGACTTTGCCGGTGTCGCCTTCGGCGCACGACACGGTCACCAGTTCGCCATCCTTCAGCACCGTGGTCGCGTTGCCGGCACCGACCACAGCGGGGATGCCCAGTTCGCGCGCGACGATGGCGGCATGGCAGGTACGCCCGCCACGGTTGGTGACGATGGCTGCGGCACGCTTCATCACCGGCTCCCAGTCGGGGTCGGTCATGTCGGTGACCAGAATGTCGCCCGGCTGCACATGGTTCATTTCAGCCGGACTGGCGATTACCCGGACAATGCCGGCACCGATCTTCTGGCCGATGGCGCGGCCGCTGATGCGCACCTCGCCGATGCCCTTCAGCACATAGCGCTCGGTGCTGCCGGCAGTGCGCGCCTTCACGGTTTCCGGACGCGCCTGCACGATGAACAGTTCGCCGGTCTCGCCGTCCTTCGCCCATTCCACGTCCATCGGCCGTCCGTAGTGCCGCTCGATCTGCATCGCCTGGCGGGCCAGTTCCAGCACCTCGGCGTCGTTCAGGGCGAACTGTCGCCGCAGTTCGGGCGGCGTGTCCTCGATCACGGTCGTGCCGTCGCGCCACACCATGCGGGTGGCTTTTTCACCCAGCTCGCGCCGCACCACCGCGGGGAAGCCCTGCGCCAGCATCGGCTTGTGCACGTAGTACTCGTCCGGATTCACCGATCCCTGCACCACCGTCTCGCCCAGACCATAGGCTGCGGTGATGAACACCACGTCGCGAAATCCGGACTCCGTATCCAGCGTGAACAGCACGCCGGAACAGGCGATGTCGGAGCGCACCATGCGCTGGATGCCGGCAGACAGCGCCACGCCGGCGTGGGCGAAGCCGTGGTGCACGCGATAGGCGATCGCGCGGTCGTTGTAGAGCGAGGCAAACACCTTCTTCACGTACGTGAGCACGTCGTCCGCGCCGCGCACGTGCAGATAAGTTTCCTGCTGGCCGGCGAACGAGGCGTCGGGCAGGTCCTCGGCCGTGGCCGACGAGCGCACCGCCACCGATACCGTGTCGCCGAGCCCCGCGTACGCAGTGCGCAACCCGGTTTCCAGCGCAGGCGGCAGGCTGGCCGCTTCTATCCATGCACGGATCTCCGCCCCCGCCTGAGCCAAGGCCGTCACGTCCGCGACGTCAAGCGGCGCCAGCCGCGCGTCGATGCGTGCGCGCAGGCCGTTATGGTCGAGAAAGTCCCAGAACGCCTGGGAAGTGGTGGCGAAGCCGCCCGGTACCTTGACCCCCGCGCCGGACAGATGGCGGATCATTTCGCCGAGCGACGCATTCTTGCCGCCCACCAGCGGCACATCCGCCATCGACAGGGCATCCAGCGGCACAATATAGTCTGTAGACATAGGTGAACTCCATGAACGGTTACAGCATATTCTGCGTGTCCGACCACACCGGGGTGACGGTCGAGTCCGTCGCCAAAAGCGTATTGGCGCAGTTTCCTCATCTCGAGTTTAGCCTGATTACGCTACCCTTCGTCGACAGCGCGGAGAAAGCCCAGGCCACCGCTGCACGCATCGCCATGACCCCTCGTGCGCTGACCTTCTCCACCCTGACCGATCCTACGCTCCGCCTGCCGTTTCGTCAGGCCGGGCTCAGCCTGTTCGACGTATTCGACCTGATTGCGCCTGCTGTCGAATCGGCGCTCGGCCAGACTGCCACCCCCAGCGGCGGCCACACCCACGGTATGGCATCCGACTATGAAGCGCGTATGGATGCCGTCAACTTTGCACTCAATCTGGACGACGGCCTCAATCCCGAACGCCTCGACCAGGCCGACCTGATCCTGGTCGGCGTCTCGCGTGTCGGCAAAACCCCCACCGCGCTTTATCTGGCCCTGCAATATGGCCTGCGCGCGGCCAACTATCCGCTTACGCCGGACGACCTCGAACAGGACGACCTGCCTGCCTGCCTGAAAGCCCATCTACCCAGGCTGCGCGGCCTCACCCTGTCGCCCGAGCGCCTTGCCGCCATCCGCCAGGCGCGTTACCCGGACAGCCGCTACGCCAGCCTGGCGCAATGCCGCACGGAGCTTGCCGCCGCCGAGGCGCTCTTCAAACGCCGCATGCTTCCCATTGTCGATACCACCCGCATGTCGGTGGAGGAGATCGCCGCGCGCTTGCGGCTATCCTGAGCATCTCGCTGCCCTGGCCGAGGGCCAGCCCTCAAGTTTTGCGCGCTTCACCCGATTGAACAAACGACCTGGCGCCCGTTTATACGCCGTTCAAGCCCCGCCAAATTATCCAATGATCAGGAGTTTCCCGATGTCTTGCCCCTATCCACGTACCTGCTCACACACTGAAATGGCACCAGTCTGTCCATTCCGATCTTCACGGCAGCGCTGACGACAGGTTCGGCGCACTTGTCCGCACCATCAAAAGGAAGGCTGACACCAGCCACATCCTTGTTTCTCCCGAATGCCAGCCTTCGCCTGCCACGCAAACGCCCGGTCCGGCCTGACTCGAGTTCGCACGGGACATATGACCGGTTTCGTTTCGCTCACGGAAAGTGCGCAGCGTGAATACCCGCGCCCTTGACCTGGACAACACGCCTGTGCCGGCGGCAAGGCATTCCGTGCTTCCCGCGACCTGGCGACGCGTGCTGCTGGCAGGGTTCATTGTCCAGCTGTTCCTGATTTTGTTCGTCACCACCATCGGCCTGCAGCAGCTCCGGTTGACCGCCAACAATCTCGACACGGTCATCGATGTCCATATGCGCAAGCTCAGCCTCACCAAGACGATGATGACTGCTGCGCGCGAGCGCACCCTCAGCATGTTCAGGTTGTCGATGAGCCACGATCCGTTCGAACGCGATCAACTGTTCGTACAGTTCAACCAGCGCGGAGCGGAGTTTGCCGATGCCCGAATGGCACTGTTGGGCATGCCCCTGAGCCCGCGCGAACACGAACTCATCGACCTGCAGGGACGCCTGACCAGCATCGCCCGGCCGATGCAGAATCGGGTTGTCGATGCGCTGAACAGCGATTCCGACCAAAGGGCCGAAGAGCGGGTCCTCAGCAGTGCCATCCCGGCACAGAACAACGTCCTGAGCGTACTCTCACTGCTCGACACCGAAACCCAGAAGCTTGCACTGGAAGCCAGCCGCAAGGCGCATCAGGCGCACGAAGTGGCGCGCTTCTGGATGTATCTCCTGTCGGGGATCGCCCTGTTGCTGGGCATGTTCGTCGCTGCTGCGGTCATGTATTACACCAAGCGGGCCAGCCGCGAACGCCACCATCTTGCCACGCATGACGTCTTGACTGGCCTGCCCAATCGCATGCTGTTCATGGACCGCCTGGAACAATCCCTGGTACGCGCGCAACGCCGCAACACACTGGTGGGCGTGATGTTCATCGACCTGGATCGTTTCAAGCGCGTCAACGACACCCTCGGCCACGCCAGCGGCGACGCGCTCATTTGCGAAGTTGCGCAGCGCCTGCGCGCGACCACGCGTGCCGAGGATGTCGTCGCCCGGCTGGGCGGCGACGAATTCGGCGTGGTCATCGATGTCGCCCGGATCAGTCAAGTTCTACAAGTGGTGGAAAAAATCCTCGGCGTCGTAAGCGAACCCTATCGAATCGCAGAACGCGAACTGTTTTCCAGTTGCAGCATCGGCGTCAGTGTCTATCCGAACGACGGCAGCGACGGCACCAGCCTGCTGAAGCATGCCGACACGGCGGCATTCACCGCCAAGAACGGCGGCCGGAATCGCTTCCAGCTCTATGACGCCGCCATGAACACCATGGCTGAAGAACGGCTGCAACTGGAAACCGAACTGCACTACGCGCTGGAACGGGATGAATTCCTGTTCCACTACCAGCCCAAGCTCAACCTGGAGACAGGGCGCATTCAGGGTGTCGAGGCGCTGATCCGCTGGAATCACCCCGGCAAGGGCCTGCTCAGCCCGGCGGTTTTCCTCGAACTGCTGGAAGAAAGCGGCGGCATCGTCAAAGTCGGCCGCACGCTGCTGAGGTCGGCCTGCTTCCAGACGGCAAGCTGGCATGCCGCCGGCTTCGTCGACTTGGATGTGGCCGTCAACATATCGGGCAAGGAGTTCTGGCACGGCAATCTGGTTACCGATGTCCGCGAGGCCCTGGAGCAGTCCGGCCTGCCGCCGCACTCGCTGCATCTCGAACTGACCGAAGGCATTTTCATGCAGGATGTCGAGGCGGCCGTCTCCCTCATCCTGGCCTTGAAGGCGCTGGGCGTGGCCGTGGCCATCGACGACTTCGGAACTGGCTATTCGTCCTTGGCTCACCTCAAGCGATTCCCGCTCGACATCCTCAAGATCGACCGTTATTTCGTCAAGGACATCCCGCACGCCCCGATCAACGAAGCGCTCATCGGCTCGATTCTCGCCCTGTGCCGGGGACTGAAACTCGGCACCGTCGCCGAAGGCGTGGAGAACCGGGAACAGCTCGACGTCCTGCGTAAACTCGGCTGCCAGATCGTGCAGGGGTATTTCATCAGCCGGCCGGTGCCTGCAGATGAAATCGCCGCCCTGCTGGATCGCGACTGGCTGAGGGAATTCGACCAGGTTTGAGCCTGTCGGCTGCGGCAGCCGTCCCCGGACGGCCCAATCCGCGTTTCCGTTAAAGAAACGCGAAACCGGGCCGAATCAGCAGGGGCGACCCTTCGCGAATGGGAGAGCGGATGCTATCCGAAGACAATCTGGTCATCACCGGCATACAGGAAAATGGAAAAAAATTCCGCCCGTCGGACTGGGCCGAACGCCTGTCGTCCACACTGGCCAGCTTTCATCCTGACAACCGCCTGCGCTATTCATCGGGCGTCCAGCCCTGCATGATCGAAGGGGAATACTGCCTGATCGTCGCACGCTGGCTGAAAGCCGCCGACCCGGCCGCCTACGACTATGTCATGGGGTTCGCCCAGGCGAACCAGCTGCGAATCCAGATGGATCGCCGCGCCGGCGCACGCGCCTTATCCTGCTGACACCCATGCGGCCCTAGGTGGCCCGCTGCCGGGCCGCCTCGAACACGGCCACGGCCAGGGCCGCCGCCGCATTCAGAGATTCGATCCTGCCCGGCATCGGAATGCGTATCGCGGCACTTGCGGCGGCACACACCGCCTGCGACAGACCCGCGCCTTCGTTGCCCACGATCAAGGCCAACGCGCCGGTCAATGCATGCGCATACAGGTTGCCGTCCTCGGCCAGCGCGAGCGCAAGGCTCTCTCCTTCGAAACCTGCCAGCCAGTCCACGATATCGACGCCGCTGACGAGCGGCAGCACGAACTGCGCGCCCTGCCCGCCACGCAGCGCCTTGGGCGACCATGGATCGTGGCAGCCTTTCGACAGCACGGCCAAGGTCGCCCCTGCCGCGGCGCCGGTACGCAACATCGAACCGAGATTGCCTGGATCCTGGATGTCTTCCAGCACGATGACGAGCGGCGTGGCCTCGATGGCCGGCGGTGCGAGCCAGGCAGCCTCGGCAAGCAGGCCGGTCGGCGTCGCAACCGGCGCGAGTTCGGCAAACAGCGCGTCCGACAGCTCGACGGCCTTGGCGTGCGGACACTGCCCGGCCAACCGTTCGAAGCGGCCGGCATCCAACGAGGCCGCGCGCACCAGCGTATGCGGCTGGCCGCCGGCATCGAGATAGGCCGCCAGCAAATGCTCGCCGTCGAGCAGGGTCATCCGGGCCTCGCGACGCGCGCGGGCCGAGTCGGCAAGTTTTTTCAGCCGTTTGAAGAGAGGGTTGTCGCGTGAGGAAATGACGGTTTCGGTCATGCCAGGATTATCCGCGATTCGTCTTCTCGGGCGTACACTCACACCATGCGCATCGCCCTCATCACCCCGTATGGCCGCGAGCATCGCAACGGCAACTGGCACACAGCCTCGCGCTGGGCGCGCTTCCTGCGCGAGGCCGGACACGCGGTGCGGGTACAGGTGGAATGGGACGGCCGCCCGGCGGATCTGATGCTGGCACTGCACGCTCGGCGCAGCTTTGCCTCGATACGCGCCTTTGCCGAGCGTTTTCCGACCCGGCCGCTGCTGCTCGCGCTCACCGGTACCGATCTGTATCGCGACATTCATGAGGATGCCAACGCCCAGCAGGCGCTCGAACTCGCGCACCGGCTCATCGTGCTGCAGGATCGCGGTCCCGACGAACTGGCACCGCATCTGGCCGCCAAGACGCGGGTGATCTACCAGTCGTCGCCCGACATACCCCGCCGCCCGCCCGCCTCCAAGGCCTTCGAGGTGCTGGTGATCGGTCATCTGCGCGAGGAGAAGGACCCGTTCCGCGTCGCGCTCGCCACCGCCTATCTGCCCGAGCATTCGCAGATCCAGGTCACCCACCTCGGCAGCGCCCTGTCCGAGGACATGGCGCAGACGGCCGAAATGGCGCAGGCCAAGCTGCCACGCTGGCACTGGCTCGGCCAGGTGCCGCACAAGACCGTACTGAAGCACCTGTCGCGCGCGCATCTCATGGTCATCAGTTCGGTGATGGAAGGCGGCGCCAACGTGATCTGCGAGGCGCTGGCGGCCGGGGTGCCGGTGCTGGCATCGCACATGCCGGGCAATATCGGCATGCTCGGCCAGGACTATCCCGGCTATTTTCCGGTGGGCGATGAACGGCAGCTGGCCCGACTGATGGCGATGGCCGAGCGCGATCCTGCGTTCTATGCCGACCTGCTCGACCATGCCGCGACCCGGCGCAGCCTGATGCGCCCCGAGCAGGAAGCCAGCCGGCTGCGCCAGGTGGTCGCGGAATTCGAGCAAAACCCGGCGTAGCCCCGACACCGTTTGATCAGCCGGCTCAGCCCTCGTCAAGCAGGATCCCGAACATGCGTGTCCGTCGGGCCTTGCTCAATCCGCGCCAAACCCGAATTGCCTCGCGGGCGACACGCGCATCGCCCGTAACCGAGTACTCGACCGCGAGCGCGCGCCAGACATCGGCCAGTTTCGGATCGAGCGCCTGCAATTTTTGCAGGGCCTGCGTCACTCCTGCCTGGCCTTTCACCCGATAAAACGTCAAACCCAGGTTCTGCCAGGCTGGGAGATAGTCGGGATCGATCTCCACCGCGGCGCGATAGGCCCGCATCGCCTCATGCGCGTGTCCGCTGTCACGCCAGGCATTGCCCAGATTGTTGCGGGCCAGCACGTCGCCCGGAGCCAGGCTGAGATTGTGCCGATACGCCGCGATCGCCTCGTCGAAGCGTCCCAGTTCACCCAGCGCGCGTCCCTGGACGAACCAGGCTAGCGGATTCCTCGCATCGACCCGCGCCCAATCCTGGCCCCATGCCAGCAAACCCGACCAGTCGGCACGCCTTTCCAGAGCTTGGGCCTGTTCGACCCATTCGACCTGGGCCCGCGCCGCCAAGGCGGCCTGGTCACCCTCCAGACCGAAGGTCTCGGCCGCCACGGCCGGCCCTGCGCAGGCAAGACCGGACAAGCACACAAGCAACAGGACGGCACGACTCGACATAGGACGGGAATCGCAGTCCTTGCGGCCCGCGACGAAGGAATCGACCGGATTCATTTTACGCCGTGCTTGACGCATCGCTTATGCTGTCGACTGCACAAGAAAACAGCTGCCCCATGTCCGCCACCGAACACTTCATTCCCGGCAAGGATGCTTCGCTCGAAGCGTCGATCGCCACCCTGCAATCCAAGCTCGAAGCCCTCGGCTTCCACATCGAGGAGCGTTCCTGGCTCAATCCTGTGGAAGGCGTGTGGTCGGTGCACATCCGCGACCGCGACTGCCCGCTGCTGTTCACCAACGGCAAGGGCGGCTCGGAACTGGCGGCACGGGCGAGCGCCCTGGGCGAGTACTTCGAACGGCTGTCGACCAATTATTTCTGGACCCATTTCTATCTGGGCGAGACGATCGCCAACCGCAGCTACGTCCACCACCCCGACGAACGCTGGTTTGCGCTCGACGGCGGCGACGATGCCTGGCCGACCGACCTGCTTACTCCCGCGCTGCATGGCCTTTACAACCCCGATGAGCGCGTGCGCGCCGACCAGCTGATCGACCTCAACTCCGGCAACACCGAGCGCGGCATCTGCGCCATCCCCTACCAACGGCTTTCCGATGGCAAGACCGTGTATTTCCCGGTCAACCTCATCGGCAACCTCTACGTCAGCAACGGCATGTCGGCCGGCAACACGCTGATGGAAGCACGCACCCAGGCGCTGTCGGAAATCTTCGAGCGCCACATCAAGTTCCGCATCATCGAGGAAGGCCTGTGCCTGCCCGACGTGCCCGAGGACGTGATTGCCCGCTACCCGCACATCGCCGCCGGCATCCGCGGCCTGCGCGAAGCCGGATTCGGCATCCTGGTGAAGGACGCCTCGCTCGGCGGCCGCTATCCGGTGATGAACGTCACCCTGCTGCATCCGCACGACCAGGGCTGCTTTGCCAGCTTCGGCGCGCACCCGCGTTTCGAAGTCGCGCTGGAACGCGCATTGACTGAATTATTGCAGGGCCGCGCGCTCGATTCGCTGGCGGGCTTCCCTGCCCCCGGCTTCGACCAGACCGAAATCGCCGACCCGCAGAACCTGGAAATCCACTTCGTCGATTCCAGCGGCGTGATTTCCTGGCAGTTCCTGCGCGACACCCCCGACTTCGACTTCGTCGACTGGAACTTCGGCACCACCACCGAAGAGGACTACGCGTGGTCGGTCGATGCCCTGCACGCCGAAGGTCACGAAATCTACATCGCCGACTTCGAACATCTGGGCGTCTACGCCTGCCGCATCCTGGTACCCGGCGTGTCCGAGATCTATCCGGTCGAGGAACTCGAATTCGAGAACAACAGCGTCGGCAACCTGCTCCGTCCGGCACTCGCGCGCCTGCCCGAACTGACCGATGACGAATGCGCCGGACTATTGGATCTGATAGATGCGCTCGAACTCGCCGACGACCGCCTCGTGACCGTGCTGATCGGCCTTGCGCCCGACGCCGATTCGCCGTGGACCGACATCCGCGTCGGCGAGGTCAAGCTGCTGCTCGCGCTGGCCCTCGGCGACGACGACGCCATTCTCGAAGGCTGCACCTGGATCGCCCAGTATGGCCAGCGCAGCGAAGCGCGCCTCAAGGTCTACCGTTGCATCGCCGACCTCGTCCGGCTCGGCGACCCCGGCCCCTTCGAGCCCGCACTGGCACTGATGTACGGCCGCGAGACACTGGAACAGGCGTTCGCGCTGTTCAACCAGGATGAGCGCTTCTTCGGGTTGACCAAGCTGGGCGACGACTTCGAGGGAAGCGCGATCCATCAGCGCCTGCTGGAGGCGTACCGCAAGGTGCGCGGCTAGAACTGTAGCCGATGAAAATCCCCAAGCGCCTCGAACCCCTGCTCGAAGACGGCCTCATCGACGGCGTCGTGCGCCAGCTCATGAGCGGCAAGGAAGCCATGGTCTTCGTCGTCGTGTGCGGCGACGACATCCGCTGCGCCAAGGTCTACAAGGAAGCCAACAAGCGCAGCTTCCGCCAGGCCGTCGACTACACCGAAAACCGCAAGACCAAGAACAGCCGCCAGGCGCGCGCCATGGCCAAGGGCAGCAAATACGGCCGCGAAATGCAGGAAGCCGCGTGGCAAAGCGCCGAGGTCGATGCGCTGTACCGGCTCGCTGCCGCCGGCGTGCGCGTGCCCACGCCGTACAACTTCCATGAAGGCGTGCTGCTGATGGAACTGGTGGCCGATGCCGAAGGCAATGCGGCGCCCCGGCTCAACGACGTGTCATTGAGCGAGGAAGAAGCGCTCGCCCACCACCGCACCCTGATCAGGGAAGTGGTGCGCATGCTGTGCGCCGGCGTCGTCCACGGCGACCTGTCCGAGTTCAACATTCTCATCGACTCCGACGGGCCGGTGATCATCGACCTGCCGCAGGCGGTCGACGCAGCCGGCAACAACCACGCCCAGGCTATGCTGGCGCGTGACGTGAACAACCTGAGAGGATACTTTGGCCAATTCGCACCGGCGCTACTGGCCACGCAATACGCCGAGGAAATCTGGGCGCTGTACGAGCACGGCAACCTGCATCCCGAGACCGAGCTCACCGGCCGGTATGAATGCACGTTGCCGGAAGTTGATCTGGAAGGCGTGATGCGGGAGATTGATGATGCGCGCGATGAAGAGGCGGCACGCCAGTTACGGTTGCAGGCGCTGGAGTAATTCAACGCGGGCTTGCAGAACCTATTGGTCAGCTCCCTGACGCAACAAAACGACCAGCCCCTAAATCCCGGGCATGCCGACGAATCGGTCCAGCGCCTTGAAATCGGCAATCCAGCGACACACGCCCACATACTGCGACGTATCCACACGGCCCTCTCCGGCAAGCGCGACGTAGGGGAAACAGGCGATGTCGGCAATGGTTGGGGCAGAGCCGGCCAACCACTGCGCTATGCCGAGACGAGACTCCAGCACGCCAAGCGCCTGCCCGGCAGCCTGATGCGCAGCATCGAGATCACCCGCAAGCCCCAGGTGAACGATTGCACGGGCGCGAAACAGGCCCGTCTGTATCTCATTCTGAGCGAGTTCGAGCCACTGCATCACCTGGCCGAACTGCGCAGGATCGCGGGGCAGCCAGCACGCCGTCTTGTCGTAACGCGACGCCAAGTAACACAGAATGGCGGTCGACCCCCAGAGGCTGAATTCGTCCTCCTGAATAGTGGGAATCTGCCCGCGCGGATTCAGCGTCAGATAGGCGTCATCCACCTGGTTCCGGCCATCCTTGATGGATACCGGTATACGTTCATGCGGGATGTCCAGAAAAGACAGCAGCAAACGGATCTTGTAGGCGTTCCCGGACGTCTCGCGGTCATAGAGTTTCAACATGTGCAATCCTCGTCAAGCAACATTGTCGGCCTCGATCTTCCTGAGCAAGGCATCGGCTTCGGCCAGTTGGGCTTCGCTGAAGACATGCACGCCGGCTTGCTGCAGGATTGCGGCGGTTACGCCGCGATCTTTCACCCGGGTATCGGTGAACGTGCCATCGAAGATGAAACCTGTCCCGCAGGATGGACTGCCTTCCTTCAACACGGCGATCCGGATATGCCACGCGCGGGCCAGTTCAAGTGCTTGCTCCGCGCCGCTGATCAGATAGGCCGATACGTCACGGCCATTGGAATCGACAGCCTTGGCAATGCCGGCGAGCACTTTCAAGCCACCGGCACCTTCGGCAATTTCAGCGCGCGGGCGCGGAACTGGCAGGCCGCCTGCAACCTCCGGACAGACGGCCACGACACGCCCTTCGCGTTGCCATTGCCGCAGGATGTCATGGTCGCAGCGCATGTCGCCGCCGTTATAGCGAACTGCCTCGCCGAGCAGGCAGGCACTTACAAGAACGGATTCCATGCAGCCATTAAAACGGGATCGAACGGGGATTTCAACTTCGCCCCCTGCCCGCGGATCCTTGTCGCGGTCGACCCCGCCTTCACGCGTTTCGCTGCCGTACCGTCTCGTACAGGCACAGTGCCGCCGACACCGACACATTGAGGCTTTCCACCGTGCCGCCGATCGGGATGCGGGCGACCTGGTCGCAGCTTTGCTTGACCAGGCGGCGGATGCCCGCGCCCTCGGCACCGAGTACCCAGGCGATGCCGGTCTTGGCGTCGATGCCGGACAGCGGCTGCTCGCCGTCCATGTCGGCGGCGATGACCCAGATGTTGTGTTCCTTGAGGTCCTCGATGGTGCGCGCGAGATTGGTGACCATGATGTAGGGTACGGTCTCCGCGGCGCCCGAGGCGACCTTTTCCACGGTGGCGTTGACGCCGACGGCGTTGTCCTTGGGCGCGATGACGGCGTGCACGCCGAAGGCGTCTGCTGATCTAAGTATCGCGCCGAGGTTGTGCGGGTCGGTGACGCCGTCGAGGATGACCAGCAGCGGCGGTCCTTCGATATTTTCCAGCACCTCGTCGAGCGACTGCGTCAGCGCCACCGGCTTGACGCGGGCGACCACGCCTTGATGCTTGGCGGTCTTGCCCACCAATCGGGTCAGCCGGTCGGCTTCAACCTGCGCCAGCTTGACGCCGTTGTCCTTCGCCTGATGCACCAGGTCGCGCGCGCGCGCGTCACGGCGGGTCAGGTCAAGGTAGATTTCGAAGATGCCCGCGGGATCCTGGCGCAGGCGGGCCAGCACGGGGTGAAAGCCGTAGATGAGTTTTTCTGCGGCGTGCTTGTCGGCGGACTTCTCGCTCATTTCTGCTTGCTACCCGACCTGGATTTGGCGGACCGAGGCTTGGAGGATTTCTTTTCCGACGCCGATTGCGCGAATGCGCGCTGCATGTCGAGGGCGGAGTTTTCCTGCTCGACCAGGCTGAAATCGATCTTGCTGGTCTCGATGTCGGCGCGCATCACCTTGATGCGCACACGGTCGCCCAGGCGATATTTTTTTCCGGTCCGCTCGCCGAGCATCATGTGCTTGGCCTGGTCGTAGTGGAAGTAGTCCTGGCCGAGTTCGGAGACGTGGACCAGGCCTTCGATGAAGATGTCGTCGATCGCGACGAACATGCCGAAGCTGGTCACCGCGCTCACGGTGCCGTTGTATTCGTCGCCGATGCGGTCCTGCATGAAGTAGGTCTTCAGCCAGGCGTCGACGTCGCGGGTGGCGTCGTCGGCGCGGCGCTCGGTCATCGAGCAGTGGGCGCCGATTTCCGCCAGACCCTTGGCGGGCAGTTTCTCGCCCAGCAGCACGGCCTTGATGCCGCGGTGCACCAGCAGATCGGGATAGCGGCGGATCGGCGAGGTGAAGTGGGTGTAGGCCTCGTACGCCAGGCCGAAGTGGCCCTTGTTGTCCGGGCTGTAGATTGCCTGCCTGAGCGAGCGCAGCATCACGGTCTGCAGCAGGCCGTGGTCGGGGCGGTCCTTGATCTTCTCCAGCAGCGCGGCGTAATCCTTGGCGTGCGGCTTGTCGCCGCCGCCGAGGTCGAGGCCGAATTCAGCGAGGAAGCCGCGCAGCGCGGCGAGCTTCTCCGGCGTCGGGCCTTCGTGGACGCGGAACAGCGCCGGCTGCTTGTTCTCGTGCAGGAAGTCCGAAGCGCAGACGTTGGCCGCCAGCATGCATTCCTCGATGATGCGGTGGGCGTCGTTGCGGATCACCGGCACGATCTCCTTGATCTTGCCGTTGTCGTCGAAAATGATCTGCGTCTCGGTCGAGCCGAAGTCGATCGCGCCGCGCTTGGCGCGTGCCTTCAAGAGGGTGCGGAACAGCTTGTCGAGCGATTCCAGGTGCGGCATCAGTGCGGCGTGCTTTTTCTCCGGCCTGGTGCCGCCGGAGAGCCAGTCCCACACCTGGTTGTAGGTCAGCCGCGCGTGCGAATAGATCACCGCCGGGTAGAAGCGGTATTCCTTGATGCTGCCCGCGGTGGTGATGCGCATGTCGCACACCATGGAAAGGCGGTCGACTTCCGGATTGAGCGAGCAGAGGCCGTTGGACAGCGCCTCGGGCAGCATGGGAATGACGCGGCGCGGGAAGTACACCGAGTTGCCACGGTTGAAGCCCTCGCTGTCGAGCGCATCCTTGGGCTTGACGTAATGGCTGACGTCGGCGATCGCCACGATCAGGCGGTAGCCGCTGCGGCCGAGCGGCTCGCAGTACACCGCGTCGTCGAAGTCGCGTGCAGTCTCGCCGTCGATGGTGACGAGCGGCAGATGGCGGATGTCCTCGCGGCCAGCCATGTCCTTTTTCTGCACCTTGCCCGGCAGCTTGGACGCCTGCGCCTCGACCTCGGGTGGGAACACGTAGGGCAGGTCGTGCTTGCGCAACGCAATCTCGATTTCCATGCCCGGGCCGGTGAAGCTGCCCAGAATCTCGGTGACGCGGCCGACGGCCTCGTTGTGCGCGCCGGGCTGGGTGACGATTTCCACCGTGACGACCTGGCCGGATTTTGCGGCACCCGCATTTTCCGTGGGAACCAGAATATCCTGGTTGATGCGGCGGTTCTCCGCGATGAGGAAGCCGACGCCGCCTTCGAGGTAGTAGCGGCCGACGACGAACTGGTTGACGTGCTCCAGCACTTCGACGATCTTGGCCTCGCGGCGGCCGCGCTTGTCGAAGCCGGCGACCCGCACCAGGACCTTGTCGCCGTGCAGCACGCGGTGCATTTCCTTGGGCGACAGGAAGAGGTCGTCGCCGCCCTCTTCCGGCACCACGAAGCCGAAGCCGTCCGGGTGGCCTTCGACCCGGCCCTTGATCAGATCGAGCTTGTCCGGCAGGCACAGCTGGCGCTTGCGATTGAGCATCAGCTGACCGTCGCGCTGCATCGCGCCGAGACGGCGCTGGAACAGGTCGCGCTCGGCCTCGGTGATGTGCAGCTGTTCGGCAAACGCATCGACATCGACCGGGCAGCCCGCCTCGGTGATCAACTGCAGGACGTATTCGCGGCTCGGCAAGGGCGATTCGTAACGCTCGACTTCACGTTCGTAGAACGGGTCGGCCAGACGGATTGCCGGGATCTTGTGCTTGCTGGCGCGGCTGCGGGATTTTTTTGAAGTCATCTTCGTTGACAATTTATCTACGGCTCTCTAAAATGCGCGCCTTCATTGCCCAGATGGCGGAATTGGTAGACGCACTAGGTTCAGGTCCTAGCGGTGGCAACACTGTGGAGGTTCGAGTCCTCTTCTGGGCACCAAACGCTGCAAGTAAAAAGCCGACCTTGTGTCGGCTTTTTACTTTTTCAGGCTTCATTTTAACCATCAGGCCTCGTAGGGGTGACGACGCACGATCGTCTCCACCCGGTCCGGTCCGGTCGACACGACGTCCACCGGCACTTCGCACAAGGCCTCCATCCGCTTCAGGTAGGTCTGCGCCTTCTGCGGCAGCTTGTCGAATTCCTGCACGCCCACGGTCGTATCGCTCCAGCCCGGCAGGTCTTCGTAAATCGGCTCGACGTGGGCGATCGATTCGGCGCCCACCGGCAGGATGTCGCAGGTCTCGCCATCGATTTTATAGCCCACGCACACGCGCACGGTTTCCAGGCCGTCCAGCACGTCGAGCTTGGTCACGCACAGGCCGGTGACGCCGTTGATCTGGATCGAACGCTTGAGCGCAGCGGCGTCAAACCAGCCACACCGGCGTTGCCGGCCGGTGGTGGCGCCGAACTCGTGCCCCTTCTCGCCGAGGTACTGGCCGACGTCGTCGAACAGTTCGGTCGGGAACGGGCCGGAGCCGACGCGCGTGGTGTAGGCCTTGGTGATGCCAAGCACGTAATGCAGCGTGTTCGGGCCGACACCGGCGCCGGTGGCGGCGCCACCCGCCGTACAGTTGGACGAGGTCACGAACGGATAGGTACCGTGATCGATGTCCAGCAGCGTGCCCTGCGCGCCTTCGAACAGCAGGTTCTCGCCTGCCTTGTTGGCTTCGTAGAGGCTGCGCGGCACGTCTGCCACCATCGGCTTCAGGCGTTCGGCCAGCGCCATCATTTCGTCGAGCGACTGGTTGAAGTCGACCACGTCGGTCTTGTAATAGTTCTTCAGCATGAAGTTGTGGTGGTCGAGCACCTCGCCCAGCTTGGCTGCGAACCGTTCCCGATGGAACAGGTCCTGCAGACGCAGTGCGCGGCGCGCCACCTTGTCCTCGTAGGCCGGGCCGATGCCGCGCCCGGTGGTGCCGATCTTGCCGGCGCCCTTGGCGATCTCGCGCGCGCGGTCGAGCGCGACGTGGTGCGGCATGATGAGCGGGCAGGCTTCGCTGAGCTTGAGACGGCTCGCCACATCGACGCCGGCCGCCTGCAGCATGTCCATTTCCTCGATCAGCGCGGTCGGCGACAGCACGACGCCGTTGCCGATGTAGCAGGTGACGTTGTCGCGCAGGATGCCGGACGGGATCAGGTGCAACACGGTTTTCTTGCCCGCCACCACCAGCGTGTGGCCTGCGTTGTGGCCGCCCTGGAAACGCACCACGCCCTGTGCGCGGTCGGTCAGCCAGTCGACGATTTTGCCTTTGCCCTCATCGCCCCACTGGGTGCCGATGACGACGACGTTTTTTGCTGCCATGGTGAAGCCTCCCTTATTGTGTGTCCGAGCCGGCAACGACCAGCTCGCGTAAATCCAGACTGAAGCCGGTGGCCGGGCGTGCCCGGCCGAATACCCGCCCCACCTCGTCGTAGCGCCCGCCTTGCGCGATGGCATGGCTGCGCCCGCCCGTGTAGGCGGCAAACACGACGCCACTGTGGTAGCCATAGCCGCGCAGTTCGGCCAGGTCATAGGCTGCATCCACCTTGCCGAGACCCTGATCGATCCGTTCGAGCGTGTCCAGCGCCGCCTGCACCGACGTCAGTTGCGGCAGTCGTGCACGCGCCTCGGCCAGTACGCTGCGATCGCCATACAGTTGCGGCAGTGCGGCAAAGGCCTCGCGCAACGCGGCGGACAGGCCTGCAGTCAGCACCGTCACGGCGCTGCTGTCCTTGGCCTGCAATGCACCGAACAATTGATGTTCGACCGCGCCAGACAAGCCAGCCTCCTGTGCCAGCGCCCGATATACGCCGACGTGGCCGATGTCGAGCTGCAGCGTCTTCACGCCGCACGCGTCGAGGCCCTGCAACATCAGCGTGAGAATTTCGAGATCCGCTTCCGCACCGGCTTCGCCATACAGTTCCGCACCGACCTGGATCGGCTCGCGCGAGCGATGGAAACCGTCGGATTGGGTGTGCAGCACGCTGCCCGCATAGCACAGGCGGTTCACCGCGTTGGCAGCGAGCAGGTGCGCGTCGATACGCGCCACCTGCGGCGTAATGTCGGCACGCACGCCCATCAGCCGGCCTGTCAGCTGATCGACCAGCTTGAAGGTCTTGAGGTCGAGGTCGGCCCCCACACCCGTCAACAATGAATCGACGTATTCCATCAGCGGTGGGATCACCAACTGATAACCGCGACCACGAAACAGATCGAGCAGCGCGCGACGCATGTCCTCCATGCGCCAGGCCTGCGGCGGCAATACATCCTCGACGTTTTCGGGCAATAGCCAGGCAGTCATTTCAATTCAGTAGCATCAACAAAAAAACGCCGCCCAACATCGAGGCAGCGCCGATAAAACGCAATTGGCCGTCGCGGAGCTCCTGCATCCTGCGAAAGCCGTCACGCCATGCGGCAGGTGCGGCAAACGGCAGAATACCCTCAATCACCAGCAACAAGCCCAGTGCAGCCAGCCAGTCCGAACCCGTCATTTACCACCGGCGGCACGCGGGTTCTTCATGTATTTGAAGAAGTCTGCGCTGGGGTCGAGCACCATCACGTCGCTCTTGTTCTTGAAGCTCTCGCGATAGGCCTGCATGCTGCGGTAGAAGGCATAGAATTCCGGGTTCTTGTCATACGCAGCGGCGTAGACCGCCGAGGCCTTGGCGTCGCCCTCACCCTTGACGCGCTGGGCATCGCGATACGCTTCGGCGACGATCACCTGCTTCTGCCGATCCGCATCAGCCTTGATCTTTTCCGCTTCCGCCGCGCCGGTCGAGCGCAGTTCGTTGGCCACCTGTTTGCGTTCGGCTTCCATCCGGCGATAGACGTTTTCCGACACGCTCTCCGGCAGATCGACGCGCTTGATGCGCACATCGACCACCTGCACGCCGATCGAGCGCGCATCCTGGTCGGCCTTGGCGCGAATGAGGTCCATGACCTTATCACGCTGCCCCGAGACGACGTCGTGAATCGTGCGCTTGCCGAATTCGGCACGCAGGCCGTCATTCACTGTCTGGTTCAAGCGAATCTGCGCGCGTGTTTCATCGCCGCCGACCGAGACGTAAAACTGCCGGGCATCGATCACGCGCCATTTGATGTACGAATCGACCAGCACGTTTTTCTTTTCCGAGGTGATGAAACGCTCCGGTTCCGCCGCATCCAGCGTCAGGATGCGCGTATCGAAATAGCGGACGTTCTGTACCAGCGGCAGCTTGAAATACAGACCCGGCTTCTTTTTCACCGACACCACTTCACCCAGCTGGAACACCAGGGCGTTCTGGCGCTGATCGACAGTGAACATGCTGCCGCTCAAGATCACCAGCACCACGACCAGCCCGATCAGGATGGGGGCAGTATATTTGTTCATGGCCGATCCTCCCGATCACGGCTGCGCAAGGCATCGCGCGAGCGCAGATCCACGGGGGCAGGCGGCGTAGGCGTCGCGGCAACCGGAGGTTGCAACAGCGCGTCTGACGCACCGCTGCTGGGCTGGTTGGCAATCTGCTGCAATTTATCGAGCGGCAGATACAAGAGGCTGTTGCCGCTCTTCTGGTCAACCACCACTTTGCTGGTGTTGTTCATCACGGTCTGCATGGTGTCGAGATACATACGCTGGCGTGTCACCTGCGGGGCTTTCTGATATTCGGTCACAATTTGCGAAAAGCGGCTGGCTTCACCTTCGGCATTGGCAATCACCGCCTGCTTGTAGCCCGCGGCTTCTTCCTTCAGGCGCGAAGCCAGACCACTTGCGCGCGGCACCACGTCATTGGAATACGCTTCTGCTTCGTTCTTCAGGCGCTCGCGATCCTGCCCCGCCTTGACCGCATCGTCGAACGCAGCCTGCACTTGCTCGGGCGGCTGGATGTTCTGCAGCGTGACCTGGCTGATGCTGATGCCGGTTTTGTAGCGATCGAGAATCTGTTGCATCAGCACCTTCGCCCGCGTGGCGATTTCAGCACGCCCTTCGTACAGCACAAAATCCATCTTGTTCTTGCCGACGATTTCGCGCATTGCGGTTTCGGCCACCTGCAACACCGTATCTTCAGGCGCCCGGTTGACGAACAAAAACTCCTCCGGATCCTTCAGGATGTACTGCACCGCAAACTGCAGGTCGATGATGTTCTCGTCATCCGTCAGCATCAGCGACTCGCGCAGCACCTTGCTCTTGACGTTGTTCCGATAGCCGATTTCGACGGTGCGCACCTGATCGATATTGACGATTTCGCGTGACTCGATCGGCCACGGCAAATGCCAGCGCGGCCCCGGCTCGGTCGTCTCGATATACTTGCCGAAGCGCAGTACGACGCCACGCTGGCCGGTGTCGACGATATAGAAACCGCTCGCCACCCAAACCAGAAACAGCGCACCGAGCAGCAGGCCGAGCAGATTGCCGCCGCCTGCGCCACCCGACGAGAAACCGCCGCCCCCTTCCGTATTCCGGTTGCCAAACATGCCGTTGAGACGCTGGTTAAGGCGCCGCCAGAGCTCGTCCAGATCGGGCGGTCCGCTGTTTTTGTTGCGATTACCGTTGTTGCCCCATTGCGGGTCGTTCCAGGCCATATCGTTAAGTTATGCAGAGAAAGCGGTGGATTGGGAGGTATCTTCGTCTGATGCGCTGGCTTCGTCCCGGACGCGTTCGGCGACCAGGATTTCTGACAGGGCATCACGTAAAAGTTCAAGCCCCGCGCCGGATTGCGCGGATACATACACGCTTTGCAGTTTACCATATTCGTCCCGCCCCACCCCCGGCGCAACGCCCGTCAGATCGAGCTTGTTGTAGACCCGGAGTTGCGGCACGGCATCCGCCCCGATTTCCGCCAACACCTTGTCGACCGCTTCGATCTGGCGCTCGCGTCCCGGGCTGGCCGAATCGATCACATGCAGCAGCAAATCGGCTTCCGCCGTGGCCTCCAGCGTGGCGCGGAACGCCGCCACCAGGTCGTGCGGCAGACGGGTGATGAAGCCGACGGTATCCGAGAGCACCACTTCGCCCACCTGCGGCAGGTATATCTTGCGTGTGGTGGTATCCAGCGTGGCGAACAACTGGTCGGCCGCGTAGGTACCGGCACGCGTCAGCGCATTGAACAGCGTGGATTTCCCGGCATTGGTATACCCGACCAGCGCCACCGACAACACATGCTGGCGCGCGCGCGAACGCCGCTGGGTACGGCGCTGCTTGCCCAATTTGGCGAGCCGGTCGCGCAGCGCCTTGACCCGCATCCCGATCAAGCGACGGTCGGTTTCCAGTTGCTTTTCACCCGGGCCGCGCATGCCCACCCCGCCGCGTTGGCGTTCGAGGTGGGTCCAGCCGCGCACCAACCGGGTCGACAGATGCTGAAGCTGGGCCAGTTCGACCTGCAGCTTGCCCTCGGCGCTGTGCGCACGGCGCGCAAAGATATCCAGAATCAACGTGACGCGATCGACCACCCGGCAATGCACGCGGCGTTCCAGGTTGCGTTCCTGGGCAGGTGACAGTTCGTGGTTGAAGATGACGACGTCCGCTTCGGTGGCAGCGACCAGCGCGGCGATCTCGTCGGCCTTGCCGCTGCCAACGAACAGCGCGGCATCGGGGCGGCTACGCTTGCCCTGCACCTCGCCCAGAATTTCTAGCCCGGCGCCGGCCGCCAGCAATCGCAGTTCGGCCACGCTTTCGGCAAAATCCAGATCGCCGAAATCAAGCG
Source organism: Thiobacillus sp. 0-1251 (assembly GCA_001899305.1). Taxonomy (GTDB): domain Bacteria; phylum Pseudomonadota; class Gammaproteobacteria; order Burkholderiales; family Thiobacillaceae; genus Thiobacillus. The sequence goes on along the minus strand of MKWL01000020.1, from coordinate 155,904 downwards.
CCACCAGGATGACGCGCTCGCCGCCGGCATGTCGCTCAAACAAGGCGATATCTCCTGCCTGCACGCGGATGCATGGGAGTCATGGATAAAACAAGGCAATGCAGGGGTGGTTTCACTGGCGGACATTCAGGCTGGCATAGGGGCGGACAGCCATGCGGCACCTACGCGAGCGGATTGGAAAGTTTGATTCTAGTCCCGATCACGCCCGTGCGGACGCCCGGAAGGCTCGCCGCCTTCTACAAGTCCACCGTGCGCAGGCGCTCGGCTGCCTGTTCCGGATTGATGGTGTTGACGAACAGGCCCGAACCGAGTTCGAAACCGGTGGGAATCGACGTGCGCGGGCAGATTTCCAGATGCCAGTGGTAGCTCGGCGCATGCGCCTGCTGCTGGCTATCGTGCGGGACCGAGTGCAGAAAGAAATTGTACTGCGCGCCGCCGATGACAGCATCCAGTCTTGCCATAGTGCGCTTCATCACCCGCGCCAGATCGGCCAGATCCTCGCCGCGCACGTCGAGAAAATCGGCCTGGTGCGCCAGCGGCAGGATGTGCACTTCCCATTCGTAGCGGCTGGCGAACGGCTTGATGGCGATGAACTTTTCACCGCGCTCGACCACGTACTGGCCGACGTTGATCTTGCGCCGCACCGCGCCGGACGTGCGGTCGTAAATGGTCGCCTCGAAGGTCAGCGCCTCGTCGATCAGCGCGCAGAAAATACAGTGGTGGTGCTTGGCGTAGTGCGCGGCACTGTTCTTCACTTCGGCGTCGACATTCTCGGGCACCACTGGCATCGCGATCACCTGGCTGTGCGTATGCGGGATCGACGCACCGGCCGCCGGGCCGAAGTTCTTGAACACCAGTACGTATTTCAGCCGCTCGTCCGACTCGAACAGCTGGCGCATGCGCGTCTGGTAGACGCCGAACAGCGCCGTCAGGTGCGATTCGGCCATTTCGTGCACGGCAATGCCGTGTTCATGGTGATCGATGATGACCTCGTGCCGACCGTAGCCGTCGATGGTCTGCTGCAGACCGAAGTTGAAACCGGCCTGTTCGCGGTCGTCGCCCAACACCGGATAGAGGTTCTCGACCATGCGGATCTGCCAGTCACCCTCCGGCGGCCAATGCAGGATCACCGGCGGCGTCTTGTGCTCGTTGCCACGGCAGAACGGACAGGTTTCGACGTGCTTGCGGGTGTCGCGCGGTGCCAGTTCTTCGGCCTTTTTCGGGCGCATGCTGCGTGCGGTGGCGACCAGTACCGATTCGCTCGGCACAATGGGATTGATGCGGATTTCGCGAACTTCGCTGGATTCGGGGGTATTCGGGTCTGGCATGGGACGTCTCCTCAGCTGGCAAGCATAAAACAGCCGGCAAGGACTGTCGGTTCATAATTCTTATGCCCCCTGTCACGCTTTTTATCCCCTCGTGCGCAAGGGACTTGCGTTGACGAAGTACGGAGCGGCGCCGACAATGCGGAATCTTTGCTGGTTTCCGGAGTACCCTCATGGACGAAAAAGCCCTGCACGACGAGCAGCGCCTCATGCGCATGATGCGCAAGACCCTGACTTCCATCGTGCGCGATACCGCGCCGCGCGACGGCAATCCCAGCCCCCTGACCGAGGCCACCGTCCTCGGCATCAAGGATTGCCTGATGGTGATTTCCAGCCGCGAAACCGAGCTCGCCCAGCTCACCGGCCGCACCTTGGACGAGCGCCCGCGCTTCACCGACGAAACGCCCACCAGCCACTCCGTCAAGATCAGCAGCATCCCGAAGAAGACGCACTAATGCATCGCGTTCAGCGATGCATCATTTAGAGACAGCCGAATGCCGCAAGCCACCAGCCTGTTCACCGATGTCGAATCGAAAGTCGTCGGCACGTCGGCGGTGGTGATCTATTCGCCTTCAGGCAAACACCGCAAGCGTTTTCCCGAGGGCGTGGTCGAGGTCTACGCCAGCGAGGACGAAGCGCGTGCGCATGCGGATCCCGCCAAGAGCCGCCACGCCGCCATTGCCAGCGGTCCGTCGCGTTCCTCCGAAGGGTTCAAGCTGTTCTATCTGGTGCGCTGGCTCGACTGAGCGTGGTTGTTGCCGATTTATCGGCTTTACAACCACGGCCTACCCCTTGCGGGTGAGCCCGCGCATGCGCGGCTCAGGTTGAGCCGTAGACCTTGCGCCGTACCCGCTTCTTGCGCCGCATCCGCGTCGCCTCGCTTTCGGTGAGCGGCGCGCGCGTCTTGCCTTCATACGGATTTTTGCCCGTGTCTTCCTTCACCTGGATCCGAAGCGGCGTGCCCTGCAGCTTGAACGCCTTGCGGAAACTGCTTTCCAGGTAGCGCTTGTAGTCGTCGCGCAAGCCTTCCAGCGCGTTGCCATGCAGAATGATCACAGGCGGGTTCTTGCCGCCCTGGTGCGCGTAGCGCGGTTTGGGACGGAACAAGCCATTCTTGGGCGGCGCATGCTGCTCCACCGCCATCTCGAGCACGCGCGTCAGCTTGGGCGTCGACATCTTGAGGAAGGCGGCGGCATGCGCGGCTTCGACATCCTTCAGCAGGGTGTCCAGGCCCTTGCTCTTCAAGGCCGAAATGTAATTGAATCGGGCGAAATCCAGGAAAGCCAGCTTGCGGCCGATGTCGCGCTTGATATCGTCACGCTGCTCGGCGGACAGGCCATCCCATTTGTTCACCGCCACCACCAGCGCGCGCCCGGTTTCCAGCACGAAGCCCGCCAGATGCGCATCCTGCTCGGAAACGTTCTCGCGCGCGTCGAGCACCAGTACCACGACGTTGGCATCCTCGATAGCCTGCAGCGTCTTGATGACGGAGAATTTTTCCACCGTCTCGAACACCTTCCCTTTACGCCGCACGCCGGCGGTGTCGATCAAAATGTACGGTTTGCCGTCGCGCTCGAACTCGACGTAGATCGAATCGCGCGTGGTGCCGGGCTGATCGAACGCAATGACGCGTTCCTCGCCCACCAGGGCGTTGACCAGCGTCGATTTGCCGACGTTGGGACGTCCCACCAAGGCAATCTTGGGAATACCGAATTCGTCGGTCTTTTCTTCTTCTTCGGAGAACGGCGCCAGCGCCTCATCCACCAGGTCGGAAATGCCGTCGCCGTGCGCGCCGGAAATCGCCAGCGGCTCGCCCAGTCCCAACTCGTGGAATTCGGCGGTCACCACCGCGCGATTCATGCCCTCGGCCTTGTTGACCGCCAGCAGCACCGGGCACGTCGCACGGCGCAGACGATCGGCGATCACCTTGTCCTGCGGCGTGAGGCCACTGCGCGCATCGACCATGAAAATGATGGCGTCCGCCTCGTCGATGGCCTGCAGTGTCTGCCGCGCCATCTCGGCCATGATGCCCTCCTTGGCCACCGGCTCGAGGCCGCCGGTGTCGACCACCAAATAGGGCTTGCCGCCGATGCGCCCGCGCCCGTAGTGGCGGTCGCGCGTCATCCCCGGCATATCGTGCACCAGGGCATCGCGCGTGCCGGTGAGGCGGTTGAACAAGGTGGACTTGCCGACGTTCGGGCGCCCGACAAGAACCAGAGTGGGAAGCATGGCTATCCTTGCTGACGCGTCAGAGCCGACGCGTCGTGTTGTTTACTTGAGCCGGAACGCGACGACATTGCCTTTGGTCGTCTCCACCGCGAAACCCGGCCCGATATCGACCGGCGCCGAATGGACGCCGCTGTCGACTTTCGCACGCGCCACGAAGCTGCCATCCTCGCTCGACAGCACATGGACGTATCCCTCACCGTCAGCCACCACGACCCAGGCGCCGAGCGCCAGCGGTGCGGTCACGGCACGGCGCGCCAGCTTGTCCTGCCGCCAGCCGGCACGGCCGCTGGTTTTATCGTAGGCCGTCACGGCGTCCTTGTCGTCGGTGACGTAGACATTACGCTCGTCCATCGCCAGGCCGGTGTTGCTGGAGGTGTCGCGCGCCCACAGCAGTTCCCCGTTGCGCCGGTCGAAACAGGCCACCCGTCCCTGATAGGCAACCGCGCACACCTGGCGTTCATCCACGGCCGGATTGCCCATCACATCGGCCACCCGCTCGAGTTCGGTCGCTCCGCGCGGCAGCGCCACGGTCGCCTCCCACAACTGCGCACCATTGGCCGCATTGAGCGCAACCAGTTTGCCGCCCGGGAACCCGGCATAGAGCACCTCGTCACGCACGGTCATGCCGCCCGAACCGCGCAGGCTCAATACCGGTAGAGTGCGGGTGTACAGCCATTTTCGGCTGCCATCGGCGACCCCCAGCCCCTGCACACGGCCATCGCCCGTGCGTGCGATGACAATGTCCCCCACGACCAGCGCCTGGCCGGTCACCTCGCTCGACAAAGCCACTTTCCAACGCACTTGGCCGCTGGTCTGATCCAACGCCAGCAATTCGCCCTTGGTGCTGCCTACCAGCACCAGCCCTTGCCCCACGCCTGCGCCAGCCGACAACTTGGCGTCGGCATCGGTTTTCCATACCGTGTTGCCATTGGCTACCGTGATGCGCACCACCCGGCTGCCACCCGCGGCAAACACATCGTCGCCTACGGCCCGGGGCCGGAACAGATAACCGCTGGTATCTCCCGTTTCGTCTTTCCAGGCTTCGGTGAGGTTGGCAGTGGGTTTGAATTCGACCAGTTCAGCGGGTTTGGCCCTGACCGGACCGTGGCCAAACCAGCCGCCCACCGTGCTGGTCATCGAACCGACCGTGCTGCATCCCGACATGGCCAGCGCCAGGCCGGCGACTATCATGCGCATCTTCACTTGGTTTCTCCTCCCAGTGCATCGAGCTTCAGTTCGACGATGCTGCGATAGGGATTGTCTTTTTCCATCTTGCCGAACGCCGCCTGATACGCCTCACGCGCCTCGGCTTTCTTGCCTTGCGCCATCAGCACATCGCCCCGCATGTCTTCGAAACGGAAAGCAAACGCATCGCTATGCGAGCCTGCCAGGGTTTTCAACGCCGCTTCATATTGTTTCTGGTCAAGCTGTACGCCCGCAAGATGCAGGCGCGCCAGATCCTTCACGGCCGGCTCCTTGCTGTTGGCCACGGCCCATTCCAGCTGGCTCTGCGCGCTTTTCAGGTCTTTGTTCATGACATTGAGCTTGGCCAGCAGCATCGCGGCACGTGGTGCATACGCCGTGCCTTTGTACTGGTCGAGCAGCATCGCACCCGCTTCGCGTGCGCTCTTGGCGTCATTTGCAGCCAGCGACTGCGTGAGTTTTTCGTACACGGTTGCCGCTTCCAGGCTTTGCGTCACCGTGTGGTTCTGCCAGTAGCGCCAGCCTGCTGCCCCCGCGACCACCACGGCCAGACCGACCATCACCAGGCTGCCCCAGCGTTTCCACCAGGCTTTCAGTTCGTCCAGCCGTTCCTGCTCGTCGAGATCGTAGGTTGCCATGCGCTATGCCTTTTGAGTTGATGCTTCTTGAATGAATTGAATCGCCCGCGCCACCTCGACGCGGGTCTGTTCGCCTGCCTCGCGCAGCGGCTTCAGCGTCACCTGCTGCGCGGCGGCCTCGTCGTCGCCGATGATCACCGCATAACGAGCGCGACTGGCATCGGCCTTTTTCATCTGCGACTTGAAACTACCGCCGCCACAATGCAGGACGACGGCGAGTCCGACACTGCGCAGCGAACCTGCCACCTGCCAGGCAAAGGCCTGTGCCGCGTCGCCGGCATGAACGATATAGGCATCGGATGCCGGTGTCGCGATGGTGCGTCCGCCCGCTTCGACCAATGCCAGCAGCCGTTCGATACCCATCGCAAACCCGGCTGCAGGCGCCGGCTTGCCGCCCAATTGCTCGACCAGTCCGTCGTAGCGGCCGCCCGCACACACCGTGCCCTGCGCGCCAAGCTGATCGGTCACCCATTCGAACACGGTGCGGTTGTAGTAATCCAGCCCGCGCACCAGCCTGGGATTGATCTCGAAGGCGATGCCATTCGCGCGAAGCAGCGTCTGCACCCCTTCGAAATGCGCCAGCGCCTCGTCCTCAAGTTCATCCATCAGCTTGGGCGCCGCATCGTTCAGTGCCTGCATTGCCGGGTTCTTGCTGTCGAGGATGCGCAGCGGATTGCTGTGCAGCCGGCGCCTGGCATCTTCGTCGAGCACGTCCTGGTGCGATGCGTAATAGGCGATCAGTTTCTCGCGGTGCCGCTGCCGCGCGGCATGATCGCCCAAGGTGTTGAGCTGAAGCGTCGGCGCGATGCCCAGTTCCTTCCACAGATCGGCGCACATCACGATCAGTTCGGCATCGACGTCCGGCCCGGCAAAGCCGAGCGCTTCCACGCCGACCTGGTGAAATTGCCGGTAGCGGCCCTTTTGCGGACGCTCATGGCGGAACATCGGCCCGGTGTACCACAATCGCTTGCCGCCGTCGTACAACAGGTTGTGCTGGATCACCGCACGCACCGACGACGCCGTGCCTTCCGGGCGCAGCGTCAGCGATTCGCCGTTCAGTTCGTCGACGAAGGTATACATCTCCTTCTCGACAATATCGGTCACTTCACCGATGGCACGCTTGAACAGCCCAGTATGCTCGAGAATCGGCGTACGTATCTCGCGGTAGCCGTAGCGCCGCAGCCAGTCGCGCACGATCGCCTCGAACCCCTGCCACGTGTCGCTGACATCGGGCAGGCAGTCGTTCATGCCGCGCACGGATTGAATGTTGTTGCTCATAACTTAATCAGCAGAAATGCATTTCACGCAGTGCCGTAATGGCTGCGCACATAGTCTTCGACGATGGTCTGGAATTCTTCGGCTATCTTCTCGCCTTTTAGCGTCACGGTTTTTTCGCCATCGACGTATACCGGCGCGACCGGCACTTCGCCCGTACCGGGCAGCGAGATGCCGATATTGGCATGCTTGGACTCGCCAGGGCCGTTGACCACGCAGCCCATCACCGCGACCTGCATGGATTCGACGCCGGGATACTGGCTGCGCCACACGGGCATCTGGGTACGCAAATAGGTTTCGATATCCTGCGCCAGTTCCTGGAACACGGTGGAAGTGGTGCGGCCGCAGCCAGGACAGGCCGTGACCTGGGGTGTGAATGCACGTAAGCCCAGCGCCTGGAGGATTTCCTGGCCGACACGGACTTCCTGGGTACGCTCGCCACCCGGCTCAGGCGTCAGCGAAATCCGGATGGTATCGCCGATGCCTTCCTGCAGCAGCACGGACAAGGCGGCAGTCGAGGCGACGATGCCCTTGCTGCCCATGCCTGCCTCGGTCAACCCCAGATGCAGCGGGTAGTCGCACTGCGACGCCAGATCACGGTAGACCGAAATGAGATCCTGTACCCGACTCATCTTGCACGACAGGATGATCTTGTCGCCACCGAGTCCCAGTTCCTCGGCTTTCCTGGCCGACTCGAGCGCAGATGCGACCATCGCGCGCCGCATCACGACCTCGGCGTCTTCCGGCTGCGCAAGCCGGGCATTGTCGTCCATCATGCGCGCTGCCAGCGCCTGGTCGAGGCTGCCCCAGTTGACGCCGATGCGCACCGGCTTGTCGTAGCGGCATGCCACCTCGATCAGCGTGGCGAACTGCTCGTCGCGCTTGTTGCCGCGTCCGATGTTGCCGGGATTGATGCGCAGCTTGGCCAGCGCCTCCGCGCACTCGGGCACCTGGGTCAAGAGCTTGTGGCCGTTGAAATGGAAATCGCCGATCAGCGGCACGCGACAGCCCAGCACATCGAGTCGCTCACGAATGCGCGGCACCGCAGCGGCGGCGTCCAGCGTGTTGACGGTCAGCCGCACCAGTTCCGATCCAGCCTCGGCGAGCGCCTGCACCTGACACACGGTCGCAGTGATATCGACGGTGTCGGTGTTGGTCATCGACTGCACCACCACGGGGGCGTCACCGCCGACCCGCACTTGGCCGATCTGCACCTGACGGGTGGGACGACGGATAATCTGGGACATCATTCTTCCAGCGTGAAGCGGGCAACCGTCACGTCAATAAAGGGTTTCAGGTCGATAGGGCGGCCGTTGTACGTCATCTGCACTTGCGTGGCATTGCCGATCACCACATCGAAGGGAGGCTGGCCGTGAACGTCTGCGCTGCTACCTGCGGGATTGAGTTGACGCATCAGCATGCGACCGCTGGCATCCTTGATCTCGGTCCACGACTCGTCGCCGAAATCGAGGTGCAGCACACTGCCCTCCGCCGCAGACTCGGCCGTCCCAGACGTCGTAGCCTCAGGCGACGTACCGTCAGCCGTAGCGGGGATCACGGGCGACACGGGCGCAGGCGACACGACATCAGCCGGCGCAGTGACAGGTGCGGTTGCGACGGCCGCTGCCGGACGCGGCTGCATGACGGCGGGGGTCGGCGTGTCAGGGCGCTCGCCCCCATCGCTGTTGAGCCACGCATACAAGGCAACCGGCACGGCCACCACCAGCAACAGGCCGAGCAGCGACAGGATCAGCCACGGAGAAGTCAGCCATGACCGCGGCAGCGCCGGTTCGGTCGGGACGAACGCAGCCGGTTCGGTGGGACCGCCATCCATGCGCGCCAGCAGGGACTCCGGCACCAGCCCCAACAGACGCGCATAGTTCCGCACAAAGCCACGTGCGAAAACGGGCTGGCCCAGGCTCTCGAAGTCGTCCCGTTCCATCGCCTCCACCTGGCGATGCATCAGACGCAGGCGCATGGCTGCATTGTCCAGCGTGATGCCCTGCGCTTCGCGTGCCTCCCGCAAAATCTGGCCGACCGAGGCCAGCCCACTCCCACTCATTCGAAATGTCCCGTCAGCAACTGCTGCGTCTCGTTCGAATCGGGGAAGCGTTTGCGCAGCTGCAAGGCATAGGCGGCTTCCTGCGCCCGATCACCCAGCTTGCGTTCCAGCCGCACGCCCAGCCACAGGCTTTCGGCGGATGGAGGCGCCAGCTCGTCATGCCGCCCCAGCAGGCGCTGCGCTTCCGCCAGGCGCCCCTGGCGGAAATACAGTCCGGCCAGCTTGAGGACGGAGTTGGGGCTATCGGGCTGCAGTTTGAGCGCCTTGCCCAGATTGGCCTCGGCCAACGCGATATCGCCCTTCTTTTCGGCGCACAAACCGGCATTGGTCATGGCCAGTTCGGGCTGCGTATACAAAGGGTTGCGAATGGCAGCGCTGAATTGCGCCAGGCCTTCATCGTAGCGGCCGCGGGTACAGAGAAACCAGCCGTAGTTGTTGTGCGCGTTCGAATCGTTGCGATCGAGTTCAATGGCGCGGCGAAAATTTTCCTCGGCCAGTTTGTCCTCGGCCAAATCCATGTAGATCATGCCGTAGATGTTGTAGGCCGGGCCATAGCGATTGTCAGCCGTGATCGCCTTGCGCAACTCGTCGAGCGCGACCTTGTACTGGGTACGCGCGACATAGGCCCCGGCCAGATCCGTGAATGCACGGGCACGTTCGCGGCTCTGGCTGTCAGCCTCGCTGGCGGCCACACCGCCGCTCCCGTCCATCGGCTGTGCTGCGCAACCCGCCAGCAATGCCGCTGCAACCAGTACCCCTACCCATTTCTTCACGCTGCCTCCTTGTGCATTCGTTTCATGACACGCCCGCTCTTGTCCGCGACTTTCCCGGCCAGCTGCCCGCACGCCGCATCGATATCGTCACCGCGCGTCTTGCGCGTGGTCACCACCAAGCCTGCATCCTGCAGGATCTGGCGAAACACGCGCATCGACTCTGTCCGCGGTTTTTCGTAGCCCGAGTCCGGAAACGGATTGAAGGGAATGAGGTTGAACTTGCACGGCACGTCGCGCGTCAGCTCGACCAGCTGGCGCGCATGCTCGGGCTGGTCGTTCACGCCGGCCAGCATCACGTATTCGAAGGTGATGAAGTCGCGCGGCGCATGCACCAGATAACGCAGGCAGGCGGCCATCAGTTCGCGCAACGGATACTTCCTGTTGATCGGCACGATCTGGTCGCGCAACGCATCGTTGGGCGCATGCAGGCTCACCGCCAGCGCGACCGGACAACGTTCGGCCAGGCGGTCCATCGCCGGCACCAGGCCGGATGTGGATACCGTCACCCGTCGCCGCGACAGGCCGTAGGCATGGTCATCGAGCATGATCCCGAGCGCGGTCACCACGTTCTCGAAATTCGCCAGCGGCTCGCCCATGCCCATCATCACCACGTTGGTCACCGGCCGGTCGGAGATTTCGCCTGCGCCGTGATTAAACGCGGTACGGTTGGGTTCGGTCTTGAGGCTGTGGTGCGCCACCCACAACTGGCCGATGATTTCGGCCACCGTCAGGTTGCGATTGAAGCCCTGCCGCCCGGTCGAGCAGAAGGTGCACTCCAGCGCGCAGCCGACCTGTGACGACACGCACAGCGTGCCGCGATCATCCTCCGGGATGAACACGGTTTCGATGCCGTTGGCGACCCCGACGTCGAACAGCCACTTGCGCGTGCCGTCCGCCGAAGTATGCGCGTAGTTGATCGCCGGCGCCTGCACGCAGGCCTGCTGCTGGAGTTTCTCGCGCAGGCTCTTGGCGATGTCGGTCATCTGCGCGAAATCGGCCACCCCGGACTGGTGCATCCAGTGGAACACCTGACGGGCGCGAAACGGCTTTTCGCCGAGTTCGGTGAACCAGGCGGTCAGGCCATCCAGATCGAAATCGAGCAGATTCTGCGGCATGCGTGGGGTTTAGCGGCCTGCGTAGACTTCGCTGGCCGGGAAGAAATAGGCGATTTCGATCGCCGCGGTTTCCGGAGCGTCGGAACCGTGCACGGCATTGGCATCGATGCTCTCGGCGAAGTCGGCGCGGATGGTGCCCGCTTCCGCCTTCTTCGGGTCGGTCGCGCCCATCAACGCGCGGTTCTTGGCGATCGCGTCTTCGCCTTCCAGGACCTGCAGCACCACCGGACCCGAGATCATGAAATCGACCAGATCCTTGAAGAACGGACGATCCTTGTGCACGGCGTAAAAGCCCTCGGCTTCCTGGCGCGATAAATGCTTCATTTTCGACGCAACGACCTTGAGGCCATTGCTCTCGAAACGGCTGACGATCTTGCCAATCACGTTCTTGGCGACGGCATCGGGTTTGATGATGGAAAAAGTGCGCTGAACAGCCATGTGTATGCTCCAGACAAAAGAGAGAAAACAGGAAAAAAGGTTCAAAAAACCATGAAAATCAGCCCGCTAGAATAACATGGCGCACCCCGGACTGTCTTGTCCTGCCGGCGGGCGGCGGTTTGCCGGGCTTGCCCGGGCGCGTGCAACGCCATGGCTCGTCAGGGTTCGACGTGCGGCAGCAGCCCCGCCTCACCCGGCGCGGCCCCCAGGTCGGCTTCAAAGCCGATTCCCGCCGCCCACACCAATCGGCCGTCGCACCACATCAGCGGCATGCGTGCCCGCTGCCAGGGCGGGATCCCGTGTTCCTGCAGCAGGTTCTTCAGGCTGCGCCGAGGACCGCCGGCGTGAAGCCTGAGGTGCTCACCGCCCGCCCGCACACCAAGCGTGACGTCGCCTGCGGCTAGCGCCGTCTGCCGGAGCCCCGTTCCGCTCGCCCGGTCCATCCGCACGCTGACCCCGGCGGCCGGCACCCAGATTGCCGCCTCGCCCTGCCAGCGTATCGGCTCCGTCCAGCGCGGCGGCGGCGCCACCAGATAGGCCCCGCCGCGGTAGCGCCACAACTCCACCTGTCCCAGATTGACGCGCACCCGCGCATCCTCATGCGCATCCCGCAACTGGTGCAGGGCCTCGTCGAGCCGGCGCAGGCTGGGCATGGGCTGGCCATGCTGCTCGATGAAGTGGCGCAGCAGGTTGCGGGCCCGCACAGTCGAGAGGCGCGCCAGCGCGGCACAGTCGAGACGGTCGCCGGCGATGGCCTCCCGTGCATCCAGCCGTGCCAGATCGTCCAGTAATTCTGCGGCATCGGCCTGCAGCGCGGCCGCACGTGCCAAGGTGCGGCCGGCGCCGGGAAAATGCTGCGCCAGCAACGGCATCACCTGCTGACGTAGCGCGTTGCGGCGATATCGGGTGTCCCGGTTGCTTTCGTCATCGATCCAAGCAAGGCCCTGCTCCCGCGCGGTACGCAACAACTCGGCGCGAGGAATGGACAGCAACGGCCGCAATTGGGTTGCGTGCCAGCCAGGCTGGTCTTGCCGTTCGGCCATGGCCGCCAGACCTTTCGGCCCGGCGCCACGCAGCAATTGCAGTAGAAGTGTCTCGGCCTGATCGTCCTGATGGTGTGCCGTGAGGAGAAAATCCACATCCAACGCAGCAAAGATGCGTTGACGTTCCCGCCGCGCGGCCGCTTCGATGCCGGCCGGGTCATCGCGTGCGATCTGCACACGATGGACGGCCAATTCAACTGCGTGCGTGGCACATAGCCGGCCGCAGAAATCAGCCCAGTCGTCCGCATGGGGCGACAGGCCATGGTGCACGTGCACCGCCTGCAGTTCGAATGGATGGAGGTCGCGCAACGCCAGCAGGGCATGCAGCAGGGCGACAGAATCGAGCCCGCCCGACAGGGCCAGCGTCAGCCGTGCATGCGGAGGAGCGTGGCGGCCAAGCACGTCCGCCACCTCTGCAACGATCGCCTTATTTGGCGGGGGTTTCCTTGAAGCTTCCATACGCCCGCAGACGCTGGTAACGCGTATCCAACAGGGCGTCGAGCGACTGTTTGCGCAATTCGGCGAGCGTATCGGTCAGTGCGCGGCGCATCGCCTGGAACATGGCGTCCCAGTCGCGCTGCGCGCCACCCAGCGGCTCTTCGACGATGCGGTCGACCAGCCCGTTGGCTTTCAGGCGGTCGGCGGTGATGCCCAGGGTTTCGGCAGCAACCGAGGCCTTGTCGGCGCTCTTCCACAGGATCGAGGCGCAGCCTTCCGGCGAGATCACCGAATAGGTGGAATATTGCAGGATCAGCATGCGGTCGCCGACGCCGATCGCCAGCGCGCCGCCCGAACCGCCTTCGCCAACGATGGTGCACACGATCGGCGTCTTCAGCTCGGCCATCACATAGAGATTGCGCGCGATCGCCTCGGATTGCCCGCGTTCCTCAGCGCCGATGCCTGGATAGGCTCCCGGCGTGTCGATGAAGGTGAAAATCGGCAGGCCGAACTTTTCGGCGAGGCGCATCAACCGCAGCGCCTTGCGGTAGCCCTCGGGACGCGGCATGCCAAAATTGCGGTAGATCTTTTCCTTGGTGTCGCGGCCCTTCTGGTGGCCGATCACCATCACCGGTTCGCCGTTGAAGCGAGCCATGCCACCGACGATCGCGGCATCGTCGGCATAGGCACGATCGCCGTGCAGTTCGACGAAATCGGTGAACAGCCCCTGCACATAGTCCAGCGTATACGGGCGCTGCGGATGGCGCGCCACCTGCGACACCTGCCAGGCATTGAGCTTGGCGTAGATGTCCTTGGTCAGCGTCTGGCTCTTCTTCTGCAGGCGGCGGATTTCTTCCGAAATATCCAGCGCGGAGTCATCCTGCACAAAGCGTAGTTCTTCGATCTTGGCTTCGAGCTCCGCAATCGGCTGCTCGAAATCGAGGAAAGTGGTTTTCATCGGTGGTCTTTATCAAACTGTCACAAAAACAGGTCAGCCGGGCATTTTAGCAGCCCGGCGCCTTTTACCATCCGATTCGGCGCCATGTGGCTTAATGATGGTGATGGCCGTGCGCACCGTGCGCGTGACGATGGGCGACTTCGTCCGCCGTCGCCGCACGCACGTCGGCCACGACGCACTGAAAATGCACGGCCTGGCCGGCGTAGGGATGATTGCCGTCAACCACCACCTTGTCTTCGGCAACATCGGTCACGGTGTAGAGCATTTCCTCGCTGCCGTCGACTGGCGAACCGACGAACTGCATGCCGACCTCGATGTCGGCAGGAAATGACTCACGGGGTTCCAGCCGCACCAGATCTTCCTCGAATTCGCCGAATGCATCGGCCGGCTGCAACTTGAGGTCGACGGTCTCGCCGACGGCCTTGCCTTCCAGCGCCTGTTCCACCAACGGGAAAATGTTGTCGTAGCCGCCATGCAGGTAGCTGACCGGCTCGTCGCTTTCCTCCAGCAGCTTGCCGTCCATATCCTTGACGATATAGGTGATGGTGACCACGGTATCCTTGCCAATATTCACTTGAGTTCCTTTACCAGTTGGAGCACTTCCGCCGCATGGCCGCGGCTGGAAACGCCATACAGTGCGTGACGGATGACGCCCTGTTTGTCGATGATGAAGGTGGAGCGCACCATGCTCTTGCGCATGACGCCATCCACTTCCTTGTCCTGCAGTACGCCATATGCCGTACAGGTGGCCTGTTCCTTGTCGGCCAGCAGCCTCACGCTGATGCCGTGCTTGTCGCGAAACTCGCCATGCTTGATGCAATCGTCGCGCGAAACACCGAGTACGGCGGCACCCAATTTGGAAAACGCGTCTTCCAGTTCGGAAAATTCGATCGCTTCGGTCGTGCAGCCCGGTGTATCGTCGCGCACATAGAAATACAGCACCAGCGTCTTGCCCCGGAACTGGGACAACTCGACGATGTTCATGTCCGCGTCGGGGTTGGAAAAGTCCGGCGCCCGATCTCCTGCTTTCAGCATGGGTTACTCCGCCTTAGTGTCTTTCCGGCAGCATTCTAACAGCCCTGCAGGTGCCGCATCGCTATAATCGCGTCCATGATGACTGCCTTGCTCGGTGGCTTGAGCCCCACCCGTTTCCTGCGCGATGTCTGGCACAAGCGCCCGCTCCTGATCCGCAACGCCGTACCCGGCTTCACCGGCCTCCTGTCTCCCGACAAGATGCGGCAACTGGCCGCCCGCGACGATGTGGAATCGCGATTGGTCCAGGGCAGCGGCACGCACTGGCAGCTCGACCACGGCCCGTTCAGCAAACGCGATTTCAAGCGCCTGCCCAAGACCGACTGGACGCTGCTGGTACAGTCGCTCAATCACCTCCTGCCCGCAGCTGACGCCTTGCTGGCATGCTTCAACTTCATCCCGCATGCCCGCCTCGACGACCTGATGGTGAGCTACGCCGTGTCCGGCGGCAGCGTGGGGCCGCATTTCGATTCCTACGACGTCTTCCTGCTGCAGGGGCAAGGCCACCGCCGTTGGCGGATCAGCACGCAGTCCGACCTGACGATCCTGGACGACGTGCCGCTGAAAATCCTCCGGCGTTTCGAGGCGGAAGACGAATGGGTGCTCGGCCCCGGCGACATGCTCTATCTGCCGCCGCATGTCGCGCATTACGGCGTCGCCGAGGACGAATGCATGACCTATTCGATCGGCTTTCGCGCACCCACTACCGAAGAAATGGCCCACGGCTTTCTGATGCATCTGCAGGACACGATCGCGCTTGAGGGCCGTTATGCCGACCCCGATCTGCGCCTGCAAGCCCATCCCGGTGAAATCGGCCGCGCGATGCTGAGCCAGATCGAGGACATGATCGCCAAAATCAAATGGAGCAAGCGCGACATCGCCGAGTTCGCCGGGCGCTACCTGTCCGAACCCAAGCCGAATGTTTTTTTCGATGCGCCGGACACGCCGCTCAACCGGAGTGCCTTCAACAAGCAAACGAACAAGCATGGCGTCGCGCTCAATCCCAAATCGCGTCTGCTGTTCACCGGAAAGCGCTTTTTCATCAACGGCGAGGCTTTCACGCCTGCAGCCGGCGAGACCGCCGCACTGAAGCAACTGGCCGACCAGCGCCATCTCGCGCCGCCCGTGCCTGCCACCCTGCGCGAGCGTCTGTACGACTGGTATGAAGCTGGCTGGCTGGAGACCGACACCCCATGAACGTCTTTGAAACCCCTGCCGAATTCCGTGCCGCATTCGACACGCTGGTGGCTGCGACGCACCGCCAGTTGCGCGTGTACGACCATGACCTGAGCCTGCTGGACCTCGACGACGCGTCACGGCTCGCCACATTGCGCGCACTCTGCGTGGCAGGCGGCGGGCGCCGCATCGAACTGCTGCTCGACGACATCAGCCGCGTCGCTCGCGACCATCCTCGCCTGATGTTGCTGTTGCGGGATTTCGGCCATGTCCTCGAAATCCGCCAGGCCGATCCCGACGCACCCCGTCCCGATCAGGCGTTTGTACTGGCTGACCGACACGGTGTGCTGCTCCGTGCCGACAAGACTGCGGTGCACGGTACGCTGCATGGAGATGACCCCGGCCACGCGACAGCGCTGCACCAAAGCTTCGAAGGCATGTGGCAACGTTCGCCGGCCAGCGTGTCGGCGACGACGCTCGGCTTGTAAGCTAGAGTCCGCTCAGCCAGTCCAGTTCGGATTCACTGAAGCCAGCCTGGCGACGCGCCGCCAGATTGAATGGCGGCTTCAGGGGCGGCGCGCCGTAATCGACCAGCAACTGCCGAAATGTCGTATCCGGCTGCAGGCCACGTGCCGCGCACAGCCAGTCAAACCAGCGGCTGCCGATGGCGACATGGCCGATCTCGTCGCGCTCGATGACAGCGAGAATCTCGACCATGCGCGTGTCGTGCGCGGCCTTCAGCTTGTCGACGATCAACGGCGTGGCATCGAGCCCGCGTGCCTCCAGCACGCGCGGCACCAGTGCCATGCGCACCAGCGGATCGTGTGCGGTTTTCAGTGCCATGTCCCACAGGCCGTTATGCGCCGGGAAATCCCCGTAGGTAAACCCTAGCGTTGCCAGATGCACACTCAACAGTTCGAAATGCAGCGCTTCCTCGTCCGCGACCGAAAGCCAGTCGGCGTAATACGTCGGCGGCATGCCGGCAAAGCGGTGCGCCGCATCGAGCGCCAGATTGATGGCATTGAATTCGATATGCGCCAGCGCATGGATGAGCGCCGCCCGGCCAGCCAGCGTGTCGGTACGGCGCCGCGGCACCTGGTGCGGCGCGACCCGCTCGGGTTTGTCAGGCTGTCCGGGCTGGTCGATGGGAACGCGCAGCGTCCCGGCCGCAAGATCGATCCGGCCCGCCCGCCAGTCGGCCCACAACGCGTGCACACAGCATGTTTTGTCCGCCGGCAGGCGGGCGTGCAGACACGCGGCCACACGCCGAGGCAACGAATCTAGCGCCGATCCACCCACCGGATGCCCATCAGCGCGATGGTCAGGAAAATCAACAAGGGCAGAATCGATACCACGACAACCGGCCAGTCGTTCAGCAAACCGAGATGGCCGAACAATCGGCTCAGCAGATGAAAACCGAGTCCGGCCAGAATCCCGATGAAAATCTTGCTGCTGGTACCGCCGGCACGCGGCCCCTGGATCGCAAACGGCATGGCGATCAGCATCATGATCGGGATGACGAAGGGCCCGACGAACTTCGACCACAAGGCAAGTTCATAGCGCGTGGCCTTCTGGCCGTTTTCCTTGAGATGCCCAACATAGCGCCACAGGGTACGTGCCGACATCTGTTCCGGTGCGATCAGCAGCACGCTGAGGATGTCCGGGGTGAGCACCGACTGCCAGTTCAGGTGCGCATTCCGGATCGCATGAATACCGTCGGCGTCGAACCGGGTTTCCACTACCTGCTGCAGATCCCAGGTCTGGCCGCCGCGCCAGTGGGCCTCCTGGGCCGCACGGATCCAGCTGAGGCGACCGTCTGCGTCGAAGCCGTAAATCTCGATATCGCGCAAGGTGTTGTCCGGCATCACTTCGCGCACATTGATGAACGCGCTGCGATCCTTGACCCACAGGCCGGAACGGAACTGCTGCGCCACGACGGAATGGGTGGCCAGCAATTTGTAGCGTTGCGCCGCCTGCTCCGACCACGGCGCGACATACTCGCCAATGACCAGCACCAGCAGCGACAGCAGCACGCCGATCGCGCTGAAATAACCGGCCACACGCCAGTTTGAGAGGCCCGATACGCGCATTACCGCATATTCGGAATTGCCCACCAGGCGCGACAACGTGAACAGGGTACCAATCAACGCAGCCACCGGCAGGATTTCATACAGATGCCCGGGAACGTTGAGCATCACCACCACAGCCGCCTGGCCGAGACCGTAATTGTTGCGGCCCAGCGCACCCAGTTCCTGGATCACGTCGAAAAACGCAAACAGCACCAGGAGCGCCAGCAGCACGAAGGCCGAGGCAAGCAGGACCTGCCCGCCCAGGTAGCGCGCGAGCAGCCTCATGCACGCCTCCCGCGCGGCGCAAATTGACGGGTTCGCAGCCAGAACAGGGCGGCCACGGCGAACAGCATCACCAGATGAGACGCCACCATCCCCCCCCAGGGGTTGAGTTTGTCCTGAGCCACCCAGGCCTGCGTCAAGGACAGCAGGTTGTTGTAGACGAAGTACAGCAGCAACGCGGTCATCAGCCCGTAGGAACGGCGTGCCCGCGTGTTGACGAAACTGAGCGGAATGGCCATGACGGCGAGGATGAGTGCAGACACGGGCACCCCTACCCGCCACAGCAGTTCGGCCCGCGCCGGTGGCGTCTTGTCGGCCAGCAATTCGTTCAGGGGCGCCTGGCGGATGCCGGTTTCCTTGCCGTTCACGGGAACCGGGTCGAGCCGCATCCAGTAGCGCTCGAATTGCACAATGCGGTAATCGAGTTTGCCGGGCGTTCCCTCATATCGGCGCCCATCCTTGAACACCAGATAACGTGAACCGTCAGGCATTTCCGTGTGACTCCCCTCGCGCGCCACCACCAGGCCGAGCTGGCCGTCGATGCGCGACTGCATGAAGACGTTGCGCACAATGCCGGTCAGCGGATTCAGCGACTCCACGTAATAAACGCGCTGGCCGGCGGTGGACTCGGCGAACATGCCGGGGGCGATCAGCGAACTTTCGCTGCGACTGCGCAGGTCCTGGCGATACTCTATTTTTTTGGTCTGTGCCCAGGGATTGATCACCAGCGTAATCAACAGGATGACCAGCGAGAACGGCACGGCGAACGCCAGCACCGGTCGCATCCATTGCGTCAGCGACAGGCCTGCATTGAACCAGATCACCATTTCGCTGTCCCGCCACATACGCGACAAGGGCAGCAGCACACCGGCAAACAGGGCGATCGTCATCAATACCGGCAGGAAGAACAGCAGCGAAAAGCCGAGAAAGGAAAAAACCGCCTCGTTGGCAAGTTCGCCGCGCGCCACGTCGCCGAGCAGGCGGATGAACAACACGACCAGCGCGATCGCGACCAGCACCGTCAGCACGGCGCCGGTGGTGAGCGCCATCTCACGGGTCAGCGTGCGGCGATAGAGCATGGGGATGGCCGGAAACCGTTCACAAAATGAACGGGCTTTTGACATTCCACCGCGCCCGCGCCAATAATCGCCCAATGGGCAACGCCGAATTTCGGCGCGACACTCCAACTGGCTACGCCTGACGGCGGCGCAGGGACAAATTGTATTTTTTTGAGCACGGATATGGAAAACAAGGAAATCGAACTCGAATTTAGCATAAAAAGCGGCGCCCCCGAAAAACAGCGCACGGCCTGCGTCGTCGTCGGCGTGTTCGAAAGTCGCAAGCTGTCGGGACCGGGTATCGACGTCGACCGTGCCAGCGACGGCTATCTGTCAGACATCCTGCGCGGCGGCGACATGGAAGGCAAGGCCGGCAGCACGCTGCTGCTGCACCGGGTACCCAACATCCTGGCCGACCGTGTCCTGCTGGTCGGACTTGGCAAGGAACGCGACTTCCATGAAAAGGGCTACCGCGACGCCATCGCCTGCGCGGTGCGAACGCTGCGTGATACCGGCTCGATGGAAGCCACCATCACGCTCAGCGAAATCCCGGTGAAGAAACGCGACGTCACCTGGAACGTCGAACAGGCCGTGGTCAGCGCCCACGATGCCTTGTATCGCTTCGATCACATGAAAAGTAAGTCCAGCGAGACGCGCCGCCCGCTCAAGCGCGTCATTTTTGCCGTGTCGCGGCGCGGCGAGTTGAAATACGGCGAGACCGGGCTTGCGCGTGGGCTGGCCATCGCCCACGGCATCGGCCTGGCCAAGGATCTTGGCAATACACCTTCCAATATCTGCACGCCAGAATATCTGGCCGGCGAAGCGAAGAAGATGGCGAAAGCCCACGGTTTCGGCTGCGAGATTCTCGATTATGCCGCCTGCGAAAAACTGGGCATGGGCTCCTTCCTGTCGGTCGGCAAGGGCAGCGACAAACCGCCGCGTTTCATCGTGCTGAAACACGAAGGCGGTGCCAAGGGCGACAGGCCCGTAGTACTGGTTGGCAAGGCAGTCACCTTCGACGCCGGCGGCATTTCGCTCAAACCCCCCGCCGAGATGGACGAGATGAACTACGACATGAGTGGTGGCGGCGCAGTCATCGGCGCCTTCCGCGCCATCGGCGAACTGGGCCTGCCGCTCAACGTCGTCGGCCTCATCCCGGCCTGCGAAAACATGCCGGATGCCAACGCCAACAAACCCGGCGACATCGTCACCTCGATGTCCGGCCAAACCATCGAAATCCTCAACACCGATGCCGAAGGCCGCCTGATCCTGTGCGATGCGCTGACCTATGCCGAACGCTTCGAACCCGACGCCGTGGTCGACCTGGCCACGCTCACCGGTGCCTGCGTGATCGCCTTGGGCGCGCACCCCAGCGCGCTCTACAGCAACCACGACCCGCTGGCGCGCGAAATCGAGCACGCCGCCGACCATGCCTGGGACCGCGTCTGGCGCATGCCGCTATGGGACGACTATCAAGAGCAACTGAAGAGCAGCCTGGCCGACATGGCCAACATCGGCGGCCGCCCGGCCGGCTCGATCACCGCAGCCTGCTTCCTGTCGCGCTTCACCAAGAAATATCACTGGGCGCACCTCGACATCGCCGGCACCGCCTACAAGGGCGGCCGTGAAAAAGGCTCGACCGGACGGCCGGTGTCGCTGCTGGTGCATTTCCTTCTGAACCGCGCCCAGAAATAAGCTGCCCGCAATGACCGAAATCACCTTCTACACGTTTGCCGACAATCCCCTCGACGTCGCCCGCCGCGTCGCCACCAAGGCGCTCGGCCAGGGCAGGCAGGTGATGATCTACGCGCCGGACGCGGCGGTGGCCGATGCCATCGACCGCCTGTTATGGACGACGCCTGCGCTGGGATTTGTGCCGCACTGCCGCGACAGCGACGCGTTGGCCAGCGAAACGCCGATACTGATTGGCACCGACGCCGATGCCTTGCGCCAGGCAGACGTGATGATCAACCTGCATCACGAACAGCCTCCCGCCTTTGCCCGCTTCGAACGGCTGGTCGAAATCGTCGGTCAGGACGAAAGCGGACGCGAACAGGGCCGCGCCCGTTACCGTTTCTATCAGACGCGCGGCTATGCCCTGAAAACACACGACCTGCGTCAGCCCGCCGGCTAGGAGGTTCCCCATGAGCGACAGCCCCTTGTTGAACAAGATGGATGCGCTGCTGAAAAAGCATCGTGGCGCCACCGAGGGCAAAACGGCAACCGAGCCGTCAGATCCTTGCGCACAGGCTACGCCACCCGACGCCTGGCTGCCTGTGCTGACCCACGTGATCGAACGCGGAACGCCACCCGCACCACCGGAACATGCCGCCCCGCCTGCCAGCCCCCTCCTCGCACCTGCCCCACCGCTCATTCAAGCCGAAACGCCCGCCCCCGCTCCCCCGCCTTCTGCTGTAAGCGACACGCTGGCCGAGCAATTGATGAGCGAACTGGCGCCCCGCCTGTCCGAGGTCATGGAGAAACAGGTCGCCGCCGAACTGCGCAAGAATATCGATCAGACCGTGTCGAGCCTGCTCAGCCAGCTGGACGTCAACGTGCGGGAAATCGTGCGTGACGCCGTCGCCGAGAAACTCAAGCAGCCGCGCGACCCATCAAGCTGATAACCCATCGCCCATTGCGTCGTTGGAATTAATCCCGGGCGGTCGTAACTTGTCCCAAGGCTTTTTTGGGATAATCACGCCTTTGCCCGCACGCCATGGAACTCGCCAAATCCTTCGAACCGGCCGATATCGAAAAACGCTGGTACGCCCAGTGGGAAAGCGCCGGCTACTTCAAGGCGGGTGACGACGTCGACGCCTCTGCCTACTGCATCATGCTGCCGCCGCCCAATGTCACCGGCACGCTGCACATGGGCCATGCTTTCCAACACACCCTGATGGACGCCCTCACCCGCTACCACCGCATGGCGGGCGACAATACCCTGTGGCAGCCTGGTACCGACCATGCAGGCATCGCCACGCAGATCGTCGTGGAGCGCCAGCTCGATGCGCAGAACATCTCGCGCCATGACCTCGGACGCGAAAAATTCCTCGAAAAAGTCTGGGAATGGAAAGCACATTCCGGCTCCACCATCACGCGGCAAATGCGCCGGCTCGGCACCAGCCCGGACTGGAGCCGCGAGCGCTTCACCATGGATGCCGGGCTGTCGAAGGCGGTCACCGAAGTCTTCGTGCGGCTCTATCGTGAAGGCCTGATCTACCGCGGCAAGCGGCTGGTGAACTGGGATCCGGTACTCGGCACGGCGGTGTCCGACCTTGAGGTCGTCAGCACCGAGGAAGACGGCTTCATCTGGGAAATCAACTATCCGCTGGAAGATGGCAGCGGTCACCTGACCGTGGCCACCACCCGCCCCGAAACCCTGCTCGGCGACACCGCCGTCGCCGTCCATCCCGAGGATGCGCGCTACGCGCACCTGATCGGCAAGCACGTCCGCCTGCCGATCGCCGAACGCAGCATCCCCGTCATCGCGGACGAATACGTCGATCGCGAGTTCGGTACGGGCGTAGTGAAGATCACCCCTGCGCACGACTTCAACGACTGGCAGGTGGGCCAACGCCACAAGCTGGTGGCGATCAGCGTGCTGACGCTCGACGCCAAGATGAACGAACTGTGCCCCGCCGAATACCAGGGGCTCGACCGCTACGACGCGCGCCAGAAACTGCTCGACGAACTGCAGGAAAAAGGCCTGCTGGTCTCGGCCAAACCGCACAAACTGATGATTCCGCGCGGCGACCGCACCCACGCGGTGATCGAGCCGATGCTCACCGACCAGTGGTTCATGAGCATGGAAGGTCTGGCCAAGCAGGGCCTCGCCGCCGTCGATTCGGGTGAGCTGAAGTTCGTTCCCGAGAACTGGACGACCACCTATCGCCAGTGGCTGGAGAACATCCAGGACTGGTGCGTGTCGCGCCAGCTGTGGTGGGGCCATCGCATCCCCGCTTGGTACGACGCCGACGGCGAGTTCTACGTCGCCCACACCGAAGAAGAAGCGAGAAAGCAGGCCGGCGGGCGCGAGCTGACGCAGGACAACGATGTCCTCGACACGTGGTTCTCGTCGGCGCTGTGGCCCTTCTCGACGCTGGGCTGGCCCGAGCAGACGCCCGAACTCGAACGCTATCTGCCGACCTCGGTGCTGGTCACCGGCTTCGACATCATCTTCTTCTGGGTCGCCCGCATGGTGATGATGTCGCTGCACTTTACCGGCAAGGTACCGTTCCGCGAGGTCTATGTGACGGGCCTGGTGCGCGACTCCGAAGGCCAGAAGATGAGCAAGTCGAAGGGCAACGTGCTCGATCCGATCGACCTCATCGACGGCATCGCGGTCGACGACCTGGTCGCCAAGCGCACCCAGGGCCTGATGAACCCCAAGCAGGCCGCCAGCATCGAGAAGCGCACGCGCAAGGAGTTCCCTGACGGCATCGCCGCTTACGGTACCGACGCCCTGCGCTTCACGTTTGCTTCGCTCGCCACCCATGGGCGCGACATCAAGTTCGACCTGCAGCGCGCCGAGGGCTATCGCAACTTCTGCAACAAGCTGTGGAACGCCACCCGTTTCGCGCTGATGAACCTGGAAGGCCACGACTGCGGGCAGCATGCCAGCCAGCCGATGGTGTTCTCGGATGCCGATCACTGGATCGCCGCGCGCCTGCAACAGGCCATCGACGACGTGCACGAGGCCTTCGCCGCCTACCGCTTCGACCAGGCCGCGCGCGCGGTTTACGAATTCGTGTGGGACGAATACTGCGACTGGTACCTGGAACTCGCCAAGGTACAGCTGAACAGCGGTACGCCCGAGCAGCAGCGCGCCACCCGCCGCACCCTCGCCACGGTACTCGAAACCACGCTGCGCCTCGCCCACCCCATCATTCCTTTCATCACCGAGGAACTGTGGCAGAAAGTCGCGCCGCTGGCCGGCGTGGGCGGCGAAAGCATCATGCTCGCACCGTATCCGCAGATCGACGAATCACAGCGCCACCCCGACAGCTTAGTGCGCATCCAGCTGCTGAAGGAACTGGTCAATGGCTGCCGCACCCTGCGCGGCGAAATGAATCTGTCACCCGCCCAGCGCGTACCGCTCGTAATCGAAGGCGATGCCACCGTGATCAACGCGCTGGCCCCCTACATTGTTGCGCTGGGTAAACTTAGCGAAGTCAGCGCGGTGGCCGCGCTGCCGGAAGCCGACGCCCCTGTCGCGCTGATCGGTGACATGCGACTAATGCTGGTGGTGGAAATCGACAAGGACGAAGAACGCGCCCGCCTCGCCAAGGAAATCGCCCGCATCCAGGGCGAAATCAAGAAAGCCGAAACCAAACTTGCCAACCCCAGTTTCGTCGACAAGGCTCCCGCTGCTGTGGTGCAGCAGGAGCAGGCCCGGCTGGCCGACTTTGCATCCATGCTGCAGAAGCTGGCGGCGCAGCATGCCCGGCTAAATTGATCAATTGCCACGATGCAGCAACGAAAAAGCGCGGATATCCGCGCTTTTTCGTTGCTTAAATTTCCTGCGCTTCACGTCACGCTGTCTTAAACCCATATAAAAAAGCCGGGGTCTTTCGACCCCGGCTCAATTTGTTAACTTAACTGGGAATTACATCTTCCAGCTATATTGGATACCCAAGGAATTCTGATACATCTGGATTTTGTCCGTGCCACCGGCAGGCAAACCATCCGGACCCGTCACATCATTTTTGAAGGCATGCATATAGGCCATCGTCAACTCGTTGCCCGACGCCAGGGTGTAGGTAAAGCCAAGGGTCATATGATCTTTGACTACGCCCGGAGCCAGGATGTTGAACATCGCGTCACGTGATTGGATCGGATTATCGCTATGGTTATAGCCAGCACGCAGCGTCATCTGCTGGCTGTACTTATACTCCACGCCCAACTTCCATACGTCCACATCCTGCCAGCCAAAGCCGGGGCCGCCGTCAGTGCCAAGCAGAGCCTGATTGGTACTGGGATTGGCGATAGAGTTTACAGAAGAATAGTTGATGCGCTGATAATCTGCTGCCACGAGGAACAGCGGAGTTGCTTGCCATGCTACGCCGAGGTTGTAGTTCTCGGGAATGTCGAAGCCACCCTGTTCAGCAAACAATCCTTTGTACTTGGAAAACTCATCGAATTTCATCTTCGATGCATAGGCCGCGCCGATGGTCACGGTCGGAGAAATTTTGCCCATATAGCCAATGCGGACGCCATAACCGAAACTATCATCGTAACCACGGTTGGTTAGGTTGGTCGGGTCGCTGGATTTCTGGTTTGGATCCCCTACAGGAGCCGCGAAGCCCTGGAGGCCCTCAGCCTTGAAGCGCTGGTAGCCGATCAACGGAGAAATACCGATCGAGTGGTTGGGAGCGATCTTGTATGCCGCAGTCGGTGCAACGATCAGTTGCATCAAATCGACCCCCAGTTTGCCCGAACCGCAGAGCAAGTTAGCCGGTCCAGAACCGCAATTTATTTGCCCACCCGGATAGTTCGAATTCATCCCACCGTTGCCATACACCGTCACGCCAAGCGCCAGGTCAGGGGTATACATATGGTTGTAGCCGAACTCCGGAACCAGGAAGTATTTGGAATCGCTGTCAGCCGAGCCATCCAAACCGGCAGACCCCGTACGACTAGCTTCACGCCGCGGGCTGAACAGATCCACGCCCAGATCGAGGCGGTTGCCTACAAACGCCATCGAGGCCGGGTTATTGGCACCGCCGAAGGCGTCGTTGGACGTGGCCGTTGCGGCGCCGCCCATGCCCTTGGCTTTCATGCCGTAACCGTGAGAAAAGTAACCGTCGGTAGCGAAGGCGCTACCGGCCAGACCGGCCAAAGCCATGAATGCGAATACGCGGGTGAACTTCATTATTGTCTCCTAGGGGCAAAGTTATTACGGATCAGCCTATTGAATGGCCTGACTTGAAGGCTACGCGTGCACCAGGGCTTAGACAAGCCAGCCAGCGCAGCCCACTGAACAATCTGTATCGAATGTGGTACAAAAGACACATAAAAAAGAGCCGAACGAATTCGGCTCCTTTTCATCATGCGGGAATGCTGCTTCAGCGGCTGTTCTTAAATGAACAAACAAATGTCGGTTTCGCCGGCAAATTCGAAGAAGGTCGCCGCACCGCCGTACTCAAGGCCATCGATGAAGTCGGAATGTTCGAAGCCGAACAGTTCGACGGTCATCTGGCAGGCAATGAATTTGACTTCGGCTTCCTGGCACAATTCGCGCAGGTCAGGAATGGTCGCCACGCCATTGTTGGCGATGGTCTGCTTCATCAGGGCCGTTGCCACGTTTTCATAGCCGGGGATGAGCGACTGGATGGCATTGGGCATGTTCCAGTTGATGCTCTTGAACCATTTTGGACCAAAGGGCATTTTCATCGGCATGCCGGGGTTGCCCAAGGGGCTCACTTTCAGGACAGACAGATCCTTGCGGACGAGCTGGAGGCCGTAGAAGGTGAAGAAAATCTGGGTTTCATAACCCAGTGCAGCCGCCGTCGAGGCCAGGATGAACGGGGGGTAAGCCCAGTCCAGCGTGCCCTTGGTGGCGATGATGGCCATTTTTTTGGTATCCATGCTCTCTCTCCTGTTTCGTTAAAAAAACAGCGCCATATGTTCTTCTTCAGGAACAGTTGGCGCCGGTTAGGTTTCTTTTATTATTTTTTCTTCATGAAGAAGGTGAACTCGCCACCTGCCTCGGCAGTGGACAGCAGTTCGTTGCCGGTCTGCTTGGCGAAAGCGGCGAAGTCCTTGACCGAACCCGGGTCGGTCGACAGGATTTTCAGTACTTGTCCGCTGGCGACTTCGGCCAGGGCTTTCTTGGCACGCAGGATGGGCAGGGGACAGTTCAGACCACGTGCATCGAGTTCTTTATCGAAATTCATGTTGTTCTCCTTACATTAAATCCATTAAATCGGCATGTACTAAAAAACGCTGCGGTACCTTAAACCAGAAGTTCCCCTATTGCAACCGAAATTGCTGCGCAATAGGCAAATCAGGCCATTCTTTAAATGTTCGACTAACGCGGCTGACTCAGCGCATTGCCCGAACGTGCCCACGCCATGATTCCACCGGCCAGGTTGTGCATGTTGTTATAGCCCTTTGAGGCCATGAATGCACACGCCTGCGCCGAGCGTGCGCCCGAGCGGCAGTAGATCACCACCGGCTTATCCTGCGGAATGTCGGCCGCGCGCAACGGGAGCAGATGCAGCGGGATGTGGATGGCACCATCGATCACGCCTTGCGCTACTTCGGCCTCGGTACGCACGTCGATCAGATGCGCGCCCTGGGTGGCGATTTCAGCCACGTAGGCAACATCGACTTCCTTGAATCCTGACAGTCCGAACATAGATGTCATACTCCTGCAATGGAATAAATTAGAACTTTCTAATATAACCCAAAGCTAAGGCTAAGCCAAGCATGCCCTCTGTCGCGGTGCGGGAATCCATTCAGCAGCGCTGGGCACCGTGATACAGATTCACGACATGGCGGGCTTCTGCGAAAAACAGCCAGCGCTCCACGGCTGCGCCTGCAATTCCCGCGCAGGCCGCGACGACAGCCGCAGCTTGCCCACCTTGCGCATTGAAGACCCATACCAGCATCAATCCAGGCAGCGCAAAGCCCAGTCCGAACACCACGACCTTGAGCAGGCCAGCCTTCTGACGTGCGATCTGGAAGCCGAACTCCTGGGTCAGGAAGGTCCCATGGGTATGCCCGGTATCGAGCAGCTTGACCTTGGCGCGTGTCAGGCCGGTCGCAGTATTGATCGTGGGCGTGAGGCCCGGGCTGCGTATCCAGAAGTAATAGATCGCTTTCAGCACTGCGGCGATCGAGACGATCAGTGCCGACATTGCGATGAAGGGCAGGGTGTCGAGCCCCGCCACGACCGCACCAAGCAGCAACAGCAGGCTGCCGCTGGCGTAGCCGAGCGCCAGGTAATTGGCCGGCACCAGCGGGGTGTTCCACTGACGGATGGTTTTCAGGCAGGCGTAGATCATGCCGGTGGAAAACACCGTGATCCAGGCCAGCACGGCCGACAGGAAACCGAAGGTTTCACGCAGCCACTGCGGCGCCTCGAACCAGATGCTGGCCAGGTAAACCAGCGCCAGCGGCATGAACACCACGGCAAACACGCCTTCGCGCGACAGCCACGAGGTACGGAAGCGGCTGAATGCACGCCAGGCGTTTTTCGGGTTGGCGAGATGGAAGGTGGACGACAGCAGACCGAACACGATCAGACTCATCGCGACGAGACCGCCAATGACAAGTTGTGCGGGCGTGAATCCGCCGCCAAGTTTGAACGTGTCCGCAATGAACAGCAGCGAGAACAGGCCGAAACCGGCGCCCGATGCCACGGTGAAGAAGATGACTGAGAAAGCGGGATGCATGGATTCTCCTGGCTCTATTTATTGGGCAGCGCGGTTCAACGGCGCACCAGCTTGTTGGCAAACTGCTTGATGCTTTCCTTCAAGCCACCCTTGGGCTGGGTCTCGACCGGGATCACCGGCTTGCGGCGCGGCGGAAGATACGTGTTAGTCGGGTTGTAGTTGAGCTCGGGCATCAGCGGGAAGCCGCCGCGCTCGCGCACGGTGCGCGACACTGCCGAATCGGGGTCGTCGAAGTCGCCGAACATGCGGGCGTGCGCCGGGCAGGTGAGCACGCACGAGGGCTGGCGCTCCTCGACCGGCAGTTCCTGATCGTAGATGCGGTCGACGCACAGGGTGCACTTCTTCATCGTGCCGCTGGAGCGGTCGAGTTCGCGTGCGCCATACGGGCAGGCCCACGAGCAGTAGTTGCAGCCCATGCACTTGTCCTGGTCGATCAGCACGATGCCGTCTTCGGCGCGCTTGTACGAGGCGCCGGTCGGGCACACGGTGACGCAGTCGGCGTCCTCGCAGTGCATGCACGACATCGGGAAGTTGACCGTCTTGTTGTTCGGATACTCGTCCATTTCGTAATGGCGAATCCGGTTGAACCACACGCCCGACGGCTCGGCGCCGTAGGGCTGGTAGTCGGACAACGGGCCGATGGTGCCGGAGGCGTTCCATTCCTTGCAGGCGATGGCGCAGGCATGACAGCCTACGCACACGTCGAGGTCGATGACCAATCCAAGTCTCATTTTGTGCTCGCTTTATTCATTCGGGTACTGCTCAGTTCTTTTCGTGGGTGCGTGCGTCGTAACGCAACACATCCGGCCGCTCGTAACGCTCGTCACCCGGCAGCGCCTTCAGTTCGTCAAACTGCGGCCAGGAGCCGGTTTCACCCGGTGCGGCCTTCCAGATTTTCACTCGAAGGTCGAACCATGCGGCCTGGCCGGTCACCGGGTCGGAGTTGGTGACGCGACGCTCGCCGGCCTTTTCCGGCAGCAGCTCGGAAATCAGATGGTTGAGCAGGAAGCCTTTGGTCGCTTCGGACGCGTTCTCCTTCAGGCCCCAGGCGCCCTTCTGCTTACCGATGGCGTTCCAGGTCCAGATGGTGTCTTCCTGGGTGCCTTCCATGGTCTTGACCTGGCAGCGGATCTTGCCGTTGTGCGACTCGACCCAGATCCAGTCGAAGTCCTTGATGCCCATTTCGGCTGCCTTGCGGGCGTTCATGTACATGTAGTTCTGCGCCATGATCTGACGCAGCCACACGTTCTGCGAATCCCACGAGTGGTACATGAACATGGGACGCTGGGTCAGCGCGAAGAAGGGGTACTCGTTCGCGTCGACACGCTGCTGCTCGAGCGGCTCGTACCACATCGGCAGCGGGTCGAAGTACTTCACCAGGCGCTCGCGGTCGACCTGGTTGTTCGGCTGCGGGCCGTCGTACAGGCCTTGGCCCGCCAGGCGGAACTTCTGCAGCGGCTCGGAATAGAACTGCATGATGATGGGCTCGGCCTTACCGACGAAGCCCACATCCGCTGCGACATCCAGATAGTCCTTATTGGCGTAGCGCATGTACTTCTGGTTGTCGGGCCAGTGGTGCGCGTAGAAGCTCTGGTTCTCGATGTACTTTTCCCACTGGTTGGGATTGGGCTCACCCTTGAGCGACTTGGTGCCGTCCTTGCCGCGCCAGCCGGCGAGGAAGCCGATGCCGGGCGAACGCTCGAAATTGACGATGAAATCCTTGTAGCCGCTGAACTTGGGGGTGCCGTCGGGTTTGGTGAACGCCGGGAATTTCAGGCGGCCCGCCAGTTCGACCATGACTTCCTGCCACGGGCGCACGTCACGATCCAGCTTGACCAGGGGATGACGGATGGCATCGGCCGCCGCATCCGGCTCGGAAATCGGCCGGTCGAGCAGCGAGATCGAATCGTAGCGCTCGAGATAAGTCGTGTCCGGCAGGATCAGGTCGGCGAAGTTGGTCATCTCCGAATGGAAGGCGTCGATCACCACCAGGAACGGGATCTTGTACAGACCGGGCTCTTCCGGATCCTTGGCGCGCAGCATGTCCTGGATGTTCGCCGTGTTCATGGTCGAGTTCCACGCCATGTTGGCCATGAACAGGATCAGCGTGTCGAGTGCATAGGGATCGTGGTTGGTGGCGTTGGTGATCACCATGTGCATCAGGCCGTGCGAGGCGATCGGCACTTCCCAGGAATACGCCTTGTCGATGCGCAGCGGGTTGCCGAACTCGTCGACCACCAGGTCTTCCGGACGCGTCGGGAAGCCGAGCGGCGGACGCGACAGCGGCGTGTTCGGCGCGTTGATGATGTCGATGTTGTTTTCCGGCAGCTGGTGCGGCGGAATCGGCTTCGGGTACGGCGCACGGGCGCGGAAGTTGCCCGGCGCGTCGAGCGCGCCCAGTAGCATCTGGATCATGTGGATCGCACGGCAGGAATGGAAGCCGTTCGAGTGCGCCGCAATGCCGCGCATCGCGTACATCGCGACCGGGCGGCCGACCACCTTGTCGTGCTTGCGACCCCACACGTCGGTCCACTCGATCGGCAGCTCGACCGTCTCCTTGAACGCGACGTGCGCCATTTCCAGCGCGATGCGCTCGATGGTCTCGGCCGGCAGGCCGCATTCGAGTGCGACGTTTTCCGGCGCGTAGCGCTCGTCGAGGTAGCGCTCGGCCATCATAGACATCACGGTCTTGACGCGGCGGCCATCGGGGGCGACATACTCGCCGAACAGCGCCGGCGCGATGTCGCCGTCCATGCCGTTCTTGAATGCTTCCTTGTCCAGATCCCAGATCAGCGGCTGGTCGTTCTCGTCGCGCAGGAAAAGGCCGTCGCCCTTCTGGCCCGGGGTCTGCACCACCAGCCAGGAGGCGTTGGTGTAGCGCACCAGGAATTCATAGTCGAATTTCTCGTGCTTCAGCAGCACGTGCACCATCGACATGGCCAAGAGGCCATCCATGCCGGGCTTGATCGGCAGCCATTCGTCGGCAATCGCCGAGTAGCCGGTGCGCACCGGGTTGACCGTGACGAACTTGCCGCCCTTGCGCTTGAGCTTTTCCAGGCCGATCTTGATCGGGTTGGAGGAGTGGTCTTCCGCCACGCCCCACATCAGGAAGTATTTGGCGTAATCCCAGTCGGGCGCGCCGAATTCCCAGAACGAGAAACCGATGGAATAGAGACCGGCCGCCGCCATGTTGACGGAACAGAAGCCGCCGTGCGCGGACCAGTTGGGCGTACCGAACTGCTGCGCCCACAGACCGGTCAGCGCCTGCATCTGGTCACGACCCGTGAAATAACCCAGCTTGGAAGGATCGGTCGCCCGAATTTCTTCCAGGCGATCGGTCAGCACGTCGAGCGCCTGATCCCAGGAAATCGGCTCGTAGATGCCTTCGCCACGCTCGGTGCCGGGCTTCCTCATCAGCGGCTGGGTTAGCTTGGCAGTGGAATACTGCTTCATGATCCCGGCCGAACCCTTGGCGCACAGCACGCCCTGGTTGGTCGGATGGTTGCGGTTACCCTGGATGAAGCGGACCTTGTTGTCCTCCAGTGTCACCTTGATGCCGCAGCGGCAGGCACACATATAACACGTGGTGTACTTGATTTCCTGCGCGTCGTGATTTTCGAGTTTGATCTTGGCGTTCATGCGGTCTCTGGATTCAAAATTATCCCCTCGGCTCCTTTGCAGGAGTCGTATTTCCCTACCCGGATATAACACTAGGTGACTGCTGGAAGCAGCGCCAGCGCATCGGCACTGGATGCTGCGGGGACGGCTATATATTAAAAATTCCGAATATATTGTTATTTTGCATGCTAAGACGTCGGGCTGGCAAGCAAATCGGATGATATCCCGATAAGCCCAACTAATAATAATCCTTATTTTTTGAGGGGTTAAAGGAGGGTCACGTGCCGCTCTCCATCAACTATCTGGCCAAAGGAGGCGACGAAGACATAACGGACTCGACCACCGCCAGCGCCTCGCCCTGGTCCCACTCGGTCGGACCGGTCAACACATGACGCACCTGCCCCTCGGTATCCAGCACAAACGTGGTCGGCAATGCAAACACTTTCCAGCGCCGGGTATTGCTGCTGTCCGTATCAAGCAGGATGGGAAACCCCAACTTCATTTTCGCCAGATAGGCGTTGACCTCCTCGGGCGTTTCAGCGCTGGAAACGGCAACGATTTCCAGCGGCCGGCCTTTCATCTGCATCCGTAGACGTTCCAGCGATGGCATTTCGCGCTGACAGGGTGGGCACCATGTGGCCCAAAAATTGAGCACCACCACTTTGCCGCGGTAATCGGTCAGGGTTTTAGATGCGCCCGTCAGGTCGTGCGCCTTGAGTTCCGGCGCCGGCGAGGCAACACGCGCCTCGAATCCGGCCGCCTTCGCAGCGACTACCCAGAACAGGCCGATGGCCAACACAGTCGCGATTCGTTTCACTTGCATCCCCAGGTATCCAATTGGTGCAGCAGCATGCTATCCATGTGGCGGCTTTCAGCTGTTTCAAAATCGGTCGGCGTTTCTCGCGCCCAGTACCCCTCGCGCAGGTTCTCCAGCACCACGTCGCTCACGATTGCACCATGCCGAGCCAGATGCTCCATCAGGCCCGGCAGCCATGGCGTGGCGGCCGAGCGACGTGGCTGCAGCACCCGCACGCGCAAGCCGGACAGATCGCCCAGATCGAGGTAATCCGGCTCGGCCAGAGGTTCTGCCGTCGTATAGAGATTCGGGTGCATCAGCACCACACAGAGCTGGCTGCGCCGATCAGGCTCCAGCAGGACTGCGGCCCGCAGTACCGGCACGGCCGCACGCGCAACGGCAAATACCGTCACTTGTTTTCCGCTCGCCTGAGCCGCACGCAGCCATGCTGCCAGGTCCTGTACTGGCAGTGCGTCCATGCTGCTCGACACCTGAGGCAGAAAATAGGCGTTGGCAGGATCGAGCGACCAGACCGCGACGCCCTGCTTAGCCAGTTGCTGGGCCGCGGCAAGTTCCGCTGTGGTTCGACCGCGCTCGGAGGCCACCCACAGCAACAGGCGCTGGCCCGCAGCTGGAAATACCTGATAATCCGGCAAGCTGGCGTGCGCCGTGAACGCGCATAACCACAATCCCGACAGAAAAAATCTGAAAAAACGCATTACGATCGCCCGATTACCGCACCCACCCATCTTGCCGCAGCCTACATACCGCACAAGATGACGATATGACTAGGTGTCCCCGACAGACGTTGCGCGCCAGTGGCCGGAACGCCCACCCTGCTTTTCCAGCAGCCGGATATCGTCCATATGCATGCCGCGATCGACCGCCTTGCACATGTCATATATCGTCAGCAAGGCAACGCTGACGCCGGTCAGGGCTTCCATTTCCACGCCGGTCTTGCCGACGGTCTCGGCCGTCACCGTGCAAGCGATCCACGGCCCGTCGGCGTCATGACTGAATTCGACGCCCACCTTGGTCAAAGCGATCGGATGGCAGAGCGGGATCAGTTCGGCGGTGCGTTTGGTCGCCTGGATCGCCGCGATACGGGCGATGCCGAGCACATCGCCCTTGGCTGCCTGGCCACCCAGAATGCGCGCCAGGGTATCGGGTAACATGTGGATGCGTCCGCTCGCCACTGCGATGCGGCGCGTGTCGTCCTTGTCCGCCACGTCGACCATGACGGCGCGGCCACGTTCATCAAAGTGGGTGAACTCGCTCATATTCTGGAACCTAGTAGACAATCCGCGCATCCTAATCGAAATGCTGTCGTTCGCCGCCATTCTCTTCCGCTAATGCTGCGCATCCTGCTCGCGTTCACCCTGGCCATCCAGCCGGTTCTTGCTGCCGATCTGCCCGACCTGGGCGAGGTGTCGCGGCAGTATTTTTCCGACCAGGAGGAACAGACGCTGGGGCGCACCATCATGCGCGACGTGTATGCCGACCCGCGCTACCTGGACGACCCCGAAATCGAGAATTACCTCAACCAGCTCGGCTACAAGCTGGTCTCGGTCAGCGCACGCAACCAACGAACATTCAATTTTTTCGTGGTTGACGATCCCACCATCAACGCGTTCGCCATGCCGGGCGGCAACATCGGCGTCCACACCGGCCTGTTGCTTGCGGCACAAAGCGAATCCGAGCTGGCGAGCGTGATCGCGCACGAGATTGCCCACGTCACCCAGGACCACCTCGCCCGCATGGTTGCAGCGCAAAGCCAGAGCTACTGGCCGACCATGGCCGCCCTGGCCCTGGCGTTGCTAGCCTCCCGTTCCAACCCCAACGTGGCGAGCGCGGCCATCGCCTCCACCCAGGCCTATTCGATCCAGAACCAGCTCAACTACAGCCGCGATTACGAGCGTGAAGCCGATCGCTTGGGCTATGACATGCTGAGCAAGGCCGGCTTCGACCCGCACGCCATGAGCGAATTTTTCGAGCGGCTGCAGCGTGCCAATCGGTTCTACGACACCAGCGCGCCGGCCTATCTGCGCACCCACCCGCTCACCAGCGACCGTATCGCTGACATGGAAGCACGCAGCGAATCGGCGCCCTATCGCCAAGTGGAGGACAGCCTCGACTTCCAGCTGGTGCGCGCGCGCCTGCGTGCGCAGGAGGGCACCCCGGACGACGCCGTACTCGCGGCCCGCAGCACCCTGAAGGACAAACGTTACAGCAATGAGACTGCCGCCCGCTACGCGCTGATCACTGCCCTGCTGCGCGCGCGCCAGTTCAAGGAGGCCGAAGCCGACGTGCAAAAACTGCCCTCCGGCAAGAACACCGATCCAATGATTCTGCAACTGGCGGCTTATACGGCGTTCACCGGCGGCAACACGAAGCTTGCCGTACAGCGTTACCGCACAGCCAGCGAAGCCTACCCGGGCTACCGTCCCCTGCAGTATGGCTACATCAACGCCCTGCTGACCACAGGCCAGAACCGCGACGCTCTGGCACGGGTGAATGCACAGCTCGCGCTCTACCCACTCGACCGCCGCCTGTGGCGGCTCGCTGCCCAGGCTCATGCCCAACTCGGCCAGCGCCTGTTGAGCCACAGCGCCCAGGCCGAGGCCGACGCATTGAGTGGCAATCTGGTCGCTGCCATCGAACAAATCAATCTCGGCCTCAAGGCTGGCGATGGCAGTTTCCATGAAATGTCCGCAGCCGAAGCGCGGCGACGCGAATGGCAGGAGGCCGAAAAATCGCAGCGCAAAAAATAGGTGTTCGCTGCAAAACCCCTTATTTGACGCCGCTGGTAGGAATTTACCCCGCGATTTGGCCGTAAAAAATCCCGCATGGCCTTGCATGGCAAAAAGCAATTCCACTATGCTTCGGTTCATCCATTACTGGATAGCGTTCACTGCACGGTACTTCCAAGCGGCAGGCGCTTTCACCATCAAGTCAAAAACGAGGAGGATGACCATGCGAAAGTTGCATCAGCTAATCACGACATGTGCTTTGGGCGCAATTACGCTGACGGGCAGCGCGCTCGCCGCCGATGCTGCCAAGGAACTCACCGGCAAGCAGATTGCGTTTGATAGAAGCAAAGGCAACTGCCTGGCCTGCCATGCCATGCCGACTGTACCCGATGCGGAATCCGCGGGTCTGATCGGACCGCCCCTGATCGCCATGAGCGCGCGCTACCCCGACAAGGCCAAGCTGCGTGCCCAGATCTGGGACGCGACCGTGGCCAATCCCTCCAGTAGCATGATTCCGTTCGGCAAGAACGGCGTGCTGACGGAAGCCGAGATCGATAAAGTGACCGACTTCATATACGGTCTGTAATTACCCGTTGCATTGTTCAATCAGGAGATATGCCCAAATGAATGCACTTCGTAGAAACGTACTGAAAGGCGCCGCAGGCGCAGGCACCGTGGCCGTGGCCGTGGCCGCCGGCCTGCTGAAGCCCACCCAGGCCCTGGCGGGCGTCCCGCGTAGCGCCTTTGAGGCCAAGAATGTCGGCGATGCACTGAAGAACATGGGTGCAAACGCCCCTGCCGATTCCAAGGACATCACCATCAAGGCCCCGGATATCGCTGAAAACGGCGCCGTGGTGCCGGTGGAAGTGACCAGCGGCATCGCCGGCACTACCGGTATCGCCATCCTGGCTGAAAAGAACGCAACCCCTCTGGTGGCCGACTTCACCCTGTCGGGCGGTGCCGAGGGCTATGTGTCGACCCGCATCAAAATGGGGCAAACCTCCCTGGTTCGCGCAGTGGTGACGGCTGGCGGCAAGTCCTATACGGCTGCCAAGGAAGTCAAGGTCACCATCGGCGGTTGCGGCGGCTAATTCCCCGTCCCCCCCGGTCTGTCGAATTGAATACCCCGTCATAGGGGACAACTATTTTAGGAAAGGAAAGCCAAATGGCTGAACCGATGCGTATCCGCGCCACGATGGCTGGCGATGTTGCCGATGTCAAAGTGTTGATGAACCACCCGATGGAAACCGGTCTGCGCAAAGACGCCAAGACCGGCCAGCTGATCCCGGCCCACTACATCACTGACGTGACGGCCACCGTCAACGGCACACAAGTGTTGGATGCCGGCCTCTCCGGCGGCGTGTCCAAGAACCCCTACCTGGGATTCAAGGTCAAGGGACCGAAAAAAGGCGACAAGGTTGTCGTCAGCTGGGCCGACAACAAAGGCGACAAGAACAGCGCCGAGGCCACCATCGGCTGAGTCGGGTAGTACACGAGCGGGGCGACAGGCCCCGCTTCCGCTTCAATCATCAGGTTTCTGGAGGACGGCATGAAACAACAAATCATCATGAAACTGCTGACAGGGATGGCAGGCTTGGGCATGGCCCTGGGAGTCGCTACGGCGCACGCTTCGCCCGAACAGGACAAGCAGGACCTCATCAAGTACTTCTCAACCAAATACCCTAACGTCAAGCACGAAGACTTTGTCTATGGCGCGCTGGCGTTCGATCCGGACAGCAAGGCGCAGTACGACGCCATCATGGAATTCCCGCCCTTCGACTCGCAGATCGATGCCGGCCGCAAGATGTGGGAAACCCCCTTCAAGAACGGCAAGACCTATGCCGATTGCCTGCCCAACGGCGGCAAGATGATCGCCGGCAACTACCCCATGTTCGACGAGGCCAAGGGCAAGGTCGTGACGCTGGAAGACGCCGTCAACGACTGTCGCGTGGCAAATGGCGAAGCGCCCTTCAAGCTCAGCGACCCGAAGACCATCGGCGTCCTGAGCGCCTATATGCGGACCCTGTCCGACGGCATGATCATGAACGTCAAGGTCCAGAGCCCCAAGGCCATGGCTGCGTATGATGAAGGCAAACGAACCTTCTTCAGGCGCACGGGGCAACTCAACTTTGCCTGCGCCACCTGCCACGTCCAGAACGCTGGCACCCGTCTGCGCTCCGAGCTGCTCTCTCCGGTGGTCGGCCAGGCCGTACACTGGCCGGTATTCCGCGGCGGCGACAAGCTGGTGACGTTGCAGGATCGCTATTCGGGTTGCTTCAAGATGATCCGTGCCGTGCCGCCCGCCCAGGACAGCACCGTCATGAACGACCTGGAGTATTTCCACTCCGCGATGTCGAACGGCCTGCCGATGAAAGCTTCGGTATTCCGCAAGTAAATCATCGCGACACCTGAAAAAGCCCGGGCAACCGGGCTTTTTCATTTGGTTTGCCGGACCGCTCCTTTGAATATGAGCGGGAGCTACTATTTACGGATAGCGCACGTAAACCGACAATACGAACCACATCCCCTTTCACCCCTGACATCCCTGAGGAAAATTCCATGCACATGAACCGTCGCGAGTTCCTGCAACTACTCGCTGTCGCCGCTGCGTCCGGCATGGCACTGGACAGCAAGTCCGCACTGGCGGGCGGCAAGGTGCCGTCCAATTTCTACGATGTACCGCGTCACGGCAATGTCTCGTTGCTGCATTTCACCGACTGCCACGCCCAGTTGCAGCCCATCTGGTTCCGTGAACCCAACGTCAACCTGGGCGTCGGCAGCGCGCTCGGCAAGCCACCGCACCTGGTCGGCCAGTACCTGCTGAAACAATACGGCATCAAGCCCGGCAGCGCCGAAGCCCACGCATTCACCTATCTCGACTTCACCGAAGCCGCCAAGGTCTACGGCAAGGTCGGCGGCTTCGCCCACCTGAAGACCCTGGTCGACAAGCTGCGTGCGCAGCGCCCCGGTGCCCTGCTGCTCGACGGCGGCGATACCTGGCAGGGTTCGGCCACCTCGCTGTGGACCGACGCCCAGGACATGGTCGATGCCGGCATCAAACTGGGCGTGAACGTCATGACCCCGCACTGGGAAGCCACCTTCGGGGCGGATCGCGTGGTGGAAATCGTCAACAAGGACTTCAAGAAAGCCGGCGTCGACTTCGTCGCGCAGAACATCGTCACCAACGATTTCGGCGACCAGGTATTCAAGCCCTATGTGATGAAGGAAATGAACGGCGTCAAGGTCGCCATCATTGGCCAGGCCTTCCCCTACACGCCGATCGCCAACCCGCGCTACATGGTGCCCGACTGGAGCTTCGGCATTCGTGACGACAGCATGCAGAAATGGGTGGACGAGGCACGCGCCAAAGGCGCGCAGGTGGTCGTGGTGCTGTCGCACAACGGCATGGACGTCGATCTCAAGATGGCCAGCCGCGTCACCGGCATCGACGCCATCTTCGGCGGCCACACCCACGACGGCGTGCCGCAACCGGTCAAGGTCAAGAACGCCAAGGGCATTACCCTGGTGACCAATGCCGGCTCCAACGGCAAGTTCCTCGGCGTGATGGACTTCGAGGTCAAAGGCAAGCGGGTGATGAGCTACAAATACCGCCTGCTGCCGGTGTTCTCCAACCTGCTGCCAGCCGACCCGGCGATGGACGCCTACATCAAGAAAGTACGCGCGCCCTATGAGTCGAAGCTGAACGAGAAACTCGCCGTTTCCGACGACTTCCTCTATCGCCGCGGCAACTTCAACGGTACCTGGGACCAGCTCATCGTCGACGCGATGATGGACGTGAAGGGCGCGGATGCGGCCTTCTCGCCCGGCTTCCGCTGGGGCACCACGCTGCTGCCCGGCGAGGACATCACGATGGAACGCCTGATGGACCAGACGGCGATTACCTACCCGCAGACCACGCTGACCAACATGACCGGCGAGACGATCAAATCCGTCATGGAAGACGTCTGCGACAACCTGTTCAATGCCGATCCCTATTACCAGCAGGGCGGCGACATGGTGCGCGTGGGCGGCATCGAGTACACCGTCAACCCGAACGCAACGATCGGAAAACGCATCACCGACATGCGCATCAAGGGCAAGCCGGTCGATGCCGGGAAGACCTACAAGGTCGCCGGCTGGGCGCCGGTTGGGGAAGGCGTCGCTGGCGAACCGATCTGGGAGGTCGTCGCCACTTACCTGCGCGACAAGAAGGTGATCAAGGGGCTGAAGCTGAACGAGCCCAAAATCATCGGCATCGGAAAATCCAACCCGGGTATCGCCGACTACAAGGGTGGCATTTCCTGACTCGACGAGGCACGATAAAAAGGGGCGCAAGCCCCTTTTTATTTGGTAAACGCCGTGAATTCAGGCAATCCGATCGCGCGGCCTGCCGCATGGCGATGAGGCAGGCGCCTCCACACAACACGATGCTCAAGAGCCATCCCGCGGCACCGCCGCCCATGACAACCAGCCACGGTGGAAGCTTCCAGAACATCAGCGCAACCAGCGCCAGGCCAAAGTCCTGCGGCTGCTGGATCGCACTCGTCCAGACCGGCTGATAGAGTGCAGCCAGCAGCAGGCCGACCACCGCCGCATTGACCCCGCCCAGCGCAGCCTGCGCATGCACGCTGCGACGCAGGCTTTCCCAGAATGGCAACGCCCCGGCGACGAGCAGAAACGACGGGGCAAAAATGGCCACCAGACAGATCAGGCCGCCCATCCAGCCGGGCGGCACGACCTCGGCTTGCAGCAGCGGCAGCACGACATGTCCCCACCGAACACCAGCGAGCCGGCGCGGTAGAACGCATCCACCATCGCCACGATGGGTCCGGGAAACAGCCGGGCCCAGAGCGGCAAGCCGACCAGCAGGGCGAAAAATAGCGACAGCCAGAGACTTCCGGTACGGCGGCTGAACGTAACAGGCATGGGATCGTGCTCGGGGGCGGTCTGTGGGCGCGGGAACAGCAGTAGGCCGGCGACGCCGCCGGCATTCAGGAGGGTGGTCGCCTGGCCGTCGGCCGTATCTCTGCCATGCGCGAACACCTCGCCGCCCAGCGTCCATTTCTCACCGATGTCCTTCTGCAGCAGCCAGCCCGCGAAGGGATAGTTCTTCTGGCCGGCCGCGCGATTGACGACATACCCGGCACCGCCATACGTGGTCCATTCGCCCCAGCCCTTCTGAATCCAGACGGGCAATCGCCACCAGGTCCTGCCGTTGCCCAAGCCCTTGCCGGAATCCCCCGTGGCAAGCTCGGCCATGGGGAAGATGCCGATTTGCGGGGATGATCCGGTTTCCTGGACGAAGCGATACTTCACGCCGATTTCCACATCCCCTATTCCCGACGCCGCAGACGTGTCATTCGGCGCGCTTCGGGCAAACGGGACGACAAGATGCAGTTGCGTGTCGGGGGCACGCCATAGTTGAATTCGAAAGCCGGGAATGCACTGTTTTTCCCATCCCTGGCCTTGTCCTGGGTGGAAAAAATGTAGAACTCGCTGTGCCGGTAATCGACTGGCACCGGGTCATCGGTCATGAAAGGCGGGCCGGCCACGGCCGGACGTGCCGACAATACCCGCACCGTCATGACCGAACACACGATCGCGCG
Source organism: Thiobacillus sp. 0-1251 (assembly GCA_001899305.1). Classification (GTDB taxonomy): domain Bacteria; phylum Pseudomonadota; class Gammaproteobacteria; order Burkholderiales; family Thiobacillaceae; genus Thiobacillus. The sequence continues at coordinate 114,622 of MKWL01000020.1, read as the reverse complement.
TATTCCGGGTGAAGGCTTCATGTTTGGGCCCTCCTTTGCCTGCGCTTGACTGATGCCGGGCGCGCCCTCGACAAGGCGCGCACCCAGTCCGCGCGCGCATCGGCTTCGGCAGACGACGCCCGCCCGTAGCGTCGGGCCTGCAGCGCGGCCACCAGCCTGTCATCCGCGCAACGTCCCGTTTCCTGCCGCATCTGCCGCTGCCATGCGCCCAGGCTGGGGGCCTCCGGCTGGCCGGTCAGCGAGAACCGGCGTACCGCGTGGGCCAGTTCCCGCGCATCCGCCGCGGCACGAATCGCACGCAGGCTCCGCCGCCGCGCCAAGCGCCAGCGCACCATGCGATACAGCATCCAGCCGGCGACGATCAGCAGCAAGGCCCCCGTCACTCCGGCGACAAGCTGCCAGGCAAGGCGCCAGCGCGGGTCGAACACGTCCAGCGCCTGACCTGGAATCGCGACGCTGGCCAGCCGATCGCGCCCGGCGTCGTACCACGGCAAACGCAGCGTCGGCACGATCACGCGGCCATCGGCACGCGGTTGCAGATAGAGCGTGATCCGGTAGCGCGACAGCGGCGAATCGACGGCGTCCATCGGCACCGTCTCGATCAGCGGCGGATACACGCCCAGCGCGGGCGAATCGCGCAGCTGCAGGTCGAGCAGGGCTTGCAGGTCATCCTCGTTGTAGCCGCCCGTGACGTCAACGCGCCAGGCCAGCGGGCGCCGCAACGGCCAGCGCGTAGGCAGAGGATCGGCAATCACCTGCGGCGCAACCGGCGGCACGTGGGCCGGCAACCAGGCCGGCAAGGCCTGCGCGCGGTAGCGCAATTCCGCCCCGGGAAAACGCAGGCGTTCGCCGAAGCGGCTGGCGTCGAGCATGGAAACGGCCACCGTGGCGGCCGCGCTTCGGGTCGGCAGCAAGGCCCAGTAGTAGCGGTGCAGGGTACAGCGTTCACCGTCCTGCACGGCCTCGCCTTCGTCCTCGCCCAATGCGCGCACGATGCGTCCGGCATGCGTCGGCAAGTCCGGCCGCTGCCATTGCAGGCTGCCGTCGTCGCATAGGGACAGCGTCAGGCGTGCCGGCTCGTTCACCCGGGGGGCGGCGGGCGCGAGCGTCCAGTTCGCGGTCACGCGCGGCACGGTGGCGCTGCCGTCGGTCACCGTCAGCAGCAGCGCGGGACTGCGCCGGCCTTCGACGGAGAGCGCCGGCACACGGAGTGTCCCCGACCTGCGCGGATACAGCGTCAGTACCAGCGTGTCGCCCGCCGCATCCTGGCTGCCCGTGCGCGAAGCCACATCGAACGCGGCGTCGAGCGGAGCCGTGTCCAGCTTGTCGAGATCGGCCGCGCGTGATTGCAGCGTCAGCGTGACGGCCTCGCCCAGCGCCACCGCCGGTTTGTCCAGCCGCGCCGTCAGCGCCGCCGCGTGGGCCGCGCTGCACGCGAGCAGCGCCCAGGCGATGATCAGCCTCACCATGCCGGCCGCTCCCCGGCCGCACCGCCCGCATCCTGCTTGAGCAGGTTCCGCAGCATCGTCTGCGGGCGATCCTGCAGGCGCGCCAGCTTCTTCAGCCCGGAGGGCGCCAGCCGGCTGTCGACGCCGATCGCGGCCGGCGATCCGGCCGACGCGGCGGCACGCGCGCCCATCCCCTGCACCTGGCCGCGTTCGACCTGCATGCCGGGCGCCGCGGAGTCCGGCTCGTCCGGCATGCGGCCATTCCCATTGTCGGTCTGGATATGGCCTTCGGCCAGAAAGCCATGCCGGGCGCGCAGATCGCTCTGCATCGGCGCGTCGCGCGACTGGCGTTGCAGCTTTTGCCAGGCCGTTTCCAGATTGGCGCGCGCGCGGGCGTCCGCGGGCCGCATGCGCAGCACAACCTGGTAAGCCTCGACGGCGGCCTGCCACTGCCCGCGCGCGTAGTGCGCATTCCCCAGGTTGTAGAGCGCATCGGCGCGTTCGCGCTCACTCGCCGCCAGCAGCAGCGCAGCGCCGAAATGCCGCGCCGCCGCCGCGTAGTCCGCCTGCCGCCAGGCGGCGGCGCCCGCGCCCATCTGGCCGGTGTAGCCGCCCAACTGCGCATACAGCATTTGCGCGCTGGCATAGCGCCTGGCCTGCCACGCCTGCCAAGCCGCCGCCTCGTCGGCCTGCGCGGGCGGCGGCAGGAGCATCGCGAACAGGACCGCCACGGCGGCGGTCGCCACCGCGCGACGCGGCAGATACACCGCCATGAAGAGCGCCAGTGCCGGCGCCAGACACCAAGCGTACAGTTCCCGCCAGGCGCGCACCGACCCGGCCGCCGCCGGATCGCCCGGCAGCGCGGCGATTCCGCCGTCGTACAGGGCCGCCCAGTCGCCGTCGCCGTCGGCGGCCTCGGCGAAGCGGCCGCCGGTCGAGCGCGCCCAGTGGCCATAGGTTGCCGCATCCATGCGGCTCAGCACGCGCACGCCGTCGCGCTCGGCAAACCCGCCATCGGGCAGCGGCACCGGCGCGCCGGACTCGCTGCCCACGCCCAGCACGAACAGCGGCAGATGCGCTGTGCGCAAGGCGCCCACGGCTGCCTGCGCGGCGGGTTCGACGCTGTCGCTTTCGGCATCGCTCACCAGCAGCACCGCCCTGGCGTGCCCCGGCGCAGCGGCGAGCTGCGCGCGTGCCAGGTCGAGCGCAGCCGCCAGGTTCGTGCCCTGCGCTTCGATCAGGCGCGAATCGACTTCGCCGAGCGCGCGACGCAGCAGCGCGATATCGTCGGTCGGCGGCAGCAGCACGCCCGCCTCGCCTGCGTAGACGATCAGGCCGACGCGCTCGCCCTGAAGACGCGGCAGCCAGTCCAGCAATTCGAGGCGGGCACGCGTCAGGCGATCGGGGCTGATATCGGTGGCGTGCATCGAAGCCGACACGTCCAGCGCCACCATCACCGTGACGACATGGCGCGGTGCGACCTGCCCTGCGCGCCAGTCGAGCGGCAGGCGCGGACCCGCCGCCGCCAGCGCCAGCAGCGCCCAGGCCAGGGCATGCGCCAGCGCGCGCGGCCAGGCGTCGCGCTTCGCTGCCGATCGGCTGGCCGCCCACGGCAGCAATTCGGCATCGGCATAGCGCAGCACGCGCGCGCGGCGGCGGGCGCGCCAGATTGCCAGCAACAGCGGCATCGCCGCGAGCCCCAGCCACAGCGGTTCGCGCCAGTGCAGATTCGCCCACACTTCCATCATGCCGTGCGCCTCAGGATCCATCCCTGTGCGGCGACCAGCGTGATGGCTGCCAGCGCCAGCGCCAGCCAGTACCCCTCGCTCACCTGCCGGTGGCGGGCGGGCGACGCCAGCGTGGGCTCGAGTCGCCCGACTGCCTGGATCACCCGCGTGGCGTCGGCTGCACTATGGATATCGTCGTAATGCCCGCCACTGAGCCGCGTGAGGTCGGCCAGGCCGGGCTGCGGATCGGGCTCGGCCGAATTGGACGTGACGCGCGCAGCGCGCCCTGCCGCATAGGGATCGCTGCCGAATTGCAGGGCATGGATCGCCACCCCGGCCTGGTGCGCCACCGCCAGCGCTTCGGCCGGCGTCAGCGTGCCGGCGTTGTTGTCGGCGCCGTCGCTCACCAGGATGATGGCCGGGCGAAGCCGGCGCGTGCGCACCTGCTTCAGCGCCATGCCGAGCGCGTCGCCGAGCGCGGTGTTGCCCCCGACCATACCGACCTGAATGCGCTGGATCTGGGCGATGGCGTGCGCGCGGTCGAAGGTCGGCGGCGTCAGCGTCGCCACCTCGCTGCCGAACACGATGACGCCGAAGCGGTCGCCGGGCCGGCCGTCGATGAAACGCGTCAGCGTGTCCTTCAGCACGCTCATGCGTTCGACTTCGCGCTTGCCCAGTTTGGGATCATGGGCAGCAAAATCACGGATGCTCATGGTGAGCGAGGTATCGATCAGCAGCACGATGTCGCGTCCCTCGGGCGGCGGCTGGATCCAGCCGCCAACTAGGCGCGGCTGCGCCAGCGCCAGCACCAGCAGGGCGAACGCCAGCCCGCGCAAGGCAACCGACCCGCGCAGGCTGGGTGCAGGCAGGCGCCCCACTGCCGCCAGCGGAAGTGACGGGTGGTTGAGGACCATGCCCGGCACCTCCCCCTGCGCGCGCCGCCAGGCCAGCCCGCTCCAGCCCGCGACCGGCAGCAGCAGAAAAAGCCAAAGGGGTTGCGCCAGTTCGAGCCCACGCGGCAGCATCCACTCAAACATCGCGGCTCCATGCGCGGGCGCTTTCGCACAACCCCTGCAGCACCGCGTAGCCATCGGACTGCGTAGGCCCAAACCGCACCTGCTCCAGCGTCTTCGTCCAGCCGGACCACTGGCCAGGATCGAGGTGGGATGGGCAGCGGGCCGCATCCAACCGCGTCAGTTGGAAACGCATGCGCGCCCAGGCATCGAGCCGGGCCGCCAGCGCCACCGGCGTGTCCTGTTGCTGCGCCGCTGCTGCAGCAATCCCGTTCAGGGCGCGCGCCGGGCGGCGGCGCTGCCATAGCCAGGCAAACAATGCGATACAGGCCACGCACACGAGTCCCGCACCTACCCACAGCAACAGGCTGCCGCCAGCCGGCGGTGCCATGGCCGGCGCGGCCGGCACGATGATGTCGGCCAGTTCGCTGCGCGGGTCAGCCATGGGCCAGCAGCGCAGCTAGATCGTCGGCGGCGCTGTCCACCAGCTGATGGCGCCCGCCCGCGCGGGCCAGGCGGGCCGCCTGCGCCGCCAGATGGTCGGCGAATGCAGTACGGGCCGCGCTTCGCACTGCGGTCTCGCCGGTGTCGAGCCACACCCGCTGGCCGGTCGCCATGTCGTGGAAGCACGCCGCGCCCATTTCCGGCAGGGCGCGCTCGGCGGCGTCGACGATCTGGATCGCCCACACATCGCAGCGCGCGGTCAGCCGTGCCAGCAGCGTCTCGTGGGCGTCGGCCAGCCAGGCGAAATCGCTGATCAGCACCAGCCGTGTGCCGCGCGGCAAGCTCGCTTCGAGCGCGGCGAGGCGGTCGACATAGCGGAGGGCGTCGGTCGGTGCCGGATCGGCAAGCGGCGGGCACGGCGCCGCCGCCGCCTCGATCAGGCCGAGCGCCGCCAGCCTGCCATGGCGCGCAGGCAGGGTTTCGTCCTGCACGGCCCACAGCGTGGCGCCGATCACGCCGTTGTGCCCGGCGCTGGCGAAGGCCAGCACCGCAGCCACCCGCGCCGCCTGCGCGGCCTTGAGCCGGCGACGCGTGCCGAAGCGCAGGGTGGCGCCGCGGTCGACCACCAGATGTACCAGCGGCTGGCGCTCCTCGCGGTAGATTTTCAGGTAGGCACGCCCGGTGCGCGCGGTGGTGCGCCAGTCCATGTCGCGGATGTCGTCGCCCGGGCTGTACAGGCGCGATTCCTCGAAATCCAGCCCACGCCCCAGCCAGCGCGACGCCCAGTCGCCGGCATGGTGGTCGTGCACCTCGCGCACCGGCAGCGTCGCCAGCAGGCTGGCCTGCGCGGCGAGCGCGGCGATGTCGGCCGGCGCGATCAGCGGCGCGTGCACCGAGGCCGGCGCATCGGGCCGCACACGCCAGCACGCCAGCCGCTTCAGCCGCGCCAGACTCACGGGGCGGGGATGGCCTCGAGCAGGCCGGCGATGAAGGCGTCGCGGTCGAGTTTCTGCAGGCGCGCGTCGAGGCTCAGGGTGATGCGATGGCGCAGGCAATCGGCGGCGAGTTCGCGCACGTCGTCCGGCGTCACGTAGTCGCGGCCGCGCAGGTAGGCCGCAGCCGCCGACGCGTGCAAGAGCGCAAGCGAGGCACGCGGGCTGGCACCCACGTCCACGGCATTCGACCAGTCGGCGCGCCACGCGCCCGGCGCACGGCTGGCGCGCACCAGGCTGACGATGTAGCGCTCGACCTCGTCCGACACGTGCACCTGCTGCACCTCCGCGCGCGCCGCCAGCACGGTGGTGGTATCGATCACCGCCGCCAGCGGCGCATGGCCGGCACTCGCGGCCTGTGCGCGGTCGCGGCGCAGGATGTCGAGTTCCTCCGTGTCGCTCGGGTAATCCAGCGCCACATGCAGCAGGAAGCGGTCGAGCTGCGCTTCCGGCAGCGGATAGGTGCCCGCCTGCTCCAGCGGATTCTGCGTCGCCATCACCATGAACAGCGGCGGCAGCGGGCGCGTCACGCCGCCCACCGTGATCTGGTGCTCCTGCATCGCCTCCAGCAGCGCGGCCTGCACCTTGGCCGGCGCGCGGTTGATCTCGTCGGCGAGGATGATCTCGCGAAACAGCGGGCCTTCGACGAATTCGAACTGGCCCTCGTGATAGATGTCGGTGCCGGTGAGGTCGCCCGGCAGCAGGTCGGGGGTGAACTGGATCCGCCGGAAGCTGCCGTGGATGGCGGCGGCGAGCGTCTTCACCGCCGTCGTCTTGGCCAGCCCCGGCAGGCCTTCGACCAGCACATGGCCGTCGGCGAGCAGGCCGATCACCAGGCGGTCGAGGAGCGTGTCCTGGCCGACAATGACGCGCGACAGCGCCTGGCGCAGTTCAAGCATGCGGGTTTGGTTCGACATAGTGCATCCTGTCTTTGAAAGCGGACACCTTAGCGGCGCGTCCCGGCGGCGACAATGGGTGCTAAGACCTAATCGGCCCGCCTCAACCGCATACCAGCCTGCCTTGGCCCGCCACCCGGGCTCATGAACCCTGGATGCGTCACGCCTCCATCGTCACAAAAATGTAATTTTTACTATCGTAATCAATGAGCCCTCGTCGAAAAACACGCGACGACATCCACGATTACGAGGCCACGCAATGGACGCTGATTCGCTGACCATTACCATTCATCTTCTGGGTGCACTCTTCGCCGGGGGCGTTATCGGGCTGGAGAGAAGCTTCCATGGCAGGCCGGCCGGTTTCCGCACGCATGCGCTCGTATGTCTCGCATCAAGTCTGCTCATGCTGATTACGCTTTATCAATTGAAGTGGTTGCCCGGCGTGCCGGTTGACACAGTCCGCACGGACCCGACGCGCATGGCCCAGGGCATCATGACAGGCATCGGTTTCCTGGGGGCAGGGGTGATTTTCAAGGAAGGGCTTTCCGTTCGCGGCCTGACCACGGCAGCTTCAATCTGGATTACAGCCGCCATCGGCATCCTGATTGGCATCGGATTCTATTTCCCCGCCGTGCTCGGGACGTTGCTGACAGTAGGAACCCTCTCCCTCTTCCGCTGGGTTGAAGCCAAGTTACCCTCCCATTTCTATGCGCATCACTTTGTCCGATTCGACAGGGGCAATGCAATGCCGGAGCAGGAACTGAAGCAATTCGTAACGAGCAGCGGCTTTACTATAGCCAACATGAGCTACCGGCTTTCCGATGACGGCTTCTGGTTCGAATATCGGATGGTTATCCGAACGATCAATCCGGACAATATCTCTACGTTCGCGGCGGCATTGCGCAGTATGGAAAATGTGCGTGCCTTCCGTATTTCCCCTACGGGCGATTAGCGGCCCGCGGATCCACCCCATTCCCTTCGGCATTTCATCGTCGCGATATCCGGCGAATTTTCCCCTTTACATAACATTTATTTGAAATGTATATTTAGATATCCCGGTCACCGCGGAGGCTGTAGGCCTTGCGTACGGGTTTTGCACGGCACCGCGCGCAACCTCCGTTTACCGCTCTCGGGCTTTGCCGGATCGGACTCAATGGCAGACCGGCGGTATCGAAGGCGCGCGCATGGGTGCGGTCATCGCCATGCGACTGCGGCTCCGCCCTGGGGACCGATGCGTCTTTATGCTAAGGCCGGTCGAATCCAATTTTTTTGTGAAAGAGCAAACATGAAAACCGAGACCCTCAATATCCTGGGACCTGTCAGCGCCGAAGCAGCAGAACGGGCCGGCGCGACCCTGAAAGCGATTCCCGGCGTGCATGACGTGTCATTTCTCGATGGCCCGGCACGCGTGTATGCGCACATCGACGACAAAACGACGACACGCGCCCAATTGGCGGCGGCGCTTGCCGGAGCCGGTGTGCTCGTCGAAGAAAAGCAGTCCCCGCATGCGAACGGAAGTTGTTGCGGCGGTTGCGGCAGCTAGGTTCTTGGAGGTGCCGCCCACAGGGCGGCCCATCCCGCATGTCCTAAGGACTTCAGCGTCGCAATGTTGCGTTCGTAGATCGTTTCCGCTTCGGGGAACGCCGCCACCGCCCGTTCGATGCTCGCCTCGCGCAGCAGATGCAGGGTGGGGTACGGCGCCCGGTTGGTGAAGTTGCCGATGTCGTCGGGCTCGGTGCCCTCGAACTGGAAGGCCGGGTGGAAGCTGGCGATCTGGATCACGCCATCCAGCCCGTGTTCGCCCACGGCCGCTTCGGCCAGCTGCATGAAATCGTTGAAATCGAGAAAATCCGGCAGCAGCGTGGGGTGGATCAGCAGCGTCGTATCGATTTCCTCGGGATCGGCGGCGGCCAGAAAATCCAGCTCGCGGTCGAGGTCTTCAAGGAAACCGTCCAGATGCTGCGCGTGGCTCACCACATAGCGCACCTGGTTCTTCACGTAGACCGCCTTGGCGAACGGGCACAGGTTGAGCCCGATCACCGCCTTTTCGATCCACTGGCGCATCGCCGCAATCACGTCCTCGTCGCTCATTTTCCCTTTCCCTGCCGCCTGTAAGGGCGGAACTTTAACGGATACAATGCCTTATTGTCCGTCGTTCACGCCCACCCCCTCAAAAATGAAAAGCAGCGCCATCCGCCAGAGCTTCCTCGATTTCTTCGCCTCCAAGGGCCACACCGTCGTCCCCTCCAGCCCATTGGTGCCGGGCAACGACCCCACCCTGCTGTTCACCAACGCCGGCATGGTGCAGTTCAAGGATGTGTTCACCGGGCAGGACAAGCGTAGCTATACCCGCGCGGTGTCGTCGCAGCGCTGCGTGCGCGCCGGCGGCAAGCACAACGACCTCGAGAACGTCGGCTACACCGCGCGCCACCACACCTTCTTCGAGATGCTGGGCAACTTCAGCTTCGGCGACTATTTCAAGCAGGACGCCATCAAGTACGCCTGGGAATACCTCACCACGGTGCTGAAGCTGCCGACCGAGAAGCTGTGGGTCACGGTCTACGCCGAGGACGACGAGGCCTACGACATCTGGCACAACGACATCGGCGTACCCAAGGAACGCATTGTCCGCATCGGCGACAACAAGGGCGCCCGCTACGCCAGCGACAACTTCTGGGCGATGGGCGACACCGGCCCCTGCGGCCCTTGCACCGAGATCTTCTACGACCACGGCGAAGGCATCTATGGTGGGCCTCCGGGAAGCCCCGAGGAAGACGGCGACCGCTACATCGAGATCTGGAACAACGTGTTCATGCAGTTCAACCGCGACGAATCGGGCACCATGCACCCGCTGCCCAAGCCCAGCGTCGACACCGGCATGGGGCTCGAACGCATTTCAGCGGTGATGCAGCACGTGCACTCCAACTACGAGATCGACCTGTTCCAGGCGCTGATCGCCGCCGCCGCGCGCGAGACGAACACGAGCGATCTTGCCAATAACTCGCTCAAGGTCATCGCCGACCACATCCGCGCCTGTTCCTTCCTCATCGTCGACGGCGTCATCCCGGGCAACGAGGGGCGCGGCTACGTGCTGCGCCGCATCATCCGCCGCGCCATCCGTCATGGCTACAAGCTCGGCGCACGTGCAGCCTTCTTCAACCGTATCGTGCCGGACCTGGTCACAGCGATGGGCGCGGCCTACCCTGAACTCGTCAAGGCGCAGACGCGCGTCATGGACATACTGCGCCAAGAAGAGGAACGCTTCTTCGAGACCATCGACAGCGGAATGAAAATATTGGAGCGAGCGATCTCTCCAAAAGAGAGAGCAATCCAATGGTTCGGAGGAAAATTTAGCAACGATGACGAGTTTTTTGAAGAAGTTGGACTAAACGATAGAAGCGGGTTACGTCAGCACGTAGACGGCCTCTTCCACACAAAAAAAGAGGAAATTTTTGTCGAAGTTAAGTTACTGAATAACGCAACTGACATTAAAGCTCTACTCTCAAATCTTCTTTCATTAAGAAAAGAGATTCAGAACTTTGCGAAAGCAAGTGGCAAGAGTGGAACTCTGACTCTTATCGGCGTTATTCCAAAAACTCAAAGTCGTTCCTCTATTGAGGAGCACCTTAAGTCTGCTTTTAAAGACCTGACTCCAGAGTTAAAAAGCTTCCTGAAACTTGAAGTAGTTCTTGAAAGTGATCTTCCGCTCTATGGGAACACAGCTTTCATGCTGCACGACACCTATGGCTTTCCGCTCGACCTTACCTCGGACATTTGCCGAGAACATGGAATCGAGGTCGATATCACGGGCTTTGATCGCGCCATGGAACAACAAAAAGCTCAGGCGCGCGCCGCCGGCAAGTTCAAGCTCGGTGCCGGACTGGAGTATTCGGGCGAAGCAACCACCTTCCACGGCTACGACACGCTGACGCACGACGGCACGGTGCTTGCGCTGTATCGCGACGGCAGCACCGTCAACGAGCTGAAGGAAGGCGAGCTCGGCGTGGTGGTGCTCGACCACACGCCCTTCTACGCCGAATCCGGCGGCCAAGCCGGCGACTGCGGCGTGCTGCAGAGCACGAACGGGGCATTCGAAGTCGAGGACACGCAGAAAATCCAGGCGCAGGTGTTCGGTCATCACGGCGTGGTGAAGACCGGCTCGCTGGTGGTCGGCGACGCCGTGCTCGCGCGCGTCGACGAGGACAACCGCGCGCGCACCATGCGCAATCACTCGGTCACTCACCTGATGCACAAGGCGCTGCGCGAAGTGCTCGGCGAGCACGTGCAGCAGAAGGGCTCGCTGGTGGACGCCGACAAGACCCGCTTCGACTTCGTGCAGCCGAATCCGATGACCGACGCGCAGATCCGCGAGGTGGAAGCGCGCGTCAACGCCGAAATCCTCGCCAATACGGCAACCCAGGCGAGGGTGATGCCGATCGAGGAAGCGCAGAAAACTGGCGCCATGATGCTGTTCGGCGAAAAATACGGTGACGAAGTGCGGGTGCTCGACATCGGCAGCTCGCGCGAACTGTGCGGCGGCACCCACGTGGCGCGCACCGGCGACATCGGCGCCTTCAAGATCCTGCTGGAAACCGGCGTCGCGGCCGGCATCCGCCGGGTCGAAGCGACCACCGGTACCGGAGTGCTGGCCTACCTCGGCGAAACCGAAAAGAACCTTGGCGCGATTGCGCAAATGGTCAAGGCCACCCCGGCCGAGGCGGCCGAACGCGTGACGCAGCTGATGGAACACAGCCGGGCGCTGGAAAAGGAACTCGATCGCCTGAAATCGAAGCTCGCTTCCAGCCAGGGCGACGACCTGGTGCAGCAGGCCATCGACGTCAACGGCGTGCGTGTTCTGGCGGCGCAGCTTGACGGCGTCGACGCCAAGGCGCTGCGCGAAACCGCCGACAAGCTACGCGACAAGCTGAAATCCTGCGCGCTGGTGCTGGGCACGGTCGCCGACGGCAAGGTCAGCCTGATCGCTGCGGTAACCCCCGACGTTACCGGCAAGATCAAGGCCGGCGAACTGGTGAACTTCGTCGCCACCCAGGTCGGCGGCAAGGGCGGGGGCAAGCCGGACATGGCGATGGCCGGCGGCAGCGAACCCGGGCACCTGCCCGCTGCACTGGCATCGGTGCGGCCCTGGGTCCAAGCCAAGCTGGCCTGACGAATGGCATAGAATTTGCTGTGGTCATGGCCAAGTACGTCAAGGTACGCTTTGTCACATCGGGATCGTTTTCACACCATGACTTCACTGGCAGATAAATTTGCTTCGCGCTTGGCCAACCTGACGCCGTTCGGTAAACGAAACGACGATCCGCTGGCCAATCTCAAGGCGGCATCCCGCTGGGTCGAGAACCTGCCCATCGGCGACGCCTTCAAATGCCAGGAAGCCATTCTCAATGCACTCAAGCGCTTCAACGAGAATTCGACGCAATACACGAAAGATCGCCTGGCCATCTTCATGCTGCTGGACGAAAAGTCACGCGACCTGCAGGACACGCTGGTGCGCCAGTACCTGCGCAATCCGCGCATGTCGCGCCCTGCCGAAAGCCAGCTCTGGCATGCCGTATATGGCCTTTACTGGGAGGTCGCGCGCGGTTATCACGCCTTTGTGCTGCATCTTGCACGTACCGCCGGCAAGGTGCAGCACGAAGACGCGATCCCGCTGATCACCCTGCGCGCAATCCGCACCTTTGGCCAACTGCTGAAATGGCGTGCCATCCGCTATCTGCCGGCCGGCGACAAACTCTGGCTGCGGCTGCACAACCTGTATCGCATCGGCGAAACCGAAGGCTTTCATCGGCAAACGCTGTGGGCCTACGCCGAGGACACGGCCGGCTGCAGTTGCGAGACCGCCTATCTGCATATTCTGATGCTGAGCCTGGCCCATTCCGGCACGCTCTATCCGCGCCAGATCGACCAGACCGATCGCTGGCTATGCGGTTGGCACGACATGCTTCAAATGGACCGCAGGCTCGACACGAGCACAGACAACTTCGTGGTCGACCTGTCCGCCGACCACGGCCCGCGCCGCGTGCGCAAGCCCGACACCGACAAGCCCTTGCGTTTCTGGGCCACCGCAGACCTGCTGCTCAAGTTGCAGGAACTGCACGCAGCACTCCAGTCTGGCACGCCGCCGGCGCAACTTGGCCTGACGGAAACCGCACGCACGGCCGAAAGCCTCGAGTTGCTCGAACACCTGCAGCGCCAATGGGCTTCACTGGCCACGCGCGAACAGCGCCGTGCGCCACGCGAATCGGTCAAGCGCCTGGTCGACGTGACCCACGGCCTGAGCGCCATCATCAACCAGATCAAGACTGCCGACACCCCTGCCAGCGTCTCCCCCTATGGAACGGGCCTGAATTACAACGAGGCCGACGACGTGCAGGTATACGGTTTCATCACCGACCGCACGCGCGAACGCGTCTCGCAAATGACCTTGCCAGTCACCCAGCATTCGCCGGATGTCGAGCGTTGGGTCATGAACGACGAAAGCGAATACGGATATGGCGCCATCGTCGAATCGCGCGACAAGGACTGGTTGCGCGTGGGGGCGCTCATCGGCGTCAAGTCGCACGACGCCCGCGACTGGCAACTGGGGGTCGTGCGCCGGCTGTCCCGCCTCAACGACGACACCAGTTCGGTCGGCATCGAGACCCTGGCCGAAAAACCCACCCTGGCCATGCTCTACGATACCGCCACCTCGGGTTATACCGTCAACGGGTTCGACAACAGCAGCGCCAGCCTGCCCCATCCCAGCCTGTGGCTGGACGGCGACCAGAAGACCCTCATCATCGATCCGATCCATTTCGCGCTGGGCAAAGTGTTCCAGATCCAGGGCACGCCGGAACGCAAGTTCATCGCCCTGGGCAATCCGATCGAACGCAGCGAGGGCTGGACCCGGGTAGCCGTCGAACCGGTAAACAGCTAACCCCGCCCTCAAGTCCACCGCTTCCCGCGCCGCTAACGCCTATTCGCGTGCGGTGCGCGGACGCCGCCCCCAATGTGCGCTCTGGTTTAACTTTGACCGGGTCTCTGGCACAATCGTCGAAAATCCGACACGCACGCAACAATTTCTCCTGTACGCAGATACAGGCGCGCTTTCGGTACCAATCGACCTGGAGGACATGTGGTCCAAACCAACAAGCCTAGCCTGCTGATCGTCGATGACGATCCGCTGATCTCCGACACGCTCACCTACGTTCTGAGCAAGGACTTCGATATCTCCGCTGCCGAGTCGCGGGCGCAGGTGAAAAGCCTGATGATGCAACTGGACGAACCGCCGCAACTGGCCCTGGTCGACCTGGGTCTGCCGCCGCAACCGCACAAGCCCGACGAGGGCTTCGCCCTGATTGCCGACCTGCTGAGCATTTCCCCCAGCATCAAGATCCTGGTCCTTTCCGGTCAGAGCGACGAGGCCAACGCGCGCCACGCGCGCGCGCTGGGGGCGATCGATTTCGTCGCCAAGCCCTGCGAGCCGGAACGACTGAAGTCGCTGCTGTTCAATGCGCTACTGGTGCAGGATGCCGAGCGCAGCGCCGACAAGGCCCCCGCGCCCGTCAAGGATTCGGGCATCGTCGGGGACAGCCCGGCGATGGACAAGCTGCGCGAGCAGATCAAGCAATATGCGGCGGCGCCCTTCCCCGTGCTGATCGAAGGCGAATCCGGCAGCGGCAAAGAACGCGTCGCCTCCAGCCTGCACCAGCTGTCGCCGCGTTCGCACAAACCCTATCTGGCGTTGAACTGCGCGGCGATCTCGCCGACGCTGGTCGAGCCCACCCTGTTCGGCTACGCCAAGGGCGCCTTCACCGGCGCCACCAGCGCACGCGCCGGCTACTTCGAGGAGGCCGAGAACGGCACCCTGTTCCTCGACGAGATCGGCGAGCTGCCGCTGGAACTGCAGGCCAAGCTGCTGCGTGTGCTGGAAAACGGCGAATACCAGCGTGTCGGCGAAACCCAGCCGCGCTTCTCCAACGCCCGCGTGGTGACCGCCACCAACCGCGACCTGCGTGCCGAGATCAAGGCGGGGCGCTTCCGTGCCGACCTCTACCACCGCCTGTCGGTGTTCTCCATCGCCGTGCCGCCGCTACGCGAAATGGGGCAGGACAAGCTCACGCTGCTCAACCATTTCCGCGATTTCTACGCGCGCGAGGCCAAGAGCCAGCCGTTCTCGCTCGATGCGCGCGCGCAGCAGATGTGGGAGGACTACCACTTCCCCGGCAACGTGCGCGAACTGCGCAACATCGCCATCCGCCTGACCACGAAGTACCCCGGCATGGCGGTGAATGCACAACAGCTGGAAGCGGAACTCGACACCGATCAGGCCTATCCGCAGGAAATCCCGCTCGCCAGCGACAGCAAGGCGCTGATCGAACTGGCACGCAAGCAATTGCAGACCTTGGCCAACTTCAACCTCGATGTCACCCTGCGCCAGTGGGAAAAAGCCTACGTCGAGGCTGCGCTCAACATGACCCACGGCAACCTGTCGCAGGCCGCCAAGCTGCTCGGCATCAACCGCACCACGCTTTACAGCCGTATGCAGACATACGGAACCGAGTAGGGCGTGCTAATGCTCATTTCACGCCTGCGACGAGTTCAAGTTGGGTGCAGCCCGCGAAGCGTGACGCGCCACAGTGCGATCACTGCAAGCGGCTCGCGACAAAGGAATGCGCCCAAATTGAATTCGTCCCTCCGGGTTTCCGCGAGAAAGCGCGTCTGCGGCGTTGCGCCGCTTGGCAAGGGATGGCCCTTGCCAAGCGACATGCCTTGCATCCATCGCTTTCTCGCGGAAACACAGACGCGAAATGAGCATTAGCCCGCCCTCCCGTGTATTTTGACTATTTCGGTCTGAAAGAAGCACCCTTCCGCATCACGCCGAATACCGAATACTGGTATGCCGGCGGCCAGCGGGGGGAAATGCTCGCCGCCTTGCAATACGCAATCGGCCAGGGCGAAGGCATCATCAAGGTCGTGGGTGAAGTCGGCAGCGGCAAGACCATGCTGTGCCGCAAGCTGGTCGCCCAGCTGCCCGACACCATCGACAGCGTCTATCTCGGCAATCCCACCCTGTCGCCTGACGACATGCTGGCCGCCATCCTTTCCGACCTGGGTATCGACGCCGCCGCAGAGGGTCGCCAGGCCCGGCTGGCACAGCTCAATGCCGCGCTCCTCGCCCGCCACGAAGCAGGCCGGCGCGTGGTGGTGTTCGTCGAGGAAGCGCAGGGCATCGCGCTCGACAACCTGGAATTCCTGCGGCTGCTGACCAATCTGGAAACCGCTACCGACAAGCTGCTACAGATCATCCTGTTCGGCCAGCCCGAACTCGACGCGCAACTGGCCGATCCGCGCATTCGCCAGCTGAAGGACCGCATCACGCTGAGCCTCAACCTGTCGCCGCTTAGCGAATCCGAAGTCGCCGAGTATTTGCGTGCGCGTCTCGCGGTGGCTGGCTATCGCGGGCCCGACCTGTTTTCCGCACCCCTGATCGCGCGACTGACCAGCCTTTCCGGCGGATTGTCACGCCGCATCAACGTATTGGCCGACAAAACCCTGCTCGCGGCCTATGCCGGACAAACCCATACACTCACCACGACGCATCTGGATGCCGCGGCAAGCGACGCCGAAATCCGCTCCCCCGCCCAAACCGCACCCCAACCACGACTGCCGCGCTGGGCGTGGCTAAGCGCCGGGCTGGCCGCCGGGCTCGGTCTGCTCACGTTCGTCGCCTGGCAAACGCGCCCGCCCGCGGCCTCGCTGCCTGCCGTACCGCCTCAAGCGACGAGTACGTCCCGCCCCCCCGCCCCCGTTCCGGTCAGCCGCGTGACTGAACTCGCGCGGCAAACCCAGCGCTGGCTTGTCACCGCTGCTCCGGATACCCACGTGATCCAGATCGCCTCGGCTAAAGAAGCCGCGCAGGCAGCCGTATTATTGGGGGATCTGAACGCCGTTACGCCTCAGCCGGTGCGGGTGCTGCATGGCCTGAGCCAAGGCGCCCCCGCCTGGATGATCCTGGCGGGCGAATTCCCCAACCGGGACGCGGCCATGGCGGTCATGCGCTCCTTGCCCGCCACGTCTATAGGTGTGCCGTTTCTGCGCACGGTCGGCAAAATGCGCAGCGTAGTCTTGCCAACGGGATGATGATGAATGCTGTGTTGAAACGCTCCGTATTGACGGGCCTGGCGCTGTCCAGCCTCGTGCTGGCGGGTTGCGTCCCCCCGCGGGCATTCGACACCTCGCCCGACCATATCACCCGTCCCAGCCCGACAGCCGTTCCCGTCAGCCCGCCGCCCGCGCCCGTCAAGGCCATCCCCGCCTTGTCCCCGCCCAAGCTGACTGCGCCGGTTCCGACCTATACCGTCGTGGTCAACGATGTGCCGGTGAAGGATCTGCTGTTTTCCATCGCACGCGACACCCAGTACAACATCGACCTGTACCCGGGCATCTCGGGGAACGTCTCGCTCAATGCCGTGCAGGAGCCGCTGCCCGCCATTCTCGACCGCATCGCACGGCAAGCCGACCTACGCTACGAGATGAACGGGCGGACGGTGTCGATCATGCCTGACACACCCTACGTCAAGACCTATACGGTCAATTACGTCAACGTCGCCCGCAACACGACCTCCAGCGTCGGCGTAGCGGCGCAGATCGCCAGCACCGGCGGCGGCATCGGCACGGGAACCGGCAACACATCCGCCTCGACCAGCGCCGGCAACTCCTCCACCACCACCGTCGCCAGCCAGTCGAACAACGACCTGTGGACGGTGTTGGCCGACAATATCCGTACCATGCTCGCCGGCACGCGGGCCGTCACCCAGAGCAACGAGGAACGCGCGGCGCGGCTGGAGGCCGAAAAGGCCGAGCGCGCCGAACGGGTCTCCCAGGCCGAAGCGGCCAGCAAGGCCGGCGCGGGCGCCGCCAACCTGTTCACTGCCGCGTTCGCCAACCAGCCGGCAGGCGACGGCAAATACGATGTGGCGGTCAACCCGGTCGCGGGTACCGTGACGGTACTCGGCACCTCCAGACAGCAGGAACTGGTGCAGCAGTACCTGGATCGCGTCATGCAGTCCGCGCAACGTCAGGTACTGATCGAGGCAACCATCGTCGAAGTCACGCTCAAGGATCAGTACCGCGCGGGCATCGACTGGTCGAAGGCCCTGCAGGGCGCCACCGGCTGGACGATCAATACCGTAGGCGCTGGCACCAATGCGCTGGCGGGGACGCTCTCGCCTTTCATCCAGGCCACCTACACCAACAGCGGCAATAACGGTTTCACCGCGGCCATCGACCTGCTGGAATCGTTCGGCAAGACCAAGGTGCTGTCCAGTCCCAAACTCATGGCGCTGAATAACCAGACGGCCCTGCTCAAGGTCGTCGACAATCTGGTCTATTTTTCCGTGCAGTCGCAGCAGGGGGCGTTATCCTCCACGGGTTCGGTGCTCCAGCCCGCCACGTTCACGACCACCGCACACACCGTGCCCATCGGCGTGGTGATGTCGGTGCTGCCGCAGATCAACGAGAATGGCATGGTATCGCTGACCGTGCGTCCCACCATCTCGCGCAAGGTGGGATCGGTGGACGACCCCAATCCCGACCTTGAAAAAGCGGGCGTCAAGAATTCCATTCCCGTCATCCAGGTGCGCGAAATGGAATCGCTGCTGCAGGTACGCAGCGGCCAGACCGTGGTCCTCGGCGGCCTGATCCAGGACGACAGCAACAATGCGCGCGATGGCGTGCCCGGCCTGTCGCGCCCCGAAGGTATCGGCGCCTTGTTCGGCCAGCATGAACGCCTCAACAGCCAGACCGAACTGGTGATTTTCCTGCGGCCCACCGTGGTATCCAACCCCACGCTGAACAACGACGCGCTTCAGCCGTTCCAGCGGCTGCTGCCCGACAGTGCCCGGAGCCAGCCTTGAGCCTGCTGCTCAAAGCACTGAAACAGGCCGAGGCCGCAAACCCCGGACGGTCCGGCACGGACAAGTTTGATTCGGACAGCCGGATCGAAGGCGACCTCGAACTGGAACCGGCCCTCCCTGGCACCGCGAAAGCGCGCGAATGGGTCGAACCGCCCGGTCTGCTGTTCGGCAACAGCGAACCTGTGCCCGGCACTTCGTCCCCCAGGCTGCGCTGGCCGCAGCTTTCCCTGGTGCCGCTCACCGCCCTGCTGGCTGTCCTCGTCGCGCTCGGCTACGGGATATACCTCTACTTCGCCCTGCAACCGCCGGCCACCACGCCGCCGCCGGCCATGGCACGCGCTGTCGCACCCGCTGCGCCGGTTCCCCTGGTGCAGCCGATGCCGACCGTATCGACAACCACACCCGAACGCCGTCCCGAGCCCATTGCCGCCGCGCGTCCCGCGCTTGCCGAACCTACCACGACGCCTGTCACCACGCTTCCGCACCGCAGCGCGCCACCTGTTCCGCGTGCGCAGCCGACGGTGGCCGCCACCCCTGCGCCTGCCGTGCCCCAGTTCCAGCCCGACGCCCAGACGACCCTGCTCTCCCAGGCCTACGCCGCCTACCAGCGCGGGGCACTGACCGAAGCGCAACGGCTGTATACCCAGGCAGCCACACACCGACGCACGGCGGATGCGCTGCTGGGACTCGCAGCCATCGCCAGTGCGCAAAACCGCGATGCGGATGCCCGGCGCCTGTATCGCGAAGTGCTCGAGATCGATCCCCGCAATGCAGCCGCCCAGGGTGCCTTGCTCGACTTGCTGGGCAATACCGACGGCCAGGTCACCGAAAGCCAGCTGAAAATACTGATCGAACGCGCGCCCAGCCCGCAGCTCTACCAGACGCTCGGCAATCTCTACGCCGGGCAGGGGCGCTGGAACGACGCCCAGTCCGCCTACTTCGAGGCCTATCGGGGTGCGCCCGACAACGCCGATTACGCCTTCAATCTGGCCGTCAGCCTCGACCAGTTGCAGCAGTACCCAAGCGCGCTGACGTATTACGAGAAAGCCCTCGCAGACAGCGGCGTGCACCGCTACGACCGCGCCCAGGCCAAAGCGCGCGTGCAGCAGTTGAAATCGATCCGGTAAGACCGCCATGGAGCGCCGCAAGAAACTCCGCATGGGCGAAACCTTGGTCACCCAGGGGCTGATCACCCTCGACCAGTTGCGCATCGGCCTGAAGGAGCAGAAAGCCACGGGCCTGCCGATCGGCCGCCAGCTCGTCGCACTCGGATTCATCACCGAAGCCGTGCTGCGCGACCAGCTCGCCAATGCACTCGGCAGCCAGGGCATCGACCTCACCCAGGTCGTGGCCGACCCCGAAGCGCTGCAACTGGTGCCCGAGGAATTTGCGCGCCGTCATCACCTGTTGCCGATCGCCCACGATGCCGCGCGCAACGTGCTGACGCTGGCGACCACCGACATGTTCAACGTCGTCGCGCTCGACCAGTTGAAAGCCTCGCTCGGCGGGCAGATCGAAATCGACACCCTGCTGGCGGCGGAAGCGCAACTGCTCGAATGCATCGACAAGTTCTATGGTTTCGACCTCTCGCTCGACGGCATTCTGCGCGAAATCGAAACCGGCGAAGTCGATTACGCCAGCCTCAACCCCGATACCGAGGAATACACCCAGCCTGTGGTACGGCTGGTCGGCGCCCTGCTGACCGACGCGGTGAAGCGCGAATCGAGCGACATCCACTTCGAGCCCGAGCATGCCTTCCTGCGCATCCGTTATCGCATCGATGGCGTGCTGGAACAGATCCGCAGTCTGCACAAGACCTATTGGCCGGGCATCCTGGTGCGTCTGAAGGTGCTGTCCGGCATGAATATCGCGGAGACGCGCGCGCCGCAGGACGGCCGCATGTCGCTCACGCTGAACGGCCGCCCGATCGATTTCCGCGTCTCTTCGCAGCCCGGCATCCACGGCGAAAACGTGGTGCTGCGCATCCTCGACCGTGAAAAATCCATCATGCCGCTGGATTACATGGGCTTCACACCCGACGCGCTGCGCGAACTGCAACTGATGATGGCGCGGCCAGAGGGAATCCTCGTCGTCACCGGACCCACCGGCTCGGGCAAAACCACCACGCTGTACTCGATGTTGTCGCATCTCAACAACGAGACCGTCAACATCATGACGCTAGAGGACCCGGTGGAATACCCCGTCACGCTGATGCGCCAGAGTTCGGTCAACGAGACGCTGAAGCTCGACTTTGCCAATGGCATCCGTTCGATCATGCGGCAAGATCCCGACATCATCCTGGTCGGCGAAATCCGCGACAAGGACACCGCCGAGATGGCCTTCCGCGCCGCCATGACCGGCCACCAGGTGTTCACCACCCTGCACACCAACTCCGCGCTCGGCGTGTTTCCTCGCCTGATGGACATCGGCATCCAGCCCGGCATCCTGTCCGGCAACATCATCGGCGTCATTGCGCAGCGTCTGGTACGCAAACTGTGTCCGCACTGCCGGGAAGCTTACACGCCGGACGAGGACGAGGCGCGCATCCTCGGCGCCGACCCGCTCGAACCGCCGCAGATCTACCGCGCCGTGGGCTGCCCGGCCTGCAGCCATAAAGGCTACAAAGGCCGGCTTGCACTGATCGAGCTGTTGCGGATGGACCCCACGCTGGATGAACTGGTCGCCAACCACGCACCGCTGCACGAAATCCGCCGCGCCGCATTCGAACACGGTTACCACCCGCTGGCCGAGGATGGCATCAAGCGCGTGCTGGATGGCGTGACTTCGTTGTCGGAAGTCTCGCGAGTGGTGGATTTGACAGGGCGGGTGTGAGAATGGCCCTGGGTTCTTCTTCGCTCACATTGGTGACCTTGCGGCGGCTTCGCTTTTCGCCTTTGGGCGAGTCACTTTCTTTTGCGTGGTCAAAAGAAAGTAACCCAAGAAAAAGCCACCCCTACTGTGTCGGCCTTCGGCTCCCCTGCGATGCTCGCCACCCGAGGCGGGGCTGGAACTCGCCCTGGCGAGCTGCACAAAACGCGGCTCACTGCGGAGCTCAGACACCCAGCCCCTTGTTCCCTCGGGCGGCTGCGCTTCTCGGCGACACAGAAGGGGCACCTGCGCACGCACCTGGGGTTTTATCCCCTTCAGCGCTGCCGATTTGGCGCGTGCGGACGGGAAGAGAGCGGAACCGTGTCCGAGCTCCGCAGCAAGGCACGTTTTGTGTGCCTTGCCAGGGCGAGTTGGTGGAGCGCCCGGCCGCACGCGCCAAATCGGGGACCCGCAGGGCAGCGATGCGGGGTCGCCTTTCTTTGGTTACTTTCTTTGGCGAAGCAAAGAAAGTAACTCGCCCAAAGGCGAAACAGAACGTTCATATCCCACAGGCGAAACGCGAAGCCATCGCGAGGCCCGTCTAACCATGCCTTTCTTCGACTACCGCGCCATCGATCAGACCGGCCGTAGCGTCCGGGGCACGCTGTCGGCCGTCAACGACGTCGATCTCGAGCTGCGCCTGAAGCGCATGGGGCTCGACCTCGTCACCCTGGTCGAGTTGTCGCGCCAGTACGCCCCTACCGGCCGCGAGCGGGTGACCCGGCGCGATCTGGTGACGTTCTGCATCCATATGCGTTACATCACGCGCGCGGGCATCCCTTTGCTCGAAGGCTTGCGCGATCTGCGCGACACCATGGAGAAACGCGGATTTCGCGATGTCCTGACCGCGCTGCTGGAAGACCTGGAAGGCGGCAAGGTCCTTTCGCAGGCGCTGGCGGCGCATCCGGCGGTATTCGGCGCCGTGTTCGTGCACAGCGTCAAGGCGGGCGAACAGACGGGTCTGCTGGACACGGTATTCGAACGGCTGGCCGAGTCCCTCAAGTGGCAGGAAGAAGTGGCGGCCAAGGCCAAGCGCCTCATGATCTATCCCGCGATGGTGCTGGTCGTCGTCGGCGCCGCCATCCTGTTTCTGTTGATCTATCTGGTGCCGCAGGTACTGGGCCTGGTCAAGACCATGGGCGTGGCGCTGCCCTTGCCGACGCTGATCCTGATGGCGGTGTCGAATGCACTGCGCTCGTACTGGCTGATTGGGCTGGCGCTCGCATTGACAGTGGGCATCGGGCTGCCCTTATGGGTGCGCAAGAGCGAAGCCGGACGCGAATGGTGGGACCGCACCCAGTTGCGATTGCCGATCATCGGACCGATCGTGCAGAAGATCGTGCTGTCGCGCTTCACCAACACGCTGGCGATGATGTACCGCTCGGGCGTCACTGTGCTCGACGCCCTACGCGCCGGCGAGATGATCGCCGGCAACCGCGTGATTGCCGACGGCATACGCCGCGCCGCCCAGCAGATTGCCGACGGGCGCGGGTTGTCGGAAAGCTTCCAGTCGCTGGCGTTGTTTCCGCCGCTGGTGATCCGCATGCTACGTGTGGGCGAAAGCACCGGCGCGCTCGACGAGGCCCTGGACAACGTGACGTTTTTCTACAACCGTGAAGTACTCGACTCGATCGAAAACGGCCTCCGGGTGCTGGAGCCGCTGCTCACGGCCATTCTGGGCCTGCTGCTTGGCGGCATCCTGGTGTCGGTGCTGCTGCCGATCTACGACCTGATCGGGAATCTGCCGCTGTGATGTTCGACCATCGCCTGCTTCTCTTTGCCACGCCCCGCCAGATCGGCGTCCTCGACTGGCGCCCGGGACATATGCACTGGCTGGGCGAGTTTTCCGCCGATGCGGAAGGCTTGGCCGCATTCCGAAAAATCGTGATCAGGCATGCGCACCTGCCTGTACTGCTGGTGGCCGACACGGTCGACGAGGATTACCGCAGCGAGGTTCTGCCGCATGTGCAGGGACGCGCACGCGACGAACTGCTGGCGCGCAAGCTCAAGCAGGTATTCCGCAACACGCGCTTTACCGGCGCATGGCGGCAGGCACGCGAAACGACCGGACGCCGCGACGACCGCTATCTGCTGGCGGCCTTGCCCGACGCCGAGTGGCTGACCCCCTGGCTCAGCGTGCTGCACCGCGAACACGTGCCGCTCGCGGGCATCACGCCGCTGGCGCTGGCCTACCAGCATCTGCTGGAAAAACTACGGGAACAGTCGGCGCATACCTTGCTGGCATGCCGTCTCAACAATAGCCTGCGGCTCTCCTACTATCACAACGGCCTGCTGCGTTTTTCACGCCTGATCGGCGGCGACACGCCCGCGCAACTGCCCGGTAACGCAGCGGACGAAATCGCGAAGACGCAGCTCTACCTCAGCGGACAGCGCATCCTGCCGCGCGAGGCCCGGCTGCATGTGCTGCTGCTCGATCCCAGCGGCCAGCTCGACAGCGCACAGGCACAGCTGAACGCCGACCCGGCGTTCAGCACGCGACTGATCGACATGTCCAGTCTCGCACGCGCTTTGCGCATTCCCGACGATTTTCTGGCCGCCACGCCGGAAGTCGCGCCCCTGGCCGCCATCGCGGGCGAAACGCTGAAACTCAATCTGGCGCCGTCCGAATTGCTGCAGCATCACCTCGAATTCCGTTGGCGGCGCGGCCTGCATGCGGCTGCCGGCATCGTCGCAGTGCTGGGCCTGGGTCTCACGGCTGCCTATTGGCTGCATGCCCGGGACCTGGACGACCAGGCACGCCAGTTGGCCCAGCAGTATCAGCAATTCGATGCCCGCTACCAGGCCATTGCGCGTACCTTTCCCACCCAGGTCATGGCCCCCGAGCAACTCGTCCAGACTGTCAATCTGGCACGCCAGCTCGGCCAGGCGCAGACCGATGCGTTCGCACTCTTCGCAGCGGTTGGACAAAGCCTGCTGGCCACGCCCGATGTCGCGCTGGACAGCCTGGGCTGGACCGATGAGCCACCGACAGTGAACGGCGGGGTCAAGGTCAACCTCGATGCCGGATTGAGTCCGTTCGACGGCAATTACCGAGCAGCCATGCGGCGTATCGAAGAATTCATGCAGACTCTGCAGGCGATGCCGGGTGTACATGACGTGACTCTGCGCAGCAGCCCCGTGAATGCCGACTCCAGCAGCACGCTGTCCGGCAAGACACTTAACCCTGATGCGGTCAGTACACCCGCAGCGCGTTTCAGCCTCAACCTGCTTTTCCGCGAGGCCCGGCCATGACCCGCCCGCCTTTCGCCATCCTCAAACTGCCCTTACTGATGCTGCTGGCCGCGCTGCTGCTGGCAATCGGCGGCATCCTGTGGGGACAACGTCAGGCACACAATGCCGAAGCGGCTTTGCAACAGCAGCGCACGGCGCTCAACCAGGCACGCCAGCAACTCGATCGCAGCCGTCAGCAGCAGCGACTCCTCACCACCCACCTGGGGGATTACCAGGCGTTGGTGGCACGCGGCTTCGTGGGGGCTGAAGACCGCCTGGCCTGGATCGAAGCCGTGCAACTGGCCAACCGCGATGCCGGCCTGTATGGGTTGAGTTACCGCCTGATGCCCCGCACAGCCTCGCCGTCCTCGCTGGCGCAGGGCCTGCCGCTGGGGCAAACCCGCATGACCCTCACCTTCCCGCTGCTGGTGGAAACCGATCTCACACGGTTCCTCGACGCCCTCAAGTCGCGTGCGTCCGGGGTGTACCACGTTCAGGGGTGCCGCCTGTCGCGCCTGGACAATACGCCATTCGAAGCCGCCAATCACCCGCATCTACAGGCCGAATGCGATCTGCTGTGGTTCACTGTGGCAACGACAACGGAGGCCCGCCATGAATAGCTGGCTTCCCCGACCTGGTCAGCGCGCGCGCACAAAACGCGGATGGGACGGGCGCTCGAGCGCCTGGATGCTGGCGCTATACCTGATCTGCATCGGAACCGGCATGGCTGCTCCGGCCGATCCGGGCCGTTTGTTCTTCACGCCGGCGCAGCGCGCCCAGCTCGAGGCCGCGCGCGCGCGCAACGCCACCCCCTCCGGCCCGGGTCATTTGTTATCGACCGATAGCACCCCCACACCGCTACGCTACGATGGCGTGGTCATCCGCTCCGACGGCACGATCACACGCTGGGTCGACGGCAAGGCACAGCGCGACGGCTCGGCCGTATCGGGCCTGAAACCCGGCCAGATCCGCGCCAACGGCCGGGTATATGAGCCCTATCAGGTTCTGCGCCCCCGCCTCACCGAGCCGGCCAGCCCGGACACGAAGGACGCCGCACCATGACACGCTCGCACGGTTTCACCCTGATCGAGATGGCCATCGTGCTGGTCATCATCACCATCCTGATCGGCGGATTGGCCATGCCATTGTCGGCGCAGATTCAGGCGCGGCGGATCGCCGAGACCCGGCAGACCCTGCAGGAGGCGCGCGAGGCGCTCCTGGGGTATGCGATGACCCATCATGTCGTAGCAGGAACGAATCATTACCTGCCCTGCCCCGACACCGACAACCCGCCTGATGGAAAAGAGAACAGGATAGGCACGGGCTGCTCGGGGCAGAGCGGCCTGCTGCCGTGGGTTGACCTGGGCATTGCACCGCAGGACGCGTGGGGCAATCGCCTGCATTATGGAGTCGTTACGCAATTTGCCGACGCTGGCAGCGGGTTCTCGGCCAGCACCACGCTGCGGCCGCCCGATCCGATCGTCATCTGCACCACGCACACCTGCAACAGATTAAGCCCGGATGTCGCAAATGATGTCGTGTTTGTGCTGGTTTCCCACGGCCCCAACGGCTGGGGGGCGAGCAACATCAATGGCACCACACTCGCCGCGCCGACGGGGCTGGACGAAGTGGAGAATCTCAACGGGAACCTAATCTACACCAGTCGTTCGCCCACCCAACCCGATGCCGCCAGCGGCGAATTCGACGACCTGACCACCTGGGTAGCGCTTCAGTATCTGCTAGCCCGCGTCTGCCCTACGGGTTCGGACTGCAACCCGCTGCCTCCGCCGTAGCCTGCAACCGGAACGCCACCCCCCCAGGCTGATTGTCAGACAGCTCCAACCTAAACCCCGAACGCGCCGCCTGCCGCGCGGCTTGATACAACCCCACGCCCAATCCGAAATCCGACGCCACCGGGCTGAGGAACAAGTTGCGGGCCACGTGCTCGGGGGCAGCACTGCCACTATCGGTCACCGTCAAGCTGACCAGTGGATGCAGCGTCAGGCGAACTTCCACCGCAACACCTGGCTGATTCTGCCGTTTGCGCAAGGCGTTGGTCAGCAGATTGTCGACCACGCTGTCGAACAGATCCTGAGGCAAAGGAGTGTCGTCTAGCACCTCGGCGAAAAACTGCACGTCGTCGTGCTCATAGCGTGTCTGCAGCGCCGCCCACCACGTATGCGCAGCCACATGCGCGACATCCATTTCCGCCGGCTGCTTGAGCTTGTCGACCGTTTGCGAGAGACGCGCCGCCAGTTGTGGCAGTTGGCGCTTCATCAGCGCCAGCAGACGTTCGCTGTCTTCCGGGGTCGAGGTATCGGCAGCGGCGAGCAGGGTCTTCAGCGACTGCAGGATGTTCTTCACGTCGTGCGTCAGGCGCGCGCCGGTATCGTGGATGGCCTGGCTGTAGGCTTGCTCGCGCAAAGTCTGCTCGCGCACCTTGGCGGCGTAGAAATAGCCCAGCAATTGCGACAGCAGGCGAACATGCAGCGCCAGCGCCGGGGTAAGCGGACGCACCGACTGCCAGCTCAGGGTCAGGCCGTGGAAGGCGTGGCTCACGGCGTGTTCGGCCGGCTCACCGAAACTGCCTTCGCCGCGCGCCGCCTGCCAACGGCCGCCACGTATCCAGGTCAGCTCGTGCAAGTCGGACAGCGCGTCGCGCACGAAGGATTCGGGATCGCGTTCACGCTCGGCCAAGGTCGCCAGCCGCTGCGCCCAGCCTTCGAACGGCAGTCCCACCGACAACAGATAGCGCGAGGTCACCTGCCCCAGCCCGGCAAAGCCGGCGCGCGGATTCCACAGCCACGACAGGGCCAGCAGCAGCGCCGCCATGCCCAGCAGCGTCTGCACCAGCGCCCACGCATAGCTCACCTTGGCCACCGCCACCACCGCAAATACGCCCAGCGCCATCACCATGATGAGCAGCGACAGCATGAGGCCGTAGATAAAATCAAGCGTAGATGAAGTGCTGCGCTGACGGCCCGCAGGGAGGAACAGGATCGCCAGCGGCAGCAACGGCAGACCGTAGCGCGCCACGATCCGCAGTTCATCGGGCAGCGAAGTCCTCCCCAGGCTTTGCGGCAACACCCAGGCCAGCAGCAGGGCAAGCAGATAAGCCAGTGCAAGCAGGTAGGCCAGTCGCGGCCCGCGTTCGTTTTGCGACGTCGCGACTGCACCCACCAGCCCGGCCAGGATCGCCAGCCAAAGCGCCATCACCCAGGTGCTGTCCACCAAGACCAGCAGCGCGGCCATGGCAAACACCGGCAGCGCCAGCCGCGGCTCGATGCGCGCCTCGCTGCGCACCAGCGGCTGCCATAGCAGGAACAGGCCGTAATGCGCCAGCAGGAAGGCACGCGTCGTCGTCACATCGGCGTCGAACACCACCGCCGCATGCAGGGCCAGCAGCATCAGGCCCAGCCAGCGTCCGGGCGCCACGCGCGTGAAACGCGTGGCCAGCGACGTCAGCCAGGCCAGCTGCGGGGCGGTTTCGGTGTGTTCAGTCATGCGCAGGGAATCGGGAGGGGATGCGAGACGATCAGCATGCCACTGCTAACGGCATTCCGATCCGTAAATGGAGGGTGACCGCGCGTCGGGTCGCGAACATCCTGACGGAAATCTGGCATGGGTGTCGTGTTTTCATCAAAATGGGGCGGCCCCAGGCTCGTTTGGTTGCGTTTTTTCATTTTTAATCAAAATCTTACATCACACCCACTGATGGCACATATTTTGCGTGTTGGCCCAACAGGCAATGACAACCGGAGAGCCCCACCATGCCGCACCCCCACTTCGCGCGACGCCAGTCGGGCTTCACCCTGATCGAGATCGCCATTGTGCTGGTCATTATCGGCCTGTTGCTCGGCGGCATTCTCAAGGGGCAGGAACTGATCAACAGCGCCCGGGTGAAGAATCTTGCCAGCGATTTCCGCAACATTCCGGTATTCATTTACGGCTATCAGGACAAGTTCAAAGCCCTCCCTGGTGACGACAAAGCTGCTGCAACACATGTCGGCACAACAACCTTCACACCGGGGGCAGGCGATGGCGATGGCATTATCGAAGGCAACTGGAACGACGCCGTGACCGCCACCCCCTCTGAGTCCATTTTATTTTGGCAGCATGTTCGGGCAGCGGGTCTTGCGCCCGGACCCACCGACCTTGCAGCAGGAGATTTTCCGCCTAACAATGCTCTGGGCGCCCGCATTGGCATCCAAAGCACCGTGCCGTTCACGGGCATGACTGGGACCTACTTCATCTGCTCAGGCAGCATCCCTGGAAAATTCGCCAAGCAACTGGACAGCCAACTGGATGACGGCAACACCGCAACCGGTTCGATGATGGTAGGCACTACTCTGCCCACCGCTATTGCAACCGGTTCAATCGTTGACTCCACCGCCTACATTGTCTGCATGGGCATTTAATTCAGCCCGCCCAACTCAATCGTCAGTCCGCTTCGGCGGGCTTTTTGTTTTCTCCTAACCCTGCAACACCCTGAACTCCGCCGCCGCCAGACCATCGGCGGCGCCCCGCAGCACCAGCACATCCCCCACCTGGATGCGGGTGTCGGGCTGGGGATCGACGCCCTTGATCCCCTGACGGCGGATCGCCACGACCTCCACGAGTAGTTCGTTCAGCCGCAGTTCCTCGAGGCTATGTCCCGCCGCCACGGCGCCCTGCGTGACCAGCAACGTATGCAGACGGGGCTGGGCATGCTGGTCGAGTTCGTCGTCGGCATCGCTGGCGCCGCGAAAGAAACCGCGCATCATGGCGTAGCGCGTTTCGCGCACTTCGCGGATCCGTTTCAGCACCTGGCTCAAAGGTACGCCCAGCAGCATCAGTGCATGCGAAGCCAGCATCAGCGAACCTTCCATCACTTCGGACACGACCTCGGCCGCACCCGCCGCTTTCAAGGCATCGATGTGGGTGTCGTCGATGGTGCGCACCACGACTGGCAGATCGGGCCGCAACTCGCGGACGTGACGCAGGATGGCCATGCTGGAGTGCAGGTCGGAATACGTCACCACGATGGCCTGCGCACGGCTGAGGCCGGCAGCGACCAGCACTTCGCGCCGGCTGGCATCGCCGTAGACGACGCTGACGCCGGATGCCGCCACTGCGCGGATACGCTCGGGGTCGGCGTCGAGCGCGATGAAGGTGATGCCTTCCACTTCCAGCAGGCGGGCCAGGTTCTGTCCACTGCGGCCGTAGCCGCAAACGATCACGTGCTGGGTCTTGCCAAAGGTCTTGACCGCGATGTCGTGCACCTCCTTGGCGCGGCCGGCCCATTCGCTGCCCGCGATCAGCCGGGTCAGCACGTCCATGCGATTGATCAGGAGCGGAGCGATCAGCATCGACAACACCATCGCCGCCAGCACCGGTTGCGTGATCGAGGCGCCCAGCAATTGCAGATCGGCAGCCTGGGCCAGCAGCACGAACCCGAATTCGCCCGCCTGTGCCAACCCCAGCGCAGTCCGCACCGAGGTGGGGCGGGTGTTGCCGAAGGCCAGGGCCAGGCCACCGACCATCAGCCCCTTGCCGGCGACGATCGCCGCGACCAGCAGCAATACGTCGCTCCAGTTCAGCATGACCTGCATCAGGTCGAGTCGCATCCCGATCGTGACGAAAAACAATCCCAGCAATACATCGCGGAACGGCTTGATGTCGTCTTCCACCTGATAGCGGTATTCGGTCTCTGAAATCAGCATGCCGGCCAGGAACGCACCGAGCGCCAGCGACAAGCCGGCACTCTCGGTCAGGAACGCCAGCCCCAGCGTGAACAGCAGCAGGTTGAGCGTGAAGAGTTCGGGCGACTTGCGGCCTGCCACCCACTGGAACCACGGGCGCATGATGCGCTGTCCGACGAACAGCAGAAAACCCAGCACCACGACCGCCTTGAACACGGCCAGCCCCAAGGTGATGGCCATGGTGTCGGATTCCTTCGCAAACGCAGGAATCAAAATCAGCAGCGGCACCACCGCCAGATCCTGGAACAGCAATGCACCGAAAATCTGGCGGCCGTGCGGCGTCTGGATTTCCAGCCGTTCGGCCAGCAGCTTGGATACGATGGCCGTGGACGACATCGACATGATGCCGCCCAGCGCCAGCGCCGCAAGCAGCGGCAAATGCAGCAGCCAGGCAATCGCAGCGGTCAGCGCGATGGTCAGCACGACCTGCGCACCGCCGAAGCCGAATACCGTCATGCGCATGGTCATCAGACGTGCCAGGCTGAACTCCAGGCCGATCGAGAACATCAGGAACACCACGCCGAACTCGGCCAGGTAGCGTTCTTCGGCGCTATCGGGAATCCAGCCCAAGGCAAACGGGCCGATGGCAATGCCGGTCACCAGATAACCAAGCATGGTGGGCAGGCGCAAGGCACGCGCAGCTGCCGCCACCAGCACGGCGACCGCAAGTAGAATCAGGACAAGCTGGAGGCTGCTGTGCATAGGTATTTCATAGGCTTCAGCCCATATTTTCTGTCGGAGGCAACCTGCCCAAACCGCAGTAAAAACGCGGTCGGACAGGCAGGCTTTAGTATACTTGCCGACCATGCGACCCCAACCCATCTCCACCGAACATTTGCTTGCGCTTGCGCGTCAGGTGCTCGATATCGAAGCCGATGCCCTACGCGCGCTGTCGACCCGGCTCGACGCCGGTTTTGCGGATGCCGTGCAGTTGATCCTGGCATGTCGCGGCCGCGTGGTGGTATCGGGAATGGGCAAGTCCGGCCATGTCGGAAGCAAGATCGCCGCCACCCTAGCCTCTACCGGCACCCCCGCTTTCTTCATGCATCCTGGTGAAGCCAGCCACGGCGACCTCGGCATGATCGCACCCGACGACGTGGTGCTGGCCCTGTCGAACTCGGGCGAGAGCAACGAGATCGTCAGCATCGTGCCGCTCATCAAGCGGCGCGGCGCCAAACTCATCGCGATGACCGGCAATCCTGGTTCGACCATGGCACGGGAAGCCGATGTCCACCTCAATGCCGCAGTCGACAAGGAAGCCTGCCCGCTTAATCTAGCCCCCACGGCGAGCACCACTGCGGCACTCGCGCTGGGCGACGCCTTGGCGGTGGCGCTGCTGGATGCACGCGGCTTCTCGGCCGACGACTTTGCGCGCACCCATCCCGGCGGCAGTCTGGGAAGGCGATTGCTCGTCCATGTGCGCGACGTCATGCATGCCGGCGAAGATCTGCCGAAGGTCGGCCGGGACGCCTCGCTCAAGGCCGCGCTGTTCGAGATGACCCAAAAGGGACTCGGCATGACCGCAGTCATCGAGTCGGACGGCAAGGTGGCCGGACTGTTCACCGACGGCGACCTGCGGCGCGCCCTGGAGCACACGATCGACCTGCAGCAGGCGAAGATCGCCGACCTGATGACCCGAAACCCGAAGACGATCCGCGCGGACGAGCTCGCCGTGGCGGCAGTGGAAAAAATGGACACCCTGAAAATCAATGGCCTGCTGGTGGTCGACACCGACCATATTCTGGTCGGAGCACTCAACATGCACGACCTGTTGAAAGCGGGAGTGGTGTGATGACATCCGATCTGATTGCGCGCGCGCAGAAAATCAAACTGGTCGCATTCGACGTCGACGGCGTAATGACCGACGGTACCCTGTTTCTGGCGGACGATGGCCAGGAATACAAAGGCTTCAACTCGCTCGACGGGCATGGCCTGAAAATGCTCAAAGGCAGCGGGGTCGAACTGGCCATCATCACCGGACGCGATTCGCGGGTGGTGGAACATCGGGCACGGAACCTCGGCATCGAGATCGTGCATCAGGGCGCGCACGACAAGTTGGCCGTGTACGAGGCCTTGTGCCGCGAGTTGAACCTCGATTGCGAAGCCACCGCCTACATGGGCGACGACGTGGTCGACCTGCCCGTGATGCGCCGTGCCGGTCTGGCCATTACCGTGCCGGCCGCCCCCGAACTGGTAAAAGCCTACAGCCATTACACCACCGTGCGCGAAGCGGGCCACGGCGCAGTGCGCGAGGCCTGCGAGTTCCTGATGCGCGCGCAGGGCACGCTGGACGCGGCGCTGGCGCCGTATCTGAGATGACAGGCTGCATACGCTGCGCCCTGAACGCCGTCCGTCCGGGGACGGCATGATCTCACGCGGATCATTGTGGCTGCCGCTGGCCATCCTGCTGCTGCTGGCCGCGCTCAGCTTCTGGATCGAACGCATGGTGGAGATCCCGGCCAACGGCGGCGCGTCGCCTACCCGGACCGATCCCGAAGGCATCATGGAGAACTTCAATGCGATGCGCACCGACCTGAATGGCAAACCGCAGTACCGGCTGTCCGCCAAGAAATTGAAGCATTACTCGGACAGCAAATTCACCGAATTGGAACTGCCCCACTTCACCCAACTGGACGAACAGTCGGGCGACGTGAGCGCAGTGTCGAAACAGGCAACCGTGTCTCCCGACGGCCATGAGGTCGACCTGCGCGACGACGTTCTCGTGGAACGTGCCGCGCATGCAGGACAATCGCTCATGACCATACGTTCGGCGCGACTGCTGGTTTTTCCAGAACGCAACCAGATGCGCTCCCCCGGCCCGGTGGTGATCCATGACGCCACACTGGATCTGCGCGCGGACGCGATGGAGTACGACGCCAAGCAACGTATTCTCAAACTGACAGGACGGGTGCATGCCCGTTATATTTCCGGAAAAGGCTAGCGCCATGACTAAATCGAATACCCGGCTTTACGCGGTGCTGTGCGCCGCCTTGCTGGCCACCTCCGCCCACGCGGAAAAGGCCGACCGCGACAAACCGGTCAACCTTGAAGCCGACACGGTCACCCTCGACGACATCAAGAAAATCAGCGTCTACCAGGGCAATGTCGTATTGAGCCAAGGCACGCTAATGCTGCGCGCCGATCGCGTGCAGGTGACCCAGAATGCGGACGGACTCGACAAGGTCAGTGCGATCGGCCGCCCCGTGGCGTTCCGCCAGAAAACCGACAGCGGCGATGAATTCATCGAGGGCTTTGCCGATCGCATCGAATATGACGGCGTCACCAGCCAGCTCGAACTGATCGGCCAGGCCCGACTGCGGCGCGGCAGCGACGAACTGCACGGCGCGCAGATTTCCTACAACGCCAACACCGGGTTCTATAAGGTCGTCGGCCAGCCCAACGCCCAGACCCCGAGCGGACGCGTGCGCGCCGTCATCCGCCCGAAACCGCACACGCCCGCACAGCCTGCAGCCAAACCATGAGCCAGATTACCGCCCAGGGCCTGCGCAAGACGTATGGCAAACGCACCGTGGTGCACGACGTCTCCTTCGAGGTCGAAAGCGGCGAAGTCGTCGGCCTGCTCGGTCCCAATGGCGCCGGCAAGACCACCTGCTTTTACATGGTGGTGGGCCTGGTCGCGGCCGACGGCGGCAGCGTGCAGATGGATACGCACGATCTCACCCACATGGCGATTCACCAGCGCGCCCGGCTGGGGCTGTCCTACCTGCCGCAGGAACCCTCGATCTTCCGCAAGATGACCGTGGAAGACAATATCCGCGCCATTCTCGAGCTCAAGTCCTACGACAAGGCCGAGCGCGAGGAACACCTCGACAATCTGCTGGAAGACCTGCACATCGCCCACCTGCGCGAAGCGTCCGCCGTCAGCCTCTCCGGCGGCGAGCGCCGCCGTGTGGAAATCGCCCGCGCACTGGCGATCAACCCGCGCTTCATCCTGCTCGACGAACCTTTTGCGGGGGTTGATCCCATTGCGGTGATCGACATCCAGAAACTGGTGCATTTCCTCATCGAGCGCGACATCGGCGTCTTGATCACCGACCACAATGTGCGCGAAACCCTGGGTATCTGCGATCGCGCCTACATCATCAACGAAGGGCGCGTGCTGATTGCCGGTACGCCCGACCTCATCATTCAGGACGACAACGCCCGCAAAGTCTATCTCGGCGAAAATTTCCGTCTGTAACAACCGCCATCCCCAGGCGAATCGCGTTAAACTGGTCTCAAGCCGGCACGCTTTTTGCCGTAGTCAAGATTCATGAAACACAGCCTTCAACTCAAGCTCGGTCAACACCTCACGCTGACGCCCCAACTGCAACAGTCGATTCGACTGCTGCAGCTGTCGACGCTGGAACTGAATCAGGAACTGGAGCAGATGCTGCAGGACAATCCCCTGCTGGAACGCGAGGAGGAGGACGAAGCCAGCTATGCGACAGCGGAGGCGCCCGCACATACAGCCGAGGCCGAGGCGCAAAGCACAGAAACGGCATTGCCCGACCATACCGACTCGGAACCTGTCACCGCACTGGATGACTCCGACTGGAACGACTACAGCGTGGCCAGCGGCGATGACGAGGACAACGATTACACCCAAGGCTCGATATCGGGTGCGACCCTGCGCGAACATCTGCTGAACCAGTTGATCGTCAGTCCGCTCACCCTGCGCGACCGCACCCTGGTCGCCGCGCTGATCGACGACCTGGACGATTCGGGTTTCCTGACCCAGCCGCTGGAAGACATCACCGCGAGCCTCCAGGCCGAACTCGAGGAGCTCGAACCCGAGGAACTGGAAACCGCGCTCAAGCACCTGCAGAACATGGACCCAACCGGTGTCGGCGCACGCAACCTGGCCGAATGCCTGACCCTGCAACTGCGCGCCCTGCCGCCGGACACGCCCGCGCGCGACGCCGCCATGCGGCTCACCGCACACTATCTGGATCTGCTCGCCGCACGCGATGTCGGCAAGCTGAAGAAAATGCTCGGCATCGACGACGCCACGCTGCGCGCCGCACGTGCCCTGATCCTGTCCCTGAACCCGCGCCCGGGCGCCGCTTTCGGCGCCGACGACACGCACTACGTGATTCCCGACGTCTACGTGCGCAAGGTCAAGGGCATGTGGATCGCCAGCCTCAACGCCGACGCCATGCCCAAGCTGCGCGTCAACCGCGTCTATGCCGACATCCTGGCACGCCACCGCGAAAGCGGCGGCAGCCAGCTCGCCAGCCAGCTGCAGGAAGCACGCTGGCTGATCAAGAACGTGCAGCAGCGTTTCGACACCATCCTGCGCGTCTCGCAGGCCATCGTCGACCGCCAGAAACAGTTCTTCGAGCACGGCGAAGTAGCGATGCGCCCGCTGGTATTGCGCGAAATCGCCGATGCAGTGGAGCTGCACGAATCGACCATTTCGCGCGTGACTACGCAAAAATACATGATGACGCCGCGCGGCTTGTACGAGCTGAAGTATTTCTTCGGCAGCCACGTCTCGACCGACAGTGGCGGCGCCTGTTCCTCGACCGCCATTCGTGCCCTCATCAAGCAGCTGGTTGCCGCCGAAAGTGCCAAGAAACCGCTGTCGGATGGCCAATTGGCGGAAGTTCTAGGCCAGCAGGGTATCGTGGTAGCCCGCCGCACGGTCGCCAAGTATCGCGAATCGCTGCAAATCCCACCCGCCAACATGCGCCGCGCACTTTGATCGCAAAGGCTTTTCCTGCACAGTCCGCCTGACAATCCGTGCCATGCTTGAATGTGCCGGGCTTTCGTCCCACAATGAAATCGAGCACAACAGATCGCTCCTGGAAGGTCGGTAGCATGCCGGCTTCCAGTTATGTTCAGCAGACTTAGGAGGCTCTATGAATTTGACGATTTCCGGTCATCATCTGGAAGTGACCCCAGCCATCCGCGACTACGTTTCCGAGAAACTCGACCGCGTCAAACGCCATTTCGACCATGTCATCAACGTGACGGTCATCGTGCAGGTGGAAAAACTGGTGCACAAGGTGGAAGCCACGCTGCATGTGAAAGGCCATGACTTCCATGCCCACAGCGAGGACGGCAACATGTACGCCGCAATCGACCTTCTGGCGGACAAACTGGATCGCCAGATCGTGAAGCACAAGGAAAAAACCTCGGACGTCCATCAAGGCGGTGGCGGACTGAAGCATCAACCGACCGAAAGCCCGGCCTGACGCCGTAATCCCCCTGCCCGGAGGCCTCAAACAGCCTTCGGGCGTATAATCTGCAGATGCCGGACAACCTCTTTCCCCGGCTGTGCAAAGGCATGAACCTAATCGCCCCCCTTATCACCCCCGACACCACCTTGCTGGATATCAGCTTCACCAGCAAGAAAAAACTGTTCGAACATGCAGCCGACCTGTTCGCTCAGACCCGCGGTCTCAAAGCCTCAGACATCTTCACCAGCCTGTTCGAACGCGAACGCCTGGGCTCGACCGCGCTCGGTCATGGGATCGCCATCCCGCACGGTCGAATCAAGGGTCTCAAGGACGCGTGCGGCGCATTCTATCGCCTGAAGAGCCCGCTCGAATTCGATGCGCCGGACAACCAGCCGGTGACGCTGTGCTTCATCTTGCTGGTTCCCAAGGACGCCAACGAACGGCATCTGCAGATTCTGGGCGAGCTTGCGCAACTGTTCGGCGACGAAACCATGCGCGCACAGATGCTGGATGCCGCCACCCCGTCCGATTTGATGGGACGGCTCGAGTCATGGTCAAGCTGAGTGCGCAGGCCGGCGCATGGATGGCGAACTAAGCCACGTTTCGGTTGAAACCCTGTTCCGCGATCTGGCGGAACAGCTCGGCCTGCAATGGGTAGCCGGACGCACCGGCGGCGATCGCACCCTATCCTCCGAGACCATTCAGAAACCAACCCTGGCGCTCATCGGCCATCTGAATTTCGTCCACCCCAACCGGGTACAAGTCCTGGGCTGCGCCGAAATGGACTATCTGCGCGGTTTGTCCGAACCCAGTCTGCAGGAAGCGATCGACCACCTGTTTTCGAACGAACTCGCAGCCATCGTCATCTCCAATGGCGAGGCCGTCCCGCCGGTCCTGCGCGAGACCGCCGAACGCACCGGCACGCCCTTGTTCTCATCGACGCTGGCCAGCCCGATCCTGATGTCCTATCTGGGCCATTACCTGACGCAAAGCCTGGCCGAAACGACCTCGCAGCACGGTGTGTTTCTCGAAGTGCTGGGCATGGGCGTCCTCATCAAGGGCGATGCCGGCGTCGGCAAAAGCGAGCTGGCGCTGGAGCTGGTCACACGCGGCCACCGGCTGGTGGCCGACGACGTCGTCGAACTCAAGCATGTCGCACCGGAAACCCTCGAAGGCAACTGCCCCGCGTTGATTCGTGATTTCCTCGAAGTACGCGGCCTCGGCATTCTCAACATCCGTTTCCTGTTCGGCGAGACGGCGGTCAAGTTGCAAAAGAACCTCAGACTGATCGTCGAACTGGTCCATCCTCAGGAAATCGGCGAAGTCGGGCTCAACCGGCTCGACATGGTCGCCTCGACTGAAAACATCCTCGGCGTCGCCATTCCCAAGGTGCGCATTCCGGTCGCAGCCGGCCGCAACCTTGCGGTACTGGTCGAGGTGGCCGTGCGCAACCACATCCTCAAGAGCCGTGGAATCAATCCGGTCGAACAGTTCATCAAGCGCCAGCAGGCCGCCATCGACGGAGACGATTGAATGCAAGTCGTACTGGTATCGGGATTATCGGGCTCGGGAAAAAGCATCGCGATCGCGGTACTGGAGGACGTCGGCTATTACTGCGTCGACAATCTTCCCCTGGCCATGCTGCAGCCCCTGGTCGGTTATCTGCAGCGCGAAGGGCACGACCGCATCGCCATCGCCATCGACGCCCGCAGCAGCGCGAGTTTTACGCAGCTGCCGCCGATTGCGGATGCGCTACGCAATCAGGGTGCCGACCTGCGAGTCATCTTTCTCGAGGCGAAGACCCTGACGCTGGTCCAGCGCTTTTCCGAAACGCGGCGGCGCCACCCGCTCTCCAGCGATACGGTTTCGCTGCAGGAAGCCATCCAGCTCGAACGCGAGATGCTGGCCGACATCGCGCCGCTGGCGCACCGCATCGACACCAGCGATCTCTCCGCCTCCGCCTTGCGCCTGTGGATCAAGGATCTGGTCGGGCAGGATCGTTCGCGCATCACACTGCTGTTCGAGTCCTTCGGCTTCAAGCACGGCATTCCGCTCGATGCCGACCTGGTGTTCGACGTGCGCTGCCTGCCCAATCCGCACTACGTGGCCGAATTGCGCCCCCTCACCGGGCGCGACCAGCCAGTGAAAGACTTTCTCGAAGACAGCCCCAACGCCATGGCGCTGCTGGCCGATATCCGCGGCTTCGTGGAGAACTGGCTGCCGTGTTTCATTCGCGACCACCGTGCCTATCTGACGGTCGCCATCGGCTGCACCGGCGGTCAGCACCGCAGCGTGTATTTTGCGGAAACGCTGGCCGCCGCCTTCCGTGAACGCGAGCAGGTGCTGGTGCGGCACCGCGAACTCAGTTGATGACGAGCCTGCGCGCCGGCGATCTGGGCGTGCTGCTGACAAGCGGCAGCCTTGTCGTCGCGTTGACGATATGGGCCTGGGGCGGCGACCGCGGCGACACGGTCGTCATCCGCGCTGCCGGCCAGGTGGTGGAAACCGCATCGCTTGCCCAAGCCCGAACCTTTGCCGTCGATGGCCCGCTCGGCACGACACATATCGAGATCGAACCCGGCCGCGCGCGCATTGCGCGCGATCCATCGCCGCGCCAGCTGTGCGTCAAGCAAGGCTGGCTGACGCAATCCGGACAGGCGGCGCTGTGCCTTCCCAACCAGGTCAGCCTCGAAATCCGCGGACGGACCACGGCCTATGACACGCTTGGTTATTGAACTGCCGGTTCATGCGGACGACCGCCGCATCGCGCGGCTGGCGGCGCTGGCAATCGGCCTCACGCTCGCGGAAGCCGCACTGCCGAGCCCGGTGCCCGGCGTGAAACCGGGGCTCGCCAACATCGTCATCCTGCTGGTGCTGCTGCAATACGGCTGGCGTGCGGCCGCCTGGGTGTCGGGTCTGCGCGTACTGGCCGGCGGCCTGCTGCTGGGCAGCCTGTTTGCACCCGGTTTCTGGCTGTCAGCCGCCGGCGCACTCGTCAGTCTGTCGGTGCTGGCGCTGGCACGTTATCTTCCTAGCCGCCATTTCGGCCCGGTCAGCCTGTCGGTGCTGGCGGCATTCGGCCACATCGGCGGACAGCTCGCCCTGGTGGGCATCTGGTTGTTGCCGGCCGCTGCGCTGATCAAGCTGCTGCCCGTGTTTGCCGCCGCTGCGCTGGTTTTCGGCACGGTTAACGGGCTGATCGTGATGCGCATGCTTGTCACCCCAACACCGGAACCGGACATGTCACCTGATATTCTGGCAGGCACTCGCAAGGGATAAGCCGGGCTGTGCGGACGATGTCCGAGAGCCGACATCCCCCGCCCTGCGGGCAACTTCGCGCACCGATCGAGTGCAAATCGCTGTCGCATAGTGGATTATTGGCGGCATCCGGGCGACAATCCGCGCCATGCACCCTACCCTGAATACCGTTACCCTTGCGCTCTCCGGCGCCTCCGGCATGGCCTACGGCCTGCGTCTACTCGAATGTCTGCTGGCCGCCGACCTGCAGGTCTATCTGCTGGTGTCGCAGGCGGCGCACATCGTCGCCAAGCAGGAACTCGGCGTGGCGCTGCCTGCACGCGCCAGCGATCTCGAACGGCAGTTGTCGGAAGGCCTGAACACACGCGACGACCAGCTGCGCGTGTTCGGGCGCGAGGACTGGAATGCGCCGGTCGCATCCGGATCCAATCCGGCCGATGCGATGGTGGTCTGCCCGTGTTCGATGGGCACGCTCGCCGCCATCGCCCACGGCTTGTCCGACAACCTGATCGAACGCGCCGCCGACGTGATGCTGAAAGAGCAGCGTAAGCTCATCCTCGTGCCTCGCGAAGCGCCGTTTTCCACCCTGCACCTGGAGAACATGCTGACGCTGTCGCGGATGAACGCAGTCATCCTGCCGGCCAATCCCGGCTTTTATCATCAGCCGCAGTCGGTCGCCGACATCGTCGATTTCGTCGTCGCGCGAATTCTCGACCAACTCGGCGTCCAACACGAACTCATGGCACGCTGGGGCGACAGCCGGTGAACGCCGCCGCAAAACTGACCAGCCTGCCGCTGTTTCCACTGAACACCGTGGTGTTTCCCGGCGGCCGGATGCCGTTGCGGATTTTCGAACAACGCTACATCGACATGGTGAAGCAGGCGATCGCCGACGACAGTCCATTCGGCATCTGCGCCATCCGGGAAGGGCAGGAAACCGGCACCCCCGCCGTGCCTTATTCGATTGGCACGCGAGTCCGCATCACCGACTGGGACATGCCCGAAACCGGCATCCTGCACATCGACACCCAGGCCGACACACGGTTCGTCATCCGCCACACCCAGGTCGAACCCAGCGGACTGCTTATTGGAACGATTGACGAAGTCAGTGCCGAACCGGCCAGCGCGATCCCTCACGAACTCGAACTGGCCGTGGAAATCCTGCGCCACATCATCAGCGAATACGGTCACGCGCACTTCCCGGCCCCGCATGCATTCGACGATGCCGTATGGGTCAGCTACCGGCTGTCCGAAGTGCTGCCGCTGAAGCTCAGCGTCAAGCAGAACCTGCTGGAAATGAACGACAGCGTGACGCGCATGCGCATCCTCACCGAATTCCTCAAGCGGCAGATCAACTGATGGCGCGCTTCTATCCCGCCCTCGAAGAAAAACACCGCGCCTTCATCGCCGCGCAGCAGATGTTTTTTACTGCCACCGGCACCGCCACGAGCCGTCTCAACCTGTCACCCAAGGGCATGGACAGCCTGCGTGTATTATCCGACGCCCGCGTCGCCTACCTCGACCTCACCGGCAGCGGCAATGAAACCGCGGCCCACCTGGCCCACGATGGCCGCATGACGCTGATGTGGTGCAGTTTCGACGCCGATACTCTGATCCTGCGTCTGTACGGACGCGGTCGCGCCGTGCGCAGGCAGGATCCGGAGTGGGGCGAACTCCGCCGCCATTTCCCTGCTCTTCCCGGCGAACGCCAGATCATCGTGCTCGACGTCGAATCGGTGCAGACCTCGTGCGGCTACGCCGTGCCGCGCTACACCTATGCGGGTGAACGCGACACCCTGGCGCGCTGGGCCGAGAAAAAAGGACCGGTCGGCCTGCTCGATTATTGGCGAGAGAAAAACCAGATCAGCATCGACGGTCTGCCCACCGGACTATTGGAGGATGCAAAATGAAAGGATGCCTGATCCCGCTTGTACTGCTCCTGTCCGCCTGCAATCCCACGCCGCCCCCGCAACCCAAAACCGAGGACAAGCCCAACCCGGTCTTCGGCACGCAGATCCAATCCGTCAGAAAAGCCCAGGCCGTGGAAGCTCAGGTCATGGACACCGCCGATGCGCAGCGCAAGCAGATCGACAACGCGACGCAGCAATAAGCCCACACAACCGAACGATACGCGCGGTCGCGTCAGGGTTTGATCAGGCACTGCACCACCGCACCCGCCAGCATCAGGCCGAACAACGGCGGCATGTAGCTGATGGTGCCGTTGACCGCACGGTCGCGGCCACGTCCCTCAACCGGTTGCGGCGGCAAGGGCGCACGCCCGGCTTCGTCGGAAAACACGGTGAGCACGCCTTTGGGAATACCGCGTTTCCGGAGCCGCTTGCGCATCACCGAAGCGAGCGGGCACATCTCAGTCTTCGAAATATCGGCAATTTTTATGCGGGTGGGGTCGAGCTTGTTGCCGGCCCCCATGCTGGAGGCAACCTTGAGGCCGCGCTCGACGCTGCTGGCAACCAGCGCGACCTTGCAATTGAGCGAGTCGATGCAATCGATAACGAAATCGACGTCGGCCGGTACGATGTCGGCCACGGTTTCGGGGATGAGGAACTCGCGAATCACGGTCAGTTCGCACGTCGGGTTGATGTCGCGGATGCGCGCGGCCATCAATTCGGCTTTCGGCTGCCCTACGGTGGACAGCAAGGCAGGCAGTTGGCGGTTGATGTTAGACACGGCGACCACATCGTGGTCGATCAGCGTCAACCGCCCCACCCCGGCGCGCGCCAGCGCCTCGGCGCAATACGAACCGACGCCACCCAGGCCTGCCACCAGCACGTGCGCCTGCGCAAGTCGCGCCTGCTCGCCGGCATCGAGCAGAATCCGTGTGCGTTCGAATTGCGGCAGGCTTGCGTCCATCGGCTAGAATCCCCTCATGATGAAATGGCTGGTCACACTCGTTCTGGCGTTGTTGGTGTTGGGTCTGCTCACCCCCTGGCTCAATCGGCTGGGCCTGGGCAGGCTGCCCGGCGACGTTCAGATCCGGCATAAACGAGGCGTATTCTACTTCCCCTTCACCAGTGTCATTCTCATGTCGCTGGCGCTCTCGCTGCTTGTCCATCTGCTCGGCCGATGAACAAGGCGCCCGCCCACAGGATGCCTGACCCAAAATGAACAAGGCATTCGTCAAGGAAACCGACGCACCGGATGCGGACGAGGACGAGATCGATGCGCCCGCGCTCCCCGCCGGGTCGAAGAACTACATGACGCCCGCGGGCTACGCGCAGCTCGATGCCGAATTCAACCAGCTGTGGAAAGTCGAACGCCCCAAACTGGTGGAAACCATCTCGTGGGCGGCCAGCAACGGCGATCGCTCCGAAAACGGCGACTACATCTACGGCAAGAAGCGTCTGCGCGAAGTCGATCGACGCATCCGCTTTTTGTCCAAGCGCCTGGAGCACGCCGATGTCGTCGACCCAGCCACCCGCGAGGACACCGACCAGGTGTTCTTCGGCGCCACCGTCACGATCGCGGATGAAGACGGCAGCGAATCCACCTTCGCCATCGTCGGCATCGACGAAGCCGATGCCGGGCGGGGCCGCATCGCCTGGATCTCACCGATGGCGCGCGCACTCCTGAAAGCGCGCGAAGGCGACACCGTCAGCGTCCAGACGCCCGAAGGACGGCGCGAAGTCGACATCGTCGCGGTACGCTACCAGGCTATCGATTGATCCACCATGACCACAGCGCCTGTGCCTGGCTGCATTGCTGCGATAAAGCCACACCTCTGTCCCTTATCGATTTCTTGACACCATGATGAAACCTGCCCCGCTTGCCGCCAGCCTCTTCCTGTTCACCGCTCTTGTCGCCTGCGGCAAGGAAGCACCCTCCGGCGCTGAACGTGCTGCCGCTCCCGCGTCGACTGCCCCGGGACCTGCCGATATCCTGGCAGCGCTACCGCACGACACCCGGCCTTACGGACTCGATGTCTACATGGCAAAGTGTGCGGGCTGCCACGGCGACCTCGGACAGGGCGTCGCGACGAACCCCGTGCTCAAAGGCATGACACGCGCCGCGATGTATCAGAAGCTGCTGGACTATCGCGCTGGCAAAGCCCAGGGCGCACAACCGGCTGCCATGGCGAAAGCGGTAGCGGGCCTGAGCGATGCCGAACTCGCGGCAGCATCGGTTTACGCGGGGGAATAGCGCACTTGTCGGCCGTCACGCCCGCGCAAGCAGAGAACTGTCAGTTCAGCGCGCTGGCCAGCAGGCGCCGGTAACGACTCACTAGTTCGTCGCCGCCCAGCAAGTTGAAGACCGACAGCAAGGTCTTGCGGCCGATATCGTCCTCGAAGCCGCGATCACGACGGACGATTTCCAGCAGCTGATCCATCCCCGCTTCGTACTGTCCTGCCGCAACCAGCAGGTTGGCAAGCCGCAGCCGCGCCTCCAGATCGT
Source organism: Thiobacillus sp. 0-1251 (assembly GCA_001899305.1). Lineage (GTDB taxonomy): Bacteria > Pseudomonadota > Gammaproteobacteria > Burkholderiales > Thiobacillaceae > Thiobacillus. Next base: position 70,494 of record MKWL01000020.1, on the reverse strand, counting down.
TTTCGTTCGCTGCCACCCGCGAGCGCAAGGCTGCTTCGTCTTCGCCGACCACACCCGTGAATTGCAGGCGCGCCTTCAAGGCAGGCACGCGCGGATCGGCGTCATCCGGCACGCTTCCGATCAGGCGACGGGCCTCCTCGGCCTCGTTCAGGTCGAGCATGATTTCCGCCGCGTCGAGCCGGACACCGAGATGGGCGGGGTCGATTCTCGATGCATCGGCCAGCAATTGCAGCGCGCCGGGCGCATCGCCCGCCAGTCGGGCGTCGGCCGCCTGGCGGCGCAGTTCGTCCGTCGGGCCGGGAACGAGCCGGTCGAGAAAGGCCCGCACCTCGCCTTCAGGCAACGCACCGGAAAATTCGTCGACCGGTTCGCCATCGACGAAGGCCTTGACACTGGGGATACCGCGCACGCCGTAGCGTGCCGCGAGCTCCTGGTTCTCGTCCGAATTGATCTTGGCGAGCAGGAACTTGCCGTCGTATTCGGCCGCGAGTTTTTCCAGGATGGGCTTCAGCTGCTTGCACGGGCCGCACCAGGGTGCCCAGAAATCGACCACCACCGGGCGATGCTTCGATTCTTCGAGGACGCGTTGCGAAAAGTCGGCGAGGCCGACGTCGAGAGCATGTTCGGACATGGAACCTCCGCGTGAATCCGTGACGAGGGTCGGCCGGGCCTAAATCTGTCTGGCCAGCTCGGTCGCCAACCCGGTATATGACGCCGGCGTCATCGATTTCAAGCGGGTCTTCTCGGCCTCCGGAATCGTCAGCCCGTCGATGAAGGCATGCAGCGTCTCACGCGTCATGCCGGCCTTGCCGCGGGTCAGTTCCTTCAACTGCTCATAGGGATTGGCCACGCCATAGCGGCGCATCACAGTCTGGATCGGTTCGGCCAGCACTTCCCAGTTGGTGTCGAGATCCGTAGCCAGGGCGGCCGGGTTGGCCTCGAGCTTGCCCAGCCCGCGCAGGCAGGATTCGTAGGCCAGGAGGCTGTAGCCGAAGCCGACGCCCATGTTGCGCAACACGGTCGAATCGGTGAGGTCGCGCTGCCAGCGCGAGACCGGCAGTTTTTCTGCGAGATGGCGCAGCACTGCATTGGCCAGCCCCAGGTTGCCTTCGCTGTTTTCGAAGTCGATGGGGTTGACCTTGTGCGGCATGGTGGACGAGCCCACCTCGCCCGCCTTCACTTTCTGCTTGAAATAACCCACCGAGATATAGCCCCAGACGTCGCGGTTGAGATCGATAAGGATGGTGTTGGTGCGCGCAATGGCGTCGTACAGCTCGGCCATGGCATCGTGCGGCTCGATCTGGGTGGTGTAGGGGTTGAAGGTGAGCCCCAGGCACATCACGAATTCGCGGGCGAAGTTTTCCCAATCGAGTTCGGGATAGGCTGACAGGTGCGCGTTGTAATTACCGACCGCGCCATTGATCTTGCCCAGCAGTTCGGTCGCGCCGATGACGTCCCAGGCGCGGCGCAGACGATAGACGACGTTGGCAAGCTCCTTGCCGACCGTGGTCGGCGAGGCCGGCTGGCCATGGGTGCGCGACAGCATCGGCAGATCGGCCAGTTCGTGCGCCAGTTCGGTCAGGCGCGCGATGACTTTTTCCAGAGCCGGCTGCAGCACGCCATCGCGCGCGCCTTTGAGCATCAGGGCATGCGACAGGTTGTTGATGTCTTCCGACGTGCAGGCGAAGTGGATGAACTCGGACACCGCGGCGATTTCGGCGCTGGCCCGGGTCTTCTCTTTGAGGAAATACTCCACTGCCTTGACGTCGTGATTGGTGGTGGCCTCGATCGCCTTGACGCGCTCCGCGTCGGCCACGGAAAACGTGTCGGCGATGCCGTCGAGCAATGCAATGGCCTGGTCGGAGAACGCCGGCACTTCGACGATGGCAGGTTCGGCCGCCAGCGCCTTCAGCCATTCGATCTCGACGATGACGCGGTATTTGATCAGTGCATATTCGCTGAAGAAATCGCGCAACGGCGCAGTTTTCGAGCCATAGCGGCCATCCAGTGGCGAAAGTGCCGTCAGGGCATTGAGTTCCATCTTGTCTTCTCCGTTCTAACAGGGCGCCTCGGGGCGCGTGCACCCCGAATTATCCACGAGAACGGGCATCAAGCGGGCGCACGCATGCCATTCGAGCATTCCACCCGTCATCCTGTCCCGCGTGGCGCGCTCTACAATCCGTACATGGATATTGCCGCCCTCATCGCACAGTATGGCTATGCCGCCGTATTCCTCGGCGCCCTGTTCGAAGGCGAATCCGTGCTGCTGTTGGCCGGTTATGCGGCCCATCGCGGCTATCTCGATTTTTCCGTGTTGACTGTCGTGGCGGGGGTGGGCGCGATGACGGGTGATCAGTTCTTTTTCTGGCTCGGACGCCGCCACGGGCAAGCGCTGCTGGCGCGTCGTCCAGTCTGGCGCGGCAAGGTCGAACAGGCACTCGATCTCATCCAGCGACACCCGGCCGGCACCATTCTGGTGATGCGATTCATGTGGGGGTTGCGTATCGCCCTACCCGTCGCAGTCGGACTCAGCGACGTGGCACGCTGGCGCTTTTTCTGGCTCAACCTTGCGTCCGCCACACTGTGGGCGCCTCTGGTAGGGGGTGCCGGCTACGTGTTCGGCGCCCTGTTGAGCAGCCATCTGGCCGTGCTGCATCGGGTCGAGCACTGGGTTATGCTCGGCCTGGTGGCCGTCCTGCTGGCCTTGCGCGGCTTTCTGCATTCACGTCATACCCGATCATGAAATTTCTGCTGCCCTATCCGCACCGTGAGCTTCATCCCGTCGCCCGCCTGCGCGCATGGCACCGGTTGTCGCTTGCACTGACACTCGGCGTTCTGGGTGCGGCATCAACGTATGCCGACGTATGGGAAACGCGGCTGCTGACCGGCTGGCTGGCCGGCAGTCTGGCGTATCTGCTGCTGGTGTGGTGGGGCGTGGGACGGCTCGACACCGCCCACACTCGGCTGCGCGCCACCAGCGAAGACCCTGGTGCCACCGCCCTGTATATCGCGCTGGTCGCGGCGTCGTGGATCAGCCTGATCGGCGTGCTGCTGGTCACTGATGCGGCCAAGACCTCGACGGGCATGGTGCGCGGACTGCACATCGTCCTCGCGCTCGGCACGCTGGCATCGACTTGGCTCTTGATCCAGACCCTGTTCGCGCTGCGTTACGCGCGCCACTACTACCGGTCGCATGCGGGCAAGGACACAGGCGGGCTGGCGTTTCCCGGCGCGGCGCCCGGCTACGCCGATTTTGGGTACTTCGCAGCGGTCATCGGCATGACCTCGCAAGTGGCCGACGTCGCGATCACCACGACAGAGATGCGCCGGCTGGTTCTGGTGCACGGCCTGGTGTCGTTCAGCTTCAATCTGCTGGTGCTGGCGCTGACGATCAACCTCGTTGCCAGCGCGCTGGGGTAGGCGCGGTCAGACGGCGCGCCAGTCGCGCTATCTCAAACGGTCCGCCGATCGCGGACAGCCTGCGCCAGCGTGCCGCTGTCGACGTACTCCAGCTCGCCGCCGACCGGCACCCCGCGCGCTAGACGGCTGACCTTGAGGCCGCGCACCTTCAGCAGTTCGCCGATCGTGTGCGCGGTCGCCTCGCCTTCCGGCGTGAAGTTGGTCGCCAGGATCACTTCCTCGACCACGCCGTCGAGCGCACGGCTGATCAGGCGGTCGAGATGAATCTCGCGCGGGCCGATGCCATCGAGCGGAGACAATCGGCCCATCAGCACGAAATACAGGCCGCCGTAGCTTTGCGTGGCTTCCATCATGTTGAAGTCGGCCGGCATCTCAACCACGGCCAGCTGCCGCTTGTCGCGGTTCGGGCTGGCGCAGACCTCACACACTTCCGCCTCGGAAAAGTTGTTGCACAGCCGGCAATGATGCAGATGCGTCAGCGCATGATTGAGCGCGCCGGCCAGCGCCTCGGCGCCGCGCCGATCGCGCTGCAGCAGATGGTAGGCCATGCGTGCCGCCGATTTGGGGCCGACGCCGGGCAGCACGCGCAGGGCAATGATCAGGTTTTCCAGCGCGGCCGGTTGCATCTCGTTGTTTCTATCCGATCAAAAAGGCAGCTTCATCCCCGGCGGGATCGGCAGGCCGGCGGTCACGCTGCCCATTTTTTCCTGTACCGTGGATTCGACCTTGCGCACCGCGTCGTTCACTGCCGCGGCCACCAGGTCTTCCAGCATTTCCTTGTCGTCGCCCATCAGGCTGGGATCGATGGTGACGCGGCGCACGTCGTATTTGCAGGTCATCGTCACCTTGACCATGCCGGCGCCGCTCTGCCCCTCGATTTCGATTTCGGCCAGCTTGGCCTGCATCTTGGCCATGTTTTCCTGCACCTGCTGGACCTGCTTCATCATGTTGCCGATGCCGCCCTTCATCATGTTGATTCTCCTAATGGCTGTATGGTGGATGCATCGATCTGGCCGCCAAACTGGTCGACCAGCTCGCGCACGAATGGATCCGATTCGATGGCCGCCACGGCCTCGGCCTGGCGGGCTTCCTTGATGCGCGTACGCACCTGCTGCGGGGTCTGCTCGGCCGCGGCGCCGATCTCGAATGCGATCTGAAGCGCCGCACCATATTTGTCTTTCAACGCCGAAACCAGTTTGTCCTGATAGGTGCGATCGAGCAGATGCTTATGCGACTCACCCACGCGCAAGGTCACCGCATGGCCATTCTGCGCCACCAGTTCACAATGGTCGGCCAGCATCTTGGCCATGCCACCCAGCCGCAGTTCGGCCACGACGGCGAGCCAGTCCCAGGCATCGCCCGGCTCGGGCTCACGGGCCGTCAATACGGGTGCGGATGGCGCATCCGGTTCAACCGGCGCAACCGCCGGAACCGTTGCGCGCGGTGCAGCGTCGACAATCGGCGCAACAGTCGGTGCGGGCGCAGGGGGTGCGCTGGGCACGGCTTCCCGTCTGGCGGCGGGCATCGGCGGCTCGGCCCGCGTCGCAGACTCGGCACGCATAGCGGGCGCGACGCGCTCCGCCGCAGCCGTTCTGACCGGCGTCGACCCACGATGCACATCAGCACGTACGGAATCGCGTGAACCCGGGGCAAAGGCCAGCATGCGCAGCAGCGTCATGCAGAATCCGGAAAACTCGTCCGGCGCATACGGCAGATCGCGTCGACCATTCAACGCGATCTGGTAATACAGCTGCACGGTTTCGGCGTCCAGCTGTGCGGCGCACGTCTGCATGCGCTCGGCATCCATACTGCTTTCCACCGTGCCCGGCGCGTGCAGCAGCAACGCCAGCTGGGTCAACAGATTGCCGAGATCCTGCAAGGTGGCGTCGAAGGCGATCCCGCGCTCGGCCAGCTGCCGCGCCTGATCCAGCAGCGCATCGCCGTTGCGCGCCGCCAGCGCGTCAAGCAGGTCGAACAGGTAGTCGCGCCGCACCGTACCGAGCATGGCTTCGACCGCGGCCGCTTCGACCTTGCCGCCGCCGTAGGCGATCGCCTGGTCGGTGAGCGACAAGGCATCGCGCATGCTGCCGGCGGCGGCACGCGCCAGCAGGTTCAGCGCAGCCGGCTCACAGGCGACTTGTTCCTGTTCCAGCACCTCGCCCAGATGCTGCGCCACCAGCGCGGGCGGCATCGGCTTCAGATTGAACTGCAGGCAGCGGCTCAATACCGTCACCGGAATCTTCTGCGGGTCGGTGGTGGCAAGGATGAACTTCACATGCGCGGGCGGCTCTTCCAGCGTCTTCAGCATGGAATTGAACGCCGGCTTCGACAGCATGTGCACTTCGTCGATGATGTAGACCTTGTAGCGCCCCACCGTCGGCGCGTACTGCGCGTTGTCGAGTACCTCGCGCATGTTGTCGACGCCGGTATTCGACGCCGCATCGAGTTCCAGCAGGTCGACGAAGCGTCCGGCATCGATCTGCGTACAGGCCGAGCACACGCCGCACGGTGTGGCTGTGACGCCCGTTTCGCAGTTGAGACATTTGGCGAGGATGCGCGCCAGCGTGGTCTTGCCGACCCCGCGCGTGCCGGTCAGCAGGTAGGCATGATGCAGCCGGCCTTGCGTCAGCGCATTCGACAGGGCCTGCACGACATGTTCCTGGCCCTTGAGGTCGGCAAACGCACGCGGCCGCCACTTGCGCGCCAGCGCAACGGTGGGGGTATCGGAATCGCCGAAGAGGTCGGTCATATTGAGAGGTGCGTGAGGAGAAAGGGGTGAGGCGTGAGAGGAAGGTTCTTCGCAATCTTCACACCTGACTCCTCACCCCTCACACCTTACGGAATTCAAAGTGGCGAGCCAGAACCCCGGCACTGGCATCGGTCGCTGTGGCTGCTTCCTTCCGGACCTGACCCGATTCACAACTTAGCCATGCGGGGAGGCCCGCCGCGTGCATTTTAACCCGAAGCGCGCCTATTCCTCATCCGCCGGCACGGTCAGGCGGCGTTTTTTCACCGCGTCGGCCAGCAGCCGCAGCAGCGGAACGGTATCGTCCCAGCCGATGCAGGCGTCGGTGATCGACTTGGCGTATTCCAGCGGCTGGCCGGCGACCATATCCTGACGCCCCGCGTTCAAGTGGCTTTCGATCATCGCGCCGATGATGCGGGTGTCGCCGCCCGCCACCTGCGCCGCCACGTCGGCCCCGACGTCCATCTGGCGCTGGAACTGCTTGCTCGAATTGGCATGCGAGAAATCGATCATCAACTGCTGGCGCAAGCCCGCCGACGCCAGCTCGCCGCATGCCAGATGGACGCTGGCCGCATCGTAATTGGGCGTCTTGCCGCCGCGCAGGATCACGTGCGTATCCTCGTTGCCCGAGGTGCTGAACACGCCGACATGACCCGACTTGGTGATGGAAATGAAATGGTGGCGCGCTGCCGCCGCCTTGATCGCATCGACCGCGATGCGCAGGCTGCCGTCGGTGCCGTTCTTGAAGCCGACCGGACACGACAGGCCGGACGCCAACTGGCGATGCGACTGCGATTCGGTGGTGCGTGCGCCGATGGCCCCCCAGCTCACCAGATCGGCGATATATTGCGGCGAAATCAGGTCGAGGAACTCGGTCGCGCACGGCAGGCCGATCTCGTTGACTTCCAGCAGTAGTTTGCGCGCCAGGCGCAGGCCTTCGTTGATGTCGAAACTCTCGTCCAGGTGAGGATCGTTGATCAGCCCTTTCCAGCCCACGGTGGTGCGCGGCTTTTCGAAATACACGCGCATCACGATGATGAGCTCGTGCGCCAATTCGTCGGCCAGCGGCTTCAGCTTGCGCGCATAATCGAGCGCGGCGGCCGGATCGTGGATGGAACAGGGGCCGACGACGATGAACATGCGGTCGTCCGCCCCGCGCAGCACGTCGTGGATGGCGCTGCGCGCATGGGCCACATGGGCCAGTACGGTTTCGTTGGCGCGCAGTTCGCGCATGACCTGCATCGGGGCGAGCAGTTCGCCGCTTTGCTCGATGCGGGTATCGTCGGTTCGGGTGGCAGACATGTTCAGGCTCCGGTTGGTGTGCTTCGATCGCGGCGGCTTAAACAAAAAAACCGCCAGCGGGCTGGCGGTTTCGTCAAGGCGTTGCTGCTCGTCTCAGCGCCTCCCGACCGCCTGCGGCGTGGGATAAAAGCGGCTAAAAAAGAACTTTGCGGCACAATTCATGCATGGGAGTCTACCAAAATCAGGCGGAGTCCGCCAAGTGACTTCCAGCCCGGCCGGCGTCGCCCTGAGCTGGACAGCACGACCGGGCCGTTGTATTGAGCAGGTGGGGAAAAACCAAGGGAAAGTGTGGAAACGATGGCTAACGCGACAGATAACCAACATACCGGCCAGGAATTGCGGCGCGACCGGCGCTTCCAGGTTTCACAGGCCGCCATTATCACGCAACCGGGATACACGGAAATCGCCTGCGAGATTCGCGATTTCTGCCAGGGCGGCCTGTTTCTCAAGTTCACCAACCCGGAAGCGGCGATCACCGCTTTGGCCAAGCGCGCCGATGCTGCGGTAGAAATCGTCTTCACCCCTGTGTCGCTCAGTGCGGCCCAGACCTTCCGGGTGCCTGCGCAGCTCAAGCGTCTGAGTCCGCTCGGGGTCGGGGTGGCGTTCGCCCGGCAACCCGTCGATGCGCTGCGTGCGCTGCAAAGGCTGCGCATGGCGGGACACCGGCAAAAACTGGCCGCCCTGCCGACCTCCGCTGCCCATCCCCATTTGCGCGAAGCCAGTACCACCCTGCTGAGCGAGACCCTGTTCCAGGTGCACGACCAGATCATGCGTGTACTGGGCGACAAACTGAGCGCCGCAGCCGTGCAGGCATCCGGCATTGCCGAACACAGCGGCCTGCTGAGCGCCGTGCATGAATTCGCCAATCACGGCCCGGCCGTGCAGACCCGATTTGTGCAAGGCGTACTCGATGCGCTCAAACAGGCGCGGCCGGTCCAGACCCAGGCCACCCGCGACTCGACGGACGGCGGATTGGCGCTGGTCGACGAACTGGATTTCGAAGACTGGCTTGCCACTTCGAGCGAGGCCAACAAGCTGGAAGAACAATTCCGCGAACAGCTTTCGGACATCGAGCCCCGCATCGGCCAACTGTTCGGTTTCGCCTGCGATCACAACAACAACCCCTTCGGTCCGGCGGTCATCGGCCATGCCTATCGTGGCGCATTGCAGGACGTGCCGGTGCTGGCCAAGGCGCGCCAGGTCGCCTACGCCACGCTGCGCGATGTGCTGACCGAACTGCTGGCGCCGTTGTATGCCGAACTGCTGGCCCTGTTGCCCGTTTCGCAGGCCGAGGTCGAGCGCCATAAACCTGCCGTGTCACCACAGCACGCCGCCGCCCCGGCCAGCGACGACGCATCGCACCCGGCGCAGCCTGAGGGTCAGGCATCGTCGCCTCCCGCCCAGCCGCGCGGCACGCTCAACCGCCTGGCCGGCTCGCTGCTGGACTTTTTCCGCGGCCAGCCGCCTGCGCCTGGCGCCGCCCCTGCTACGGGCGCAACGGGCGCCCCCGCCGCAGGCGGCGCCATGCCGGGTTATGCCCCGCAACCCCAGGGAATGCCGGCTGCTGCGGGCGCTGGCGGCGGCGCAGCCGGCCAGACCATGATGCCCGGCACATCCGGCATCGCCCACTCCCCGGTGCTGCAGCGTCTGGCCGCCGCCGGTGCCTTGCCGCCGGCCGTCACCCATGAAATGCAGCGTTCGGTCGACATGTTCGGCGCACTGTTCGACACCATGCATGCCGAGAAATCGGTCAGCGAAGGCATGCGGCCGTTTTTCCAGCAACTGGAAACCAGCCTCATCAAGCTGGCGATGGCCGATCCGGAATTCCTCGCCTCGCCTGCCCACCCGGCACACAAGGTACTGAACACCCTCGACCGCATCAGCATGGTGGCCGGCGACGACGGCAAGATCACGGATGCGCGTCTGCTACGGCTGATGAGCCGTTGGACCGATCGTATCAACGCCGAGGCCGACAAGAATCCGGGGGTGTTCGAGGAAGCGCGCACCCAGCTGGAACGCGTGGTCAAGCCGCTGCTGCACGAGCGTGCCGCGCGCGTGTTCCGCCTGCAGGAAATGTGCGAGGGCCGCCAGCGCGCCGAGGTTGTCAAACAGCGCATCCTGCGCGATCTGCTGAAGCGGTTGGAGAACGAGCGGGCGGTGCCGAATGCCGTCATCGAACTGCTGAACGGCGGCTGGCGCAATGTGCTGCTGATCGCCGAGATGCGCCACGGCGTCGACAGCGACGAAGCACGCGAGGCCTGGCAGGTATTGCAGCAGCTGTGTACCTGGCTGGATGCGGACCCGACCGAGCCGCCCACGACCACCCAGATCCAGGCCCTGCTGCAGCAGATCGACCAGGCCCTGACCCAGGTCTGCGCCGACAAATTCGCCCAGGACCGCATCGTCGATCAACTTGCCGCCGCCCTGCTCGACGAAGGCAAATCGCAACATCAGCGCACCTCGGTCGCCGCCCGCCTTGACGATGCGGCCAGCGAGCCGCTCTCCGAGGCGCAGGACAACCTGGCCGAACGCCTGCGCGTCGGCGACTGGCTGCAGTTCAAATCGCTCGACGCCCCGCTCAACCTGATCTGGATCGGCGACCAGCCGCCGGTGTATGTCTTCGCCAATTACCGCGGCATCAAGAAGCTCGACCTCAAGCGCCAGGACCTGCTGCAGTCCCTGGAAGACGGCGAAGCGCAGTGGACCGAGGATCTGGAACTGCCGCTGATGGATCGTTCCTACAGCGCGATGATCCAGAAAATGCAGCGCGACCTGCTGTGGCAGGCGTCCCACGATCCCGCCACCGGACTCGCCAATCGCAAGAGCTTCTTCCGTTCCATCCGCCGCAACTGGCTGCGCAGCCAGACGGCCGACAGCGGCTACGCCATCGGCGTGATCCAGTTCGACATCAGCAAGCCCACGGGCGAAACCGCCGGCGTCGAGATCCGCACGCCCATCCTGCGCGATTACGCCCAGATCATGCCCACGCTGTTGCCGCCCAATGCGCTGCTTGCACGCTCCGGCGAATCCGGCATCGCATTCTGGATCGAGGCGGCCGGCCAGGCTTCGGCCCAGGCGCAGACCGAAGCCCTGCTGCACGCCCTGACCGCCCACCCCCAGGAAATCAACGGCACCCGCTACCGCGTGCAGCCTGCGGCCGGCTTGGCCTGGGCGCGCGACTGCATCACCCCCGAGGTCTACTACGACAACGCCAATGCCGCCTGCGCACGCGCGCGCGAGTCGGACATGTCCGTCGTCCAATATGACAGCGAAGCCGACGAGAGCGGCGTGCTGGCGCTGGCCGAATGGGCGCATGAGCTGACCGCCATCCTCGCCAGCAACCAGCTCAGCCTCAACTGCCAGCCGGTGGCCGCCGCGGCCGATGCCGCGCGGACCCCGCTGTATTACGAAGTCCTGTTGCATCCCACCGCGGAAGGCGAACGCAGCATCGCCACGCGCGACCTGATTGCCGTGGCCGAACGCCTGCAGCGCATCACCGAGATCGACCGCTGGGTGGTACGTCATGTCCTGCAGTGGATGCGTGCGCACAGCGACACGCTCGCCCGGATCGGCGGCCTGTCGATCAATCTGTCCGGACAATCGGTCACCAATCCGCTGTTCCTGAAATACCTGCAGGCCGAACTGGCGCGCGGCGACCTCCCCGGCGACAAGCTCATCTTCGAGATCAGCGAAGCCGACGCCGTCGAGGGCCACGCGCAGACCCAGCTGTTCATGCGCCAGCTGCAGCGCCACGGTTGCCGCTTCACGCTGGACGAGTTTGGCGCCGGCAACAGCTCCTACACCAGCCTGAAGAGCATGAAGCTGGATTACCTGAAGATCGACCGTGCGCTGGTGCGCGAAATCGGCACCAGCATGATCGACGAGGCGCTGGTGCGCTCGATTCTTGAAACAGGCAGCTTCCTCGGGATCAGGACGGTGGCGGGATTTGTCGAGAACGAGGAGGCGTTGGCGAAGCTGGCGGAGATGGGGGTGGATTGCGTGCAGGGGTATCTGATCGGGGAGCCGAGGCCGCTGGAGACGCTGGCCTGAGAGATCGACCATGCACTGCGCCGGTCGCGCCAGGTTTGCCGAAGCATGCCCCACCTTCCTCAGCACCGTTCGCCCTGAGCCTGTCGAAGGGCAGTCAATAGTAGTGCCGGATTTCGCTAAACCACCGACCCTTGGCCGGGGGTAGCCCGGCAGCTAGTCACTTTTCTTGTCTCGCCAAGAAAAGTAACCCAAAGAAGGCGACCCCGACATCCCCGAAACCCCGAAAATCGAGCCCACCGGACGGGCGGCGAAGAACTCGCCCCGCCTTGCTGTTTTTGATTTGGTTTTTTGTGGGCGGGGCTCAAACACCTTCGCCGCTGATCCGCCCGACAGGCTTGATTTCCGGCGGGTCTGTAAGGGGAAGAACGTCAAAACCAGGGTGGTAATGACTGGATGGTTTGAACGTTTGTGTTGGGACTCACATCTGGCGCAATACCCTTCAGCTATTGCGCCCTACTCGGGCTAATTAACTACTCGCGGAGTTCCTTAAGCGTGCATCGAAAGTATTCATACATAAGCGCAAGAAACTGCTTCGCATCTTCTTCCAGGATTTTTGCTGGATGCACCCCTCTGCGTTGAAAGCGATATCCAAAATTATCGGGGTTATCTGATCGCTTTCGATGAGTAAACGCATTTCGAATTAGGCTAAGGTTTCTGGTTCGCGAGAGGAGTTCGTCTGGGAAGAGTTGTTTCTTCGCCGCCGCATCTAACGCAAGAGAAAATTTCCCGGGTCTCCCAAGCCCGCTATCGGCCAATTCATCCATGACGGTGTGCTCTACAAATGCCATTGCAAGTAGCACCGTTGCAATGTAGTGGCCCTCAATGAAGCACTCACGCGCTTCATTGAGGATGCTCATGGTATCGAGGGGGCCGAATACTGCGCCTATTTGCGGGCAAAGTGCCGACACCCAAAGGATGCGCTCAGCACGTCCTAGCCTGCGGTGCTCGTCACTCTCAGCGAGAGCCTGCAATAGCATGTCAGTTGATTCAGACGCCTTTCCCAATACAGACACGTAGACGCCGCCGTTCCGCAGGCTGACCTTACGCCGTTCCGCCCACCGTCAGCCCATCGATCCGCAGCGTCGGCTGTCCCACGCCGACCGGCACGCTCTGCCCTTCTTTTCCACACGTCCCCACGCCCGAATCCATCTCCATATCGTTGCCGATCATGCTCACACGCGTGAGTGCGTCGGGGCCGTTGCCGATGAGGGTAGCGCCCTTCACCGGGTAGGTGATCTTGCCGTCCTCGATCATGTAGGCCTCGGCGGCGGAGAAGACGAATTTGCCGCTGGTGATGTCGACCTGGCCGCCGCCGAAGTTGACGGCGTAGAGGCCGTTCTTCACTGAGGCGATGATTTCGTGGGGATGCTTGTCGCCGCCGAGCATGAGGGTGTTGGTCATGCGTGGCATGGTCAGGTGCGCGTAGGACTCGCGGCGGGCGTTGCTGGTGGGCTTCATGTTCATGAGGCGCGCGTTCATCATGTCCTGCATGTAGCCGGTGAGGATGCCGTCCTCGATCAGCACGGTGCGCTGGGTGGGGTTGCCTTCGTCGTCGACGTTGAGCGAGCCGCGGCGCAGCGGGATGGTGCCGTCGTCGATGACAGTGACGCCGGGCGCCGCCACTCTTTCACCAATCCGGCCGGAAAACGCGGAGCTGCCCTTGCGGTTGAAGTCGCCTTCGAGGCCGTGGCCGATGGCTTCGTGCAGCAGGATGCCGGGCCAGCCGGAACCGAGCACGACGGTCATGCTGCCGGCGGGCGCGGGCCGCGCGTCGAGGTTGACCATGGCCTGGTGCACGGCCTGGCGCGCGTATTTTTCGAGGATGTCGTCGGTGAAGTAGCTGTAATCGAAGCGGCCGCCGCCGCCGCCTGAGCCCTGCTCGCGACGGCCGTCCTGCTCGGCGATGACCTGCAGCGACAGGCGCACCAGCGGGCGCACGTCGGCGGCAAGATGGCCGTCGGAGCGCGCGATGAAGATGACTTCGTATTCGGAGGCGAGGCTCGCCATCACCTGGATCACGCGCGGGTCCATGGCGCGCGCTTTTTTCTCCAGGCGCTCCAGCAGCGCGACCTTGTCGGCATCGGCCAGCGAGACCAGCGGATCGACGGCGTTGTACAGCACGCGCCCTTCACCGCGCTGCACCATGCCGAAGCTGCGGTTCTGTCCTGCACGCGCAATCGCGCGGGTGGCGTCGGCGGCGGCACCCAGCGCATCGAGGCTGATGTCATCGGAATAGGCGAACGCGGTCTTCTCGCCCGAGATCGCGCGCACGCCGACGCCCTGGTCGATGTTGAAGCTGCCGGATTTGACCTGGCCTTCTTCCAGGCTCCAGCCTTCGGAACGCGAGTACTGGAAATAGAGATCGGCGTAGTCGACGTCGTGTGTCAGCAGCCGGCCGAAGACCGGCGCGAGCTTGTCGGCGTCGAGTCCGTTTGGCGTCAGCAGCGTGGCCTCGGCGGACTGGAACAGTTGCTCGGCGGTCTGGATGGGTACGAAGGCGTCGGTTGGGTTCATGATGGTGTCCTGAATTATTTGGCGACAGGCTCGCCCCCGGTCGGGGACAAGCGCTTGGCCGGCACCCGGCGTTCCACCACATCGACTTCGATTTGCTGGCACTGGATGAAGCGGTGCTTGAGCGCGGGCAGACTCTTGCGCAGGCTGGCCTGGTAGGCAGGGTTGAGATTGGCGATGACGACGCCGGAACCGCGGGGCAGGCGGTCGAGCACCACACCCCACGGGTCGACGATCATGCTGTCGCCGTGGGTTTCGCGGCCGGACAGGTGATAACCGCCCTGCGCCGGCGCGATCACGTAGGCGAGGTTTTCGATCGCGCGCGCGCGGATCAGGGTCTCGAAATGCGCGCGTCCGGTGGTGGCGGTGAAGGCCGACGGCACCACGATGATGTCGACGTCCGGCATGGCGCGGTACAGTTCGGGGAAGCGCAGGTCGTAGCAGACCGACAGGCCGATGCGGCCGAACGGACTGTTGATGACGACGACCCTGTCGCCCGGCTCGATCAGCTTGGCTTCCTGGTAGTGCTCGTTGCCGAGATCGAGGCCGAAGAGGTGGATCTTGTCGTAGCGTGCCACCAGCTTGCCGCGCTCGTCGTAGACCAGGCAGCTGTTGCGCACCTTGTTCGCCGTGCTGGCCTCCAGCGGCACCGAGCCGCCGACCAGCCAGACATGGTGTTTCTTCGCCGTACGCGCGAGGAAGGCCTGGATCGGGCCGTGACCTTCGGCCTCGCGCACCTTCACCACATCGGCGTCCTTCATTCCCATGATGCAGAAGAATTCCGGCAGCACGATCATGCGCGCGCCCGCCTCGACGGCCAGCTCGATGAGACGTTCGGCCTCGGCCAGGTTGGCAGACACATTCGGGCCCGACGCCATCTGGATGGCCGCCACGCGCACGGTGCCCGCCTGCGGGGCCGGTTTCTTGACTTGCGCCCCACGGGAACGGGCAACGGTGGTTTTAACGGGTTTTTTTGTTGGCATGGTCGGATTCCACAATCAGGGTTCAGTCACTTGATTATCAGGTTTGGCCTTCGCTTTGGACAGCCGCTGGACATCGGGGGCCTGCCACGCGCCGGTCACCATGTATTCCTGGCTGATGACTTCCTCGATCGGATCGCGCAGCAGTTTCTGCGCGGCCAGCGCCCCCACGCCGGCCAGCGGTCCGCCAAGCAGGGCACCGGCCACGGCCACGCCTTCGGACAGCTTCGGAATCACTTTCACCCGCAACTGCACGGTTTCCTGGTTGAGGTCGGCCAGGCCGGACATGTTGACCTTGGCGGCCGGTCCGCGCATCTTGAAGTCGTCGCTGTAGACCACGCCGCGCGCAATGCGCAGCGTGGCGCCGATGTCGTCGAAGGCATAGCCTTCATTGAAGATATCACGGAAATCGAAGTTCAGCCGGCGCGGCAGCGATTGCAGGCTCAGCACGCCGAGCAGTTTCCCGGCCCCGGGATCGATCTTGAGGAACTGTCCCCCCTTGGCCTTGAAGTCGAGCTGGCCGGCCAGCGTGGCCAGCGCGAAATCCGCAGGCGAGCCTTCCCAGGTGGCACTGCCCTGAATCTCCGCGGTCCCGCGTTTGAGCGTATCGGGATAGCCGAAACGCGCCAGCAGCTTGCCCGCATCGGACACATTCAGGCTCAGGTCGGCCCGGGTTTCGCCCGGGCCGCTGTCACGCCACAGGCCGCTCATACGGAACACACTGTCAGGGTGCGTCAGTTGCAGGTTGTCGATCACCAGTCCTTGCGGCGTACCGTGCGCCATGGCTTCCAGCCGCCCCAGCGCATGATCCTGCAACCGGAAATCCTCCACCGTCAGATCCAGCACCGGGAAGTCCGATGCCTTCATGTTGCTGCCGGTTTCCGGCCCGGCAGCCGGCAATCGGGCCGGAATGGTCAACTGCCTGAACTGCGCCGAGATCCGCGCGGGTTGATTGCCCGCCGGCCGGTAGGTCAGCACGCCATTCAAGCCGGTGCCGCTCACCTGGGCGCGCAACAACCCGCTACGGTTGCGCCCTTGCAGGCGAACATCCTGGTAGCGCCGCCCCATCAGGTCGAGCGCATCAAAACCCAGGTCGATCGCCGACAACGACAAGGGTTCGCCGCTTTCGCCGCCAGGCAGCAGATCCATCCAGCCCGAAATATCCAGGCCGCGTCCGTTGCCAGCCAGGCGCAACCCCGGCTCGCCGGGCATCACGGCACGTCCGCCGAAGCGGATCTCGCCCCGGTCGAATTGCCCTTCGGCGGTACTGCGCCAGACCGCCCCCACGATCCTGTCGAGTTGTACGTCGTGCAATTGACCGTTGGCTTGCGGCTGGCTGGTCACCACCAGCGGCAACGGCTGTGTGGCCGTCTTGGCCAGCGGCGCCGGCAGGCTGCTGCCCAGCCCCGTCAGATCGGACTCGATGCGAACGCGCTCGCCCGTCGGTTCCAGGTCGATCTGCCCACGCCAGGCTGTCTGCCCCGACACTTGATCCTTCCAGGCTGTTCCCAGCCACGATGTCAGGCCTGCTGCAGTGGCGCGTCCCTGCGCCAGGATCTGGACCTGGCCGGATCGGGTTTGCGTGTCGAGGCGCAGCGGGCCGCCGAGAAACTGCGCTGTGATGTTCTTGGCGGCCAGGCTGTTCCCGGTGAAATCGATATCGCCGCGCGCCTGGTCGAGCCGCGGCAGGCCAGGCGGCAACAGCGTATCGCCCAGGAACGACAAGCGACCGACCAGCGTCGTATCGTGGCTGCGACGCAGCGGCACCTGCAGACTCAAGGCGAGTTTCATCGGCCCGCTGCCGTCCAGTGCGGCCGTGAAACCGTGCAGTCGCCCGCCGACCGGGCTGGTATTGGCAAAGCGGATGAAATCCTGGATCGGACCGTTGGCCTGGCCGTCGATATGCAATTGTTCGTCGTGATGCAACAGATCCGGGATCACGGCTTTCACCGGCGCCAGGGCCACGCCGTATATCCGCGCCTGGCTCGAGGTCACTTCCATCATCCGGCCCTGAAACAGCAATCGCCCCTGGATGCCTTCGATACGCGGCCAGCCCGGCACGTAGTCGATCACCGCATCCTTCACCTGTGCGTCGACCTGGAACACGCCATCGCCCGAATCGAAAGGGAAACGCATCAGGTCGCCTTTCAGGTTCAACTGCACGTCATCCGAACGCCCAGCCACGACACCCCGCTTGACCCATTCGACCGTATGGTCGCCAATATGCTTCGGCAGGTAGCGGTACACCGCCGTACCGTCGGCGCGACTCAGATGCGCCGTCAGGTCGATGAGACCGCGCTGGCCGGGGATCAGTTCGTAGTAGCCCTTCGCCGACCCGGCCATGTCCGGATTGGAAAAGACCATGTCGTCCAGTGTGAGGCGGCGGCCGCGTGGCGTCTTCTGCCATTTGCCGCGCGCATGTAGGCTGTCGATCGCGAACGAAGGTTCGCGGAAGAGGTCGGGCAGGCCTAACGTCATCTGCTGCGAATCGATCTCGAACACGCCTGCGCGCGCATCGCCCTCGATATGGCCGCTCAGGTTGGACAAGCCGGGCTGGTTGTCGATCGCGGACACGCCCAGACCACTGAAGCGGGCCGTCATGGTGAAATTGTCCAGCCCCGGCTGCGCGCCCGTCCAGCCGAACCGCAACAGGTCGAAGCGGCCTTGCGGCTGCAGGGCTTGCAGGCGCGCGCGCAAGGCCGCATCCATCGGCAGGCTCGGCAGCAGCGATTGCCAGCCGCCCAGGCTGAACGCCTGGGCCGTGATTTCGTGCGACGTACCGCCCCACGACAGGCCCGCATTGAACGGCGCGCCGAGGGCCGTGCCCGGGCGCGCCACGCGCAGATTGTCGAAGGCCACGCGGTACCCGTCCGGACCGTGCTGCCACTGGGTCTGGCCGCGTACCTGCGCCAGCCGTACCGGTGGCAGATCGTCACCCAACTTCATCTCGATGTCATGCAGTTCGAGTCCGGCCGTCACGCCGGCCAGCGCACCGCGCGCCACTTCGAACTGCATGTTCAGTGCGCCCCGACCCTGCTGCGGTTGGTACGGCAGCGCCAGCCAGGCGGCAAGGCGCGAAAACGACACCCCTGCCACGTTCGCATCGACTGTCCCGTTCCAGCTCTTGAGGTCGTCCACCTGGCGCGCATGCAGCTTCGCCACGATCTGCACCGGGCGCGCCAGGCTGGCCGGGGGAATGGCGCGCAATTGCAGACGATGCGACCAGCGCACATTGGTCAGTGTGAAATCGACCGCCGTCAGAGTAAGCGGCGGCGCATCGCGCACTTCGTCTATCCAGGTGAGTGTGGCGCTGCCGGCATGGACCTGTCCCTGCCGCAGCAGCCAGCTCGAAAATCCGCTGTCCGGCGCAGCCGGGTTGATCGGGATGCCGCCGACGTAGAAATGACCGTCGCGCGCGCGCCGCACCCCGAGCACCAGGCCTTGCAATTCGATGCGCGTGAAACGCGGCTCCAGGAACAGCAGCGAACGCCAGGCAAACGCTGCCTCCAGTTCGGGCAGATAGAGCGCCGGATGGCCCTGCTGGTCGTACAGACGCACGCCGCGCAGACGGAATTCCGGACGCGCCTGCTGCCATACGCCCGACACCGCTTCCAGCGTCACGCGTTGCCCCAGCGCGCGCGACATGAGATCGGCAACCGTATCGCGGTGCGTTGAAATGTTCGGC
The DNA here is from genome assembly GCA_001899305.1 of Thiobacillus sp. 0-1251. GTDB lineage: Bacteria > Pseudomonadota > Gammaproteobacteria > Burkholderiales > Thiobacillaceae > Thiobacillus. Next base: position 51,800 of record MKWL01000020.1, on the reverse strand, counting down.
AACACCCAGAAGAACATCAAGGCCACCGCCGTCGCAAAGCCCGCGGCGGCCAATGCCGTCAGCGCTGCCAGCCAGCGCGAGGCGCGGCGCAGGAACAGGGACAAGGCGGGGGAAACGGTCATAAAAATACGGTTCTCGGACCCGCTGATTCTATGCGCTTAGCCGTGTTTTGCGGCGGCAACAACCCGGTAAATTCCGGGTTTCATTCGTCCGTGAAACGATGAATCTGCCGCCGGTCGCGCTTGGTGGGCCGTCCCTTGATGGTGGCGGCCGGATTGGTCGCCAGCTTGCGGTCGTCGGCCTGCCGCTGGCGGCGCGCCTGGCTGGCGGGGTCCTCCTGGTAGAGCGCCTGCGCCACTGGCGCCGGCCCGCGCTGCATGGCCAGCGCCCGGACCGTCAATGTCCAGTCGATCTCGCCGAGATGGAGATCCAGCCGGTCGCCGGGTTTGACGTCGCGCGCGGGTTTGACCCGCTCGCCGTTCAATTTCACCCGCCCGTTGTCGATCGCCTGGGTGGCCAGGCTGCGGGTCTTGAAGAAACGCGCGGCCCACAGCCATTTGTCGAGCCGCATCCGGTCGAGCGGCGTTTTTTCAGTCGGCATCGATCACCCCCGCAAACACATCGGGCTTCGCCAGCGCCCGCATGAACCAGTCGAGCGCCCGCCCCGCCTCGCCGCTGCGCCAGGCCAGGTGCAGGGTCTCGCGCGGATTGCCGCCCGCCCACTCGCAACGTACCAGACGGCCGGCCGCCACCTCACGTTCGGCCAGCCAGCGCGGCAGCGAGCCCACGCCCAGCCCGGCCTGCTGGGCGGCCAGCTTGCCCGGCAGATCGGCCACGGTCAGACGCGACTGTTGCGCCAGCCAGCCCGCGCTGCGCAGCGGCAGATTGCGCGCAGTGTCGGCGATCACCACCGCACGGTGCGCGACGAGGTCGGCCTGGGTCAGTGGTTTATTGAGGCGCGCCAGCGGATGCTGCGGCGCCACACAGAACACGAATTCGACACTGCCCAGCGGCCGGCTGCGAATGCCACTACCGGCCGGCGCATCGCCGCCTGCGATCGCCAGGTTGGCACAGCCGGACGCGAGGGCATCCCAACTACCGGCCAGCACCTCGTGGCGCAGCCTGATTTCGGTCGACCGGCCCTGGCGATAAAACGCATCCAGCACCGGCAGCAGCGGGGCGACGGGGAGAATGCCTTCCACCGCCAGCGTGAACTGCGGCTCCCAGCCACCCGCCACCTGCCGCGTCTTGTTCTCCAGTGCATGCGCCGCACCCAGCAGCGCTCGCCCTTCCTCCAGCAGCAGACGCCCCGCCGGCGTGAAGCGCGCGCGATGGCCGGAACGGTCGAACAGCAGCGCATCGAGCTCGGCCTCGATCTGCTGCACGGCGTAGGTCAGGGAGGACGGCGCCCGTCCCAGTTCCTCGGCCGCGCGGGCGAACGAACCCTTGCGGTCGATGGCGTCGAGGATGGACAGCGCCTCCAGGGTCAGCGGCATGTTCGAACCATTCGAATGAGTTGATCGAATTGTGCCGGTTTTACTCGCGGAAAACCACGCCTATAGTCACCCCATCGCCTGAACATCAATCCAACCGACAGGAGTACACATCATGCTGACCGTACGCAAATCATCCGAACGCGGCCACGCCAATCATGGCTGGCTCGACAGCTTCCACACCTTTTCGTTTTCGAACTACCGCGATCCCAACTGGATGGGCTTCGGCCCCCTGCGCGTGATCAACGACGACCGTATCGCACCGGGCGCAGGTTTCCCGACGCACAGCCACCAGGACATGGAAATCGTCACCTGGGTCCTGGCGGGCGCACTCGAACACAAGGACTCGCTCGGCAACGGCGGCGTGATCCGTCCCGGAGAATTGCAGCGCATGCGCGCCGGGCACGGCATCGCCCACAGCGAATACAACGCCTCGGCCAGCGAACCGGTGCATCTGTTGCAAATCTGGATCGAGCCGGACGCCTACGGCCTGGAGCCGGGCTACGAACAGATCGCCTTCGCCCCCGAAAGCCTGCAGGGCCAGCTTCGCCTGATCGCCTCGAACGATGGCCGCGACGGCTCGGTGACGATCCATCAGGACGCCACCATCCAGGCGGGCCGGTTGGTGACAGGCGACCGCGTCACCCTGAACGTGGCGCCGGGGCGCCGTGCCTGGCTGCATATCGCGACCGGCCGGGTCAAGGTCCAGGGCTATCCGCTGGAAGCCGGGGATGCGGTGGCGGTCCGCTTCGAATCGGCGGTCGACATCGAGGCGCTGGAACCCAGCGAACTGATCAGCTTCGATCTTCCCTAACCCTTTGGGGCTTCGACCCCCCTGGCCGGCCCCGATACAATCACTCACTTTTTGATGCAAGGACACGTCATGCCCAAGATTCTCGCTTTCTCCGGCAGCATCCGCCGCGATTCCTGGAACCGGAAACTCATCCGGGTTGCGGTGGACGCGACCCGTGCCGCGGGCGGCGACGTCACGCTGATCGACCTGGCCGATTACCCGCTTCCGCTCTACAACGGCGACCTCGAGGAGCGCGACGGCCTGCCCGACAATGCGCAGCGCCTGAAGGCCTTGTTCAAGGAACACGACGCCCTGCTGATCGCCAGCCCGGAATACAACAGCTCGATGCCGCCGCTGCTGAAAAACACGCTCGACTGGGTGTCGCGCGAATGGCAGGGCGAATCGGGCCTGGTCCCCTACCAGAACAAGGTCGCCGCCATCCTGGCCGCCACGCCCGGCACCTTCGGCGGCATGCGCATGCTGCCCCACCTGCGCCAGGTCCTTAACACGCTGGGCGTGCTGGTGCTGCCCGGCCAGTTCTCGCTGGCCCATGCCGACACCGCATTCGACCCCGAGAACGGGGCACTGAAATCGCCTGCACGGCTGCACGCGCTGGTGGTGGATTTGGTAAGAACCACGACGGCGCTCGCGCGCTCGGCCGACCAGCCATAAAAAAAGCGCCCCGAGGGGCGCTGGCTTCTGCTGAGCAAAGCGTATGCGGTCGGCCTGCCATCAGCCGCCGGCGATCGGTCCGGCAGGATGGCTGGAGGCGGGCACAGCGCCGGAAACCCCCGCCTGGAGTGCGTGGGACGGCGCGGCATGGCTGAATCCGGCATAGCATGAGAGAGCGGCCACCACAGCCAGGCACAGGACGAATCCCGGCGCACTGCCGGTTCGGTAGCAACGGCGATTGTCGGTGGAGCGGACGGGGAACGGGCATTGATGCGACATAGGGCCTCCTGGTTCAACACTGCACCTGAATCGGGGCAACGACGCCTGCCATCAATCTGAAATCTGGCAGCCCCGCTATCTTGACCCGGATGCAGACCGACCAAGACCGGAAGCTTTGCGTCCCCGCCTCGCGACGGGTTTGCCCTTGTACGACTTATCTACAGTAACGACGAAATATCGGCAGACTTTAGGCCGGACGTCCAAAACAATTCCCCGGTTTATCAATCGGTTGGGAAGAACTGTCGCCCACAGCCTGTCCCATGAACGACGAGGCCCCCTTTCGGGGGCCCTGGAACGACGCGACAAACCGTTTCCCGACGGCCTTACTGCGACAGCATTCTGTCCTTGGCCACGAAATACTTGCGGGCAAAGGCCACAAGTTGTCCATCGCCGGGATGATCGACGGTTTCGACGCCCACGACTTTTTTCACGAGGTCATGATCGTGTGCATGGATATGCTTGATCAGTTCGAGCTTGGCGTGCCCCGGTCCAACGATCAGGATTTCCGTGGCGCCGCTCAAGGCCTCCACGACATCGTGGTAGTACTGCTGGTCCTCGGGCTGGCGACTGCCGCTGACCGAGCCGCGCTTGCGCTGAAGATGGCGCGGCGGGTTGGCGGGATGGACCACTGATTTCTCGACATCGTCCGGGCTGACGTGCATGACACGCGCCTCGTTGTGATCGAGCCAGACAACTGCATGATAGTGCGACATAACATTCCTTTCGGGCTAATCGAATGAACAAATCCTTAATTGAAAAATAGGCCAAGGCTACGCGACTGCAAGCGGCCGGCCCTGCCGATGCGGCAGGGTCGGTGTCTGCCTACCTGACTGCTTCCTTCAGCTGATCCAGGATCGCCGGGTTCTCCAGGGTGGAGACGTCCTGGGTGATTTCCTCGCCCTTGGCGATCGCGCGCAGCAGGCGGCGCATGATCTTGCCGGAACGGGTCTTGGGCAGGTTGTCGCCAAAGCGGATTTCGTCGGGCTTGGCGATCGGGCCGATTTCCTTGCCTACCCAGTCGCGCAGTTCGGCGGCAATCTTCTTCGCCTCCTCGCCGACCGGCCGCGTGCCCTTCAACACCACATACGCCACGACCGCTTCGCCCTTGATGTCGTGCGGGCGCCCCACCACGGCGGCTTCGGCGACGCGCAGGTTGGAGACCAGCGCGGATTCGATTTCCATGGTGCCCAGACGATGCCCGGACACGTTCAGCACGTCGTCGATGCGGCCCATGATCCAGAAATAGCCGTTGGCATCGCGGTGCGCGGAGTCGCCGGCAAGATAGGTCTTGCCCCCGAGTTCCTCCGGGAAATAGGTCTTGACGAAGCGGTCCGGATCGCCCCACAGGGTGCGCAGCTGCGACGGGAAGGGGCGCTGGATCACCAGATAGCCGCCCTGCCCTTTCCCGACCGGATGGCCGTGTTCGTCGGTGATCGCGGCCATGATGCCGGGTAGCGGCACGGTGCAGGAACCCGGTTTGGTCGGCACCGCGCCGGGCAGCGGCGAAATCATATGGGAGCCGGTCTCGGTCTGCCACCAGGTGTCGACGATGGGACAGCGGCCGCCGCCGATGACCTGGTGGTACCACATCCAGGCCTCCGGGTTGATCGGCTCGCCGACTGTTCCCAGCAGGCGCAGTGAAGAGAGATCGTACTGTGCCGGTAGGTCGGACCCGAGCTTGATCAGGCTGCGGATCGCGGTGGGCGCGGTGTAGAACGTGGTGACCTTGTGCTTCGCGACGGTCTCCCAGAAGCGCCCGGCATGGGGGAAGGTGGGAATACCCTCGAAGATCACTTCGGTCATGCCCAGTGCGAGCGGGCCGTAGGCAACGTAGGTGTGACCGGTGATCCAGCCGACGTCGGCGGTACACCAGTAGACGTCGGTGTCCGGCTTGGCGTCGAACACCCACAGCATCGACAGGATGCCGCCTAGCAGATAGCCGCCGGTGGAATGCTGCACGCCCTTGGGCTTGCCGGTCGAACCGGAGGTATAGAGGATGAACAGCGGATGCTCGGCGGACACCCACACCGGCTCGCAGGTCTCGGCCTGGGTCTGGGTCAGTTCATGCCACCACAGGTCGCGCGTGTCCCAGTTGACCGCACCGCCGGAGCGGCGGTACACGACCACGCGCTCGACGCAGGAGGTGTCGCCCATCGCCAGCGCCTCGTCGACCGCGCGCTTCAGCGGCACCGCCTTGCCGCCGCGCAGCGATTCGTCGGCCGTCACGATCAGCTTGGCCTTGGCGTCCTCGATGCGCTCGAACAGGCTCTTGGCGGAAAAGCCGCCGAACACCACCGAATGGATCGCCCCGATGCGCGCGCAGGCCTGCATCGCCACCACCGCCTCGATGCTCATCGGCATGTAGACGATCACACGATCGCCCTTTTCCACGCCGAGCGACTTCAGGCCGTTGGCGAACTGGCACACGCGGGCGTGCAGTTCCTTGTAGGTGACCTTGGTCACCGCGCCGTCGTCGGCCTCGAAGATCAGCGCGGTCTTGTCGCCCTTGGTCGCCAGATGGCGGTCGAGGCAGTTATAGGAGACGTTCAGTTCACCGTCGTCGAACCATTTGTAGAACGGTGCCTTCGACTCGTCGAGCACGTGGGTGAACGGCGTTTTCCAGGCAATGTGCTGGCGCGCCAGATCGGCCCAGAACCCCTCGTAGTCGGTTTCTGCCTGGCGACACAACGCCTCGTAGGCGGCCATGCCGGATACATTCGCCTGCTTGACGAACGCATCCGCTGGCGGGAAAACACGGGTTTCGGTCAAAATCGACTCGATGGCTGCCATACAGTCTCTCCACTGATAAAGTGTTGCGATAATCCCAGATTCTAATCCAAGCCATGAGCCATCCTGCACTTGAACGCGTTGCCCGCTGTTCACGTTATGGTCGTCGCCTGCTGACGGCTCAACCGAACCTGGCAGAAACCGTGGCAGGCCAGCTGGGCCAGGCCTTCGACCGGGCGGCCATGCAGGCCTTTCTCGCCGAGCCTGCCTGTGCCGACGAGGCCGCCCTGCACCAGCGCCTACGGCAATTGCGCCAGCGGATATGGCTGATCGTCACCGCGCGCGATCTGGCGAACCAGGCCGATCTCGCCGAGGTGATGGCCACCTACAGCACGCTGGCCGAGGTGTGCATTGCCGCCGCACTCGATTTCCATCACGCCGAACTGGCCGCGCGCCACGGCGAGCCGCGCGACGAAAACGGAATTCCACAGCAGATGGTCGTGGTCGGCATGGGCAAGCTCGGCGGCTTTGAGCTCAACGTGTCGTCCGACATCGATCTCATCTATCTCTACCCTGAGGAAGGCGACACCGCGGCCGACGATCCGTCCGCCTCGATCCGCCCGCTTTCCAACCACGAATTCTTCATCCGCCTGGGGCGCAAGCTCGCCGCCGCGCTGGGGGAGAACACCGCCGACGGCTATGTTTTCCGTGTCGACCTGCGGCTGCGCCCGTGGGGCGAATCCGGCCCGTTCGCGATGGGCTACGCGATGCTGGAAGACTACCTGGTGGCGCAGGGGCGGCCGTGGGAGCGTTATGCCTGGATCAAGGCGCGCCCGCTCACCGGCAGCCGACACGACGAACTGATGCAGATCGTGCGGCCCTTCGTGTTCCGCAAATACCTCGATTTCGGCGCCTTCGCCGCGATCCGCGACCTGCATGTGCAGATCCGTCGCGAGGTCGCGCGTCGCGAGATGGCGCACAACGTCAAGCTGGGGCCGGGTGGCATCCGCGAAATCGAATTCACCGCGCAGGTGTTCCAGCTCATCCGCGGCGGCCAGATTGCTGCATTGCAGCAGCAACCGACATTGGTCGTGCTGGACGCACTGGTGAAGACCGGCCTGATGACGGCCGACGCGCAGCAGGAACTCGCTGCCGCCTACGATTTCCTGCGCCGGCTGGAACACCGCATCCAGTACCTCGACGACGCACAAACCCAGCTCCTGCCGGACGATACCGAATCGCAGGCCATGCTCGCCGAGGCGATGGGGTTCCCCGATTACACGGCCATGCTGACGGCGCTCGACCGCCATCGGAATAAGGTCACGCGCCATTTCGAGCAGGTATTCGCCGCACCGCAGACCGACCAGAACAGCCATCCGCTGACCGCCGTGTGCTGCGGCACCGCAGACGCCGACGCCACCCAGGCGCTGCTGGAGAATGCCGGCTACGACGACCCGCCGCGCGTACTGGCGACGCTCGACGCCTTGCGCCAGAACACCACACGGCTGCCCGAATCGACGCAGCTCCGGCTCAACGCCCTGCTGCCGCCAGCGCTCGAAGTCATCGGCAGCCAGACCGACCCGGCGGTCACGCTGGAGCGCTTCGCCGCGCTCATCCAGTCCGTTTCCCGGCGCGCCACGTATCTCGCGCTGCTGGCCGAATATCCGGCGGCATTGCGCCAGCTGGTACGCCTGCTGGCGGCAAGCCCATGGGCTGCTCAGATGATCACGCGGCAGCCGCAACTGCTGGACGAACTGATCGCGCCGCAACACCTGATGAGCACGCCCGACTGGACGCAGCTCGCCGCCCAGCTGCGCGAGGAACTGGATGCCCACCCTGGCGACACCGAGGCGCAGATGGATGCGCTGCGCCGCTTCAAGCAGGTGCAGACGCTGCATCTGCTCGCACAGGATGTGGCGGGGCGGCTGACGCTGGAAGCGCTGTCCGACCACCTCTCCTATCTTGCCGACACGCTGTTGAACGAAACCCTGGCACGCTGCTGGGCCGGCCTGAAGACGCGCCACCGCGAAACGCCGCGCTTCGCCATCGTCGGCTACGGCAAGCTCGGCGGCAAGGAACTCGGCTACGCCTCCGACCTCGACCTGGTGTTCCTTTATGACGATGCGGACGAACGCGCGCAGGAAATCTACGCGCGGCTGGCGCAGCGCATCAACACCTGGCTCGGCACGCTTACTTCAACCGGCATCCTGTATGAAACCGACCTGCGTTTGCGCCCGGACGGCGCCTCCGGCCTGCTGGTCAGCTCGACCGAGGCCTTCCGCGACTACCAGTTGCAACACGCCTGGGTGTGGGAGCACCAGGCGCTGACGCGCGCCCGCTTCGTCTGCGGCGACACGATGATCGGCGCAAGCTTCGAGCGCCTGCGTCGTGAAGTGCTGAGCGCCCCGCGCGATGCCGCCAAGCTACGCGAGGACGTACTGGCGATGCGCGAGAAAATGCACGCCGGCCACGTCAACGATTCCGACCTGTTCGATCTCAAGCACGACCGTGGCGGCATCGTCGACGTCGAATTCTGCGTGCAGTATCTGGTGCTGCGGCATAGCGCCGGCCACCCCGAACTCGCCGACAACGTCGGCAATATCGCGCTGCTGCAGCGCGCCGGTGCAGCCGGCCTGATCCCCGCCCCCCTCGCCCAGGCTGCCGCCGACGCCTATCGCGAACTGCGCCGCCGACAGCACGCGATCAAGCTCAGCGGCGCGGAATACGCCCGCGTGCCGCCGGCTGCGCTGGAAAGCGTACGCGCCACGGTCACGGCGCTGTGGGCGCAGGTGATGGACACGGCCGCCTGAAATTCCTGCGATGATTAGCACTTTGCCGTATCCGGAGATTGCATCTTGAGCCCCAACGCCCTCGCCGCCAGGGAAGCCCTGCGCCAGTTTCGCGTGATTTTCGGCGCCGTGCGCCAGCATTTCCAGGCGGTTGAAAAAGCCTGCGGCGTCAGCGGAGCGCAGATCTGGGCCATGGCCGCGCTGCACCAGACGCCCGGCATGAAGGTGTCCGAACTGGCACAGGCCTTGTCGATCCATGCTTCCACGGCCAGCAATCTGCTCGACAAGATCGAGAAATCAGGATTGATCCGGCGCGAACGCAATAGTGTGGACCAGCGCGTAGTACGCCTGTATCTCACCGATGCCGGGGAAAAAGCACTGGGGAAGGCGCCGCAGCCACTGACCGGCATCCTGACGCACGCCCTGGGACAGTTGTCGGATGACGCCTTGGCCCGCCTCAATCAGGATCTGGCGACGCTGATCGCGCACATGGGCGAAGTCAACACGCAATACGCGCAAAAGCCCTTGTCTGAACTCTGACCCCTCGGCTACGGACTGGCGTAAAGCCAGCCGCGCCGCACCAGCGCCTTCTCGATTTCCACCCCGACGAACACCACCGACGACAGGCCCAGGCACATCGCCAGTTCGCCTGCGCTCAGCGGCGCGGTCCTGAAGATGGGATTGAGCCAGGGCACGTAGAGCACGGCCATCTGCAGGATGAAGGTCAGCAGCAGCGCGCCGGCCAGCGGTACGTTGGAGAGCGCCCCCAGGGTGAACAGCGACTCGCGCTCGGAGCGGATCGCCAGCACATGGCCCAGCTGCGACAGCGTGAGCACGGTGAACACCATGCTCTGCCAGTGCGCCGTACCGACATGGATCGCCCACGCCTGGGTCAGCAGCGACACGCCGCCCATCAGCAGGCCCACCCACAGGATGTGTTGCCACATGCCATGAGCGAAGATGCTTTCTTTCGGCGGTCGCGGCGGCCGCTGCATGACGTCGCGTTCGGCGCGCTCGCCGGCGAGCGCGAGCCCCGGCAGGCCGTCGGTGACGAGGTTGATCCACAGAATGTGGATCGGCAGCAGCGGGATCGGCAGGCCGAGAAAGGGCGCGAGGAAGATGGTCCAGATCTCGCCCGAGTTGCTCGTCATGGTGTATTTGACGAACTTGCGGATGTTGTCGAAGATGCGGCGCCCCTCGCGCACCGCGTGGACGATGGTGGCGAAGTTGTCGTCGAGCAGCGTCATCGCTGCCGCCTCGCGCGCGACGTCGGTGCCGCCCTTGCCCATCGCGACGCCGATGTCGGCCATCTTCAGCGCCGGCGCGTCGTTCACGCCGTCGCCGGTCATGGCGACGAACTCGCCCTTGTCCTGCAGCGCCTGCACGATCTTGATCTTCTGCTCCGGATTGATGCGGGCGTACACCCGTACCGATTCCACCTCGCGCTCGAATTCCGCCAGCGACAGCCGCGCCAGCCTGCCGCCGGTGAGCACCTTGCCGCCGTCGTCGATGATGCCGAGCCGGTGGGCGATGGCGCGCGCGGTGGCGGGATGGTCGCCGGTAATCATCACGGGGATGATGCCGGCGGCCTTGCAGGCGGCCACCGATTCGGCCGCCTCGGGGCGCGGCGGGTCGATCAGGCCGGCCAGCCCGATGAAGGTCAGATCGCTTTCCAGCGTGGCGGCATCGAGCGTGGCTGGCAGATCCGGCAGCCGCTTCAGCGCGAAGGCCAGGACGCGCAAGCCCTGCGCGGCCAGCCGTTCGGCTTCGTCATGCAGCGCGGCCTGATCGATGGCGACGGTTTCGCCAACGCCCAGTTGATCGGCACACAGCGCCAGCACGCCTTCGGGCGCGCCCTTCACCAGCAGCAGGACCGCCTCGCCCTCGCGGTGCAGCGTGCTCATGCGCGCACGATCGGAATCGAAGGGAAGTTCGGCCAGGCGCGGCAGCGTTACCTGCCATTCCTGCTTGCTGAATCCGGCCGCCTGTGCGGCTTCGAGCAGCGCGGTTTCGGTGGGATCGCCGCTCAGCTTGCCGTCGCCACTGGCCACGGCATCGTTGCACAGCGCCATGGCGAGCCCCAGTTCATGCCACAGCGGCGATTCGTCCCCGGGCAGGCCCGGGCGGGTTTCGCCGCCCGCGAGCACGCAATCGACCTGCATGCGGTTCTGCGTGAGCGTGCCGGTCTTGTCGGAGCAGATGGTGGTGACCGAGCCGAGCGTTTCCACCGCGGGCAGACGACGGATCAGCGCGTTCTGCTTCACCATGCGTGCCGCCCCCAGCGCGAGCGAGATGGTCACCACCGCCGGCAGCGCCTCGGGGATGGCGGCGACCGCCAGGCTGACCGCGGTGAGCAGCATCGTCAGCGGCGGCTCGCCGCGCAGCCAACCCGCCACGAAGATGATGGCGCAGATCGCCAGCACCACCAGCGCCAGGCTCTGGCCGAAACGCGCCAGGCGCTTTTGCAGCGGCGTCTTGCCGGATTCCCCGGACAGCAACGCGGCGATCTTGCCCAGCTCCGTCTGCATGCCGGTGGCTACCACCAGCCCCCGCGCGCGCCCGTAGGTGGCGATCGTTCCCTTGTACGCCAGATTGAGGCGGTCGCCGAGCGGCAGGTCGGTTTCATGCAGCGGGACGAGCCGCTTGTCGACCGGCTGCGACTCGCCGGTGAGCGCGGATTCGTCGACCTTGAGCGAGGCCAGTTCGATCAGGCGCAGGTCGGCCGGCACGATGTTGCCGGCCTCGAGTTCAACCAGGTCGCCGGGCACCAGCTCCGTCGCGTCAATCAGCGCGGGGTGTCCGTCGCGGATGACGCGCGCCTGCGGGCTGGCCATTTTCTTCAAGGCCGCCATCGCGCGCTCGGCGCGGTATTCCTGGACGAAACCGATGATGCCGTTAAGGAACACGATGACCACGATGGCGATGGTGTCCTGTGGCTCGCCGATGAAACCTGCGATCACCGCCGCGGCGATCAGCACCAGGATCATGAAGTCGGTGAACTGCGACGCCAGCATGGCGAGCGGATGGCGGCGGCCGGCTTCGTACAGGGTGTTGGGGCCTACCCGGCCAAGCCGCGATTTGGCGGCTTCGGCAGTCAATCCCACGTCCGGGTCGCTGTCGAGATGTGCGGCGACCGCCTCGCTGTCGAGGCAATGCCAGTGCCGGACCGATTCGCCGCGATCAGTCGCCATGCAAATAGAGGAAGAGTGTGTTCAACAGATAAATGACCAGCAGCAGCAAGCTGATCCAGCTGACTGTGCGGAATACGCGCGAAGCGGGCCGCAGCACCAGTCCGACTACGGCCAGCCCGCTCATCATCATGGCGGAGAAGGCCGAGGTGGCATGGGTGATCGACACATGCGCCAGCAACGGGCCGGGCAGGTAGACCAGATCGTCAATGGCGAGAATGGCGATATTGAACAGATTGCTGCCGAACAGGTTGCCGATGGCCAGATCGACTGCGCCGATGCGGAGCGCAGCGATCGTGACCACGACTTCGGGTGCGGAGGTGACGGCCGCAACGAACAGCGTCCCCACGAAACTCTGTTCCCAGGCCATGGCCACGGCCAGGTCCTTGGCGATGAACGGCAGCCACGCACCGGCTGCCACCACCGCGACCGAGGCCAGGGCATAGCCCTGGACGGCCTGCTTCAGCGTCATCTCGGGGTGGATCTCGACGCGATCTTCCACGTATTCGGTGACCTGCGCCTGTTCATACCGATAGAGCGAGCGCATGGCCAGCAGGTACAGCAACAGGATGACCGGCGTATAGAGGCCGACATGGCCAAGGGAAGGAAAGGTTCCGGCACGGTACAGCAGCAGATTGAACCCGGCGAAACCGATCAATGCGATGCCGTAGCCGGCGGACAGCACGTTGCCCTGCCGTGCACGGGTGTAGACGGATTCCTTGCGATACAGGAAATCCAGCAGCACGATGATGAGCAGGTTGAACACGCAGCTGCCCATGATGTCGCCCACGGCGATATCCGGCACCTGGGCGATCGTCACCGAAGACAGGCCGGTGACCAGTTCCGGCAGCGACGTGACCGTGGCCAGCAGGATCAGGCCCACCCAGCCGCGGCTGAGTCCGCTTTTCTCGGCGATGATGTCGCCATAGCGCGAAAGCCTCACGCCCGCCACGCCGATCACGGCGAGACAGGCGAACAACGAAGCCCAGATGAATGCGATTTCCTGCATAACGCGTTTGATGCAGCCTCGAATCCGGCGACACCTCGAAACGAATACTCCCGATTGCCTGGCGGTAACGGGCCGGGCCAATACCGGGCATCCCGCATGCCGCAACATGCCTGCCACCGAATCGGCAGGACATGGATGTCCATAGCCAAAGGGTAACATGATGGTTGCCTGCAATCGTCGAGACACCGGGCGTCGCCCGGCGCGCCGCGCAATATGAACTACCATTGCCGGAAAGCAAGGGCAGCTTGCGGGATGGTTTGCCTCGAGACGACAACGGCCAGCCCGATGCCTTCGTGCGCACGGCCTGCTTTGCTTCCATCGCCGCACTGTTTCCGACCAAGGAGTCGCCATGACCCAGGCCCGTACCCTGCTTGCCGCCACCGACTTTTCCGCTCCTGCACGCCATGCGCTGGAACGTGCCGCACAGCTTGCGCAAACGCGTCCCGGGGCCGGCCTCACCCTCGCGCATATCGTCAGCGGATCGGCGCTCGACGCACTGCACCGCATGCTGCCCGACGAAGCCGTCACCCTGGAAACGCAGCTGCTCGCCCAGGCAGGAAAAAGCCTGGACGAACTGGCTGCCCATCTGGCGGAACACCATACGTACAGCATCGATACCGTCGTGACACAGGGATCCGCGGCCGCCGCCCTGGTCGACCTTGTCGAGACGCGCCCGGCCGACCTGCTGGTGATGGGCGCACGGGGTAAACATTTCGTAGTGGAGGTACTGCTCGGCTCCACCACCGAACGCGTCCTGCGCAAATCCCGCCGCCCGTTGCTCGCAGTCAAGCAACGCCCGCAGGCACACTATCGGCGCATCCTCGCGCCCGTCGATTTCTCCGATCACGCCGCCGCCGCCATCCATGCCGCCCATGCCTGGCTACCTGACGCCGACATCGTGCTGCTGCATGCGTTCGAGGTGGAATGGGAGAGCACATTCCAACTCGCCGGAATCGATGACCAGCAGATTCATGAATATCGGATTCAGGCGCGCGATGCCGCACGGAAAGCGATGGAGGCTTTCATCGGCAGGCTACGGGTGCCGGCTCGGCAGCTGACGCGTCAATTCGTGCATGGCGCCGCCACGTTACGCATACTGGAACACGAGCAGACGATGGATGCCGACCTGATCGTGATGGGCAAACATGGGCAATCGGTAATGGAAGAACTGCTGCTCGGTAGCGTCACCCAGCACGTGCTGACGCATTCCAGCAGCGACGTGCTGATTGCAGGCCATACCGCCTAGCGAATCCACGCGTCGAGCCGTTGCGCCTCAGGACGTCGCTGCCGGCACTTCCTGCAGCAGACGCAGCGGCGGCGCGCTGCCGTCCTTGTTCTGTCCGGCATACACGGTGAGATGCGGGAAGGGAATCTCGACGCCGGCGGCGTCGAACGCCTTTTTCAGGCGGTACAGGAATTCGCGCCGTACGCCCCACTGCTCCAGCGGCATCACCTTGAAGCGACAGCGGATCACGACGGCCGAATCCCCCCATTGGTCGACGCCGGCAATTTCAAGGTCATCGACAATCTTGCCGCCCAGTTCCGGATCGGCGCGCAACCCGGTCGCCACCTCACGCATCAAGCCATAGATTTCGTCGACATCCTCACGGTAGGCGACGCCGACATCGATCACAGCATAGGCGAAACCGCGGCTGCGGTTGGTCACGGTATCGACGTGTCCATTCGGGATGTAATGCACGCTGCCTTCGTAATCGCGCAGGCGGATATAGCGCAGGGTCATCTCCTCGACCAGGCCGCCCTTGCCGGCCACTTCCACCACGTCGCCCTGGCGTATCTGGTTTTCCAGCAACAGGAACAGGCCGGTGAAGTAATCCTTGACCAGGCTTTGCGCGCCAAAGCCGATGGCGATGCCCAGCACGCCGGCGGCGGCCAGGATGGGCGCGATCGAGATGCCGACCTCGCTCAGGACCAGCATGGCGGTGACCAGCGTGACGACCACCAGGATGATGTAGCGAAACACCTGCTCCAGCGTATTGAGCCGCTTGATCCGTTCGGGATCGTCGACATCGTGCTGCATGTGCCGCCGCAACCGCGCCACGGCCTTGCGCGCGACGCACAAGACCAGCCATGACAGCCCCAGGATGAGGAGGACATGCAGGGCGGTCACGACCAGTTCGCGCCATTCCCCTAGATAGCCGATTGCCGTGTTCAGATAATCCGTGGGCATGACATTCAGTCCTTTCCTACTGCGCGCGCCAGCGGGCGAAATTGCAGATGATGAAACAGTTGCAGGTAGCGGCTGACTTCGCCGCGCTCCAGATTGCTGACGAATTTCCAGAAACCGTAGATGCGCGACAGCGTCATCATGCGTTCGGCGTACAACTGCCAGGTGTATCGGGCGGCCACGCGCGCCAGGGAGCCGGTTGAAATACGCTGCCAGCGCGTCGGATCGGCCGCACACTGCTGCAGGAAATCGGCGATCGCCTCGGCGGCGGCCGCGCCCTCGTTGGGGTCGATGTGGAAACCCGACACGCCGTGCTGGATGATCTCGAGCGGCCCACCGTAGCGCGTGGCGAACACCGGCAGGCCGGAGGCCATCGCTTCGATCAGCGTGAGGCCGAAGGCTTCGAACAATGCGGGCTGGACAAATACACCACGCCGGTCGGCGACATGGCGGTAGAGTTCGCCGGCCAGGTTCTTGTCAAGGCGAGTGCCCAGCCAGCGCATCCGTCCATCCAGCCGGTACTGGTCCATCAGCGCATGCATGCGGGCGATCTCGGCCTTCTCCTCCTCGTCGGTCGAGGCCGCCGCATCGATGTAGCCGCCGACCACGACCAGATTGGCGGCTTCGGCCAAGCGTTCGCAGGCACCGAACCATTCGGTCAGGCCGGTCAGGTTCTTGATGCGGTCGAGCCGCGCCATGGTGAAGATCAAGGGCTTGTCGGGATCAGCGAATTGGCCGCGATAGGGCACCCCGGGGTCGGGCGCATAGAGCAGGCGCTCGATCTCGGGCATCAGTGAATGCAGGCGTCGCGCCGTGTCGGTGTAAGGGAAATAGATACCGGCGTCGGCGCCCGGCGACACGATGTTGAACTTGGGATCGAACAGGTCGATGCCGTTGACGACACGGTACAAGCCCGGCAGGGTATACGCACGGTAGCTTTCGTACTGCCCGATGCTGTGTGCGGTGCCGGCGATTTCCTGGTAGGTGCTGGTGATGATGAAGTCGGCATGGTTCATGCCGATCAGATCCGCCGTGTACTGGCAGGCAAAGTGATAGGTCGCGTCGTTGGCTTCCCAGTACAGCGCCGAGTGCAGGTACTTGGTCTGCTCCAGCGCATGGGCGATGTTGCACTGGGTCACGCCGAGCCGCTCCGACAGCAGGCTGGCCACCAGGTTGCCGTCGGAATAGTTGCCGATGATGAGGTCCGGCCGTCCGTCGAGCTGCGCGAGCGCCTCGCGTTCGACATGGACCGAAAAGGCTTCCAGGTAGGGCCAGATTTCGAAACGCGAAATCCATTGCCGCACGATTTCACCGTTGGAATGATGGAAGGGCACGCGCACGATCCAGGCATGGTCCGTGCCCTGGATTTTTTCCAGCGGCATGTTGCAGGTGGTGCCGTCCGACTCGGGAATCAGTCGGGTCACGACGACGATCTTCGGATCGACCTGCACACCTTGGATCGCCATGCGGTCGCGCATCTCGTGCTCCAGCGCGCGTACCTGGTCGAGGATGTAGACGACCTGACCGCCGGTGTCGGGGCGCCCCAGCACATTGTCCTGGCCGAAATAGCCGTGCGGCGACAAAATCAGCAGACGCGAGATCATCGGGATGCGCGCCAGGAACGCTTCCAGCGCGGTGGGCGACGGAGCTTCCAGGATATCGACCAGCAGGCCCATGGTTTCGCTCGTCCGCGCCGCCGTGGCACCCCAGCCAGGCTCGAATCCCAGCCGGCCAAGCGCGGCCGCCAGGTCGACCCACGGCGTGTCGGGGTCGCGCGCTTCGAGCTGCTGCATGGCCTCGCGCAAGGCGGCACGCAAGGCAGTCACGTCGCCGAGGTGCGGCGCCAGCATCAGCTGCTGGCCGTCGATCGAGTGCATGCGCAGGAAGTTCAGCATCCGCGCGTGGCCCACCTCGGGCCGGGTGAACATCGCGCTCGCCAGATGCCGGTTGAGATGCAGCACACCCTGCCCGATCGAGCGCGTTTCCTGCAGCCGCGGCACATGGCGGCCGAAGGGTTCGAAATCGATTTCCAGCACGCTGTCGCCGTCGTTCGGCGGTTTCACGAACAACTCCTTGGACGCGAGGAATTCGCTCACCGACACGCTTTCCGGCATCAGTTGCTCCTGATGCATGCGCAGATAACGCCAGCGTCCCGCCCCTTCGCGCAAGGCGAAATAGGCCCAGGGGTGCTGGAACACGCCTTCCTGGAAATGACGTACAGCCTGTTGCAGCGGCGTGCCGTCGAGCGAACTGGCGGATTCCGCAGCCAGGGTGTCGAGCACATGGCACAGGTCGCTTTGCAGCAGCAGCACGCGGTTCTCGGCGAAACAGCGGCGCAGAAAGGCATCCACCGGATCGCGATGATCCGTCGTCCAGGTTCTCAATGCGTCGATCATGCCGCCTCCTGCTGTAACGTCGGCGCCGGGTTGCAGGCGAACCCGTAATGCGCCATGCCTTCGAGAATGCCGGATGCGCTGGGCGTCTCGGCGAAATAGATCTGTTCCAGCCCGCGCAGCTTTTCCAGTTCGGCGCTATGGTTGGACACCACCACGGCCTGCGTGTCCCCGACCAGCATTTCCAGATCGTTGCCGGAGTCGCCCGCCACCAGGAAGGCACGCAACGGCAATCCCCATTTATAGGCCAGATAACGGATGGCCTGCCCCTTGGATGCGCGGACCGGCAGCACGTCGAGGAAGACATCGTGCGAATGGATCAGGTTGGCATGCAGCCCTGCCCGGCGTAGAAGTGCCTTGAGTTCGCGCAATGTCGGCGCCGTATCCGGGTCGGCGTTGAAACTCAGTTTGAATTCACTTTGCTGATCGTCGGATTGCAGCGTCAGCCCTGGCAGGCCTGTGAACAACGAAGCCACGGCATCGCGCCGCCACAGGTGCTGGATATGGCGGCGCCATCCGCTATCGGGGCGGATCTCGGGACCATAATGGATTTCACTGCCGACTGCGGTGATCAGTACGTCGGGCAGCGGGACACGCGACTGCCGCAACACGTCGAGCGTACTCGGCAGATGGCGCCCGGTCGCCACGCCGAAGCCGAAGCCGCGCGGCTGCGTGCGGAGTACGCGAATCAGGGCGTCGAGACCGGCGCGGTCGCCCAGCAATGTGTTATCGATGTCGCTGACCAGCATGCGCCGCACGTAGGGCATGAGGCTGGCCGCTGGACGATGCACTTCGCGTTCGCGCCGTACCTGTTTGCGGCTACGGCGGATCACCCGGTCGACCGCCTTGAGGTATTTCTCGACATGGGCATCCCAGGTGTAGTGACGTGCCACACCGCTGATGCCACGCCGCGCATAGCGCTGCCAGGCACGGGGGTCCGACACCACGTCGAGCAGGCCGCGCGCGATGTCCGTGCTGTCGAGGGGATCGACCAGCACACCGTTTTCGCAATGCGCAATGATGTCGGGGGGGCCGCCGTCGCGGGTGGCGACCACCGGCAGACCGCTCGCTGCCGCTTCGATCAGGGTCAGGCCAAAAGGCTCGGTCAGTGCCGGATTGACGAACACACCCCGGCGTTGTGCCGCCAACCGGTAGAGCGCTGGGATATCGTCCGGCTGATGCTGTTTGGGCAGCGCCACGCTGCCCCACAGGTCGTAGCGGTCGACGTCGAGCAACAAACCCTTCAATACATCCGCCTGGGCCTCATCCAGATTGCGAATGTCGTCACGGTTGCCCGCCACGATCGCGAGATTGGCGCGCGCGCGCAACTCGGGCGATTCGCCATAGGCCGCCACCAGCCGTTCCAGGTTCTTGCGCATTTCGGGACGGCAGATGGCGAGGATGAGCGGCTTCTTCGGCTGCATGAAAAAGCGATCGACCAGCGCCGGCACATGGGGAGGAATCGGCGCACGCCCGGGCGGCGCGAAACGCGACGTATCGGTGCCGGGCGGAACCACCACGATCCGTGCCGGCTGATGGTTGTCATACAGGCCATACTGTTCGCTGCTTTCCTGCGCGGTACTGGTGACCACCAGGGCGGCGTGTTCGAGCACCTCCTCCTCGGCAGCGATACGACGCGCAAAATTGAACTGGCGATCGATCGCCTGCGCCTTGCGGCCATGGTCGAGCAAACGCTGACGCTTGCAGCGCCCGAGCGAGTGGCCGGTATGCACCAGCGGAACACCCAGCAGCTGCGACAGATGCACGCCCACGTAGCCGGCGTCGGCATAGTGGCTGTGGATGACATCGGGCAGGCGCGGTTGCTGGCGCAGATAGCTGAGGATGCGGTCGACCAGTTGATCGAGGTGACTCCACAGGCTTTCCTTGCGCAGATAACGCCTCGGCCCGCAGGGCAGCCGCACCAGACGCGCACGCTCCCCCAGCGCTTCGCTCGGCACCGCATAGTCCGGCGACACCGAGGCATCGTCGACCAGGCGCGTGACCACGTCGACCTGCTCGATCCGGGGATGGCGCCCCAGCGCCCGCGCCAGTTCGATCACGTAGAGCGTCTGGCCACCGGTATCGGCGTCGCGCCCCAGTTCCAGGTCGTGTCCACGCATCAGCCCGTGCACACTCAGCATCAGCACATAGATATCACGCACGCATCACCTCAGATTCGAGCCGCCAGTCGCGTATGAACGGACGATAGAAATCCTGCGAGGCCGGTACCGCACCACGTATGCCGCACAAGGCGCGAGCGAAGGCATCGGCGCGCGCCAGCTGCTTGGCCAGAGGCCAGCCGCGCAACATGCCGAGCATGAACACGGCGGCAAAGCCATCGCCCGCCCCCACGGTATCGACCACCTGGCTCAGCGGCGTCCCGGTCACCGATTCGATACGCCCGGCGGCATCGAGCGTCCAGGCGCCCCCCGCGCCGCAGGTCACGACCAGCCTCTGCAGGTCGAAACCCGACAGCAGCACGGCGGCTCGGGCTTGCGGCGTGGCGCCATCGAGCGAAAAAAGATCGCCAATGCGAACCAGTTCGTCCTCATTGAGCTTGACCACGCGGGCCTGCTGCAGGGACCAGCGCAAGGTGTCGGCATCCACCCAGGGGTCGCGCAGGTTGACGTCCAGAAACGCGCAAGCATCGACCGTGGCAAGCAGTTCACGCAACGCACGGCGCGAATCACCCCGCTGCGACAGTGTGCCGAAGTAGACCATCTGCGGATGTAAGGACAGGCCTACCATCCGTGCCAGACTGGCGTGAATGTGGTCGTAGGCCTGGTCGGACAGAATGTCGAACGCATGGCCGCGAGCGGTCTCGGTCACCTTGACCCGTCCGGTCGGACGCGCCGGATCGCGCTGCACGCCGCGCATGTCGAGGCCGCGTTCGCCCATCGCCTGCAACAGCTGATCGCCCAGCGCGTCCTTGCCCGCCCGCGTCACCAATACTGGGTGCGCACCCAGCGCGCCGAGATGACACGCCACGTTGAATGGCGCGCCGCCCAGCACGTTGCGGTCGCGAAACTGATCGACCAGGGTTTCGCCAAAGGCAATCACAGTCTGGCTGTCCTCCCGGACCGCAGCGTGGGGTGCTGTCGCTTCACTCGGCATCGTCATGATGAACACTCACATAAAACATATTGCACAATAGTTTCTATTGACACACTGGCCAACCGAAGATTCCTCAGGCTAGATCGTGTAATCCAGTTTGAACAGCAGAGCCGTGTCGGCACTGCCCTTGCCCGCAGCGGGCACGGCGTCGTAATCGAAATTCACCTGGGTCCCCAGACTGAAACCCTTGCCCATTGGCACCCGGAACCCGGTACGACTCTGGTAGAGGTAATCATCCAGCGACTCCAGGCTCAACAGCAGGTCGCTGTTGTGGAACAGCTTCAGGCGCCCCTGCCAGACAGTCTGCTCGTAGCGGGCGCCGAATCTCGCACTGGGAAAACGGGTGTCGGCCGCGTGGGCGTAGTCTTCGTTCACCAGGCTCAGGCCGCCTTCCAGCGACAGCTTGAGATCGTCGCGCTCGAATAACTGGCGGCCGGCCCCTGCGCCCAGCGTGCTGCGCAGATCGAGGCCGGCCTGCCCGTCATGGTCGAAGCGGGTGTTCGCATAGTAATAGATGCGCTCGCTGGCGAAATGGTCGTATTTCATCCCCACCCGCCAGTTCGACGCAGTCTCGACGCCATCCTGCCCCGCCTCGTTGAGTTCGCCGTCGAGCGTCACGCGCTGGCCGGCATTGCGCGCGACCAGTTCGCCGTCCAGATGTAGGGCCTGTGCATCGGTATTGCCACGCGCAAGGTTGCCGCCCAGCGATGCGCGTCCGCTCAATACGGTCCGGTCGCTCTGCCGCGGCGGGTTGATGGCGTCGATGCGGTCGAGTGCCAATGGAGCAGTCTCGGCCAGGCTGCCGATCCGGATGCGCACTTGGCGTGCGCGGTCGGCCTGTAATTGGCCGTCCAGTTCGGTTCCGTCGGCCAGGCGCACCCGCACCGGCGCGTCGGTTTCGATCTGGTCCACCTGGGTCCATGGCAATTTGAGCGTGCCTGCATAGGCGGTTTTCAACCACAAGGTTTTGGTTTCCAGGCGAACGAGGGGACCGCTCAGGCGGTCTCCATTGAGGAGCGTGACCGTGTCGGCCAGGGCAGTGGGCGTGAACAGGCAACCCACCGCCACAATTTTCCAGTCGTGCTTCAACGTATTCCTTTCCCAGGCCAAATCGATGAGGACAGCCGTATCGACAGAGAAAACTCGAGCCGGACACGCTGAAAGGAAATTCGGATGCGCGATTGCCGGCAAGCCGGATCGCAGGATGATGCGCAGGTCCCCTGACACCCCTGGCCATGAACTGGATGGTGGGCGAGCTGCCTTTTTATGTTTGCACAAAATTATTTATCTACGCAAGCCCAATTCACCCTGCGCTTGTCATGCACGTTAAGATAATCCCGCTGCGCGTCGCCCTGAGTGCCCACAACAACAAACCTGACGCCGGCTGAACCCTTACCCGACAGGACATCCCCATGGAACTCCACCAATTCTTTCTGTACCTCGCCGTCATCCTGATCGCCGCGCGGCTGTTTTCCGAGATCGCGGGACGCCACGGCATCCCGTCGGTGATCGGCGAGTTGCTGGCCGGTCTGTTGATCGGTCCGTCGCTGCTGGGCTGGATCTCGCCCGACGACACCATGAAGCTGCTGGCGGAGATCGGCATCATCCTGCTGCTGTTCGAGGTCGGCATGGATACCGACCTGTTCCGCTTGGCCAAGTCCGGCATCAAGCCCATCGTCGTGGCGGTCATCGGCTTCGCCCTGCCTTTCGCGCTCGGCTATGCCGTCTGCCGCTGGGGCTTCGGCCTCGACAATCTGGTGGCACTGTTCATCGGCGGCACGCTGACCGCGACCAGCATCGGCATCACCGTGCGGGTGCTCGACGACCTCGGCAAGCGGCACACGGACGAGGCGCAGATCGTGATCGGCGCGGCAGTGCTGGACGATATTCTCGGCGTGCTCGCCCTGGCCTTCCTGTACCAGTTCGCCGAGCAGCGCGAAGTCTCGCTGGCGGCCACCGGCACGGTCGCGCTCTTCATCGTGCTGTTCATGCTGCTGTCGCCGCTGGTCGCCAAGCTGGCCGGCCAGATCATCGACCATTACGACCAGCGCTCGGCCACCCCCGGCCTGCTCATCACCATGGCGCTCGCATTGATCCTGCTGTTTTCCTGGCTGGCGCATGCGGTGGGCGCACCGCTGATCATGGGCGGCTTCGCAGCAGGCATCGCGCTGTCGCAACACTTCCGCTTCGACGTGATGAGCCGGCTCGGCATGCCGGCGCTCGACCGCTGGTTCGCACCCAGCCCGCAACTGGCGCACCGGCTGGAAGAACAGATGCGGCCGCTGATCCACACCTTCGCCCCGCTGTTCTTCGTGATGGTCGGCGTATCGCTCAACCTCAACACGGTGGACTGGGGCTCGCCCCGCGTCTGGCAGCTGGGCGGCGCCCTGATCGTGGTAGCCATCGTCGGCAAACTCGCCGCCGGCTTCTTCATCCGCGAAAGCCGTTTCCGCCAGGTGGCCATCGGCCTGTCGATGATTCCGCGCGGCGAGGTTGGCCTGATCTTCGCGCAGCTGGGGTTGAACCAGGGCATCCTCGATGCCGAGACCTATGCTGCGCTGCTGATCGTCATCGCGCTCACCACGGTTGCGCCGCCCTTCATGCTGAAGGCCTACTATGGTCGCCACGCGGGCGCAGCGGCATGAATGCGCTACCGTCAGCCCGGCGCATCTGCAAAAATGCGGTCTTTACCCACGAAAGCCGCCTGCCATGACCCTGCGCGCCGTGCCACTCCTTCCGGAACCTGTTTGCCTGCGTCCGGACACGTCCCTGCTGGAGGCCTTGCGCCTGATGCTGGACAAGGGCGTCAACCACCTGCCTGTCTGCAATGGCGGCATATGGGCCGGGTTGGTGGACATCAACGACATCCTGGGTGAACTGCTGCCGGCCAGCGCGCGCGGCGAGCACGGCCTGAAGGACCTGCGCTTCGTCGGCGACGGAACCGCGCTGATCGCAACCCACATCAAGGAACTGGCGGCCAAGCGAGTGCTCGATGTGGAGCTGCTCGACCTGCCGACCCTGGATGAAGACACCCCGCTGCTGGAAGCCGCCCTGCTGCTGCATCGGCATGCCGCGCCGCTGCCGGTTCTGGGAGCGGACGGCAGGCTCAAGGGCATGCTGTCGCGGCGCGCCCTGCTGGCGCACCTGATCGCCCAGGTCGGAATCTGACATGACACATCCCGCAACCGCCGAAACCCTCTTCGGCTTGTCGCCCCTTGTGGTGTCGCTTGCCATCTTCGTGCTGACCTACGCCGTCATCGTCACCGAGAAGATCAACCGCTCGGTGGTCGCACTGCTCGGAGCCGGATTGATGGTGTTCGCCGGCGTGCTGAACCAGGCCGAGGCCTTTCACGGCATCGACCTCAACACCATCAGCCTGCTCACCGGCATGATGGTCATCGTCGCCATCACACAGAAAAGCGGCGTGTTCCAGTACGTGGCGGTCAAGGCCGCCAAGGTCGTGAAGGCCGACCCATGGGGCCTGCTGGTCATGCTGTCGCTCGTGACCGCCGTGTTCTCCGCGCTGCTGGACAACGTCACCACCGTGCTGCTGATCGCCCCGGTGACGCTGCTGATCACCGATGCCCTGCGCATCGGTCCCTATCCCTATCTGTTCTCGGTGATCTTCGCCTCCAACATCGGCGGTACCGCGACGCTGATCGGCGACCCGCCCAACATCATGATCGGTTCGGCGGCCAAGCTGACCTTCAACGACTTCCTGATCAACGTGGGGCCCGTCGCCGCCGTCGTCATGGCGCTGACGCTGATCCCCATCTATTTCATCTGGGGACGCAAGCTGCGTGCCGCGCCGGAGGACCGCGCCCTGGTGATGGCGTTCAACGAACGCGAATCCATTACCGATGCGCGCCTGCTGAAGCAGGCGCTGTTCGTCATCGCGCTGGTGATCGCGGGTTTTGTGTTCGCGCATGCCCTCGGGCAGGAACCGGGCACCATTGCGATGTTCGGCGCCGCGCTGCTGCTGCTGCTCCGCGTCTATGACAAGAAAGCCGAAGAGCAGTCGCACGCCATCCACCACACCTTCGGCGAGGTCGAATGGATCACCATCTTCTTTTTCATCGGCCTGTTCGTGGTGGTGGCCGGTATCGAGAAGGCAGGCGCGCTGGAACTGCTGGCGCACAAGATCGTCGAGTGGACCGGCGGCAACTTCACCGCCACCGCCTATACCATCCTGTGGGTCTCGGCCGTACTCTCCGCCGTCGTCGACAATATTCCCTTCGTCGCCACCATGATCCCGGTGATCCAGAGCATGGGCAACGCGTTCACACCGGAGCAGATCGACATCCTGTGGTGGGCGCTGTCGCTGGGCGCCTGCCTTGGCGGCAACGGCACCCTGGTGGGGGCGTCGGCGAATCTGGTCGTCGCCGGCATGGCCGAGCGTGCCGGCCAGCCGGTCCGCTTCCTGCCCTTCATGCTGATGGCGTTTCCGCTCATGCTGGCAAGCATCGCGGTAAGCAGCGTGTATCTCTGGATACGCTACCTCTAGGCGCACGACGGAGTCCGGGATTACGTCTACAGTGGAAAGATGAACCCGCTTCACGCTCTGTCGCGCTTTGCGCTGTGGACATGTTGTCTAATTCTGCTGCCTTTTTCCGCCAACGCCACCACCGTGCGCGTGTTGACAGTACAGGGCGCGATCGGACCGGCCAGCGCGGACTACCTGGTACGCGGCCTGGACAAGGCGATCGCAGACCGGGCCCAGCTGGTCGTGATCGAACTGGACACGCCAGGCGGGCTGGACACCTCGATGCGCGACATCATCAAGGCCATCCTCGCCTCGCCGGTGCCTGTGGCCACCTATGTCTCGCCCCAGGGCGCGCGTGCCGCCAGCGCAGGCACCTATATCCTCTATGCCAGCCACATTGCTGCGATGGCGCCGGCCACCAACCTCGGTGCCGCGACACCGGTCGAGCTGGCGCCGGCTGGCGACAAGCCCGACGCAGCCAGACCCGCCGACGCGCCGCCGGGCGATGCCAAGATGCGCAAGGTGGTACATGATGCCGCGGCCTACATTCGCAGCCTGGCCGAGTTGCGCGGGCGCAATGCCGAGTGGGCCGAACGCGCCGTGCGCGAAGCGGTCAGCCTGCCAGCGTCGGAGGCGCTGAAATTGAAGGTGATCGACGTGGTGGCGACGGATCTGGACGATCTGCTGCGGCAACTGAACGGCCGCAGCGTCAAGCTGGGCGATCGGACGATCACCCTGGATACCGTCCATGCCAAGGTCGAGCGCGTCATGCCCGACTGGCGCAGCCGCCTGCTGGCCGTGATCGGCGACCCCGGCATTGCCTATATCCTGATGCTGCTCGGCATCTACGGGCTGATCTACGAATTCGCCAACCCCGGCATGCTGTTTCCCGGCGTGGTCGGCGGCATCTGTCTGCTGCTCGGGCTGTTTGCGATGCAGGTCATGCCGATCAGCTATGCGGGGCTGGCCCTGATGCTGCTGGGCATCGTGCTGATGATTTCGGAGGCGTTCGTGCCCAGCTTCGGCGCGCTTGGGCTGGGCGGCATCGCCGCCTTCGTCATCGGCTCGGTCATGCTGATCGACACCGATCTGCCCGGCTACGGGCTGCCGTGGATGCTGATCGTTCCGGTGGCGGTGGCCAGCGCACTGTTCAGCTTCTTCGTTGCGAGCATGGCGCTGCGCGCGCGCCGGCGGCCGGTGGTGACCGGCGCCGAGGAACTGGTTGGCGCCACGGGTGTCACCCTGGAGGATATCGAACACGAAGGCTGGGCACGCGTGCACAGCGAGCACTGGCGCGTGCGCAGCAAGACCCCCCTCCCACGCGGCAGCGCGATCCGCGTGCGCGCGCGACACGACCTGATCCTCGATGTCGAACCCTGGCAAGGAGAATGAGCATGTTTGAATTCAGCGGCCTCACCCTCGTATTTGTCATCATCGTGCTGATAATCGCCAGCCTGCGCATCCTGCGCGAGTATGAGCGCGGCGTGGTGTTCATGCTTGGGCGTTTCTGGAAGGTGAAGGGGCCGGGACTGGTGGTCGTCCTGCCCGGCATCCAGCAGATGGTACGGGTCGACCTGCGCACCGTCGTATTCGACGTGCCAAGCCAGGACGTGATCTCGCGCGACAACGTCTCGGTCAAGGTCAATGCGGTGGTGTATTTCCGTGTCATCGACTCGGCCAAGGCGATCCTGCAGGTGGAGGATTTCATGAATGCGACCAGCCAGTTGGCGCAAACCACGTTGCGGGCGGTGCTGGGCAAGCACGAACTCGACGAGATGCTGTCCGAGCGCGAACGTCTGAATCAGGATATCCAGCAATTACTGGACACCCAGACCGACGCCTGGGGCATCAAGGTCTCCAACGTCGAAATCAAGCATGTCGACATCGATGAATCGATGGTGCGTGCGATCGCCAAACAGGCCGAGGCCGAACGCGAGCGGCGCGCCAAGGTGATCCATGCGGAAGGCGAACTGCAGGCATCGGAAAAACTGCTTGCTGCCGCGGAAATTCTCGCCGCCAAGCCGCAGGCCATGCAGCTGCGCTATCTGCAGACACTTTCCAACATCGCCGGCGACAAGACCAATACCATCGTCTTCCCGATGCCGGTCGAGTTGTTGAACCTGCTGCAGCGCGGCACGAAGCCGGGTGAATGACGCTCTTTGAAGCCCAGCGTCCACTCGCATATGGGTGGTCATCGGCCCCGCATCACGGTATGCTCACTTTCACGTCCCGGCCGCACACGGGAACTCGTACCGGCCTGATCGACTCAGAGTGGGTACCTTGTTTCGAAATATGTAGAGGAGCTTAGATGAACCCGCAAGTCACTACCCTGGGGCGCAGCCAGTCTGCTGCCGTATCGGCCACCAACAAGGTCGTCAAGAACACCTACATGCTGCTGGCGATGACGCTGGCGTTTTCCGCGGCAACCGCAGGCGCGGCGATGGCGCTGAACCTGCCGCATCCCGGCATCATCCTCACGCTGGTCGGCTACTACGGCCTGCTGTTCCTCACCACCAAGTTCCGCGACAGCGGACTCGGCATCGCCTTCGTGTTTGGCCTCACCGGCTTCATGGGCTACACGCTCGGCCCCATTCTCAACGCCTATCTGGCCATGCCCAACGGCTCGCAGGTGGTGATGATGGCGATGGGCGGCACCGCGGCAATCTTCCTTGCCCTGTCGGCCTACGTGATGACCACCCGCAAGGATTTCAGCTTCATGGGCGGCTTCCTCATGGTTGGCATCCTGGTTGCCTTCCTCGCCGGCCTGGGGGCGATCTTCTTCCACATGCCCGGCCTGTCGCTGGCGGTGTCTGCGATGTTCGTGCTGCTGATGTCCGGCCTCATCCTGTATGAGACCAGCAACATCATCCACGGCGGCGAAACCAACTACATCATGGCAACCGTCACGCTGTTCGTGGCCATCTTCAACCTCTTCACCAGCCTGCTGAGCCTGCTGGGCTTCGCCAATAACGACTGAACGTGAACGGCCTCGAAAAAACGGCACCTGTTACGGTGCCGTTTTTCATTGACACCCACTGCCATCTCGATGCGGCCGAATTCGATGCCGATCGCGACGCCGTGTACGCGCACGCCACCGCTGCCGGAGTCGGCCTCCAGGTCGTCCCGGCCATCAGCCGCGACAATTTCGCCGCGGTGGCCACCGTTTGTGCGCGCTATCCCGGCTGCCTGCCGGCATGGGGGCTGCACCCCATGTACATCGGCATCCACCGCCCGGAACACCTGGCCGATCTGCGTGCGCAAATCGAGGCGCAGCGCCCGGTGGCAGTCGGCGAAATCGGCCTCGATCTATTTGTCAGGGACCTTGACTATGCGACGCAGGAATTCTTCTATGTCGAACAGCTGAAAATCGCACGCGACTACGACCTGCCCGTGTTGCTGCACTGCCGCAAGGCCAACGACGAACTGCTGAAGCACCTGCGCAGAATCAAAGTACGCGGCGGCATCGCCCACGCCTTCAACGGCAGTCCGCAGCAGGCGGACGAATTCATCAAGCTGGGGTTCAAGCTCGGCTTCGGCGGCGCCTTCACCTGGCCCCGTGCCAACAACCTGCGACGACTGGCGGTCAATCTGCCGCTCGACGCCATCGTGCTGGAAACCGACAGTCCCGACATCCCGCCGGCGTGGATCGGGCGTGGACGCAACGCACCGGGCGAACTGCCACGCATCGCGCAAACCCTGGCCGAACTGCGCGGACTGGATATTATCGCCGTGGCCCGTACCACTACCCGCAACGCGCGGACACTCTTCGGCCTGGCGGAAGATCCGGTTTAGGCCCGCCGGGCTGCCAGCCTGATTTCGCTCGACAGCGTGGTCAGCACGATCTGGTTCTTGCCGTCCTTCTTGGCCGCATACATATTGAGGTCGGCCTCGTGGACGATCCGTTCGGCGCCCAGACGATCCGCATCCAGGCCGCTCGCCACCACCATCCCGACAGAGACGGTCACATGGACCGGATTACCGTCGATCGCCCCGATGGAGGCAATGGATTGCCGGATTCTCTCCGCGACCCTGCGGGCCCGTTTGCCGGAATCATGCACCCGCAACAGGACGACGAACTCATCTCCGCCCAGGCGGGCCAGAACGTCCTCGCCCCGCAGCACGGCGCTCGCGCAGTTGGCCGCTTCCTTGAGCAGCATGTCACCCTGCGCATGCCCGAGCCTGTCGTTGACCTGCTTGAACCCATCCAGGTCGAAGTAGAGTACGGCAATGGCCGAACCCGTGCGCCGGGCATGGGCGCTTGCCTTCTCGAACTCATCGAACAATGCCGCCCGGTTGGGCAAGCCGGTCAGGCCATCCTTCAGGGCCATCCTCTCCATGTGGTCGGCGTATTGGGCAAGCCTGGCCTGGCCGTCGTGAAAACCGCGGATCAGACTCGCCACATAGGCCGGGATCGCCGCATTGAGCAATACCAGGCTGATGATCCAGATAGGGCGCTGGCTCCAGTAATCCGACACCATGCTCAGGACGATCAGCCCAATAGTCGCGAGGGTGGCCGACAGGGCCATCCATTTCACACCGAAGCGGATTCCGTTGCCCAGCGATATCCAGAGATTCAGAAAGACGATGATCGTCCCCAGCTCCCGGGTCAGCAGCATCCCGATGAAACAGCCCAGCTGGTCCATCACGATCGCCACGACCCGCCGCTGCGGATAGAACCCGGGGTAACGTTTCACATGGGCCCAATGCGCCAGCGCGAAGGCATAGAACACGCACAAGCCCGCCAAGCCGGTATTGGCCTCGGTACTGCGTGCCTGCATATACCAGAACAGATACCAGCCGATCAGGATAGGCAGCGCGACGAATACCCGGATGTGGCATTGCGCCAATTCGAGGTGAGCGGAGGGCGAAGCGTCGTCAACCTTATTCATACCGGCGGGCCTGGGTATGCCTTGGGCTCGTTGTAGCCCAAACAATCGGTTGTTCGCCTGGCCGGAGCATCATCTGGAAAGCGTCACGCGCATATGCAGTTCTTATTGAGACAACGGTATCGGTCCCGGATACGCAAACTTTAAGTAGCGGGGCGCCCGGGGTTGGCCAGGGTGTTTTCTGCCGGCCTCCGCAACCTGACGCCACAGGCCCACGGAAAATCGTTAGCTGGCGTAGCCGAATTCGCCGACCCACTGGCCCCGCCGGTAGTCGATCGCCAGCCAGTTGGGCACGTAGGGTCGCGGATTTTCGAGCGGGAACCGCTCGGATGGGGGTGCCGCGCCGCCCTCGGCCACGCTGCAGCGCCGGGTCATGATGGGCTTGAAGCGTACCGAGAGGCGATCGTTGACGGGGGTGGACTGCTCCGGCGACTCGCCAAAGTACACGCGCTTGCGCAGCAGGCAGGAAAACAGCAGTTCCATCTCGGCCACCAGCGGCCGGTCGCGTCGCGCGAGCGCCTTTTGCGCCGCCGCGGTGAGGCGGATTTCCAGCGATTTGTCATGCAGGGTAATGTTCATGGCAAGACTCCTGTGGCATGGTCCGTACCGATCGTTAACGGCCATGCCCGGGTCTTGCTGTAGTCCGGGCGACAGGCCCGGTTCATCAGCTCAGAAGGCGCGTTCGACCTTGAAGCCGTTGATGGGAATCCGCCCCCCCCACCATATGCAGAATGCTCATGGCAGACGCATGGCGCAGTTTAGATCCAACGCCTGACACGGGTTGTGTAGTCCCGGTAGGCATCGCCGAATTTCGCTTCGAGGTGGGCTTCTTCGTGCCTGATCACGCCGAAGCGAATCGTGATCCAGATCAGGGGCGCGAACACGAGCGGCCAGACCGTGCCCAGCAGCAGCGACACGCCAGCCAGGATGAACCAGTCGCCCAGATAGATCGGATTGCGGCTGAAATGGAACGGACCGCCCGTGCACAGGGCCGATGCCCCGCCATAGGGGTTGACCGTGGTGCGGTGCCGCGCAAAGGTCCAAAGCGTCCATCCGAACAATGCCAGCCCGAGAGCGACAGCAAGCCAGCCCAGCGGGCGCGTGGCGGCGCCCAGGTCCAGTGGCAGCGAAAGCTGGTGGCGATCCAGCCACCAGCCGCCCAGCACGGCGACCGCATAGGGCGCGGGCGGCAGCATCAGGGTGCGCGGACGCAGCGCGGGGTTCCGATTGGCCATCAGGTAGGTGTAGCCTCCGTGGGTGGCGCCCATTTCAGGTCGAATTTCATCGTCACTCCTTGCCAGGATTCTTGTGGCCGGGCGTCAGCATTTCAGCGTATCCAGATAGCGGCCGAGCTGCGCGAGGCAGCCGCGAAACGCTGTGGCAATGAAGAAGGCCATGGCTTCGCGCGGCGTCCCGCTATCCGGCCGGGCGTTTCGTCGGCCCACGGCCTGCCATCCACAGTAAACGGCAGGCCGTGTGCCGAACGGCCCCCGTCATCGCTCAACGCAACTCCCGCTGCGCGACGGCCCGCAGAAACTCGTTGCGCTGCTGGTCACTGTTGCGGAAGCTGCCACTGAAGGCCTGCGTGACGACGCGCTCGTCGCCGCGCCTATCCTCGCCCAGCAACAGACACAGTTGCTCGGCCTCGACGATGCACGCCGCGCCCTGGGCCCGGCCATGCGTCACCAGCGCCTCGGCGATGTCGCGCGTCATCCATTCCTGATAGGTGAAGCGATGGCCGATGGCGTCGACCATGCGTGCAATGCGGCCGAAGCCGTGCAGCCGTCCGCCCGGGATATAGGCCACGTGCGCCACCCCGCGAAACGGCACCAGATGATGCGGGCATACGCCATGCACCGCGATGCCGCGCACCACCACCATGTCGTCGCGCTCGTCGGCGAAGCCCTCGCCCAGCGCCTCGGCGGGCGAAATCGAATAACCGCCCAGCAGGCGTTTCTGCCACAGTTCGCGTACCCGTTCGGCCGTGCGCCCGGTGTGTACCGAATCCGGCGCCACGCCGCAGGCGACGAGCATGGCGTTCACCGCCCGCTCGAACGCCGCGGGGTCGAATGCCCCGACCTGCGGAATACCGAGGCTGCCGCCGCCGGCGGGTGCATGACAATCGTCGTGGTCGCAGGCCTCAGTCATTGTTGAGGGTGGCCCGCAGGAACTCAAGTGTCCGCGTCCAGGAATCCTTGTCCGCCGCCGGATCGTATTTCAGGGGCAGACCGAACTGCGCGGCATAGCTGTCCGCCTCGCGGTTGGTGAAAGTATGCTTGGCGCCCGGATAGCTCACCACCATGTAGTCGGCCTTGGCGTTGTCCATTTCCGCCCTGAACGCCTCGACCTGCTCGGGCGGCACGAGCGGATCGGCCTCGCCGGTGAAGATGCGCAGTTTGGTCTTGATGCTGCCCGGCTTCACCGATACGTCGGTCGCCAAGATGCCGTGATAGGTGATCGCCGCTTTCAGGGGTTCGCCGGCCCGCACCATGTTGAGCACCACGCCCCCGCCGAAGCAGTAGCCCAGCGCGGCAATCTCGCCTTTCTTCACATTGGGCTGCTTGGCGAGGAAGTGTTCCGCCGCCTGGAAACGGCTCAGGGCCAGGGGTGGATTCTTGTTGATGTTGCCGGCCAGCGCCCCGGCATCCTGCGGATTGTCGGCAACCTGGCCATTGCCGTACATGTCGACGACCAGCGCCACATACCCCTCGTTCGCCAGCATGCGCGCCCGCTTGCGGGCGTAGTCGTTTGCACCCCACCATTCCGGCACCACCAGCACGCCGGCACGCTTGGCCTTGACGGCATCGTCATACGCCAGGAAGCCTTTCATGACGGTATCGCCCGCCTTGTAGCTGACATCCTTGCCGATCACGGCAGCAAGGGCGGATGAAGTGAACAACAACAATGACAGGGCAAGTGCGGTTTTCATCGGGCGTCTCCAGTTTGATCGATCGCGCGAGGCGACCGGGTTGTGCGGCCCAAAAGCATACCCTGCACAGCGCGGCAATAACAACCGTGCCCGGATAGGTGCCTTGTGCCGCTGTCGAAGGCGCAGACATGGCGGTAAACTCGCGTCCTCTCTCCCGCCCTCACCACCATGACCGACCCCATCCGCCTCGCCAAACGTGTCGCCGAACTGCGCGGCTGCTCGCGCCGCGAAGCCGAGCTGGTCATCGCAGGCGGCTGGGTTCGGGTGGACGGCGTGGTGGTCGAGGAACCGCATTTCCGCGTCGCCGAACAGCGCATCGAGATCGATCCCGAGGCCGATCTCACGCAGACCGAACCCGTCACGATACTGCTGCACAAACCACCCGGCCATCACGTGGCAGCAGGCGACCCATCCGCGGCACGCCTGCTCACGCCCGCCGCCTTGTGGGCCGAAGACACCGCCGGTATCCGGCCGCTGAAAAAGCATTTCGCCCAACTGACCCTGTGCGCCCCCCTGGAGACGGACGCCAGCGGCCTCGTCGTCTTCACCCAGGACTGGCGCATCGCACGCAAGCTGACCGCTGACGCCGCCACCGTGGAGCACGAGGTCATCGTCGAAGTCGCCGGCGAGCTTGCCTCCGACGGGCTCAAGCGGTTGAACCGGGGCATTCCCTTCAATGGCTGTGTACCTTCCGCAATCAAGGTGAGCTGGCAAAGCGAAACCCGCTTGCGAGTCGCGCTGAAAGGCGCCTTGCCGGGGCAGATTGCATCTATGTGCGAAACCGCCGGCCTCGAGGTGCTGTCGATGAAACGCATCCGCCTCGGCCGCATCCCGTTGGGAAAGCTGCCGCCCGGGCAATGGCGTTATTTACGGGACGATGAGCGGTTCTGAGCAGCGACGACATGGCCTGTTTGCTGCGCGACCGGGATGGCAACGGCACCCTGGCAGTCGTCCGGACGCCATAGAGGAACGCAAGCCGACCCAAGTAGGCTAATCTCATTGATTAGAACAGCCACAAACGTGCCGCAAGACAGTTTTCAGAAGGTTTGACACATGGCACCAAGCAAAGACGGAAATGTCTCCGATACCCCCCATGCCGACAGCCGCCTTTCCAGTCAGGACGATGCGGAGACCTTGATCCGCTTCCAGGGCGCCATCCTCGAGGAAGTGGCGCTCGGGATCGACGAAGGGGAGATTTGCAACCAGATTTGCCGCCTCGGCGAAGGCATGGTGCCGGGTTCCATCGCCACCATCATGCTGCTTGACGAAAAAGGGGTGCTCAATGTCCATGCCGCCCCCAGTGCGACTCCGAAAATTGCTGCCCGTCTCGACGGCCTACGCCCCGGCCCTGAATCCGGTTCCTGCGGCAATGCCATCTATCGACAGGAACCCGTCTACGTGGAAGACACGCTCAGCGATCCGAGATGGAAAGGGCTGAAACCGCTGGCCGAGGAATTCAATCTGCAATCCTGCTGGTCGATCCCGATCTTTTCCAAGGGGAGACAAGCCGTGGGTACCTTCGCCCTGAGCGGCTTCGAAACCCGGATGCCCACCCCATTCCAGCAGCGGCTGATGGAAATTGCCGCGTCCATCGTCGGCATCGTGCTCGAACGCAGGCAACAGACCGATGCCTTGAAACGAAGCGAGGAGCAATTCAGGCTGCTGTTCGAGGCGGGAACCGACTCCAAGATGCTGCTATCCAAAGGCGGCCGGATCCTCGACCTCAACCACATCGCGCACAGACGCCTGGGGTATGCCAAGGAGGACATGCTGGGACGTCGGGCGAACGAATTCGTCACCCCGGAGCACGCAGATCAAATAGCGCACCGGCTGGCGCGCGTGAAGCGCGAAGGGCATGCCACATACGAGTCGGCCCAGGTGCACAAGAACGGTTCGATCATCCACGTGGAGATCAGCACGATCATCATCGAACTGGATGGCAAGGAGGCTTATTACAGCATCCTGCGTGACATCACCGAGCGCAAACGGACGGCGCAGGCACTGCATGAAAGCGAAGAACGATTCCGCGACCTGGTGGAAACCACCGTGGACTGGATATGGGAAACCGACGCCAATTTCCACTACACCTATGTCAGCCCCAGGGTCCGCGAGCTTTTTGGCTACAGCCCGGAGGAACTGATCGGAAAAACGCCGTTCGACCTGATGCCTCTGGAAGAGGCGCGGAGCCAGAGCGAGCGCATCCTGTCATGTGCCGAACTGCGCGCGCCGCTCGATCAGGTCGAGACCCAGCGGGTCCATCGCGACGGGCATATCGTGATTGTCGAGACCAGTGCGCTGCCGCTCACGGATGCGTCCGGAAATCTGGTCGGCTATCGCGGCGTGTCGCGCGACATCACCCGGCGAAAGGAGATGGAGCGCGCGCTGAGGGAAAACGAGGCCCACATCCGGGACATCCTGGAACACGCCCCGATTGGACTGGCAACCGTCTCCCTGGAAGGACATTTCCTCGAGGTCAATCAATCACTTTGCAAGATTGTCGGCTATGAAAAGGATGAGCTCGAGAAGCTGACGTTCCAGGAAATCACCCATCCGGAGGACATCGGATCCGACCTCGACAATGCGAGGCGACTGCTCGCAGGCGACATTCCGTTCTACAAGATGGAAAAACGCTACACCCGGAAGAACGGTGACAGCGTGTGGGTTCAGCTTACGGGCTCGCTGCTGCATGATGCCGAAGGCGAGCCCCTGCACTTCATCGCACAAATCGAGGACATCTCGGAACGCAAGCAATCCGATCAGCGCCTGAGGCAGGCGCTGGAACTGACCGACGGCGTCATTCATGCCATTCCGGACCTGCTGTTTGAAGTCGATCAGGACGGCCGCTACCTCAACATATGGGCGCAAACGCCGGAACTGCTCGCCGCCCCCAAGGAGGTGCTGCTCGGCAAGACGCTCACCGAGCTGCTCCCGCCCGATTCAGCCAGGGTGGCAATGGACTCGATCCGGGAAGCGGATGAGAAGGGTCGTTCTTTCGGCAAGGTCATGCCGCTCAATCTGCCGCAAGGCATGAAATGGTTCGAACTTTCCGTCGCGAAAAAACAGGGCGGCGGCCCTGCCGACCGGCGCTTCATCGTCTTGTCCCGCGACATCTCCGAGCGCATGCGGATCCAGGAGCAACTGCAGCAGCTGGCCTATTACGACACGCTGACGGATCTTCCCAACCGCCGGTTTCTGCTGGAGAAACTCGACTGGGCGCTCAT
This sequence comes from Thiobacillus sp. 0-1251, assembly GCA_001899305.1. Lineage (GTDB taxonomy): Bacteria > Pseudomonadota > Gammaproteobacteria > Burkholderiales > Thiobacillaceae > Thiobacillus. Next base: position 15,639 of record MKWL01000020.1, on the reverse strand, counting down.
CCAGGCGAAACGCTACGGCAGATCGCTTGCGGTGATGTTCCTGGATCTCGACCGGTTCAAGCAGGTCAACGACAACCTGGGACACGACATCGGGGACCAATTGCTCAAGGTGGTAGCCACAAGGCTGAGAAACTGCGTGCGGAAGGGCGACATCGTATCGCGCCAGGGCGGCGATGAATTCATCATCGTCCTGACCGAAATCCACCACCCCGAAGATGCCACCCGGGTGGCCGAGAAGATCATCGAATCCTTTCGTATCCCGGCCGAACTCGGCGCCCACCGGATCGCCATCGAGACGAGCATCGGTATCGCCATCCATCCTGTCAACGGCGAAGACAGCGCCCGCGACCTGATGAAGCGCGCCGACACGGCAATGTATGCGGTCAAGGAATCCGGCCGCAACGGTTATCAACTCGCCGGCGCCTGATTCACAGGGGAAAGTCTGCCACTAAGCCGCCAGAAACAACGCCAGCAAATCGTTCAGGAACCGTTGCCCCTGCAAGGTCGGCTTGAGGCAGCTTGCATCGGTTTCCAGCAGCCCACGGCCTCGCGCCTGCTCGAGGGCTGCCGTGCAGACGATCAGCGGCAGCCCGGTACGCGCCTCGAACAGTGCGGCCGGCACGCCCTCGGTGAGGCGCAGCGCATTCATCATGAACTCGAACGGCAGATCATCGCGCGTTAGCGTGCGGGCGTCGGCGATCTGGGTACCCGCCTTCACGGCATCCATGTACTGCTGCGGATGCTTGGTGCGCATCTGCCGCACGATGCGATCGTGGAAGCTCAGCTTGGAATGGGCGCCGGCGCCGATGCCGAGGTAGTCGCCGAACTGCCAGTAATTCAGGTTGTGGCGACTGGCGTGATGGGCACGCGCATAGGCCGAGGTTTCGTAGTGCTGCATGCCCGCTTCGGCCAGCCGTGCCTCGATCGCCAGTTGCATGTCAGCGGCCAGGTCGTCGTCCGGAAGGTTGGGAGGCGCAGCGTGACCGAATGGCGTATTGGGTTCGAGCGTGAGGTGATAGGCAGAGAGATGTGGCGGCTGGAAACTCAGCGCAGTCTCGATATCGGCCACGGCCTCGGCCAGCGTCTGCCCCGGCAGGGCGAACATCAGGTCGAGATTGAAGGTGTCGAAATGCGTGGCGGCGAGTTCGGCCGCGCGACGTGCCTCGCTGTCGTCGTGAATGCGTCCGAGCGCCCGCAGATGACGCGGGTTGAAGCTCTGGATGCCGAGCGAGACGCGCGTTACACCCGCTTCGCGGAAACCGGCGAACTTGGCGGCCTCCACCGTGCCGGGATTGGCCTCCAGGGTGATTTCCGCACCGGGCATCAATTGCGTCAGGGTGCGCACGCCGGTGAGGATACGGTCGATCCCCTCCGCAGAAAACAGGCTGGGCGTGCCGCCGCCGAAGAACACCGTGTGGATTTTTCGCCCCCAGATGTCGGGCAGCGCGCGTTCGAGGTCGAGCAGCAACGCGTCGATGTAGGCGGCTTCCGGCAGGGCCTGCGCAGCGTGCGAGTTGAAGTCGCAATACGGGCACTTCTTCACGCACCACGGCAGGTGGATGTAGAGCGACAGCGGCGGCTGGGTTGTCAGGCCGCCGTTGAATAAACGGATGACGGTTTCAGCCAAGCCGCTTCAGCTTGTCGGCCAGTTCGCGCAAGGCCTGGCCGCGATGCGAGATGGCGTTCTTCTCGTCTTCGCCGAGCTCGGCACCGGTTTTTCCAAACTGGGGCAGCAGGAAATACGGGTCGTAGCCGAAGCCGTTCTCGCCGCGTGGCGTGTCGATGATCTCGCCATGCCAGCGCCCCTCGGCAATGAGCGGCTCGGGGTCGTCGGCATAGCGCACCAGCACCATCACGCAATAGTAATGGGCGCGGCGGTTAGGCTGGCCCTGCAGGGCGGCGATGAGCTTTTCGTTATTGCGCGCGTCGGACTTCGGTTCGCCGGCATAGCGTGCGGAATACACGCCGGGCGCGCCGTTCAGCGCTTCGACGCAGATACCGGAGTCGTCCGCCAGCGCCGGCAGACCCGTGTGCGCGCTGGCATGGCGCGCCTTGGCCAGGCAGTTTTCAATAAACGTGACGTGCGGCTCGGGGCATTCGGGCACGCCGAAATCGGACTGCGGCGCCGCTTCGATTGCGAGCGGTTCGAGGATGCGCGCAATTTCGCGCAACTTGCCCGGATTGCCAGAGGCGATGATCAGTTTCTTCATGATGCCAGTGCCTTCTGTTGGGCTGCGGTAATCTGGCCAATGCCTGCGGTAGCGAGATCGAGCAATGCCTCCAGCGCGGCACGGGAGAACGGCGCGCCCTCGGCCGTGCCCTGCACCTCGACGATGCCGCCGCTGCCGGTCATCACCACGTTCATGTCGGTGTCGCAGCCTGAATCTTCAAGGTAATCCAGGTCGAGCACCGGCTGGCCCTGGTAGACGCCGACCGAGACGGCGGCGATGCTGTCAGTCAGCGGTGTCTCGACCAGTTTGCCGTCAGCAAGCAGGCCGGCGATAGCGTCGGCCACGGCCACATAGGCGCCGCAAATGCTCGCGCAGCGGGTACCGCCGTCGGCCTGCAGCACGTCGCAGTCGATGTGCAGGGTGCGCTCGCCGAGCTTTTTCAGGTCGACCACGGCGCGCAGGCTGCGCCCGATCAGACGCTGGATTTCCTGGGTACGGCCGGACTGTTTGCCGCGCGCGGCCTCGCGGTCGGTGCGGGTGTGGGTGGAACGCGGCAGCATGCCGTATTCGGCGGTGACCCAGCCTTCGCCACTGCCCTTCTTGTGCGGCGGGATCTTGTCAAGCACGCTGGCGGTGCACAGCACGCGGGTATCGCCCATGGCAACCAGCACCGAGCCTTCGGCGTGCTTGGTGAACTTGCGGGTGAACGAAAGCGTGCGCAACGCATCGGGCGTGCGTCCGCTGGGACGGGTCGGATCGGACATGGTGGCCTGTTCAAAATGGAAAACGCGATTTTACCGCGTCAAGCCCGCCGGGCGCGTTGGTCACGCCGGCCCGGCCACCGCAGTGGCCGCCTATTTGGCGGAGATTTTCTGAATGGCCTGCTGGATTTCGGCGATGGCGCGTTCGATCTCGTCGTCCGACACGGCTGGCGTGCCATGCAGCGGGCGCATCGCGTTGATCTGCGTGGTGACGCCGCCATCGGGCAACGCCAGGGTCGAAATGGAGTCCTTGCTCGGCATGCGCGCCTCGCCCCAGGTCATGGCGATGAGGCTGAGGTTGTCGCCGTGCTCGCCGCCGCGGAATTCGGCATGGTCCATCAGGTGGCGCACTGCGTCTTCCAGCGTGTAGGCATGCAGCAGCGCCGACACTTCCGGGATGCTGATCATGCCCCAGATGCCGTCGGTACACAGCAGCATGGTGTCGGCGTCGTGCAGCGGGATCGGCGCGCTGCATTCCACCTGCGGCGTCATGTAGCCGCCCAGGCAGTTGGACACCTTGTTGCGCTCCGGATGATGGCCCGCCTCTTCCTCGCTGATGATGCCGTCGCGCACCAGTTGGGCGACGGCGGTATGGTCCTCGGTGCGCGCGAGCAGGCTGCCGTCGCTGAACAGGTACAGGCGCGAATCGCCCACGTGTGCCCAGTAGGCCATGTTGTCCTGCACCACGGCGGCAACAAGGGTGGTATGGGGAATTTCCAGCAGGTCCTGCTCGACTGCGTAATCGTTGATGGCGAAATGCGCGCGCGTAGTGGTGTCGGCCAGGAACGCCATCGGGTCGTCCAGGCGCGGTTTGGCCAATTTCTGGAACTGGTCGGTCAGCGTCTGCACCGCGATCTGCGCGGCGATCTCGCCGTGCATGTGGCCGCCCATGCCGTCGGCCACCACCATCAGCAGGGCCTCGCGGCTGTAGGAATAGGCAACCCGGTCCTGATTGTTTTTACGCCCGCCCTGACGCGACGCCTGGTAGATGGTGAATTTCATTAATCTGAAAACCTCAGTTGAGCGCGCCCGATGGTGCGTCCAGACGAGTGACTGCTGCGAAGCGAGGAGGCGGCAGGCTCATGCCTGCAACGACGAGAGACAAAAGCAGGCGCTCGGCTGGGTGTGCCAGCGGGCACGCAGCGGACTCACCCGGCTGGCGAGCGTTGGCGAAGGCTGAAGAAGCAATATCCATGCGGCATTCCATCGGGTTAAAGCGGTCAGCTGAAGTTTTCAGGTTCCATACTTTAGAACAATTCGCGATTCAGTGAGCGTTTGATGCTGTTCAGCAACGAAGAACGGGGCGGCGTCATGGCCGTGCGGTCCATCAGCACTTTTTGCAGGCTGAACACGCTTTGCGGGCGCTCCATGTAGTTGAGCTTGAGGCAGCTATCGACGGTTTCCAGCAGCTGGTCGGAATAGGCGCCGCGCCAGTTCACCGTCGCCGGCACCAGCTTGTCGTTGAGCAGCCGCGCGTCGGCCGCCTGCGGCGGATAACCGGCCAGGCAGGCATACAGGCTGGCGCCGACGCTGTAGATGTCGGTCCACGGCCCCAGCCGCTCGCGGTTGTGGTATTGCTCGGGGGCGGCAAAGCCGGGCGTGTACATGGGCTGCAGCTTGCTTTCCTCCTGGGTCAGCGTCTGCCGCGCCGCGCCGAAGTCGATCAGCACCGGCGAACCGTCCAGGCGGATGTAGAGGTTGGATGGCTTGATGTCGAGGTGCAGCAATTTATGCGTATGCACCTCGCGCAGGCCGTTCAGCAGCTGCGCGAACACGCGGCGGATGAAGCTTTCGCGGATGGAACCGCGATTGGCCTGGATATGCTGCTGCAGCGTTTTTCCACGCTCGAAGCGCATCACCATGTACACGGTGTCGTTGGCGCGGAAGAAGTTGATCACGCGCACGACATTCGGATGGTCGATCAGCGCCAGCGCCCGGCCTTCCTCGAAGAAGCACTTCATGCCGTGGCGGAAGATATTGTTGTTTTCGGTCGAGTTGGCCTGGACGATGACCGAGCCTTCGGTACGCAATACCAGCGCACCTGGCAGGTATTCCTTGATCGCCACCGACTGGTTGGCATCGTCGCGCGCCAGATAGACCATGCTGAAGCCACCCCCGCCGATCTTGCGCACGATGGTGTATTCGTTGAGCCGGTATCCGTTGGGAAGTGCCTGATTGGGTTGAGTCGCCATAATCGAACGTCTATTATCTTTTCTATTTCTAGCTGGCTGAGCCGGCAAAATCCACTACCGGCTGCATGCCGGGTCCACTCTCAATCACCCAATAACCTGTTTGACTATCCTTCATGACCACTAGCATGACCGGGTTCGCCGCCCACAGCCTCAATCTCGACCATGCCAGCGTCAATATCGACCTGCGCAGCGTCAACCAGCGCTATCTCGAACTGCATTTCCGCCTGGCCGACGAATTCCGTGCCTTGGAACCTCAACTGCGCGAACTGATCCAGCAGCGCCTGGCGCGTGGCAAGGTGGAGTGCCGTATCGGCCTCGCCATGCTTTCCGCCGCCTCGCTGGATAACGGCCTGAACCCGGACATTCTTGAGCGGCTTGCCCACTGGCAGGCGGACGTGTTGCAGCGCCTGCCCGGCAGCCCGCCGCTTTCCGTCAACGAGATCCTGCGCTGGCCTGGCGCCATGCAATCCGGCGCCTTGTCACAGGAGGCGCTGAACGAAGCGGCGCTGGCCGGGATCCGCGCCACACTGGACGAACTGGTGGAGAGCCGCCAGCGCGAAGGCGCCAAGCTGAAACAGCATATCCTCGACCGCCTGGCTGCCGCCGAAGCCCAGGTGGCCGGCCTGCAGCCGCTCCTGCCGACCCTTGCCGCCGCTCAGCGCGACAAGCTGGCGGAACGCCTGCGCGATGCCCTGGGCGAAGCCGGCCACGAACGACTGGCGCAGGAAGTCGCCCTGGCGGCGCAGAAAGCCGATATCGACGAAGAACTTTCCCGGCTGGCCACCCATTTTTCCGAGGTACGCCGCGTGCTGAACCAGACCGGCGCGGTCGGCAAGCGTCTCGACTTCCTGATGCAGGAACTGCACCGCGAGGCCAATACCCTGGGATCGAAATCGGTGGCGGTGGAAACCTCGCGCGTCTCGCTCGAACTCAAGGTGCTGATCGAGCAGATGCGCGAACAGGTCCAGAATATTGAATGACAACCGGAAAACAACCATGACCCCTCTCTCCAGCGAAGGTGTGCTTTACATCGTCAGCGCCCCCTCCGGCGCCGGCAAGACCAGCTTGGTCAAGGCGCTTCTGAAAACCGACCCCGCCATCCGCCTGTCGGTGTCATACACGACCCGCTCCCCGCGCCCGGGCGAAACCGATGGCCGCGACTATCACTTCGTCAACCGCGAACGATTCGAAATCATGCTGGCCGCAGGCGAATTTCTCGAACACGCCGAGGTATACGGCAACTATTACGGCACATCGAAGGGCAGCATCAGTCGGGACCTCAACGCCGGCCATGACGTCCTGCTGGAAATCGACTGGCAGGGTGCCGAGCAGGTGCGGCAGCATTTCCCGCAATCCGCGTCGATTTTCATCCTGCCGCCGTCGTTCAATGCGCTGCGCACCCGTCTGGCCGGGCGCGGCCAGGATAGCGACGAGGTGATCGAACGCCGATTGGCCGCTGCCGCCCACGACGTCGCTCATGCCGAGGCGTTCGACTATATAATCGTGAACGATGACTTCGACCACGCCCTGCAGGACCTGGTCGCGATCACCCGCAGCATTCGCCTCGAAGCGGCGCGCCAGCTCAAGCGGCATACTGCGCTGTTCGAGGAATTCCGACGTATCTGAGTACCACCCCTGAAGCTGGAGTATCCATATGGCCCGCATTACCGTTGATGACTGCATCGAGATGTTCCCCAACCGCTTCGAGTTGACGCTCGCCGTGACCTACCGCGCCCGCCAGCTGGCGCAAGGCTCGCAACCGATGGTCGAATCGAAGGACAAACCCATCGTCACCGCATTGCGCGAAATCGCTGCGGGCAAGGTCGGCCGTGAGATCCTCAACCGGGGCCGCGCCTGATCCCTCGCCTGCACGACAACCGGCGCACGCACGCCGCGCGCCGCCGATGACGCACGAGTTCGAATCGCTGCGTCCGGACCTGGCCTACCTGCCGGCGGACGAAGTCGGGACCATCGAAGACGCCTACGAATTCAGCCGCCGCGCCCACGAAGGCCAGTTCCGCAAGAGCGGCGAACCCTACATCTCCCATCCGCTTGCCGTCGCCGGCATCCTCGCCGGCTGGCATCTTGACGCGCAGACCCTGTGCGCCGCGCTGCTGCACGATGTGGTGGAAGACACGCCGGCCACGGCAAGCGAAATCGAGGCGCGCTTCGGCAAGCCGGTCGCGCTGCTGGTCGAGGGGGTCTCCAAGCTCGACAAGCTCGCCTTCGCCTCCGAGCAGCACGCGCAGGCGGAGAATTTCCGCAAGATGCTGCTGGCGATGGCGCAGGACGTGCGGGTGATCCTGGTCAAGCTGGCCGACCGCACGCACAACATGCACACCATGGGCGCAATGCCGGCCGAGAAACGGCGCCGCATCGCCACCGAAACCCTTGAGATCTACGCGCCGATCGCCAATCGGCTGGGTCTGCACTCGGTCTACCAGGAGCTGGAAGACCTCGGTTTCCGCTACAGCCACCCCAATCGCTACCAGGTGCTGGCCAAGGCCGTGAAAGCGGCGCGCGGCAACCGCCGCGAGCTGGTCGAGAAGGTCAAGCTCGCGATGCAGGAAAAACTCGATCAGTGCAAAATCGAAGCCACCATCACGGGACGCGAGAAGCACCTCTACAGCATCTACCGCAAGATGCAGGAGAAGAACCTGGCCTTCTCAGAGGTGTTCGACATCTACGGCTTCCGCGTGGTGGTGCGCGACCAGCCGAGCTGCTATCTGGCGCTGGGCGCCCTGCATGCGCTGTACAAGCCGATCCCCGGCAAGTTCAAGGACTACATCGCGATTCCCAAGGCCAACGGCTACCAGTCGCTGCATTCCATCCTGTTCGGCCCCAACGGCACGCCGATCGAGATCCAGATCCGCACCACCGACATGAACCGGCTGGCCGAGTCGGGCGTCGCCTCGCACTGGATGTACAAGTCGGCGGACGCGGCGCTGAACGACGTGCAGACGCGTACCCACCGATGGCTGCAGTCGCTGCTCGACATCCAGGCCGATCACGGCGACTCCCCCGAATTCCTGGAACATATAAAAGTCGACCTGTTCCCCGACGAAGTCTATGTGTTCACCCCCAAGGGCAAGATCATGGCGCTGCCGCGCGGCGCCACAGCGGTGGACTTCGCCTTTGCCGTGCATACCGACGTCGGCCGCCACTGCATCGCGGTGAAGATCAACTACGAGCTGATGCCGCTGCGTACCCAGCTCCGGAACGGCGACCACGTCGAGATTCTTACGGCGTCCAACGCCAGTCCCAATGCGGCCTGGCTCAATTTCGTCGTCACCGGCAAGGCACGCTCGCACATCCGCAACTACCTGCGCAACACGCGCGTGGAAGAGGCGGCGGCGCTGGGCGAGCGCCTGCTCAACCACGCCATTGCCGCGCTCAACCCGGAGGCGACCGCGCCCGACCCAGCGGTGTGGGAGCGTGTGGTCAAGGACTACGGCCTGCAAAACCGGCAGGAACTGTTCGCCGGGATCGGCCTGGGCCGGAAATTGCCGCTGGTGGTCGCGCACCAGTTGCTGCACGTGCAGGGCGAGAAAACCGGCGAGCCGGCGCATCCCCATGCCATCAGCATCCGCGGCACCGAAGGCATCGCGGTCGAGCTGGCGCAATGCTGCCACCCGATTCCCGGCGACCCCATTCTCGGCTTCATCCACAAGGAACGCGGCCTCATCATCCATACTCACGACTGCCCGTCGATTCGCGCCTTCCGCACCGATCCCGACAAATGGCTGGATGTCGAATGGGAAGCCGAACCCGGCCACATGTTCGACGTCTCGATCAAGGTCGTCGTCGGCAACCAGCGCGGCGTGCTGGCCAAGGTCGCGGCGGCGATCGCCGAACACGGCTCCAACATCGGCAACGTCGCGATGGAGGAGGAGGACGGCAGTCCCTATACCGTGCTGTTCTTCACCGTGCAGGTGGAAAACCGCATGCACCTCGCACGCGTCATGCGCGGCTTGCGCGTACTGCCCGACGTGGTGCGGATTTTCCGTATCAAGGGCAAGAAGGACGGCCGCGCAGCACAATCTCAATAATCAGGCTCCAGGAATCCAGCATGAACAAAAGCATCATCCAGACCGCCGACGCACCGGCCGCGATTGGCACCTACTCGCAGGCCGTACGCGTCGACCACACCGTGTACATGTCCGGTCAGATCGGGCTCGATTCTGTCTCGATGCAGCTGGTCGACGGCATCGAGGCGCAGATCCACCAAGTGTTCAGAAATCTGGCCGCCGTTGCTACTGCGGCGGGCGGCTCGCTGGCCGACGTGGTCAAGCTCAACGTCTTCCTCACCGACCTCGGCCATTTTCCCAAGGTCAACGAGATCATGGCCGGCTACTTCAGCCAGCCCTACCCGGCGCGTGCCGCGGTCGGCGTGGCCGCCCTGCCGCGCGGTGCGCTGGTCGAGGCTGATGCCGTGATGGTGACCGGTTAAATTGCCACCTTGAAAACGGCCTCGCCGTTTTCCTTCCCGGTCAGTCCGGCCCTCGCTGCCAAACTCGCCAAACTGGGCCTCGCCCGCGACGCCGACCTGGTACTGCACCTGCCGTTGCGCTGGGAGGACGAAACCCGCATCACACCGATCCGCGACCTGTTGCCGGGCGAAACGGCGCAGGTGCAGGCGGTGGTGCGCGAGGCCAGCGTCGCCTACCGGCCGCGCCGCATGCTGACGGTGACGGTGGAGGACGCCGGCGGCGTGCTCGGCGTCCGCTTCCTGAATTTCTACCCCAGCCATCTCAAGCTGTTCCAGCCGGGCGCGAGTTTCCGTTTCAACGGCGAGGTCCGCGGCGGATTCCTGGGGCTGGAGATGGTACACCCGCGCTTCGCCAAGGCCGACGACGCCACGCCCCTGCCGACGCAACTGACGCCCGTCTACCCGACCACCGCCGGCCTCGGACAGGCCACGCTGCGCAAGCTGGTCGAACGGGCGCTGGCGGCACCGATCGCGGATACCCTGCCCGCCGACTGGCTGGCAAAGCTTGACCTGCCGGAACTGGAAGCCAGCATCCGCCTGCTGCACCAGCCGCCGCTCGAATGTGCGGTAAGCGATCTGGAATCGCGTCGCCATCCCGCCTGGCAGCGGCTCGCCTTCGACGAACTGCTGGCACAGCAGCTGTCGCTGGCGACCGCGCGCCAGCAGCGTACCTCGCGCGCGACCCACCCCTTGCCCGCGCGTCAGCACCTGACGAGCGCGTTCACCCGCGCATTGTCGTTTGCGCTGACTGCCGCACAGGCGCGCACCTGGCAGGAGATCAGCGTCGATCTGGCACAGCCGCATCCCATGCGCCGCCTGTTGCAGGGCGACGTCGGCAGCGGCAAGACCGTGGTGGCGGCACTGGCCTGCCTGCAGGCGATCGAAAACGGCTTCCAGGCCGCCTTCATGGCACCGACCGAGATCCTCGCCGAGCAGCATTTCCGCAAATTGGCGCCGCTCCTGTCACCCTTGGGCGTGCGCTGCGCCTGGATATCGGGCAGCCAGCGCAAGTCGGAACGCACTGCCGCCTGGCAGGCGATCGCCGCGGGCGAAGCCGACCTCGCATTCGGCACCCACGCGCTGTTCCAGGAAGCCGGCAGTTTTCAGCGGCTGGGGGTGGCGGTGGTCGACGAGCAGCATCGTTTCGGCGTCGGCCAGCGGCTGGCGCTGATGCAGAAGGGTACGGAACCACACCAGTTGATGATGAGCGCGACGCCGATCCCGCGCACGCTGGCGATGAGCTTCTTTGCCGACCTCGATGTCTCGGTGGTCGACGAACTGCCGCCGGGCCGCACGCCTATCGTCACCAAATTAGTGAGTGCCGCGCGCCGCGACGACGTGCTGGCGCGCGTGCGCGAAGCCTGTCTCGCCGGTGGCCAGGCCTACTGGGTATGTCCGCTGATCGAGGAGTCGGAGAAGCTGCAGTTGCAGACTGCGCAGGATACCTATGAAACGTTGACGGAACAGTTGCCGGAGCTGCGCATCGGCCTGGTACACGGGCGGCTGAAACCGGACGAGAAGCAGGCCGTGATGGCCGCTTTTCAGACACACGCAATCGACCTGCTGGTGGCCACCACGGTGATCGAAGTCGGCGTCGACGTGCCCAATGCCGCACTGATGGTGATCGAGCATGCCGAGCGCATGGGACTCGCCCAACTGCATCAGCTACGCGGACGGGTCGGACGCGGCAGCCGCGAATCGGTATGCGTGCTGCTGTACGAAACGCCACTGTCGGAGCTGGCACGCGCGCGGCTCAAGGTCATTTTCGAGCTCACCGACGGCTTCGAGATCGCGCGCCAGGACCTGCTGCTGCGCGGGCCAGGAGAATTGCTCGGGCACCGCCAGAGCGGCCTGCCGATGCTGCGCTTCGCCGACCTGGAACGCGACGTCGCGCTGCTGGAAGCCGCGCGCGATCTGGCGCAACGCTGCCTGGCCCACCACCCCGACATCGCTGCGCGCCACATGGAGCGATGGATCGGCCAGCGGCAGGCACTGACGTCGATCTAGATGCCGTCGCTGCGGCATAATGCCGACTTTCCACATGATGAACGGTTCGCCGTGCTCGATTCCCGGCAGGGCTGGCTTGCCCACCCATTCTCGCTCCCGCGCTCGCTGCGCACCTGGCTTAGCGACCACGGTTCGCTGACCCAACGCCTGAAATCACGCTGTACATCGTTTCGCGTGGTGCCGCTCGAGACCGGGCTGGCACGTGCCAACGCCGACGAATACGCGCTGCTTGGCGTGGCGCCTGGCACCCGCGTCTATGTACGCGAAGTCCTGCTGCTGTGCAATGACGTGCCGGTGGTGTTTGCCCACAGTGTGTTGCCGTCCGCCGGCCTGCGCGGCGGCTGGAACGGCATCACGCGACTCGGCAGTCGTTCGCTCGGTGAAGCCCTGTTCAGCGACCATCGCATCGAACGCCAGCCCCTGGCCTATCGCCGCGTGCGGAACGACCACCCGCTCTTTCGCGCTGCGGCCAGGCAGCAGGCGGTGGCCGCCAGCAGCTTGTGGGCGCGCCGCTCCATTTTCTGCCTCAACCGCCATCCGCTCCTGGTGACCGAAGTCTTTCTGCCCACCATCGACACGCCATGACCCTGACCGAACGCCTGTCCCATTACGAAAAACTGATGCGGCTCGACAAGCCGATCGGCATCCTGCTGCTGATGTGGCCGACGCTGTGGGCGCAATGGCTTGCCAGCAACGGCAGCCCAAGCTGGCTGATCCTGTGGATTTTCGTCATGGGCGTCGTGCTGATGCGTTCGGCCGGCTGCGTCATGAACGACTATGCCGATCGCGATTTCGACCCGCACGTGGCGCGTACCCGCGATCGCCCGCTGGCGGCCGGCAAGGTGTCGCCCAAAGAAGCCCTGCTGTTGGCAGCCGGTCTGTCGCTGCTGGCTTTCCTGCTGATCCTGCCACTCAACACGCTGGTGTTGAAACTGTCCGTGGTCGCACTGTTTCTGGCGGCCAGCTATCCCTTTACCAAACGCTTCTTCGCGATTCCCCAGGCCTATCTCGGCATCGCGTTCGGCTTCGGCATCCCGATGAGCTACGCCGCGCTATGGGGCGAGGTTCCGCTCGAAGCCTGGGTCCTGCTGGGCGCCAATATTTTTTGGGCGGTTGCCTACGACACCGAATATGCGCTGGTCGACCGCGAAGACGACCTCAAGATCGGCATCAAGACCTCGGCCATCACTTTCGGCCGCTACGATCTTGCCGCCATCGCGCTGTGCTATGTTGCGACGCTGGGCCTGCTTGGCTGGGTCGGCTGGCAGCGGGGAATGGGCATGGCGTTCTACGGCGGGCTTGCCGTGGCAGCGGCAATCGCGCTCTATCACATGAAATTGATCCGGCTGCGCGAGCCGAAGCAATGCTTCCGCGCCTTCCTGCACAACACCTGGTTCGGAGCCGCGGTCTTCGGCGGCATCGCGCTCCACTTCCTGCAGCGGGGCTTATGACGGACAGGCTACGCGCGACTGCCGGCTGTTCGGGTAGGCCTGCTTGATTCCGCTCAGGCTTTTCAGCGTATCCGGATCTTCGCTACGGATCACAAAATAGAAGTCCGTCCCCTGGCGCGGCAGCACCTCGACACGGGTACCGAGTACGCCTTTGCCTTCCACTTCAAGGATACGCCGCTGCGCCGCATCGGCGTCGGCATACAGGCCGAGCGAAATGGCATTGCGCCAATCGCCATCCTTGACCACAAATGCATCCGTCAATCCCGCCGCTGTCAGTTCGCTCAATTTGGCCGCGGCCGATTCCGCACTGGGCAAGGGCGGGAAAATCACCCACTGACGTGTATTCAGCGGCACTTCGGTGAACGACATCACGCGTTCGCCCGCCAACGATTTGAGCTGCTGACGTACCTGGGCGAACTCCTCGCGATTCAAGCCCCGCCATTCCACGCATAATGCTGGGGGCGTGGTATCGGCTGGCGATACATCCTCCCTGGGCGCAGGCGCAGACTGACTTCGCAGGCTGAGTCGATTCACATTCAACGACGCCGTCTGACCGGCATCCGCCTGCGTCCAGTTTTCACGTCCTATAAAGAATCCGGCCATCGCGAGATTGGCGGCCAAGAGTGTCCAGACTATCCATTTCATGGCGCGGCAGTCCCTCGGGCAACACAGTCGATTCCCTCCAGCACCAATGTGGGAACATGTTCGGCGGGGATTCTCAGGTGAGACAATACCTTCTCGGCATCGCCTCCGGTAAGCAGGCAGCGTGGCGCCATGCCGGCCACCTCGGTCAGGCGCGCATGCTGTTGCGCAATGGCGCCACACAGCGCCGCCACGATCCCGCTCTGCACCGCGTCGGCGGTCGCGGTGGGAAAGGCCTGCCAGGCCCCCGCCACCTCATCGACCCGTGCGGTGCCTTGCCGCAATGCCTGCTGCATCAAATGGACACCGGGCACGATCACCCCACCCAGAAATGTTCCGTCGCCCGACAACGCATCCACGGTCATTGCCGTGCCGACCGACACCACCAGTACAGCCTCATCTGTACGCTGGCGAGCCGCGATCAATCCCATCCAGCGATCCGCACCCAACTGGTGCGGATTCGAATAGGTATTTTTCACATCCCCGAAACGGGTCTCGGCTCTCAACCAGGCCGGGGTGAGCCCGGCCGCCTCCAGAAGCACGGCGAGTTGTCGTTCGTGTTCAGGGCTTGCCACGCTGGCGACAAAACAACGAGTGTCCGCCTTCAGTTGGGCCTTCAAAGCCGACCAATCGGAATAATCGCTTTGGCCGGTCGCATGCCAATGCCCATCCTCCACCACCGCCCATTTGAGGCGTGAGTTTCCGGCATCCAGCAATAAGTGACGCCCGCTCATCGCGTACCATCCAGGCGCAAGCTGATTTCGCCACCACTGTAAGGACTCAAGTTCGATTGCGCATCGCGCAGCAGAAAGGCGCCGGTTTCGTCGACCCCGCATGCCACCCCCTGAACGCTGCGCGAATCCGGCAACGCCAGCGCGACTGCCCTGCCCGCATAGGCATCCAATGCCTGCCAATCCTCGCGCAAGGCCGCAAAGCCGTGTTGGCGAAATACACTTGATGCCGTGTGCAGTTCCAGCAGGCAGTCAGCCAGCAGTTGATTGCGTCCCACCGTCACCTCCATTTCTGCCAGATCGACCACGGCTTGGTCGACCGCGTCGCGTTGTGTCTCGTTGAGCCTGACATTCAAGCCGACGCCGACTACGGCAAATGCGGCCCCGTGCATGTCGCCCTGTACTTCGACCAGAATCCCCGCCAGCTTGCGATAGTCCACCAGGATATCGTTGGGCCATTTCAATCGGACCATGTGACGACTATGGCGGTTCACCGCACGCGCAATGGCGAGTCCCACGATCAGGCTCAGGCCCGCCAGCGACTGCAAGCCGGACTCGAAACGCCACAATACCGAAAACGTGAGGCTGCCCCCTACGACTGAATGCCACTGGCGGCCACGCCGTCCCCTGCCGGTATATTGATGCTCCGCACAGAACAACGTTCCGTCTGCCGCACCATCCAGGGCGGCGGCCATCAAGGCTGTGTTGGTCGAGTCGACACTATCCAGCACGTGTATCGAATAATGGCCGGCCGCTGTACCTAGATGATGCGCGACCACCTCGCCATCCAGCCATTCCACAGGCTCGGGCATGCGATATCCGCGTCCACGTACCGCATGCACGGTCAGACCCATGGACTCGGCTTGCGCGAGGATGTTGAAGATACTGGAGCGGGACAGTCCGAATTCGTCCGCCAACGCCTGACCTGAATGAAAACGGCCATCGGACAGGCGGCGTAGCAGCCGGAACAATGCTTTGTGAGGTCGGGTATGCACCTTGGCAATTTTACATGTCTTGCCTGGGCAATTTCCCGTGCAATAAAAAACCCCCTCAAGATTTGAGGGGGTTTTGTGGTATCCCCCGGGTGGGGGATACGAATAAGGAGTCTGACGATGACCTACTTTCACAGGCGAGTTGCCTACTATCATTGGCGCGGGAGCGTTTCACCGTCCTGTTCGGGATGGGAAGGGGTGGT
>MKWL01000019.1 GCA_001899305.1 Thiobacillus sp. 0-1251 | reverse complement strand
GCCAAATTTCTTCGACAGAATGGTGGTGATCGCCGCGGTCAAGGTGGTCTTGCCGTGGTCAACGTGTCCAATGGTGCCAACGTTTACGTGCGGTTTGGTCCGCTCGAATTTTTCCTTAGCCATTTCCAAGTACCCCTCAAATTTGCACAAGAACGATGCGGCGCATCACAACCAACATCCCGACTACCGCTTTATCAAATACAGGCGCGCCGCCCCAAACGGCGACCACCCAAAACCTGGTGCCCATGGGCAGGATTGAACTGCCGACCTCTCCCTTACCAAGGGAGTGCTCTGCCACTGAGCTACATGGGCTTCGGACTTACTACCAAATAAGCCCACACAAAAACTGGAGCGGGTGAAGGGAATCGAACCCTCGTCTTAAGCTTGGAAGGCTTCAGCTCTACCATTGAGCTACACCCGCTGAGCCAAACAACAAGGGGCAGGCCACGGTTGAAAGCCGCCAAAGCGTCAACAACCACGCGCCACCCGCTTCGCCCCGCTCTTACTGCGAAAATCTGGTGGTGGGGGAAGGATTCGAACCTTCGAAGGCAGAGCCGTCAGATTTACAGTCTGATCCCTTTGACCGCTCGGGAACCCCACCCAAACGAAGCGCGAGATTATAGGGGGGTTCCCGAGATGCTGTCAAACACCTTCACCGCAAAAACCCGTCCAGCTCACACATTGAACAGGAAATTCATGACATCGCCATCCTTGACGACATATTCCTTGCCTTCCGCACGCATCTTGCCGGCCTCCTTCGCCCCCTGCTCGCCCTTGCAGGCAATGAAATCCTCGAACGCGATGGTTTGCGCGCGAATGAAGCCACGCTCGAAATCGGTGTGGATGACGCCCGCCGCCTGCGGCGCGGTATCGCCCTTGTGGATGGTCCAGGCCCGCACCTCCTTCACCCCCGCGGTGAAATAGGTCTGCAGGCCGAGCAGATCGTAGGCGGCACGGATCAGGCGGTTGAGCCCGGGTTCGTCCCAGCCGAGTTCCTTCAGATACTCCAGGCGGTCTTCCGGCGACAGCTCCTGCAACTCGGCTTCCAGCGCCGCACACACCGGCACGACCGGCGCGCCCTCCTTGTCGGCGAACGCTTTCAGCGCGTCGAGCATGGGGTTGTCATGGAAGCCGTCCTCGCTGACGTTGGCGACATACAACGTGGGCTTCACCGTCATCAGACACAGCGGCCTGATGGCTTCCAACCCCTCGGCGTCGAGTCCGGCCGCGCGCGCGGGACGGCCTTCGTTCAGTGCAGCCAGCACCGGCTTCAAGGCCTCCGCAATGACCTTCGCCTCTTTGTCGCCCCCGCGCGCCGCTTTTTCATACCGTATCAACGCTTTTTCAGCACTCGCCAGGTCAGCAAGCGCCAACTCGGTGGCGATGGTTTCGACATCCGACAGTGGATCGACCTTGCCGGCAACGTGGATCACGTTTTCGTTGTGAAAGCAGCGCACCACGTGGCAGATCGCGTCGGTTTCGCGGATGTTGGCGAGAAACTGGTTGCCCAGACCCTCGCCTTTCGAGGCGCCGGCCACCAGGCCAGCGATATCGACGAATTCGACGATTGCCGGCACCACCTTTTGCGGTTGGATGATGTCGGCCAGTTGCGCCAGACGCGGATCCGGTACTTCAACGATACCGGTATTCGGCTCGATGGTGCAGAAGGGGTAATTCTCCGCCGCAATACCCGCCTGGGTCAGCGCATTGAACAGGGTGGATTTTCCGACGTTGGGCAAGCCAACGATGCCGCATTTGAGACTCATGGGTTTTCCAGTTTAGGTTTGACTGAGGCGGTTTTTACGGACGGATTGGTGTTGGCGCGCTGGGTGGCCATATTCCACTCGCCTTTCTCGATCAATGGCATCAGATCGAGTGCACGATCGATGGCCGCGTCGATCTCCGCCTGTTCCTCGCGCCGTGGCGGCTTGAGGACATAGTTCACGACTTCGTTGCGGTCGCCCGGATGACCGATCCCGATGCGCAGCCGCCAGTAGTCCTGCGTGCCCAGATGCGAGGCGATGTCCTTGAGACCATTGTGCCCGCCCATGCCGCCGCCGAACTTGAGGCGCAACTGGCCGGGTGGAATGTCGAGCTCGTCATGCACCACCAGGATCTCAGCCGGCTCAATACGATGAAAACGCGCCAACGCGCCGACCGCCTGACCGGAGCGGTTCATGAAGGTCTGCGGCAACAACATCCAGATGTTTCCCGCACTGCGCCCGACAATGCCGTGAAAACGCGATTCATGTGCCAATGGAATGCCCCACGCCCGCGCGAGACGCGCGCAAAACCAAAACCCGGCATTGTGCCGGGTTTCTTCGTAGTCACGCCCCGGGTTACCGAGGCCGACAATCAGGCGAGGGGCCATCATGACGACTCACAACGCAACCGCAGCCGGGTTGCGTCAAGACTCAAGCTGCGGGAGCAGCCGGCGTCTCAGGTGCGGATTCGTCAGACTTCATACCCTTGGGCAGCGTGATCGTCGCCACTGCGGGATTCTCGTGCTGCACATGTGCAACAAGTTCCACACCCTCGGGCAATACGAGGTCATTCGCATGAATGGAATGGCCGATCTCCAGCGCCCCCATGTCCACAGCAATGAACTCGGGCAGGTTCCCCGGCAGACAGGTCACGTCGATTTCGGTCACCACATGGCTGACCTTGCCACCACCGGTTTTAACACCAGGGGCAGTATCCGCATTCAGGAAGTGCAGCGGAACCTTGACGTGTATTTTGTGCGTCTTGTCGACACGCTGGAAGTCGACGTGCAGCACTTGCTGCCGGTAGGGGTGCCATTGCGTATCACGCAGCAGCACCGACTCCTTGGCGCCATCGACATTCAGCGTCAGCACGGAAGCGTGAAAAGCTTCCTTGCGCAGCGCGTGGTAGAGCGCGTTGTGATCCAGTTCGATCTGCACCGGGGCTGCCGTGCCGCCGTAGACGATGCCGGGGACTTTGCCCGCGTGACGCAGACGGCGGCTCGCACCCGTACCTTGCAATTCACGCTTGGCGGCGATGACTTCGATTTCCATAGTATTTCTCCAATTTACCTACCCAATGATGCATTGCCGAAAATGGTCAATGCATGCGCAAAACCCCCGCGACCAGGGGCATTCCCAGCCCGCTATTCGATGAAGAGCGAACTGACGGAATCTTCGTTGCTGATGCGGCGGATCGTTTCCGCCAGCAGTTCAGCCACCGACAACTGCCGGATTTTCTTGCATGCCCGCGCATCGTCGCGCAATGGGATGGTATCGGTCACCACCAGCTCGTCGATCGCGGAATTCGTCACGCGCTCGGCGGCGCTCCCCGAGAGTACGGCATGCGTGCAATATGCCATCACCTTCTTGGCACCATGCTCCTTCAGCGCATTGGCCGCTTCGCACAGCGTATTGGCCGTATCGACCATGTCATCCATGATGATGCAGGTCCGATCCTTGACGTCGCCGATGATGTGCATCACCTTCGCCACGTTTGGCTTGGGACGGCGCTTGTCGATGATCGCCAGGTCGCATTCCAGCCGCTTGGCAATCGCCCGTGCCCGCACCACCCCGCCCACGTCGGGCGATACCACCATCAGGTTCGGGTGGTTGCGCTTCCAGATATCGCCCAGCAGGATCGGACTGGAATAGATGTTGTCGACCGGAATATCGAAAAACCCCTGGATCTGGTCCGAATGCAGATCCATCGTCAGCAAGCGGTCGATTCCCACGCCCTGCAGCATGTTGGCCACCACCTTGGCGGTGATCGCCACCCGGGCCGAACGGGTGCGCCGGTCCTGGCGCGCATAGCCGTAATACGGGATCGCCGCGGTGATGCGGGCGGCCGAGGCGCGTTTCAGCGCATCGACCATCACCATGACTTCCATCAAGGTGTCGTTGGTCGGCTGGCAGGTCGACTGCAGCACGAACACGTCCTTGCCGCGCACGTTCTCCAGGATCTCGACCATCACCTCGCCATCGGAAAACCGCGACACCGTGGCACGGCCGAGATGAATGTTCAAGTGGCGCACCACGTCGCTGGCAAGACGTGGGTTGGCATTTCCGCTGAACACCATCAGGTTGTCTATGGACACACGAGTCTCCGGCGATTTGGCTGGTCCGACACAACAACAAAAACAGCCGCCACCGGCGGCTGTTCGCTTAACTGGCTGGGGAGGTAGGGATCGAACCTACGAATGTCGGAATCAAAATCCGATGCCTTACCACTTGGCGACTCCCCAATAAAAATCGGGTGCTGCTCAGTCGCAGTACTCGTACAGCGGATGCCGGTCGAGCCCCTGCGCCACAAAACCCTGCATCGTTTCGGGCAGCCGGCGCAACACGCCGCGCGCCGCTTCTTCCGTTCCGAACGATGCAAACACGCAGGCCCCCGAACCGGTCATTCGCGCCTCGCCGAAATTCGCCAGCCATTCGAGATGACGCGCGACTTCAGGGTATCGACTGACCACCACGGACTGCAGGTCGTTACGACCCATGCCTGCGGAAAAGGGCGCTATTTTGAGGGGTGGCGTGTTGCGTGTCAATTCCGGCACGGCAAAAATTGCTGCGGTCGGCACCTGCACCGGCGGCATCAGCACCACATACCAGGCCGGGGGGGCGCTCACCGCATGCAGGATTTCGCCGACACCTTCGGCAAATGCGGTCTGCCCGAACACGAACACAGGCACGTCGGCCCCCAGTCGCAACGCCAGCTCCTGGAGCGTCTTGCGCGGCAGATCGACCTGCCACAGACGATTGAGCGCCAGCAGGACCGTGGCGGCGTCCGAACTGCCGCCGCCCAGGCCGCCGCCAAGCGGCAGATTTTTATCCAGCCGGATGCTCACGCCCGCTTCGGACGGTGCATAGGCCTGCAATAGACGCGCCGCACGAACGGTCAGGTCATCGTCCTCGGACACACCGGGAAGATCGCCTTCACGCACGATCCGGTCATCATCGCGCAATTCGAGATGTACGGTGTCGCCGTGGTTGATCAGCCGAAACACGCTCTGCAGCAGGTGGTAGCCATCGGCACGCCGGCCGACGACATGCAGGAACAGATTCAGTTTGGCCGGGGCGGGGTAGGCGTGGCTGCTCATTCGCTTTGCCAACTGTCAGCTACCAGCCGGATTTCCAGGCCTTCTCGCTTCACTACCAGTTTGCGCGGACGCGCAGACGCATCGGCGACATATTGAAGATAATCGATCGTCCAGCCATCCTGCTTGAGTTGCGCAAGACGGCCCGAGGCATCGCGCGTGGCCTCGAAGGCGCTGTCCGGGGCCGGGCGCGCCTGCACCCACCAGGTCAGCCCCGTGACCGGCAACACATAACCGAGCGCCTCGCGCGTCAAGGTGTCGGCATCGCGGGCGTGTCGCGTAGGCTGATTGGGGATTTCGAGCGTCACGCCGTCGCCGTCGCGCACGATGCGCGCCACCCCCTGCCCCAGGGGCGACGTCATCAGCAACTCGTCCCGGTCTGCCCGATGCTGCCAGTGGATCTGGCCCGACAGATTCTGCTCGTCGCCCTGCACGCCGATGCGGCCCTGCAGGGTCCAGTTGGCAGACTGGGCTGGCATCTCGACGACCGGAGGCACGGGGGGAGCCGATGCACAACCGCCCAGTAGCAGCGCCAGGAGCGCTGTTGTAAAGGCGGCGCGCATCAAGGCTTGAGACGGCGTAGCGTTTCCAGCAACAATTCGTTTTGCGGGTGGCTTTGCAGGCTGCTTTGCCATAGCTTGCCCGCTTCGTCACGCTGGCCGCGCGCCCACAGGACTTCGCCCAGGTGAGCGGCGATTTCGGGGTCGGGGCGCGCCTTGAAGGCACGTTCGAGATATTCCTGCGCGCGCGCCAGGTTGCCTGAACGGTACTGTGCCCAGCCCACGCTATCGAGGATGAAAGGATCGTCCGGCGACAGGGTCAATGCCTTGTCGAGAAGGGTGAGGGCTTCGGAAAGACGCTTGGTGCGGTCAGCCAGCGTGTAGCCCAGCGCGTTATAGGCTTGTGCATCCATGGGACGCAGCACGATCACGCGGCGCAAATCCGCCTCCAGCACATCGAGCTTGTCGAGTTTCTCGGCCGCCATGGCATGGTCGTACAGCAGATCTGCCGAGTCGGGGTAACGCTTGAGTCCCTCCGACAGCACCTCATAGATCGCCGCGTACTGCTTGCTGCCGCGCAACACTTCGGCCTGGGCCTGAATCAGCCGCACATTCTGCGCATCGTTCTCGCCCTGGGTGGCTTTCAACAGGGCGATCGCCTCATCCGGCCGGCCGGCCCCGACCAGCAGCACGGCCTGACGCGCACGCGCCGGAACCAGATAATTACCGGCCTTGACCCCGGCGTAGTAGGCACCGGCCGCTTCCGGCTGTTTCATCTGTTCGGCTGCCTGTCCCAGGTAGTAGTACACGGCATTCGGATCGCGCGGGTTGTATTCCAGGGTTTTCGCCAGGAAATCGTGGGCTGTCTTGGCATCGCCCATTTGCAGGGACAACAGGCCCGCAGCGAAACTCACTTCGGCATTGCGCGGAAAATCCCGGGTCAGCAGGGTGAATTCGGCGCGCGCCTCGTCGAAATGGTTGGCGCTGACAAGGACGCGCGCGTAAGCCAGCCGAACCTCGCGGGCATCGGCATGTGCAGCCAGAAACGTCCGCATGAACGCGAGCGCGTCGGCATGCGATGTCTGGTCGAGTATCTGGGCCCGCAGCAAAGCGGCTGGCTCCCAGCCGGGACGCAGGTCATCGGCCTTCTGCAACGCCGCGATTGCCATCTCGGCGCGTCCGACGCTGGCCGCGACCTGGGCCACGGCAAAACGCGCTTCCGGCAAGGTCGGATAGTCCTCGGCCAGCCCTTCGACCAGTTCCAGACCGGCCGGCGAGCCACGCGTTTTCCCCATCACGGAGGTCAGATGCAGAAAGCCATTCGCAGGATCCTTCTTCAGCAGGACCCGCAGAATGGGCTCGGCCTCGTCGAATTTACCCTCATTCAGCAGCAGCACCGCCATCGTCTGCTGGGCAGGCTCCGAATCCGGTTCAGCCGCCATCCACAGCCGCGTGGCCTCCAGCGCGCCGGCCGGGTTGCGGGCGAACATCGAAACCTCGGCGGCCCGGCGGGCGATACGGGGATCGTGCGTCTCCCGCGCGAGATCGAGATAGGTCGACTGGGCGATGCCGATCTGGCCACGCTGTCCGGCCACTTCCGCCACCAGGAACTTGAACAGGATGTCCGGCGTAAGCGGCTGCTTGGGCAATGCGGCTTGCGCCTTGGCCACAGCCTCCGCCGCCGGGTCGACTGCAGGCTCAGCCACCGCCTTGGCAGGCGGCTGGGGCTGGGATTCCACCGCGACAGGCGGCGGCGACTTGACGCCAAGCTGGCTGCACGCGGTCACGAGCGCCAGCATTGCGTAGAGAGGAAAAGTCTTGAGGAATGCCATGTTATGCCTTGTTGATCGATTGCTTGTCACGATTCTAAGCGTTCGAGGCTCGCCTGTATGCAAGGTTCAACCTTGCCCCCTATTGCGACCGCAGCGCGTCGATGGGATCGAGTCCTGCGGCGCGTCTGGCCGGGTAGAAGCCGAAAAACACGCCGATCAGGAAAGATACGCCGACCGCCATCAGCACCGAGGCCGGCGTGACCGCTACCGGCAAGCCGGCCAGCCGTTCGACCAGCCAGGCGCCGCCAATGCCGAACAGCAGCCCGATTCCGCAGCCGAAGAGTGACAGGGTCAGCGCCTCGATCAGGAACTGCCACAACACATCGCGGCGGCGTGCGCCGATCGCCATGCGGATGCCGATCTCGCGAGTCCGTTCGGTCACCGACACCAGCATGATGTTCATGATCCCGATACCGCCCACCACCAGCGAGATGGCGGCGATCGCACCAAGCAGCAGACTCATGATGCGGGTGGTCGAGGCGGCGGTCTCGGCGAGGGCCGTCAGGTTGCGCACGGTAAAGTCGTCATCCTGGCCCAATCCGATCCGATGCCGGCTGCGCAACAGCTCGTTGATGGACGCTTCGGCGGCATCCATGCGTTTTTCCGACACCGCCTGCACCATGATGAAGCGGGCGCGGTTGCGCAAAGTGTTGCTGAATATCTTTTGCTGCGCGCTGCTGATCGGCACCAGCACGGTATCGTCCTGGTCGCGCCCATCGAGGCTCTGTCCCTTGGACGCCAGCACGCCGATCACCTCGAACGGCGCCTGCTTGATACGGATGATCTTGCCGACGGGATCCTCGTCGCCGAACAGTTCGCGCGCCACCACGCCGCCGATGACCGCCACCCGCGCGCCCCGGCGCACGTCGGCGTCGCTGAAGAAACTGCCCGACGCCATCGACCAGTTCCGTACCACGGCATAGTCCGGCGTCGTGCCGTAGACCGAGGTATTCCAGTTCACGCCACCGTAGATCAACTGGGCGCCGCCGGGCGACACCGGCGCCGACGCCAGGATGTCGGGCAGGTCGCGGATGGCGTCGGCATCGTCGAAAGTGAGCGAGGGCGCATCGCCGGTCGCCACCCGCGCGCCCCCCGACGAGACGGCGCCCGACATGATGATGAAGAGATTGCTGCCCATCGACTCGATCGAGCTGCGCACCATCGCCTGTGCACCCTGGCCGATCGCCAGCATGAGAATGACGGCCGCCACGCCGATGACCATGCCGAGCATGGTGAGGAAGCTGCGCATGCGGTGCGTGGTGAGCGCATGCCAGGCGGTCTCGAGCAGGCTGGTGAAAATCATGCAGCGACCTCAGCCTGTGCCACGTCCTCGATCACCCGGCCATCCTGGAAACGGATGCATCGACGCGCATAGGCGGCGATGTCGGCCTCGTGTGTCACCAGAACCAATGTGATGCCTTCTTCGCGGTTGAACTGGCTGAAAAGATCCATCACCTGGCGGCTGGTTTCGCTGTCGAGATTGCCAGTCGGCTCGTCGGCAAAAATGATGCGCGGACGCGTAGCCAGCGCGCGGGCAATCGCCACCCGCTGCTGTTGGCCGCCTGACAGTTGCAACGGAGTATGGTGCGAACGCTCGCCCAGTCCCACCCGCTCGAGCATGGCCTGTGCCTGCCGGCGACGCGCCTCGCGCCCCATGCCGGCATACATCAGCGGCAGCGCGACGTTGTCGAGCGCGGTCAGCTTGGGCAACAGGTTGAACCCCTGAAACACGAAGCCGATTTCACGGTTGCGCAAGGCGGCCAACTGATCCGAAGATAAACGGCCGACATCCTGCCCGTCGAGGTGGTAGCTGCCGCGGGTGGGCCGGTCGAGGCAGCCGAGCAGATTCATGAAGGTGCTCTTGCCCGAGCCCGACGCGCCCATGATGGCGACGAACTCGCCCTCGGCGATGCGCAGGCTCACGCCGTGCAGCGCCTGGAATACGCCGGCACCGGTCGGGTAGTCCTTTTCGAGATTCTCCACCTCGATCAGGGGCGCCCCGGGTGTCGTCATCAGAACAGGCGTCCGCGCGACGTACTGGCATTGTCTTTCTTGGCTGCCAGATCAGCCACGATCACCACATCCCCCTGCTTCAGCTTGCCGGCAACGATTTGCGTAAAGGCCTTGTCGCTGATGCCAGTCTTCACCGTCACCCGTTCCGGCTTGCCGTCGACCAACCGATACACCGCCGCGCCGCGCGGCTTGCCGGCGCCCTCGACGACGTTGCCCGCCTGAGGGCGGAAGCGCAGCGCCGTCGTCGGCACCCGCAGCACGCCCGGCCGCGTCTCGACCAGCACGCGCAGGTTGGCCGTCATCCCTGGCATCAGCGCCAGGTCCGGGTTGGCGACATTCACCACCACGTTGTAGGTCACGACATTCTGCGCGGTCGTGGCGTTCAGTCGAACCTGTCGCACCGCACCGGTATATTCGGTATCGGGGAACGCGTCGACGCGAAACTTGACCGGCTGACCGACCTTGATCTGCCCGATATCGGCTTCCGACACCGTGGAATCGATCTGCATCTGAGTCAGATCCTTGCCGATCTGGAACAGCGTCGGCGTCTGGAAGCTCGCCGCCACGGTCTGGCCAACGTCGACCTGGCGGTTGATCACGGTGCCGTCGACCGGCGAGCGGATGATCGAGAAACCGAGATTGGTCTGGTCGCGCGTCACCTGGGCGCGCGCCAGTCGCACCTGTGCCGCGGCCTGGGCGCGGGCCGTCAGCGTCTGGTCGAGTTCCTGCTGCGACACGTATTCCTGCTTGAACAGCGTCTGCATGCGTACCGCATTGGCCTCGGCGAGATCGAGCTGCGCCTGGGCGTTGGCGAGGTTGGCCGTGCTTTGCGCGAGCGCCGCCTTGAACAGCGCCGGGTCGAGCTCGGCCAGCACCTGCCCCGCTTTCACTTGCTGATTGAAGTCGGCATCGATGCGCCGCACCGTTCCCGAGACCTGGGTGCCCACGTTGACCAACGTGACCGGATTGAGCGTACCGTTGGCCGAGACCTCGGCCGCAATATCACCGCGATCCACAGCCACCGTCCGGTATTGCGGTTCGGCAGGCTTACTTTTGCCGTTCCACCACCACGCGGCCGCTGCAATCACCATGACCAGCAGTACAAGCATCCCCGTTTTTTTCATCGCTTTCCTTCCTGCTGCGTCGGCTCCAGCCAGTCCCAGCTCAAATCCCCAATGGCCTGCGCCAGCTGCGCCCGCGCCACCCGCAAGCCTAGCCGCGTCTGCAACTGGGTCTGGCGCGCCTGGGCCAGATTGGCCTGCGCGCTCAATACATCGAGCAGGATGCCAAGCCCTGCCTGGTACCGTCCCAGCGCGAGTTTCTCGGCCGCGGCCGCGCTTTCCACCAAATCGGCGCTGCGACTGTCCGCTTCGGTCTCGCTCTTCACGCTGTAATAGGCGCGCCACACGTCCAGCGCCACCTGGTTGGCCACGCGGTCGCGTTCCGCTGCGGCCAGGCCGGCCTGGGTTTGCGCCGCGGCGATCTGATAGGTGTTGCGATAGCCGGTGAAGAGCGGAATGGTCAGATTGATCCCCACGCTGGAGCTGGTCGCCGCCAGGGAACCGTTGTCCAGCCGTTGCGCGCCATAGAAAGCCGAGAAGCTGGGCTTGCCGGCTGCCTCGGCGCTACGCACACCAGCCTGCTGGGCAAGCACCGTGGCCTCCGCCGCACGCAGATCCGGCCGACGGCTGCGTGCGGCTTCGATCAAACCATCCACTGCCGCGTTCAGGTCCGGCGTCTGGCTGAACGCCGCCTCGCTGTCGATGACGCTGAAGCCGGTTTGCCGGGTATCGCCCATCAGCGCAGCCAGCTCGCCCTGCATCCGCGCGGCCTCGCCCTCGGCACGGATCCGCTCGATCTGGCGCTGGGTATACACAGTTTTCGCCTGCAGCCGGTCGAATGGAATGGCCGTCCCCGCGGCCACCCGTGCGGTGGCGGCCTTGAACGCGGCAAGCGCCGAAGCCTCGGCCTCGCGCGCGACGCTGACCGCACCCTGTGCGGTCAGCAGATTGAAATAGGCGGTGACCGTCTGCAGATAGAGCTGGCGCACACTGTCGTCCTGGCTGGCACGTGCCGCCGCCAGCAATGCCTCGGCGGCATCGCGCTGGGCCGCACGGCCGCCGAAGTCGTACAGCAGGTATTGTGCGTCCAGCCCCAGTTGCCAGGCGTTGCGATCGTTCGGCGGCATGCGGTCCCCGGTGCGGGACACACTGCCACTGGCCGACAGGCTGGGCAGATAGGCGCTGTATGCCTGCCCCAGTTCGGCGGCGCGCAGCCGCGCCGTGAGCCAGGCGGTGCGGGTGGCCGGATTGGCGCACAGGGCGCGCTCGACCGCGCGTGCCAGCGTAATCGGGCCGGTCGGCACAGCCGTATCGCATACCGCTGCCGGGCGCAGTTCGGCCATCGGCGACGGCGGCACCCGGTCGAGTACCCCGAAGGGATCCACAGCCGAAGCCGCGCTGCTGACCAACATCACCAGCAGCAGCAGAGAAAATCGTGCATTCAAAGTAAGGGGGATTCTGGGGTAAAAGCGCGTTATATAGAATGCCAGTGTATCGGTTCAGTTCCCATTTGCGGGGACAAACTATCGTAGGGCATCAGCGCTTCCCCGAAACGTCTCTGTCCCTTTACCGTCGACCTCTTCCGCCCACGCCATGCCCGAATTACCCGAAGTCGAAACCACCCGCCTGGGATTGCTGCCCCGCCTGCAGCATCGCACGCTCACGCGCATCGTGGTGCGCAATCCGCGCCTGCGCTGGCCGGTGCCAGCCGATCTGGAAACGCGGCTGGGCGGGCTGACGCTCAGGGGGCTCGACCGGCGCGGGAAATACCTGCTGTTCGATTTTGGTGCCGCCACCCAGATCGTCCACCTGGGCATGTCGGGCAGCCTGCGCCTGGCCGGGCCTGACGAGCCTGCCGCCCTGCACGATCACGTCGACTGGCTGTTCGACGACGGCAGCACGCTGCGATTGCGCGACCCGCGCCGCTTCGGTGCCGTGCTATGGACCGACGACGTGACGCGGCACCCGTTGCTCGTCCATCTGGGACCGGAACCGCTGACGCCGGCGTTCGACGCCGCCTACATGCACGCGCAGTGCCAACGCCGCAACGCCGCGATCAAGCAAGTCGTCATGGATGCACAGGTAGTAGTGGGTGTCGGTAATATCTACGCCTCCGAGTCGCTGTTCCATGCCGGCATCCGCCCCGCGACCGCTGCGCGTCGTCTCAGCCGCCCGGCCTGCGCCCGGCTGGTCACCGCAATCAAGCAGGTGCTGACAGCCGCCATTGCCGCGGGCGGCAGTTCGCTGCGCGATTATGTCGCGAGCGACGGCGAGCTGGGTTATTTTCAGTTGCAAACACGCGTGTACGACCGCGAAGGCCTGCCGTGCAAGACGTGCAGCAACCCGATCCGCCGCATCGTGCAAGGTCAGCGCGCAAGCTTCTACTGCTCCATCTGCCAGCGTTGATCTGGCAGGCACAGAATCAAGTTTTGTCATTAATATGTCGTTAAATGACAATGCTTTATCTCTGACTGGCCCCATGCAATCCACCACCCTGGTTGACGAATTCGAGCACTACAGCACTTGGCGCGAAGCCGTGTATGTGCGCGTCGAAGCGTTGCGTGACTGGCTCGACGCCCAGGAACTGAGCGACGCCGAATCCGAGATGCGGTTGAATCAGTTGCTCGGCCGCCTGCAGGAAGACAAGCTGAACGTGGCCTTCGTTGCCGAATTCTCGCGCGGCAAGTCCGAACTCATCAACGCGATCTTCTTTTCGGACTACCGGCAGCGCGTGCTGCCGTCGTCCGCAGGGCGCACGACCATGTGCCCCACCGAGCTGTTTTTCGACCCGTTGCATCGCCCTTCGTTGCGCCTGCTGCCGATCGACACCAAGACCCGCGAGGGCAGCATTGTCGACTTCAAACGCGACGCGGATGCCTGGACCGAATTCCCGCTCAACCTCGATTCAGCCGAGGAGATGAGCGCAACGCTGATGCGGCTGGCCGACACGCTCGATGTCGACGCCGCCACGGCCGAAGCGTTCGGCCTGATCAATCCCGACGACGAGGAAACCGCACGCAGCCTGGAACGCGACGGCAGCATCACAATTCCGCGCTGGCGCCATGCGCTGATCAATTTTCCTCACCCACTGCTGAAGCAGGGATTGGTCATCCTCGACACGCCGGGCCTGAATGCCATCGGTACCGAGCCCGAACTGACGCTCAACATGCTCCCCAACGCCCATGCGGTGCTGTTCCTGCTAGCCGCCGATACCGGCGTCACCAGGTCGGACATCGAGATCTGGCGTCAGTACATTGCGCCGGTGCAAGGGACCAGCCGCGCGCGGCTGGTGGTGCTGAACAAGATCGACGGCCTGTGGGACGAACTGAAGACGGAAGCGCAAATCGACGCTGAAATCGCCAAACAAGTCGCCAGCAGCGCAGTCTTGCTCGGCCTGCCACCAAGCCAGGTCTATCCTGTATCGGCACAGAAAGCGCTGGTTGCCAAGATTCGCAACGACGGCGCCCTGCTGGAAAAAAGCCGTCTGCCTGGGTTGGAAGCGGCCCTGACGCAGGAGCTCATTCCTTGCAAGCAGGCGTTGGTCAGCGAATCGTCACAGGCTGCAGTGGAAGACGTGGTGATCAAGACCACCGAGCTATTGGAAACTCGGCTCGCCACGATCCAGGATCAGGTCGACGAACTGCAGGGTCTGCGCGGCAAGAACCGCGACGTCATCCAGCACATGATGGTCAAGGCCAACGAGGACAAGCAGCAGTTCGAGCGCGGCCTGGAGCAGTTCAATGCCTTGCGCAATGTATTCGCGACGCAGGTCGAGGCACTGAGGCAGCGGCTAGGTATGCAGGCGCTACGTCAGGAAGTGCACCTCACCCGGCTGGCGATGGAAAAAAGCCATTTCAGCGTGGGACTACGCGAGGCGATGAGCCATTTTTTCCGCCAAGTGGACGGCAATCTGGATGCGTCGGCAGAGACCATCAAGGAAATCCGCGCCATGATGACGGCGATGTACCAGAAATTCAGCGACGAACACGGTCTGGCAGCGGTCAACCCGCCCGATCACAGCCTGCACAAATATCGCAAGGAAATGGCACGGCTGGAACGCATCTTCGACGAGCGCTTCAACACCGTGTTCAAGATGCTGACGGTAGGCCAGAGCCAGCTGACCGCGCGCTTTTTCGAGACGCTGGCGAGCAAGGTGGTCCAGGTATTCGAACTGGCCAACAGCGAAACCGAGTCCTGGCTGAAGGCGCTGATTGCGCCCATGGAAACTCAGGTGCGCGAACACAAGCTCCAACTGAAACGTCGCCTGGAAAGCGTCAGCCGCATCCATACCGCCACCGAGACGCTGGACGAACGCATTGCCGAACTGGAAGCCTCGATTGGAACCGTGAGCGACCAGCTGGACAGCCTGGCACGTATCAACCTGCGCATCGCCGACGCCCTGGCGGATGAACTCAACAAACCCGCTCTGGCCAAAACGGCCTGAGTGATTACTTGCTGGCGGTCAGGCGCAGAAATTTCTCCTGCAGCTGCTCTTTGGTTTCCGGGTAATCCGGATTGAGCGGGATGCAATCGACCGGACACACCTCGACGCACTGCGGCGTATCGAAATGACCGACGCATTCGGTGCACTTGTTGGGATCGATGATGTAAATCTCGTCGCCCTGCGAAATGGCGT
Organism: Thiobacillus sp. 0-1251; assembly: GCA_001899305.1. Lineage (GTDB taxonomy): Bacteria > Pseudomonadota > Gammaproteobacteria > Burkholderiales > Thiobacillaceae > Thiobacillus. The sequence goes on along the minus strand of MKWL01000019.1, from coordinate 186,076 downwards.
CGTTAGGGCATTCGGGCAAACAGACGTCGCAATTGATGCATTCGTCCGTGATCATCATTGACATGTCATTCTCCGGGTCATATCAGCTTTTTCTTATTTTCTCACTTAATCGCCGCGCCACCAATGGGTGGACGAAAGGCGTCACGTCGCCGCCCAGCTGCGCGATCTCGCGGATCATGCTGGCGGAAATGAACATGTATTGGTCCGACGGCGTCAGGAACAGGGTTTCGATGTCGGGCTTGAGGTTGCGGTTCATGCCCGCCAGCTGGAATTCGTATTCAAAGTCGGACGCCGCGCGCAGCCCCCGCAGTACTGCTATCGCGCCCTGTTCGGCGACAAAATCGATCAGGAGACCGGAAAACCCTTCGACCCGCACCTGCGGAACGTCGGCCAGCACGTCGCGCGTCATCGCCACCCGCTCCTCCATGGTGAAGAAAGGTCGTTTGTTGCGCGATTCGGCCACCGCGACGATGACACAGTCGAACAGCCGCACCGCACGCCGCACCAGATCCTCGTGGCCGCGTGTGATGGGGTCGAAGGTACCGGGATAGACGGCAGTCAGCATGGATTCATCATTCCTTGATCAGTAGCGCGAAATGCGAACGCCCCGCGCGCCCGCTGCGGTGGATGATAAACCCCGGAGGCGCCACGACTGCCGTCCCCTGTTCGATATAGGCATGTCCGCCGGGTTTGAGATGGCACGCCAGATCGGCCAGCACCGCCCCGGCCAGGCCGCTGTCGAACGGTGGATCGACGAAAATCAGGTCGAACGTCTCGCGGTTGTACGCCAGCCACGCCAGCGCGTCGGCGCGGAGGATCTCGACCTGATTTGCTCCGAGCACCGCACGGTTCTTTTCCAGCGCACCGCCGGCCTTGAGATCGCGTTCGATCATGACGACTCGTCCCGCCCCACGCGAGGCTGCCTCGAAGCCGAGCGCGCCGCTGCCGGCAAACAGGTCCAGACAGGTCCACCCCGGCAGATCCTGGCCCAGCCAGTTGAACAGCGTCTCGCGCACGCGGTCGGGCGTCGGGCGCAAACCCGCGCCATCGGGGAAATCGAGCAGGCGGCGGCGATATTGCCCGCCGATGATGCGCACCCGGTTGGACGCGCCGTGCGCCCGCTGGGGTGCGGCGCGCTTAGCGAGCACTCTCTCCTCCCACGATGACCGTCACCAGCTTGTCAGGATCGATGTGACGGGCAAACGCCTGTTTCACGGTCGCCACATCAACTGCATTGATTTTGTCGACCCAGGTATCCAGATAATCCAGAGGCAGCTTGTAGAAGCCAATCAGCGACAAGTATTCGAGAATCTTCTTGTTGCTGTCGATACGCAACGGAAAGCCGCCGGTGAGGTTGTCCTTGGCCTGCTTCAGTTCCGCTTCGCTGGGGCCGTCGGCGATGAATTGCCGCAGCGTGGCCTGCGCCACCTTGAGCGCGTCGTCGGTTTGCGCCAGCTTGGTCTGCAGGCCAAGCTGGAATGGCCCGTCCTCCATCATCGGCAGGAAATAGCTATACGCGCTGTAGGCATAGCCACGCTTGTCGCGCACTTCGCGCATCAGCCGCGAATCGAAGCCGCCGCCGCCCAGCACATAGTTGCCCACGAATAACGGAAAGAAATCGGGGGCGTTACGCGCTACGCCCACCGCTCCCACCAACACATGGCTTTGCGTGGAGGGAAACGCAATCCGCTGTTCATTTGTCCTCGCCGGTCCAGGCTTCGGCAACGCCGAAACGGCCGCCGCACTGGACAGGCCACCCGCTAGACGGGCGGCGATGGCCTCTGCCTCGGCACGGGAGATATCGCCCATCAGCGAAATCACGGCATTGGGTGCACTGTAGTGCGTACGGTAGAACGTCTGCACATCCCCACGCGTCAGTTTTGCGATCGCTGCCGGGTCGCCTGATTCGTCGTGAGCATAGGGATGGGTGCCATACAACGCACGATAGAACGCCTTGTCGGCCACGGTGCCAGGGTCGGCCTCCGCCTCGCGGATACCGGCAATGAGTCGCTGTTTCTCGCGCTTGATCACAGCCTGCGGGAAATCGGGCTGTTGCAGCACGCGCGCCAGAATGTCGAGCGCTGCGTCCTTCTCTGCCTGGGACGACAAGGTACGCAACGTGACGCCTCCACGATCGCGGTCGAACGTGCCGCCCAGCACGGCTCCCACATCGGCCAGGCGATGGGCGATCGCCGTATCGCTGAGACCGCCGGCTCCCTGGTCGAGGAGAATGTGGGTCAGCTGGGCTAGGCCCGCCTGGTCGCCTGGATCGCGTGCGCTGCCCGCGGGGAAGTCCACCGAGATATCGAGGATGGGCAATTCATGGCTTTCCACGAAAATCACCTGCGTGCCGTGCGGGGTTTGCCAGTGTTGGATGGCCAACGCTGCCTGCGCCGACAGAGGCAGGCTCAGCAATAGCGCGATACAAAAGGCCTTAATTGTCATGGCGGACTCCCGGCACCGCTGGACGGCGCGTCTGGGGTTGCAAAGCTTGTGGGTCGAGTATGCCTACGCTCAACTGGTCATCCTGCAGCCATTGCCTCGCTGCAGCCTGCACCTCTCCGGCGCTCACCGCGCGCAATTTGTCGACCCTGTGCGCTAGCGCCTCGGGCGGCAGGCCCGCGGTCACGTATTCGCCCAACTGCATCGCCTGGTAAAACAACGAGTCGCGCTGGTAGACGTCGGCCGCAATGACTTGCGCCTTCACCCGGGCAAGTTCCGCTTCGCTGACACCCTCGCGCTGGATACGTTCGACCTGGCCACGTATGGCTTTTTCGAGTTCATCCGCTGTCTTGCCCGGCGCTGGCGTCGCGTCGATCATGAACATGCCCGGGCCGCGCGAAACGGCGTCGTAGCCGGCACTCGTGCTCACTGCGATCTGCTGCGTCTTGACCAGCGATTTCTGCAGGCGCGCCGAGTCGTTCCCGGAAAGCACACCCGCAAGTATCTGCAGCGCATAGGGCGCGGTATCCTTTTCCCAGTCCTTGAGGATGGGCGCATGCCAGGCCATCAGCAGATAGGGAACCTTCGCCGGAACCTTGACCACGACGCGCTTCTCGCCGATTTGCGCGGGTTCGTCCTGCGGCTTGCGCACCGGCAACACACGGGCGGGAATCACCCCGAAATACCGCTTCGCCATGGCGATCACGTCGTCCGACTTCACATCGCCGGCCACTACGAGGGTCGCATTGTTCGGTACATACCAGCGGGCGTACCAATCGCGTGCATCCTGCGCGCTCATGTGCTGGAGATCGTCCATCCAGCCGATGACAGGACGGCGATAAGGACTCTCCTGGTAGGCCGTCGCCATCAGGCGTTCATATACTACCGACTGCGGCTGGTCGTCGGTGCGCAGCCGGCGTTCCTCCATCACCACCTGCATTTCCTTGGCGAACAGATCATCGCGGATGACGAGGTTGGCCATGCGGTCGGATTCCAACTGCATCGCCAGCTCCAGCCGGTCTTTCTGCATCTGCTGGAAATACGCCGTATGATCGCGGTTGGTGAACGCATTCTCGCGCCCGCCCGCGGCGGCAATGCGCTTGGAGAATTCGCCCGGCGGCACCGTATTCGTGCCGCGAAACATCATGTGCTCCAGCACATGCGCCACCCCGGTGGTACCGTTGAATTCGTCCATCGATCCGGCGCGATACCACACCTGCGACACCATCACTGGTGCCCGATGATCTTCCTGTACGATCACCCGCATACCATTGTCCAGCGTGACGTCCGTCACCGCCGCCTGCACGCTGCCCACCATCAGCAGCGCCAGCAGCATTTCCCGCATGCCGAGCATGTTTCCACCTCTTGTTGAATGAGTCCGAATGATAAGCCGTAGCCGAATGATAAGATTAGGCGTCCGTCAAACAGCTATGCTGACTGCCTTTATCCGTGTTTAGTTTCTTCAAGCCCAAACCGCCTGCTGCCGAACCGGCCACGCCTGCCACGCCGGTCGAGTCCGCACCCCTGCCAGTTGAGTCGCGTCCCGGCTGGGCGCAGCGGCTGAAGCAGGGTCTCGCCAAGACCCGCGATCGGCTGGGCGGCCAGCTGGCCGGCCTGTTCGGCGTCGGCCGCAAAATCGATGCCGAGCTGTTCGAGGAACTCGAGACCATCCTGATCACGGCCGATGTCGGCGTGGACGCGACCCAGGCCCTGCTCGACGCCCTGCAAAAAAAGGTCAGACGTGAAAACCTGACCGAGGCCTCCGACCTGCAGGCGGCCCTGAAGCAAGCGCTGGTCGACCTATTGACCCCGCTGCAGGCACCACTCGACGTCACCCCGCACAAGCCGTTCATCCTCATGCTGGCGGGCGTCAACGGCGCCGGCAAGACCACCACCATCGGCAAGCTCGCCAAGCTGTACCAGTCGCAAGGCCTGTCGGTGCTACTGGCGGCCGGCGACACCTTCCGCGCAGCCGCGCGCGAACAGCTGCAGGTCTGGGGCGAGCGCAACAACGTGACGGTGGTAAGCCAGGAAAAAGGCGATTCCGCCGCGGTGATTTTCGACGCCATCCAGGCCGCGCGCGCGCGCAACATCGACGTGGTGCTGGCCGATACCGCCGGCCGCCTGCCGACGCAGCTCCATCTGATGGAGGAAATCAGGAAGGTCAAGCGCGTGATCGAAAAAGCCATTTCCGGCGCGCCGCACGAGGTGCTGCTGGTATTGGACGCCAACACTGGCCAGAACGCCGTCGCCCAGGTCAAGGCCTTCGACGACGCCCTCGGCGTGACGGGTCTCGCGCTGACCAAGCTCGACGGCACCGCCAAGGGCGGCGCCATCGCGGCCATTGCCCAGGCGCGGCCGATCCCGGTGCGCTACATCGGCGTCGGCGAGACCGTTGACGACCTGCGCCCCTTCGACGCGCGCGAGTTCGTCGAGGCGGTGTTTACTGCATGATCAGCTTCAACCAGGTCACCAAACGCTACCCCGGCGGCCATGAGGCCCTGTCCAACGTCAGCCTTGCCATCGAACAAGGCGAACTGGTTTTCCTGACCGGTCATTCCGGCGCCGGCAAGAGCACGCTGCTGAAACTCATCGCCGCCATCGAGCGCCCCACCAGCGGCGTGGTGTCGGTCAGCGGCCAGAATGTCAGCCGGCTGTCGCGCCGTGCGGTGCCCTATCTGCGCCGCAACATCGGACTGGTATTCCAGGACCACAAGCTGCTGTTCGACCGCAGCGTGATCGACAACGTGGTGCTGCCGCTCGACATCGCCGGCTTCGACCGCCGCGAGGCCCTGAAACGCGCCCGCGCCGTGATCGACAAGGTCGGCCTACTCAACCGCGAGAAAGCCAATCCCGTCAGCCTGTCGGGCGGCGAACAGCAGCGCCTGTGCATCGCCCGCGCGCTGGTCTCCCGCCCCGCCCTGCTGCTGGCCGACGAACCGACCGGCAACCTCGACGCCGGCTACGCGGCTGACATCATGGCCATGTTCCGCGATTTCCATCAGGTCGGCACCACCCTGGTGATCGCCACTCACGACGAACGCGCCATCACGGCGCTGGGCGGACGCACGCTGCATCTGGATCACGGCAGAATCGGCGAGGTGCCGGCATGATCGGCTGGATACGTCACCACAAACACGCGCTCGGCACCGCCTTGCATCGGCTGCGCATCCAGGCGTTCACGACGCTGCTGACTGCGCTGGCCATGGGCGTGGCGATCAGCCTGCCCAGTGGGCTGTATCTGGGACTGGCGAATCTCAGCCGAGTGGCAGGCGAACTACCGGCGCAGCCGGAGATCAGCCTGTTTCTCGACGCCGGCGCATCTACCGAACAAAAACAGGCCATTGCCGCGCGGCTCAAGCAGCCCGATATTGCCCAGGCCCGCTTCATACCCAAGGACGAGGCGCTGGCCACCCTGAGCGCTTCACAGGATCTGGCTGACATCACGGCCGGCCTGACGGAGAACCCGTTACCGGACGCCTGGATCGTGCGGCCCCAGGCCACGTCGCGCGACGCGCTGGTGCGTATTTCCGACGGTCTGCGCAAAATGCCGGGGGTCGCGGAAACCCATCTCGACAGCCAGTGGGCAGAGCGCCTGCAGGCCGCGCTCGCCATCGGACATACTGGGGTCTGGCTGCTGGCCGGATTGTTTGCCATTGCCCTGATCGCCATCTCGGGCAATGCCATCCGTGCCCAGGTGCTGGCCCGGCGCGACGAAATCCTGGTCAGTCGCTTGATCGGCGCCACTGACCGCCATATCCGCCGCCCGTTTCTCTACCTGGGGGCGCTACAGGGCTTGTTCGGTGGACTGGCCGCCGGTGGCGTGCTGGCGGTGGCGGGCACAATCCTGCGTGAACCAGTCGAACATCTGGCGGTCCTTTATGGGTCGACATTTCATCTGCTGCCACCGGACGGAGCCGAAATCGCCATGGTGCTTGGCCTGACCACGCTATTCGGCTGGCTAGGCGCCTGGCTCTCTGTGACACGAAGCCTGCATCAGGTCGAAGCGACACGCTGATTTCCCCTTGTTTTCCTCGCCGGGAACCCAGCCCGGCCTTAGCACTCTTAGGATGAGAGTGCTAAAATATTTAAAAGGGGGTTTTACACGCATGAATCAATCGATGTCTTTACCCATTCCCGCAGCTTATAGCCTGGATAGCTATATTCAGACCGTCAACCGCTATCCCATGCTCAGTCTGGAGGATGAGCAGAAGTTTGCGCGTGCCTGGCACGACAAGCAGGATGTCGAAGCCGCCCGTCAGTTGGTTGTCTCACATCTCCGCGTAGTCGTAAGCGTAGCGCGACACTACCTCGGCTACGGCCTGCCGCACGCCGATCTCATCCAGGAAGGCAATGTCGGCTTGATGAAGGCCGTGAAACGCTTCGACCCGGACCGTGGCGTGCGTCTGGTGTCGTTCGCGCTGCACTGGATCCGCGCCGAAATCCACGAATATGTCCTGAAGAACTGGCGTCTAGTCAAGGTGGCGACCACCAAGGCGCAGCGCAAGCTGTTCTTCAACCTGCGCAGCCTGAAACAGTCGCTCAATGCCTTGACGCTCAAGGAAGCCGACGCCATGGCCCGCGAACTCAATGTCAGCCGCAAGGACGTACTGGAGATGGAAACGCGCCTGTCGGGGCACGATGTATCGATCGACCCGACCGTGGACGATGGCGAGGAAAGCTACAGCCCACTTGCCTATCTGGCGAGCCCGGACGAAAACCCGGCCCAGTTGCTGGAACGCGAGCAGACCGAGCAATTGCGGCACAAAGGGCTGGCCAACGCACTGGAAGATCTTGACGAACGCAGCCGCCACATTATCGAGGCGCGCTGGCTGACCGAGGGTGAGACCGCCACGCTGCACGAACTGGCTGCTGAATATGGCATCTCTGCTGAACGCATCCGCCAGATCGAAGCGCGTGCCCTGCAGAAAATGCGCGCCGCGATCCCGGCATAAGCGCTGAATACACGGCGCCGCAGCCAATTTATTGCGATAGCCACGGTGTATACCGTGGCTATTTTTTTCTGCATGCCCCCACGCACGCAGGCCGGCTCCCCGGTTCCCTTCTGCAAGCCCGCCACTGTCAGGCAAATGTAAGCGTCCAACCGCTAAGGTGGCTCGATCATCACGATGGAGCCCTCAATGCAGGACATTTTTCTAATCGGCCATCGCCCCCCGGTCCTGTTATTGCACGGATTGCGCGGCAATCCGCTGGAAATTCAGCTGCTCGCCCAACGCCTCCACCGGGCCGGGCACACGGTCAGCGTGCCTTATCTGAGCGGGTACGGCCAGCGCCCCGGCGATTGTGCACCGGTTCTTCCCTGGCAGCAGTGGGAATCCATGGCCAGCGAGTGTCTGGCGGCACTGGTAGCCGATCACGGTCCCGCCGCAGTGGGTGGCCTCTGCATAGGGTCCGACCTGGCCTTGCGGCTGGCCCTCCGCGACGAGAGCTCAGTCTCCGGCCTGCTGCTGATTTCCACCACGCTTTTTTACGATGGCTGGAACCTGCCCTGGTTCCGCCGGCTATTGCCTCTACTGCCCCTGGCCCATCCGACTCCGCTACGGCACCGCTACCGCCTGCGGGAGAAAGACCCCTATGGCATCAAAAATCCCCGTATCCGCGAATGGATCGCCCGCCAGATGGAATCCACCGGCAACTCCGCCGCCGGCGCCCGGGACCTGCCGCTTTCGGCCATCTACGAGGCTTATCGCATGATGCGCCGCATCCGGGCCAGCCTGTCCGGCATCACCCAGCCGGCCCTCATCCTGCACGCGGCCGAGGACGAAATGGCCAGCCTGCGTACCCCCAACCTGCTCGCAAGCCGCCTGGGTTCAAGCCGCATCGAAAAAATCATCTTCACCAACAGCTATCACATGCTGACTCTGGACAACGACCGGGAAGGCGTCGCCCAAGCCTGTGTCGAGTTCGTCGGCACCCTGGAACGGCAGCAGCAATCCGCTACCGCCCAGCTTCAGGCCTAACACCACTACCAAGGAAATCATCATGGACACTCGCCAAACCCTGGCCGATATCGCGATCAAGGAATTTCAGTGCGACCCGGAGAAAATCAAAGAGGACGCCTCGATCAAGGATCTCGGCATCGACTCCCTGGGGTTGCTGGAATTCATTTTCCGCATCGAGGAAGTATTCGCCATCCGCGTCGACAACGAGGACGCCGAGAAAGTCCAGACCCTCACCGATATCGCCAACCTGGTCGACCGGCTCCGCACAATGGCTGCCGCATGAGCCTGCACGATCGGGTGGTCATCACCGGCCTTGGCGCCGTATCGGCTCTGGGACTGGGCGCCAAGGCCCTGTTTGCCGGATCGCTCGCCGGGCGTTCCGGCATCCGCCTCTGGCCGCCGGAAGCAGGCATCTGGGCCGCTGCGCCGGTGCCTGGCAACCTGGGGCCGGTGGGCATGCACCAGTTGCCCGCCCACGTCGATCGCCATGTCGGCCTGGCCACCCTAGCTGTACGCGAGGCTATGGCTGACGCCGGTCTGGAAAACGTTCCCGCAGCCGAAAGCGCCTCAACCGGCGTCTACTGGGGAACCGGCGTCGGCAGTGCCGCCACCGTCGAGGACAGTTATGGCCGCCTGCATTCCGGCCAGCGGGCGCGCCCGTTGACCATCCTGCTGGCGATGCAGAATGCGGCGGTGGCCCAGATCGCGCTCGACCATGGGCTCCGCGGTCCGCAGTTGTCGGTATCGCAAGCCTGTGCCTCAGCCGCCGCTGCGATCGGTGAAGCCATGCTGGCCCTACGTTGGGGTCGGGCCGAACGCATCGTCGTCGGCGGCTCGGAGGCGCCGCTGGTTGCCGGCCAGTTGCAGGCCTGGGATGCCTTGCGCGTCCTTGCCAAGGCGGACAAGTTGTCCCCCGAGCAAAGCTGCCGCCCATTTGACCGCAGGCGCAGCGGCCTCGTCCTCGGGGAAGGGGCGGCTGCCCTCGTGCTCGAACGGGAAAGCACTGCCCGTCGTCGCGGCGCCCGCATCCATGCCGAATTGTGCGGGTACGGCAACGCCGGCGATGCCAGCCACTATGCACGTCCGGATCCCGCCGGCCAGCAACGGGCGATGGAGCTTACCCTGCAGGACGCCGGCCTGATGGCGGGTGACATCGGTTACATCAACGCCCATGCCACGGCCACCTCGGTGGGTGATGCCATGGAGGCCGCCGCCATCCGCAACACCTTTGGCGACCTGCAGAAAGCCCCTGCGGTCTCATCCACCAAGGCAGTCCACGGACATGCCCTGGGTGCGGCGGGCGCGCTGGAGCTTGTCATCACCGTGCTTGCTCTGGCGCATGGCGAATGCCCTCCCACCGCGCATCTGGAGGAAACCGACGTGGAAGGGATCGATCTTATCTCTGGAACGGCGCGCCGCGGCCCGGTGCTTGCGGCGTTATCCAATACTTTTGCCTTCGGTGGAAGCAATGTTTCCCTGGCCGTTCGACAGTACCCAGCCAACGACTGAACATGCGCATCCTGCTGGTTGAAGATGATCCGATGGTGGCCGACGGTATCCGCGAAGGCCTGGAAAAAGCAGGGTTCGCGGTGGACCACACGGCGGCGGCCGAACCGGCCGAATCCGCACTCGCGCTCACCCATTACGATCTGGCTATCGTCGATATCGGCCTGCCGCGCATGGATGGCCATGAACTGATCCGCCGGCTGCGGCGTCGCGCCATCGAAGTGCCCATCCTCATTCTTACGGCCCGCGACGGGCTGGATGACCGGGTGATCGGACTCGACCTCGGCGCCGACGATTACATGGTCAAACCCTTCCACCTGCCCGAGCTGCTGGCCCGGCTGCGCGCACTGATCCGCCGCAGCCGCTCGGCCACCACCTCCGAACTGAGCGCGGGTTCGCTCCGCCTCGATCTGGCGCGCAGAACCGCCAGTTCACGCGGCGCCCCGCTCGAACTCACCGGCCGCGAGTGGGAAATCCTGCAGCAACTCATGCTCGCCACTCCGAATGTCGTCGACAAGCAGAAGACGGTGGAAAGCCTGAGCGAATGGGACAAGGAGCTGACCACCAATGCCGTCGAAATCTACATCTCCCGCCTGCGCACCAAGCTGCAGGGATGTGGCGTGGAAATCCGCACCATCCGCGGCATCGGCTACCGCCTAGATGAAATCCTACTGGCCTGAACGGCCACGGCAGACCCTGCGCAGGCGACTGCTCGTCTTCCTGCTGGCACCGCTGGCAGCGCTGCTCGTGATCAGCCTCGCCGCCGACTATCACATTGCCTTCGATCCGGCCAACGAAGCCTACGACCACGCCCTCGCCGACGATGCGGTCGCCCTGGCTGGCCGGGTTCATGTCCAGGGGGCCACCGTCGCAGTGGATCTCCCCCCAGCCGCCGAGGCGGTCCTGCGCAGTAACGGTAAGGACTTGGAGTTCCTCGCGGTGCTCGGACCGGCCGGACAGCTGCTGGCCGGCGATGCCAATCTCCAGCCCGGGCCAACGATGCCAGGTGCTCTGCCGGCCCTGTCGGACGACAGCCTGGGAGGCAAGACAGTACGCAAGGCAAGCTATCTGCTCGAAACCTCCAGAGGTCCGGTCACCATCGTCGTCGCCGAAACCACCCAAAAACGCAAACGCATCGGCTCGAAGATCCTGGCTGCCATGATCGTCCCCAATGTTCTCCTCATCCTCGCCACCCTGGGCCTGGTCTATATCGGCGTACGCAGCGGCGTGGCGCCGCTGGCCCATCTCAGCGAAGAAATCGGCCGCCGTTCCCCGCACGATCTCAGCCCGCTACCCAAAGGAGACGTACCGGGCGAGATCGAACCCCTGGTCAATGCCATGTCGACACTGATCGACGACCTGCAGGCGGCGGCGATGGCGCAACAGTCCTTTCTCGCCAATGCCGCCCATCAGCTCAAGACCCCGCTCGCGGCTTTGCAGACCCAACTGGAACTGACGGCGGCGGAGCTTCCCCGGGAATATCGTCACCGGGTGGTGAACTTGCGCGATGCCACCCAGCGCCTCAGTCACCTTGTACACCAGCTCCTGGCCCTCGCACGCTCGGGGCCGGAGGCCGACATCGCCCACGAGCGGCGTCCGGTGGACCTCGCCCATTTGCTGCAGGAAAACGCTTCGGTCTGGTACGACCGGGCACTGGCCCGCGACATCGATCTCGGCTTCGAACCGGAGTCGGCGGTAATCGACGGTGCCGAATGGCTGCTGCGGGAATTGCTGGCGAACCTGATCGACAACGCCCTGAAGTACACCCCGCCGGGCGGGCAGGTCACCGCCCGTAGCGGCACCGGCGAGGACGGCCGCCCTTTCATCGAAGTCGAGGACAACGGTCCCGGCATCCCGGAAGCCGAGCACCAGCGCATCTTCGACCGTTTTTATCGGGCCGCGGGATCCCCCGGCTCGGGCACCGGCCTCGGCCTCGCCATCGTCAAGGAAGTGGCGGACCGACATGATGCCAGCGTCCATATTACGGACGCTGGCCCCGGTGGCGGCGCGCGCATCCGGGTAAGTTTCCTGCCCCGCCTCTGATTCGCACCCACCCAACACGCGGGGCGACCTAACCATTCCCATGGCGTGTGCCATGCGGTGGTTTGGTTCGCGCATTCGGCATGCCCGACGCATTTCCATCTACCAGGCATTCACGCGCCTTGCCCTGTCAGGGTCGCGAAAGGTGGCGTCCCCTATCGTGCCCCCCATGCGAACGAAACCCTTCCTCACCTACATCTTGCTGGCCGCCTGCCTGACCGGCCCGGCGGCTGCAGCCGAGCTCACGAAGCTCGGCCAGCTGCATCTCGCCGACGTCGAGCAATTGCTCGTGGAACACAACCGCGCCCTGATCGCTTCCCGGCGCGCGGCGACGGCTGCCGAGGCGGGCGTCGCAATGGCGGCCGGCCGCCCCAACCCGACCCTCTCCCTGAACACCAGCGGAATCAACGCCAAGCACCCCGACAACAACGCGTACCTGGACACCATCCTGCGCATCGACCAGCCGATCGAGCGCGGCGGCAAGCGGGAACTGCGTCTCGGCGTGGCAGACGCCCTGCTCGAAGCCAGCCGCTCCGACGCATCCGACAGCCTGCGCCAGCAGCGCATGCTGGCCCGCCAGGCCTACTTCGATCTCAAAGCGGCCGAGGACAAGACCCGCCTGAGCATGGAATCGGCCCGCCTTGCTCATCAGGTACTGAGCAAGGCCGAATTGCGGCTGAAGGCCGGCGACCTCGCACCGTCCGATGTCGAGCGCATCCGCACCGACACCCTGCGCGCCGACAGCGACGCCAGCCAGGCCGAGGTCGACCACCAGCGCGCACAGCTCGCCCTCGCCCAACTGCTGGCGATGGAATCCGACGCTGCCCGCCTCGCTACAGCGGATCCCTGGCCCCGGCTCGCGCCCCTGCCCTCCGTGCAGCCCAATCTGGACGCGCGCCCGGATGTCATCGCCGCCCGTCACCGCCTGGAGGCGGGGGAAAAGGCCATTGATCTGGCCAGGTCCCAGCAGGTGCGGGATGTCACTGTCGGCGCCCAGTTCGAACGTAACAACCAGGATCCCGGCAGCAACCTAGTCGGGGTCGGCGTCAGCGTTCCCCTGTTCACCGGTTACGATTTTCGCGGCGAAATCCGCCAGGCCTATGTCGCGCGCGATTCGGCACAGGATGAGCTGGAACGCGTCGAGGCCATGGCCGCCGCCGGCTTCAGCCAGTCCACCATCGAAGCCGAGCGCCTGAGCGAGCGCGCCCGCCGCCTGCGCGACGAAGCCCTGCCGGCGGCCCGCAAGGCCAGCGCCGCCGTCCAGTTCGCCTTCAGCCAGGGCGCCGCCTCGACCCTCGACGTCATTGATGCCCGACGCAGTCTCTACGCCGTCGAAACCGACACCGTCAATGCGCTTGACGACGCGGCCAAGGCCCGTGCCGCCTGGGCCGCCGCAACGAATCTCCAGGAACTGCCATGACCCGACTTTCTTCCGGCCAGCGCGCTCGCGCCCGCAGCAAGCGCCTCGCCCCGCTCGTCCTCGCCACCCTCCTCGGCATCGGAGGGCTCGCCACTTGGCGTGTCGAACATGCCGCGCCCCCTCCACAAGAGAAGGACAAGCCCAGGGCGCCCGCCAATCGGGTGATTCTGCCGCAGGATGCTACACAGCTGGCTTTTCTCAAACTGGAAGCGGTCAGTTTGGCACCGCTGCCCGCCAGCGACCCGATGAACGCCCGCCTGGCCCTGGCCGAAGACCGAACGGCGCGGATCTTTCCGCCGCTCGCCGGGCGCATCCTTGCCCTGAAAGCGGCCCCCGGCGATACGGTCATCCCCGGCGCGCCGCTGGCAATCCTCGACGCGCCGGATTTCGGCCAGGCCGTCGCAGACCTGCGCAAGGCGCAAGCCGACGCCTCGCTGAAGAAAAAGGCGTTGGCGCGGGCACAGACCCTGTTCGAGGGCGAAGCGCTGGCGCGCCGCGATCTGGAAGCCGCCCAGGCCGATGCCCGCGCCGCCGACGCCGAGGCCGATCGTGCCCGCTTGCGGCTCGCCAATCTCGCCCCGCCAAGCAGCCGCATCGAGGGTCAGCGCCTGATCCTGCGCGCGCCCCTCGGCGGCGTCGTCGTCGACCGCCAGGCGAATCCGGGTACGGAGGTACGCCCGGATGCGACCACGCCGCTGTTCATCCTGTCCGACTTGCGCCACCTCTGGCTCAATATCGATCTGCCGGAACAAGCCGCTGACTTGGCCAAGCCGGGGGCGGCGGTGAATTTCGCCGTCGAGGCTTTTCCTGGCGAGCGCTTTTCCGCCCGCATCGAACAGGTGGGCGCCATGGTCGATCCGGCCACCCGGCGCATTCCGGTACGGGCGCTGGTCGACAACGCCGACGGCCGGCTCAAGCCGGAAATGTTTGCCCGCGCCACCATCAGCCAGCCGAAGGCCGCCACGGTCATCCGCGTGCCCGTCGGCGCCTTGCTGACGGACGGCCTGACGACGCGGCTTTTTGTCCAGATCAGCCCGCGCGAATTCGAACGCCGCCGGGTGAGTGTTGCCCGCCAGGATGCCGAGTTTGCCTACCTGACGCCGGACTCCGGCATCAAGCCCGGCGACCAGATCGTAGTACGAGGCGCGCTGCTGCTTGCGTCCGAACTGGCGCAGGGAGAATAAGGTGTTCGGCCGCCTTTCGATTTTCGTCATCCGCCAGCGGCTCTTCATCCTGGTGATGGCGGTTGCGCTCGCGGTGGTCGGCGTGCGCGCCCTGCAGAATCTGCCGGTGGAGGCCTTCCCCGACGTCCAGGACGTGCAGGTTCAGGTGGTGACCCAGTACCCGGGACAGTCGCCGGAAGATGTCGAGCGCATCCTCAGCATTCCCATCGAACGGGAAATGAGCGGCGTACCGCGAGCAACCCAGGTGCGCTCGGTGTCGATCACCGGCCTGTCGGTGGTGACCCTGACCTTCGACGACGGCACCCATGACTATTTCGCACGCAACCAGGTGCTGGAAAAGCTGCAGAACGTCAGCCTGCCGCCCGGCGTCCAGCCGCAACTGGCGCCGCTGTCGACCGCGGTCGGCGAGATCTACCGCTACGTGTTGCAGGCGCCGCCCGGCATGCCGGCCCGCGAGGTGCGGGCACTGCAGGACTGGGTGGTACGCCCGGCCCTGCGCCGGGTATCCGGCGTTGCCGACGTCAACAGCTTCGGCGGCGCGATCAAGGAATATCAGGTACGCCTCGACCCCGACGCCATGGCCCGCTACGGCGTCAGCCTGGACCAGGTTTCGCAGGCGCTCTCCAATGGCAACCAGAATGCGTCCGGCGGCATCATGAACCGGGGCGACGAGACCCTGGTCGTTCGCGCGATCGGCCTCTTCTCCCGAATCGAGGACATCCGCGCCGTGGTCGTCAGCGCCCGGAACGGCAAAACCGTGACGGTTGGCGACATCGCGACGGTCGAAGTCGGCGACCGCCCGCTCTCCGGCATCGTCGCCCACAACGATCAGGATTCGGTGGTCGAAGGCATCGCGCTCATGACCAAGGGGAGCGATCCCTCGAAGGTGGTGGCCGACCTGCTGGGGCGGGTCGACGAACTCAACCACGGGCAACTGCCCAAGGGCGTCAGCATCAAACCCATCTATCAGCGCACCGACCTGGTTCACCATACCGTTCATACCGTCAGCGAAAACCTGCTGACCGGCGCCCTGCTGGTGGTATCGGTGCTGGTGATTTTCCTGCGCGAATGGCGCGCCGCCCTGGTGGTGGCTGCGATCATCCCGCTGACCCTGCTTTTCGCCTTCACCCTCATGGACCTGAAGGGAGTGCCGGCCAACCTCATATCGCTGGGCACCGTGGATTTCGGCATCATCATCGACAGTGCCGTCGTGCTGGTGGAAGCCCTCATGGTCCGTCTCGCGCTGCATCATGTGGATGCCGCCACCGAATCGCCGATCGGCCGCCGTTTCGAAGCCTTGCGCTGGGTCACTGCGGATCTGGCCAAGCCCATCCTGTTCTCCAAGGCCATCATCATCCTGGCCTTCCTTCCCATCTTCACCTTCCAGCGGGTGGAGGGCCGGATCTTCTCGCCAGTGGCCATGATCCTGTCATTTTCCCTGCTGGGCGCCGTGCTGCTCACTCTCACGCTGGTTCCCGCCCTGTTGTCGGTCGTGCTCAGTTGGCGCGACCTGGCGGAAAAACATATCGACTGGCTGGTCCGCCTGCAACGCGCCTACCGCCGCCTGCTCAGCCGCATTCGTCGCCACCCGCGCCTCACATTCGGCATCGCCGGCGCCATCGTCGCCCTGGCCTTCGCCCTGGCGCCGATGCTCGGCAGCGAATTCCTTCCCCAGTTGGACGAAGGCAACCTGTGGCTGACCATCACCTTGCCGCCAGGCTCGTCGCTCGAACACACCAAGGACGTGGAACGGGTGGTGCGCACCACGCTGCGCAGCTATCCGGAAGTGAAGATGGTCGTTTCCCAGGTAGGACGCCCCGATGACGGCACCGACCCCAAGGGCCCGAACAACATGGAGATCCTCGCCGACCTGCAGCCGCGCGACACCTGGCGTTTCCCCACCAAGGATGCGCTGGTGGCCGACATGGAGAAAAAGCTCGCGGTTCTGCCGGGCCTGCCTACCAATTTCTCCCAGGTCATCCAGGACAACGTCGAGGAAGCCTTGTCCGGCGTCAAGGGCGAGATCGCCGTCAAGGTCTTCGGTCCCGATCTCGATATCCTGCAGGACAAGGCCGAACAGATTGCGTCCATCCTGCGCGGCATCCGGGGCAGCCGCGACGTCGCGGCCATCCTGCCCGGTGGCCAGCCCGAGGTGGTGGTGCTGCCCGATCATATCAAGCTGGCGCGCCTCGGTTTGTCCATGGCCGATCTCGACAATGCGGTACAGACGGCACTGGGTGGCAGCACCGTCGGCGGATTCTACGAAGGCGAACGCCGTTTCGATATGACGCTCCGCTTCGCCAAGCCCTATCGCAGTTCAGTGGAAGACGTCGGCGCAGTTCCCATCGCGCTGCCCAACAGTGCCGGCACCGTACGCATCGCCGATGTCGCCACGGTGGAAGTGCGCGAAGGCGCCTCGCGGATCTCCCGCGAGGCTGGAGGGCGAAACGTCGCGGTCAAGGCCAACCTGCTGGGTCGCGATCAGGGCAGTTTCGTCGCCGAGGCCATGGCCAAGGTGGCCAAGGAGGTACAACTGCCGCCCGGCTACCGCATCGTCTGGGGTGGCCAGTTCGAGAACCAGCAACGCGCCATGAAGCGCCTCGCGGTCATCGTGCCGGCCTCGCTGCTGGGCATCTTTGCCCTGCTCTTCTGGGCCTTCCGCTCCATGCGGCTGGCCGGCCTGATCCTCGCCATGCTGCCATTCAACATCACCGGCGGCTTCTTCGCCCTCGGCTTGGCCGGCCTGCATCTTTCCATCTCGGCCGCGGTCGGCTTCATTGCGGTAGCAGGGATTTCCGTGCAGAACGGGGTGATCCTGCTCGAGGAAGTGGTGCGACTGGTGGACAACGGCGCCAGCCTGTTGCGGGCCGTCACCGAGGGCGCGGTCTCACGCTTGCGGCCCATCCTCATGACTGCGCTCATGGCCGGGCTCGGCCTGTTGCCGGCTGCGCTCTCCCATGCTATCGGTTCCGAAACGCAGCGCCCCTTCGCCGTGGTCATTGTCGGCGGTGTGATCAGCGCCACGCTGTTCACGCTCACCCTGCTTCCTCTCCTGGCATGGTGGGGGCTGCGGATGCGGAAGCAGAGCGGGACGGCATAACTGCAGGGATACACGTATTCAGCCACACCGCGTCACACAGATGGGATGAAAGAACCGAGACGCAGGACGATCGGGGGCAAGGTAAACAATAATCGTCAGGGATGGGCACTGACGGGAGATGACGTGAAAACGCCCTGCAATCACTGCAGGGCGTTTTCATTGAATAGTCGGAGAAGCGCTCAGAAAAACGAGCCGATCAGTACCGAGAAAATGCTGATCCAGGCCCAGACGATCAATCCCGTTACCACGACCATGGGAAAACCCTGAAAAGTCAAAAGCTGTTTCATTGTGCGTGCTCCATTAAAGTTGGTGAATTTTAATTGACTTGCGCCGTTTTGGGTACGTGTTCGCTTTATTGCCCTAAGAATCCTCGTCCTTGCCGCCCGGACGGCGTGTAGGGAGCAGGGGATCATCGTCGTCCATCAGAATACGTTCGGCAGGCCCTTCCAGATCGTCGAACTGGCCGCTTTTGATCGACCAGAATACGCCGAGGGCGATCAGCAACACGAATATGCCGGATAGCAAGAACAAGAACCCCAGGGTACTGTTCATGGCACCACCAACTCCTGGGTATGCTGATAATGTAGGGTGTTCTCCCGTGAGAGGCGGAGTTCGACCAGCCAGCGTCCGCTCGCAGGCACCTGCAACACGCCGCCATACACGCCTGCATCGAGCTCGGGCAGCGGGACGATGAGCGTCGCCTGGACAGCACCCGGGCGATGCAAACGCAACTCGGCCACCACGCGGTCGACCGGCAAGCCAGTGTGGTTCCGGACACGAATACGGACCGTCCGGACGGATTCGTTGCCGTCCAGGCCGCTGACGTCAATATCCCAGCCCAACTCCGCTTCACGGTGCGCCTTGGAAAGCTCCGACGAAATCGCAGTGGCCGCCTCTTGATTGTGGGGAACGACGCCTGAAAATCCGCTATACACCGGCCCCCCATTACTACCCAACCACCAGCGTCCGATCGGCTCGGGCAATCCTTTATTCGCGATGTAGAGAAATCCTCCCATGAGCACCGTAAGTCCCGCGAAGAAAAGCATGAGCAGCTTGGGCGCCCAATGCATACGGCCGCCACGCCGTCGGAACAAAGTCAGGGCAAACAGCACCAGTGCGGTCGCGAAGAAAACCGAGATATGGATGGCTACCACATCCAGCCCGGGCCAATGGCCGACGATAAGGACGAAATAGGCGACCAGCGGAATGCCGCCCGCCAGCACCGCCCGCAGGATGGGCGGCAGGCTGCGGATCAGCCCCCCAATGGCGTACAGGACGAGCACAGCGGCCAGCCCGCCAAACAGGGTGATCACTGTATTAATCATGCGCTTCTTTCGGACTGTCGAATCGAACGATTTCCGAACGCGCCTCACTCGGTTTGCCCTTCGGCGTGATGACCAGTTCGAAATGATGGGTGTGTTCTGCCAGTTCAGGCGCCAGGCGCACGCTGGCCTGAACGAGCCCGCTGTGCCCGGGCTTGATCGTGATTTCGCGGAAATTCCCCAGATCAAGCGCGCCAGCCGGTATGCCGCTTGCGCTGATCTCGTAGGTCTGGTCCTGCGCCGCCTTGTTGGTGATGCGGACCTGATATCGATTGCGGATATCCCCATTCGACAACACGACGTACAAGGGCTGCCGAATCTGGTTGACCGCGCGGTCGTAGCTACCGCGGGTGCCGATGCTGTACGCGAGATACGCGCTCATCAGAATCAGGGCCGCGCCATAGCCGATGGTTTTCAGACGCTTCCATTCCACTCTTGGCGCAGTCGGTTCAGGTGCGGCCAGATTCTGTTCCGAGTCGTAGCGGATCAGGCCCTGTGGGAAGCCGAATGAATCCATGATGGTGTTGCAGGCATCAATGCAAAGCCCACACGAAATACATTTGTATTGGAGCCCGTCGCGGATATCGATGCCGGTCGGGCATACCTGCACGCATAGTCCGCAATCGACGCAGTCGCCCAATCCTTTTTCGTGGCGCTCGTCCAGCGTACGTTGGCCGGTACGCGCGCTGGCGCGCCCATGCGCCCCTTCACCCCGCCTCGCGTCGTAATGCACGGCCAGGGTTTCAGGTTCGTACATCACGCTCTGGAAACGTCCGTACGGGCAAACATAGGTACAGATCTGCTCGCGCATCAACCCAGCGGCAGCGTAGGTGGAAATCGTGAGGATGCTGACGGTGATATATGCTGCAGCAGCAGCCTGACCGGTGAAAAAGTCCAGCACCAATTGCGGCGCATAAGCGTAATAAGCCACGAATGTCATGCCCGTCCAGAACGATGCCAGTACCCACAGGACATGCGTGCCGCCGACCTTGAGCAGCTTTTCACGATTCCATGGCTGGCGGTAGAGACGCACACGTGCGGGCCGTTCGCCCTGAATTTTATGTTCGATCCAGATGAAGAAATCAGTCCACAGCGTCTGGAAACAGAAGTACCCGCAAAACGCGCGTCCCACCAGACCAGTGACGAAGAAAAGCAGGATAGCAGCGATGAACAGCAGCAGCGCCAGCCAGACGACGTCCTGCGGATAGACCGTGAGACCGAAGATCAGGAAGCGCCGTCCCGGCAGATCAAACAGGACAGCCTGGGATGGGGCATCGAGCCGCGACCACGGCAGCCACGGCAGTAGAAAATAGATCGCATACGCCAGCAGCAGTACCGTCGTCTTGAAACGACGAAACCGCCCCTTCACCGAGCGGGTAAAAATCGGAATACGCTTCTGATAAAGCCCTAGCTGTTCTTCTAAGCCTGTTTGCATGGTGTGGCCATTGGATCCGCGGGAAGCAAAAGCCCCCGTGAACGGGGGCTTTGCTCATCTCAGTCTGCAGTTTTATTGCCCACCGCCCAGTTCATGGACATAGACCGTCAAAACCTTGATCTGTTCAGGTGAAAGACGTCCAGCCCACGCTGGCATCACACCCTTGTTGAGGCCGCTGGCGATGACGTTGCGAATGGCCGCGACTTTTCCTTCCGCGCTGCTTGCTGCGGGCACGTTGGCCCACAGCCAGATATTGTCAGTCAGGTTTGCCGAACCGATCTCCTTGCGCCCCTTGGCGTCGGCGCCATGACAGTAGTAACAGGCCGCGGTTTCGCTATGGAACAGCGCATTGCCGGCAGCCGCCCTGGTTGCGTCATGGCCGATTCCCGAAAGACTGGCCACGTAATTGGCCAGCTGGTCGATCTGCTCGGGCGAGAGCACCTCGCTGAAGGTCGGCATGTAGCCATGACGGCCGCCCATGATCGTTTCATGAATCTTGTCGAACGAACCGCCATACAGCCAGTCGTCGTCGGTCAGGTTGGGAAAGAAGCCCACCACGCCCTGGCCGCCCGCCTGGTGACAGGGGGCGCAGTTGTCGGAGAAGAGCGCCTTGCCTGCCGACAGGATGAAGCCGTTCATGTCCGGATCCTTGGCGACCTGGGCATAGGACATGGCCGCGACCTTGTCGAAATAGGGCTTCTGCGCGATCGCAGCCCGATTCATGTCCTCAAGCAGAAGCGCACGGGTATTCCAGCTGTGCGTCTTGGTCTGGCCATCGCTGTTGACGTAGGTGATGTTCGACAGACCGCCTATCCAGCCTTTGCCGAACGGCCAGGACGGGTAGATCGTCCAGTACACGAGGGCGAACACCACCGTGACGTAGAACGTGTAGACCCACCAGACCGGCAGTGGATTGTTGTATTCCTGCAGGTCTCCATCCCAGGCATGGCCCGTGGTTTGCACAGTTTGAGATTGTAGTTTTTGCTCGCTCATTGCTTGTCCTTCGTGTCTTCCTGATCGTCCAGGAACGGTATGTTGCGGTAGGACTCGAGTTGGTCGCTCCGCTTCTTGCTACCGTAGGCGTAGATCACGATGCCGATAAAGGTGACGAAAAAGATGACCAGGCCAAGGGGTTTGGTGTTTTCGGGTTTCGAAAACCACATTAATAAGTCCATTTCAAACCCTCCGGCCTGTTTCGATCAGCGGTCGTTGACGAATGCATCGTCCTTGTATTTGCCGAAATCGACCATGGTGCCCAACACCTGCAGATAAGCCACCAATGCGTCCATCTCGGAAATACCCGAACGATCGCCGTCATAGTTGCCGAAGTTGGCCTGCTCGATCAGGCTCTGCTGTGCATTGGGAATGTGCAGCTGCTTGGCAACGGTCTCACCGAACTTGGCCACGTTCGCCTTGTATTCGGCGTCAGTCAGCGAGTACGGCACCCCGACCTTGCGCAACGCCTTCATACGTTCCGCGATATCGGACGTATCCAGCGGAGTCGCCTTCAGCCAGGGGTAGTTCGGCATGACCGACTCGGGCACCATCGAACGCGGCGCGGTCAAGTGCTGAACATGCCACTCGTTCGAGTATTTGCCGCCGACCCGCGCCAGATCAGGACCGGTACGCTTGGAGCCCCACTGGAATGGATGGTCGTACTGTGACTCCGCCGCCAGCGAGTAGTGGCCATAGCGCAGCTTCTCGTCGCGGAACGGGCGGATCATCTGGGAATGGCAGAGATAGCACCCTTCGCGCTGATAGATGTCACGTCCGCGCTGTTCCAGGGGAGTATAGGGACGTACGCCGTCGACTTTCTCAATGGTTTTGTCGATGAAGAACAGGGGCGTGATTTCCACCAAGCCGCCGACACTGATCGCCAGCATGGTCAACACCGCCAGCAGGCCGATGTTGGTTTCAATCCATTCGTGTTTGAAGTTGAAGTTCATGATCTATCTTTTTCCCGAATCATGCGTGAGCCAGCTTGGCGGCCAGCTTGGCTTCCAGTGCAGCGCTTTCGCGTTTGCCCTGACGGATGGTCATGAACACGTTGAAGGCCATCATCACCATGCCGGTCAGGAAGAACATACCGCCGATGGCGCGCATCGCGTAGAAGGGATGCATGGCCGCAACCGACTCGACAAACGAGTACTGGAGGTTGCCGAACTCGTCAAACGCACGCCACATCAGACCCTGGGTGATCCCGGAAATCCACATTGCGACGATGTAAAGGACGATGCCGATCGTGGCCAGCCAGAAATGCCACTCGATCAACTTGCGGCTGTACATTTTGGTGTCCCACAGCTTGGGCATCATGTGATACAGCGAACCGAAGGTGATCATCGCCACCCAGCCCAGCGCGCCGGAGTGGACATGGCCCACGGTCCAGTCGGTGTAGTGCGACAGCGCATTGACTTCTTTCAGCGACATCATCGGACCTTCGAAGGTCGACATGCCGTAGAACGACAGCGCCACGATCATGAAGCGCATGATCGGGTCGGTACGCAATTTATCCCAGGCGCCCGACAGGGTCATGATGCCGTTGATCATGCCGCCCCACGAGGGCATCAGCAGCAGGATGGAAAACGCGGCAGCCAGGGAGGAGGTCCAGTCCGGCAAGGCGGTCCAGTGCAAGTGGTGAGCGCCCACCCACATGTACATGAAGCCCAGCGCCCAGAAGTGGACAATGGACAGGCGATAGGAATAGATCGGTCGGCCGGCCTGCTTGGGCACGAAGTAATACATCATGCCGAGGAAAGCCGCGGTCAGGAAGAAGCCCACCGCATTGTGGCCATACCACCATTGCGTCATCGCATCCTGCACGCCCGAGAACAGGCTATAGGATTTCATCGAGAACAGGTCGATGGGCATCGCCAGATTGTTAAAGGTATGCAGCAGCGCGGTCGCCAGGATAAAGGCCAGGTAGAACCAGTTGGCCACATAAATATGCGGCTGCTTGCGGCGCATGATGGTCCCGACGAACACCGTGAGATACGCGACCCAGACGACTTCGATCAAGATGTCGATCGGCCATTCCATTTCCGCGTATTCGCGCGACTGGGTATAGCCAAGCATATAGCTGAAATCTGCCAGCGCGATGGCGGCCATCCAGCCCCAGAATGTGAAGCTGGCCAGGCCGTCCGAAATCAGGCGGGTCTGGCAGGTACGCTGAACCACATAGTAGGAGGTGGCAAACAACGCCGAGCCACCGAAGCCGAAGATCACCGACGTGGTGTGAACGGGACGGAATCGCCCGAACGAGATGTAGGGACTATCGAAGTTCAGAAACGGCCAGGCCAGTTCGGAGGCGATATACACGCCCACGAACATGCCGATCACCGCCCAGACGATCGACATGATGGCAAATTTCTTAACGACTTCGAAGTTGTACTGCTCCGCACCGGAATATGTGGTTACCGCCATGGCCCGCTCCTGTTGTACCCGAAATAGCGCCTGCGCCGCGCCTTAACAGCATATGCTTATATTAAAAAACTGCGGGATTATATTCCGGCCACCGCGCGTCCCGCAAGCCCAAAACCGGGCTCAGGAAGGCGGCAACAGCAGTTTCAGATCGTGCGCGATTGCTTCCGGGCTGCTGCCATAGGGCATGAGCAGCCTCAAATTTCCCTTAGGATCATAGATATACGTTCCGGCACTGTGATCGATCAGATAATCGTCTGCAGCTTTAACCGATGTCTTTTGATAGACGACTTTGTATTCTTTTGCCAACTGCTTCAGCGTTTCGGCATCGGCGTACATGCCGAGGAAGCCTGGATTAAAGGCTGGGACGAACTGCTTCAGGATGTCAGGCGTATCGCGCTGCGGATCCAGCGTCACGAAAATGACCTGTATGCGTCCGGCCTGGTCTCCGAGAAGTTTAAGCGCCGCGGCAAAATCCGACAGTGTCGTGGGACAGACATCCGGACAATGCGTATAGCCGAAAAAGATGGCTACGACCTTGCCTTTGAAGTCCGCCAGCGTGCGTACGCGGCCGTTGTGGTCGGTCAGGCGGAAATCCCGCGCGAAGCCTGCGCCCGTAATATCGGTCGCCTGGAATGAGGGCGGCTGCGGGGCAGGCTGGCACGCCGACAGCGCGAACAGCGCCATCGCCCAGACCGCGGCGAGCCAGCGTGTCATACCTTGATCTGCTCGAACAACTGTCCCGGGATGTCCGCCAGCCGGTATTTGCCGGATTCCACTGCCTTCGCAAGCTTGTCCAGGGTGGTGTCCTGCAGCAGATCGATAATTTTCTTCTTCACGGGTACCCAGCGGAAATGCAGCGGGCAAGCCGTTTCATCGCTGCATTTCTTCAGCCCCAACAGGCAGCTCTGCGTAAACGCAGGCCCTTCGGTCAACAACAAGATCTGCATCAGAGTGATCTTGTCCCCTCCCTCGCGCAGGCAGAAGCCGCCCAGACGGCCGCGAAAGGAAAACAACAGGTTGCCCTTGGCCAGGCTCTGCAGAATCTTGGCCAGATAGGGTGCGGGTACACCCAGTTTGGCGGCGATATCCTTGTTTAGCACCGGAGTGGCGTCAGGCTGGGTAGCCATGTAGATCAGCGCCTGAACGGCATACTGACTGGTGCGTGAGAGGATCATTCTGTACCCCAATGAAATAAATTGAGGACAATATAAAACAATCCTGTCTGAATATCTAGATAGAAGCCCGAATTCCCATACAAATCAAATGGGTAAGTTGATGTAATGATCAACCAACATGATTGCAAACAGCAGACTCAAATACCAGATGGAATAGCGGAAGGTTTGCTTGGCGAGCGCATCGCTATATTCGCGATATAGGCGCCAACCATAGTGGATGAAGCGACCGCCGAGCAAAACGGCACCTGCCAGATAGATCCACCCGCCCATGCCCGTCCCGACCGGCAACATGGTCACGGCAAACAGCAGCAGGGTGTAGAGCAGCACATGCAAGCGGGTGTAGGCCTCACCATGCGTCACTGGCAGCATCGGCAAGCCGGCTCGGGCATATTCCTCGCGCCGGTATAGCGCCAAGGCCCAGAAATGGGGCGGTGTCCAGGCAAAAATGATCAAGAACAGCAAGAGCGCATCGTGATGGATTTCGCCCGTCGCAGCGGCCCAGCCAAGCACCGGCGGCATCGCGCCGGACGCGCCGCCGATGACGATGTTCTGTGGCGTGGCCGGTTTCAACACGGCCGTATAGATCACCGCATAGCCGACGAACGTGGCCAGTGTCAGCCACATTGTGAGCGGGTTGACGAACACGTTCAGCAGATACAGGCCAGCCCCACCCACCACGCCGGAAAACACCAGCGTCTGGGTGCTGGTCAGCTCGCCGCGCGGCAGCGGACGGGCGCGTGTACGCGCCATCATCGCGTCGATTTTCTGTTCGATCAGGCAATTGAACGCCGCCGCCGCAGCGGCCACCAACGCAATCCCGAGCGTGCCGGCCCACAGAGCATTCCAGCTCGGCCAGCCGGGTACGGCAAGGAACATGCCGATCACTGCCGTGAACACGATCAGGCTGACGACACGCAGTTTGCACAAGGCCAGAAACTGTTGGCAACGGCAGGCCGCGCCCTGGACCATCAAGGATTCCATGCTCATCTCCTGCGCACCCGATAATTCAGCACAACCAGGCTGGACAGCAACAACGCTGCACCGGCATTGTGCGCGACCGCCACGGCCAACGGCAAGCCAAACAGGACATTACTGATGCCCAGCGAGACCTGCAGCACCAACAACCCGCCTATGGCCAGCCCCATGCCGGCATAGCCGGGACTGCGCATCAGGCGCAGAACCAGCCAGCCCAAATACAGCGTCACCACCAAGGCCATGACCCGGTGCGTCCAGTGGATGGCGGTCAATGCCGACAATGGCAACAGCTCACCGGTGGCGGTCTCGCCAAGATTCCGGTGCAGAGTGAAGCCCTGCTCGAAATCCATCGGCGGCACCCAGGCGCCGTGACACAGCGGAAAATCGGGGCAGGCCAAGGCTGCATAGTTGGTGCTCACCCAGCCGCCCAGCCCGATTTGCATCGCCACCAGTACCAGCCCCAGCAAGGCGCCGCTGCGCAGATGGTCGCTATTCGCATAGTAAGTGTGGGCCGATTGGCCGCGTTCGCGCAGCCAAAGCCATAGCAGCAGCGCGAGGGTCGTCATGCCGCCCAGTAGATGCGAACTGACAATCAGCGGCTTGAGCAACTGGGTGACCGTCCACATACCCAGCATGGCTTGGAACACGATCAGCCCGAGCAGCAACCAA
Organism: Thiobacillus sp. 0-1251; assembly: GCA_001899305.1. Classification (GTDB taxonomy): domain Bacteria; phylum Pseudomonadota; class Gammaproteobacteria; order Burkholderiales; family Thiobacillaceae; genus Thiobacillus. The sequence goes on along the minus strand of MKWL01000019.1, from coordinate 159,425 downwards.
GGCAAGCCAAGGCCACCCTGCGTTTCACGCCGACCGCGCCATGCCAGCATGGCAATGGCCAATACCAGCAATCCCAGGGTGCCGGCAAAATAACGATGCACCATCTCCTTCCAGGCTTTGGCATGGGACACCGGCCCATCCGGGCGCACGGCAAGTTCCGCGTTGATGGCATCGACGGCATTATGCGGGGTCAGTTTGCCGTAACACCCGGGCCAGTCGGGACAGCCGAGTCCGGCGTCGGACAGACGAACGTACGCACCCAGCGCCACCACTCCGAACGCGAGGATCAGGGCCACCAGAATGATTTTTCGATATGTTGTCATGGTCAGTGGTCAACCTATCTGGGACGCTTTGAGCAGCAGCTTGAGGTCTTTCATCATGCGCTCGAAATCGGCCTGCGCCGGGAAACGCAACATCAGATTGCCCAGCGGATCGACCAGATAGATGTGGTCGGCCCGATTCTGCGCCGCAGGAAACTGCGTCACAAAAGTCGCGTCCGTCGGCCGCCATACATGCAAATCGGGATGTTCCTGCAACAGCTTCGCGTCCGGCGTGCCGCTGTCGGTCACCACCCACAGCCGCTCGATGCGATCCTGCTCCTTGCCCTGCGCGATCCGCGTCTGGCGCATCAAGTAGAGCTGCCATGCACACGCTGCGTCGCAATGAGTCGAGCCCACATGCACCATCACCCATTTGCCGCGCAGCGCATCCAAATCGTACGGTCGGCCATCGGGCGTGCTTCCCGCCGTTTGCCGCAAGGGCGTGACCTTGAGCAGATCGCCGTAATTGGAATGGCTCGCCGGACGCCATCCCGCGTAAGCCAGGTAAGCAGCCACCACGGGCATCAGGAACACGCCGACCAACAACAGGAATTTACCGCGGGGAGTCAATTGCATACTCGAAACCATCTCGGACGTTGGTACATCAGTCATCGTCATTCCGATGACGCTTTACATTCAGGACCAGCCACAACACCGCCAGCGTCGTCGCCAGACTGTACCACTGGATCGCATAGCTGACATGCATGCTGACGCCGGTATCGGGGCGCGGCCAGTCACGCAACAAGCCATCCGCCAGCGGAGTGGTCTGCAACAGCAGCACCGGTTGCAACGCCAGCCTGGTGGTTGTGGCATAGCGTGCGAAATCCAGGTTCTGCCACACGCGTCCCTGCGACGGCGTATGCATCAACTCGATATAGCGGCTGTGGGGATCGACAGCCATGCCTTCAAGCCGTACTTGGCCAGCCGGTGTCGGCGGCAAAGGAATCTGTTCACGAGAGGGCCCTACCGCCACCCAGCCGCGATTGACCAGTATGGCGAGCGGTCCGCCGTCTATGATGAGCGGCGTCAGCACGTGATATCCCGCCACGCCTTTGTACACACGGTTGTCGAGGAAGATGGTATGCGCCGCGTCAAACACGCCGCGCACTTCCAGCTTCCGGTACAGCACGCTGTCACGGTCCAGCAGCGCGCTGCCAACGTGGATGGGCGCTTCGCGTATCGCCACGTCGTAACGCGCCTGCAAGGCGCGCTTGGTTTCAGCGCGCCCGCTCTGCCAGTTGCCGAGCCACAGGGTCAACACAAAAAAGAACAGTGCAGCCAGAGTCGGCCATACCCTCGGGGAAAACTGCCATGCGCCGACACGCAACTTCAGCAAGTGCATCGGCCCGCCAATCCGGTTAGACTGGAATTTTTACGAGCATACCGTTCCATGCGCATCGTTGCCCTGCTCTTCATCGTGTTCATCCTGGCCAGCCTCGCCAGCGCACTCTACTACCTCATCAAGGACAAGGGTCAATCGGATCGCACGGTCAAGATGCTGACCGTGCGCGTTGCACTTTCCCTCACCCTTTTTCTCATACTGATGGGCGGTTACTACTTCGGCATCATCCCGCAAACCGGGCTGCGTTAACCCCTCTCCCCCCGCAACAAAAAGCCGCGCTGAACGCGGCTTTTTGTTGCACCGGTGCCACGTCAAGCGCGGCCCTCCTGCTGCGTATCAACCCTCTGGCTAGATCAACCAGTAAACCAGGATGAACAGCAGCACCCACACCACGTCGACGAAGTGCCAGTACCAGGACACGGCCTCGAATGCGAAATGATGTTCGGCAGTGAAATGCCCGGCGATCGAACGCAACAGCATGACAATCAGCATCGTCGTTCCCACCAGCACGTGAAAACCGTGGAAGCCTGTCAACATGAAGAAGGTTGCCCCATACACTCCCGCACCCAGGGTCAGACCCATCTGGGTATAGGCATGATGGTATTCGTAGGCTTGCAGGCAAAGAAAGACCACGCCAAGCGTCACCGTCATCCCCAACCCTAGGATCAGCTGCATGCGGTTGTTCTTTTTCAAGCCCCAGTGCGCCCAGGTGACCGTCACGCCCGAACTCAGCAGTAGCAACGTGTTGATGGCCGGAATGCCCCATGCTTCCATCGGCGTGAATTTCAGGCCGTCGGCGGTCAGGCCGGGGCCCGCAGTCGGCCACGCCGCCTTGAACGTGGGCCAGAGTTGCTGCATCGTATCGGACTCGCCCAGCCACGGCACCGACAGCACCCGGGTATAAAACAGCGCGCCGAAAAAAGCGGCAAAGAACATCACTTCGGAGAAAATGAACCAGCTCATGGACCAGCGATACGAGGAATCCACCTGCTTGTTGTAGCGACCCGCCTCGCTGTCTCGGATCACTTCGCCGAACCATCCGAACATCATGAAAAACAGCACGGCCACCCCGGCCAGCAACACCCAGAGGCCATGGTTGATTTCGTGCATGGCCATGACGCCGCCCACGGCCATCGTCAGCAGGGCCACCGACCCGATGATCGGCCAGAGCGAAGGTTGCGGCAGATAATATTTATCGGTTTGTGCCAGGCTCATGTCTTCCCCTCTTCCTCGTCTATTGATCGTTTACTTCACGAACTGCAGCACCAGATACACCACCAGCAACAATGTCAGAACAAACACCACACCGCCAATCAATCCGGCAATGATGATCTGTGCCTGCGTCAGACTTTGCGCGTCGTCATCGTAATCGCGCCGTTTGCGCACGCCGAAAAAACTCCAGAACACGGCAAGTGCAGCACGCAGGTTTCCTTTTTCAGCCATGTGGCACTTTTTCCGGCAATGTCGCCGTCTGCGCCTTGGGATTCGTATTGAAGAAGGTGTAGGACAGGGTCACGGTATGCAAGTCCTTGTCCATCGACGGATCCAGCACGAACAACACCGGCATCTGGCGCCGCTCACCCGCAGCCAACTTCTGCGGCGTGAAGCAGAAGCACTCGATTTTCTTGAAGAACGCGCCCGCGCGGGCCGGCCCGTAACTTGGCACCGCCTGGCCCACGATTGCATGGTCGCTGTTGTTGGCCGCCTCGTATTCCACCTGCACCAGCTGGCCGGGATGCACCTTGATGCTGTGCTGCGTGGTTCTGAACTGCCACGGTAGCCCCTCGTTGGTATTGGCGTCGAATTCGATCGTCACCCAGCGGCTGGTATCGACCTGGGTGTTTTTCACCAGACTCTGCTCGTCGCCTGAATTGATCCCCGTCACTTCGCAAATCTTGTAATAAAACGGTACCAGCGCAAACCCAAACCCGAACATGCCCAACGCCACGACGATGAGCTTGGTCAGTGTGTTGGTTTTGCCGGCGATCATGGTCTATTTCAATCCGTTGTATAGCGTGAACAAGAACAGGCCAATCGCAATGGCAGCCAGAATGCCGGCCGTCAGATATTTGCCGTTTTGCTTGTTGTCAGCCATACCGATTGAATCGCCGCTCATTTCACCACCGGCGCGGTTTCAAAGGTATGGTAGGGCGCGGGCGAAGGCACCGTCCACTCCAGGCCCTGGGCCCCTTCCCATACCTGATCGCTCGCCTTGGCCCCGCCCTTGATCGTTTTCAGCACCAGGACCAGGAAGATCAACTGGCTGAATCCGAAGATGAAGGCGCCCACGGTTGCAATCTGGTTGAACTCGGTGAACTGCAGCGCATAGTCGGGAATGCGTCGCGGCATGCCGGCCAGTCCGAGGAAGTGCATCGGGAAAAACACGATGTTCATGCCGATGACCGACAGCCAGAAATGCGTTTTCCCGAGCGTCTCGTTGTACATATGGCCCGTCCATTTCGGCAGCCAGTAATAGATCCCGGCAAAAATGGAGAACAAGGCGCCGGAGACCAACACATAGTGGAAATGCGCGACGACGTAATAGGTGTCCTGCAGCTGGATGTCGACCGGCGCCATCGCGAGCACCAGCCCCGAGAAGCCGCCTATCGTGAACAGGCATACAAACGCGATGGCGAACAGCATCGGCGTTTCAAACGTCAGGGAGCCCTTCCACATCGTGGCCACCCAGTTGAACACTTTCACCCCGGTCGGGACCGCGATCAGCATGGTGGAAAACATGAAGAACAGCTGCGCGGCCACCGGCATGCCCACGGCGAACATGTGATGCGCCCACACGGTGAACGATAGGATCGCGATCGACGCGGTCGCATACACCATCGAGGCGTAGCCGAACAAGGGCTTGCGGGAGAAGGTCGGAATGATCTGCGAGACAATGCCAAAAGCCGGCAGGATCAGGATGTATACCTCGGGATGTCCGAAGAACCAGAAGATATGCTGGAACATCACCGGGTCGCCGCCGCCCGCCGCGTTGAAGAAATGGGTACCGAAATTACGGTCGGTCAGCAGCATGGTGACCGCACCCGCCAGCACCGGCATGGTGGCGATCAGCAGATAGGCGGTAATCAGCCAGGTCCAGACGAACATCGGCATCTTCATCAGCGTGAGACCGGGCGCGCGCATGTTGAGGATAGTGGTAATGATGTTGATCGATCCCATGATCGACGACAGACCCATGATGTGCACGGCCAGAATCGTCAGGTCATACGACACGCCGCCCTGGATGAAGAGCGGCGGGTACATCGTCCAGCCGCCAGCCACGGCGCCGCCCGGCAGCCAGAACGACCCCAGCAGCATGATGCCGGCCACCGGCAGGAGCCAGAAACTCCAGTTGTTCATGCGCGGGAATGCCATGTCTGGCGCACCGATCATCAGCGGCACCTGCCAGTTCGCGAATCCGGTGAAGGCCGGCATGATGACGCCGAAAATCATGATCAGGCCGTGCATCGTGGTGAGCTGATTGAAGAAATCGGGATGCATCAGCTGCATGCCCGGCTCGAAGAGTTCGGAACGAATCAGCAGCGCCATGGAGCCGGCGGTAAACAGCATGATGAGCGAAAACCACAGGTAGAGCGAACCGATGTCCTTGTGGTTGGTCGTGGTCAGCCAGCGCATGATTCCGGTGGGATGCGCGTGGTGTCCGTGGTCGTCGTGGGCGTGTGCTGCGTCAGACATGACTGTGCTCTCCTCTCGGTTGTTCACTGCGCGGTGGGGGCGGCGGCGACGGCTGCTCCCCCACGGGCGGCTGCGATGTCCGCGGGCTGCGCCGCGTCACCCATCTTGTTGTCCCAGGCATTGCGCTCATACGTCACGACCGCGGCGATTTCCGCATCGGACAAGCGGTCGGTGAATCCGACCATGGCGGTACCCGGACGGCCGCCGTGCACCACGATATTGATATGTGCGGCAATCGGCCCGGTGGCGACCTTGGAGCCGTTCATCGCAGGGAACACGCCTGGCAGGCCCATGCCATTGGCCTGATGGCAGGCGGCGCAGTTGGCTTGATAGACTTTCTCGCCCCGCTCCACCAATTCCTTGACGTCAAAGGTTTTGGTGTTGTCGGCCGCAGCAGCCTGGGCCGAACCTTTCTTCTTCGCCACCCAGGCTTTGTAATCCTCCTCGGAGACCACTTTGACCACGATTGGCATGAAACCATGGTCCTTGCCGCACAGTTCGGCACATTGGCCGCGATAGGTGCCGATCTTGTCCGCCTTGAACCAACTGTCCCGGATGAAGCCGGGGATGCCGTCCTGCTTGACCCCGAACGCGGGAACCCACCAGGAATGGATCACGTCGTTGGCGGTAATCAGCAGACGCACACGCTTGCCCACCGGCACTACCATCGGATCGTCCACTTCAAGCAGGTAGTGCTCATCCTTGGCCGCCGTGCCGTCGATCTGTTCGCGCGGCGTGGCGAGTGTGCTGTAGAAGTGGACGCCTTCGTTGAGGTAGTCGTAGCCCCATTTCCACTGATAGCCCGTGATCTTGACGGTCATATCGGGATTGGAGGTGTCCTTCATCTCGATCACGACCTTGGCGGCCGGATAGGCCATTCCCACCAGGATGATGAAGGGGATGATGGTCCAGATGATTTCGACTGTAGTGTTTTCGTGGAAGTGTGCCGCTTTGTGGCCGACCGATTTGCGGTGCTTGATCAGCGAGTAGAACATCATGCCGAAGACGATGATGAAAATCCCGACGCACACCAGCATGATGAGGTTATGCAGATGGAACACCTCCCTCGCCACCTGACTCGCCGGTTCTTGCAGGTTGTATGCATAGTCTGCCAGTGCTGACTGGCTGGCTGCCCATACCGCCCCCATCACCCCTGCCCTTTGCCACATGCTTTTCATCGCGTTCCCCGTCCTCTGACTTTGTTATGGGTAGTCGTTGCGGCACGTATTACCTTATGCCTGCAACTTTCTGCGTAAGGTCGCAGCTAGTTGCAGCCGCGCCTCGTCACTCAGGTACTGTCCGACTTTTGTTTCGCGACCATGAGAACTCAGGCTGAGACGGCAGTTTCTGCCTGACGTCCCGCAGTCGCATATCACACGCGCCCATTGGCGATTCATTTCACGGCGCTCTCCATGTGTGCCGGCATGCCACTCCAGCACTACCATATCCCCTTCAATCGTAAGTGTTTCGTAATCCCCTTCCCGGTTGCGCAGCGCCTCCAATGCCCATGCCAGCAATCCTATCTCCAGTCCGGCAAATGGCAGGATCAGCCAGTATCCCAGGAGTGCAAAGCCGCTTGCGGTTACAAAACATACTGTCGCCAGACTCCAGAGCACCAGCTTCTGCTGGCGGTGTGTCAATGAATGGTTAGGGCGGGACTGGAATACAAACGCGCCTGCTGACACACCTTCACAGTCTTCCGTATTCACCTGTTCCATATGGAGAAGCGAGGAAACCGCGTGCGGCATCATGTCGCAGACAGTAACACGACGCCGCTCGCCAGAACAAGCGGTACGCTCGAATTAACTTATTGATTTGTTTATAAAATATCGTTATTACAGACTATTCTAAGATACTAACCAATGAGGCAGCGTCAGCCATTGCGGCATGTTCACCACCAAACCTTCTCTCTCAAGAAATCCCTGAACGCCCAGACACGGACCGGGCAGGCGCGTATGCAAGGCCACCAGATTTTCCGCTGCCAGCTGCATCGCGGGCTCGATGTGGTTGCCCACCCACCCTGCCCACGGGACACGCCGCAGGGCGATCGACTCGGCCGTCAACAACGCATGATTCAGGCAACCGAGTCGCAGCCCCACCACCAGCACGACGGGCAGGCCCAGACGCAAAGCAAGGTCAGCCATATCCTCGTGCTCATTAAGCGGGACCCGCCAACCTCCTGCGCCCTCGACCACCACGACATCGGCGACGGCGGCGAGTCGTGCATACGCCTCGGCAATGACCTCCAGGTCGATCCGCACCCCGAGCGACTTCGCTGCAATATGCGGCGCGACGGGCTCGGCAAAGGCATAGGGATTCACATCGCGCACATCCACGTCGGCGTTGGCCGCCTGCACAAGTGCCGCCACGTCCTCATTCAACTCACCCACTGCAGAGCCGGCCGATACCGGTTTCATTGCCGCCACCCGCAAACCATGCGCGCGCAGCGCATGAATCAGTGCCACCGCTACGCGCGTCTTGCCGACGCCAGTATCGGTGCCGGTGACGAACAGTCCGCGCGCGCTCATGTCAGCCCCAGTTTACGGCGGCGCTCGCCAATATTGAACTGGATCACCTGCCGTCCGTCTTCGCGCCGGGTCTTGTCACCTGCCCAGGCATGGCCATAGATCACTTCGAAGGTCGCCGGCAGCCGTCCGTCGCGGCGTTGCATTTCATAGGCCTGTTCAAGCCGCGACCACGCCGTCTTGCCCAACAGGCCGCGGCGTCGGGCCGAGGCTGCATTGTGCGCGCCGATTCCCTTGAGATCTCGCATCAATGTCTTGAGATCGGCGTAGGTCAGCGTCAGCATCTCCATTTCCATCACCGGGCTCGAGAAACCAGCGTGGATGAGCATGTCGCCGATGTCATGCAGATCAATGAAACGGTTGACGTGCGGCGCATCGTCGATGGCCGCGAAGGCCTCGCGTAGTTCCTTCAGCGTGTCGGGACCGAATGTGGCGAAGATCAGCAGGCCGCCTGGAGCCAGCACTTGATGAAACCCCTTGAACGTGGCTTCAAGATCGTGCGCCCACTGTATGGCCAGGCTGGACCAGACGAGATCCATGCTGTTGGGCGAAAGCGGAAGCCGCTCCATATCGGCGCACACCAGATGATTCGCCTCCGCAGGCGAAGGCGCCAGGCGATGCAGTACGCGCCGTGCCCACGTCGGCAGTGGCAGGCGAGTACGCGTCGCCTTCAGCATGGCCGGCGCGATGTCGAGCGCACAGAATTCGGATGCTGCATAGCGCGAACGCAGATGCGCCAGTCCATAGCCGGTGCCGGTACCGACATCGAGCACACGTCCCGGTTGCAGCGACATGAAATCGAGACGTTCCAGCAGGCGATCGCATACTTCGCGTTGCAATACCGCGTGTGCGTCGTAGCTGGCGGCGGCATGGTCGAACGCCCGCCGCACTTCGACGAAATCGAGCTCGGCTTCAGTCATGGGCAAAGCGTCTGATCGCAGTAGCCACGTCTGCACTGTGCGACAGATGCGGCGCATGCGCGGCTCGGGCCAGTTCGACATACCGTGCGTCCGGGAGGGTTTCAGCCAGCCAGCGCCCTGCCGCCACCGGCGTCAACGCATCGAGTGCGCCATGCAGCACCAACGTCGGCTGCGCCAGCTGCGCCAACGGCTCACGCAAGTCTGTTTCACGCAGAATCGTCAATCCGCCCGACAGGGCTTCGGCGCGCGCCGGCGGCAGGGCCAGAAAGTGCTGGCGCAGCTGCTGCAGCAACGATTTTTGATCGGGCACGCCACGTGTCTGCAAGCTGAGAAACCGCAACAGGGTGGCCTGCGGGTCGGCCAGCAGCGCTGCGCCGAAATCCTTCAGGTCGGTTGCGGGCATTCCATGCAACCAGCTTTCATCCGAAACGAATCGCGGCGTCGAGGCCAGCAGGATCAACCGCCTCAATTTGCCCGGATGATCAAGCGCAGCGCGCATCACCACTTGCCCACCCAGTGACCAGCCCAGCACGGTACTGTCTTCCGGAACCTGTTCCGCCAGATCGTCTGCCCAGCTTTGCAGCGAGTTGTTCGGCAGATCATTGCGCCCGCCATGTCCCGGCAAATTGAATGCACGCACGTCGAAATCGTCAGCCAGGCATTGCACCAGCACGTCGAAAACGCGTGTGTTCATACCCCAGCCATGCACCAGCGCCAGGATGGGCTTAGTCGAGCGCATGCAGGGCCTCCACCAGCTGAGCGACATCGTCGGCGCTATGCGACGCCGACAGCGTAATGCGCAAGCGCGCCGTGTTGACGGGAACCGTCGGCGTGCGGATGGCAGGCACCATCAGCCCACGCTGCAGCAGGTCTTTCGACAGCTGTACCGCATCGCCATTCGCACCGATCACCAGCGGCTGGATCGGTGTGTCCGAGGGCATCAGAACGCCCCGTTTCAAACCTGCCAGTCCTTGACGCAATTGCGCGACATGCGCACTCAGCCGTGCACGCCGCGCTGTGCCTGCTTCGATCTGGCGCAGGCTCTCCAACAGACACGCTGCCAGGAACGGCGGCGAGGCCGTCGTGTAGATGTAGGGACGCGCCTTCTGGATCAGCCACTCGATCACGTCCGGCTGCGCCGCCACAGCGGCGCCCGACACGCCAGCCGCCTTGCCCAACGTGGCCAGGTAGATGACACGGTCACTTACACGTGCAGCGTCCGTCAGCCCGCCTCGGCCCTGATTCAGCACGCCGAAACCGTGCGCATCGTCGAGATACAGCCAGGCGTCGTAACGTTCGGCCAAGTCGAGCAGGGCGTCGACCGGCGCCAAGTCGCCATCCATGCTGAAGACCAGGTCGGAGACAATGAGCTTGTCCTGGGCCGTACTGTCTGCGAGTTGCGATTCAAGTTGCGCGAGATCGTTGTGACGGTAGCGGGAGAAACGCGCACCGGACAGCTGCGCTGCGTCGACCAGTGAGGCATGGTCGAGCCTGTCGGCGAAGAGCTCGCCGTGGCGGCCGACCAACGCGGTGATCACCGCGAGGTTCGCCATGTAGCCGGTGGAAAACAACAGGGCCGCCGGCTTGCCGATGAAACCGGCAAAGGCAGACTCGAAGTCGTGATGAAGGCGGTGATGGCCGGTGATGAGATGGGCGGCCCCTGCACCGACACCGCATTGGTCGAGCGCGGCATGCGCAGCCCGGATCAACGCCGGATCGGCGGCAAGGCCGAGGTAATCGTTGCTGCAGAAGGAAATGACATGCTGGCCGTTGATCGTGACGTGGGCGCCTTGTGCGCCGTCAAGCAGCAGGCGCCGCCGTTCGAGATGATCGGTCCTCAGCGCCGCCAGCCCCTGCCGCAGGCGGGTCAGCGCAGCGAAACTCACAACGGCTGCAGGCCCAGCGAATCGAACAGGCGCTGATCGCGTTCCCACTCGGGGTTGCCGGTGGTGAGCAGCTTTTCACCGTAGAAGATCGAATTGGCCCCGGCGAGGAAGCACAGCGCCTGCACGGCGTCGCTCATCTGCTGGCGACCGGCCGACAGGCGCACGAAGCTCTTCGGCATGGAAATGCGCGCCACCGCGATCGTGCGGACGAACTCCAACGGTTCGAGCGCTTCGGTGCCGGCCAGCGGCGTGCCTTCGACCTGGACCAGCAGGTTGATCGGCACCGATTCGGGCTGCGGATCGAGCGAGGCCAGCTGCGCGATTAGGCCTGCGCGCTGGGTGCGCGACTCGCCCATGCCGACGATGCCGCCGCAGCAGACATGCAGGTCGGCATGGCGCACGCGCTCCAGCGTGTCGAGGCGATCCTGGTATTCGCGGGTGGTGATGATCTCGCCGTAGAACTCGGGCGCAGTGTCGAGGTTGTGGTTGTAGTAGTCGAGGCCGGCCTCCTTCAACTGCTCGGCCTGGCCGTCCTTCAGCATGCCCAGCGTGGCGCAGGTCTCCAGCCCCAGCGCCTTCACTTCGCGTACCATGTCCAGCACGGGTTCGAGGTCGCGCTGCTTGGGGCCACGCCAAGCCGCGCCCATGCAGAAGCGCGATGCGCCGGCGGCCTTGGCGGCCCTGGCGGCGGACAGCACGTCGTCGAGATCGAGCAGACCCTGGTTTTCCACGCCGGCGTCGTAACGTGCCGATTGCGGACAATAGCCGCAATCCTCGGAACAGCCGCCGGTCTTGATCGATAGTAGCGTCGACAACTGCACGCGATTGGGGTCGAAGTTTCCACGATGCACCGTTTGCGCCCGATACATCAGGTCGGCAAACGGCAAGGCAAACAGCGCCTCGATGTCTGCCATGGATAGGCGCGCAGGCGGTTGAGTCATGTCATTCATTGATGGCTACCTCGATGGTCATGTCCTGCCACGGCTCACGCGCGGCCCGGTAAATGTCAAACAACGCCCACGGCACGATCACCACCACCGCGACTCCCTGCACCAGCATCAGCCCCTGCCAGCCCCCCAGCAGGCCGTAGAGCGGCTGGCCGAACACCACCAGACTGCCCATTACGCCGTAATAGCGGTAACCTGCCCATTTGTTGTAATGCGTCGTGCGCGGATTCGGATGGTGCGCGATACTGGCATAGACGAAAATCGACGCGCCCAGCCAGATCATGACCGGCGGTAACGACAGCACGAACGGCAGGAAACCGATCTTGTGGCCGGCAAGCAACTTGCCCAGCAGTAGCGCCGTCAGCGAAATCAGCAACACCACGACGGTGATGAAATTGAACAGCTGCGCGGCGAAGCGGGAAGATGAAGCTGGAATGACGCGTTTGGCTTTCATGACCGCAATTTTCAGGGTGCACGCAGCCCCTGTCAAATTTCATCGACGACAAAATTGAACATCCGATCAATTTTTAATCAACTCGCTCCGCGAACCTGCCTGCTGTGTTGTAGGTTTTCTCATTTCATGATCATTTTTCGCGTTGGGCTGAAAATTTATTCTCATAGATCGCGAAATGCCTCCTCACGGGCAATACAGGCGGTGGAGGACTGCAACCGGCCGGAAGCGCAAACCACCCAGCCACCATACTTGGCTTGAATGTCTCAAAGTCGGCCAAGCGGACGGCGGTAAATTGTTGGCCATTGTCGGCTTCTCTGAATTTTCCAAACTGGGCGCAAGACCGTGTGGGGGGCTTGCCAATTACTACCTTGGAGCCTATTGCATATCGATTAGCCATTACGAAATGCACAGAGATCCGCATGTTGCATGCTCATCGCACTGGCGTGGCACGATAAGACTTGTAGTACGCAGATGTCGTCGGAGCCGACGGTTTATGCCGTCGCTTTACCTAATGATTAAAGGCCCACACCTCAATGATTGGTCAACTACTGCAAAGCTTGGCTCAGCTCCTCGGGTTTGGAACTGCTGTCCGCGGGCAACCACTGCGCCAAGAGCAGCGGTATGTAGTCGAGATATTTGATGACCGAGCCGCTGCTTCCATGGCAGCAAAGCGGACCGGTGTGGCCGCTTTAGTGCGCGGTGGACATGGATATAAATGGATGCTCTTTACCTGTCCTTGCGGGTGTAAGCAGCAGATTGCGCTGAATATGATGCGGAGCCACTCGCCGCGGTGGCGCGTGGAGGTGCGATCTAGGAACTTGTTTACAGTGCATCCTTCGGTGGATTCAACTACCTGCGGAGCACACTTCTGGTTGCGCGACGGACGTGTCATATGGTGCGAGTAGCCCATACCATGTCGAGAAATGGGTAAGTATCTCCACGGCCCCATAGCGACTCATCACCGCAAACGCAATGCTCCCTCGGATCGATGCGATTAGTTCGGACCCGGGTTTGGTCAAAGGAGATCAGCACCTCAGATGATTGTCGCTCAGCACCCATGAAGCCTGTTAGGCGATGCAGTAGTTCAGACACGGCAGCGCTAGCAGTAGCGCTTGTGAAGGAAATTACCGCTGGCGCCGGCTCTTCTAGCTCTGGTGCATAACCATCTCGTGCTTGGCCCTGCCGGTCCTCGTCCGACAAAGCCTCAACCCGAATAGTCTCCGCTGAAATTCGACCTCGACAGAACAGGCACGCTTCTCCAGGAAGCAACGTCGTCACTCGACCGTGCACGCCCGATATCTTTCCATCGCGCGAGTCAATCAGCACACCGAGGTCAAAAACCGGAATGCAGTATCGCAATGCCAACTGAATAAGAATCGCACGTGGCAATTCCTTATCTGTGCATCCGAAGATCACGTCGCAATCGCGAACAGCACGTGCCGTTTCTTCCACTGTAATGTGTTCAGGATACACGTCTATCAATGTGCCCAGCCCGATCTTGTCGAGATGTTCCTTGGCAATCTCGACTTTGAAGCGGCCGGCGTCGCCGACCGTCGATCCATATACCCGATTAACATTTGTCACGTCTAACCGATCGCCGTCAAATAACGAGAGGTGGCCTACGCCAAGTCGACACAATTGTTCCGCGAGTGGCGACCCTGTGCCGCCGAGACCAACGATCCCTACGTGCAATCGCGTGAGCAACCCTTGGATATCCGGGCCAAACGCACGAACCTGACGATCAAAAAATGGTGCGGCCATACTAACCGTGTGCGGCGACCAACTGCGGAAGGCCTGGCCGACGACTGTAATCGCGTTTGCGGGAACCCGCTCAGGCACATATAACCGGCCCCTGATGTCTTCCTCTGACAGCACCAGCGTCCCATGTGCGCGGCCGGGTACCCGAGCCTGAAGGAAAGGCAGCAACCGCTCTTCTTCTCGGTCATCTTGGTCGGAGAATTCTGGAACACCTTGGGGATGGGAATGGGCAAAGATAATGCTGAGACCTTCATATCTGGCCAGTTTCGCAATACGCGTAAGCGCGGCGGATGAGATGCTCAGCCCGTCGGCCTCGCGGCGAAGGAAGTCTTCACTCGCGATGGGCACGACCGCATGGACGATGAGCTTAAAGGCGTGATCCGTGCGTGACTCACCGCATAGTAAGAAAGCCGCACCTTCAACACCGGGGCGGTCGAACAATAGTTTGCGCAATGCATGGAGTTGGCGCTCCAGCAGAATGATCTTGGCAGCCATTAGCTCTTACCAATCCCTTGAAGTTCGCGCTGTATTAATACGAAGAACGACCGCATACCGTCCAGCCCGGGCCGCCAGCCACCATTGAGATGGCGCGAGAACCGTTGCCACTGCCGCCCCAAATGTGTCTCAATCACCTCCGATGCGGTGGCGAATTGACCCGTTGAGGCAAGACGAACTGGCGGGTCGCAATACCACATGTCGAGAGGCGTCATTGGGTACTGTTGTGGAATTCGAATCATTAGATCCGTTGCCGCGGGGCTGAACCCACCGCCGGCGACGTCGAACCCTTTTACTAGTACGCATGCCGCACCCTTCGGGTCGGGGACCAGTTGCCAATCGAGCCCTCGCTCGTTGAGGAATTTGACGTCGCGAGCCGGCAGGTCCATTTCATCGCGCTCCCGGATTTATGGTGCTTGGTGCGGTATAGAAGTGAGAACCGGGAGTCACTTCGTACTCCTGTTCCGGCCGAATAAGGATGTCGTCCTTCGGGCCGTGTACATCAAGCCAAAGATCGCGGTCGGCAGGCACTGGAACGACAGCGCGCAGTTGGGCGCCTGAGGCTTTGGCGCCCGACAATTCGTACTTCACGTCATCGATAAAGATTGGAATGACTCGATGTACGTTCGCGGATTCTTGGGTAGTCATGGTTGCCCCTTGGCAGTTGCGATAATCGAATAATAGCTAACTGTTAGCTAAATTACAAGCATATTTTGTTGTGTAAATTAGCCAAACAATCTACTATCCAAAAATAGATGGAGAACTGGCACCAACATGAGTACCAAGAAAACGATGACGCTGAACCTAACAGAAGCGGAAATGAATGCGCTGGAAGAGCTCTGTGTTGAAAAAGACATGAGCAAAACCGCGCTACTCCGTCAGGCGCTACGCCTTTACCAGTTGGTGAACGCGCGCCTAAGGGGTGGAGAAAAGTTGTTCTTCGAAGACGAGATCGCAAAGGAGAAGAAGGAGCTTGTCGTCTTGTGAATTCAAGCCACCGAATCCCACTACTCAACAACGTAACCGGCGAATTTGTAGAAGCCATACTGCACGAGCGAATTGATAGTGCTTACGCCCTCCGTGTAGACGATATCTGGTTGACGTATCTGGCGGCGGCGGAGGCTCGGGCAAATGCTGAGGGCCGACCTTTCGCTCGACTCGAACATGCCCATTGGTCCTGGCTCGCCAAGGTCGCGGGCTCGTCTCGTCTTCTGTCTTGTCCGACGCTTGCTATCGAGTGCGAAGGTGAGCCACAAGGATTGATGTTGCTGAAGACGGATGGGCACTTTGCTAATCTCCCCAATGAGGCCGGCAGGCCGCTCGTATATGTGACGTACTTAGCCAGTGCACCCTGGAACCTTCGGGGAGTCGTCGATCGGCCCCGGTTTAGCGGGATTGGGACTCTGTTAATGCGGGCAGCGGTTCAAGTTAGCATTGAGGCGGAGTTCAAGGGCCGCGTCGGGCTGCATGCACTTCCGCAAGCGGAGAGCTTCTACGAATGCCACGGGTTCGCATGCTTGGGCAAGGACCCTGATAAGGAGAACTTGAAGTACTACGAACTCACCCCCGAGGCTGCGGATGCGTTCATCAATAGGAGAAAGCCATGAAATTCGAGATTACTCGGGAGTGGCTAGAAGAAAAGCTCGCTCTCTGTGGAGACACCAATGTTGGGGCCGGCGGCACACCGCTTGAGCAGTTCAAGAAGGACGTGGAGCAAAGAGCTGTTACCCCTTCGGTGCTGGCCAGCGTCCCAACGGAACTTGGCAAGGCAGTACGCTATGTCCGTGAGCACAATGGCTGGACAAGAACTGAGCTTGCTGAGTTGGCCGATATTGATGAGACTGATTTGGAGGCGATTGAGACATGCTCCGCCTATGACCCAAAGCCGAGGACAGTGACACAACTCGCCGATGTTTGCGGCTTCTCACGCGCACGATTCATCCGATTAGCGGGTCATCGTTCCCAATTAGCAGCAAACGAGAGCTCGGTGAGGTACGCGGCTAGTTCCAATGGCGCCGAAACAATATCCAATGAAGAGTACGAAGCGATTCGCGCTCTTGTTGAAGTCTTGTCCAAACCATCGGGTGATTAGTGAAGAACGTCCACATAGATGCAAGGGCTGCGAAGGATATAGATCAACGCATTGATCGCGTGCACCGAGATCTAAGCTATTCGGGTGGGAAGATAGAATTGCCTCAAGTACGCGACTTGCTTCGTTTAGACCTCCACTATTACCGCGCCGACGACCCTAATCTTCTTGGCGAAGTAGTGCACAAACTGAAGATTGGCGCAAAACAAGTCATTGAGCGCCCCGCATTGCTGCTTGAGGCTGTTCGCAGGTTCGACCTGAATGCTCTCTTCATTCCAGATCGCAAGCGCATCCTTATCGACAGCAGCGTCCCCGACCTAAAGAAACGCTGGTATGAGTCACATGAGGTGGCGCACAGCCTTATTCCTTGGCATAACGACTATATGCTTGGCGACGATCGGACAACGCTGTCCCAGGCGAGTCATGAAGCGATTGAAGCTGAGGCGAACTATGGAGCCGGGCGACTCTTATTTCCGCACCGAGCGTTCTCCGAGGCCAGGCTTTCAGGCGTGAATTCGCTGGCACAAGTCCGTGAGATCGCCAAACACTTCGGTAATACTATTACAAGCACGCTGTGGAGATGCGTTGAGCAAAGCGACGAAGTCACGTTTGCGTCCATCAGCGAACATCCTCACTACATGCGTGAAGGAAAGTTGCCGATAGAGTATTTCGTCAGCTCGAAGTTGTTCGAGCGACAGTTTCCCCATGTGACAGAGTCCGAAATTTGGGAATGGCTTCCAACCTACTGCTCCTATAGGCAAACAGGTCCGCTTGGCTCCTCGGAGATTGTATTGCGGGATGCGAACGGAACATCGAATGTCTTCGGAATCGAAAGCTTCAGCATTAAATATAGCGTCCTCACGTTAGCACGATTTCTACGCCAGCTTCCGGTTCAGATCAGTGTCTCGCGCGGCACCATTGCCACTTAGTAGCTATCGTTACAAGCACTCGAAAGTGCGGGTAAGTACCCAGGAAACATAACTGATTGGAACATCTCGAACGACCGCCATCAGCAATTGATGGACGTCCCCTTCAGCCGAGAAACTGCCGATGGGGTGGTTGGTCTGGGCCAGTCATTGGTTGGCCAAAGCGGAATTTCAATTTGAAACCTCCAGCCAGGGTTATCAGAACCGTCCGCCTGAAGCGGGTTGTTGGCTTGCATCTGTAAAATTGACGAGCCTGAATAAATAACAAGAGAGACTATGAACACAAACGCCACCTCATCCCTGATTTGGTCAGTGGCGGACCTGCTCAGGGGGAACTTCAGGCAATCCGAATATGGCCGGGTGATCCTTCCGTTTACGATCCTGCGGCGTCTAGATTGCGTGCTGGAGACCACCAAACCCGCCGTCCTCAAGGAACACCAGACCAAGAAGGACATGCCGGCCGCGGCTCTGGACCGCTTCCTGGTCAAGAAGGCCGGTTACCAGTTCTACAACACTTCCCCCATGACCTTCACGACGTTGCTGGGCGACTCGGCCAACGTCCGTGCCAACCTCACGAACTACATCGGCTCGTTCTCGGACAACGTCCGGGACGTGTTCGAGCGGTTCAACTTCCAGCCGCTCATCGACCGGCTCGACCAGGACAACCTGCTTTTCCTGGTGGCCAAGAAATTTGCGGCGATCGACCTGCATCCCAACTTGGTGAGCAATGCCCATATGGGCGCGATGTTCGAGGAGCTGATCCGCAAGTTCGCCGAACTCTCGAATGAAACGGCCGGCGAGCACTTCACCCCGCGCGAGGTCATCCGGCTCATGGTGGAGTTCCTGTTCGCCGGCGACGACGAGGCTCTGACCCAGCCGGGCGTGGTGCGGGCCCTCTACGACCCCACTGCAGGTACCGGCGGCATGCTGTCGGTGGCGGAAGAACACCTGCACCGCCTCAACCCCATGGCCCGCCTGGTGGTCTTTGGCCAGGAACTGAATCCCGAGTCCTACGCCATCTGCAAGGCGGACATGCTTATCAAGGGCCAGGACATTTCCAACGTCATCTACGGCAATACGCTCTCCGACGACGGCCTGATCGGCAAGCGCTTCGACTACATGCTCTCCAATCCGCCCTTCGGCGTGGAATGGAAGAAGATCGAGAAATCCATCCGTGACGAGTACACGAAGAAGGGCTACGAGGGACGCTTCGGCCCGGGCCTGCCGCGGGTGTCGGACGGCAGCCTGCTGTTCCTGCTGCACCTCATCTCGAAGATGCGGCCCAAAGCCGAAGGCGGCAGCCGCATCGGCATCGTGCTGAACGGTTCGCCCCTCTTCACCGGCGGTGCCGGCTCGGGCGAGTCGGAGATCCGCAAGTGGATCATCGAGAACGACTGGCTGGAGACCATCGTCGCCTTGCCGACGGATATGTTCTACAACACCGGCATCTCGACCTACGTCTGGATCGTTACCAATCACAAGCGGCCGGAGCGCCAGGGCAAGATTCAGCTCATCAACGCGGCCGAGTTCTACCAGAAAATGCGCAAGTCCTTGGGCTCCAAGCGCAAGGAACTGGGCGTGCTCGATATCGAGCGCATCGTGAAGCTCTACGGCGAGTTCGAAGAGAGCGAGCACAGCAAGATCTTCGACAACGCCGACTTTGGCTATTCCACCATCACCGTCGAGCGTCCCTTGTGCGACGAGCACGGCAATGTCGTCCTTGGCAGCAAGGGCAAGCAGAAAGGCCAGCCTCAACCCGACTCATCGCTGCGCGACACCGAGAACGTGCCCCTGAAGGACGATATCCAAGCCTACTTCGAGCGCGAGGTCCTGCCTCATGTGCCGGACGCCTGGATCGACCACGACAAGACCAAAGTCGGCTACGAGATCCCGTTCAACCGGCTCTTTTACAAGTACGTGCCGCCCCGGCCGCTGGAGGAGATCGACACCGAACTGAAAGCGCTGTCAGCCGAGATCATGGATCTGCTTAAGGAGGTGACGGCGTGAGGTACAAGCCGTACCCGACATACAAGGATTCGGGGGTGGAGTGGCTGGGAGAGGTGCCGGAACATTGGGATGTGCGACGCCTCAAACATTGTCTGAATTTGATGACAGATAAAACCAGCAGACGCGGCCACCCAGTCGCCTTGGAAAACATCGAGGGATGGTCAGGTCGGTTCATAGAAACTGCGTCTGAGTTCGAGGGAGAGGGTGTTGCCTTTGTACCCGGTGACATTCTGTTTGGTAAGTTACGGCCATACCTCGCAAAGGCATATCTTGCGCAAGCCAACGGGGAGGCGGTTGGTGATTTCCACGTGCTGCGGCCAGAAAAGTCGACCGCTGGCCGGTTCGCTCAATATCAAATCCTGAACCGAGATTTTATTGCCATCGCGGATAGCTCCACCTTCGGGGCCAAGATGCCCAGGGTCGGCTGGGAGTTCATGGGGAATATGGCGTTCCTTGTGCCTTCGCCGGCTGAACAAACCACCATCGCTGCCTTCCTCGACCACGAAACTGCCAAACTCGATACCCTAATCGCCAAGCAGGAAAGGCTGATCGAACTGCTTCAGGAAAAACGCCAGGCGCTCATCTCCCATGCGGTGACCAAGGGGCTGAACCCGGATGCGCCGATGAAGGATTCGGGTGTGGAGTGGCTGGGGGAGGTGCCGGCGCATTGGGATGTCATGGCGATAAAACACGTCTGCACACTTCTCAAAGATGGAACACATCTTCCACCGCAACGGGTTGATGATGGTGTGCCTTTGTTGAGCGTAAGGAATATCCAGGATGGCGTTTTTAGCTTGCTAGACGACGATTCGATGATTTCGCATGAGGATTTCCTCGAATTGTGCCGTTCGTTTGTTCCGCAGCCAAACGATGTTCTGCTGGCGATAGTCGGAGCCACACTCGGCAAAACTGCCGTAGTTCCTCCACGCCTAGGCCAATTTCATATTCAAAGAAGCCTTGCAATCTTTCGTCCAAATCACTTGGAACATTTCAAATTTTTGCACAGGGTTTTTGAGTCTGGTTCCTTCCAGCAACTGCTTTGGGAAAACGTAGGGTTTTCTGCCCAACCAGGAATATATCTTGGGGCGTTAGCAAATTTTAGGATTCCGGTACCACCTGTTGATGAGCAAGGTAGATTGATCAATTACTTGGACTATGAGACCTTTAAATTGGACTGCCTTATCGAAAAATCCTGCCAGTGCATCGAACTGATGCGTGGGCACCGCACCGCGCTGGTCTCGTCGGCTGTGACGGGAAAGATCGATGTACGAGAATTCGCGAATATCAAAGCTGAAGAGTCTGAACTTCAAACAACATAAGCGAGAAATGCCATGCGCATTGATATTTCTAATGCCATCACTCAGGTTGAGACTGCAAAGAGACAGTGGGATCAGGCGGCACCCACTCTGTCCCCCCAGGAAAACCTACAAGGCATCGGGGTCGATGTGGCCGACATCTCGAGATCATTCGAAGAGGTTATTGCCCTATTCAAGGCGTTTGACCGTTCGAAGAATATAGATGGTGTCATCTGGAGCCAGTACAGGGGCAACTTCGAATCTGTCCCGAACGCCATGTCCCAGTTCTTCAGCGCTAATTGGAACAACCCGGCTCAGGTGCTCGCAAATGTCCAGAACATCTGTAGCTGGTTGTGGACTCTCAGAAGCTCACTGCTTCAACTAATTCCGATCCACCCTGAATCTGCAAGGTTGTCGCCTGACTTCGAGCGGACCATGACGGCCAAAATTGAGGAGGCTCAGCTGTGGTTTACAAGAGCCGAGGATATCAAGGCTTCCATCCAGCAGACCGAGGAAAGTGCAATCGCCTTGCTCACACAAATCCAGGATCAACAGAACAAGGCAAGCGAGACCTCACAGGCTGTTCAAGTGCTTCTCGCAACAATCCAGGGTTATGAACGTGAGGCTGGTACTGCCAAAACCAATGCGGAAAGCGCTGCATCTACTGCAACAACGGAGTCATCCTCGGTTGCCAAAATGGCCCAGGAGCTGGCGGCCTCGGTTGCCTCAAAAGATGCGCTGCTCAAGGAGTTCGAAGATCGGCGTGATGAGATTGCTGGCCTTCTGGAGAATGCGAACAAGGTGGGCCTGGCGCGATCTTTCCGCGATAAACGCAAGGAGCTGGAGAGAACCTGGATGATATGGGCTGGCGCATTTGTAATTGGCATTGTGGGTTTGCTTTGGATTGGTTTGGCAGAGTTGCTACCGCTGCTGAAGGCTGGCAGTCCTGACCCCGTGGCAGTAGCCGTCCGATTTTTGGTGGCCAGCCCGCTAGTTTGGTTTTCCTGGTTTGCAGCTCGTCAGTATGGAAATGTGCTTCGTGTGAGCGAGGACTATGCCTTCAAGGAGGCGGCCTCAATGGCCTTTGCCGGTTACCGAAACGAGATGGGCGCCGATCCGGAGATGCTGAAGTTGCTTCAGGAGTCTGCGATCAGAAGTTTTGGAGCCAATCCGGCGAAGATGCTCCTGAAGCGCGGCGACGCTGCTTCCCCGGTGCATGAACTCGTGGAGAAGGCACTGGATAAGTTGAAGCCCAATGAAATTGTTGATGCCCTGTCTCCCTTGCTCAAAAAATAGCGTTGATGCCAAACGATGGGGGCAATAACGAGAAACAAGGAACCGCTAGCTACACGGCCTGATGTTCGCGGGGCTGTGTAACGCGCGTTATTTCAGAATAAACATACAACTTTGAACGCAAGGAGGGCACATTGGGACAGGCAAAGCTACGCGGGGACAGAGACGTGCGAATCGCCAAAGCGCTCGGCCTTCGAGAGATGTCCATCAATGACGTCAAGAAGGAGTATGGGCTGTCCCAGGATGCAACATTTCTTGGCTATGGCGTCCATCTGGAAAAATCAGACGAATTTCTGGCCGCCTTCGATGAGTCCCATCACGCCACCCGCAAAGCCTGGGCCACGACTCCCGAGGCGGCGCTCATGTTTCAATCGTTCGCTGATGCCCATGACACGTCGAAGGCGTGCGCCGGTTCGATTATCGTAGGGATGTTCGATACGGGCGACCAGATATTCGTGGCTGGGATCACCGGAATCAGATCGGTTTGACCATGACCGCCCTCCATACCGAAATTCACTTCGAGCAGGAAATCTGCGGCCACCTCGCCGCCCACGGCTGGCTCTGCTCGCCCGATGACAGCGGCTACGACCGTGAGCTGGCACTCTTCCCGGAGGACGTGATCGCCTGGCTGTCGGAGACCCAACCCAATGAATGGGCGAAGGTGAAGGCGGTGCACAACGACTCGAGCGAGAAAATGCTGCTGAAGCGCCTAGCCGAGTTAATGGACAAGGACGGCTCGCTCTCATTGCTGCGCCACGGCTTCAAGAACGTGAACGCCCGGTTCGACATGTGCCAGTTCAAGCCGGCCCAGAAAATGAACCCGGAGACGTTGGCGCGGTACGGCAAGGTCCGCGTGCGGGTCATGCGTCAGGTGCATTACTGCCTTTCGAACCAGAACAGCATCGACCTGGTGGTGTTCGTGAACGGCATCCCCGTCGCCACCCTCGAACTCAAGACCGATTTCACCCAGTCCGTGAAGGACGCCATCCACCAGTACAGGCATGACCGGCCAGTGAAGGATCCGGTCACCAAGCGCGAGGAGCCCCTGCTGGCATTCAAGCGCCGCTCCCTGGTGCACTTCGCGGTGTCCACCGACGAGGTGTGGATGACGACAAAGCTGGATGGCAAGGAGACCCGTTTCCTGCCGTTCAACCTTGGCAACGACGGCGGCAAGGGCAACCCGCCCAACCCCGACGGCTACCGCACGTCCTATCTCTGGGAGCACGTGCTCGACCGCGATGCCTGGCTCGACATCCTCGGCCGCTTCGTCCATCTGGAGAAGAAGCAGGAAACCCTGCCGGACGGCAGCGTCCAGGAGAAGCAGGCACTGATCTTCCCGCGCTTCCACCAATGGGAAGCGGTCACCCAGCTCGTGGCGACCGCACGGGCGGAAGGCCCGGGCATGAAGTACCTGGTGCAGCACTCCGCCGGCTCCGGCAAGACCAACTCCATCTCATGGCTCTCCCACCAGCTGGCGTCCCTGCATGACGAGGCGGACACCAAGCTCTTCGACTCGGTCATTGTCATCACCGACCGGACGGTGCTGGACTCCCAGCTGCAGGACGCGATCTACCAGTTCGAGCACAAGCACGGCGTGGTTGTGCGGATCACCGACGAAGGCGGCTCCAAGTCCTCGCAACTGGTGAAGGCGCTTGCTGACCGCGCGCCCATCATCATCGTCACCATCCAGACCTTCCCATTCGTACTCGACGCCATCCGGGATACAGTCACGCTCAAGGGCCGGCGCTTCGCTGTGATCGCCGACGAGGCGCACACCTCCCAGACCGGCTCGGCCGCCAAGAAGCTCAAGCAGGTGCTGACGGCTGAACGACTGGCGGAGATCGAGGACGGCGCCGAGGTCGATCTGGAGGAAATCCTCGAAGCCGAGATGGCCGGCCAGGTGCAGCCCAACACAGTCAGCTACTTCGCCTTCACCGCCACACCGAAGGCCAAGACGCTCGAACTCTTCGGCCGGCCCGGGCCTGACGGTCTGCCGGCCCCGTTCCATGTTTATTCCATGCAGCAGGCCATCGAGGAGGGCTTCATCCTCGACGTGCTGAAGAACTACACCCCCTACAAGCTCGCCTTCAAGCTGGCCCATGATGGCCAGGACTACGACGACGAGCAGGTGGATCAGAACCGGGCCCTGAAGTCGCTGATGAACTGGGTGCGTCTGCACCCGCACAACATCGCCCAGAAGGTCCAGGTGATCGTCGAGCACTTCCGGGCCAATGTGATGTGGCGCCTGAACGGCCGCGCCAAGGCCATGGTCGTGACCTCCTCACGGAAGGAGGCGGTGCGCTACAAGCTCGCCATGGACAAGTACATCAAGGCGCAGGGCTACAGGGACGTATCCACCCTGGTCGCCTTCTCCGGGGACGTGAACGACCCCGAGAGCGGCCCGAGCCCGTTCAACGAGTCGAACATGAACCCGGGCCTCAATGGCCGGGACATGCGCGAGGCCTTCGCCACGGACGAGTACCAGGTCATGCTGGTTGCCAACAAATTCCAGACTGGCTTCGACCAACCTCTGCTGGTCGCGATGTACGTCGACAAGAAGCTCGCCGGCGTCTCTGCTGTGCAGACGCTCTCGCGGCTCAATCGGACCTACCCCGGCAAAACCGACACCTTCGTGCTCGATTTCGTGAACGACCCGGGCGAGATCCTGACCGCCTTCCGCACCTACTTCCGCGCGGCGCAGCTCTCCGGCGTGTCGGACCCCAACCTGATCCATGACCTGCAGGCCAAACTCGATGCCACAGGCATTTACCTGCCGGAAGAGGTGGAGGGGTTCGCTGAGGCCTACTACAGGAAGGGCACCCAGAAGGATCTGCAGGCCAGGATCGGTCCCGCAGTCGAACGCTTCCGTGTGCGTTATACGGAGGCCGAGCAGCAGAAGGACAAGAAAGCCATCGAGGCTCTGGATCTCTTCAGGAAGGATCTGGGCGGTTTCGTGCGGGCCTACGACTTCCTCTCCCAGATCGTCGACTACGGTGACTCGGACCTCTTCAAGCGCAGCCTCTTCTACAAGCACCTCGCCCCGCTCATCGCTGAAGAGGTCCGCCACGAGGCCATCGACCTGTCCTCGGTACTGATGACCCACTACAACCTGCGCGATCTGGGCAAGCGCAAGTTGGGCCTCGCCGAGCCGACGGAGGAACCAACCACGCTCGACCCGATGACCGGTATCGGCAGCCGCCTGCCGCAGGATCCCAGGCAGGCTCTCTTGTCGGAGATCGTTGGCAAGATGAACGACCTCTTCGAGGGGGAAGAGCTGACGGATGCGGACCGCATCAACTACGTGAATCACATCGCTGGCAAGATGATGGAGTCAGAAATCCTGGCACAGCAGGCCGCTGCCAACCAGAAGGCCCAGTTCGGCGACAGTCCGGACTTCATGAACGCCTTCGAGGACGCTGTGATGGCGGCCTACGAAAACCACAAATCGATGTCAGAACAGGTTATGGGAAAAGGCCACGTCAAGAAGGCGATGGCGGCAATGCTGCTGGATCTTGTGTATGACGCGTTTCAGGAGAACCGATAACGCATTGATGCGGCCCTTAAGCTGCATTTAATACCTAATATGGCGGGAGCGATCATCTCGCCGGACCGATAAGCGCCTTTGCTCATTGACCGGGAGGTAGAGCTTGATGGACTGGTGGAGCGCATATTGAATTGATGATCTGACCAGCCACGAGCATAGTCGTCACGATACCTGCCCGGTAGAGGCGGGATCCGAAACTGGAAAATCGACTTCTGCAATCAAGCGGTCTGGCGGCGCAGAACATCCGTTGCACAAAATAGCCACAACTGCTGACTCACGGACATTAACGCTCATTCGATCCCACTCGCCATCAATAACTGACTCCACATAAGCCAAGTGGAACTTGGTCATATCCACGGGTGCAGAACAGCGGGAACAACATTCAATCGGACCGATGCCAGGGTAGGTCACACGCACGGCCTCCCGTTGCAGCAAACCTCTTCTGGCCTGGTCTCTGCACGAGCTAGAACAGTACTGACCGATTCCTTCAGATCCGATGATCTCGACTTCCGGGAGGATGTCGCCCGTGTGGAATATCGTGCGCTCGAACTCCTTTGCTGTGTCATATAGCGGGTATCGGAAAGGCCTGCCGCAGGTTTCGCAGAAGTAAGCATCGTCGCCCCAGTCGCTTGAATCTTCTTCCTTATCGATACTCAAGTTTTTTTCCTTTCATCGGTATCTCACGTCAGGTTAACCGCCACCTCAGCAAGCCCGCGAGGTTCCTATAGAGGCTTGAATCACCGTCCCATCCAAATCTGTTGAAGCCCAAACGGCACTCCAGTATCGACGGAAATTTATCATCGCGCGGCCTCGTATTTTTCGGGAACTCACCATTTGAGGAGCCCATGAGCTCCCGTTCTGAAAACTTTTTTATCAAGTTTCGACGGCTGATGGGTCGATCTCTACATCTCAGTCACGCGCGCAAGCCACTGATTTTTTGGCGTTGTTTTGCCGTGTATTTTTCCTAGTGATCTGACAACTCTCCGAGAGTTTTTATCGTGTTATTTCAATAACTTACATCGATCTCACAGCGCGTTGACACGATTTTTCTTTCTGTTATACGGTCAGCTTTTCGTACATTTCTTTACACCAAAATAAATGCACACGCCGGTCACAGAATTTCTTGTTCTGAAGCGACGACAGCGTCAGATCCGCCAGCAAGACCTGGCCAGAATGGTCAATGTCGGACCGTCCTACATCAGCGCCGTGGAAGGTGGCCGACGCTTGCCCAGATCCAAAGCCTTCTGGAACCAGGTCAGCAAAGCCTTGAATTTGGATGAGAACGAGGACCGCGCATTGCAAGAAGCACTAAGGCGCTCTGCCCCCACGCTCAAGATTCCGACCGAAACGTCCCCAGCAATCAGAGAAATCCTGTTTGACCTGGTAGATAGGGGGGACACGCTTCCCCACGCCCTGCTCGAGATCGTCCGGATTGCAACCAAGGCGAGCCCAACACGGCTCGGAAAGGAGCAGCCATGACGTAAATAAAAATGGGGCGCACCCAAGGAGGGCGGCCCCGCGATAGAGATCAATAGCGTGAGCTACTGAACGGCTGATAAAAAGAATCGCTCATTCGATCTCTGCGGTCAACCCCCTTCCTCTCATTCGATCCAGGATTCTGGGTCGCTGGGACGGTTTTGCGTCCAAATCTGCACCAAAAACTGTCACTGAAACCAATTGCCTGATCGCTCCGCGACAGGCAACGGGGGTCGTTTTGCGCCCAATACGGCAAGCCCCCGCCCATCCGCGCATAGGAAGGAATCGACATGAGACAAGCAAGACAAAAGAGAGCCGGACGCTCACGCGCCCCAATTACGCCAAGCCAGGCATTTTTCAGGATGAAGCGGCCGAGTCTAAAAGCAGGCCGAATGGTGCATTGTGAGAGCCCGCTTGAGGGCGACTTCGTGCTTCGCTGCGATTTTGATGACCTGATCTCAGCTGTCCAAGAGCAACCTGATCGCCTGGAATACAAACGTGAGGGTAAGAGTCGGCGCTATACCCCCGATTTTCGGGTCACGCGAAACCAGAACTCGCACCTCGTCGAAGTCAAACCGGAACAGAAGCTCGCTTGCGAGGACGTCCGCGACAAGCTCGAATTCGTTCAATCCCTCTACGCTGAAAACGGCGAAACGCTGGAAATCGTTACTGATCGCGATATCCGGCAAGAGCCGCTCTTGAGCAACCTCAAACTCCTGAAGCGCTATCGGCGGCGCGACCTAATGGGATTCCAGGGGGCGCAGATCGTTGGCGACCTCAGGCACGTCCTTCCTGCAACGGTAGACCAGCTGGCTTCCCTGATTACTGGGGGGCGCGCAACCGTTTTGGGCCTTATTGCAGCCGGCCACTTGTCCTGTGATCTGGACCTGCCGTTCGAACAAGCCATTACCCACATCACCACCAAGATTCAAGGAGAACAGAAATGAGCCGTCACGCCTTCCAGGAAAACGCACGCGTCAGCATTGAACAAAATGCTTACACCCTCTATGGGCCGAACCCCGCGGGGACATTCTCGTGTGTGCCAGACACCGGCGATGTCACCCTCGAGTTCAAACGCGCCGATCTCGACGGCCTGTTTTCTACAGGCCGACTGAGTTTCATCAGGGATCGAACCACAGTCAAAAAACCTCGCACTATCACGACCCTTACGGACATTCCGCTGAAGAGCCGGGCCACGACCCTGCGACGGAAAAAATATCTGGATATGCTCGACCAGGCCGGATGCAATTCCTACAGCCCTTCTGCAACGCTGAAGTATTTCATTCATCTGATCGCATCGAAGATCGGGGACTCACGCCCCCCTTCAGCCATCTCGGTTTACCGGTGGCAAAAGAACCGAATGCGTGGCCGTCGTGGAATCGCCGCGCAAGTGGACAGGTCCGAGGCAAAGGGAGCCGGCGGGCAACCGAGGCTGCCGGAAGAGGTAGTTCAGGTCATCAATGACGTGATCGACGTTTTGTACCTCGATTCTGGCGAACCCGGACCGGATTGCCATCGGGAAGTGAAGCAGCGCCTGGGCGTCCTCAATCGCGACCGAATGCCTGACGAGCAACTTCCGATTCCATCTGTTTCCACCTTCTATCGCCACATCAATATGCGC
Organism: Thiobacillus sp. 0-1251; assembly: GCA_001899305.1. Lineage (GTDB taxonomy): Bacteria > Pseudomonadota > Gammaproteobacteria > Burkholderiales > Thiobacillaceae > Thiobacillus. The sequence continues at coordinate 130,834 of MKWL01000019.1, read as the reverse complement.
GACGCATACGAAGTCGCAGTGGCCCGGTTTGGCGAACGCGAGGCGCGGGTCAGGTTCCGCATGACCGGCGTAGGCCCCCAGACGACCCGAATCCTCGAACGGGTGGAGATTGACCACACGCCACTCGATTTGTTCGTTGTTGACGAAGAGACGGGGCTGCCGCTGGGGCGCCCCTGGATAACGATGGCGATTGACAAGCATTCCAGGGTGATCCTCGGCTTCCACGTCTCCTTTGGCCACCCCAGCATTGACTCGGTGATGCGTGCCCTGAGGCATGCTATTCAGCCGAAAACCGGCATCCGGGAAAAATACCCGAGGCTCAAAAACAACTGGCCCTGCCATGGGCTCTTCGAAGTTCTGGTCGTTGACAACGGCAAGGAGTTTCACGCGAGGGCGTTGGAAGACGCGGCGTACGACCTGGACTTCTCCATCCTCTATTGCCCCGTCCGTACGCCCTGGGCCAAGGGTTCGATCGAACGCACCATCAAGACATATAACTACACGCTGAACCATACCCTGCCCGGTACCTCGTTCGCGTCGCTTTGGGATCGCTGGGGATATGACCCCCTGAAGCATGCCCTGATCACCCGGCAGGCGCTGCAGGAAATTCTGCATATCTGGATCGTGGACTATTACCACCAGAAACCTCACCGCGGCCTGCGTGATATTCCGATCAAGGTCTGGGAGAAGAGTGCGCAGGTACATGTCCCTCTTTTGCCTGACAGCAACGAAAAGCTCAGTGTTTACCTGGGGCTTCCATACGAGCGCACGGTTTGGCACTACGGCATCCAGCTTCACGACACGGAACATTACAACAGCACGGATCTGCAAAGCCTGCGCATGCAATACGGCGAACGCCTCAAGGTCGATCTGAAGGTCGATCCAGACGATCTGACGGTAATTCATGTCCGCCATCCTGAGACGGGAGAGTACTTTCCGGTACCAAACACCAATAGCAAGAACGTGCGCGGCCTGACGCTTAGCCAGCTCAAGCTGATCAACAGCTACAGGAAGCAGATTCTGAAGGACGAAGAGCGCGACATTTCTCTCGCGGATGCTCGAAATGAAATCCGCGCCGTGCTCGAGAAACTCATGGCCTCGAAGAAACTGCGCGACCGCAAGTCTGCCGCAAAGCACGCCCATCCGGAGACCGGGGCATTTTTCGATAGCGTAGCGCCGGAGGATTTGGGGCACTCCCATATCGACGTGGATCTGGATGACATTTCGGATGACGAGGACCTTCCCACATTCCGCAGCTGGTCTGCAGCTGCTTAACCATCGATCTACCAGGCCATTCCGTGTCGGAGAGGCCCGGCATTAAGGAGACATTCATGTTTATTGCACCCCATTCACCCTCCACTCAAACGACCTCCGGCCGTAATCTCCGGCCGTGGCAATACACACTTCAAGACAAGCTGATTCTGTTAAAGGAGTTCCGGATCGGATTTCCAGCCTTCCGTAACGCGATGGATGAAGTCACTGAAATGATTGAATTGGGGGACGGCGCTCTCGGCTTCAATGGAGTATTCATCATCGGAGAAAGCGGGTCAGGCAAGACGACGTTTCTCGAAACACTTGTGGAACGATATCCCTCTTATGAGGATGAGGACCGCACCGTAAGGCCGGCCGTCTTGGTATCGATACCAAGTGTTCCGTCGATCAAGTTCATTGCTCGCCGTATCCTCGCCAAACTTGGTGATCCATTGGCCTATGCCCCGCGCCGCGATAACGACGAGCTGACGAAAGCGATCATTACCCTCTTGAAGGAATGCCGCAGCCAGGTGCTGCTGCTCGACGAAATAAACAACTTTCTGCAGAAGAAGGGGCGGCATGATTCGGTGCTGGATTTGTCGAACTGGCTCAAGGAAATTGTCGATGAATCAAAGGTGCTGATCGTCCTGTCGGCCTTGCCCTTAGGAGAAGCAGTCATACAGGGCAATGAGCAACTGGAGAGACGTTTCTCTGCCCCCCTGCATCTGGAACTCGTCAAGAAGACCAAGTGGGAGAACAACCTTGCGGATTTCCGCGGCGTGCTCAAGGAAATTGACGGGAAGCTTCCTACGCTGCGACGTTCGAACCTGCATGAAAAGGATATGGCCACCCGCCTTTTCGTCGCGTCTGATGGCCGTATTGGACTTTTAATGAAATTGCTGAAACGGGCAATCCGGATCGCTCATAAAAAGGATGCGCCCCAACTTGATCTGGCCATTCTTGAAGGCGCATTCAAGGTAGAAATCTGGGGCGAGGGGGAAGGCCCCCTCAACCCTTTTAACCAACAATTCGTCAGGCGACGCCTAAATAGACCTGGAGAAATCTACTCGCCAAAGATTCAAAGCGCCATGAAAGGTGGAAGGGGGAGCAAATGAGCCCCCAAAATGCACCCCGTCTCCCCGTCCGGCCTCGCCCGATGCAGGAGGAATCTCTCTCCAATTATTGCCTGCGCGTGTCCGAGTCGAATGGCTATCCCACGCCGGCCATGATGTTGACTATGGCCGGGGTCGCCCCCCGTGTTCATGTAGGCATCAATGAGGCCGACAAAGTCGCCGCGCTCGTTGATGTTGACCCATCTCTGCTCAAGTCCATGGCCTACATGAGGAAAGAAGATGAAAAACATGGTACCTGGCGGCGAGGAGCACTTCAGTACAGGCCCTGTGAAGTCACGCCACGATTCACCCGAATTTGTCCAGCGTGTATCCAGGAACTTGGCTACGCACGCGCCATCTGGGATATTCGTCTGGTTGTTGCCTGCCCCAAGCACCAGACACTGCTGCTAGATACCTGCCCTGCTTGCGGGAGGACGCTCACGTGGATGCGGCGAGGATTGCTGACCTGCTCCTGTGGCCATAGCATCGATAGTCATGCCTGCCTTCCCTCTCCAGAATGGACAATCAGGATTGCTTCGCTAATTGAGGACGCTATGCTGGGCAGACGCAAGGATCTTAATTCGACCTGGTTTCCACATGAGGTAATTCAATTGCCTCCTGAGGACCTGCTCCCATTCCTTACTTATTGGACAACTATCCTATCGAGAAGATTGGAGGCAAACGCAGATAAGATCCTTACACACAGAACTGGCTTCGCCGTTTCGGATTTGTCGGAAGTTCTCAATTTGGCCGGGCAGGCGGTTGCGGAATGGCCATTAAGTCACGCCCGCACGATCGCAAGGCTGTTCGAACCTCACCGCCATTTTGGAAATCACGTCAAACGGTCGAATTTCCTTAACGTGGTCGGTGCGTCATGGGTTTGGGCCCAGTCTGAAAATGCTCCGGCGATACTCCGCGATGAAGTGAGAACGTACCTGGCGGAGCGAACAATCACAATCTCCAACGGCAAAGCCTCTTACCTCCATCCCCGACACGTCATCCCTTTCACCTCGTCCAACTCCATCAGCGAAGGCATTGGAATCCTTCGTGCAGTAGAAATACTCGGTGTAGGAGAAAAATTGATCGAAAGACTGGTCAAGCAAGGCTTCATTAAGAGGCTTGAGAAGAGCACACCAGGTTCATGTGCTGGAAGCTTTGACTTGAAGTCGGCACTCTCAATCAAACCACATATTTTGGCAACCTTGGAATATAGAGAGGCCGCCCACGAGTTGGCTATAAGTGCAAGACAGTTCGGTTCAATGGTAAGGCACGGTGCCCTTGAAGTCGCGATCGGCAAGAAAAAGACTACTTCAGGCTCCCGCTTCAGCAGGGATGATCTCGCCGCGCTCAATGCCCGGTTTTCTGAACTCGCCATGGACTGCCACGATCATGGTCTAGATCTTTCTCATGGCGTACAGGTAAAGGACTTTTGGCCCAACGGACAAGGCATTAAGCAAGGCCAAGAGTTTGGCCCCCTCGCCAAGGCAATTCTATCTGGCAAGATAATAATTGCACCGCCCTCACACAACCATCGTGGTATCGGCGAGTATTTGCTGGACCTGAACAGCCTGGCGCAATCAGGATTCCGTCTTCGCCCTGAATGGTTACGTAATAGGCCGCGAAGAAATCGAGGCGGGGTCACTGGCCGGTTCGCCGAAAAAGTCGGAACCACCCCAGCGGCCACGCAATCGTTCAATCAATCTGGCTCAGACGCCGCCAAGCCATGATGTAACCTCAATCAGAGTCTGGAGGCGAACGCCATGAGTACCATGCCAAATAAACACTACCCTGGCAGACGACAGGAGACACATACCCCGGCTACACACGTTCCATCCAGCGATGCTCACGCTGGTGATGTAATTAGCTACTTTCCGAAAGCCCACACCGATAGAGTGCTTGCTCTACTCGGAGGTCCGGAGGTTTTTCGCATACCTTCCCCGAACGAGATGACTGTTATTTCCATGCTTCGCACAGGTTTTCCTGCGTCAGCGGTGGATTTTCTTGGCACTAACATCCAGGCATCGACGGCCGAGCTTGCCCAAATGCTTGGGATGTCCACACGTATCCTGGCCCGGCGTCGGCGAGAAGGCGTTCTTTCTTCTCAGGAATCGGAGCGGCTGTTCCGGTCAGCACGAGCGATCGCGCAATCCGAAGAAGCATTTGGCGATTTGAAGAATGCTCTCGACTGGCTGAGGACGCCGCTGATCGTGCTAGGTGGCGCCACTCCGATTTCCTTACTGGATACCGAGATCGGCGGCGAACTCGTCTTGCGAATTCTCATCAACATCGTATATGGCCTTTCCGCATAACACGGAGGATAGACACGCAATAGATGTCATCGCAGACCGGCGATTACCCAGGTAAACACCCGTCGTTTCCCCGCTGAGAATGTGAAAACGTTCGGGGGAAGCTGCCCGCAGCACTTCTCGCCGGCGCCGAGCCCCGGCAGCTTCCCCGAACCAAGAATCCGAATTGTTAAAGAACACCTTTCACGGCTGGTCGAGCGAGTTCAGCTCGGCAATCAACTTCAGCTGTTCATAAATGTCCGGGTTTTGCTGGGTGATGTAGCGCTTCACCGCGTCGTTCTCGAGAAGCTTCGCCATGTATCCCTGCGCCAGGACCAGATTCAGCACATCCTCGGCATAGCTTTCCTCGATAAGCTTGTACTGCCCCTGCAGGTTCGCCATTTCCCGCTCCATGCGCGCCATCTGCTCGGGCGTCACGCCCTTCATGGTTGCAGGCTTGGTTCCGTCTACTAGCATCTCAACAGGAGTCGCGGCCAACAGGGCTTCAGCATAGTTCATGGTCAGGCTGTTCGCTGAGAGCATGAGCTCGATGCATTCGACCTGTCGGGTGGGTTTCATCTTCCGCAGTACGCGCGCAATCTCGACCGAGAATTGCCGGTCTCGGAGGAGCGCCACCGCTTCCGGGCAGATCCCCTCCAGGAGGCTGAGCTTTTTCAGGACATGGCTGACGTCTACGTTCAGCGCGCGCGCGAGATGTTCCATGGAGACGCCCTTGTTGACTGCTTCCTGGAGCATGCGCGTCTCCTGCAGGGTCGAGAGCCGGTTGATTTTGCTGTTGTAGGTGTAGGCCTCGTCGTCGTTCGCCAGCAGGCACGGCGCTTCCTGATAGCCCAGCTCGCGCATCGCCATCAGTCGCACATGCCCGTCCAGCAGCAGATATTGGCCTGCCGCTGAGTCGGAGACGGTGACGGACAGGGGCTCGATGACACCCACATCCTGGATGGAGCAGCGGATTTGTATGTACTTGACCGAGCCGGGAACGGACGCCGGCAGCATGCGCGAAGGCAGGATGTTCGCCAGCGGCACCTGCAGAACCTGCGGCGTAAACGCCAGAGCGACCTGGGTCATCGCGCCACCTTATCCGGCCAGACCCGGTCTGCGAGATATTTCGGCATGGCATCCAGCCGTTCGGCCCGCAACAGGTTCACGAAGTTCTCGCTCGCCAGCAGCCGGCGCAGCGCGCTGACGACGAACAGCAGCCGCTTCTGGGTCAGGTCCGCTTTCTTGAGCGTCATCTTCTTCCGCTCGACTTCCTTCTCGTAGACCCGGACCAGGCTCGACCTGGTGATGTCGACCGATTTGCGCGCTGCGCGACGGGCCAAGGAGGTGCCGAGCGTGCGGCGCCGTTCGATGATGCGGCGCGTCAGCTGCAGCTTCTTGCCACGCAGCGTCCCTGCTTCGTAGGCGTCCTGCATCGCGGACTGCAGTTCGCGTTCGTTCTCCCCGGCGGCCACAATGTCCAGCGCGGTATTGAGTGGCACCATGCCCTTTTCGACGGCGACGAGCAGGCGCTCTTCCCCCTGCTTCAGCAGAGTCAGGATTCCCGACACATAGGTCGGCGTGAGTCCCGTCTTGGTACTGATGGCGGACGGGCTGTAGCCCTTCTCGAACAGCTGCCGGATGCTGGAGAGAATTTCCAGCGGCCGGTATTGGCGGCGGGCGATGTTCTCCACCAGGCTCATCACGAAGGCCTCGTCATCGCTGACCTCCACAACCAGAGCCGGTATGGTTTCTTCGCCGAGAGACCGCAGCGCGTTCAGGCGGCCTTCGCCGCACACCAGCAGGAAATAATCCTGCCCAGCCTCGTCGGTGCGCGGGGTCACGATGACCGGCTTCTTGAGTCCCACGGATTTGATGTTCTCGACGATGCCGTCGAATACCCGCTGGTTGCGCTCACGGGGGTTGAGTACCCGGACGCTTGCCAGGGGAATCATCTTGAACGTGCGGCTGCGGTGTTCCGGAATCATGCGGCCCTCCGGATGCGGAAGCGCTCGGCCATCCCGTACAGGTAGTCCAGGGTGTCGAAACGGTAAGTGTCGAGCTCGAAGGCATTGTTGTCGGCCAGGCAGATGCCCGCCTGTCCGAAATCCAGCCGCGGCAGCAGGTAATAGTCGAGGGCAGCCTGGTTGTCGTAGTCGAGACGAATCGCTACCGTGATGTCCGGGCACAGGCTGGTGTCAAAGCGCACCTTCCAGCGATGGTTCCCTGCATGGGTGGCGTGGCAGCGCGCCAGGACGAGCGACACGCTGAATTCGCCGTTGACCTCCAGGAGGTCGGTGGCAGGGTCGCGCACCACCTCACCGCCGATATCGGCAATCCTCGCCTCGGCCTCGGCAATGACGGTGGGATGCAGGCGGCGGAGAATCTGGTTCACCTCCAGGTAGCGGTAATCCCGGTCGGGAGTGAAGCCGACCATCTGGTAGGCCCGGATGAGGCCGCCGAAGCGGTGGGCGTAGATGCTGGAACACGGCATGCCGTCGGTCTCGTTGATCACGAGGCCGGACAGGTAGCCATGCGTCTTGTAGAGGTGGCGCAGACGGTCGAGCAACTCGTCGTCGGAGTAGCGCCGCGAGCGCGCCCGAAAAATCCCCTGGGCGGTGTAATAAAGCTCAGGCGGGACGATGGCCTCGAAAGCCCGCTCCTTCTTGATCCACATGTCGGGAGGATTCGCCACGCGCGCTTTCTTGAGCTTGAAGGAGATCCGGTTATAGACGTTGTTGCCGATGTATTTTTCGTTGGTGAGCACCTCGTTGACGGTGGCCCGCGTCCATTCCCGCCCGAGGTCGGTGCGCACCTTCTGGAGATTGAGGCGTGCAGCAATCTCGGATTCGGTCAGGGCGTCTTCGACGAACCAGCGGTACATCTGGTTGACGATAGCGACTTCCTCATCCGGTCCTGGCATGAGGATGACCCGATCGGTCTGCAGGCTCTTGTGCTCGCCGCGCGCCAGCTCGGCCTTGAGGGAGCCGTTCTGGTCGATGAGCATGCGCCGCAGGCCGTAGCCTGCGGGGCCGCCCTGGCGATATCCCAGCTCGATGAGGCGGCACTGGCCGGCGAAGACCTTGGCCGAGAGTTCGCGGCTGTACTCGCCAGCCATTGCTCGCTTCACGCCCTTGACGATGGTGGAGACGGGCGAGCCGTCGTTCTCGAACTGCTCGGCGCAGTAGGTCACCTGGATGCCGGCGCGGTTGCAGATGTATTCGTAATAGGCGCTTTCGTCGGCGTTCTGGAAGCGGCCCCAGCGGCTGACGTCATAGACGAGGATGGCCTGGAAGTCGGTATGGCCGGATTCGACGTCCTGAATCAGCTGCTTCAGCCCGCTCCTCCCGCCGATGTTCAGCCCGCTCTTTCCCTCATCGGCATACGTTCGGACGATGCGAATGCCGCGCCGGGCGGCGTACTCGCGGATTTTGTCGGCCTGGTTCTGGGTCGAGTACTGCTGATGCTCCGTGGACATACGGACATATTCGGCTGCGCAAAGTTGGGTTGCCTGTCCTGAGCCTTGCTCTTCCTGTTGCATGGTGGGCGTCCTCCGAAGGTCACACACTCTCTCGGCAAGCGATGCCATTCCGTCATGACCCTTTCCTCGCTGGAACCGGGATTGGGTATGGCGCGCATCGGGCTAAGCCGAGCCCGAAGGCGAATGACGTTACCAACAAATTGGCCTTAATAACATTACGGCTTCATTTTGCAATTACCCCCAAAAAGCCCGCGGGGCCAGACAGGACACTGATTTCGACGATCCACACGGCCTCATTTGCAATTTTTCGGCGCGTGACGGGTGACAGCCGGTACAGCTCGCCAATAAAGGGATGCGCCGGCCACACGGCTTCATTTGCAATATGCGAATTTTTGCGGGCTTTGTTGCGTTGCCGCTGTTGAATCCGATTACGCTCCGCGTATTCGGGATGGGTCGCTCGGTAGCGCTTCCAGTAGTCAGGGTTCTTGATTCGCCAGTCTCGGCGATACTGCGTGTCGTTCACGCGGGTCGCTGGCTTGTTGGCGCGGCGCTCCGCCTGCGTGCGCCGGCGTCGCTCGCGTTGGCATTCGTGGTCAGAACAGAATTGCTGGTTTGGGATCTGCGGCCGGGGAAAGAACAGCTTGCCGCAGGCGGCACACGATCTCGTTGACATTGCCGTTACTCTGCTTGGTTGGGATGGCAAGCAGAATGCCCCGACCTGTGCGGCAGGAGTTGCCTCCGTCGGCTAATTCACCATGACGTTGCTTGTTTCATTTTCGCGCAGGCTGCCCGGATCATCAGGCATTGACCACTTCGCGACTGCTCGGGTCGATGCTGGCGTAGTCCCTCGCGTCGAAGAGCGCGGTATATTCTCAACAAGGATACAGGCCAGTCGAGTATTCGTTCAAGCACCGCGGGGCAGCAAGGTGTCGCCAGGCAAGCTTCGTTCTAGAATCCATGCAGGACGAAGAAGGAGATGAATCATGAGTCTGGTCACTGGACTTATTCTAGGGCTCCTGGTGATGGTTCTGGGTGCGGCTGGTCTCACAGCATTCGCCTTGCACCTGCGCAAGCGGGAACATTCGGCGAACGGTGTCCATAAACCCCTAGAACATCCCTAACGCGTAGAACGGTCAGGCGGGACGCGCAAAAAGCCGCGCGCCCCTTACCTTGTATGGCAGAGCTTTCCAAAAAATATGAATAATCTTTCCAATCTCAACGAACCGAAAATCCTTCCCGCCATCTGGGCCGACACTCGCGCTTCCGGTTTTACTATGGCGTCAGAGCCACTCACCTGCTCCTTGCTGCGTACTTTGGCCGCGACCAAACCATCGGCTCGCTTTCTTGAGCTTGGTTCAGGCACAGGCTTGTCTACGGCATGGTTACTCGACGGCATGGATTCAGGGTCGCATCTAACCACCATTGACAATGATGAAGCTCTGCTGTCCATCCTGAAGCGGCACTTGGGCGCAGACCCTCGGTTGTCTGTCGTCTGCGCCGATGGAGATGAGTTCCTACAGTCTCTTCGTGGGCAGCAGTTTGACTTCATCTTTGCCGACACCTGGTCCGGGAAATATCGCTTCCTTGAAGAAGCTCTCGACCTGTTAGCTCCATCTGGTCTATATGTCATTGACGACATGCTTCCTCAATCAAACTGGCCAGAAGGGCATGCTGAAAAGGTCGCGAACCTAATCGCTACCTTGGAGCAATTGAAAGAGTTTCGTGTTACCAAACTATCTTGGGCCAGTGGTGTTGTGCTCGCCACCAAGCTCTAACATGGCAAGATGGACACCGAAAAAATGCGGCGCCCCTCACGTTAGCAATACAAAGGCTCAACGGAAACCAAATGAATACAAAAAATCTTCTGGTTCTACCGGATAATTTACCCGTCCCTGAAGATGATGGCGCATGCGCCCATTTAGAAGGGATGAATATGCCTGCCGTAGCTCTAGCGAGCACGTCAGGCCCCAAAGTAAATCTTGGGCGCGAAGATGGAACAGTTGTTGTTTACTTCTACCCCATGACTGGAAGGCCGGACGCGCCTCCAATGGTTGGTTGGAACGAGATCCCTGGAGCAAGAGGATGCACACCACAGTCTTGCTCGTTTCGTGACCTTCATTCCGATTTACTAGGTTTAGGGGCAAAGGTATATGGTGTCAGTTCACAATCTTCGGAAGACCAGAAAGAAGCGATTCAGCGCCTCCGTTTGCCTTTTGAGTTGTTGAGCGATCGTAATTTCGAGCTGGCGAGCGCGTTGATGCTTCCCACGTTTGAATATGACTCGTTACGTCTCATCAAAAGGCTCACTCTTATTATTGAGGACGGTTCAATACGTAAAGTGTTCTATCCGGTCTTTCCGCCAAACAAAAACGCGGCCAATGTCGTCGCTTGGCTTCAGAAAGACGATGGGCTTTAACGATCATGCGCATTCACATAGCCACATCTGACGATGAGATTGCTGATTGCTTTCCCGTAATGAGGGCGCTTCGCCCGCATATTGCAGAGAACCAATTTCTTTCTCGAATCCGAAGCCAGGAAAACTCCGGCTATCGGATGGCCTTTGTGCAGGAAACGGATGGTGTGGTTGCCGTCGCGGGTTTCCGGGTCGGCGACAATTTTGCGTGGGGGCGCTTCTTGTACGTGGACGATCTTGTAACCCACCCCGCTCACCGCTCAAAGGGTTATGGGGCCATCCGAGAGCCCGAGCGGAAACTTGCTATAAGAGTCGCGTTGAGACAAACCCTGCCGACCATGACGCTTTATCCTCAGGCGCTAGTTCGCTGCGCTCGGGAGGAGGTAAATCCACCGGAGGCGGCAGGGATTGTCCTGGTTTGTGTGCCAGGTAGTCGCCATGACCATATCCCCAGCCATCGGGAATTTGCCATCCGCTGTGGAGGTTTGCTAGGTTTACTCGCGCGGGTCCCTCGCGACCCAGCGCTTCGTGAACATATGGGTGCCCCCGCGAAACGATGCCGCTGAGAAAATTCCCTACGGGAAACGCGAACTCCAGCACCCAATCTCCACGGGAAGCCAGCAAGGATATTGAGTCGACTTTGCCCGCGGCTTTCTGGTACTCATCTTGCAAGCATGTGTTGTCGATGGCGCCAGCCATGAGGCTCAGTCGTCGCACGCGTGCATCTAGGTGGGCTATCGTCTCCAGCACGACACGCGCACCCAAACTGTGAGACGCAAAGGCGAGGCTTGATGCCTCGTCGAAGTGCCGGTTGAGAAACTCTGCGAGCAGCTTGCCGCTCTGTGTCGCATCATCACCCTCAAACGGATAGTTCACGACGGGTACCCACGCATCTCCAGCCCAGAGAATACCGACGAACAGGACATTCGGCGGCAGCGTGAGTCTTTCTTTCCAGTGGGACAACGAGGCAATCCCATCGGCTTGATCGACATTGAAGCCATGTGTGACCAGTAACACGTCCCTGCCACGCACTCGATCTGCCAACCCAGATACTGTCTTTGGCTCATCGGGCTCTGTACTCAAGACGCGCACTTCGGCTGCGGGTCCGCCGCCGACACTGATGGCGCGAAGGTTAAGGAAAACTGCCATCCGCTACTTCCGCAGCAGTTGCATCGCCTTGACACTCGCCTGAAGCGCACTCGTCAAATCCTTGCTGAGAGGGGCGAGTGGAGTGGCAAGCAGACCGATCAGCAATGCGGCGCCGAAGTCGGGTAGGGTACCCATTCCAACGATCGCGCCACCGATGAGCGCGAGAATAACGGACACCACTACTGACCACATTTTCGCGGAGTTGCGGTAAAGCTGATCTGCGCGCTGATAGCCTTCGTCGAGAAGTGCCGTGAGAATAAGATCGAAGCGCCCAAGAACATCGCTCTCTGGCTGCGTCAACTGAGTGCCATCGGTCATCTTGCGCGCGACACCGCTAAGTAGATCTTCCTTCACACCGGTCACTCGTGCGAGGAAGGGCGCATTGTCGTCAGTCAGTCGCAACTTGATTAAGGACTTTGCAATCGCCTTTTGATCTGCCAGAGCCGTTCCATTGATCCAGTTTGCGAATAGCGTATCGAGTACTGAACCGAGTGACAGTGGGTATGCACGATCCTCTTCATCCGCGTTTTCAGGATATAGCCGCTTGATCACTCGACGGATATGGCGAAACCCCCCGCGCGAGGGTCCCCCACTAAAAGCTTTCGCACCATCGACGAGCGCGAAGGATGCCGTCCCCAATCCCCCGATCGCAGCGAGGATGTCAAGGACCGGAAGGCCGGTAACACTGGTAACAGGCATGGTGGCTCCCCTCATGCTTCCGCATTCGCTGGTGGATTGTTGATCGCGTCGCGAACGCCCTTTGCAGCTCGGATTATTCCACTAGCATCCTTTGCTGCAATGCTCCCTGCCAGCGTGACAAGCGCCGCTGCAATATCTATGGCTCGCTTGGCGTTATCGATTTTCCGAATCACCTTCTTGGCTTTGCCGACTGCGTCTTGGATATCGGCTTGCGCTGTTGCCGCCTCATCACCTGAAATCACAACGCCATAATTTCTGAACATTACCACCTGATGATCAAGCTCATCTTCGAAGCGTTCGAGGGCGTCTTGCTGTGCGGAGGTCAGATTATGTGCATTGACCCGATAGTCGAGCACAGCCGCGGACGCCTGTGCAGAATTATCAGCAATGTCGTAATAGTCCGTTCTTGATAGCCGTGCCATTTACGTCTCCCCTAGGATTAGAAGGCTTGTTGGACCTGTTTTTGCAGCGCGTAGACCTCTTTTGCATACGCGGCGATAAGCTTGAGCCGTTCCGGGGCGTCGAGCTGATCCACGTGGTCGGCAAGGTCCTTGTGGGCGGCGACCATCTTATCCACGGCGGCGACGTAGCTATCAATGGCTTTCTTCTTTTCCTCCAGAGCACTTTTGTCAGCAGCGAGTTGGACCTCAAGATAGCGGGAGGCAAGCATCTCGCTCTGGGCGTGCGTGCGGACCGCTTCTACGATTGTCGGAAACTCTCGCAACTGATCGTTGATGTACCCTCCATAGTTGCGGGTCGCATAGTCTTTGAGTATCTCCGCAATAGTCGAAATGCTCTCATGGTGCCCGAGCGCCTCTTTGATGGCATTCACCTGGATGCGCTGCGTCGCCATGCGTGAGACGTATTCGGCGAGCGCGTTCACTGCCGTCAATTGCTTTGCCTCGAGCACTGCTTCCCCATTGAGCTTCTTCACTGAACCGAGTGCCTTGGACAGCCCGTCGAGCTCTCCCTTATAGCTCGGCAGCTTGTCGTCCGCCAGCGCAAGCAGCGTATCGGCGTATGCAGCGAGGAGTGTATTCAATGGAGCGATCACCTCGTTGGCTGTCTTGATTGGCGAACACAATTCATCCGCGTTCTTTCTCTCTTCAGCGAGATTGAACTGTCTGTGGGTGAAGAGAGCGTCTCGCACATATCGATCTTCGCAAGCGGCGACAGAACCAGATAGCATGGGTTCAAAGGATGCGGTAAGTTTCTTGGTTTCGTCAGAGTATCCCTTGACTGCCGCAAGATTGGCGCAGCCGGCAGTCAATAGCGAGCCCCCAATGATTAGCCACGAGATGCTCATATGCGAGATATGTTTACCCACGCTTTACCCTCCCATTCATTGAAAATCCATACAATCTCATGTGCAGCCCCGATGACAACTAGATGGGGCAATCGGAGTGCTCAATTCTCTTGGCGTCGCTGCCGTCCCAAGAAGGGCTCTGTTATTATTAACATCATAGGTCGTTCTACAGAGTGACTGTTAGCATCGACCGGCTGACGTAGGGGCAGGACTATGTCAAAGCAGAACGTACGGACACCAGCAGTTTCCTCACACACCCCACTGAGCACATTGCCCAGCACCTCGACCAGAATTTCCCTCCCGTCGGCTAGTAAGAACGCCTGGGGAAATCTCCCAATCAACGCCGCCTAGGGCCAAATCGCTTCGAGTGTCTGTGCAAACCGCGCACCCGCTTTGGCCAGCTGCTTCTTCTTGATCAAGTTCATCGTCGCCGAATAACTCTTCGGGCTGGTGAAGCTTGCCGGCCACTTCTTGGTGTTTTCATCTTCCGCGGCGAAGTCGATCCCCTGATAGGTACGCTGTGCAACGCCTACCGTTTCCGTAGCCCATACTTCGGGCCACTGTGCAATGTCGCCGTCTGTAGGGCCCACGCCTTTGGCAAGTTCAACCAACGAGTCGACATGCTCCACTTTCAGGCTCGTCGGGACTGCATCCCACTTTGCGTGGAGCACCGCTCGGTTGACGGTGATGCTGTTTCCGCCGTCGGTTTTTGTGCCCGGGTCATAGGTACCTGCATCGGGATCGACAAGATGACCGTCCTTGTCCAGGTAGACCGCGCCCACATGCAGCGGCTGATGAATGTCACCAATGAAGTGTGCGAGCATGCGCAGCGCTTCCTGTTTGTCTTTGATATCAAACGGTGCGGGCGCTGGCCGTCCTTGTAGTACGTCAACCGCCGCATGGATGGCATGCACGACATCATGATCGTCTGTTCCGACTAAACCTTCCCTGTACCCATTCTGCTGGATCGCAACATCGGCATAGTGATACTCCTTGTGGCAGGAGACTTTCTCTTCTTCACGGGTACAGTTGGTGTCATTGCGGCGCACGTAATCTGCCATGTCGTGCTTGCCTGCTGGAGTCTCGTAGATCGCGCAAACCGTTGTGTGATACTTGGGCCGGTAGGCGTAGTAGTTGGAAGGATCAATGCCCTTGGCGCAGTCCGCCCAGACCGCGGCTTGCTGAAGCGTCTGGCCGCCGAGGATCTTCTTGACCGCCTTCGCTGCGTTGGTTCCTACGATCAGCCGATCCGCAATAGCACCGACGGTTTCATGGCCGTCATGCCCCCAAGCGAACGCTTGGGAGTGAACCGCGGCAGCGAAGAGGCCGATGAACAACAGTTGTTCAATACGCATTCAATTCTCCAATCGCTTACGAGAACTACCACGTGCTTGTGAGCATTTCGGTGAATGTTGCCGCAAGGGGCCTAACCTCATCCAGGCTCATCCTAATAAATGGCACCTCAACGATAGGCATGGTCGGATCGCGAAAATCGAAGGCGAAGGCTTCGTCACCTCCATCCGAACCAAAGAACAACAAATCTGGCGCGAATTCTTCTACGCGGTAGCCACGATTCAACTCAGAAAGTTCACCAATCGCCCATAAGCTCACATATTCCGATTTTCCGACAGGACCCTCTCCTTTTATTCCTGCGCTAGCCTGTCAAGGCATTCGGGTAAAACACTGGCTGATTACTTGGGAAGTCTTCGGGGAATACCTCGCAAATTATTTTCCGTGTCAGCAACCCCACCAGGAAGTCAACGATACCCACGTCGTATTGTTCCCATTTTGGTTCTCTAGATGCGTTGATGATGACCTTCCAATCCGTAGGATTATTCGCCATCTGCCAAAAGAGAACATCACCATTGTCAGTTGTGCCAAAAGGTAGAAGGCCATTTTGATTCGGGAATAATGGGTAAGGAAGTGCCTCACCAAAGTTCTCACTCAAATCAATCAATGCGCTAATTTTAATTTGAGCCTGATCCAGTAAATTTAGATTCTTATTTGATGTAAATGGACTAAGAATCCAAATAAAACCGTCAATGCTTCCTGTTCCATATATCTCTATAAAACGCTTATAGTCTTCTGGCAATTTGCCAAGTTTTTTCTCAGCCTCAGACCAGCCATTAGCCACAGGCCTGTCCACAGGGACAATTGGTGGAAACAATATCTTTTCTAACTGCTCGATGCCCATGTCAATCAGTGTTTATCTGTTAAGTAGCGGGTTAAGGATCGTAACGTCAAGTGTAAATCCTTGTGAGCCAGAGGCATTGATCGTGATACCGTGCGGTGCAAGTTCCGACCCGTTATAGATTGGCGTGGCCGAATACCTCACAACTTGGCCTTGCTCTACCGCTGATCGAACTTGATTCTCATAACCCCTCATAACCGGAGAGTTAGCGGGATTCTGCTGAATGGTTACAAGGTTACGGGCATCGCTTCCAGAACCGCCAAGCTGATTGCCTAATAAATGTCCCCTAGCTTGACCTGAGGCCCCTCCTTCGAAGCCTGGCGGAATAATTGATCTGCTTGCAGGGCTACCAGTTCCAAGCATATCGCGCGTTATAGTTGCACTCACTCCAGTGGGTCTTCCAAAAATATCAAGAGCACCATACGACACGGCTCTTTCGACCCCACTTCCAACCGCCTTTATTCCGCCTACGATCAGCCCGCCCAATGTGGCTGCCCCCTTGAGTGCCCCGGAGCCCAGCAAATCATCCGGTGAGAAGAGCGGTGCCTGCAACGCATTAGCCTGCACGTCGAATGGATTGGGTACGCCTGACTGCATCGGCACACTGGTGAGCCGCTGTTGCCCCGGAGTAAAGCTTCCCGTTCCGCCGCGTGCGTCCGTTTGCGTGCCGGTATAGAAACTCGCATCCGCCGTCATCCCCCAATACGCCGGATTCTTCGTCGTGCCTGCAAGTTGCGCCAGCAACCCCATCGGGTCGATGAGGTTCACCGGGTTGTTGGTGACATACGCATACGGGCTCACGCTATCCGCCATGCCCATCGGATCACGGCTGGCGAAGCGTCCCAGCCCTGGGTGGTAATAGCGGGCACGATAGAACTCCAGCCCCGTCGCGTCCGACTCGCGTCCCGTGTAGCCGTAGGTCGGCGTCGTGCCGCTGCTGCTGGTCTTGTTCCCCCACGCATCGAATCGCTGATTTGCGGTCAGCGTGCCGGTTACGCTGGCCGTTCCGACCACCGATCCCAGCCCGTCCTGCAGATACGCCGCCTCAGTCGCCGCCGGACTGTTCGTCGCTCCGGTCAGCCTGAGGAGCGGTTCGTCGATCCCCGCGCCCTGGACGTAGACTGTTGCAGGCATGCCACTGATGCTGCCCGCCCACTCGGCATGGATGTCCTCGCCGTCGTAGAGGTAGCTCGTGGTGGTGGCGCCGCTGGTCTTCTGGATGCGCCGGCCCTGATCGTCGTACTGGTAGCTTTCGGCTATTGCGCCAGCGCCGGTACGAGTGGCGGTATTCAGATGATCGAGTGCATTCCACACCAGGGCGAGCGTGGTCGATCCGGTGCCCGATGCAGTGCAGTCGCCAGCCGGATTGGTGACGGTACCGCCGCTTGCGACTTCGCACAGCTTCGTCATATGCCCGTCGGCGTCGTGTACCGCTGCACCGATCAGCGTGCCGGTGTCGGAGCCATCGTGGATTTCGGTGAGCTGCTGGGCAGCGTCGTACAGGTAAGCCGTGGTCGTGGTCCCTCTGGTCTTGCTGCGGCGGTTGCCGAAGATGTCGTAGCTGTAGGTCTCCGCCGTGCCATCGCTGGCGCTGGTGAGGCGGTCGAGATTGTCGTAGGCATAGGTCCAGGCCTTGCTGACACCGGCAATGACTTCCGTTTGGGTGGCGCGCCGGCCCTGCTGGTCGATTGTGTAGAGGTGGCTGGTCAGAACCGTGGCGTTGTAGAGGTTCTGTTTCTGCTTGAGATTGCCGTCCTCGAACCAGCTCTGTGTGGTGCGCTGGCCGGAGTTCAGCCGCGTCTCGACTAGGCGGCCGCCGGCATCGTAGACAAAGCTGATTGTCTCGCCGTTGGGGGCAACGACGCTGGCGAGCCGGCCGGCGGGGTCGTAGGCGAGGCTGGCCTGGTGGCCATCGCTGTCCTGGACCATGGCCAGACGTCCCCCCGGGGTCCAGACGTAGCTCAGGGTCTTGCCGCCTCTTGAGTCAGTGACGGTTCTCAGCCGCTTGGCCGGATCGTAGCTGTAGTCATAGGCGACGACGGTCTGGCCAGCGCCGTTCAGGGTTTGGGCTTGCGTCACGAGGCCGAGGGCGTCTCTTGTGTAGACGGCGGTCTGGGCGCCGGGGACGCTTCGCTGCTTGAGCTGGCCCTGGGCTTCGCCGGGGCTGGTCTTGACGCCGTAGGTGTAGGTGGTGCTCTGCCCGGCTGCTGCCTGGACGGGGGTCTGGCTGGCGGTCAGTTCGTTATGGAGGTTCCAGGTCCACGCCCAGGTCTTGCCGTTGGGATCGGTCTCGGTGAGTTTGCGGCCGAAGTCGTCGAAGGTTCTTGCGACTTGCTTCTTCACCGTCACGCCGTCGAGGACGCAGGTCTTGGCTACGGTGTCGGTGGTGCTGCCGGCCCAGATTTCCTTGACGTCCGACAGCACAGTGTAGACATAGCAGGTGACGGGGCGGCTGGTGTCGGTGGCGGAGACCTGCGGTCCGACTGCGCGGGTCAGGCGGCCGAGTTCGTCGTAGAAACGGTAGCTGTCGCGGATGCTGCCGTCGGCGGCGAGGGCGTTGATCTGAGTCGGTCGTCCTGCGCCGTCATAGGCTGCGACTTCGACGGCTCTTCCTTGCGTCTGCCCAGTGACTTTGGGCAGGGTCGTCCGCTTCAGGCGCCCATCCTGGCTCGCATGGTAGTAGTCGTAGCTCGTGGTCAGGTTGTTGGGGTCGGTGCTGCTTCTCGATCTGCCGTCTGCATCGAGGCTGAGGCTGACGCGCTGGCCTTCCTGGTTGTAGGCGCCGGTGACGCGGCCCATGGGGTCGCGGTCGAAGCCGATGCTGTAGCCGTCGGCCTCGGTGATCTGGCTCACGCGGCCGAGCGCGTCGTACTGAGTCAGCGTGGCGTTGCCGGCGTAGTCGACCTTTCTCTCCAGTTGGTCGAGATCGTCGTAAGCAGCGTAGTAGCCGTCGAGGTAGGCGCCGCCGACGGTGAGACCGACGGTAAGCGGGTTGCCGTTGGCGTCGTAGACGGTGTCCCACTGGTGGCCGCGGCCGTCGGGAGTCTTGATCGGGCGGTCGAGGGCGTCGTACAGGGTGTCGGCGGCGTACCAATGGGCATCCGGGCCGCGCGTCATGCGGCCGAGGCTGTCGTACTGGAAGTCGCTGTAGGTGTCGGTCTCCAGCGTGGCGGGCGTGCCGTTGGTGTCGCCGCGGCGCGTTAGGCTGACGATGTTGAGCTTGTTGGCGTCGTAGGCCGTTTCCAGGCTGGGACCGGTGCCGGTCGTGGCGTCGCCGAGCACGGCCGTGGTCCAGTCGCGCAGGCTGCGGGTCTTGATCGGGTTGCCTGCAGGGTCCGCCTGATACTGGGTCCAGGCGAGGATGTCGGTGTTGGCGGGCTTGGTGTTGGCGACGGGGACGACGCCGTTCCTCACGCGGACGACGTCGGTGAGCCGGCCCTGGGCGTCGTAGCGGTTGAGCGTCCAGTTGTCGTTCGCATCCTTGACGCGCTGCGGCTGGCCGTATTGGTTGATGTCGCGGTATTGCAGGGTGCGGGTGCTGGGGAGCGTGACATCGCTCAAGTTGCCGAGGCTGTCGTAGCCATAGCCGGTGACCATACCCTGCGGATCGGTCTTGGTCAGGCGCAGCTGGGTACGGCCGGCTGTTTGGTCGTAGGTGTAGTCGGTGGTGGCCCCAGATTCGTCGGTGATGGATAGCGGATTGCCGTTGGCATCGAACAGGAAGGTGCGCGCGTTGCCCTGCGCGTCGATGCTCTTCGCTTCGCGACGGAATTCGGCCCAGGCGAAGGTGGTGGCATGGTCGGTCAGCGGCACGCCGGCGGTGTCGAACGGGGTATGGCGGAAGACGCGGCCGTTGGCGTAGTACTCGAAGCCCATGCCGTTGCCGCGCGGCAGCTGGTACTGCTTCATGGCATGAACGAGCTTGGCGCCATCCAGGCTGCCGTAGTATTGGTAGGCGACTGGGTTCTGGCTACCCGCCACGGCGAGCGGGTTCTTGAAGGTGATCAGATCGCCGTTGCCGTCGTAGAAATATTGCCAGGTGCGATTCGTGAAGTCCGTGATCTGGCTGATGCGGGTGCCGTTGTAGCTGAAGGTCAGGCTGCGATTGAGGCCGTCGGTGACCTTGCAGACGTAGGTGCCGGTGCAGCCGGCGATGGGCGCGTACGACAGCGTCAGCGCGTTGCCGCTGCGGTCGGTGATCGAAAGCAGGCGCGCCTTCTGCTGGGTGTCGGTGGCGGTGGCGTTGACGCTCTCGAACACGTATTGCATGCCGGAACGTTCGGTCAGGCGATAGGTGCCGTCGGCGAGCCGCGTGAGCGTGGCGTAGACGCCGGCGCTGCCGCTAAATACCGCGTTGGTTGCGATATTGCCGCTGGTCTGGTTGGCGGTGGAGAAGAAGCGTTCGCCGCCGGTGCCGTCGGTCCACGAGATTTTGGCGACACCCGATTCGACGCCGTAGAAACGGATGAAGTGGTTGAAGCTATGAGTCCAGCCGTAACCAAGCGGGCCGTCCTTCGCAGCCTTGCTGTTGTACCAGCGCTCGAACACCAGCGGCAGGCTTCCCTTGCCCTTGATGGCAATATCGCGCTCGGAGTGGATGAGGTTGCCGGTGACCATGTTGACGGGGTCGAAGGCGGTGGTGGTGCCGGTGCTGTTGCCGTTGGCGGTCTGGTAGCCGTTGATGCCGAGGAGCTGCAAGGCAGACGGGGCGTAGGGGTCGGCAAAGATGCCGGAGCCGGTGCTGGCATTGTAGAGACTGCCCAAGGGGTCGTTGGTGCCGGTGTAGCCGCCGGAGGCGGTGTCGGTCGAACCGCTGCCGGTTGCGCCGGAACCGGTTGATCCCGTTGTGCTGCCGGCGGGTTCGACGGTGACGCCGCCGGAGTAACTGGTGATAGGGAACGAGGCAAATGAAGTCCCGCTGGTGACGAGCTTCTCGGCGTAAAAAGCCGCACCCAGCCAGCCGCTGCTATCGGGATACTGGATCAACCTGCGCGGGATGGTCAGCGTATAACCCGCATTGACGTATTGGGATTCGATCTGGCTGACGTGTGTGGGGCTGTAATTGGTACCCGCAGGGTTGGTGTTGAGCGCACCGTTGGAACAGGTATTGGTGAGCTTGCACTTGTTGTTGGCCCAATCGGTTGCGTTGTTGATTTGCAGGATTTCGATCGCCTGCTCTTTCGCGAACTGCAAGCCGCGGGTGGTGGAGACGGCGTCGAGATTCGCCAATTCCTGCCAGATATAGGCCTCGTAGGACGAGCCGGCGAAACCGGCCAGCTTGAAGGCGCGATGGTCGGCGCTGTTGGGCGTATCCAGGCGCGAACCCGTATAGACGTTGCCCGGCCAGTCGACCAGGAAGCCCTTGCGGAACAGGCCATAGGGCAGGTCGAACAGGTAGTTGACCTTGACCTGGGCCGACGTCAAACCAAGGCTCGTTCCGATAGTGCCGGATTCGCCGAAGAGTTCGCCGGCGCGCTTGGAGGCGTCGGCGACATGGCGGCTGTAGCGGCTGGCGGCGATGTTGAGGAATTCGCCTTCGATGCCGTCGCGGTCGGCGTTGGGGTTGCTGCTGTTGGCGCGCACATTGGCCAGCAGCAATTCCGAGCGCTTGGCGAGATAGGTGTCGGACGTGTGCCAAGCGTAGGCATGCAGCGCATGCAGGTTGGCAGCGCCGATGGTGACGTAGGTAACGTTGGTGCGCGTCGCAGCAGCGCCGAGTTCGGCCAGACTGACCGTCATGGTCAGCTTGTTGTCCTTCGAACACAGCAGGGTGGTCCCGCTGCCAGCCTCGCTGGTTTGCTCGACGCCTTCGAGTTTGATCGACGGCACCATGTTGACGGTGGTCGCGCAGGTAGGCGCGGCGGCCGGATCGACGGCGTTGAACCAGGTGTCGAACGCGGTTTGATCGGTTGGGGTCGCGCCCTTGAACGAGAGCGTCAGCCGCTGGCTGGCCAGATCGACGAGGTTGAGGGTCTTTTGCTCAAGGAGGCTGTCCGTTGAAGTCTTGACGGCAACCAGCAGCCGGTACTTGTGGCGATCCGGCAGCACGGCGGTCTCGGCCGGGTCGTTCGCCACCCCGCTCCAACTGGTGTATTGCAGCACCTCATAGGGCGGAACGATGGGCAGGATATCGAAGCGCTGGCGCTTGATTTCCGATTTGTAGGGGACATCCTCGATGGTGTTGTTGGCGTAGTTGGGCGCCTTGGTCTGGACGTTCGCGACCACTTCTCCCGCCAGGGCTTCCTGCGGCAGCGTGTAGTTGCCCTGCGCGTCCAGCCGGCTGGCGAGCCAGCTCGTGTAGTTGAAATCGAAGCCGCTGTCGACAGCGATCCCGGCCTGGTAGCGCTGATCCTTGTACGAGGGATCGAGCGGCACCCATCGGTAGCCGGAGTTGTCCAACCCCGTGCCGCGATAGGCGGCGTAGGGCAGGCAGGCTTCGACCCAGACGTGGGCCATGCTGACGGAGTTGGTTCCGCTACCGGCTGCCGGATTGCCGTTGTTCGCCAGAATCTGTGCCGCAGCCGCGTAGCTCTTGGCGCCGATCCAGCGCGGTCCACGTCCGTCCGCGCCCATCGCCGTGCCGTCCAGCACGGCGATGTTGCCGCGCACATAGCGCACCGGGATATTGGACGCACGGAATAAGGCCGCCAGCAGGCTGGCCTGGTCGGTGGCGCCGCCCGATCGGCTCCACAGCGCACCGAGCCCGCCCTTCATGGAGCCGTAGTACGGCTCGAACTTGATGTTCTGGTTGACCCACTCGAACATCCGCACCGGGTTGTAGTCGAGCTGCTTGGCGAGCGCGACGATGTCTGGGTTCGTCGACGGAGCCTCGGCGGTCGGATCCTTGTCGGCCTGGACATAACCGCATGCGCTTGCTTCTGGCGGCGTCGACGTGAGCGCCACATGGACGAAGCCGTCGCGGCTTGCAATCTTTTGCTGCATGAGCCAGTACGCATCCGCGACGAAACGCGGGACGGTTCGGGCAGGCGGCAGCACCATCGGGGCGACCGGCTCGACACGGCGCCAGTTGGGCTGCGGCAAGGGTTCGACCGGGCGCGCGGCCAACCAGCCCTGGATGCGGCTGGCGGCCCGTCTGGCGCGGGCATCGAGGTTGGTTTTATCGGCCTTCGAGAGGTCATCGAGGTCCTGGGCGACGGCGTTGAAGCGGGCAAGCAGCCTCTGTTTGAATCCCGCGGCCTGCGCCGCTGCGATGGTTTGCCCTTGGGCCGTCAGCGCCTGCGTTTCCCGGTCGAGCCGGGCCAGGACGTCGTCGCGCAAGCTGAGCATTTCCTGCCGCCGGGCGGCGGCCTCGGTCCGGTGGCTGGCGAGGGTGGCCTGAACCTCAGGTACTTCGACACCTTTCTGTTTGAACCTTGCGCCATCCCGCTCACCGCGGTCGGCCAGGTCCAGGTCATCCCGCAGATGGCGATCCAGCGCCTCCGCCATCGGGTCGGGCCGCCCCTGCTGCGCGGCGCGCACGGCCTGTACCGCTTCTGCCGGCACGGGTGCGATGTCCTTGGGCGGCGCGGCGATTGCTGCCAGCGCGGTAACGCTCACGACGGCCGTCAGAATCAGGCGGTGCAGGATCTGGCAAGACATGGGGTTGCTCCCTTGATGATCTTTGTATTTGTGTGGCTCGACGCGTGCGCGTCAGGCTGCGCGAGCGGAATGGCGACGCTGCTCGGATTTGCTCGCGCTGTGGCGCATGGCACCCAGCAGCCCTGCCCCCAGCGCCACCAGCGCCCAGGGCGGCAGCGGCACGTCGCCATCGGAGGGCGACGGGTCCGTCACGTCGATGCGGCCGATGACCAGAGATTTGGCATTCGTGGCATCCGTGACTTCGTAATCGAAGGCGTAACTGCCCGACGCCGAAGGTGTGCCGGATATCTGGCCATTGGCGGCCATCGCGAGACCGGGCGGCAAGGCGCCGTTGACGGGCGCGAAGCTGAACGGGCCATTGCCGCCCGGGGCGGACACGGTGTAGTTGAAAGGGGTGTTGAGGGTGGCCGACGCGCTGAACGAGGTGGCGGTGATCCCCGGTACGGCATTGGCGTTCGGGTCAAGCTGGTTCTGGGCATCGGCGACCAGAATCTGTGTGCCGAGTTGCTGTTCGACCACGTCGGGGATGCCGTCCTGGTCGCTGTCGGTGAGCTGCGTGCCGGTGGCGACGGGCAGCGCGGCGACGACGCGGGCGGTGACGAAGGGATCGCCCATCCAGCTGCCATCAGCCTTCTGCTGGGCCGCCAGCCAGGTACGGGCGTTGGTGATCGCGGTGGTGGAAGCGCTGTCGCCCTCGGCGGAGAACAAAGCCAACGCGCGGATCGCCATGGCGGTGGCCACCGGTGCCGACACTTCGAGGCTACCGGTCTGCGGGTTGCGTTCGGCGAAGCCGCCGTCGCTCGCGTTGATCTGGCTGATGAGCCAGGCCTTGGCGCTGGTCATGGCGGTGTCGATCGCGCCCGGGGAGGTTCTGCCGCACACCGAGCCGGACAGGAAACGCCCGGCCTGGCGCTGCTTCTTGAGTTCATACAGCATGATCGCGGTCGCGGCCAGCGACCCGGTCGTAGCGTTCGACGGCTGCCCGCTTTCCGGTAGCGCATACGGCCACGCGCCGCTCCAGGGAGAACTGGCAAGCTGGGCCGGCAGGATGTTGCACAGGGCGGTCGTGGTCAGGTTGCTGGTGTCGTTCGTGTAGCTCACCCCGGCGCTGCGCAGCGCGCCATAGCCTAGCGCCGTGTCGATGGTGCTCGCGCCGTAGCCGGGATAGGCACCCCAGGTTGCCCCGCCGCTGGTGGGCGAGCCGCCAGACTGCACGACAAAGATGTTGCGCGCGTCGCGGATCGCGCCTGCGACCGTTGTGGCGTCGCGGCCTGCCGCGGCCAGCGCGGACGCCTGCCACGCCTGCGAATCCAGACTGCCTCCCGGAGCATTGGCGAGCCATGCCAGGGCGCGCGCGTATTGCGGGGAACGCGTCATGCCGGCCGCGAGCATCGCCTCCACCGCTGCCGAGGTGGATTGCACATCGAGGCCTTCCAAGCCCGCGAATGACCCATCGCCCTTCTGGGTTTGCACCATCCACTTGACCCCTTTGGCGCGCGCGTCATCGACAGTCGCCCGGGCCGGCAATGCGACGGTCAGTGCAAGCAATACTGAAATTGAATAAGCGAGGCGTCGTTGTTGTCGGTTCACAAGCCTTCTCCCAAGGGCTGGACAGCGGGGAGACTACGCAGGCGATGTGACGGATAGCAGCGTTCGATTAGCTGAGTTTATAGGCCGGGCAGCTCTTAGACTAAAGTTGTATAGACAGCGCTCGGGATTTATGAAGCGGCCGGATTCATGCGGTGGGCGCGTCTTTTAGCTTCCACGTCGCCATCCCTATCAGCACCCCTATCCCCAGCCTGCCGCCCGACAAGCTGAACTGGTACCAGGACAGCAGCGGCGAGAAATCGGTCACTTTCAGGCTAAATGCGAGCGTGTCCCAGGCTGCGGCGTGGAGCGTAACCGGCAGGTCGATCAGCAGGAACGCCAAGGCAAGCAGTGCGGCGAGGCCGGACCGCATCAAACGGACTAGTAGCCGCCCGGGCAGTGCCGCCGCCATGGCGGGCGCAATGACCAGGGGCTGGAGCAGGCTCCCCACCGGCGTTGAAACCCACAGCGCTCCCCTGGGGTCGGCCGACAAGACTTGACCGCCCAGCACGAATCCACGCGAGAAGCCTAGCCGAAGCCGGATCACGGTGTCTTGCCAGTTGTGCTCGACGCCAAGAAAGCGAACGCTAAAACGATCGTCCAGCCCGTCCAGCGCGGCATGGGTCAGCGGCAATAGAGTCTCGATCAGCGCCGCCCCCCACCACCAGGCCGCAGCGAGGGTGAGTGCGAAGCCAAGGATCAGCGCTAGTGCGAACCGGCCTGGGCTAGGCCAAGCGGCTGCGATGGAGGACGGCATAGAAATACAGCGCGACGAAAGCGACCAGCACGGCCGGCAATACGGTGGTGTGCAACAGGTCGAACAGGCTGCGTTGCTCACGGAATGCGTAGAACAAGGAAAGGATTCGCACCTGGTTGAGTGCAAAAATCAAGGCCAGCCCGAGTGCGAGGCCAGCCAGCCTGCGCCGCCAGCCCATGGGCACGGCCGCAAAGGCCGCGCTCAGCAGGAACATGACTTCAGTACCTTCGCAGCCGTTGAGGATGTTAAGCCCACCGCCTGCGGCCTTGATGCTGGCGCCGACCGGCTTGGCCTTCGCTTCAGGCGTGAGAACCTGGATCATGGCTGCCGCCGGCTTGACCGTGGCTTCATGAATCACCAGCCGTTCGATCCAGGTGCCGCGCGCTTCACTCCAAGCCCATTGCAATATGCCGAAGACGCCGAGGAAGATCGCCAGGGTTAGCCACAGGGGGTAAGGCGAACGCGGCGGTTCGGCATCGCATGCGCCGTCGGGCAGATAGGGCACTTCGTTGTGGGCGGGAAGGGGCATGGCCGGGAAGTGGTGTTCGGTACGGCGCTATGCTCAACTTCATGGGTGACAGAATGATGACTGCCAACTGCCAGTGTCGGTTTGGATTGGGATCGCTGGCGGCTTTGGATTGGAACGGGTGGCGGTTTTCACTGGAATACGCACACAACGCTCATGGGGGCGGGCTTGTATTGGAATAGGGGCGGTTTTTCAAAGAGAACTGGAGGCGGAATTTGCTGGAACCTTCTTGATGCGTCTTCACGCAAGACCACAAGAAACGCACCGAGATAGGTCATCACGCCTGATTTCCAAAGCCCAGTAAGGCGAAAGCGTGTTGCCTCTAGCCTCCAGAAATGGAGCCTCGATCGATCGAGGCGAAAAACGCCGTTATGGTGCATATATTGTGCATAATGTGTTTCTGAAAAGTGCAATATATAGGGTGAACTCATGTCCACTACGACCGAGGCGATTCCTGCATTTCACAAGAACTTTGATGGTTTCATGGACTTCTTACGGGACCAGGAACTCGGCGCTGTTGCGCTTTCGCCGAAGCGGTTCGGCGCGGTGTTCGGCATCGATCTCCAGACGCTTGCAAACCAGGCGCACATTCATCGAAATACTCTCAGTCGCGCACCCGCGTCTGAAAGCGTCCAACGCTTCCTGCGCGAGGTCTTGCGCGTGATTCGCGCCTCCGCCGATCTGTCTGGCGACATCGAGCGCGCGCTGTTTTGGTACCGCAACGAGCCGCTACAGCCATTCGAGTACAAGACGGCCGAGCAACTAGTAAGTGCAGGCCGCACTGACGATGTACTGCGTTACATCGGCTCGCTACAAGTGGGGGCGGCAGGATGATCCTGGAGGCCCTTTCATGATTTATGGAAGCAAATAAAGGAAATTTCATCAATCGCAAGCATAGGAGAATCTGACACCTGAATATGAACCAATTAAGTTATTGATTTAATTAGACATCAATATCTTTGAAATTATAAAACCTACATGTGTGGCGACGCGGCGCGCACTGGGCATGTATGCCCAGCCTGTCTGGCCGATCTGCCCTGGCACACGCAGCCACAGTGTCCGCAGTGCGCCACGCCCACGCCCCTGGGACAGACCTGCGGGCCCTGCCTCAAACGCCCGCCTGCGTTCGACCGTACCATTGCGGCGCTGAGCTATGTCTTTCCGCTCGACCGATTGATTCCGCGCCTGAAATACCATGGCCAGCTTGCTATCGCACCGGCGCTGGGCGAGTGGTTGACCCGGGCCACGGAAGCTGCACCGGTCCCGGATCGCATGATTGCCATGCCCCTGCATGCGACACGCATCCGGGAGCGCGGTTTCAACCACGCCACCGAAATCGCCCGTGACGTTGCGGCCCGGCAGGGACTTCCGCTCGATCTCAGCAGTTGCCAGCGCATCCGCGACACACCTCCCCAGATGGGACTGAAACACGATGCACGGCGCCGTAATCTGCGTGGCGCATTTGCCTGTTCTGGAGACGTACAGGGGCAGCACATCGCGCTGGTCGACGACGTGATGACGACCGGCACCAGCCTCGACGAGCTGGCTGCAACGCTGAAGCGGGCCGGCGCACGCGAAGTGACGTGCTGGGTAGCGGCACGGACGCTACGCCCTGAGGCCTGACTCCCCAAATCAGCAGATAAACGGCGCAACACGGCTTGTTGCCATCCTTCCCGGGACGCGAGACAAGTCTGTTACGGTTTGGGATAGCCGCGACAGGATTGACCAAAGCCCGTATTCATGGCGTTCTCGTACAGCACGACCGTTTCCTTGCCCGAGAAGCCGGCCGCCCCGAATGCTTCGTCAAACTTTTCCTTCATGGCCGCAAGCCCGTCCGGGTCGCTGGTATCGATCACGACCAGGGCTCGCTCGCCATGGCCGCTTGCAGGTCGGCGGGTTCAATCAGTACGCTCATCCATGTCTCTCGGGGCGGAATTGAAGTTGCTTCTGCTTGTGCAGCAAGCATGCCACCCCGAAAAGACGAATGGAATCAAACCTTATCCAATCCCGCTTCAGCTCGGGCCAGGACGGATCGTTTACAAGATGCTGACAGATTGCGGAGAACGTTCGGGAAACGGGGAAGGACTCCGCGAGGGCATTGCCGGCTTGGTCTTCGCGATGAACTTGGCGTATGGACCGGTCAACCGTAGATTTCTTCCACCGCAAAAATCCGCTGGTGTTCGCGCATGGCATAGCGGTCGGTCATCCCCGCGATGTAATCGGCCACGGCGCGTGCACCCTCGAGCGATTCACGTGTCTGGTGCTCTGGCGGCAGTAGGCGGGCATCGCCGGTGAAGGCCGTGTAGAGATCGCTGATGATGCGCCCCGCCTTGGCACTCATGCGTGCCACCTTGTAATGGCGGTACAGGTGGCGCAGCAGGAAGCGTTTGAGTTCCCGGTGCTCGTCGAGCAGCGCAGGGCTGAACGCCGCCAGCGGCGGCGCGGCGCGCACCTCGTCCAGGGTCTGCACGCCGCGATTCTCGACGTTCATGCGCGTGGTATTCACCAGATCGAGAATCAGCGTGTTGATGATGCGGCGAACAGTTTCGGTCACCACGCGACGCCCCTGCAAGGCCGGATATTTCGCACGCACCTCCGCCAGGTGGCGGGCGAAGATCTGGACTTCGCTCAACTGCTCCAGCGTGATCAGCCCGGAGCGCAAGCCGTCGTCGACGTCGTGGTTGTTGTAGGCGATCTCGTCCGCCAGGTTGGCAATCTGTGCCTCGAGCGAAGGCTGCTGCTTGTTCAGGAAGCGCTCGCCCACTGCGCCGAGTTTTTCCGCATTGGCGAGTGAGCAATGCTTGAGGATGCCCTCGCGCGCCTCGAAGGTGAGATTCAAGCCTTCGAATTCGGCATAGCGCTCTTCCAGCAGATCGACCACGCGCAGTGATTGCAGGTTGTGCTCGAAGCCGCCATGTTCGCGCATGCAGGCATTCAGCGCATCCTGGCCGGCATGACCGAACGGAGTGTGGCCCAGATCGTGCGCCAGCGCGACCGCTTCCACCAGGTCTTCGTTCAGGTTCAGCAGGCGCGCGATGGTCCGGCCGATTTGCGCGACCTCGATGCTGTGGGTGAGGCGGGTGCGGAACAGGTCGCCTTCGTGGTTCACGAATACCTGGGTCTTGTACTCCAGCCGCCGGAACGCGGTGGAATGGATGATGCGGTCGCGGTCACGCTGGAATTCGGAACGCGGCGCGGCGGAAGGTTCGGGATGCAAGCGACCGCGGGTTTGGCTGGAATGCGCTGCGTAGGAGGCGAACGACGGTTCCATCAACAATCCTTTTTCAATGCGGTGCGGTCAGCACGCCAGTCAGCACATCGGTCGGCACGTCCGCGGTAATCACCGCCTCGCCCAGTTTCTTCAGCAAGACGAAACGCATCTTTCCGCCCTCCACTTTCTTGTCGTGGCCCATGTATTCAAGATACGTGTCCGCGCCCAGATCCGGCGCCACGTCAGGCAACCCCGCGACACGGATCAGCGCACGCGTCCGCGCAACGTCGGCTTCGGACAGCCAGCCCATCCGCCGCGACGTTTCCGCCGCCATCGCCATGCCGGCGGCCACGGCCTCGCCATGCAGCCAGTTACCGTAGCCCATGCCGGTTTCGATTGCATGGCCGAAGGTGTGTCCCAGGTTGAGGATCGCACGAATACCGCCTTCGCGTTCGTCCTGTCCCACCACTTGCGCCTTGATTTCGCAAGAACGATAAATCGCATGGGTGATCGCCACGGGGTCGAGTGCACGCAGCCTGTCCATGTTGGCTTCCAGCCAGGCAAGAAAGCCGGCATCCCAGATCAGGCCGTACTTGATCACCTCGGCGAGTCCTGCCGACAATTCGCGTGCAGGCAGCGTCTTCAAGGTGTCGGTGTCGGCCAATACCACTTTCGGCTGATAGAACGCGCCGATCATGTTCTTGCCGAGCGGATGGTTGATCCCGGTCTTGCCGCCCACCGACGAATCGACCTGAGACAGCAGCGTGGTAGGAATCTGGATGAAGGGCACGCCGCGCTGATAGCTCGCCGCGGCGAATCCGGTCATGTCGCCAATCACGCCGCCGCCCAGCGCGATCAGAGTGGTCTTGCGCTCGGCGCGCTGGGTCAGCAGCGCATCGAAAATCAAATTCAGCGTTTCCCAGTTCTTGCAAGCCTCGCCGTCCGGCAGCACCACCTGCGCAACCGCCACCTCCGCAGCCTCCAATGTTGCCTTCAACTGCGCCAGATACAACGGTGCCACAACGGTGTTGGTGACCACCATCACACGTTTTTGGGGCAAGTGCGGCAGAATCAGTTCAGGCCGGCCCAACAGACCCGAGCC
Source organism: Thiobacillus sp. 0-1251 (assembly GCA_001899305.1). Taxonomy (GTDB): domain Bacteria; phylum Pseudomonadota; class Gammaproteobacteria; order Burkholderiales; family Thiobacillaceae; genus Thiobacillus. Next base: position 100,165 of record MKWL01000019.1, on the reverse strand, counting down.
AATATGGATAGGGTAGGAGCGGTCGCCGAGATCGACATGAAGGGTTTGCATGAAACGGAAAAAAGAAAAGGGTTGTTCGATTGTAACCAAAGCCGGCATATTCCCTGAATTACCGCGCATGGCATATTGCTTGCTGAACCATCAATCTATTAATAATGATGACCATGAATACTCGCTCACCAATCAGCTGGCGCTCATTTCCACATTGCCACAACCGGAACGAACGTACATGCCAAGCAGCGGCTTTGTTTCTGCGTCGCCATCTCGCCAAGGGTGATGAAATCCCATCCACATCCATCCATCGTTCGGTCTAATTTCCATGCCTGACCGTATTCTGCTGGTTTCACCGGCGTCTCCATTCAATCCCCAGTCGGGCGCGCAACAGCGCACCGCCTTGCTGTACGAAGCCCTGCAGACGCTGGGAGAGGTGGAGGTGCTGTTGCTCGAGCCAGTCGCCGGTTCCAGCCGACTGGACCCATCGCCCAAACCGGGGATCCTTGCGCATGGACACTGGCATCAGCGTCCGTTCGGCATTGGAAAATTCAAACCGGACAGGACACTCAACCTGCACTCAAGGCGGAGGGCGTTGACCTCAAACGCTATAGGCTGGTCGTCAGCCGCTATCTCAATCCACTCGCCAAGCTGGTCGTCCCGCCGGGCGTGCACAGCGTGGTCGACCTGGACGACTGGGGCTACCATTACGGACCGGGGGTCCTGGCGCTGGCCGCACAATTCAAATCGCAGTACGCAGCCTGGCTGGCAAAACGACAGCTCAAACGCTTTGACGCGTATTTCTTTGTCAATCGCCGCGACCAGGCACAGCATCGCGAACTCAAATCGGCACTGCTACCCAACATCCCATACACACCCCCCGCCCAGCCATTTCCACAGACGAACAGCCCTGTTCTGCTGTTCGTCGGCTCGCTTTGGTATGCACCCAATCGCGAGGGCATCGACCGTTTCCTGACCCGCTGCTGGCCTGCTATCAAGTCTGCCCACCCGGAGGCAAGACTGCTACTGGTGGGAGCCGCCCCGCCCGCCGTGCGACAAGCATGGGAACAGTATCCCGACGTTTCCGCCCCCGGTTTCGTTGATGATCTGGGCGAGGCGTATCGCAATGCTGCATTCACTATCGCTCCGATTTACTCGGGCGGCGGCACCAACATCAAGATTCTGGAATCGCTCGCTTATGGCCGGGCATGCATCACAACGCTCCACAGCGCCGAGGCTTTCAAGGAAGATCTGGGGAGCACAGGCTTGGGAGTTGCCCGGGACGACAGACATTTTGCCGAGCAATGCATCGCCTGGCTGGAAGATAGCGATGACCGGAGACGCAACGCGGAAGCGGGCCGGAACAAGGTCACGGCACGCTACACGCGTCCCCACTTTATCGAGCAAGTCACACAACTTTGCGCGCCACTCCTCCTGATGGCCCAGACATGATGATGCACAGGCAATATTTGATCGACCAGGCCATTATTGCCCGTAATATTCTGCAGGTCGCTCTTCCCCTTCACCGGTTACGGGCTTCGGCAACCAAGCCCATCCTGCCGGAAACACCCACGCGCTTCGCCATCATCGCGGGCGATGTCACCGATCCCTCCAGTTCCCTGGGGGATCTAGCCATGTTCAGCGCCTTGATGCAATCGCTACGAGCACAAAATCCGGACTCGATATTCACCATCATCGGCGAACGGCGCCACACCATTGTCGTACCTGGAATTGGCGAGACGCCGGTCGTGCCTGCATGGGCCGGGAAAACCGGAACGCTCGCTTTCGACGAATTGATACGCCAGCACCATGCCTTGTTTGTCATGGGCGCCGACATCCTGGACGGCAAATATGGGGCCGCCCTGGTACAACGCATCGTTGCCTACTGCAATCACAGCGTATTGCTCGGTATTCCAGCCACGATCCTGGGTTTCAGTTTCAACAGCAACCCAAGGGTCCCTGCGGTCCACGCCCTGTCGAGACTGCATCCCCAGGTAACCGTCAACATCCGCGACCAGCCGTCTCTTGACCGCTTCACCCGGATTGTTGGCGTCCTTGCGCAACTATGTGCGGATAGCGCCTTCCTGATGCCTTCCGCCACCGACCCTATCACCGAGCCAGAAGGCTGGATCGCCTCCATGCGCCAGGAAGGCCGAACACCCGTGGGCATCAACCTGAATGCCCATGCGCTGGCACCTGCCATTGCAGAAGTGGGCGTGGATCAGCTGATCGACCATTTCGCCGAACAGTTCAAGCGTGCAGGCGAGCAGAATGGGCTCGCCTTCATGCTGCTTCCACATGATCTCAAATCGCAGTCAGGCGACGTGAGCATGTTGCAGGCACTCGACCAGGCACTGCAACGGAAGGGGTTCACGCACGTACGCTATGCCTCGATCGATCAGCCCGATAAAATCAAACGGCTCACAGGCCTGCTCGACCTTGCCATTACCGGACGCATGCATCTGGTGATCGCCTCGCTGGGCAGCGGCACGCCTACGCTGTCGATTACCTACCAGGACAAATTCGAAGGTCTTTACCAGCACTTCGAACTGTCGCTCGAACACACCATTACCCCGATGCAATGTCTTACCGACGAGCTCCTGAGGAAAATCAACGATGCATTCATGCATAGGCACGACAATCGCGCACGTATACTCAGCCACCTGCCAAGAGTGAAAGCACTGGCTTCGCGAAACCTTGCGATCGCAACGTGCGGGCCCACCGATTAGACGCCCATACGCCAGCACATCAGTTACTACAGACTAACCTGACCATCATTGCGAAACAGGAGGGGTGATGTTTATCCGGGATATCCAAGTAAAACATACCGAGCACGCACTGAAGCCCTATCGTTTACGCCCGTTTGCCAAGAAACTTCTGGGCAGAAACTGACGCGATTCCACACATGGATATATGAGTCATGGTCACAATGACTGCCTATCCAGGCAAGCAGCCCAGTCATCCCAGATGAAATGCCATCTTTGCAGCGCAGAAACCAGGATCATGTTCACTGCGGAGATTCTCCACAAATACATGGTTCCCTATCACTACTGTGCAGCGTGCGACCACCTGTTCGTCAGCAATCCTACCTGGATGGAAGAAGCCTATTCGGATGCCATCGTGCAGGAAGACACGGATATTGCTGCCCGGAACATCTTTAATGCATTAAAGCTCGCTGCAATCGATTTCCTGGTCCTGGGCGATCGCGGACGGGGAAAGTACGTTGACGTGGCGGGTGGATACGGCCTGCTGACTCGCCTGATGCGCGACCTGGGATTCGACTATTACTGGTCTGACCCCTATGCAAACAACCTCTATGCAAGGGGCTTCGAGTACGATCCCTCGCTAGGCGGCTGCCTGGCCGTCAGCGCCATCGAGGTCCTGGAGCACACGACCAATCCGCTCGATTTCATACAACGCACCCTGGCCGACCATCAGTCCGACACATTCATCTTCACGACCGAAGTCTTCGCCGACAATGACCCGCCCCTGCCTGGCCACTGGGGTTATTACGCATTCGAAACCGGCCAGCACATTGCTTTCTTTTCCCGCCTGGGGCTGACGCGCCTGGCCGAACGACTGGGCATGACTTACTACCCGCTGGGACGCCTGCATGTCTTTTCGAAGAAGAATCTGCCGCGCTGGAAACTCAAACTGGCCAGTTGCAAATGGCTGGTCATCCCCCTCGCATTAATTGCGGCATCAAGACTGGGCTCCAGGCGAGGCCGGGATCAGGCAATAATACGCAACCGAACGAACCGGACCCAGGCATAGAGTTTGCTTTTCAATCCCCCATGTTCTCCTTCGACTCCGTATCACTCAAAGAAAAATGAGCCTTGGCCATTCCATCCGCCATGGCGCCAAGTGGGTCTTCATCGGCAACACCGGCAGCCAGGTCGTCAACTTCGCGCTGGGGTTGATACTTGCGCGCCTCCTGGTACCGGCCGAATTCGGCATGGTGGCGACCATCCAGATCTTCACCAGCCTGGCCGGGTTCGTTGCCGGCGGCGGCATGGGACAAGCCATCGTACGCGCCAAGGAAGCCAGCAAGCGTGATTACGATCTGCTGTTCACGCTGCAATTCCTCATCGGGCTGATGATCGTCAGCTTCTTCTTCGTCATCGCCCCCTGGTTCGGACGCTGGTACGCGAACCCGGTGTATGCCGATCTGCTGCGCGTGGCAGCGTTATCCTTCCTCGTACGCCCATTTTTCAATGTACCCAGCAATATGCTGCATCGAGAAATGCGCTTCAAAGCCAAGACTGCAGTCCAATTGACCAATTTAGCGGTCTACAACAGCATTGCTCTGAGTCTGGCTTATCTAGGTTATGGTCCCTGGAGCCTGATCCTGGCCGGACTTTTCGGTTCGATTTCAGGCGCGCTGCAATTTTCCTGGTATGCACGCTGGCGTCCGGGCATTTGCTTCGATTTTGCGCGTGCAGGCGAACTGATGCGCTATGGCTTACTGGCCACTTCAAATAATGTAGTCAGCTACCTCCAGAGTCAGGTAACGATTTTCATTTTGTCTCGGTCGGGCAATGCAACGCTGGTCGGTCTATTCAACAAAGCATTAAGCCTGGCTTACATGCCATTCACAATGATCAGTGGATCCGCATATGAACCGGTTTTTCGGGCCATTGCACAATCTGCCGACAATCCAGACCGCGTACGCTACCTGTATTTACAGAGTATTCGGCTAGGGTGTATTTACACATACCCTATATACGTTTTGCTGTATTGGTTAGCGCCTGAAGCAATTCGGTTCTTTTATGGCGCAAACTGGCTAGGCTCTGCAGAACCATTATCCATACTTATATTTGCGGGTTTCTTCATGTCGATAGGCCACCCTGCAGGCGCGTTGCTGGCAGCCATAAATTTGTTAGGAAAAGAACTGGTTATCCAGCTTGTCAATCTGGTTATCCTGATACTAGGCATGCTCATCGCCATTCCCTATGGTCTCAAGGGTGCAGCGTGGGTAGTCGTTTTCTCACAATTCGTAGGCATGACTTACATTACTTTTGTTGCATGCCAAGCAATCCGGATCCGGTTTGTAGACATAGCGCACGCAGTCATTCCCGCCGCTGTGCATGCAATCATTTTGCTCGTTTCGCTAGCCGTGCTCGAGAAACTGACCGGCAATGTCATACAAGGGGATTTTCTAACACTTGCTTTCTTTGGGACGGCAGCAGCCGGGATAATTGTACTGGGCGGCCTGTTCTCTCCCTTTGAGGCCATGCGTGCGGAAAGCAAGAAAATGATTGGCGTCGTACGTAATCGCTTGGCTTTGGCAGGGAACAAAAAATAATGAATCAGAAAATTTCAGCAATCGCTTTTTATCTACCTCAATTCCACCCCATTCCAGAAAACGATTTGTGGTGGGGCAAAGGTTTTACTGAGTGGACCAATACCGCCAAAGCCAAACCCCTGTTCCAAGGACACTATCAACCGCATGTTCCGGCCGATCTTGGTTTTTATGACTTGCGTTGTGCCGAGAGCCGTGAAGCGCAAGCAAAATTAGCAAAGGAATATGGCATCACAGGGTTCTGTTATTACCACTACTGGTTTGGTGGGAAACGAATTCTGGAGCGGCCTTTCAATGAAGTCCTCTCCTCTAGCCAGCCCGATCTTCCATTCTGCTTATGCTGGGCAAACCAGACCTGGACCGGTATTTGGCATGGGACACCCAATAAAATTCTAGTCGAGCAGACCTACCCTGGCGAAGCCGACTATTGCGCGCATTTTGAAGCCTTGCTGCCAGCTTTTTCCGATTCACGCTATATCCGGGTTCAAGGAAAACCCCTGTTCGTGGTGTACCGGCCCTCAGAACTACCCGATGCCAAAGCATTTGTCAGGCTATGGACAGAGTGGGCGCAGGCAGCGGGATTACCCGGCTTTTATTTTGTTGGCGTAAACCACAATGACAAATGGACACCACAGCAAGATCATTTTGATGCCGCAATTCTGCAGAAACTCCCACCCAAAAAGCCCAATGTGCCGTGGAAATACCCATTGCTCAAACTCCGCCAGCTTCGTCACAACTTCCAACTGACGATTCACAGGTATGCGGATATCTACCCCACGCTCACTCGGAACGAACAGCCAAACCATGTCGAGTTCCCCTGTGCCATTCCAAATTGGGACAACACACCTCGTTCAGGACTCAACGGATTGGTCATGCAGGACTCAACACCGGCGTTATTCCAGCAACACTTCGATGCCTGCCTGCGCAATGCCAAACGGTTGCCGGAAGACCAACAGATCATATTCGTAAAATCATGGAATGAATGGGCTGAAGGTAACCATCTGGAACCTGATCTTCGTTATGGCCATGCCTATCTAGAGGTTGTTAAAAACGCACTTGACTATCCAGGCCGGTCTTAAGCCTCTCAGTTGCACACGCGGCTAGTAACTCACCTATGATCGATCCCATTACCCGTTCCCTCCACCGCAACGCTGGCAAGCATGGTCCCATCATGCTCATGTATCACGCCATCGCATCAGGGAAAGATACGCCAGCCTGGCCTTGGGCCGTGTCCATGCGGCAATTTTGCGACCAGCTCACTTTCCTGGCTACAGAAGGCTATGCCACGCCAACCATGAACGAACTGATCGCCGCGCCGGCGAAGAAATGGCAGGAACGCACGGCTGTAATCACATTCGACGATGGCTATGTTGACAATCTCGCCGCCTGCGAAGAACTGCAGAAACGCGGCATGCGTGCCACATGGTTCATCGTGTCCGGCTCGATCGGCCAGCCACCACGCTGGCCCGAGGATGGCCGCCCCGCAGGTCGGCTACTGAACGCTGACGAACTTCGCGAGATGCGGGCAAATGGCATGGAAATTGGTTCCCACACAGTCAGCCACACGCGCATGACAGGACTCGACGACATGAATTTGATGCGGGAGCTGGCCCATTCCAAGGCCACTCTAGAAGATCTCCTTGGCAGCCCTGTCGACAGTTTTGCCTATCCCTATGGCGATTGGGACGCGCGCTGCGCTGAGGCAGTGCAACAGGCTGGCTACAGCGCGGCCTGCACCACCCGCACCGGCTGGGCATTACGCGACAACACCCCCTACCAATTGCGACGGCTGACCGTATTCAATACGGACACCACTAGCAGCTTCGCACGAAAACTTTATTTCGGGAGCCACGACGTGCGCTGGAGAGACATCGCCCGCTATGCCTTGCGACGCTTTCGAAATGCCTGAGTTGGCCGATGACACCTGCCATCTCCATCATCATGCCCTGCTACAACGCCGCAGCCCATTTGCCGGCCAGTGTCGGCAGCGTGCTGGCCCAGACGTTCTCCGACTGGGAGCTGATCGCCGTCGACGACGGGTCCGGCGACACCACACTGGCGTGGCTGCAAGCGCAGACAGACCCCCGGATCCACTCGCTCGCCCAGCCCAATCAGGGCGTCAGCGCCGCACGCAACGCCGGCCTGGCGGCGGCGCGCGGCCAGTATGTGGCGTTTCTGGACGCAGACGACACCTGGGCCGAGTGCTTCCTGGAAAAGATGCAGGCCGCATTGCAACATCGTCCTGATGCGGTGTTGGCGTATTGCGGCTGGCAGAACCTCGGACTGCCCGGCGGACGCGGCGAGCCGTTCGTGCCGCCCGATTATGAAACCCCGGACAAGGCGAAAACCCTGTTTACCGGCTGCCGCTGGCCGATCCATGCCGCGCTGGTCCGGCGCGAGGCCGTGCTGGCCGCAAACGGTTTCGATCCCGCCCTGAAGAATGCCGAGGACTACGCGCTATGGCTGCAAGTAGCGACACGTGCTCCCATCGTCCGCATACCGGAAGTACTGGCCTTCTATCATTTCCACGGCAACGGCCAGGCCTCGGCCGACCATGCCCGGGCCGCACTGCAGCACTGGCAGGCACAACGCAACTATCTAGCCGCCCACTCCGCTTTCCGCACTGCACTCAGTCACACTGACAGGCGCGCGCTGACCGTGGGGGAGTTGCTGCAACGCGGCTACGCCAGTTACTGGCAGCGCGACCTGCCTGCCGCGCGGCAAATTTTTCGTACAGTCATGAAACAAGGCTATGGCACACTCACCGACTGGAAATACATGTTGCCCGCCTGGCTGCCCGAATCCTGGCATCGAAGGCTGATCGGGTTGCGAGACCGGAAACCATAAACACAACCGTATGGACAACTTCGACCCCACGCTGATCTCCGTTGTCATGCCCTGCTATAACGCCGCGCCCTACGTGGAGGAGGCGATCGAGTGCGTGCTGCAGCAAAGCTACCGGAATGTCGAACTCATCGTCGTGGACGACGGGTCGAACGACGCGTCCATGCGGATCGTCGAACGCCTGGCGGCAGGCAACCCCGACCGAATCACCGTGCTGCACCAGACCAACAGCGGCCCCTATGCGGCACGCAATCACGGCCTGTCCCATGCGCATGGCAATTTCGTCGCCTTTCTGGACGCGGACGATTACTGGCATCCCGACGCGCTCAACCGGCTGCATGCCGCGATGACGGAAACCTTTGCCGATGTGGCGTATTGCGGCTGGCAAAATGTGGGGGAGGCCGCTGCCAGCACACATCCCTACATCCCGCCCGACTATGTCCAGTCGGACGCCGCCGCATTGTTCCTGCAGTCCTGCCCGTGGCCGATCAATGGCGTCCTGGTGCGGCGTCAACTTATCGACACCTTGCGCGGATTTTCGGAACGACTGCCCACTGCCATGGACTACGACATGTGGCTGCGCATGCTCGCCCTCCAGCCCACAGTGGTGCGCGTTCCCGAAGTGCTGGCGTTCTATCGCCGCTATCCGCGCGGCGATGCGCATATCCCGCGCTGGCGTCAGGTCTTCGATGCCATTGCCGTGCGCGAGGACTTCGTCCGCCGGCATCCCGCCCAGGTCGCCCATCTCAGCCGGGCCGAACGTGATGACCGGGTATATGGCTCGCTGCTGCCCGAGGCCTACCGCTGCCATTGGCGGCGCGATACCGACTCCGCGCGGCGCCTGTTCCGTCGCGCGTCCCGCAAGACAGAATGGAAGGCACGCGATGCCAAATACATCCTGGCCAGTTTCTTGCCTGCATCGGTATTCGAATCGCTGATCCGGATGATCGACACCCGGCGCAGCACGCGCAATTCCATCTGAACCGTCGTCATGCCTGTGCTTACCTTCGCTTTTTGCACCTATAATCGTGCGGACCGTCTGGAAAAACTCGTTGCGGCGATGCGTGCCCAGACTTGCCCTGTTCCTTTCGAAATTCTGGCGATCAACAACAATAGTCCGGACAACACGCTAGACGTATTGGCGCATCTGCAACGACAACCCGGCGTTCCCCTCCGCTTTGTGACCGAAACGGCGCCAGGCATCGTACCCGCACGCAATCGTGCGTTGGCTGAAGCGATCTCGAGCGACATACTGGCATTCATCGATGATGATGAGATTCCACAGCCTGATTTCCTGAATGCGGCCTTCGACGCCATCGTGAACGAAGGTGCGCAATGCGTAGGTGGCCGCATCGAAATCGATTTCAGCCCATATGGCCGGCCGGCCTGGCTGGATGATGACGTGGCTGGTTTTCTTGGTCTGCTTGATCACGGCCAGGCGCCACTATGGCTTAGCGACACCTCAACACCCATCTGGAGCGGCAATACGGCTTATGCAATGCAGCTCTTTCGCGACCATCCTGACCTGCGTTTCGATTTGCGTTACAACCGTAAAGGTGAAGGAATCGGTGGCGGCGAAGATGCCATGATGTTTCGCACGCTTCTCGATCTAGGCATAAGAATCCGTTATCGATCTGATATGGCCGTCACGCACAGTGTTGATCCCTGGAAACTGAAAGCCAGCTACTTCCTGAGGCTTCACTATCTGGCTGGCGTACGGAATGGCCAGTATGTCCTACCTGATTACCCTAAAACGCTACTCGGGATGCCCCCTTTCATGGTTACCCAGTTCCTGAAGCACAGCGGTCGAACATTGAAGCTGGCGCTCAGCGGAAAACCAGGCCTGGTCCGCCAGGCAATGAATGCTGCCCATGCGCTGGGCAGCCTGCAAGGCTACCGGAACCGATCCGGGGCTTGACCATGATCGACGTCGCCATTCGCTTCGATGATCCATCCGCGGTCAGCGACCATGCACTCGAGCGCGGAATATTGCATGCCATGGCCATGCACGATGTTTGCGCCACCTTTGCGGTCATTCCGCACGCCGGACAGCACGTCTTGTCTGCCGATGAGGTGCCCCACCTCATCGAGGCGCGACAATCCGGCAGGATGGAAATCGCCCAGCACGGGTTCAGCCATGAACCCTGTCAAGCCAAGGCCAGCCCTCCTTCCGAATTCGCCGGTCTTGATCCGGCGGAGCAAACGAAGAAAATCGTGGCCGGCCGAACGACGCTTGGACAGGTATTTGGTTGTGCAATCCCGGGGTTCGTTCCGCCGTTCAATACCTTCGACCACATCACCGCTGCCGTGCTTTCCGAGCAGGGTTTCCTCTACCTCTCGGCGGGCAGTGAACACGGATCGGTCGAATCCGGCCGTCTCACCGAGCTTCCGCGCACCTGTCAGCTCACCGAACTCCGTCCAGCGCTCGCCGAAGCGCGACGCCACCCGCACGGCGATCTGGCCATCGTGGCCGTCATGCACCATTACGACTTTCAGGAGTCCGGGCGCACCGACGCACCGTTGACGCTCGAGCAACTCTCGGATCTGTTTCGATGGCTCCGCCAGCAGCCGGATGTACGATTGCACACATTGAGCCTGCTGGCCTCCAGACACGATGCGAACACCTGGCGCAAGGCAGTGCAGCGAAACCGCTGGGTGCGGCGGCAACACTGGCGCATCCGTTCCGTTTTCCCGCGATACAGCCTCATGCCCCATACCCTATTCAGATACGTTCGTTTGACTGGAACCCCCACGTGACCTCGTCTTTCCCGTCCCCATCGCGTCAGCAAGGCCCGATCTTCATCGTCGGCGCACCGCGCTCCGGCACCACCATGCTGCAGTACCGGCTGCGCAATCATCCGCACATTTCGCTCCCCACGGGAGAGTCGCATTTCTTCATTCCGCTGTACCGCAATCTGGAAAGCTTTGGCGATCTCCGCCAGGCGGACAATACCCGTCGCGTGCTGCAGGCCATGTATGAACAAAGCCGGGACTTCCTTGAGACCGATCTGCACGGCGTGAAATTCGATGTCGACCGGTTGGCCCAGGAGCTTCATGCCGAAGGCCGGCACACGATGCCGGCGATCATCTCGGGCCTGTTCGAGAAAAATGCGCGGGGCGAAGGAAAGTCCAGATGGGGCGACAAGACCCCTTATTACGTGATGCATCTCCCCAAACTGCTCGAGTGGTTTCCCGATGCCCAGATCGTGCATCTGATCCGCGACGGACGCGATGTCGCCCTCTCACTATTCGGCAGACAGCACGATTTCTCCGTGTACAACACGTATTTCGCGGCGGAATACTGGGAAAGCTACGTGGAAAAAGGCCGCGCGCTGGGCAGCCAATTGCCGCCTCAGCAATACATGGAGTTGCGCTACGAGGACTTGCTCACGCACCCCGAAGACAGCATGCAGCGGATCTGCACATTTCTGGGCGAACCCTACTCGGCCGAGCTGTTTTCCGTCACGTCGGTCGGCGACCCAGGCAAGACCCCCCTGGTACACGAACCCCTGAAAGCCGACAACGCGGGAAAATGGCGCAGCAAGATGACGCCAGCCCAGATCAGGGCCTTCGAAAGCGTGGCCGGCAGGACCTTGCGCGAGTTTGGCTACGATCTGATCACGCCGGGCACGCCGCCCGCGCTCGCCGTGAAAGCCGCCTACCGCCTGCATAACAAGGTGCTGACCCGTTTCTGGAAACGTACCCGACGGGCACTCGCGTGACCGCGCTCACTATCCTCATCTGCACCCACAACCGGGCAGACCTGCTGCAAAAGACCCTGGCGTCGCTCAACCGCGCGCGCCGCCCCGCCATGCCCGTGCACATTCTGGTAGCGGCCAATGCCTGCAGTGATGACACCGTGGTGCAGATGCAGGCATACCAAGCCTGCCAGGCGATTGGAAACGACTTGCCGTTGCAGGTGCTCGACGTGCCCACACCCGGGAAATCCCATGCGCTGAATGCCGCCATCCCGACCATCGAAACCGAACTCATTGCCCTGGTGGATGACGACCACCGCGTGGACGAGAACTATTTGACGGCCATCGAACAGGCCGCTGCGGCCTGGCCCGATGCTGGCCTGTACTGCGGAAGGATTTTGCCGGATTGGGATGGCAACGAGCCAGCCTGGGTACACGATGACGGTCCCTACCGCATCTATCCCCTGCCGGTTCCGCGCTACGACCAGGGCGATACGCCCCGGGCTGTTACGGCCGAGGCCGGCCCGATACCGGGCGGCGGCAATCTGATCGTGCGCCGTCGCGTGTTTGAATTGGCCGGCCGATTTTCCACCGAGCTGGGGCCGCACGGCCATGATCTCGGTGGCGGCGAGGACAGCGAATACGTATTGCGTGCCCTGGCGCGCGGCGAGCACTGTCAATATGCGCCGGCCATCGTGCAGTACCACTATGTCGACACGGAACGGCTTCGGCTCGGCTATCTCCTGAAAAAAAGCTATCAGCGAACCCGCTCGACCGCCCGTCTCCGCGGCAACGGCTCGGTTCCCTTGTACATGTGGCGCAAGCTGGCTGAGTATGGGGCCCACAGCGTATTCAGCCTGTCGTGGGCCAAGCGGCGTTTTTACTGGGTGCGCACCGCGGCAGCCCTGGGCGAGATCCAGGGCTGCCGCGAGTCGGGGCATCGTGGCAAGAATCTGGAACTCCCACCCGACCGCGGCATCGTGCTCACCGAATCGCTGGCCTTGGTCACCGCTGTCTGCGGCCTGATCGCCTGGTTCACGAGCGGCGACGCGCGCTGGACCGGCCTGCTTCCCGCCCTGGGCGTAGCCGGGATCGGCACGGCCGCCCTGCTCGCCAAATCGCTGCTCGATTTTTCGCATACCGGTCCCCGCATTCGCGACGAGGTGCTCAAGCATTACCGCCGCTACACGCTGTTTTCGCTGGCACGCCTGACGGCCTGGGCCTTTGCGCTCATGCTTTTCACGGGGGGAGCCGGCGTGCTGCTCTATTTCATGCTTGCCACGGCGACAGGCGCAGGCTGGTCGGCATGGCTGGCCGCCATTGCCGCACTGTTCGGCACCCTCGGCGGCTTCGGACTGCAATTCATCCGCAAGCTGCGTTTCAATCCCGGGCTGCTGGCGGCATCGATGCATTACCGCATGAGCCGGCTATATCGACTCTGGCATGCTATGACGCCGGCACGCATCGCCCGACTGCAGGCTCTGTCGATCGGCCTGACCGGGCTATTGTTCGTGGCGGCCTCCTGGCAGCTGGCGAAGGAAAATCGCATGGCCACCTTGATGGCCCTGTGGGCGGCCACGCTGTTCTTTGCCGGGACGATCGTGTGGGCAGGCTGGCAGCCCGAGGCGCGCGCGCCGCGCAAGCGCTCTGCGCGCGCGCCGGATTCGCAGCCCAACATCCTCATGATCGGGTCCGATACGCTGCGCGCCGACCGCTTGGGCGCGCTGGGATATCGCCGCATGCTGACGCCCCATATCGACCGACTGGGCGAGCGCGGCACACTCTTCGCCAACTGCTATGTGCCGTGCGCGCGCACGGCACCGAGTCTGATCTCCATGCTGACCGGAACCTGGCCCCACACCCACGGCATCCGCGACAACTATGCGGATCACGAGACCACGCGGCTGAGCGTGGATGCCCTGCCCGTGTGGCTGAAACAGGCCGGCTATCGTACCGCGGCAATCTCGGACTGGTGCGGTGCCGATATGGGGAAATTCTCCTTCGGCTTCGACTACACCGATCTGCCGGAAGACCAGTGGAACCTGAAATATCTCATCCGCCAGGGTCCCAAGGACCTGCGGCTGTTCGTTTCCCTGTTCGTCCATAACCGGCTGGGGCGGCTGCTTCTGCCCGAGGTGTACTATCTCGGCGGGGTACCGCTCACGCAGCCGCTCGGCAAGCGCGCCCGGCGCCTGGTATCGCGCCTGGCGGAAAGCGCACAGCCGTTCTTCCTCAATGTGTTCTACTCCACCACGCATCCCCCCTTTGCCTCGGAATGGCCGTGGTATACGCGCTTCGCCGACCCTGGCTATGCCGGCGAATCAAAATTCGCGATGGCCCGGCTCACGGACCCGTTCGAAATCATCCGGCGTCAGGGCGCACCCAGGGAAGAGTTCGATCTCGATCAGATCGTCGACTTGTACGACGGCTGCGTGGCGGAATTCGACGATGAAGTCGGCAAGATGCTGGCGCACCTGGACGTCTGCGGCCTCGCCGACAATACGATCATCGTCGTCTACTCCGACCACGGCATGGAATTCTTCGAGCACGACACCTGGGGACAGGGCAATTCTGCAGTCGGCGATTTCAGCCCGCGCATTCCGCTGGTCATCCGCGCCCCCGGCCGTCCGGCACGCGGCACGGTGGAGCAGGTGGTGCGCTCGATCGACCTTGCTCCCACGTTGCTTGAACTCGTCGGCGCACCGCCCGTCGCCAGCGTGGACGGCGTGTCGCTCGCAGGCTGCATGGAGCTGGACGGCAACTGCCCCGAACTCGACGCCTTCAATGAAACCGGCATCTGGATCGCGCATATTCCCGGCCTGCCGGATGCGCACCTGCGCTATCCCAACCTGCTGGAACTGATGGAGGTGCCGGATCGCGCCAGCGGCGCCCTGGCAATCAAGTCCGAATACTGCAACGCCATCCTCGACGCCAAGGATCGCATGATCCGAAGCGGCCGCTGGAAACTGGTTTACCAGCCACTCGAGACAGGCCATGTGCTCAGCCTGTTCGACCTGGAAACCGACCCCGCCTGCCAGCACGACGTGTCGGCGCACCATCCGCAGCTGAAGGCGGATTTATGGGCCCGGTTGCAGGCCTTCGTCCAGGCGTCGCGGCAGCGCGCCCGCCCCTGATCAATCCGGGCAGAAACGGCAGTAGGGATTGGTCGGCGAGCCGATTTTGGGCGGCGCTGCAGGCGTCTCGGCAGGAGGCGGCGGTGCGCTGTCAGACGACTCGACGGGTGGCGTGGAACCGGGTTCGGCAGTCGGCGCGGCGGCCGTGTCCGCCTGAACGGCAACCGGTACAGGCTCGACGGGGGCTGGGTACGGCAGCTTGCCACCCAGTTCGGTGTAGCGCCGTTGCAGGCTCTTGGTGTCGGGATTGTGCCGCAAGCCCTCCGTGACGGTCTCCAGGGCCTTGGCGCGATTCTTCTGCTGGCTGTACAGGTCTGCCAACGTCATGTAGGCACGGGGCTGTTTCGGATCCGCCTCGATCGCCTTCATCAGATCCCCGACCGCTTCGCCCGTCCGCTTCATCATCGACAGGGCAATGCCGCGGTTCATCAGGATTTCGGGGCGCAGGGAAAAATCCGGGTGGGTATGGGCAAGCATGTAATCGAAGTTGCGCAGCGCCGCTTCCAGCGTGCCCTGTCGATCCTTGTTGGACGACCCCATGCCGCGCGCCCGGTTCACGAAATTGAGTCCGGCACAGTAATGATGGACGTGCATGAAATCGGATCCCATGGAATCCCGCCAGCTCTTGAACGCCTCCGATTTTTCATCGAACCGCGCCGCACAATAAGGTGGGAGGGTGGCCATTTCCGCCGGGCTTGGCTTCCACTCCGCCGTGGCGGGCAGGGCCATGACAAGTCCTGCCAGTCCCAGCATCAACTTGGTGAGCGTCTTCATCGCGCGTCCTTTCTCTATCATCTCGATTCCGTCATGCCGACCGTATCTCCCGAATGGCCAGCCAGTCAAACAGGGTGTTCAATCCGCGCCAATCCAGCCTGAGCACCTCCGGGTAGCGGGGATACAGGTCGCGCACATGAAACGGCAATGCAGTGAACCCTGCGGGCTGGATGGCCCGTCCCAGCATCTTGTTCTGATATCCCCGCACGCTGTAGCGCACGCGCCGCCGAAAGTATTTTTTCCATTCGCGCGGCAACCAGGGCGACACCGAGTCGAATTCAAACCCAGCCTCACGGGCCACGACCACGCGGCCGTTGTCCCAGCGGGTGTCCCCCTGCAAATCCCATTTCAGCATCGCGCCCATCAGCGCATCTTCGCCGATGGTGCCGACAGGCATTTTGATGGCCTGGGCGCGGATGCGTTCCACGAAGCTTCCACGCAAGCCGTATAAATTGCCCGCCACGCCATTATCCCTGAGCATGTCGCGCTGGAACGCTGCAACACCACGACCGCTTTGCGGCAAGGCCGATACGCCGTTTGCCTGGGGATGCTGCGCCAATGCCTGTGCCATGACATCGAGTGAGCCGGCCACCGCCCGCACGTCGCCGTCGATGAAAAAACAGGGTGTCTCCGTGCACGCAGCGATCTCATGGACGAACACGTTCCAGGCATTGGCCTTGTCACCCAGCGCGATCGACACGAGGTGGACATGGGGGTGATCGGCCGCATATTCGCGTACCAGCGCTTCGGTCCGATCGGTGCAAGCATTGGCCAGCACGTGGCAGGCGAGCGGATGGGTCGCGGCGGCCTGCAGGCTGTCGAGGCAAGCGACGATGTTGCGCGCTTCGTTATGGGCAAAAACGGCGACGGGCCAAGGGGATACGGTATCTGTCATGGATGCGGCTCAGGACCGGGTTGTTGTCATGTTCAGTTGGCGGGTTTTCTCTGCCACCCGCTCCCAGGAGAATTCGCGTTCCACCCGCTGCAATGCGCGCTGGCCCCAGGCACGAGTCAAGTCCGGCTGCGCCAGCAGGCTCCGCAAACCGTCTGCCACGGCATCGACCGACGTGCCATCCACCCGCAGCCCCGTCTCGCCATGCAGCACTGCCGATCCCGTGCCGCCGGCCAGGCCGGCCAGGCTCGGCTTGCCGCAGGCAGCCGCCTCGATGAAGACCATGCCGAAGCCCTCGTTGTCGCCGTTGATTTCGCGGTTGGGCATGGCAAATATATCGCAGGCATTCTGCCAGCGTGGCAGATCCGCTTCCCTGACCGGGCCGATGCGATGGACCACGCCCGTCAGGCCGAGATCATGGATCAGTCCGTCGAGATAGTCGGCATCCTCGCCTATCCCGCCAATGACATAGCGCAGGGGCATTCCTTCGGCATGCAGTCGCCCCACGGCCCGGATCATCTGGTCGAAGCCCTTGCGACGCGACAGCCTGCCGACCGAGAACAGCAGTTTCTCGTCCGCGCCGATCCCCAGGCTCTCGCGCAAACCGGTGGTATCCAGGCCTGGCCTGAATACCGAGACATCGACACCGGGATAGATGAGTGTGATGCGCGCCGGGTCGACGCCCATGCCCCGCAAGGTGTCACGCGTATGGTCGCTGTTGGCAATGACCCGGTCGGCATGACGCAGGGCGAACCGCATCGCCCTGAATTTCCGGCCGTTCCCCCAGCTGGTGAGTTCTTCGCCATGGGCATAGATGGCCACCGGCCTGAACGTCAAGCGCGCCACCCCCCATGCCACCAGCCCTTCCGGCAGCGCGCGGAAGGCATGCACGGCCTCGAAGCGGTGCGTGAACGCCAACCGCAGCGACCGGAGGAAAAAACGGGCGTACATCGCGAGCGACTCGGGACGCAGCCAGGCCACACGTCTGAGGCTGAGGCGATGAATGGTATTGGGATGCGTTGCGTCCACAGCCGCCGCGCCGGCCACATCGGCAGTGACGATATGGATTTCCTTGCCGCCGAGACGCCGGTACACCTCGGCGGCCCACACGGCTGTACCGCCCTTGGTCGGGAGAAAGAGTTCGGTGAGGACGAGCAGACGAGTCATGATGGGGAAGCGGGGCAGGCCGTATGGCGTCATCGGTGCCTGCAGCGGTTATTTGTCGGTTTTGAGATTTCTGCGGGATTGGACATGTCGATGCAGCATGCCCGAATGATAACGGCCCTGCCCGGAATCAGGCGATTTATGCCGCGACCTGGACCCTTTCCACCTTGCACGCCGTCGAGAACAATCTTCACAACCCGCATTAATGCTGTCGCGTTATCGCTTGGCGAATGCGGTTCTTCAGTACTTTCCCTGCCAAGCTGAAGTGGTGCCAGTACAGTCCGTTGACCGTTGAGTCGAAAAGATTGCGCCAGGGAAAAGCCAGGTGATTCTGATATGCGTAATAGGCCTTGTTGAAATGCGCGCTTGCCAGGGAAGCCGTCGTCAATCGTTTGAGCAGGGGCGTGGCGGCGACCTCGTCCAGGTTCAGAAGTCCTTTGCGAATATGGATGATGGTGTCGATGAGGCGTTGCTTTTCCTCCGGCCGGCTGAAATAACTCTGCCCCTCGCATCGCACACGATAGCTGGGCGTCACGAGCAGGCCACACGTACAGCGAAGTGCCACCCGGTAATACCATTCCAGGTCCTCGAACCCTTTTCCGCTGTAGAACCCGACTTTCTGCAATTGGGCTCGTTTGATCGCCACCCGCTGAAACGCCATCGGGATACGCTCGAGCAATGCGCCGAACAACAGGTCGGAATGCAGGCGCAACACGCCTTCGGTTCCCTCCAGGCGCTCGCCCATCGTAGCGAGTACACGCGTCACTGCCTGCATCTGATTGTGTCGGGTCCCCTCGGCATCGCTGCCGAAAGGTTCCACATTCACAAACAGACAATTCAGGTTCGCATCGTCCCGGAAAGCCGCATCGATCTGCGCCAGCGCATCGACACCGAGCAAATCGTCGTCGTCGAGAAAGAAAATCACTTCGCCAGTTGCCGTCCGCATTCCCGTATTGCGGGCTTCCGAGGGTCCTTGCGCTATCTCGTTCCGCAGCAGCCTGATGCGTCCTGCCAATTCTTTCTGCCGGGCATCGAACGTCACCGCGGGACGGGACCCATCGTCCACCACGATGACATCCCATTCGTCGAAGCGCTGAGCCTCGACACTGGCAATAGCCTCACGGAGCAATTCGGGACGATCGTGAGTCGTGATTACAACGGTGATCAGCATACCCTACCCATGTCATCCAGGGGCCTCGTTCAGACCAGACAAACCTTCCATCCGGCTATTCTCCATGCCGGCCATGTACCTAGCGG
Organism: Thiobacillus sp. 0-1251; assembly: GCA_001899305.1. Classification (GTDB taxonomy): domain Bacteria; phylum Pseudomonadota; class Gammaproteobacteria; order Burkholderiales; family Thiobacillaceae; genus Thiobacillus. The sequence goes on along the minus strand of MKWL01000019.1, from coordinate 81,109 downwards.
GGGCCGGCAAAGCCGGCATGCTCAACCGGTCAGCATCGACAGCACAGCACGCAGGCTCTGCCAGCCGGGGCGCGCAGCCAGCAGCGGCAACACGGCCCGGACGGCCGCGATACGCTGCCCGCTCTTGCTCAATGCGCAGCCGAGGTTGTAGCGCGCGCCGACCATCCGGCCCGCCACCCCCTGCCTGACCGGTGTCGGGAAACGTTCGGCCAGCCGCATCAGATCGGACAGCGTGCGCACATTTTCACGCTGCGCTGCCACCGGATTGCGGCGCGTGGCGCTGCCGCCATGTATCACGTACACGCCGAGGCTTTCGCAGATTACGCCGATACGATGACTATTGGCCACCAGCCGGGTCAGGAAATGGACATCTTCGCAGACCTTGAATCCGGTCGGGTAACCGCCCAGTTCGATGAACCGGGCACGCGGAACCGACAGCGTGTGCGTATCGCCGAAATGATCGGCCACGAAAGCCGTGATTTCTGCGGGCGTGTCCATCACCACACGCACCGCTCCGGCTGCCTTGGCCAGCATCAGGCGCCCCGATTCGTGCTGCGCCATCGACGTGCCGAGCAGCTTTCCATCCGTATCGCGGTATTCGTAATCGCCCGTCAGGCAATCCAGCGTCGCGTCCTCGGCAATCCATGCCGCATGGAGCTCGACACGACCGGGTGCATACCAGTCGTCGGCGTCGAGAAACGCCAGCCAATCGCCCGTGGCGGCGGCGGCACCCGCGTTGCGCGCCACCGACACGCCGCTGTTGGGCTGCCGGATCAACCGCACCGCCTCGCCGAACTGGCGCGCGACATCGGCCGTGGCATCGATCGAGCCGTCATCCACCACGATGATTTCATGTACCGGCCAGCTTTGCGCACGCACCGACTCGATGGCGCGCGCCAGGGTGTCGGCTGCGTTGAATGCGGGAATGATGACCGAGAAACGCGGGCTCATGCCGAACGTCCCAGCCAGGCCAGCGGCAGTGCCAGGCCGCTTAGGCGGGCCATCCGGCGAAAGCGCGGCACCTCGTCCAGCCGGACGCGCCAGACGGCAAGGCGACGGCGCAACCGGCCTTCGATCCAGGCCGGATCCCGTTTTTCGATCGCGTGTGCCAGTTCAAGCGGTGTAAGAAAGCGCACGTTCGGGCAGGCGGCCAAGGCCGCATTCAATCCCGCTTCGAGTACCGCAAGGCTGGCATCCGCTGCCAGCAGGAAATTGAAACGATGGGTTTCCACCAGGCAAGCCCGTCCCTGCCGGGTGCGCGTCTTGAGTCCATCCGCCAGCCGTTGCGGTGTATGGCCCAGGGTCGGCTCGAAATACACATCGCGCACCAGATAGGTTTGCCCGGCCCGTGAGCGCTCGCCGGACAACATCGACGCATCCACGCATCCCGGCCGGCCCGCGGCATCTCGACACGTGGCGCGCTGGCCAGGCGTGACGACGACATCGATTCCCGACCGCGCCCACGCCGCCTCGACGGCTTCGCTCCAGATGAACGTCGTGGCGACCGCCACTTGCGGCAACCGGCCCAGAACAGCCCGATACGTTGCCGTCTCCACGGCAACGGCTTGCTCGATCGCCGCGGTCGGCAGTGCGCGCGATGGCAGATCCGAGGCATCGACCCAGCGGCTCTGCAAGGGAGACGGCAGCGCTTCGGTCGCGGCAGGCTCCGGCGCGGCCAGCCAGTCGCGCACGGCCGCTTCTTTCCGGGCCGTGGCCAGCAGGGCCGGCGGCCAGTAGTGGCACTGGCCATGCAACTGCGGTGCAAACACCCCGGCCTCGATGCCTGCCTGCATTGCCATACGCACCGCCTCGAAACGCTCGTCAGCGAGCGTCAAGGCGTGATATTCCGTAAAACGGCTCGCTGCGATGCGAGCCCCATCCGGCACCTCCAGTACGATCCCCAGCGTCATGACGGCCGGACGGCCGTTGCGGTCGCGTATGCGCTGCAACAGGCCCGACAGGCGGATCAATGCATCCGCCTGAGACAATGGCCCTGCGCCCCAGTCGTCGCTTTCGACGATGAGCACGGGATGACGCAGCACCGGTTCGCGCCAGCGTGCGACGAGCGGACCGGCGAATGCCAGCAGCACCCCTGCCCATAGCAGCATCACCATCGCCAGGAGCAGCGCCAGTACGGTCATCGATACCCCATCTCCGCCGCCACGTCAGCCACCTGCGGCAACACCCGTTCGATCTTGTCCCGGTTGCGGCCATCCTTCCATTTGTCCAGGCGGATTTCGGAAAACGCGTTGTAGGGAATGTCGAGCACCTCGGCGCAGTGCGCCTGCAGATGCGCATCGAAGGCCAGGCCGCAGCCTTCGAATACCTGGCGGAAGGTGGCGACCGGGTCGCGCAGGAAATCCTCGTAGAACACCTCAACCCACTGGCCAGCAGGAGTGCCGGCCTTGGCATCGAGGATGGCCCGGTTGACCGCGGCATACTGAAAGGCGGCGACCTCTTCGACCGGTGCGTTCACGTAATGGCGCCAGCCCTCGGAAAGAAAGAAACACCATTGCGTCAATTGCCCGCCCTCCACACCCACGCGCGCCGGCAGGTCATTCGACCAGGTGGCGAATTCGTCGGGCTTGCGCCAGCCTTCGATCAGCGAATTGAGGTTGTCGCCCGGGCTGCGCTTGACGAAAACGAACACGGCGTCGGGAAACAGTGCCCGCAGATACGCGACGCACAGTCCGTTCTGGTTGTTCTTGTCGACCCAGCGATGATGGCCGGTCCAGCTGTAGAAGTAGCGGCTGACGTCGTCCCGTTCAGCTGCGCTGGCATCCGTCGCATCGAGCGCGTGCGTGTTCCAGTCCTTGTCGGCCAGAGGGTGCAGGTCCGTCCAGTAATCATGGGTCTCGCGTTGCAGACTGCCGATCTCGCGCGACTCGGACAGCGTTTTGTAGACCAGCGTGGTCCCCGCCCGGGAGCAACCGATCACGATGATGGGGCGTTCCGCCGGCCGCGGCGAAAGCTGCCAACGCATCCGGCGCAAGGCGCGACGCGTTCGCCGCGCATGGAATACCAGCGTCTTGACCACCTTTTCAGCAAATTCACTCAAACTCATAGACTTTCTGTCGTTATCAAACGAAGTCCGATTACCCCGCAACCGGGCATACAGGATTCGTGCCAATCGGCATGCTCGTTTATATTGGCGGACATTATCCCGTATCACGCTGACACAACACACCATGGATGGTATTTTTGGCTGGCTGGGCGACCACGGCGCGCATCAGGACCTGATCCGACATATGAGGGGAGCGGCCAACCCGGCACCGGAAGGTCTGCTGCACGAACACAGTAGCCAGATGCTGGGAGTGGCCGCGTGTTCGCGCTTCGGCAAGGCCGACATCCACGTCGAAAACGGTCTCGCCGCCACCCTGACGGGGCGCCCGGTCTTCCTCGATGAGGAACTGGCCTTCATCGCCCGCGACCGCAATCCGGCCACCGCCGTGGCGCACGGCTGGATACGCCATGGCGAGACGCTGCCCACGCTGATGCACGGCAATTTCGCCTTTGCCGTGCTGGAACCGCTCAAGAAAAAAGCCTGCCTGGTTCTCGATCGCGTGGGGGCAGAGCGCCTCTGCTATGCGTATCGGGGCGGCCATCTGGTGTTCGGCACCAGTGCACAGAACGCCAGCGCCCATCCCGCGGTCGGACGGGTCATCGACCCCCAGGCGATCTACGACTATCTGTATTTCCACACCATTCCGGCACCTCGCAGCCTCTATCAAGGCGTGCACAAACTGTTGCCGGGGCAGATGGTCACCTTGAAAAACGGCCAGCTCAGCACCGCGTTCTACTGGCAGGCCGATTACACGCCGGTCGATGCCGGATTCGACGCCCATCGCAGCGATTTTCGTACCGTACTGGATGAGGCCGTACGCGATGTCGATGCCCCTTCCACGGCGGCGTTTCTGTCCGGCGGGACCGACAGCTCGACAGTAGTCGGCGCGCTCACCGCCGTACGCGGCGCACCGGTCGACACCTTTTCCATCGGCTTCGATGCCGACGGGTTCGACGAAATGGAATACGCACGCTGCGCGGCCGAGCGCTACGGCAGCCGCAGTCACGAGTACTACCTGAAGCCCGTCGATATCGTGACGGCGATCCCCGTCATCGCACGCGAGTATGACGAACCTTTCGGCAACGACTCGGCAGTACCAACCTATTTCTGCGCCAAGGCCGCACGCGAGGCGGGTTTCGAACACATGCTGGCAGGCGACGGTGGCGACGAGATCTTCGGCGGCAATGCGCGCTATGCCAAGCAGAAACTGTTCGAGAATTATTTTCGTCTGCCCGCGGCAATCCGGCGCGGCGTGGTGGAGCCGATCGCACACCTGCCCGGGCTGTCCAACCGCTTTCCCCTTGCCAAACTGAAAAGCTACGTGCGGCAAGCCAACATGGGCCTGCCGCTGCGCCTGGAAAGCTACAACTTCCTGCACCGTACCCCGCTCGACCAGATCCTCACGCCGGATTTCATCCATGCCGTCGACCCTTCGACAGCAGACGCCGCCCTCACCGAAGTCTATGAACGTACCGCCTCCGACCATTACATCAATCGCATGATGCATCTGGATCTGAAGTTCACCCTGGCCGACAACGACCTGCGCAAGGTGGGCACGATGACCGAAGCAGCCGGCATCGAAGTGCACTATCCGCTGCTCGACGACCGCATGGTCGCCTTTGCCAACCACCTGCCGGTCGACTACAAGGTGCGCGGCCAGATGCTGCGCTGGTTCTTCAAGGAGGCCCTGCGCGATCTGCTGCCCGAGAAGATCATCAACAAGAGCAAGCACGGCTTCGGCCTGCCGTTCGGCGTGTGGAGCACCCAATATGCACCGCTCGGCGACCTCGTCGGCGACAGCCTCGCGGACTTCAAGCAGCGCGGCTGGATCCAGCCGGCCTATCTGGACCATATGCTGGCCATGCAGCGCGGACCGTACGCCAGCTACTACGGCGTGATGATCTGGGTGACCATGATGCTGGAACAATGGCTGCAGGCGAACGAACACTGAAGTGAACGCCAGTCAGCAGCCTCAGAAGTCGAAATAGATGAACTTCTGGCTGCTGCCGCCGAAGACGATGAGCGTCAGCGCCAGGCCTGCGTAGGCCGTGCCGCGCAGCGTGAAATGCAGTTGCCCCCAGCGCTGCAGACCTTGTCTCAAGAACCGTTCGATGGACGGTTCCAGCAAGGTGAGCAGCAGGCTGCCCCATACCAGCCACTGCACATAGCTGCGTACCGACGCGACCTCGGTTGTCTCTCCCAGCCCCAGCATCGCCGCGGTGATGATCCACGCATCGTGAAACGAATGCGCCCGGAAGAACACCCAGCTGATCCACACCAGTGCAAGCGTCACCGGCCAGCCCAGCCAGGACAGCAGCCGCGCGCCGAAGGAATGCGACAGCACGCCCAACCGCGAATAGAGGTCGAGCAGCAGGCGATGCAACACCAGATAACTGCCATGCAGGAACCCCCAGAACACGAAGGTCCAGGCGGCGCCATGCCAGAGTCCGCCCAGCAGCATCGTGATCATCAGATTGGCCAGGTTGCGGGGCTTGCCGCGCCGATTGCCACCGAGCGAGAAATACAGGTAGTCGCGCAGCCAGCGCGACAGGGTGATGTGCCAGCGCTGCCAGAATTCGCGGACGCTGCGGCTGGTATAGGGGTGGAGGAAGTTGCGCGGCAGGGTCACGCCGAACATCAGCGCCAGGCCGATGGCCATTTCGCTGTAGCCGGAAAAGTCGAAATAGATTTGCAACGCAAATGAAGTCGTGGCGAGCCAGGCCAGGTAGAAGTCCAGCATGTCGGGGCGGCTGAACAAGTCGTCGGTCAGGAGCGAGAGGTTATCGGCAAACAACACTTTCTTGACCAGGCCCACCATGAACACCAGTGCGCCCAGTTTGACGCACTCCGCCTTCAGCGGCTGCAGGGATTCCAGCTGTTCGACCAGTTCGGAGGCGCGCAGGATGGGGCCGGCGATCATATGCGGGAAGAAGGTCACATACAGCCACCAGGCGCGAAAGGAAATGCGGTGCGTCCATTCGCCACGGTAGACGTCGATCATCACCGACAGCATGTGGAAGGTATAGAAGCTGATGCCCAGCGGCAGCGCCCAGTCCGCCCAGCCAGGCGGTGCGCCGCCCACAGGCAGGTCGAACCATGTGCCCAGCGTCCACAGGCTGTCCAATGCCATCCCGAGATATTTGACGACGCCCAGGAAGCCCAGGTTCAGCACCAGGCCCGTCACCAGCAGCCGCTTGCTGCGGGTAGCCGACAGACCCGAGTAGATCAGGTAATTGAGGCTGACCGACACCGCCAGCAGGATGAGATAGACCGGTTTCCAGGACGCATAGAAAATCAGGCTGCCGACCAGGATGACGGCGGCACGCTCGCGATAATTGCGTGCGCCGGCGTAGAACATCAGCAGCACGGCAAAGAACAGCAGGAAAGTCGGGGAGCTGAACAACATGCCTATCGATCCTTCCAGGCGGCCAGCTGATGCCCCAGTTCGGCGCTGTAACGCTGCGCGCCCCGGTCGTTCAAATGGCCTGCGTTGACGAAGTCGTCAGGGCCGAAACCGGTCGGCGTGGGCAACACGATCACGCCACGTTGCCGCAGGCGTGCCAGCAGTGCCCGATAGGAGGCGGCCTCGGGGCGGGGATCGACAAAGGCGGACAAGCGGTCGCGCAAGGGCGGCAGGGTGACGAACACCCGTACGCCGCGCGACTGCAGGAGATCGATCGCCTGCCATAGAAAGTGTTCGACGGCCGGCGCCGGGGGATGCAAGGCCGCGCGTTCCTGCTGCGCCACCTGACCCGCATTCTGGGCTGCGCCGAAACCCGCTCGATAGCCCGAATAGTCCGCTGCTGCCCCTCCGACCGGATCGAGCGAGCGCACACTGGCCTCGACGAATCGCAGCGCCTTGTCCGGTTCGCGCAACTGGCGAAGGTTGCCACTGTACGACCACAACCGCAGATGGCTTCCCAGCCAGTCGCGATAACGGGCCGCATCCCACAGGGCGCGCCGGTCGGCAAGAAAGCTGACGTAACCGAGTGAATTGTCTTCCTGCAGGGCGCTTTCATCCAGGCCAAGCACCACGGTCCGAATCGCCGCTTTTCCCAGCAGGCCGCGATCGTCCAGCCGCCGGATTTCGCCGTGATACACGATGGCATTGGCACCCGGCAAGCCCAGGTTGAAGCCGCGCAAGACATGGCCCGGCCAGACCCGCTCCACTGCACGCGGATCGATACCGTTGTCCGTCCGGCTGTTGCCGATGAAGAGGATCTGCGGCGGGCGGCGCTCGACCTCGAACAGCTTGTCGTAGGCCCGCCCCTGGGCAAACACCGCACGGTAGCGGAACATCACGGATTCACTGTGCAGGGCCAGCTCGACCAGACCCGTCAGCAGCAACGCCAGCCAGAAGGCCCCCCCCAGCCCGGGCGGCAGGCGCAAGCGAATCCCCGGCACGGTCAGCCCCTGGGCCCGGTGTTTTCCGGGCTGAACCGGCTCGATGGATGGGGCAGTTCACTGCTCCGGGCGCGGCCATCGACAGGGACCACCTTTGCCAGCACGCCGGAGAACTTGGCGGCCAGTACCAGGATGATCATCAAATGGTAGGGCAGGTCGAAATGACTCATGCCCAGGAATGCGCCGGCCACCGCATAACCGATGAGGCTCACCTGGATCATGGCCGCCAGATCGGCGGCCCATTTTCGCTCGGGGTCATGCTTGCATCGCTTGATGATCTGCTGGGCCCGTATCCAGGCCAGCAATCCCAGCAGCATGAACAGGGCGAATCCGATGAACCCCTGTTCGCCCATCATCTCGAAATAGATGCTGTGCACATCGTGGACATTCCAGGGGTCCGGGGCATATTGGCGGAATGTGGGCGGCCTGAACATATCGAACCCGCCACCGGTGATACGGTCCTTCGCCACGTTGAACGCAGTGTGCCAGGCATTGATCCGGCCCTGCGCCGACTGGTCCTGCTGATAGGACTTGATCGTGTTCATGCGGTCATACCAGGCCTGCGGCATGATCGAGGCCATGATGGCCACGGCGATCAGCATGTAAAAGCCGGTGACGATCTTGTTGCGGCTTTTCATCCACAGGAACAGCCCCATCGCCACCATTGCCAGCATGCCGCCGCGCGACTGGCTGCCGATGGCTGCGACGCCGGTCAACACCATGGCGCTGGCCAGTCCGATCTTGACCCACTTGCGCGCTTCCTGAAGGTGGAGGTAGCGGATGAGCGGAATCGTCATCACCAGGGCGAGCGCCATTTCGTTATTGCCGCCGACAAAGGTGCCGGTCGGCCCCTGCACGCGGTATACCCCGCCGTTGATGATGGTGAAGATCCCGCCCTTGACGCCGTAGAAGCCGAACGACAATGCAATCACCCAGACCAGCCAGTGCAGTTTGTAGCGTTCGTTGATGATCAGCACCGTGAGCAGGACCATCAGCATGATCTTCCAGACCTTGTTCCACTGGAACCATGCCAGGTCGGGGTAGAACGCAAAGAAGGTGGTGAACAGCATCCAACCGGTAAGGATCAGCAGGACGATGACTTCTCGCGTCCACAGCATCTCCTTCTTTTCCTTCGATGCCATGAAGGCGAGGATGGTGACGCTACCGACGATCATCGAGAACGGCATGTTGTAGGCAAAGCCCCACGCCAGCCGGTGCGGGTTCATGTAGCCGAGCCACGACCACAGCAGGATGCCCAGCCAGGGGCGTTTGAAGACGAAAGGCAACAGGCCGAAAATCAGGCCGGTGATGAACAGGTCTCTCATGCGGGTTCGGCTTTCTGCATCATGATCAGGTTACTCATCGGCCGGCCTGTGCCAGCGCGCCGTGCACGGGGACGTGACTCACCACATAGCGATGCTTGCCCGACGCTTCCGGTGCGATCGCGTCCAGCAAGCGGATATCGACGGCCAGCATAGTGCCCAGACGCGCCTGCAGCCCCCGGATCACGGCTGCGCGCGCGTCGTCGTTCCAGCGCGCGTCTGGGACGACCTGCACCTCGAGCCGGTCGATCGCATGCTGGATCAGCTTGAACTGCCCCACGCCCGGTACCGCGCGCAGTACGTAGATCACCGCCAGGGCATGCATGATGCGGCCGTCGGCGGCAACGATGAAATCGGTCTGTCGCCCCACCACGGTATCCAGTACCGTGAGGCCGCGCCCGCCCGGGTCGTTCCGGCCGGAATGGCGCACGATGTCGCCGGTACGATAGCGGATGAACGGTTGGGCGGCCGACACCAGGCTGGTGATCACGGCCTCGCCTTCCTCCACTGGATTGCCCGCCGCGTCGAGCACCTCGATCAGATGCGTTTCGCACATCTGCAGCAACACCCCATCCGGCGACTGCAAGGCCATCAGGCCGGCATCGCGCGCGCCGTATTCGACCGAGACCGGCACCCCGAACACCCGTTCGATCAGTTCGCGTTGATGCGGAAACAAGGGTTCGCCCGTGGTGCTGACCACGCGCAGGGCGGGCAGCCGGAGCCGCGCGGCGCGCACCTCGGCATGCGCTGCGAGCAACGCCAGGCTGCTGGCATAGCCATAGATCGCTTTGGGGTTCCAGGCTTGCATGGCTTCCAGGTACCCGTCCATGCACGCAGGCGACATGTCGAACGCATTCAGCAGCAGCTGGTTGACCAGCCGGTCGCGCAAGGTCTTGATGCGATCGGTCTTGCTCAACTCAACCGGCGCGCCCCACAGATAGACCTCGCGCTCGCCGGGCTCCACGCCCCACCAGCGTCGCGCGCGCAATCGCCCGGCCGCATCCGCGGCCTGGCGTGCACGGCCGAAATGGAAAATCAGCGGCTCGCCGCTGGAGCCGCCGGTCGTATAGGGGAATATGCCGCCCGGCACGTCACGCCACACCAGCTGTTCGACGTTCTCGCGCGCATCGCGCTTGTCCATCGTCGGCAAGCGCGACAAATCGCTCGGCAATACCGCCCCCGCCCGAACGGTCTCGACCAGTCCGGCGGCATGCAGCCGGGCGGCATGCCAGGGGCTGTGTGCCAGCGCGGTTTGCAACAGCACATTGAGATGCCCGGTCTGATAGTCCAGCATGTCGTCGCGCGACAGCCACTGGGTGCGCTCGAGTTCCTCCAGCATGGGAAACGTGGGCCGATGCATCGCCGCTTCCTGCAAGCGAAAAACATTGCGGGCGAACCAGGCCGGCACGCTCATGTCCGACTCCGCAAAGGCAATGCCTTGAAACGCGCCAACAGTTCGTCGCACAAGGCCGTGACGGCCGGCGAAATGTCCGGCGGACTGCGATGCCTGACCGAGCGCGCATGGATGCGCCCTGCGATGGCTGCGTTGAATCCTGGCAATTCGAGGAAATCGTACACCGCCGCGACCTCGCGCATCGGGTTCTGCACCAGTGCTTCGTAGAACACCACACGCACACGGGGGTCCGCCGCCAACTGATGCTCGAAGAACAGCGCATTGCGATAGAACCACATGATCGCGGCGCCTTCCGCCTCGCTGGCGTCAGGACGGTACAAGGCCATCAGCAGCTCACGGGTTGCCGGCGACATGCCGCGTCCGCGCCAGTCGCTCGTATCGCCGTGTGCCAGTCGCTGCCACTGCGGCACGAAGTTTCCGAAGGAACGGATCGCCGAATTGACGCTGTCGCGCCAGTCACGCACCACCCACAGGGTCTTGGCGGGACGAAACGTCGCCATCAAATGCGGAAGCTGGTCGAGTTCGCACAAGGCCTTGATCACGAACACCGGCGCCGGGCTTGCCAACGCCAACTGGCGGATCACGGCAGGATCGCGCATCTCGTAACGCTCGAACGCGCGCGGATCGGTCTCGTGAAACACCTGGGTGGCCGCGCTGGCATCCAGCACGTCCATCAGGAGATTGGTCCCGGAGCGCTGCATGCCCGCCACGAAAACATGCTGGGCCACCGGGCGCGGACGCAGGCGCTGGCGCCATACCTTGGCGTGGCGCCAGAGCGCATGTCGAATGCGTGTCGACATGCTGCGGGCATCATGGCCGGTCGCAGGCTTGGCGACGCTCATTGTCCGGCAGCCGCCGGCGCAGACCGGACGGAAGAGGCTGGCGCAGCCAACAGGGCATCGAACGCGCGCAGCAGCTGCGCCACACGCTTGTCCCACTGGTTGGCCTGTGCATAGTCGATGATCGCGGCGCGATTCCAGTTTTTGTCGAGCGCGGCGTCCAAGGCCTGCTGCAGCGCCGCGGCGTCGCCGAACGGCACGATGCTGCCAAGCGCGTCACGGCAGACCACTTCCGCATTGCCGCCCACATCGGTGGTCACGACGGGCAGGCCGCAGGCCATGGCCTCGAGAAACACGTTCGCCCAGCCTTCGTTGCGGGTGGCCAACACGAACACATCGGCAGCCGACAGCGGCCATTTGAGCGCGTCGGGCGACAACGTGCCGAGGAAATGTACGCGTCCGGCCAATCCCAACCGTGCGACCTGCGCCTCGAGCTCGGCACGCAGATCGCCTTCGCCGCCCCCGCCGCCGACGATGAGGTAATGCAGATCCGGATGACGCGCCATGAGTGGCGGCAGGCAATCGATGACGCGGTGCATGCCCTTGCGCTCGACCAGGCCGCCGACCGAAATCAGCACCTGCGCCCGGTCCGGCAGATCGAGGCGCGCGCGCGCGGCAGCGCGATCGACGGGATGGAAAACTTGGGTGTCCACGCCGTTGCCGACCACTTCGGTTTTGCTTGCGTCGACGCCAAGATCCAGCGCCAGCTGGCGCAGCGAGCCGGATACCGAGAACACCCGCGCCGCCGCCCCCAGCGCGCGCACCAGCTGGCGGCGCAAGACCGGATTGCGGCTATGCGGCACTTCGGTGCCGCGCAAGGTCAGGGTCACCGGCAAGCCCAGCCAGCGTCCCAGCCGGGTTGCGGCATCGCCGTCCGGGTAGCCGAAATGCGCATCGATGAGCCGTGCGCCTTCGCGCCGCAGACGCCGCATCAGAAAAAAGCTGCACAGCGCCATCGATGCGCCGTCGAGTCGACGCAACAGGCCGGGCAACGACAGGAAGCGCGGATGATAGACGCGGATGCCCTGCTGGATTTCCACCGCCGCCGCCTGCGGGCGGTAGCCAGGACGCAGCCGGCGGATCAGCGACTGCCCGGGAAACCACGCCTGCGGCGAGACGACGGCAAGCGGTCGATGCTGTGCCACGCGAAACATGCGCTCGCGGATGAATAGCCCCGCAGCAGGGCGGGCCGCACTGGGGAACAGCGAGCTGAACACGATCAGGTCGAGGCGGCCCGTATCGGCGGTACATCCGTCAGCCAAGCGCCGCCTCCATCCCCGGTTTGACGAGGTTTCCGTATACGCTGCGATAGCGTGCCACGCTGGCGGGCCAGTTGCGTTCGGATTCCACGAATTGGCGGCCATTGCGCTTCATGCCGTCCCAGCCCTGCTCGTATTTCAACAGCGCCACCACCTTGCTGGCAAGATCGCCGGCATGGCCAGCCCGGAACAGTACGCCGGTCTTGCCGTCCTGGATCAGTTCCTTGTGGCCGCCAACGTCGGAGGCCACCATCAACCGCCCCTGCGCCATCGCTTCCAGCGGCTTCAGCGGCGTGACCAATTCGGTCAGGCGCATCGGGTGACGCGCATACACCAGCACGTCGATCAGATCGTAATAACGATTCACCTCGCCGTGCGGCACACGACCGGTGAAAATCACGCGATCTTTCAGATCGAGCGCCATCACCTGCTGCTTCAGCGCCGCATCCTGCGGCCCGCCGCCGACCAGCAGCACTTTGACGTCGGGCATCTGCTTGAGTATCGTCGGCAAGGCGGCGATCAGCAGGTCCAGGCCTTCGTAGGCATAGAACGAGCCGATGAAGCCGAGCACGCGGCTGGTGCCGAGCCCCAGTTTCATCTTCAGTTCGGCATCCGGTTTGCCGCCGACGGCAAACTTGTCGATGTCGACCGCATTGGGAATCACCGTGATCTTGCCGGGCGGAACGCCGCGCGCGGCAAGATCGCTGCGCAGGCCTTCGCAAATGACCGTCACCGCGTCGGCATGCTTGACGGCCCAGGTTTCCAGCGCCCGGGTGAGCCGGTAACGCAGGCTGCCCTCTTTCGTGCTGCCGTGATCGACTGCGGCGTCTTCCCAGAAGGCACGGATTTCATAGACAACCGGAATACCCAGCTTGCGGCCGACGCGGATCGCCGGCACCGCATCCAGCACCGGCGAATGCGCGTGGATCACGTCGGGCTGCAATTCCTTTGCCAGCGCCAGCAAGCGCTTTTCGATGGCGCCCATCACGGCGAACGGGTCGCCCCCCGGCAGGTGTGCCAGCAGCCCCGTCGGCTTCGGCGTGCGATAGAAATGCAGGCCATCGGCATCCTCTTCCATCACCGTGCAATCGATCTGCTTGGGGCCGGACAGGTGATAGGTCTCCCAGCCCATTTTTCGCTGGTTGCGCAGAATTGCCGCGCTGCGGAAGGTATAGCCGGAATGCAGCGGCAGGGTATGGTCGAACACGTGGAGGATCTTCATGCCGCTTGCCGCTCGCTCTCGAATACGCTCTGGCCATCCATGCCCAGCACCTGCCCCAGGAAGGCATCGAACATCAGCACCGTCCACAGAATCACCGAATAGTCGCGCCGGCCGGACTGGTGCGCCTCGACCACTTCGCGCAGATAGTCCTGGTTGAACAGACCAGTGGATGCCAGCCGTTCGCCGAGCACCACGCTACGGATGGTGATGGCCAGCGGGCCGCGGAACCAGGCCGCCAGCGGCACCGAGAAGCCCATCTTCTTGCGATACAGCACATCGTGCGGGAGATAGGGCTCCATCGATTTTTTCAGCAGGTATTTGCCTTCGGTACCGCGCAGTTTCAGATCGACCGGCAGGCCCGACACCCAGCCCATCAGTTCGTGGTCGAGCAGCGGTTCGCGTACCTCGAGTGCATGCGCCATGCTGGCACGGTCGACCTTGGTGAGGATGTCGCCGACCAGATAGGTCTTCATGTCGAGATACTGTACCAGCGACAGTGGATCGTCGGTGGGCGCGACCGCCGCATGGCGGCGCAGCACGTCCACCGCCTGGTAGCCTTGCAGCTCGCGCTTGAAGGACGGCGAGAACAGCTGTTTTCGTTGCGTATCCGACAGGAGCGAGACGCCGTGAAAATAGCCTTCGACGGTGTCGCGCGCCAACGCCTCGAAGGTCGTCTTGGCGCGGAAGACCTTGGGCGCCCAGTCGGCCTTGGGATACAGGCGGCCCAGCGCACCGAACAGCGGGCGGCGCAGCATCAGCGGCATCGCCGCGCGCATGCGTTCCTCGTAGCGGAACCAGCGATAGCGCCGGTAGCCCGCGAAGTGTTCGTCGCCGCCGTCGCCCGACAGGGCAACCTTCACATGCTTGCGCGCGAGTTCGCACACCCGGTAGGTCGGCAGCGCGGACGAGTCGGCATACGGTTCGTCATACACCTGGGCAAGCTTGTCGACCAGGCTGAAATCGTTGGAGGCGACGGTTTCGACGTGGTGATGCGTGCGGTAACGATCGGCAACCTGCTGGGCGAATTCGATTTCGTTGAACGCGGGGTCGTCGAAGCCGATCGAGCAGGTGTTCACCGGCGTGGCGGACTGGGTCGCCATCATCGCCACCACCGCGCTGGAATCGACGCCGCCCGACAGGAAGGCGCCCAGCGGCACGTCGGCAATCATGCGCAGGCGGATCGATTCCTTCATGCGCGCCACCAACTCATCCATCGCGTCCGCTTCGTCCTTCACCGCCACCGGGGTGAAGGGCATATCCCAGTACTGCTTCGGCAGCGCGCGTGCCTGGCCGCGTTTGAGGGTGAGCGTGAAACCGGGCGGCAACTTGTACGCCCGCTTGAAAATGGTGCGCGGCTCCGGCACGTAGCCGTAGGCGAAGTATTCCTCGACCGCCAACGGATCGATGTCCCGCGCCAGGCTGGGATGCACCATCAGCGACTTCAGTTCCGAACCGAAAATGAATTCGCCGGTTTCGAGGAAGGCGTAATACAGCGGCTTGACGCCGAAGCGGTCGCGCACGACGAACAGCGTTTCCTGCTTGCGGTCCCACAGCGCAAACGCAAACATGCCGCGAAAGCGTGCGACGCAGGCTTCGCCCCAGGCCTCCCAGGCGTGGACGATGACTTCGGTATCGGAATGGGTGCGGAAGGTGTGGCCGAGCGCCTCCAGTTCGGGCACCAGTTCCTGGAAGTTGTAGATTTCGCCGTTGAATACGACGACGACCGAGCCGTCCTCGTTGAACAGCGGCTGCTGGCCGGTGGACAGGTCGATGATGGACAAACGCCGATGTCCCAGTCCCACGCCGGGCTCCAGATGCAGGCCGCCTTCGTCGGGGCCGCGATGGAACTGGGTTTCGTTCATGCGATGCAGCAGTTCGCGTGAAATCTCGTTCACGCCGCTGGTATCGAAAATGCCGGTAATGCCGCACATGCTAGTTATCTGTCCCTGTCGATTTATCGGGTAGTTCGACGGCCGCTCAGCGTCCGGTCGTATACCGCGGCATACGCCTCGGCCATCGCCGGAATGCTGTAGCGCTGCTCGGCCTGCCGCCGGGCGTTGCCGCCCTGCCGCGCGATGCGCGCCGGCGCCTCCGGGCCGCCGAGATAACCCAGCAAGGCCTGTGCCATATTCTCCGTGTCACCGGCCGGCACCAACCGTCCGGTGACGCCGTCTTCCACCAGTTCGACGTTACCGCCCACTGCGGTGGCGACCACCGGCAGTCCGCTCGCCAGCGCCTCGAGGATGGTATTGGAGATGCCCTCGTTTTTCGACGGCAACACGAACACGTCGAATGCCTGCATCAGGGCCGCGATGTCATGGCGCTCGCCCGGCAGCCAGGCCAGATGCGCCATCCCTGCCTCGGCCAGCAGCTCCATGCAGGCCGCACGTGCAGACCCGTCGCCGACGATGACCAGCCGCGCCTCCACGGCCAGTTCGGGAGACTGTCGGAGCGCCTGGATAAAGGCGCGCGTGAGCATGGGATAGTCCTTGACCTCGACCATTCGACCGACCGCCCCGAAGACCGTGCTGTCGGCGTCGGCGAATCCGGGCGGCAGAACCGCCGGCCGCGCATCGGCACGCGGGTGGAATTTCACGCTGTCGACGCCATTGTAGATCTGGTGCAGCTTGCTCGGCGACACCCCGACAGTCTGGCGTAGCCAGCTTTCAAGATCACGGCTGACCGCAATGTAATTCGACACGAACGCCCTGGCGGCACGGCGCAGCAGATTGTATTTCCAGTTGCGGCCATGCAGGTCGAACACGTCGCGCCCATGCTCGCCATGGACGGTGGCGTGCACGCCGGCGGCAGCGGCGACGAATTGCGCTTCCAGCGCGGCCAGATTGCGGGTGTGCACCAGATCCGGTTTGAGCTGGCGCAGCAGTCGCCAGAGCCGCACGGTCCAGCCAAGGCCATGCCCCGGCGCACGGTGCAGCGCATGGAACTCGACCGGCTGTGCCGTGATGCGTTGGCGAAAATCGCTGTAGTCGGTGAGCGCAACCACGGTATGCCGGTAGCGTTGCGGCGACAGGGTATTGAACAGGTTGACCATGCCGTTCTCCATGCCGCCGGTATCGAAACGGTGGACGATATGCACGATGTGTGCGGTCACTGCCCGTCGACCTGGTCGAGCCCTCGGGCGATGGCAGGCTCCATGTCCGCCGCAAAGCGTGCCAGGGTGGCGGTCGCCGCCTTGAAATCGGCATTCTGGTACGGCGTGGCGATCAGCACCGACAGGCCGTCGTCGCGTACCAGCCTGACCCGGTCGAACGCAAGGATCAGCTTGGCGAGATAGTCGTTGACGACGGAACGCTGATCGATCAGGTTCCATTGCCACACCAGCAGGCGCTGGCCGTTGCTCCCGCGCATCTTGGCCTGTCGCACCTGCCGCGCGATTCCGTCGATCCGTACGGTGACGATCGTTTCGCCGACGTTCGACCAGGCCGGGTCCTTCTGCTTGATCATGTAATTCTGCGAGTTGATGAGCTCGGCGCCCTGCCGCTGGGTTACGTAGTAATTCAGTTCCAGCATCACGTCATGTCCCGCCTGCGTATAGGACCGGCGCAGCTGGCGGTCGGCCCCGATCCAGTGCGGCACCCAGGTCGTGAAGGCCTCGCCGGGTTGCCAGTCGCCGGCCGCCTCGACCTGTAATGCCGGCATGTCGGGCAACGGACGTGACTCGATCCAATGTGCATACATCGGCCACAGGCCGGCCACCCCCAGCGCGAGGAGAGCCGCCGGCAGGATCGACCGCGACGCCATGCCTGTTCCTCTTGTCTCCGCCAGCACGACAGGCTGCGGCGAAACAGGCTCCACCTGGTCGTCTTCGCGCCAGAAACTGCCGATCCAGAACAGCAGCATCATGACGATGCCGAAGAACACCCAACCGTAGATGTAGTGGTCGACGCCGAGCGCCAGCTTCATGTCGGACAGGTGGGCGATCATCACGATCATGAAGGCCCGCCCGCTGTTGGCGAAGACCGGAACGATCATCGCCGCTATGGAGAACAGCAGGCGTCGCTTCCACGAGCGGTAGGTGAGGTAGGCGTACAGCACACCGAGCGTCACCGAGGCGATCAGGTAGCGCAAACCGGAGCAACCTTCCACCACCGACCAGTCGCCGCTGGGGATACTGAAAAACGTGCCCTCACGGTACACCGGGATGCCGGTGGCCTGCAGCATCGAGACAGTGAAATCGGCGGTCACGCCCATCAAGGGCTGGATCAGGAACTCGCCCATCGGGACCGCGAAGAAAAGGAACATCAGCGGGAAAAATGCCGCCCGCACGAATGCAGCGCCGAGCAGGGTCCATACCGCGGCGATCAACATGGCGATGAATGCGAGTTGCGCGACGACATTGACACTGCCGGCGTCGGCCAGCAGCCAGCCGACGCCGGCGGCCGCCAGCAGATACAGGCCGCGCAGGTCGGCGCGCGGCCTGATTCGCGCCAGTTCGTCGCGCTTGCGCCAGATGAGCCAGATGCTGATGGGAACGATCAGATAGCCGTGGGCAAAGGTCTCCGAACGCGCCCACACTTCTTCCATTGAGAGGAACGTCGGCCAGAAGATGGCGGTCAGGAGCAGCAGGACGCCTATCGTCACACCAGCGGGCAGCCACCAGCCTCGCGGCGTGGTCACGGGAAGGGTCTCAGGCAGGGCACTCATGCGGGGCACGTCTCCAGGGCAGAGGATGCGGCGGGCACCGCATCGAACAGGGCATCGATCATCGACAGATTGCGCGTCCAGTCGTAATGGGACAGGATGCAGGCGCGCGCCGCGGCGCTGGTGGTTCGCGCCTGCAATTGCGCAATGACGGCACCCGCCAGGCCGGCTTCGTCCTGTGCCAGCAGGAAGTCGCGTCCTGCCTCGGCACGGATGCCTTCCGCCGCCTGCGCGGTGACCACCACCGGACGTGCCATCGCCATTGCCTCCAGCACCTTGTTCTGGATACCGCGCGCAATCCGCAAGGGCGCCACGGCGCACGCCGCGTGCGCCAGATAGGGGCGCACATCGGGTACGCTGCCGGTGACGACGACGCCTGGCTGACGCGCCAGCGCCAGAACGGCGTCCGTCGGCCGGCTGCCGACGATGGTGAACTGAGCGGCCGGGACCGTCTCGCGGATGGCGGGAAACACCCGTTCGGCAAACCAGCTCACGGCGTCGACGTTCGGCCAGTAATCCATCGCACCGGTAAAGACGACACCCAGCACGTCGGACGGATAGGGGTTCGGATAGTCACGCGCCGGCGAGAAGTAATCGGCATCGACACCGTTCTCGAACGCGCCGATCTTGTGGCGCGCTTGCGGAACCCGGCGCTGGAGCAGTGCCGCCTCGTCGCACGACACCAGCAGCGTGGCATCGAAATCCTGCGCCACCTGCGCCTCCCATGCCGCCAGCCTGCGGCCTTCGCGTGCGTAGAGCCAGGACATGGGCCAGCGCTGCGTCGGGGCGTATTGGCTCCACTTGTCGGAGTCGACGTCGACCATGTCAAGCACGCGGCGGGACAGCTTAGTCGGCATGAACTGCGCCATCGCCGAGGAAAACGCGAGTCCACGCGTCACCTTTCCGGAGTCCGCCAGATCGGCGGCCCAGTGCCCGAGTTCGCGGCTGCGATAGTAAGGCAACGTCAGCGCCTGGCCGGTCAACAGTCCGGTCAGGCTCGCCAACTTGGCGCGGCGTGGTTTCAGCGGCAACAGCTTGACCGAGGCGCAATAGGGCTTCAATGCATCGGCATACTGCCAGTCGTCGGGGTCGTCGATGAAGGCGCCGAGGTGGACAGCGTAACGCGTGCCCAGATGCCGCAACAGATGGAACGAGCGGATCTTGTCGCCTTTGTTGGGCGGGAACGGGATGCGATGTGCAAGAAACAGCAGCCCTTCTTTCACGCTCACCCCAGATTCTTGACGATGTGCGGCCCGATGACATTGGCGAGCGCCAGCGGCATTTTCTTCCAGGCCTGGATGAAGAGGCGGTATTTGGGATTGAGCGGATTGATCTCGGGAACGTCGCTGTCGGTTACCAGGAAGTACTCGTAATACAGCGGCGTCGGCTCGAAGCCCCAGTTCTTCTTGAAGTCGAACGAACCGGTGCCGCGCTTGCTACGGCCGAAGTCGAACACCTTGAGGTCGCGCTCGCAGGCACGGCGCATCAATTCCCAGTACATGAAATCGTTGCCGGCCACCGCGCGCGCGGCGTCCACGCCCCCGCCGTAATACGGCAACACCTCGTCGCGGAAATAGAACGACATCACGCTGGCGATGACCTGCCCTTCCAGCGTGATGGTGAGCACCTCGCAATCGTCGCCGAACTCCTCCTTCAACAAGCGGAAGAATTTGCGCGAAAACACCGGTGTGCCCAGGCGGTGCACGCTCGCCGAATACGCCTGGAAGAATCGCGTGGTGTCGCTGTCGATTTCGCCCACCAGACCGGCCTTGATGCCTTTACGCACCATCGCGCGCTGCTTGCGCGGGATGGCATTCATATTGGCCTCGACGTCGGGTTCGATGGCTTTCTTGAAGGTGACGTACAGATCCTTGGTCGGCCAATGGGCATGCTGGGCCACCTGGTTGCGGTATTCGAGCGCGCCGACCTTGAGGCGCATGGCCAGGGCCTGTGCCGCCTCGTCGAGCGCGCGCCAGGCGGCGTCATGGTCGGCGAGGATGCCGCCATAGGCGCAGAACGGCAGCGAGCCCAGGCTGTGGCCGAACAGGTGGCTACGGATTTCGGCCAAGGGCAGGACGCCCACGATCTCGCCGCCGCGTTCGGCGAGCATGAAATGCGTGCGGTGCCCGAAAGCGGCTTCGATCACGCGTTTCCAGCCGGCACGATGAAAGAACGTCGCATCCGGATGCGCATTCACGTAGGCATCCCACTGCGCGAGATCGCGTGCCTCCAGCGCGCGCACCGTGACATCGGTCGCCATCGTTTCAACCAGAAGGGGCTCGGATTGCATGTTCAATGTTTTGGCAGGAACACGCGGTCGACGCGGTCCCATTCGAAATCGGTGAGCAACTGGCGCAGCCTACCCGGCATGCGTTGCAGATTGACGTAATGGCGGAAGCGCGTCCTGGCCGACAGGCCGGACTGCCGTGGCTGTCCGGCGTCGATCTCCCACGGGTGGAAATAGAACATGCAGGGCGCGCGATCCTCCGTGTTGACGCGATTCAGCATCCAGCGCGACATCGAATACGGCAACAGGCGGAACCAGCCGCCACCGGCTGCAGGCCAGTTGCGCCCCATCAGCGGCACCGTGGTAGGCGGCAGTTCGAGGATGCCGGCTTCCCCATTGGGACGATGCGGGAAACGTGGCGCATCGGGCATGCCGTAATGGTCGTGGCGTACCGGATAGATGCTCGAGCTGTATACGTATCCTGCATTTTCAAGTTCCTCGACCGCCCACCAGTTCTTCCGGTTGATGGAGAAACTCGGCGCACGGTAACCGCGGATGGCGACGCTACCGAGGTCTTCGAGAATATGCTTGGCCCGGGTGATGTCGGCGCGAAATTGCTCAGGGGTCAGGTCGCTCGCGCGCTGGTGGCCGTAGCCGTGACTGGCGAGTTCGTGGCCGTTGTCGACGATACGGCGCACCACCTGCGGGTAGCGCTCGGCGATCCAGCCGAGCGTGAAGAAAGTCGCCTTGGCATTCGTCTCGTCGAGCAGGCCGAGGATCAGGTCGACATTACGCTCGACCCGACATGGCAGCGTGTCCCAGTCTTCGCGCCGGATATGCGGGGCGAATGCCGACACCTGGAAATAATCCTCGACATCGATCGACATCGCGTTTTTGATGCGTTCGGCCATTACGCAATCCTCGTCCCCGACAGGGTATGAACCCCTTTCGGCATGGGCAGCCAGTCCTTCAGCTTGTACGCAATGCGCATCGCCGCGCGGCCATCCCAGTATTCGGGGATGCGGCCGGCCTTGCCGCCGCCCGCCATCACCTCGGCGAACGCGCGGCGGATGGCCTCGGGATGTGGGCCGACCAGCGTGTTGGTTCCTTCGTCGAGCGTGATCGGTCGCTCGGTGTTCTCACGCAACGTGAGGCACGGCACACCCAGCGCCGTGGTTTCCTCCTGGATGCCGCCGGAGTCGGTCAGCACCAGCTTGGCATCGCGCATCAGGCCGAGCATTTCCAGGTAACCCACGGGCGGCAGGATGTGCAGGCCGTCGAGCTTGGCGGTGAAGCCGAATTTCTCGATGTTGCCGCGCGTGCGTGGATGCAGCGGCATCACCACCGGCAAAGTACGGTTGATTTCGCCGACCACATCCAGCAGCGCGGCGAGCGTCGGCGCATCGTCCACATTGGACGGCCGGTGCAGCGTCAACACCGCGTACTGCGACAGCGTGGCGCCCAGGGTCCGGGCGCTCGGCACGGCCTGTTCGAGGTTGCGATGCAGGGTGTCGATCATCACGTTGCCGACGAACTCGACGCGCGCGGGATCGATCCCCTCGCGCTGCAGGTTGGCCAGTGCGCTACGCTCGGTGGTGAACAACAGATCAGAAATCTGGTCGGTCAATACGCGGTTGATTTCTTCCGGCATGCTGCGGTCGTAGCTGCGCAGGCCGGCCTCGACATGGATCACGCGCACGCCGCGCTTGGCGGCCACCAGCGCACACGCGATGGTGGAATTGACGTCGCCCACCACGAGCACGGCCTGCGGCCGCACGCTTTCGAGCACGGGTTCGAAGCGTTTCATCACTTCAGCCGTCTGCACCGCATGGCTGCCCGAACCCACTTCCAGATGATGGTCGGGCCGCGGAATGCCCAGGTCGGCGAAAAAACTGTCACTCATCGCCGTGTCGTAATGCTGGCCGGTATGCAGCAGCTGCGCGGCAATGCCGGTCTCGGCCAGGGCGGCCATCACCGGGGCGATTTTCATGAAATTGGGGCGCGCACCTGCGACGCATAAAACCTGAGTCATGGCTGGATCGTCAGTGCGTGGTATCGGGGCTGTCCGGCGAGGCATCGCCGTCTGCCGCCGCGTGGCGTTCGCTCACCGTGTACAGGATTTTGCGCACGATGGGCAAGATGCGGTTGACCGAACGTTCCACCTGATCGATGCGTTGCGCCAGACGGGCGCTATCTTCGTTATTCAGCACCCCGACTGCCTGCGCATGGTTGTTCACACCCGTTGTGCCATTGAAATCCTGGTGCGCGACCTCGTTCTTCAGATCGGCGATCACCTCGGCCACCTCGGCTTCGCCGAAATGATTTTTCTCTTCGAGAAAGCCGAACAGCAACAGGCGGTCGCAGGTGGTATTGAGGCGTCGCGGAATGCCGCCTGTAAAGCGGTGCAATTCGGCGAAGGCCTCGTCATCGAATCCCGGCGTGCCATGCCAGCCGACCGTACGCAGGCGGTGCTCGATATAGCCGCGCGTTTCGTCGGCATCGAGCGGTCCCAGATGGTAGGAGGCCACCACGCGCTGGCGCAGCTGCTGCATGTCCGGGCTTTGCAGAATGCCACGGAATTCGGGCTGTCCCAGCAGGAAGGTCTGGATCAGCGAACGTTCGCTGGTCTGGAAATTGGACAGCATGCGCAGCTCTTCCACGGCGCGCGGTGTCAGGTTCTGCGCCTCGTCCACCACCAGCAGCGCGCGCTTGCCCTGGCGCGCAGCCGCGGCCAGAAAATCCTCCAGATTCTTCAGCAGTGCGGATTTGGTCAGGCCTTCGTGCTCCAGGCCGAACGATGCGGCCACGCTACGCAAGGTGTCCTCCGCATCCAGCTGGGTCGACACCAGCTGCGCCGCTACCAGATTGTGGGACTCGAGCTGACGGAACAGGTTACGTACCAGCGTGGTCTTGCCGGCACCGACCTCGCCGGTGATGACGATGAATCCCTCGCCCAGCGACAGGCCGTAATCCAGGTAGGCCATCGCCCGCTTGTGGCCCTTGGAGCCGAAGAAAAATCGCGGATCGGGATTGAGCTGGAACGGTTTGGCGCTAAAGCGGTAATAGTCTTCGTACATGGACAATCCGTTGTCTGAGTGGAGGCACGGCGCACGGGATAAAGCAACCGCTGTGCCATGCCGGCGGATCGGTCAGAAGCGCATGTTGACCGACGCCGTAAGGCTGTTTTCGTCGTAGTCGGCGTTCGCCACGTTCGAACTCCGTTGGGTATGGCGGAAAGTCAACGCACCGTAGAGCTTGTCGGCAAAGCGGCGGTTGAGGCCGAGACTGAGACTGAGGAGGTCGTCCTGCCTGGCCACGCCACCGGCCACCAAACTATCCAAGTTGGTACGGGTCAGTGACAGGCTACTGTTGGCTGTCGTTGCAGCAGACAGACGATAGCTTACCGTCCCCACCACACTTTGAATATGATCCTGGGCATTGCTCAATTGCTGGTACAGTCGTTTCGTGTCTTGCGCCGAGAGACCGAATCCCAGTTTCCCGATATCCCATGACACTCCAGCTGTGAGGCTCTTGATGATGAAAATACCATTGGCCGTCCCAATCCCAAGATCCCCCCTCAACCCCAGATTTGCGTACAAATCCAACAATTCCTGTTGAGTCGTCGCCAGATTAAGTAATTCGAATGGTTCGTAAGGTCCGTCGCAAGTCGACATAGGCCGCTGATTGGGATCAGTCACCAATATATATTGATTACGTCCTCCTCCAAGTGGGCACTTCCAGTAAGTACGGCCACTCTGCAATAGCAATTGCTGACTGATATCACTCACATCCTCGGAATAGCTCATCCGCCATTGCGTGAGCCGCGTGCGGTGGTTGGCGGCCAGGCTGAACGTGCGACCAAAATAGCGCTCGCCGGCCGAGGCTTCGACGCTCGTACGGCGCGTGGGCGACCAGCCGAAGCCGGCGCTGTAGAAGGAACCGCTCGTTCCGCTCCGGCTCAGGTAATCGTTCGAATCATGACCGACCGTGCCGAACACCCTGAATTGGCGGGTCAAGGCATAGCCAGCCGTTGCACTGGCGCTCTCGAAAGTGGCGTCCGTATTGTTGACGCTATTGATGGCATTGCTGTTCTGCAGTTTGCGGAGGGAGTAATTGAGTCCCCAACTGAGATCGGTAAAGCGGGTGCCGCTTTTCAGGCTGGCCGCAAACGAATTCGAATTGGCATTGGGCGCGACGTTATTCTGAAAAATCGCCCCGCTGGCTGTGTAACGTGCCTGCGCGAAGGCGAAGGTTCCCAGCCGCTGCTGGATGTAGGGGCTGATCGAATAGGTGCCGACGGTGGTCCGGTTGCTGTTGTTGACCGTGGCATCGGCAGGCGACCCCAGCAGCGAGATCAGTTGCTGCGAGATGTGGGCATTGCCATCGATGAACAGGAAATCCTGGACCAGTTCGGCTTTCCCGACCGCGTTCAGGTTGTGATAGAAGTTGTCGCTCTGGTCGCCGCCGAAACGCTTCACGCCCGTCAGGCCGTATTGCAGACTGGCCTGCACCCTACGCGATCCTTCCGAGCGCAATGTGAAACCGGGCGTCGCGGTGAGGATCAAGGCGTCCTGCGTATTGCTCGAGCTCTGTTTGACGTTGTCGGTGTAGGTGGACGACGCATTCAGGGTGGGTTCGAAGCGCCAGTCGATGGCGTGGGCGGTCGGCGCGACGGCCAGCGCCATGAGGACACCACACGCACCGGCACGGCGAATCGCCTTGTTCCGTGCCGCCGGCGCGCCGGGGCGGCGCTTACTTGCCGTAACTGCCATAGTAGCCATAGTAGTAGTCTGCGCCCGGGGTCGGCGTGGTCTTGTTCAGCAGCATGCCGACGACTTCGCACGATTGGATATGGCTCAAGGCTTCGCGTACCGCCTCCTGCGAGGTTTTTTCGGCTTCCACCACCATGACGATCTGGCCCATGTGCGTGGCGAGTACGCTCGACTCGCTGGTCGCCAGCAGCGGCGGCGAATCGAACAGGATGATACGGTCGGGGTACCGGTTGCCGATGTCCTCGATAAGACGCGTCATGGCGGCACTCGCCAGCAACTCGGTCGCGCGCTTGTAGGTGCGGCCGGCAGGCAGCACGGTCAGCTTGGCGATATCGGTCTTGATCAGCACGTCGGACAATTTGAGGTCCTTGTCCTGCAGCACGTCGAGCAGGCCTTTGTCCGCATGGATACCGAGGTATTCGGGTACGCGCGGTTTGGCGACGTCGGCGTCGATCAGCAGCACGGTGCGATCCATTTCCATCGCCATCGAGATCGCCAGGTTGATGGCACAGAAGCTCTTGCCTTCGCCCGGCAACGAACTGGTGACCATGATGAGATTACCGTTCTTGACGCGTGCCGTACCCTGGCCAAATGCATTGGCGATGAGCGGCCGCTTGATGATACGAAACTCTTCGGCGATCTGGCTCTTTTCCGCGTCGGGTGCGACCACGCCCATGCGATGCAGGCGCGCCAGGTTGATCGACTGTACCTGGCTTCCGCCTTCCATCGCGAGGGTATCCGGCGCATTGAATATCGGCTCGACCGGTGTTGCCACAAAAGGCGCCGCATGGCTGCTGCGTTGCTTGTTGAGCGCATTTTCGATCAGGCTGGCGTCGTGGCCGGGATCGCTCTGGGGAGCGGGATGCGGCGCGCCCGTGCCAATCTTGCCTGCTGCTTTTTCAATAATGCTCATGGTTTCTCCTAGCCGGCGCGCGACACGAGCAGTTGCAGGACCATCACCGCGCCATAGGCGGCAATCAGGCTACCCAGTGCTGCCAGATACGTCAGCAGGCCTTTGCGTTTGCGGCGACGGGTTTCGTCGGTTTCCACCCGGGACACGGCGCCCAGCAGCGGCAAACCGGTCAGTTCGCGCAGGACGCGGCGATCGGTCACGGTACGGCGCAGTTGGCTCAACAGGAAGGCCACCGCAATGCCGGCACCGAGTCCGCCCAGCGTCACCAGCGAAAGCAGCAATGGGCGGTTCGGCCACGCCGGTTGGCTCGGCACGAAGGGTGGATCGATCACGCGGAAATCGACGGTGTCGGTCTTGCTCTCAACCTCGCCCGACATGGTGACCGACTCGCGGCGCTTGAGCAGGGCATCGTAGTTCTGCCGATACACGTCATAGTCGCGCATCAGCTGCGTATATTCCTGCTCCACCTGCGGAATCATGTTGGATGCATTGCGCAACTCGGCATAACGGCGTTGATATTCCGCCACGCGCGCGCGCAGGGAGGACACATTGGCATCCGCTTCGGCGATGGAAAGCGTGAGCTGCTGATAGACCGGATTCTGAATCTTGGAGCCCGACGGGTCGGCCTTGTGCTTCGCCAGATCGGCTTTCTTCTCCGCTTCCAGTTTTTCGATCAGGCGCTTGGTCGCCTGGACATCGGGATGCAGGTCGGTGTATTGCAGGCGCATTTGATCCATCTGCTTTTGCAAAGCCTGGATGCGGTCATCGATTTCGCTGTTGGTCGCACCCGCCGCTGCCGCAGCGGTCAACTCAGGTTCCTCGTCCGACAACTGGCGCTTCAGCTGGTCGCGACGGTTGATCGCTTCCTGCTGGTCCAGCTGGGCCTGCCGCAACTGGGTGCTCACCTCGGCCAGCTTCGCGTAATAGTCGCCCCCCTGCCCCGGCATCATGCCGATATGCTTCTGCTTGAATTCCTTGAGCGCGTTTTCGGCATCGGTCAGCTTCTGCTGATACTGCTGCAACTGCTCTTCGATGAAGCGCTGCGAACTGGAAATATCCTGACGCGTCTTGCCGAGACTGGATTCCACGAAAATGGTCAGCAACGACTGCACGACCTTCTTGGCCAGTTCGCCGTTGGCATCCTGGTAGCTGATGGTATAAAGATTCTCGCGCCCCGCATCGGCGATGGAAATCTTGCTCGCCAGGTCGTTCAACATCCGTTCGGTCTGTTCGGACGTTTTCGCCTTGACGTCCAGATCGGTCATGCGCGCAACTTTTTCCAGCGTCGGCCGGCTCACCAGCTGGCGCGTCATCAGTTTGATCTGCTGCTCGACGTTAGGCTCCGCCGCCAGCCCTGACAGCAACGGCTTCAACAGGGTTTGCGTATCCACATAGACGCGCGCTGACGCCTGATAGCGGTCCGGGATCATCATCACCCAGGTCCAGCCGACGACGCATACCAGCCAGGCTATCGCCACACCCCACCAGCGACGATACCAGGCAGCTTTGGCATAGCCAAAAAGTTGCTGCAACAATTGATCCATGTGGACGTTCCGCCATCAAGAAGCGCCGCCCAACGGCGGCGCAGACACGTTTTAGAACAGGCTTTCCGGCACGACCAGCACGTCACCCGGCCGCATGTCGACGTTGGCCGACGTATCGCCGCCGCGCAGCAGGTCGTCAAGTCGCACGCCGAGACGTTCCTGCTTGCCGTCCACAGTACGCAGGATGTAGGCCTTGTTGCCCGCCGCGAAATCGGTCAGTCCGCCCACCGAAATCATCAGGTCGATCAGGCTCATATGCTCGCGGTAGTTCAGCGCCTGCGGTTTGGCCGCCTCGCCCACGACACGGATCTGCTGATCAAACGGACCGATGCCGCCCGAGACGATGACGGTGACGATGGGTTCCTGGATGTATTTGCCGAGCGCCTTCTCGATATCGCGCGCCAGCTGGGTGGGGGTCTTGCCGGAGGCCTGGATATCCTCGACCAGATTCATGGTCATCTTGCCGTCAGGGCGGACCGGGAAGGTTCCGGAGACTTCGGGGTTGCGCCAGACGAAGACCTGGACCGAATCGCCCGGGCCGATGAGGTAATTCCAGTTGTAGCTTCCCGTCTGCGCAGGGGCGGGCGGATAGGTCGGCGTGCTGGAGCAGCCTGCCATGGCAGCGACGGCCAGCATGACGCCAGCACGTGCAAGATGCTTCTTGATCGTAAACATATCCATCCTCCCTTATATGCCGTTAATCCGCTGGCATTATGCCAGAGCGAACTAGAAAACTGGTGTCAACGCAAAGACTGCTAGCAAGCCGCAGGCCAAATCGGAATTTTCTCGAAATCCCCGCCACGCCGCGATTTACGCGTCCCCCGCCATGGCTGGAGCGTCGGCCGCTCGACAGCGATGTCGTAAGTCTGTCGCCTGCCGCGCTATTATGCCAACCATGAGCACGCCTGAAATCGACAGCCTAGACACCCTGCGCCAGCATATTCGCGATTTCGCGCTGGCACGCGCATGGGAGCGTTACCATACCCCCAAGAATCTGGCCATGGCGCTTTCCGTGGAAGCGGCGGAATTGCTCGAGCCTTTCCAGTGGCTAACGGCAGAACAGAGCGGGCAGTTGAGTCCGGAACAACACGAAGCGGTACGCCAGGAAATCGCCGACGTATTGATCTACCTGACCCGGCTGGCCGACCTGCTCGATATCGACCTGCTCGACGCCGCCGCCGACAAGCTGGCGATCAATGCACGCAAATACCCGGTCGACAAGGCGCACGGCAACGCGCTCAAATACTCAGCCTTCCAACCCGATCAAGACAGCCCAGAATGACCAACCAGTACTACAAGCACCATGTTTTTTTCTGCACCAACCAGCGTGACGACGGCGCCAAATGCTGCGGCGCGTCCGGCGGCCAGCAGATGCGCGATTACCTGAAGAAAAAGGTCAAGCACGTTCATCTCAACGGCGAAGGCAAGTGCCGTATCAACAGTGCCGGCTGCCTCGACCGCTGTGACGAGGGCCCGCTGCTGGTCGTGTACCCCGAAGGCGTCTGGTATACCTATGTGGACGAAGCCGATATCGACGAAATATTCGAGGTCCACCTCAAGCAGGGGCGTATTGTCGAGCGCTTGCAATTGAAGTGACGCGGCCGAGCGGAACGGCCACATGAAGCGTTACAAGCTACGCATCCCGGTATCCGTAGGCAAGCTGGAAACCGTGATCGACGACCCCGAGACCGAACGCCGCGGCCTGCTGCTGGTCGCCCATCCGCACCCCTTGCATGGCGGCAGTCTCGACAACAAGGTGGTGACGACCCTGGCCAAGGCGGCCAACGAGGCCGGCTGGATCAGCGTGCGCCCGAATTTCCGCGGCGTCGGCATGAGCGACGGCGAATTCGACGCCGGCGTCGGCGAAACCGAGGACCTGCTCGCGGTCGCCCGCTTCGTCGAGGCCAGCTACCCCGGCCTGCCGTGGGCACTGGCCGGTTTCTCGTTCGGCGCCTTCGTGCAGCATCGGCTGCGCCAGGAACTCCATGCAAAACGCCTGATCCTGGTCGCCCCGGCGGTCACCATGTACGAATTCGATCCGGTTCCACCCGACACGATTGTGATTTTTGGCGATGCCGACGAACTCATCCCGCCCACCGCGATCCGGCTGTGGGCCGAGCAGCAGCAGCTTGCGGTGAAAGCCATCCCCGGCGCCGGGCATTTCTTCCACGGCAAGCTGAAGGAACTGAAGCAGGCGTTTCTGGAGGCCTGTCCATGCTGAAGGTACGCGGACTGACAAAGAAATACGGCGACACCGAAGTGGTGCGCGGCCTCGACCTGACTGTGCGGCGCGGCGAGTGTTTCGGCCTGCTCGGGCCCAACGGCGCCGGCAAGACCACCACGCTGCGCCTGCTGCTGGGCCTGATCGAGCCGGATGGCGGCAGCATCGAACTGGCCGGCATTGCAGTCCCTCAGCACGCGCGCGAGGCCCGCATGAAAGTCGGCGTGGTGCCGCAGATGGACAACCTCGACCCGGACTTTTCGGTACGCGAGAACTTGCTCGCCTACGGCCGTTATTTCGGCATGAGCAAGGCCGCCGTCACGGCACGCGTGCCGGAATTGCTCGATTTCGCCGGGCTCGCCAGCAAGGCCGATGCGCAGATCGCCCAACTGTCGGGCGGCATGAAACGACGCCTCACGCTCGCCCGCGCGCTGGTGCATGATCCCGACATCCTGTTCCTCGACGAGCCCACCACCGGACTCGACCCGCAGGCGCGCCATCTCATCTGGCAGGGCCTGCGGCGGCTGATCAACGCCGGCAAGACCATCGTGCTGACCACGCATTTCATGGACGAGGCCGAACGCCTCACCGACCGTCTCGCCATCCTCGACCACGGCCGTGTCGTCGCCGAAGGCGCGCCGCGCGCGCTGATCGAAACGCATATCGAGCCGGCAGTGGTCGAAGTGTTCGGCGAAGGCCTGGCCGATTGGACCGGCCAGCACGCGGCCGATCTGTGCCAGCGCTTCGAGACCGTCGGCGAAACGCTGTTCTGCTACACCAGTACGCCCGACATCGTGATCGACGCGCTCAAGCATGCCCCGGCCTTGCGCTACCTGCACCGCCCGTCGAACCTGGAGGACGTGTTCCTCAAGCTCACCGGGCGCGACTTGAGGGATTGAGCGCATGAATCCTTTATTCCGCCTTCCCCGTCTGTCGGCACGCTTCATTCCGGTATGGCAGCGCAACTACCTCGTGTGGAAGAAGCTCGCCATCCCGTCCATCCTCGGCAACCTGGCCGACCCCATGCTGTACATGCTCGGATTGGGCTACGGCCTCGGCAGCCTGCTGCCTGACGTCGGCGGCATGCCCTACTTGACCTTCCTCGCTGCCGGTACCGTGGCCTACAGCACGATGAACGCGGCCACCTTCGAGGTGCTGTATTCGAGCTTCTCGCGCATGCACGTACAGCGCACCTGGGATGCGATCCTCAACGCGCCGATGACGCTCGACGACGTGATGCTGGGCGAACTGACCTGGGCTGCGTCCAAAAGCCTGCTCTCCGGCGTGGCGATCCTGGCGGTGATCTGGGGACTGGGGCTCTACGGAAATTTCTGGATGACGCTGTGGATCATCCCCGTCGTCGCCCTGGTCGGCTTCTGCTTCGGCGGCATGGGCTTGGTGATGAACGCGGTCTCGCCCAGCTACGATTTCTTTCTCTACTATTTCACGCTGGTGATCACGCCGATGGTACTGCTGTGCGGGGTGTTCTTCCCTGTGTCGCAGCTGCCTGCGGCCGTGCAAGGCGTGTCCGCCTGGCTGCCGCTCACCCACGCCATCGACCTCGCTCGACCGCTGGTCGTCGGCACCGTGCCAGACAACATCGCGCTGCACGTGATCGCGCTGCTGGTTTACGGCAGCCTCGGCTACATCGTCGCGCTGGCACTCACCCGCAGACGGCTCCTGAAATAAGCGGGTGTCGAAGCGCCGACGACCGCGTCGACCCATGGACGCAACAGGCAACTGGAAAACGGCATGCCGCCCGGCTTGACGCGGGTTACGGTCCATTTGACCACGGGTACGGGAATTGCGAAGTCATTCGCAATTTCTCCTCCAGATCTTCGCCATGTCCCGCAAACCCTCCGCTTCACGCGCCCGCACCCGTCGTATCGGACTGCTTGGTCTGCTGCTCGCCACGGCACTCACGCCGGCCGGCATTCTGATAGGCACGGTCACCGCCGCTGCCCTGGTCGGGGGGCTGGCACTCCATCTGGACCACGCCAGGCCCACGTCGCCTGCCGTCGTCACACCTCACTTTGTCGCGAAGCAGCGCCTGCATCCGCTCGCCATCGAACACAAGGGGGAAACCCTCTCGCTTGTCATGGCCGAGAGCGATTTTGCAGACGGCGGCAACCTGGACCCATTCATCCTCACCGGGCCGTCACCCGGCAATCCTGCCGGCAACGAGGCGGCGCCTGACCGTATGGAACACGGCATGCGGGGCCCGGACCGCGCGCCGGGCGGCAAACCTGACAGAGCGCGTCCTTTGGCGCCGTCGCATCCACCATCGGGCGAGCCCGCCGGCATCCCGCCCGGCGACGGATCTTTCCTTCCTGCAGGGAAGCCGCAAGGCAGCCCCGCCATCCCGCCCCAGGCAAACGGCCCCTCCACCCCACCTCCAGACGGCCCGCACTCACCCGAGCATAAGGGCCCGACCGGAGGACCCGGTGCACCCTGGGCGCCGACATCGCCCGACGAAGCACCGGGCGGCAACATGCCGCCGAACCCGTTCCCCGCAGCCGGCCCCGGTTCGTGGACGCCGCCCCAGACGGACACCCCCCTCGGCCCGCCGTCAGGCCAGCAAGCAGCCACTCAGCCTCATGCCGTACCGGAACCGTCGATGATGGGATTGATGGCGCTCGGTATCGCCGCCCTGCTCTGGATGGGGCGCCGTCGGACGATGCCGTAGGGGACAGCCGGGTTCTAGACGCCTGCCGCCTGCTGGTCGGCGTGGTAACTCGAGCGCACCATCGGCCCACAGGCGGCGTGCTTGAAGCCCATTGCCAGTGCTTCCTGCTCGAACTGGGCGAAGCGTTCGGGGGTGACGAAGCGCAGCACGGGCAGATGATGCTGCGAAGGCTGCAGATATTGGCCCAGCGTCAGCATGTCCACATCGTGTGCACGCAGATCGCGCATCACCTGCAGGATCTCGTCGTCGTCCTCTCCCAGCCCCAGCATGAGGCCGGATTTGGTCGGGATGTCCGGATGGCGCGCCTTGAAATCCTGGAGCAGTTTCAGCGAGTGCGCATAATCCGCACCGGGACGCGCCGCCTTGTACAGGCGCGGCACGGTTTCCAGATTGTGGTTCATCACGTCGGGCGGGGCGGTGGCGAGCATGTCGAGCGCCTTGTCGAGCCGTCCGCGGAAATCGGGGGTCAGGATTTCGATCCGCGTCGACGGCGAAGACTCACGCACGGCAGCGATGCACTGCGCAAAATGTTCGGCGCCGCCATCGCGCAAATCGTCGCGGTCGACACTGGTGATCACTACGTATTTCAATGCCATCAGCGCAATCGTATCGGCCAGATGGCGCGGTTCTTCAACGTCTGGCGGCAGTGGCGTGCCATGGCCGACGTCGCAGAAAGGGCAGCGCCGCGTGCACAGGTCGCCAAGGATCATGAAGGTGGCGGTGCCATGGCCGAAGCATTCGCCCAGGTTGGGGCACGAGGCCTCCTCGCACACCGTGTGCAGCTTCGCTTCGCGCAGGATGCCCTTCAGCCGGGCCACGTTGGGCACGTTGGGCGACTTGGCGCGGATCCAGGACGGCAGCCGCATCCTGGGTTGCGGCACGATCTTGATCGGGATTCGCGCGGTCTTGGCTGCGCCTTTGTGCTGGAGAGGGTCTGCCATGGTCTGACCATACCGGGAAATGCAATTCCCGGATTCTAGCCTATGCGCCCAACAACCCCGACCCTGCCGGCTGTATGGTGTGCACTACGCCCGACTCGATCGGAAGTCTAGACTTCCACCCAGACCTGGCCGGCTTC
This sequence comes from Thiobacillus sp. 0-1251, assembly GCA_001899305.1. GTDB lineage: Bacteria > Pseudomonadota > Gammaproteobacteria > Burkholderiales > Thiobacillaceae > Thiobacillus. The sequence continues at coordinate 47,482 of MKWL01000019.1, read as the reverse complement.
TATTTTCACCGGATAGGTCTGGATCGGCTCGTCTGCGGGGTCGCAGGTGGGCTGACCGGTGGTGAGGTCGAAATAACTGCCGTGCAGCGAGCACTTGATCTTGCCATCCTTGATACAACCCAGGTACAGCGAGTAATCCTCGTGGCTGCACATTTCGTCGACGACGTAATGGGCGCCGCCGGCATTGCATAGCAGCAGCCGCTTGCCGTCGACAAGGACGCGCTTCATCTCGGCGGGTTTGAGCTCGTCGGCAGCGGCGATGGCAATGTATTCGCCCATCACTTGACCCGTACGACGGCCTTGCCGGAATCCAGCACAGCACGAATCTGCGCGGCCGCGTCGGCCACGCTGGCGGCCTTGCCGACGTGATGCAGGACAATCGAACCGGCCAGCACCAGCGAATCATAGGTCGCACCCTTGTCGCCCTTGAGCGCCAGGATGCCCGCTTCGGCAGCAGCGTGCGCGGTGGCCTTGATGTCGATCGCGGCGACGATCTCGTCCTCGCCCGCTTCGGTGGCGACCGCGCCGGGCAGTGGCACCGCGCGTACCGGCTGAGCGATGCCGAGCGCCACCGGATCGACCGTTGCTTCGATTTCGGCACCCCGATCGTGATAGTGGAAATACTTGCCAGCCTGGCGCAGCGACGGGATCACGCCGCCTTCGACGCCGCGCACGATACAGGCCGTGTCGAAGCCGGCCTCACGCGCGAGATCGGCATACACCGGCGGATAAGGCTTGTGTACGTAGCCTGTGACGAAATGGGTCAGCTTGCGGCCCTCTATGGGCTTGGATAGCACTTCCACCGTCGTCAGTACCTGGCGCTTGATCATCTGCGCACGGAGCGTGGTGAGGTTGTGCAGACCGGGATTGGATTGCGCCTGGTCGATGTAGGTCCAGCCGAGGGTGGGATCGGCCAGCCGCGAGGCGGCCTCCGCCGGCGTCAGGTTCACCGGCACGCCCGCGGCTTCCAGCACATGGCGCGCCGTCACGCCGTACTTGGGCCCGACCTTGTCGAGGCCATGACTGACGACGTGCACGCCGAATTCGGCCAGCAAGGGGCCCAGGAAAGGCGCGGCAGGCAGGCAGCGGTTGTAGCCGTCATAGGGATCGCCGATGTCGACCACTTCGTCGACCTCCGCCGTGACGCGGCGGGTGGTTTCGAGCACGGCGTCGAGCACGCCGCGGTTTTCGTCCATCGTCTCGCGTTTCATGCGCAGGGCGATGAAATAGATGCCGACCTGAATCGGGTCGATCACGTTGTCGATGATGGCCTTGGTGCCCAGATGCGCCTCGGTGCGGCTGATGTTCTTGGACAGGTCCGGACCGGTGGCGATGCGCTGGATGATCGAGCGCATCAGGAGTTTAGGGTCGGACGGCAGCGTGTCGGTGCTCATGAATAACTCCATTAGAAGTTATAAGAATACTTATAACCAAGTAAATCAGTCAAGAATAGATCGTGTCCTGCAGGCAGCGGACAAGCGCCTGTCCGGCTTCGGCTGGAGACCATTTCAGGCCGAGATCGCGACATTGCGTCACCCGCATCCCCGCGTAGCCACACGGGTTGATGGCGGCGAACGGACGCATATCCATGTCGACGTTGAACGCCAGGCCATGATACGTGCAGCCGTGTCTGACGCGCAGGCCGAGTGCGGCTATTTTCGCGCCATCGACATACACGCCTGGCGCGCCTCCCAGGCGTGCGGATGCCACGCCCTGCTCCGCCAGGAGATTGATCACGGCCTGTTCCAGGCGTGTCACCAGCTCGCGGATGCCGTAGCCACGCCGCCGCAGGTCGATCAGCACGTAGACCACGACTTGTCCCGGGCCGTGATAGGTAATCTGCCCGCCGCGGTCGATTGGCACGACGGGAATGTCGGTCGCGGCGATCAGGTGCTCCGGCTTGCCGGCCTGACCCTGCGTGTAGACAGGCAAATGTTCAAGCAGCCAGATTTCGTCCGCGGCATCGGGTGCACGCCGTGCGGTGAAAATCTGCATCGCCCGCCAGGTCGAAATATAGTCGACCTGGCCCAGTAGCCGAATGATCGCCTCGCCGCTCACCGCTTGCTGCTCACCGCTCGCCATCAAAGCGCCATCTTCACCCACGGATGGGCGGTGATTTCTCGATACAGCGCATCGAGCTGGGCTTTCGAGGTGGCGCGCACCACGCAGGTCACCGACAGGTAGTTGCCGCTGCTGGATACGCGCATCTCGACGGTCTCGGCCTTGAAATCAGGCGCATGCCTCAGCACCAGCTCGACCATGGTCTGCGCAAAATCGTCGCGGCGTTCACCCATGATCTTGATGGGAAAGTCGGTGGGGAATTGCAGCAGGGTTTCCTGTTCACTCATGACCGCATCACCTGTTGTTTGAAGGTCTGGTACAGCGCATCCATCCGCCTGGCCAGCGGCCCCGGTACGCCGGCGCCGACCGGCACGCCGTCCAGTGCCACGATCGCCATGATCTCCTTGGTGGACGAGGTCATCCAGAGTTCGTCGGCGCCACGCACCTCGGCTTCGGTAATCGCCCGCACCTCGTGCGGTATGTCGTGGGCAGCGGCGAGTTCCAGCACCACGTCGTAGGTAATGCCGGTTAGCATCAGGCTGGACGGCGGCGGCGCACGCAGCACGTCGTCCTTGACCACAAAGATATTGCTCGCCGCACCCTCGGTCAGGAAGCCGTCGCGCAGCATCACGGTTTCGGCGCAATCCGCGTCCACCGCCTGCTGGCGCAGCAGGAGATTGGCCAGCAGCGAAATGGCCTTGATGTTGCAGCGCAGCCAGCGGTTGTCGACCGCGCTGACGGCACAGACGCCGGCAGCCTTCTGCGCCGACGTGGCGGTCACCAGCGGCTGTGCAAACATGAACACGGTCGGCGACACATTGGATGGAAAGGCATGGTCGCGCAGAGGCTGTCCTTCGGCAGGCGTGCCGCGCGTCACCTGAATGTAGACTGACTGGTCGGCAAAATCCTGCTGCGCGATCAACTGCAGGATGCGCTCACGCCACTCGCCCACGCTGTGCGGGTTGGCCAGGCGGATGCCGTCGAGGCTGAACTGCAGGCGACGCAGGTGCGCGTCGAGCCGGAAGGGTTTCCCCGAATACACCGGGACCAGTTCGTAGACGCCGTCACCAAAGACAAAGCCACGGTCGAGCACCGACACCTTCGCTTCGGCGAGCGGCAGGAACTGTCCGTTCAGGTAGACGCTCATTTTGCGAACAGCAGCCGGATCGAATCCCAGCCGCGGCCGAACAGGCCGGCCACGCCGACATCCTCCAGGGCGACCAGCGGATAGTCGCCGATCGACTTGCCGTCGAGCGTCAGCCGCAGGGTACCCAGGCGCTGCCCCCTGTTGATCGGTGCCACAATGGGTTGCCGGGTGATGACTTCCGCCTTGACGCGTGCGGCGCTGCCTCGCGGGACCAGCAGATGGAAATCCTGCTCGAACCCCATACTCACCGACGGGCGCTCGCCCCGGTAGATATTGATGACCTTGACGGCCTGGCGAGCCCGATAAAGCGGCACACTGTCGAAATTCTCGAAACCGTAATTCAGCAGCTTCAACGCATCCTGCGTACGCTGCGCATCCGAGCGTGCATCCAGTACCACCGCGATGCGGCGCTGGTCACCGCGCTGCGCCGAAGCCGCCATGCAATAGCCGGCCTGCGGCGTACGCCCGACCTTCAGGCCGGTCACGGTGCTGTCGCGCCACAACAGTCGGTTGCCGTTGTAGTACGTGACGCCCTTGTAAGGCAGCTCCTTCTGGCTGAAGAAGGGCAGCCGCTCCGGGAAATCGCGCGCCAGTGCGCGACCGAGCAAGGCGAGGTCGCGTGCGCTCGATTCATGGCCTGGCGCATTCAGACCGGTCGCATTCATGAAGCGAGTCTTGCTCATGCCCAGTCGCTTGGCCTCGCGGTTCATGCGCGCGACGAACGCGGCTTCGCTGCCATCCGCTGCCGTCACCAGCGCAATCGTGGCATCGCTGGCCGATTCCACCAGCATCGCCTGCAGCAGCGTATCGACGCTCACCTGGTCGCCCGCCTTGAGGAAGACGCGCGCACCATCCATCTGGGTGGCCGCCGCCGGCACGGTCACCATCTCGCCCAGGCTCAGCTTGTTCTTACGGATATCGCCCAGCAGAACATAGGCTGTCATCAGCTGGGTCAGCGAAGCCGGGGCCAACGGCAGGTCGGCCTGGCTGGCCGCCAACTCGCGCCCGCTTGCCTGGTCGATCACGACCCAGGCACGCGACGAGACATTGGGCGGAGCGGCCCATGTCGTTGCTGTAAACAAGAGTGCCAGCCCCAGCCAGAAGAATTTCATGTTCAGCCTTTTCATCAATCGCGTTTGACCAGGACTGCATTCAGGTCGAGGCGTTCCCGCACGCGCGCACGATCCGACTGTGCTGCATCGTCATTGGCATACGGGCCGAGCTGCACGCGATGCAACCCGCCATCCAGCACCACGCGCGTCTGGCTGGCGTCGATGTCGAGCTGGCGTTTCAGGCGGTCGAGCAACTGTTGCGCATTGTCGGCACGCGAGAAAGCGCCCACCTGGAGGTAGATACCATCCTGTAACGCCTTGCCCTGCGTATCGTAAGTGTCGGGGTCGATGCTTTCCACCCGCACCCGGGCGCTACCGCGTCCCAGGTACCCCAGCTTGTAGGCCGCGGTATACGACAGGTCGATGATGCGCTTGCTGTGAAACGGCCCGCGATCGTTGATGCGTACCACCACCGATTTGCCGGTGTCGAGCGACGTGACCCGCGCGTAGCTCGGAATCGGCAGGGTCGGATGCGCAGCCGTCATGGCGTACATGTCGTAGGGCTCGCCCGAGGAAGTTTTCTTGCCTTGGAAACGGCGGCCATACCACGAGGCCAGCCCTTCCTCGCTGTAGGGCTGGCGCGTGGTCTGCGGCGTATACGTCGTCCCCAGCGCGACATAGGTGCGGTTGGCAAAGGGATGCAAGGGTTCCTTGCGCGGCACAGCGTCGGGAACGGCATCCAGATTTGCCGGCGGATTGGCCTCCGGGCCATCGTCGAGGTAATAGCCCCCGCCTTTGGGGGCAGTGGAGGCCTGTTTTGCGGGCGGCGTGCTGGCACATCCGCCGAGGGTCAGGGCGAGGACAATCATCCCCAGGAGCGATTTAGTTTTCATGGCACTTATTTTATCGCGTCATGATTTATTGAGTTGGCGATGCGTCGCTACGCTCATCAGGATACCCATCCCCAGCAGCAGCGTGACGAGCGCCGTTCCGCCGTAACTCATCAGCGGCAAAGGCACACCGACCACCGGCAGGATGCCCGACACCATGCCCATGTTGACGAACACATAGGTGAACAGATTGAGGCTCAGGGTGGCCGCCATCAACCGGCCGAACAGCGTCGGCGCCCGCGCGGCGATGACCAGGCCGCGCGCGACGATGGCCAGATAGAGGCACACCAGCAGAATCGCGCCGGCGTAGCCGAATTCCTCGCCGAACACGGCGAAGATGAAATCGGTGGTGCGCTCGGGAATGAAATCGAGCTGGTTCTGCGTACCCTGCATCCACCCCTTGCCGAACAGTCCGCCGGAGCCGATGGCGATGGTCGACTGAATGATGTGATAGCCCGCGCCCAGCGGATCGGACGCAGGATCGAGCAGCATCAGCACGCGGCGCTGCTGATAGTCATGCATCAGCCCCCACACTACGGGCAGACTCGCCGCGCCCAGCGTGGCGCCTCCCAGAATCACCTTCCAAGGCAGACCGGCAAAGAACAGCAGATAAAACCCCGATGCGCCGAGCATCAGCGCCGTCCCCAGATCAGGCTGTCGCAGGATTAGCAGGAAGGGCACCAGCAGCAGGATGCCGCCGACCATGAAATGCTTGGCGCGCAGCACCGCTTCGTTGCGCTGGAAATACCAGGCCAGCATCAGCGGCAAGGCCAGCTTCAACAGCTCGGACGGCTGAAACGCGATGAATCCCAGATCCAGCCAGCGGCGCGCACCGTTGCGGATCTCGCCGAACAGCGCCACGCCGACCAGCAGCACCACGCCCGCCGCATACAGGGGCGGCCCGACTTTTGACAGCAGGTGCGGCGGCACGTTGGCCATCAACACCATCACCGCCAGCGCCAGCCCGATGTTGACCAGGTGGCCGCTGATGCGTACCGGACTCTGCCCCGAGGCGCTCGTCACCACCGCCAGGCTGATGCCCAGCACCAGCAGCGCCAGCGTCAGCAGGATGCCGTCGACATGGTGCAGGCCGCGCAGGAGCCAATGGCTAGTCCGAGGCATCGCTTCCTCCCTCCAGTTTCATGTTACCGGGGCGTTTCCCGGTCAGGTAGTAATCGAAGACCGCACGCGCAATCGGCGCCGCCGTGGAGCCGCCATGGCCGCCGTTCTCGACCATGACCGCCACCACGATGGTGGGGTTCTCGGCCGGCGCATAGGCAATGAACAGCGCATGGTCCCGATTTTTCCGGGACAGGCTGCCAGCGTCATAGCGGGCGCCCTGCTTGATGCCGACCACCTGCGCGGTGCCGGTCTTGCCGGCAATGGTGTAGGGTGCGCCGGCAGCTGCGGCCGCGGCCGTACCGCCCGGCCGCATCGCGTCCAACATGCCCTGCCGCACCACGGCCAGATCCTCCGGTTTGAGCGGCAGTTGTTCGTGCACCACTACCGGCTGCGGCTGCCAGACGTGGGTAAGCGGGTCGCGTACCGCCTGCACCAGGCGCGGTTCGATCCGCTTGCCGCCGTTGGCGATCATGGCGGTCGCGGTCGCCAGTTGCAGCGGTGTGGTGAGATGGTAGCCCTGGCCAATGCCCGCGATCACCGTCTCGCCGGGATACCAGACTTTCTTCCAGCGGCGCTGCTTCCATTCGCGCGAAGGCAGCAGGCCGGCGGATTCGCCATCCAGATCGATGCCGGTTTTCTCGCCGAAACTGAATTTCTGCAGATAGTCGTGCATGCGGTCGATCCCCATATCGACCGCCAGTTTGTAGAAATAGGTGTCGCACGATTGCGCGATGGCCCGGCGCAGATCGACGATTCCATGGCCGCCGCGTTTCCAGTCGCGGTACTGGTGGCTACTGTTGGGCAAGCTGAAATAACCGGGGTCGACGATGGTGTCCTCGGGCTTGCGTACGCCCAGTTCCAGTCCGGCCAGTCCCATGAACGGCTTGATCGTCGAGCCCGGTGGATAGATGCCGCGCAGCACGCGGTTCACCATCGGCCGCTCAGGCGATTCGTTGAGTGTCTTCCAGGTTTCCGGGTCGATGCCGTCGATAAAGAGATTGGGGTCGAATCCCGGCTTGCTCACCAGCGCCAGCACGCCGCCGGTATTGGGATCGAGCGCCACCAGCCCGCCCATGTAGTCGCCAAACGCATGTTCGGCCACCGCCTGCAGCCCTTCGTCCAGGTACAAGCGCAAATCCTTGCCCGGCACCGGCGGAATCCGCGACAAGGCGCGTACGGCGCGGCCGCTGGCGTCGGTCTCCATCTGGTCGAATCCGGTGCGGCCATGCAGCAGGGTTTCGTAACTCTGCTCCAGCCCGGTCTTGCCGATATGGACCGTGCCCCGATAGTTCTGCTCCCGCCCCGATTCCCGCAGGCTCTTGAGATCGCGATCATTGATCCGGCCAATGAAGCCGACCACGTGCGCCATGCCGGGTCCGGCCTGATAGTTGCGGAACAGCCGCGCCTTCACTTCCGCCCCCGGCAGGCGGTAGCGGTTGGCCGCCAGGATCGCGACCTCTTCGTCGGTCAGCTTGCTTTTCAGGGGCACCGTTTCGAACTCGTGCGATTCAGCGAGAAGGCGCCGAAAACGCCGCAACTCGCCCGGCGTGATCTCGATCAGCTTGGCCACTTCGGTCAGGGTGGCTTCCAGATCGTGGGGCTGCGCCCGCGCCAGTTCGAGCGTATACGCCGAGTAGTTCTCCGCCAGGATGCGGCCTTTCCGATCCAGGATCAATCCGCGGTTGGGCGCCACGGGTACCAGCGAAATACGGTTGTTTTCCGCGCGCTGGATATAGTAGTCATGTTGCGTGATCTGCAGATAGAAGGTGCGCCCCAGCAGCGCAGCCGCGAGCAGCACGACGAAGATTCCGCCCGCTTTCAGCCGCCCGTGAAAACGGGCCAGTTCACGATCCAGGTTTTTGAGCGGCGTGGCTAGCGGCATGTCTGGCTCATGCCCGGTCCTGGGCACCCTTGCCATGCCACAGGCGCACGAACAGCGCGATCAGATACCACAGCACGGTACTGCCCAGCACCGGAATGAGGATGCTCAATCCAGCCGGCGGATTGACCGCAAGCCAACCGACCAGCAACACCATCAACTGCACGCCCAGCAGGATCGGAAACATTTGCGCGGCCTGCCGGGAGGGGTCGAACTGCAACAGGCGCAGACGCAGGTACAACACCACGTACACTCCGATCGCATAGGCGATGGCATGCTGGCCGAACACTGCGCCATCCTGGAAATCGGCCAGCAGGCCGAAAAAGAACGCCACGCCGAAACCGATGCGCTCAGGCTGGTGCAAGGCCCAGAAGAGCACGGCGACCAGCACGAAATCCGGCCGCACGATCAGCGCCCAGCCGGACCACGGCAACTGCTCCAGCAAGACCGCCAGAACCAGGCTGCCGAGAATGCGACGCCAGCTGCTGCCGGACTGGGTCGACACGTTCATCGTGCCGTCACCTGTGGTTCGGCAATCAATACCAGCACGCCGCGGGAACGATCCAGGCCTGCCAGCGGCAGACAGTCCACCCGCAGGTAGGGGCTGGACTGCGAGCGGGACACCCGATTGATGGTTGCCACGGGGATACCCGCCGGATATACCCGGTCGATGCCCGAAGTCAGCAGGCGATCGCCCGCTCGGAGGTCGGTCTGCGACGGCATGTAACGCAACTCCATCTGGCCGTGCCCGCTCCCGGCAGCCAGCCCGCGCTGGCCGGTGCGCTCGACAAACACCGGCGTCAGCTGATCGGTGCTGCTGACCAGCGTGACTTCGCTTGATCCGGGATATACCCGCGTCAGCTGCCCCACCAGACCGTCCGCATCGACCACCGGCAAACCGGTGCGTAGCCCGGCCCCACTTCCCTGGTCCAGCGTGAGGCGCTGGGCAAACCAGTCATGCCCTTGATACAAGAGCGCCGCGTGCACCACTTTCTGGCCCGGACGGACCTGTAATTGAAGCAGGGCGCGCAATTCGGCGTTCTCCCGGGCCAGTTCGGCCGCGCGATTCACCCCGAGCTGTAGCTGCGCCCGTTCAGCCAGCAGGGCGTCGCGCTCTTTTTGCAGGAGACGGTGGCGGGTGAAAAAACCTGTCAGTTCGGAGGCAACACTGGTGGGAACCCGCATGACTTCACGCACCGGTTGCAGCAGCAGTGAAAACCCGCTGCGCAGGCCGTCGAGCGCGTGATAACGGACATCGACCACCACGCAGGACAAGCCGATCAGGAGCCAGATCATCAGGCGTGCCGTCGGCCCCAGCCGGCGGGCGAACATGAGCTGGCCCGGCATGGCCATCAGGGGTTCCGGTCAGCTGCGACTGCGTTCACTCGTTGGTGAACACCGACGCCAATTTGTCCATCTCTTCGAGCGCACGGCCCGACCCGCGCACCACGCAAGTCAGCGGATCGTCGGCGACGATCACCGGCAGGCCGGTCTCTTCCATCAGCAGCCGGTCGAGATCGCGCAGCAGCGCGCCACCGCCGGTCAGCACCATGCCCTTCTCGGCGATGTCGGCGCCGAGTTCCGGCGGCGTCTGCTCCAGCGCCTGCTTGACCGCGCTGACGATGGCATTGAGCGGCTCGGTCAGCGCCTCGAGGATTTCATTGGACGACACGTTGAAGCTGCGCGGCACGCCTTCGGCGAGGCTGCGGCCCTTGACTTCCATTTCCAGCACTTCGGCACCGGGGAAGGCCGAGCCCATTTTCTTCTTGATCTGCTCGGCGGTGGCTTCGCCGATCAGCATGCCGTAGTTGCGGCGGATGTAGTTGATGATCGCTTCGTCCATACGGTCGCCGCCGACGCGCACCGAATTGGCATAGACCACGCCGCCGAGCGAGATCACGCCGACCTCGGTGGTGCCACCGCCGATGTCGACCACCATCGAGCCGGTCGCCTCGGCCACCGGCAGGCCGGCGCCGATCGCCGCGGCCATCGGTTCCTCGATCAGATACACCTGGCGCGCGCCGGCGCCAATCGCCGACTCGCGGATCGCACGGCGTTCCACCTGGGTCGAGCCGCACGGTACGCAGATGATGATGCGCGGGCTGGGGCGCAGCATGCGGGTGTCGTGCACCTTCTTGATGAAATACTTGAGCATCTGCTCGGTGACGGTGAAGTCGGCAATCACGCCGTCCTTCATCGGCCGGATCGCCTGCAAGTTGCCCGGTGTGCGGCCCAGCATCAGCTTGGCCTCCGCGCCCACCGCCTGCACGGTGCGCTTGCCGCCTGCTGCCGCATCGGTGCGGATCGACACCACCGAGGGCTCGTCCAGCACGATGCCCCGGTCGCGCACGTAAATCAGCGTGTTGGCGGTGCCGAGATCGATCGCGAGGTCGGTCGAGAAATAGCTGGTCAGAAACTTGAACATGGTGGCGGCAGCACCCGCGCCAGCGGGCGAAAGGGCAGAAAAAACAAGGGGGCTATGATACCCTAACGCGCTTCGTTCCCGTAAGTCATTCAGGTGCTTCCATGTCCCTCAGTCCGGACGACGTCAAGCGCATCGCTCGCCTTGCGCGCATAGAAACCAGCGATGCCGAGGCGCAGGCCACACAGGCCCAACTCAACACCATTTTCGATCTCATCGCCACCATGCAGGCGGTGGACACCCGCGGGATTGCCCCGATGGCCCATGCGCAGGAGGTCTTCCAGCGCTTGCGCGACGACGCCGTGACCGAGACCGATCGTCATGCCGCCTTCCAGGCCATCGCGCCAGCGGTCGAGAACGGCCTGTATCTCGTGCCCAAAGTCATCGAATAAGCCATGTCCGACACGTCTCTTTCCACGCTTGCCGCGCAGCTCGCTGCGAAGCAGGTCTCCAGCCGCGAGCTGGCGCAGACCTATCTCGACCGCATCGCCGCGCTGAATCCGTCGATCAATGCATTCATCACGGTCGATCCCGAGAAGACCCTGCTTGAGGCCGCCGCCGCCGACGCCCTGATCGCCGCCGGCCAGGCCGGTCCGCTGACCGGCGTGCCGATCGCGCACAAGGACATCTTCTGCACCGACGGCTGGCTCACCACCTGCGGCTCGAAGATGCTGCACAACTTCGTCGCCCCCTACGATGCCCACGTGATCCAGCGCTTCAAGGCCGCCGGCATGCCGAGCCTGGGCAAGACCAACATGGATGAGTTCGCCATGGGCTCGTCCAACGAAACCTCCCACTTCGGTCCCGTGAAGAACCCCTGGAACCCGGCCTACGTGCCCGGCGGCTCCTCGGGCGGCGCAGCGGCCTGCGTGGCAGCGCGCATGGCGCCCGCCGCCACCGGCACCGACACCGGCGGCTCGATCCGCCAGCCGGCCGCGCTGTGCGGCATCACAGGCCTCAAGCCCACCTACGGCCTGGTGTCGCGCTACGGCATGATCGCGTTCGCCTCCAGTCTCGACCAGGCCGGGCCGATGGCGCCCTCGGCCGAGGACTGCGCGCTGCTCTTGAACGTGATGACCGGTTTCGATCCCAACGACTCGACCAGCCTCGAGCGCGACAAGGAAGACTACACGCGCGACCTCGGCAAGCCGCTGACCGGCCTGCGCGTCGGCCTGCCACGGGAATTCTTCGCCGAAGGCCTGAACAACGAAGTCGCGGCGGCGGTTGACGCTGCCGTCGAGGAACTGAAGAATCTCGGCGCCACGACGGTCGAGATCTCGCTGGCCAACTCGAAGCTCGCCATCCCCGTGTACTACGTGCTCGCACCTGCCGAGGCGTCGAGCAACCTGTCGCGCTTCGACGGCGTGCGCTACGGCTACCGCGCGCCGGACTACGCAAGCCTCGACGACATGTATTGCAAGACCCGTGCGCAAGGCTTCGGCGCCGAGGTCAAGCGGCGCATCCTGATCGGCGCCTATGTGCTCTCGCACGGCTACTACGACGCCTATTACCTGCAGGCGCAGAAAATCCGCCGCCTGATCGCCGACGACTTCAACGAAGCGTTCAAGGCCTGCGACGTCATCCTCGGCCCCACCGCGCCCGGTACTGCGTTCAAGCTCGGCGAGAAATCCGACGACCCGGTCGAGATGTACCTGAACGACCTCTACACCATTCCCGCCAACCTGGCAGGCCTGCCGGGCATGAGCCTGCCGTGCGGCTTCGATACCCGGGGCCTGCCGATCGGACTGCAGCTGGTCGGCAACTATTTCAGCGAAGCGAAGATGCTCAACGTCGCCCATCAATACCAGCGCACCACCGACTGGCATGCGCGCGCGCCGGAGGGTTTGAAATAATGAAATGGGAAACCGTCATCGGGCTGGAAGTCCACACCCAGCTCGCCACGAAATCCAAGATTTTCTCGGGCAGCAGCACCGCCTTCGGCGCCGCGCCCAATACACAGGCGAACGCGGTCGACATCGCGCTGCCCGGCGTGCTGCCGGTCCTGAACAAGGGCGCAGTGGAATGCGCGATCAAGTTCGGGCTCGCGATCGGCGCCACGCTCAACCGCGTCAACGTGTTCGACCGCAAGAACTACTTCTACCCCGACCTGCCCAAGGGTTACCAGATCAGCCAGCTGGCGAAACCCATCGTCGAGGGCGGCGCGCTCACCATCGTGGTCCCTTCGACAAGCTCAGGACAGTCGGAAGAGCGCGTCATCCACCTCACCCGCGCCCACATGGAGGAAGACGCCGGCAAGTCGCTGCACGAGGACTTCCACGGCATGACCGGAATCGATCTGAACCGCGCCGGCACGCCACTGCTGGAAATCGTCTCCGAGCCGGAGATGCGCTCCAGCGCCGAAGCCGTGGCCTATGCCCGCGCGCTGCACACGCTGGTGACCTGGATCGGCATCTGCGACGGCAACATGCAGGAAGGCAGCTTCCGCGTCGACGCCAACGTCTCGGTGCGCCCGGTCGGGCAGACCGAATTCGGCACCCGCCGCGAGATCAAGAACCTCAACTCCTTCCGCTTCCTGCAGCAGGCGATCGACTATGAAGTCCGCTGGCAGATCGAGACGCTGGAGGACGGCGGCCGCATCGAGCAAGCCACCGTGCTGTTCGACCCCGATACCGGCGAAACACGCATGATGCGCAGCAAGGAAGACGCGCACGACTACCGCTACTTCCCCGACCCCGATTTGTTGCCGGTGAGGCTGACCGACGAGTGGATCGAGCAGGTGCGCGCCGAGATGCCGGAGCTGCCGCAGGTCAAACTCGCCAAGTACCGCATGGATGGCCTATCGGTTTATGACGCGACGGCGCTGACCTCATCGCGCGCCACGGCGGAATATTTCGAAGCGGTACTGGCTTCCCTCTCCCCCAGCCCCTCTCCCGGAGGGAGTGGGGAGCAAGCGAAGCTCGCCGCCAACTGGGTCATGGGTGAACTTGCCGCCGCGCTCAACAAGGCCGAGCTCGACATCGCACAAAGCCCGGTCTCCGCCGCCCAGCTCGGTACGCTGATCACCCGCATCCAGGACGGCACGCTCTCGGGCAAACTTGCCAAGCAGGTATTCGAAGGTCTGTGGGAAGGCGCCGGCGAAGTCGATGCCATCATCGAGGCGCGCGGTCTCAAGCAGATGTCCGACTCCGGCGAACTGGAAAAGATCATCGACGACGTGCTCGCCGCCAACCCGAAGTCGGTCGAGGAATTCCGCGCCGGCAAGGACAAGGCGTTCAACGCGCTGGTCGGCCAGGTAATGAAGGCCAGCCGGGGCAAGGCCAACCCGGCGCAGGTCAACGAGCTGCTGAAGGGCAAGCTGCAGTAAAAACAAAAGGGCGCCGTTTGGGCGCCCCTTTTCACGACAATGCGGCCGGCTACTTGCCGGTCAGTTCGCGGAAGCGCAGCTTGTCCGCCTCGTATTTCTCGCGCACCTGCACCATGGCGTTCTGATTTTTCTGGATGGTGCGTTTCAGCTCCTCGCTTTCGCGAACGGCCTGGTCCAGCTGTTCCTGCAGCCCGGGCCCGACCTTGCGGCCTGCCTTTTGTACGTTGGCGATGCGGGTGCGCAGATCGGCCAGATTGGCATCGACCGCACCAGCCCGGATTTCGGCGCCCCGGATCATCAGCTTGTAGTTCTCCAATGCCCGGTCGCGCGCCAAGTCGATTTCCGCTTCGGTGGTATAGGTCTGGGTCAGTGCACGGTCGAGCTGCGCCTGCTTCTGTTGCTCGTCCTGGATGCGTTTCTGCTCGGCCTCGCGCTCGGCCTGGGCGCGGCGCTCGGCTTCGGATTGCGTGCGCTTGATGATGTTGCCCTGCTTGCTCATCTCGGCCGCGCCGCTTTGCTGGTAGGTTGGCGGCAGCGTGTCGCCATAATGCACACGGCCATTGCCATCCACCCAGCGGTACATGCCCGCCACGGCCGGGCTCGCTGCCAGCAGCGAAACGGCCGCAACCGCCGCCAGCAGGCTATACGCCATACGTTGAACGGTACGCGGCCACGGCTTGCAATTCAGCTTGTCGGTTTGCATCACGCTCCAGAAACTCCACCAAATTGTCCAGCGTGACCACAGCCACCACTGGAATGCCATATTGTTCCCGCACTTCCTGCACGGCGGACGTCTCGCCCGTTCCGCGTTCCATCCGGTCCAGCGCGATCACCACCCCGGCCGGTTCCGCACCCGCGTGCCGGATCAGATCCACCGACTCGCGCACCGAGGTGCCCGCCGAGATCACGTCGTCGACGATCAGCACGCGCCCCGCGAGCGCCGCACCGACCACCGACCCGCCTTCGCCGTGATCCTTCGCCTCCTTGCGATTGAAGGCGAACGGCACGTTCCTGCCCATGCCTGCCAGCGCGATCGCGATGCTCGCCGCCAGCGGAATGCCCTTGTAGGCCGGACCGAACAGCACGTCGAATACGATCCCCGAGTCGACGATGGCTTTCGCGTAAAATTCGCCCAGCCGTTTCAGCTTGTCGCCGTCGTTGAACAGACCCGCATTAAAAAAGTAGGGGCTCATGCGCCCCGCCTTGGTTTTGAACTCGCCGAAACACAACACGTTCGAAGCGATGGCGAATTCCACAAACTCGGCTTTGTAATCGGACATTTTCCTTAACTTCTTGAATCGATCTTGATGCGAATTATATCGGCCAACCTCAACGGTATCCGCTCCGCCGCCACCAAGGGCTTTTTCGATTGGCTCCCCACGCAACATGCCGACGTCGTCTGCGTGCAGGAACTCAAGGCGCAGGCCGCCGACCTCAGGCCGGAATTCGTAGCCTGCGGCGGCCTCAGCGGCGCCTTCCACTACGCCGAGAAGAAGGGCTACAGCGGCGTCGGCGTCTACACCCGCCAGCCGCCACAGCGCATCATCGAGGGCCTCGGCATCCCGGAATTCGATGCCGAAGGCCGCTACATCGAGGCCGACTACGGCCATCTCGCCGTCATCTCGCTCTACCAGCCTTCCGGCTCCAGCAGCGACGAACGCCAGCAGGCCAAGTTCCGTTTTCTCGACGTCTTCTTCCCGCGCCTCCAGGCGCTGATCCAGTCCGGCCGCGAAATCATCATCTGCGGCGACTGGAACATTGCCCACAAGGAAATCGACCTCAAGAACTGGAAATCCAACCAGAAGAACTCCGGCTTCCTGCCCGAGGAGCGTGCCTGGATGACGCGCCTGTTCGACGAGCTCGGCTGGGTCGACGTCTACCGCAACCTCTACCCCGAGCATACCGGCGAGGCCTACACCTGGTGGAGCAACCGCGGCCAGGCCTGGGCCAAGAACGTCGGCTGGCGCATCGACTACCAGATCGCCACTCCCGGCATCGCCGCCAAAGCCACCTCCGCCAGCGTCTACAAGGACCAGCGCTTTTCCGACCATGCGCCGCTGATTGTCGATTACGATTACGCACCGTAACCCCTTACGCCGAAAACAATCGAGACAACCCAAAGGGGAAGAGGAGGAGGAACAACATGGCAAAAAAAGAACTGCCAAGCATTGGCGGGCAATCCTTCGAAAACCTCAAACAGGTCAACGACCACGGCGCCGAGTACTGGAGCGCTCGCGATCTGCAGCCTCTACTAGGCTACAGCCAGTGGCGACGATTTGAAGACGCCATCAATCGAGCCATAACCTCTTGTGAGCAATCAGGAAACAATCCCGAGCATCACTTTGCCGGCGCCGGCAAACCGATAACGGGTGGCAAGGGTGCCGTCCAAGTCGTACAGGACTACCAGCTTTCCCGCTTCGCCTGTTACCTCATCGCCCAGAACGGCGACCCGCGCAAGCCGGAAATCGCCCAAGCCCAGAAATACTTCGCCATCCAGACCCGGCGCCAGGAACTGTCCGAGCAGCTCGCCTCGGATATGGAACGTCTGGAACTGCGCAAACAGACTTCAGAAGAATTCAAGGCGCTATCCGGCGCCGCCCGACAGGCCGGCGTGCAAAACCGCATGTTCGGTATTTTTCACGACGCCGGCTACAAAGGCCTTTACGGAGGCCTGGGTAATGAACAAATCAAGACCAGAAAGGGTGTCCCAGCCAAAGAGCAACTGATGGATCGGATGAACGCCACTGAACTTGCCGCCAACCAGTTCCGCATGACCCAAACCCGGGACAAACTGGCACGAGAAGGCATCCGCGATCAGCAGCAGGCCATTCGTACCCACGAACAGGTCGGGAAGGAAGTCCGCGCCGCGATTGAACGCATTGGCGGCGAACGCCCAGAGAACATCCCTGTCGCCGAACACATCAAGGAAGTGGAAAAACGCCTCAGGGCCGCCACGCCTAAGCTGAAACTGGACGAGCGCGACGCGGGTGGTTTGTTGGGAGACAAGGCAAACAACAAGGGAACGGGCAAATAGCAGTCATGCCGCTTTCCTGGAACGAGATCAAATCCCGCGCATTATCGTTCTCGCGCGAATGGGCCGACGCTGCCGATGAGGCCAGCGAGGCCAAGCCGTTCTGGATCGCTTTTTTCGAAATCTTCGGCATCACCAACAAGCGCGTCGCCACTTTCGAGCACGCAGTCAAGAAATTCGGCGGCGGCCAGGGCTACGTCGACCTGTTCTGGCCCGGCGTGCTGCTGGTGGAGCAGAAGTCGCGGGGCAGGAACCTCGATCGCGCCTTTAATCAGGCGCTGGACTACTTTCCCGGCATCAAGGAACGCGACCTGCCGCGCCACATCGTCGTGTGCGACTTCGCCCGCTTCCGCCTCTACGACCTGGAAACCGGCGACACCCGCGAATTCGCGCTGAAGGACCTGCACAAGCACATCCGCCACTTCGGCTTCGTCGCCGGCTACGAAACGCAGGAGATCAAGCCGCAAAACCCGGTCAACATCCAGGCTGCCGAGCGCATGGGGCGGCTGCACGACGCGCTCAAGGCCAGCGGTTTCGATGGCCATGCGCTCGAAGTGCTGCTGGTGCGCCTGCTGTTCTGCCTGTTCGCCGACGACACCGGCATCTTCCAGCCGGCGCAGGCCTTGCGCACCTACATCGAGGAACGTACCCGCGAAGACGGCTCCGACCTCGGTCCCCTGCTGGCCCAGCTGTTCCAGGTGCTGAATACGCCGGACGCCAAACGCGGCAAGGCGCTGGACGACCAGCTCGCCGCCTTCCCCTACGTCAACGGCCGCCTGTTCGAGGAAGCCATCCCCATCGCCGATTTCGACTCGGCCATGCGCGAGGCGCTGCTCGACGCCTGCGCGCTCGACTGGAGCGCGATCTCGCCGGCCATCTTCGGCGCGCTGTTCCAGAGCATCATGGACCGGCAGGCGCGGCGCAACCTCGGTGCGCACTACACCAGCGAGGAAAACATCCTCAAGCTCATCAAGCCGCTGTTCCTCGACGCGCTGTGGGCCGAATTCGACAAGGTGAAGAAGAACCGCAACAAACTGTTCGAGTTCCACAAGAAGCTGCGCGGGCTCACCTTCCTCGACCCCGCCTGCGGCTGCGGCAATTTCCTCGTCATCGCCTACCGCGAACTGCGCCTGCTGGAACTGGACATCCTGCGCGCCTCGCTCGCACTGGAGCGCGAGTTCAAGTAGTCGCTGATCGACATCTTCCAGCTGCTCTCCATCGACGTCGACCAGTTCCACGGCATCGAGATCGAGGAGTTCCCCGCCCAGATCGCCCAGGTCGCGCTGTGGCTGGTCGACCACCAGATGAACCTCAAGGTCAGCGAGGAATTCGGCATGTATTTCGCCCGCATTCCGCTGAAGACCAGCCCGAAGATCGTCCACGGCAACGCGCTCACGCTCGACTGGAACGAGGTGCTGCCCGCAGAGCGGGCGAGCTACATCATGGGCAACCCGCCGTTTGTTGGAAAGCATTACCAATCGAAGGAGCAGAAAGCGGATCTTGTTGCGGCTTTCCACGGGATGAAAGCCGCTTCCGATCTCGACTTTGTAGCCGCCTGGTACATCAAGACGGCGAGGTTTATCGCAGGCTCGGCTATTCGCTGCGCTTTTGTTTCAACAAATTCAATTACCCAAGGCGAGCAAGTCCCTCTGCTCTGGTCGCTACTATTGGGACAATATGGAATCAAGATTCACTTTGCACACCGCACCTTCCAATGGAGTAATGAGGCGCGCGGCTTAGCAGCAGTACATTGCGTCATCATTGGTTTTGGTTCGTTCGATATTGAGCAAAAGACGATTTTTGAGTACGAGCATCCAAAGTCGGAGCCGCATGCTGTCGTAGATGGCAATATCAGCCCATACCTGACATTTGCGCCTGATGTCGTAATCGAAAAGCGCCAACGCCCGCTCGTGCAAGTACCAAGGATGACTTGCGGCAGCAAGCCGAGTGACGGAGGTCATCTCATCCTCAAGCAGGAAGAGTATGACGAGCTTGTCTCCGCAGAACCCTTGGCCAAACCATTCCTGCTTCCTTATGTCGGCTCTGAAGAATTTATTAACGGCAATCCTCGTTGGTGTCTGTGGCTCGCTGACGTAAAACCCGAGATGTTGCGTCGCCTGCCGCTGGTGATGGAACGAATTGAAGGCGTCAAAAAATTCCGGCAGGCGAGTTCCGCCGAACCAACGCGTCGAGCAGCCGCAACGCCAACCCGCTTCTTTTTTCAGTCACAACCAACGACCGAATATATCGCCATCCCTGAAGTCTCATCGGAACGGCGGATGTACGTGCCACTAGGTTTGCTTCCGCCCAATGTCATTGCGAGTAACAAGCTGTATTTGGTGCAAAGCGATAGCCGCTATCTACTCGGCATATTGCAATCGGCGATGCATATGGCGTGGATTCGAGCAGTTGCTGGGCGTTTGGAGAGTCGTTACCAATACTCCGGGACAATGGTTTACAACACCTTTCCCTGGCCTTCATGTTCTTCTTGCACCGCAAGTGGAACCGACGCACCCGCCGACAAGACCCGGCAGGCCATCGAAACCGCCACCCAGGCCGTGCTCGACGCCCGCGCGCAATTCCCCGGCGCCTCGCTCGCCGACCTCTACGACCCGCTGACGATGCCGCCCGTGCTGCTGAAAGCGCACCAGAAGCTCGACGCCGCTGTGGACAAGGCTTACGGCAAGACCGGCTTCAAGTCCGACGCCGAGCGGGTGGCCTTCCTGTTCCAGCGCTACCAGGCGCTGACGTCGTTGCTGCCGACCGAGAAGCCCGCCAAACGGCGCGGAAAATCGACTAAGGCGACGGTGTAACGCACTGTTTATTCATTGGAAATCACGAATTGCACAAATAGGCATTGTTAATTATGCTTACTTTGACACATTAGACTGATTTCCATTTTCTTATGGCGAAGCCCTTCGAGATTCCCCTGGCGGACGTTCAAAAGCGGCTGGCGTTCGACAACCCGTGGTGGATGGCGGGCGGCGGCATCGACACCGAGCGCCGGGACTGGCCGCGCCGGGCGTATTTCGCACCCTTCATACAACTGGTCGAGGCCGTCGAGGTGCCGCGCGCGGTGGTGTTGATCGGCCCGCGCCGGGTCGGCAAGACGGTGATGCTGGCGCATGCCGTGCAGGCGCTGTTGGACAAGGGCACGACCGGCAGCACCATCCTGTATGTGTCGCTGGATACGCCACTGTATTCGGGCCGCTCGCTGGAAAGCCTGGTACGGACGTTCATGGAACTGCACAGGCACGGCGACGGGCAACGGTTGTGGGTGTTCTTCGACGAAATCCAGTACTTGAAGGATTGGGAGGTGCATCTCAAATCGCTGGTAGATACCTTCCGGGCCGTCCGCTTCGTCGCCAGCGGTTCGGCGGCGGCGGCGCTGCGCATGAAGAGCCGTGAATCGGGCGCGGGTCGTTTCACCGATTTCGTGCTGCCGCCGCTGACCTTCTCGGAGTACCTAGCCTTCGCGGGGCGGGAAGCGGCGCTGATCGCCGAGGAACCGGTCGCGGCCGGCCGCGCGCCAGCCTATCGCGCGCCCAGCATCGAGGCGCTGAATGCCGAGTTCGTGAACTACCTGAATTACGGTGGTTTCCCGGAGGCGGTGATGAATCCGGCCGTGCGCGAGAATCCGACCCGATTTCTGCGTCAGGACATCGTGGACAAGGTGTTGCTGAAGGATTTGCCCAGCCTGTACGGCATCGGCGACACCCAGGAGCTGAACCGCTTCTTCAATGTATTGGCCTACAACACCGGCGATGAGCTAAGTCCGGAAAAGCTGTCCAAGGATACGGGTATCGCCAAGCAGAAACTGCTCGATTACCTAGAGTACCTGGAAGCAGCTTACCTCATCAAGCGGGTGCACCGGGTCGATGACACGGCGCGCCGCATGCAGCGCGCGCGGACGTTCAAGGTGTACCTGACCAACCCGTCGATCCGCGCCGCGCTGTTCGGTTACGCGGCAGCCAGCGATCCGGCCATGGGTGCGCTGGCGGAAACAGCCGTGTGGAGCCAGTGGCTGCACGACACCAGCACGATCCAGTCGCTGCATTACGCACGCTGGAAGCAGGGTCGGTCCGATCTGGAGGTAGATCTGGTGTCGATCGACAACCGCACGCTGAAGCCGCGTTTTGCGGTAGAGATCAAATGGTCCGACGCGGCCTATACGGATTGGGGTGAATTGCGTGGCCTGCGAGAGTTCGCGGCGAAACACGAATTGGCTCGCCGTCCGCTGGTGACCACCTTGAGCGTGAGCGGTATGGGCAACGACGGCACGACGGAGCTTGAATTCATGCCAACCAGCCTGCACTGCTACACGATCTCGCGTAATCTGCTGCGAGCGACAGCCTGACCCGCCAATACAAAACATTCACGCCATGACCAACCATCCCTGGCTTGCCGCCCTCAAGATCTACGCCCACCCCCGCGTCGTCGGCATGCTATTCCTCGGCTTTTCGGCCGGGCTGCCGCTGCTGCTGGTGCTGGGCACGCTTTCGTTCTGGCTGTCCGAAGCAGGCATCGCGCGCGCGACGATCGGGCATCTTTCCTGGGTGGGGCTGGCGTACGGCTTCAAGTTCCTGTGGTCGCCGCTGGTGGACCGGCTACCGCTGCCGTTGCTGACGCGCATGCTGGGCCGGCGGCGGGCCTGGCTGCTGCTCTCGCAGATCTGCATCGCCGCGGCGCTGCTGGGCATGGCGAACACCGACCCAGTGCTGAACCTGACGCATACGGTGTTCTTCGCGCTGGCAGTGGCCTTCGCCTCGGCGACGCAGGATATCGCGCTCGACGCCTACCGTATCGAGGCGGTGGAAACCGAGAAGCAGGGGGCGATGGCGGCCACCTACCAGGCGGGCTATCGCATCGCGATGATCACGGCCGGTGCCGGCGCGCTGTGGATCGCGGCGAGCGTCGACACGACCACGGCCGCCTACGACTTCCACCCCTGGCAGGTGGCGTACACGGTCATGGCGGCCCTGATGGCGGTTGGTATCCTCACCACGCTGACCATCCGCGAACCCGAGAAGAAAATTCCACGCACCACAAGCGAACGCGAGTTGCATGCACGCGCGAAGTTCGCCTCGCTTGGGCTGTCGGACGGGCTGCTCAACGCCGCCGCATGGTTCTACGACGCGGTGCTGTCGCCTTTCATCGACTTCATCCAGCGTTACAAATGGCAGGCGCTGTTGATGCTGGCACTGATCGCGCTGTATCGGATTTCCGACGTGGTGATGGGGGTGATGAGCAACCCCTTCTATCAGGAAATGGGGTTCACCAAGGACGAAGTCGCCACCGTGTCCAAGGTGTTCGGCGTGATCATGACCATCGCCGGCGCCGGGCTCGGCGGCCTGCTGACGATGCGTCTCGGCGTGATGCGCACGCTGTTTCTCGGTGCGCTGCTGTCGGCGGCGACCAACCTGCTGTTCGTCTGGCTGGCCGGGCGCGGGCACGACATGGGCGCACTGGTGTTCACGGTGTCGGCCGACAACCTCTCCGCCGGCATCGCATCCAGCGCCTTCGTCGCCTATCTGTCCGGCCTGGTGAACCAGGCGTATTCGGCCACACAGTACGCGCTGTTCACCTCGGTGATGCTGCTCCTGCCCAAGTTCATCGCCGGCTTTTCCGGGGAATTCGTCGACGCTTATGGCTGGGCGACCTTCTTCACCGGCACGGCGCTGATCGGCGTGCCGGTGCTGGTGCTGGTATGGCTGGTGTCGAGGAATCATAAACAGCCATGATCGAGTTTTCCCTCCTCACTGCCCTGCTCGCCGGCCTCCTCGGCGGGGTGCACTGCGTCGGCATGTGCGGCGGCATCGTCGCGGCGTTCTCCTTCCGTGCCGACGGCAGTACGCCGCCGTTCCGCCTGCACCTGGCCTACAACCTGGGGCGGGTGTCATCGTATGTGCTGTTCGGCGCGCTGGCCGGCGCATTGGGCGCTTCGCTCAAGCTGGCGGAATTCATGCCGGTGCAGACCGTGCTGTATATACTGGCGCAGGTCGTGATGATCCTGCTCGGCCTGTACCTGGCAGGCTTCAATCAATGGGTGCTGGTATTCGAACGGGCCGGCGGATCGGTGTGGCGACGGGTCAAACCGCTGTTTCAGAAACTGCTGCCGGTAAAGTCGCTGCCCCAGGCAGTGCTGGCCGGCATGGCCTGGGGCTGGCTGCCGTGCGGGCTGGTGTATTCGGTGCTGGTGTCGGCACTGGCGGCTGGTAGCGCCACCTCGGGCGCGGCACTGATGCTGGCATTCGGACTCGGGACGCTGCCCAACCTGCTGGGCATGGGGCTGTTCGCCCGACAGATCCAGCCTTTCATGCAGCAGCTGTGGGTGCGGCGTGTAGCCGGCCTGACGGTGGCGGGATTCGGCGTGTGGGGACTGATGACGCTGGGGTATGCCGCGCTGTCCCACGCCTGAACCACGCTTCCGCGTGGGTTTACTTGAAGAACTTCTGGTCGAAGGTCATTTCCTGCTTGAGCTCTCCCGGCACTTCCACGGTCGCCGTGAAGGTCAGCGTATCCGGCGGCGCGACGCGGAATTCGCCCAGGTAATAGATCGCGGTGCCTTCCTTGATTTCGCGCATGCTCACGTCGGCCAGCTGGCGGGTGAGATTGGTGGCGTAGACGGTCAGCTTGGCCGGTACCGGGCTGAGCACGCCGACCTTGTTCTTCTTCAGCACCGACATCGTCAGCAGACCACGCGTCTTGCTGCGCTCGATCTTGTAGGTGCGCGCGACTTCAGGCTGTAGCTCGTCGGTGGTCAAGGCGTTGTAATGGATTTCGAATTGGCCGAATTTCTGCATGATTTCGGCGTGGGCAAGGGCAGCGACGGAACACAGGCACAGGGCGGCAAGCAGGCGCTTCATGGTGTCTCTCCTTTTGTTGTGGGGTCTGCTTTTAGCATTCTAGGCGCTTATTTGAAGGTGGCGAGCCAGGCGCTCACGTCGTCGAGCACGCGGCTGACCGCCAGGTTGGACGCCTGGGCGGCGCCGGCGGCATCGTAGGTCGTCAACGGCACCTTCTGTTCAAACGTATGGCGGCCCAGCAATCTGCGTTGCTTCAAGTCCACCAGTTCGGCACGCAGTTCCAGCCGCACCTGCCCCGGCTCGCGGGTGGCGTCGTGATAGAACTCGACCAGCCGGGTATCCAGCATCAGGTCGCTGTGCACGACCCCGCCGGCGGGTGCGACCCGGTAGCGGCCAAGCCGGTCGAGCCGGGCGCGCAGCAGTTCGGCGAAGCGCCTGCCGGGCCGCTCGGTCCAGCGGGCAAACTGGTACTGGCCGCGGGTGTCGGCACTGCGGCTGAAGACGAGCTGGTCGCTATCGTAAAAACCGCCGGTGGTGGTATCGAGCACCCGTAGCGTAGGGGCGTCGGCAGGCACAGGCGTCGGTGCGGCGGCGGGCTCGGCGTCGTTCAGCACGTAATACACCACGCCGGGCGCGTTGGCGCTCTGGCCGAAATTGACGCAGCCGCTCAGTGCGAGAACGAGGGCGATCAGGGAAAGACCTGTTTTCATGGAAGTTTCTCTCCGGGGCCGAGCTGCTTCTTGTCGGGGCCGAACAGGATGGCACGCGGATTCGACAGGCGCTGCCCGGCCGTGTTGAGCACATCGGCGCTGGTACGCACGTCGCGGCTGACGCTGTTCAATTCCAGCGTGCCGGATTCGCTGAGCTGCTGAACCTGCTGGGAAATCAGGTTGGCGTCGCGTTGCAGTTTCACCATCGCGACCGTGGCTTCCTTCAGCGCAACGTTGGCGTTCTGCCCTACGCTGGCAATGTTGACTTCGGCGCGGGTGGCGGCCTGGCCGATGCTGGCGCCGGCCAGGCGGAATTCATCGGAAGCGTCACGGATACTCCGCACGGCCGCGGTGAGGTCTTGCTTGTTGGCCGCCAGGTGTCGCGACAGTTCATCGAGGTTGGCCAGCGTCTGGCTGATGGCATGCTGGTTCTCGTCCGACAACAGCGTATTCATTTTTTCCAGCACCTGCGCGCCATTCACCGCCAGTCGCGAAAGGGCGGTCGCGACCTTGTCGATATCGGAACTGCCCTCGGCGATGACCGGATAGCGCTCGCCATCGGGCGCCTTGCTGAGCAGCGGGCCTTCGGTCGGGCCGTTGGTGATTTCAACGGCTGCAATGCCGGTCACCAGGTTGCGCTTGATGAAGGCCGTAGCACCGCTATGAACCGGCACTCCTTCATCGATGCGTGCGGTGACCGCGACCGCTTCTTCCTGCTTGTTGGAGAAACGGTAGCCGTCGACCACCCCCACCTTGATGCCGCGCATTTTCACCGGGCTGCCGACCGCCAGGCCGTCGAGCGACTGCTCCTTGAAATAAATCGTATACGTCTGATAGGCGATGGTGTCGGCCGCGCCCGTCAGCCACACGATAGCCAGGGTCAGCAGACCAACCACGGCCAGGACTACCGCGCCGACCAGGGTGTAGCGACCTTCAGTTTCCATGCTGGGTTTCTCCCTCCGTGGCCCGCGCTGCAAAGTAGTCGTTGAGCCACGGGTCGTCGATGTGCTTCAGTTCGGCCACCGTGCCGCTGCCGAGTACGCGGCCGTTCGACAGCACGATGACGCGATCGATAATCGAAAACAGTGTATCCAAGTCGTGGGTGACGAGGAATATGGTAAGGCCCAGGCTGTCGGCCAGCAGCCGGATCAGCGTGTCAAACGCGCGGGCGGAAATCGGGTCGAGGCCGGAAGTCGGCTCGTCGAGGAACAGCAATTCCGGGTCGAGCGCCAGCGCGCGCGCCAGCGCCACCCGCTTGCGCATGCCGCCCGAGAGCTCGCTCGGCCGCTTGTCAGCGGCATCCGGCGGCAGGCCGGCCAGCGCGAGTTTCAGCCGGGCCAGCCGGCGGCATGTGACGTGCGGCAGGTCGGTATGTTCGAACAGCGGCGTGGCGACGTTATCCTCTACCGTGAGCGAGGAAAACAAGGCGCCATCCTGGAACAGCACGCCAAAGCGCCGCCGCAGCACGTTCATTTGCTCGGTCGTGCTGTCCAGAACCGATTGCCCGAATACTTCGATATGCCCCGCTTGCGGCCTCAACAAGCCGATGATCTCGCGCAGCAGCACCGATTTCCCGGTGCCGCTGCCGCCGATCAACGCGACAACCTCGCCACGCGCGACGGACAGACTGAGGTCGCGATGAATGCTGTGCCCGCCCAGTGTGGTCGACACGTCGCGAACCTCGATCACGGACTCGGCCATCAGATATCCAACCGCACGAACGTCACGGCAAAAATGGCGTTGAGAATGATGATGGCGATCAGGCTCTGCACCACGGTGGAGGTCGTATTGGCGCCGACGCTGCGCGCGTCGCGGGTCACCGACAGGCCCATGCGGCAGGCGATCAGCGCGATGAACATGGCGAACACCGGCGCCTTGCCGAGTCCCACCACCAGGGTTTTCAGCAGGATCACATCGGCCATCCGGTCCATGAACATGGAATACGAGATATCCAGCTGTTGCTGCGCCACCAGCATGCCGCCGGCGATCCCGGCGATATCGCCGATGAATACCAGCAGCGGCATGGCGATCAGCAGCGCCAGCATGCGCGGAATCACCAGGACAGCCAGCGGCGACAGGCCGAGCGTGGTGATGGCATCGATCTCCTCGGTGACTTTCATGGTGCCGAGCTGCGCGGTGATGGCGGCGCCCGTGCGCCCGGCCACGAGAACGGCGACGATGACCGGCGAAATCTCGCGCATGATCGCCAGCAACAGGCCGTCGACCACAAAGATATTGGCGCCGTACTGTTGCGCCTGATCCCCCAGCAGATAGGCGAATACCACGCCCAGCAGGAACAGCATGGCGGACACGATGGGAATCGCACCGACGAACACCGAACGCACCTGGGCCGCAAATTCGCGCCACCGCCAGCCGCCGGGCTTGCCTAGTAATACCCACAGTTCGATGGACAGCCGGCCAACGAAATCGAGCAGGCCGAGCGCATGCTCCGCCATCACCTGTGCGCCGCGGCCGGTCATCGCCAGCACACTTTCGCGCCGGTGCTCGGGCTGCGCGGCCGAGGCTGCGCTGTGGCGATTGACCAATTCCAGTATCGCCAGGTGCTGTGGCTGGAAAGCCTGCAACTCGGGCATCGGGTCGTTCGCCTGCGGGCGGGCAGCGGACAGCAGCAACCACGCGCCATTGGTATCGAGCTGGGTGACGCCGGCGCCATCTATGGCCCGTATGGTCTTGCCACCAAGTGCCGGCAAGACTGATGCGGCTCCGGCATGCCAGGCACCGCTGACGACCAGCGTAGCCCGGGCCTCGTCGAAGTCCGCGCGTGCTTCCGTCACGCCAGCCCTAAAGGATTGTTGGGATCGATACCCGGCATGAAAGGCAGGCCGCGCTCGCGGTGGGTGACCTGGTAGACGCAGCCGATCCAGTTGCCGACCACGCCTTCGGCCGTGTCGTGCCAGGTATTGTCGAGCAGCGGCAGCACCTGCGCCTCGGGGAAGGTCAGTATCTCGCCCGCCTGGGTGCGGCTGCCGAACTCGGCCAGCAGCGCCTGCGCCTGGCGGCTGAAATAGCGTTCGGGAAACGGGGGGAATGCAGGCAGCTTGCCCGCCGCCGCAAGCATCAGGTCGCGTTTGTATTCCTTCAGCAGCGAGACGGTGTCGTATTCGGGATGTCCCTGGAAGAATACGGTACGCAGGCCGTCCCCGCTTACCGCCATGTGGACGCCAGCGTCCTCGCTCTCGACCAGAACCTTGACCCCCGCCGCCTCGAACTGCGCACGCGAGATGTCGTTCCAGCGCGAATGCGGCACGTCGAAACGCGTATTCACGTCGGCCACCAGCGGGTGGCGGCCATCGGTCACGCGATGCTCGAATACCCCCCAGATCTTCCGCGGCTGCATGATGCGCGCCTGGCCATGGCGGAACTGCATCACCGCATGCGTGGCCAGGCACGAACACAGCGCCGAGGTGACATTGTCCCAGGCCCAGTCGATCACTTCGATCAGCGGTTGCCAGAACGGCTCGTCGGCAAGGTCGGAATGGGTGACGTTGGCACCGGTGATGATGAGCGCATCCAGCCCTTTCTCACGAATCGCGTCGAAGCTTTCGTAATACTGCGCGATATGCGACCGCGCCGCCTCGCCGCGCGGTAGCGTCGGCAGCGTGAAGGGATGCATGTAGAACTGCGCGATCGGGTTCGATTCGCCGACCAGCCGGTAGAACTGGCGTTCGGTCGCTTCCAGCGCCGCGTCCGGCATCATGTTCAGCAGGCCGACATGAAGCTCGCGGATTTCCTGGTTGGCCGCGCGCTCGGTCGACAGCACCGTGATGCCGTCGCGGCGCAGACGCTCGAAGGTGGGCAGGGTGTTATGCGCGACCAGCGGCATCGTCAGTCCTTCTTGCGCGCAACGGCTGACTCGACCAGTGCGAGGAAATCGCGCTCGTCGCGCACCTGGGCCACCTCCTGCGAGGTCACCGTATAGCCGTGCGGCCTGGCGATCGCCTCGTAGCGGGGAATGCGCGAATGGAACAGGCGCGGAAACACCCAGCGGGCGAAGTCGTCGGGCTCGATCTGCGCCACGAACTCGATGCCCTTTTCCTTCAGATAGACCGGCAGCTGTTCGGCGAGGAAGGCCGGGCGGAAATACAGCGGTTTGGGATCGGACTGCGCGCGCTTGATCAACGTGTCCTCCTCTTCGCGGGTCGTGGTCTGGATATAGAGGATCAGCGTATGCTCGGCAAGCAATTCGACCACGCCGGGCTCGTCCAACTCGCACAGGCTGCCCCCGACGTCGTTGACGAAGTGATGATAGCCGTAGATTTCCTGGCCTTTGCGGATAAACGCCGGCACGTCGCGCATGGCGGCGATTTCGCCGTCGCGGTAGGCCGCCTGGCGGCGCGAGAACTCGTCGAGCGGGAGCCCGCCCCATTCCGGCCCCCCGAGCTTGCCGACGAAGGTCAGCACCGGGCCAAGGTCGTGGATCTTGATGTTGTTCTTGATGTCGATCCAGTCGTTGCGCAGCAGCTCACGCAAAAACGGCACGCTCATCGCCTGCTGCTTGATGAGATCCAGAATCGGTTCATCGAGGTAGCGCGTGCCGATGCGGTAGTCGCCGGAAAAATGGAACCAGTCGTGACCACGCAGCATGGAGGAGATGTGCGTCTTGCCGACGCCGGACATGCCGAGCAGGGTAATGCGCTTGGTCGGCCAGGCGCGGAAGGCTTCAGGTGTAAAGTGCATGGGGTCGGTTTTCTTGAGGCTAGCGCGAAGCCTACCGAAAAGCCACCCAATAAAAAAGGGCGTCGGGATGCCGGGCGGCATCCCGACGCCCTTACCCTTCCATGACGACCATCAGGCCGCGACGCGGAACGCCGCCATTGAACTGCTGAGCTGCCCCGACTGCGCCTTCAACGACTGGGCCGCCGCACTGAGCTGAACGACCAGTGCGGCGTTTTGCTGCGTCATCGTATCGAGTTGCGAAATGGCCTGGTTCATCTGGCCGATGTCATTGTTCTGCGATTGCCCGGCATCGGCGATGCTGACGATCAGTTCCGCCATGCGCTCCACGCTCTCGAAAATCTCCTGCATCGTGCGCTTGGCGTCATGTACCAGCTTCGACCCGGTTTCGACCCGTGCGGTCGAGGCGTCGATCAGTGTCTTGATCTCGCGCGCCGCGCTTGAACTGCTTTGGGCCAGCGCGCGCACTTCGGACGCGACCACGGCGAAGCCGCGCCCGCTGTCGCCCGCACGGGCCGCCTCGACCGCCGCATTCAACGCAAGAATATTGGTCTGGAATGCGATGCTGTCGATCACGCCGACAATCTCGCCGATGCGGGCGGCCCCGTCATGAATCTCGGTCATTTGCACCACCACGCCCTGCATCGTCTGCGAGCCGAGCAAGGCCACCTTGCTCGACTGCGCGACCACATCGCGGGCTTCCTGCGTGCTTTGCGAATTGCTGCGCACCATCCCGGCGAGCAGCTGCATCGAGCTCGAGGTCTGCTGCAGTGCGCTCGCCTGGCTCTCGGTACGGGAAGACAGATCGGTATTCCCGCTGGCGATCTCCTCGGACGCGCTGTTGACGTTCTCCACGGTCTGGCGCACCTCGAGCACCATGGCGCGCAACTTCTTCCGCATCGAATTGAGCTCGCTCCGCAGCCAGGAAATCTCGTCCTTGCCGGGGGAGCTGATCGCGGTCTCGAGATCACCACCCGCAACCTGCGCCACGCATTGCACCGTGGATTCGACCGAATCCTTGATGCTTCTGCGAATCGCCCAACCTGCCAGCAGCGCAAATCCGACGCCTGCCAGGGTAATCAAGCCGATCACCCATTCCGCTTCCGATCCGGGGGTGGTTCCCGCCGCACTGCCCATGGCTGCATGCTGCAGCGCAGCAGCCCTGTTTTGCAGTGACCATATCGCGCTTGCCCCCAACACGCCGACCACCGTGGCCATGACCCAGAATCCGATCATGACCCGGCGCACCAAACTGACCTCACGAATCCATTCCACAGCAGTACCCCAGTTCTTCTATCAAGTTGAGTGGCGGGCAGACGTGGAGCTTGCCTGCGCTTGACAGTGTTATCGGTGGCGCATGTGACGGCTGAAGCGCACTAAGCAAACACCCTAGTCGTCCCCGTGAAATTCCGTACCTGCCGGATGCTGCATCGCATCTGCGTATATCGAACCTTCCCCCGGACAGCCTTCCTCGGCAGTCCATCGTGGTGCATGCGCGCCAGCGGCCGCACCAATTCAGGCCATGGTCCGCCGTCGTCCTCCACCACCACGGTGCATGCGCCCTGCGCCTGCCACGCCAATACACGGCGGGGGCGCCCCTCTCGCATCTCGGACTCCGATGGCATATCTATTGCTCTCAGATGTTCAACGGGAATAGCGGCGCCTTGTCGTCAGCATCGCCCGCGGGAGACCAGGGTGTTCCGATTCCGTCGACAGGCAGGGGCCACGGCGGAACAAACACCCGGAAGTACACGCCCCCTGTGCTCCCGGGACCTGTAAACCCGATATCTCCACGGAGTACACCATGCGTCAGAACCGCCTGCCGAAGCGATTGCTCACCACCGCAACCGACATCCCTGCCGGCGAATGGCCACGCCATCTGACGAACGCTGCGACGCTGCCCTGCATTCCATGAATAGGTTCGAAAACCTGCAGCCCATCGAGCCGGACATGACGGACCCGGCGGCGCCGCTCGACGTCACGCGTCTGCTCACCACCATCACCGACAATCTGGTCGGGATGATCTACCGCTGCCGCATCGATGCCATCTGGACGATGGAATACGTCAGCGAAGGCTGCCACAAGCTCACCGGTTATCGCCCCGACGAACTGGTATTCAACAACCGCGTGTCCTATGACCAGATGACCCTGCCCGAGGATCGCGAGCACGTCAGCCGCACGATCCGCGCCGCCCTCGCGGCCAACGAGGCCTTCGATGTGGAATACCGCATCCGCCGTGCCGACGGAAAGGTGCGCTGGGTTCTGGAGCGCGGTGTCGGGCTGGTCGACCCGCACGGCCACCTGGCCTGGATCGAGGGATTCATCCAGGACATCTCCGAGCGCATGGCCGCCAACGAGGCGCTGCACGAAGCGGTGCGGCGCTATCGCAGCATTTTCGAGCACGCCACTGAGGGGATCTTCCAGACCACGCCGGAAGGCCGCTACCTCAATGCCAACCCGGCGCTTGCGCACATCTACGGTCACGCCTCGCCGGACGAACTGGTTGCACATCTGCACGACATCCAGCGTCAGCTCTATGTGCTGCCGGAACGGCGCGCCGAATTCGTGCGGTTGATGCAGGCGCATGGCGTGGTGCGCAATTTCGAATCGCAGGTCTACCGACGCGACGG
The DNA here is from genome assembly GCA_001899305.1 of Thiobacillus sp. 0-1251. Lineage (GTDB taxonomy): Bacteria > Pseudomonadota > Gammaproteobacteria > Burkholderiales > Thiobacillaceae > Thiobacillus. The sequence goes on along the minus strand of MKWL01000019.1, from coordinate 15,712 downwards.
CCACATCATCTGGATTTCCGAGAATGCGCGCGCGGTGCGCGATGCCGACGGCAGCGTGCAGTTCTTCGAAGGTACCGTGGTCGACATCACCGAGCGCAAGCAGCACGAAGCCGTGCTCGAGCACCAGGCCAGCCACGACAGCCTGACCGGCCTGCCCAACCGCTCGCTGCTGCGCGACCGCATCGAACAGGCCATCGTCAAGGCGCAGCGCGACCATCATCTGGTGGCAGTGGTGTTCGTCGATCTCGATCACTTCAAGCTGATCAACGACAGCCTCGGCCACCATGTCGGCGACCGCCTGCTGCTGGAAGTCGCCGACCGGCTCATGGCCTGCGTCCGCGGCCACGACAGCGTGGCGCGCCAGGGCGGCGACGAGTTCGTCCTGGTTCTCACCGAGCTGCACGAGGACAATGAAATCCTTGCCATCGTCAGCCGCCTGCTGGAAATCATTTCGCAGCCCTGGATGGACGAAGGGCAGGAATACGGGCTCAGCTGCAGCGTCGGCATCAGCTGCTACCCGCAGGACGGCGGCGATCCGGACGCCCTCCTGCGCTGCGCCGATGCCGCCATGTACAAGGCCAAGGCATCCGGCCGCAGCACCTATCACTTCTATACGCCCGAACTGAACCAGGCGATCAGCGAACGCCTCGAACTGGAAAACAGCCTGCGTCACGCACTGGAGCGCGAGGAATTCCGCGTCTACTACCAGCCCCGCATCGACGTCGCCAGCGGCCGCATCATCGGCGCCGAAGCCCTGATCCGCTGGGACTGCCCGGGCAAGGGCATCATCCCGCCCGACAGCTTCATCTCGATCGCCGAGGAAACCGGACTGATCATTCCGATCGGACAATGGATCCTGGAGGAGGCCTGCCGCCAGAACAGCGCCTGGCAGCGCGCCGGGCTGCCGCCCATCAACGTGTCGGTGAACCTGTCGCCCATCCAGTTCCGCCATACCGGGCTGGTGCAGTCGGTGGCCTCCGCCCTGGCGCAGGCGGGGCTCGACCCGGCCTTCCTGGAACTGGAACTGACCGAGTCCTTCGTCATGCACGATGCCGAGCGCATCAATGTCGCCATGAAGTCGCTGAAGACGCTGGGCGTCGACATTGCGGTGGACGATTTCGGCACCGGCTATTCCAGCCTCAGCTATCTCAAGCGTTTTCCCGTCGACCGCCTCAAGGTCGACAAAAGCTTCGTGCGCGACATCGACAGCGACCCCGACGATGCCGCCATCGTGCGGGCCATCATCACGCTCGGCCATGCGCTCGGGCTCAAGGTGGTGGCCGAGGGCGTCGAAACCCTTGCGCACCTCGAATTCCTGCGCCAGCACGGTTGCGACGAACTGCAAGGCTATTACTTCAGCCGCCCGATCCCCGCGCTCGAAATGGAGGCCTTGCTGTGCGCCGGCGACGCCAGCCAAACCGACATGAACCACCCGGATGACCATGAACCGTAACGACTTAGGCCTTGCCGGCGCCTTGCGCGATCTGTCACGACGCTACTTCGCTCCCCAGGCCGACATGGCGGCCGGCCCCGCGCCGGTTCCCAACGCCTATCTCGGCGTGTGGCGTCGCAGCCTGCTGGAAACCGCCGGGCTGTGCGACACGCACAGCCACGTCTTCTGGCTGCAGACGCCGCGCTGGCACGCCGACCTGCGCCTCCCCGCCGGGCGGCCGGATTTCTCCGGCGTCCACAGCCTCGCCGAATGCAGCGACGCCCAGCTGGCCTGGCTGGCGCGCCAGCAGGGATTTTGCGGCGTCACCCAGATCGATGGCGAACGCTGCACCTGGCATCGCCAGATGGATTTTCAGCCTGCCAACGGCAGCCGCGACATCGGCCGCACGGTCTTCGACGGCGAGCGCCTGATCGAAACCGGCCTCGAGGCCGACTACCGGGAGACCTGGGAACGCCTGCCGCCCAGCCGCGGCGGCACCGCCGCGCTCGAGCTCGTGATGGAAGCGGGCGAACAGCCCGTCCGCCCGGCCTGGCTGCTCGTCGCCGGGGCCTGCTTCATGTATGTGCAAGGCCGCCCCTATCCGCTGCCCGATGCGCCCGACCTGCCGCACCTCATCGCGCGGATGCAGCCATCGCATGCGCAATGGCGCGAGTGGCTGGATGTCGAAATCAGCTTCGGCTATCGCATGGGCCCGAATCCCTGGCGTATCGAACATTCCACCCTGCCGTTTCGCGAAGAGACCTTCCTTACCCGCCCCGGCGCCATCCGCCGCCTGGGGTACCAGATCGCCGTCGAAAGCAGCCGCGAACGGCGCTGGCGGATACTGGACTGGAGCCTCGGCGCTGCGCTCTGAGTGCGTCCGCCCAGCGCCGATGCGCGCGGGAGCGGACGACAACTGTCCGCAGGTCCCCGCAATGCTTCGATCAACCGCCCATCATCTGACGATAGGCCGCGTCGGCCAGTTTCTGCATGTCCTGATGCGCGATCTGGCCGGACAGGGCATAGCCGAAATCGCGGTCGATCCAGTAGAACACCTCGACACCGTTTTCGGTGACGTGGCGGAACGCCGTCTCGCGATTGCCCGTCACGGCGCGCCGCACATAGAGCGTGACACGGTGCCCGCCCGCATCCTGATACATGAACTGTGCCACCGGACCGGATTCGTCTGCCAGCAGGCGCCCGCCCAGCAGTTCGAAACCGAGCGCGCCGAATTCTGGCGCCTTGAGCTGCGTGCCGACGCGCTTGGAAAGCCAGTTCACCAGATGCGCGGCGTGGGCCGCATCCACCTCGACCGGGTGTCGCGCCTCGGGGCTGAACACCGCATGCGCGATCGCTGCATCGCGGGCGAAATGCAGCGGTACCGGGAGGGGTTGATCCTCTCTGAGGCCGATGCCGTAGCCGATCAGGCCGCTGGCAGCCAATGCAAGCGCCGCCGCCATCGCCCGCCACGGCGCACGGACCGGCCGGCGGCGCGCCGCACGTACCAGATCGATCGGCAAGGGTTCGTTGAGCACGCCATCGAATGCGGCATGCAGCGCCTGGTTCTGTCCAGCCCATGCCTGTACCCGCGCGGCGTCCTCCGGATGCGCAGCCAACCAGGCCTCGACGTCCAGGCGCCGCGCCTCGGGCAGCGCGCCATCCACATAGGCATGCAAATCGTCCTCGCGCACAGGATCCGTCATTTCACCACCTTCAACTGTACGGCGGGCGCCCCCGCCAGCATGTGTCGCATCCGCTCGCGCGCACGGGCGAGACGCGACATGATCGTGCCGATCGGCACGCCCAGCACCTGGGCGGCCTCGGCATAGGAAAACTGTTCCAGCCCGACCAGCAGGATGACTTCCCGCTGCTCATCGGGCAAGCGCACCAGCGCCGCGTGCATGTCGCGCGCCGTCAGCGCTTCCATCTGTCCGCCGCTCACCGGGATGTCCAGGGCCTCGTCGAGCGCCGTGTCCTGCGGGCGGCGGGTCCGCAACTGGTTCACGAACAGATTGTGCATCAGCGTGAACAGCCAGGCGCGCAGATCGCTGCCTGGCTGCCACAGGTCGAGCCTGGCCAGCGCGCGTTCGAACGTGTCCTGCACCAGATCGTCGGCACGCACGACATCGCCCGTCAGCGCCCGGGCGTAGCGGCGCAGACGGGGCAGGTGCTCGATCAGGTCCGGCTTAGGGTTTAGCCGCATGCCACACGTTCTTCACGCCATCGCCCGTGGTATCGCCCGGCTTCTGGTCCTTGACCCAGCGATACAGCGGCTTGCCCTTGTAGGCCCACTGGCGGCTGCCGTCGTCGCGGGTAATGATGCTGTAGTCGCCGCTCGCCTTGTCGCCGGCCGTTGCCATCAGCGGCGGCCAGTTCGTCGCGCAATCACCGTTGCAGGCGCTCTTGCCGGAGCCGGCGGCATCCTTGTCGAACACGTACAGCGTCATGCCGTCGGCATTGGTCAGCACGCCCGATTGCATGGCCACGGGCGCGGCGTTCGGCGTCGCACAGGCAACGAGCAGGGCCAGGCCCGCCAGGGAGGAAGTGAATGCGGTTTTCATGGGAAGTCCTTTTCTCGAAAATGGAGGGATGCAGTCAGCCTGCATGGACGTAAACACCGGGACGTCCCGGTTTATTCCATCGCCACGAAAATTTATCCAGCCCGATCGACAACCGCATTATCCTGCGATGCGGCAGGACGCGCTTCCAACCCGGATTCTCGGCTATACCAAGTGGGACTGCCCAGAAAGGACACCATGCCGGACACACTCAAGACCGCGGTGATTGCCGCGCTGGAAGACCAGGACGTCCGTCGTGCCATGACGGAAAACATGCAACAGGCTGTCCAGGGGACGCTCCAGACCGCCCTGCCCGCAGTGGTGAAAGCCGCCGTGCTTGGCACGCAACAGGCCGCTGACCAGAAAAAAGGCGACCCCTACCGCACCACCATCTATTTCCTGGCCGGCCTCATCGCCTTCTGCCTGGCGGTCATCACTGGGGTTTTCAACGCCTTTCCCGATCCGCCTGCCGACACCGGCGATGTCGTCTACCGCATGCTGGGCGGCGTGCTCGCGTGGATCTCGATCACGGCGCTGGTCGCCACCGTGTGCATGGCCATCGTCCAGATTCTCAAATACAGGCACCGCAAGGACGCCAACGCACAGGATCCGGACACGGCCACGCTGGCGCTGCTCATGGGCATTCCGACGCTCTTCGGCGCCGTGGCCGTCAGTTATTGCATCCGCGGGGGCATGGCTGTTCTGCACGGCGGCACGGAACTGGTCGGGCTGCTGGATGCACTCTGCAAGCTCATTCGTTTCTGAGGCGCCAATTTGAACTGAGCCGCGCCGAGCGGCCGCTTATTTACCGAGGCGGGACCGGGCGGATTCGATCGCCTCGCCGATGGCATCCCATGCCAGTTCGACGCCGGCTTTCATATCCTGCCAGGCGCCTTCGCTCGCAGTGCGCAACGACTCCAGCCTGGCGCGCGCCTCGTCCTGCCGGGTGCGCAGCGTAGCGATCTGCTTCTGATACGCGTCGCGCGCCCCCGCCTCGGCATGCTCCATCCTGGCTGCCAGCGCGTCGATCTCGGCATTGCCCTTGTCCAGCAGGGAATGCATCTTGCGCACATATTCGTCACGGGTACTCATGTCAGGATCCTTTCGTTTCGGTTGCATTCCGCGCAAGCGCGCGGTCGATCTTGTCGTCCATCTCGCCGACTAGCGCGGCAAGGCCATTGGCGGCTTCGTTCATGGATTGCCGCATCGACTGTTCCATCTTGTCCATATGGACATCGGCCTGCCCGATCGCATCGCGCAACTGCGCGAATTCATGCGTGACCTGAGCACGCAATTCGTTCAGGCGCGAAGCTTCGGCGCTTTCCGCAAGTTTGCGCTGGGCCTGCAATTCCTGATTGTGGCGACGCGACTCCATCAACATGTTCGTGCGCAACATCAGGGCATAGAGGACAAACAGCGCCACCAGAACCAGCGTCACGCCCAGCAGGATCACCCCGAGCGGCCCTTCGACGTGGAAGGCCACGAACGACAGCAGGGTGGGGGCGGTCAGCACCGACCAGTTGGCCAAAGTGAAGCCCGCCAACAGAAACAAGGCCACCAGGATGACTGCGCCGAGTACATTCATTGCCATTCCTTCAATTCTTGTAGGGGTACACCCAGTATAGACGCGCGAGAAAACAGGCTGCCTGCGCACGCTTCACGCCGATCATCCACGAGCGTTCTTATCCGGCAAGATGTCCGCCGCCTCGGGGCATAATGACTGCTCTCGATATTTCCGGCTCCATCATGACCCTCCCGCGCCTGCCTGTCCTGTCCCTGCTCGAAACCCGCGTCCTCGGCGTGCTCTGCGAAAAGCAGCACACCGTACCCGACACCTATCCGCTGTCGCTCAACGCCCTGGTGGCCGGCTGCAACCAGAAGACCAGCCGCCATCCCATCATGGAGGCCAGCGAGGCCGAGGTGCAGGCCGCCATCGACGCGCTAAAGGGGCCCGCCCTGGTCATCGAGTCCAGCGGCGGCCGCGTGACGCGCTACGCCCACAACACGGAAAAAGTCCTGCGCCTGCCTGCCCAGTCCGTCGCCCTGCTCACCGTGCTGATGCTGCGCGGCCCGCAAACCGCGGGCGAGTTGCGCATCAACAGCGAACGCCTGCATCGCTTCGCCGACATCTCGGCAGTGGAAGCCTTTCTGCAGGAACTGGCCGAACGGCCCGATGGCGCCCTGGTGACCGAACTGCCGCGCCAGCCCGGCTCGCGCGAAAACCGCTGGGCGCATCTGCTCAGCGGCACCCCGGATATCGAGGCAATTCCGGCAGCGCCTGCCGCTGCATTCGAACCCGGCGACACCGTCAGCATCGGTGAAATCGCCGCGCTCAAGGCGCATGTGGCGCGACTCGAAACCGAAGTCGACGCCTTGAAAGAATTGGTGGGTAGACTGTGCGAGGAACTCGGCGTGCAGCCCTGAAAGGGGCGCATTGCGCGCCCCACGCGCACGGCCGGCCTGAACTGTCTATATTTCATTCAAACTGAACGAATGGATGATGCATGCCGGATTGGATACGCAAATCGATGGGGGCGGTTATCGCCCTCGCTCTGGCAGGCGGGATCGCATATGCCACGGAAAGGCACACGACTATGGAACTGACTTCAAGCGCATTCGCCCCGAACACCGATATTCCCAGCCTGCATACCTGCGAGGGCAGCGACCTGTCGCCTCCGCTGGCGTGGACCGGCGTACCGGCCGAGACCCGAAGCCTGGCGCTGATCGTCGACGACCCCGATGCACCCGACCCGGCTGCGCCGAAAACGACCTGGGTGCACTGGGTGCTCTACAACCTCCCGCCCAGCACCCCCGGACTCGCCGCCGGCATGACCACGACGCGGCTGCCGGCCGGCACGCGCGAAGGTCTCAACGACTGGCAGCGCACAGACTATGGCGGCCCCTGCCCGCCCATCGGCCGCCATCGCTACGTCTTCAAGCTATACGCACTCGACACCCGACTGCCGGTTTTCTGGTCGGCGACCAAGGCCACGCTGGAAAAGGCGATGCAGGACCACATCCTGGCGCAGAGCGAGTTGGTGGGGTATTACAAAAAGTCAGGCAGGCGCTCGTAGATCGCTGGAAGGTCGGTTTTTGTTCCGGCAGATTGGCCAAGTAGCGGCAATATGCCGAAGTGAATGCTGGCGCCGATCGTCATCGCAAAAATACTCCACGCAAGCCCCGCGCCGGATCCTGGCTCTTGTCGCAGGATCTGATTAGATTAAGGCGTATTCATTTCGACAGCCGATTCCGTCTTCCCCGAAATGCTTAGCGACTGGCTACCTGGTTCGACCGCCATCCTCCATAATCCGGCATCCTGAAAGTCTGGTTAATTCCATGCGCCGCCTCGCCCTGCTCCTCTTCACTGCCCTGCTCACCGCCTGCGCCGCGCCGCCACCGGCGCCGACAGTATCCGTCCCGACGCCGAAACCGCCGCTCAAGATCGCGCTGGTCCTGGGCGGCGGCGCGGCGCGCGGCTTTGCCCACATCGGTGTGATCAAGGCGCTGGAGGCCCAGGGCATCGTGCCCAGCATGGTGGTGGGCACCAGCGCAGGATCGGTGGTGGGCGCACTCTATGCCTCGGGCATGAGCGGATTCGACCTGCAGAAACAGGCCCTGGACATCCAGGAAAACATGGTGACGGACTGGGTCATGCCCAACCGGGGCGTGTTGAAGGGCGAGGCGCTGCAGGACTTCATCAACCAGCAGGTGAAGAACCTGCCCATCCAGCGGCTGCCTAAGCCCCTCGGCGTGGTGGCCACCGACCTGCAAAGCGGCGAGATGGTGCTCTTCCGCCAGGGAAACACGGGCATGGCGGTTCGCGCTTCCAGCGCCGTGCCGGGCCTGTTCCAGCCCGTCGAGATCAACGGCCGGGATTACGTGGACGGCGGCCTCACCTCGCCGGTGCCGGCCCAGGCCGCGCGCGCCATGGGGGCGGACTTCGTCATCGCCGTGGATATTTCCAACGTCAACCGCCGCGACAAGCTCGCCGGTACGCTGGACGTGCTGCTGCAGACCTTCGCCATCATGGGCCATACGATCAGCCGCCACGAGCTGGAAGACGCAGACGTCGTCATCCGGCCGAAGACCGCCACCGTGAGCAGCACCGATTTCGCGGATCGCAATCTCGCCATCCTGGAAGGCGAGAAGGCCGCCGCCGCCGTCATGCCCGAACTCAAGGCCAAGCTCGCCCGGGCCCAGCAGCGCTGAAAACGGGTTTCCCGCACGCCGGGGAACGAGTTGGACAATAATTGGGGATGACCCCGGCTCCCCCCACCTCCGCGGCCAGCCCCCGCCCCTTGTCGGCGCTGGCCGGCCTGTGGCCTTTCCTGCGGCCCTACCGGGCCCGGCTTGCGCTGGCCTTCATACTGCTGTGCCTGGGTTCCGGAACCATCCTGCTGGTGCCGCTGGCGTTTCGCGATCTCATCGACTTCGGCTTCGGCCAACCGGCGCAACCGAGCGGCGGCCTCCTTGGCGCCTTGAGCCTGAACGGACATTTCGTCGTCCTGTTCGGCCTCGCGTGCATCTGGGCGCTCGCCGTGGCGGCGCGCTACTACACCGTGGCCTGGATCGGCGAGCGGGCGACGGCGGATCTACGCAGCGCCGTCTACGCGCGCGTGCTGGCGCAATCGCCACAATTCTTCGAGACCCTGCAGACCGGCGAAGTGCTGTCGCGGCTGACCGGCGACACGACGCTGGTACAGACCGTGGTCGGCAGTTCGATTTCGATGGGCCTGCGCAGCCTGTTCCAGTTCATCGGCGGCATGATCATGCTGGCCGTCACCAGCCTCTATCTGTTCTCTCTCAACCTCGGCCTGATGGCGCTGCTGACGCTGCCCATCCTCGCCATCGGCCGCAAGGTCAAGAAACTCTCGCGGGAATCGCAGGACAAGATCGCCGATGCCTCAGCGCTGGCAGGCGAGATTCTCAACGCCATGCCGACGGTGCAGGCCTATACGCAGGAACAGCAGGAAGCCCGAAGGTTTTCCGAGCGCACCGAAGCCAGCTTCGTCACCGCGATCCGGCGCACGCGCGTGCGCGCCGCGCTCACGGCGCTGATCATCACCGCCGTGATGGGGACGATCATCTTCGTCCTGTGGATCGGCGCCCGCCAGGTGCACGACGGCATCCTGACCGGAGGCCAGCTGGCCTCCTTCGTCCTCTACGCGGCCCTGGTGGCCGGCGGCGTCGGCACCCTGTCGGAAGTGTGGGGTGACGTGATGCGCGCCGCCGGGGCGACGGAACGGCTGCTCGACCTGCTGCACGCCGAATCGGCCATCCACGAGGCCCTCAGCCCGCAAGCGCCGGCTCAGCCGGCCCGGGCGGCGATCCGCTTCGATCACGTCAAGTTCCGCTACCCTGCCCGTCCGGACACCGACGCGCTCCACGACATCCGCCTCGACATCGCGCCGGGCGAAAGCGTCGCGCTGGTCGGTCCCTCCGGGGCCGGCAAGACCACGCTGTTCCAGCTGCTGCTGCGCTATTACGAGGTATCCGCAGGGGCGATCCAGCTCAACGGACAGGACATCCGCCAGCTGAGCCTGCACGACCTGCGCCAGGGCATCGCCATCGTGCCGCAGGACCCGGTCATCTTTTCGGCCAATGCGCTGGAGAACATCCGTTACGGCCGCGCCACCGCCAGCGACGAAGAGGTCCTCCGCGCGGCCCGGGCCGCCCTGGTGAACGAATTCATCGAACGCCTGCCCGACGGCTTCCAGACCTTCCTCGGTGAGCGCGGCACCCGCCTGTCCGGCGGCCAGCGCCAGCGCATCGCGATCGCCCGCGCCATCCTGAAAGGCGCGCCGCTGCTGCTGCTCGACGAAGCCACCAGCGCGCTCGACGCGGAATCGGAAGCCCTGGTGCAGCAAGGCCTCGGCGCCGCCATGCAGGGGCGCACCACGCTGGTCATCGCGCACCGGTTGGCCACGGTGCAGAAAGTCGACCGCATCGTGGTGATGGACGGCGGCCGCATCGTGGAAACCGGCACCCCGCAGGATCTGCGCAAGCAGGGCGGGCTCTACGCGCGGCTGGCCGCACTGCAACTCAACCAGTGACCGGCCGCATCCCGGCCGCTGCATTCAGTTATTCCAGAACGGGCCGATACCCCTATTAAGAATGACACCGATGCGAGATCTGCTTGAACGCTTCCCCCGCCCCTGCCGCGAGCCCACGCTCCCGCGAGCCGACTGACGCGCCGGCTGCGGAAGAGACCCTGGCTGCGCACGCCAGGCGTGCATTGCGCACCCGGGTGCGTACCCGGATCACGGCCGTGCTCGACACCGGCATCGCCTTCCTGCAACGTCTGCGCACGAAAGCCGGCGGGGAGCCGGAGAAGGCCGACGACGCCGATGACAGGCGTGGCACCCGGCCGGACCGCGCGGAGGCGCGACGCGGCGCATCGGCAGCCCCGGCCGAGACGCCCGTCGACACCCCCAAGCCGAAACGCCGTCTGCGCGCGCTCCTGATTTATGTCAGCGTGCTCCTGCTCGGCGGCGCTGGCGGCGGCGCGCTCGCCTACACCCTGTTCCAGCAACAGCTCGACCAGGTGCTCAACGACAGCCTGCGTCAGGAAGCCGCGCGCGCGAAGAAAACCCGACCCAGCGCCGACATCCAGAAGGCGTTCGACAACGAGCAGACCCAGCGCGCCGACGCCGAGAAGAAGCTGGCGGCGTCCCTCGCCGCCTACTCGACCGCCACCTCCGACGCCCATCGCCAGCTCGAAAGCCTGATCGGCGAGCAGGTCGCGGAGAACCGGCGCCTGCAGGCAGCCCTGGCCGACTCGACCCAGTCCAGCGCGGAAACGCACAAAGCGCTGACGGAAGAACAGGCCAAGCGCACCGCCGCAGAGGAAAAGCTCGCCGAGTCCTCGAAGGCCATGGCCGAAAAACAGAAGCAGCTCGACGCGGCGGAAAAGCAGCTGGCCGCGCTCAACGTCGCCGAAACCTCGCCCGGCGCCCGGCGTGACCTGCTGGCCAGCCGCAGCCCCCGCGACGAACCGAGAAGCCGTCCGCTCAAGACAGGCAACTGCACGCTCGGCACAAACAACGTCAACGCGCTGAAGAACTGCATCGCGGACTTCAACCGCTAAGGAAACGCTGAAAAAGCGGGTTTGCCGGGTGGTTCGACGAGCCTGTCCTGAGCTGCACCGAAGGGCTCGCCACGAACGAAATCAACGGGTTGCCGTTCGTCCTGAGCGTGTCGAAAGACGTGTTCAGCGTTCCCCAAGTCTTACGGCCGACCGACAAGGGAAGCCCCTCCGCGCGCTCACGCGCCGCCGATGAGTTGCTGCACGTCGTGGGCAATCGCCGCCGCGCTGCTGGAGGATTCCGCCATCAGCCGCGCCTTGCCCTTGTCGTCGAAGATGAAGACCGCGCTGCTGTGGGTGGCTTCGTAGTTGCCGTGGGCATCCGGTTTGCCGAGGCTGTAGGTGACGCGGTAGCGCTTGGCCAGCTGGCGCAGTGCCGGGTCGTCGGTGCGAAGTTCGATGAATTCAGGCCCGAATGCCTCGGCATAGCGCTTGAGCCGTGGCGGCGTATCGCGTTGCGGATCGACCGTCACGAACAATATCCGCACCTTGTCGGCAGCGGCCCCAAGTTTCGACAACGCCTGGGACAGCGTGGCCAGTGTCGTGGGGCACACGTCGGGACAGTGCGTGTAGCCAAAGTACAGCATGACGATCTTGCCGCGATAGGTCTCCGCGGTGACATGCCGCCCCGCGTCGTCCGTAAGCGAGAACGCCAGCGGCGACACGATGCCGGTAATGTTGTCCAGATCCCAGGTTTTATCCTGGCCGCATCCGCTCAGCAGGGCCGCACACGAACAGAATGCCGCAGCCAGGAAAATTCGGGTACGGGCAACAGGATTCCGGAGGCTCATTGCATGTCGGCGCCTCTGACCGCGAACATCACGTCCATCGAGCGCCCTCCGGAAAACGTCAACCGGATCGGCACCGCGTCGCCCTTGGCCAGCATCCGGGTACGGCCCATCAACATCAGGTGGTAGCCGTCCGGCGTGAAATGCAGCGTCTGCCCGGGGCGCACCTGCATGTCATGGACAGGCACCATCCCCGTTTCGCCGCCGCGATGAACCGTGCGGTGCATCATCACGTCGCCGAATACCGTACTGGATGCACCCGTGAGCGTGAGCGGCCGCGGCCCCGTGTTGGTCAGGTCGAAGTATCCGGCCAGCGGCAGATCGCCCGGCAGCCAGCGGATGCGCGCATGCTCGACAGACGCGGGGCTCCCCGCGGCATGCCCCAGGCCGGCAAACGCCATACACAGTGCTGCGGCAAGCCACAGCAGCGGTTTTCGCGAAACACCCTTCAGCAACATGTCGCCTCCATTGATCGTGTGCGTGCTTATCCGGACCGATGATCGTGTTCATCGGGCAGACAACCCGACAGGCGGCGGCGTTCGCCCGAACACGGTGTCACTGCATCTCGACGCCAGGCCGGAGCGGCCTCGCCCGCTCGGAATGGCTATCGTTGCGCCACCGCCGCAATACGACCAGCGCGCCCACCGCACTCATCATGGCGGCCGGGATCCAGGTGATCAAGCCGCCGATGTCCTGATCGGTCATCGGGGCAATCGGCCACGCACGGCCGCATACGCTGTAGCTGGTGTAAAGAATGGTGCTGCTCAAGGCGATGTAGGCGCCGATGGCGATCTGCGGCAGCATGATCGCCCACAGCATGATGATGCGGGTGCCATAGCCCAATGGCTTGAGGCCGGTGTGTTGCTCCGGCCCCACGATCAGCCACCAGAACAGCAAGCCGTCGATCAGCATGCTCCAGTTCATGACGTCGTAACGCGCAAGACTGAGCATGGCCTTGAAATGAATGGACGGGATGAGCCAGAACCCGATCAGTCCCGTGAACAGCGGCGGGGCGACGACCGGATGCTGGAGGAGCCGATAGAGCCGCAGCGTCAGCGGATTATTGAACACAGGCACGAAGAGCCCCCGACGCAGCCAACGCGGCGTCCCCAGAGCCATGATCTCCAACGGCGCCGCCAACGCAATGAGAAACGGCCCCGCATGGTGCAGCACCAGATGCTGCAGGCGATGGATCCAGAACATGTGTTGGGACAGATAATCCAGATGCGTCTGCAGAAACGCATAGATGGACGTCAGGCCAACGAAGAAAGCGGCGATACGCCAGAATCCGGGCGACGTCGCCTCGCTACCCGCATGGCGCAGCCCGCGCACATACAACAGCACGCTGCCGGCACACAGCAGCAGCACCGTTGGGGAGAATTCCCAAGGGAGCAGAAAGAGGGCGATGGATTGCAGCAGCGAGTGCACCGTTTAATCAAGCCGTAGCGCCTCCCATTCAGCATCACGCGCTGCCTGGACACGCTGTCCAGCACCGATCAAATCCGGTACGCGCACTGTAATCGGAGATGCGTTTTGTAATTACCATGGTCGCTTGTTCAAGAGGCCACGCCGTACTTTTGCGATTATCCGTCCCGCGTTCGAGAGCGTCGCAGAAATCCGAAAGCGTTCAGGTGACTCATGGAAGGCGGATTTTGTTCCTGATCGGGCTGCTCGACTTGGAGCAAGGGGCTCGATTCAGGGAACGAACTGGGTACCGGCATGCTGGAGCAGACACGGTGAATCGGTCTTGATTGCCACTTCCGGTGGCCTGGGTCAGTTTCTACAGTCTCGAGTCGGTCACGAGCGAAGTTCAGATTGAATGCATGCCTGTCTCATGTTCGGTCAAAGCGGCCTCCCAGGCTGATTATTTCATGGTCCGGTGTTCGGTGACTACCGGTCAACGCTCCGGTTCAGCGGCGGGCCGCGCAGCGGACCGTCCGCTGCAACCGATTGTTAACCGCGCACGCGCCGGTAGTGCATGGCGACCGCGCCGTTACTGAGCGGCGTCGCCGAGACCAGCTCGAGCCGTCGAGTACTGGCCAGCCCGCTCTGGTACAGGGTCGGACCGTGGCCAGCGATCCCGGGGTGAACAAGAAACTTGTACTCGTCGATCAGATTCAGCCGGTCCAATTCGGTCGCGAGCTTGCCGCTACCGAGGAGTACGCCGGCCGGGGTCGCGTCCTTGAGCTTTTGCACGCCCGAGCGTAGGTCGCCAGCGATGTGGTGGCTGTTGGTCCAAGGGAATTCCGTTCGCGTCGACGACACCACGTACTTCGGCTTGGCCTCCAGCTTAACCGCCCACTCGCGCATCGCCGGCGGCGCCTCCTCGTCGCCGCGAGCGACCGCCGGCCAGTAGCCCTCCATCATCTCGTAGGTGAGGCGGCCCCACAGCATCGCCCCACTCTCGTCCATGAGGCGGGTGAAGAAAGCATGTGTCTCGTCGTCGGCGATTCCCTCCTGGTGGTCGACGCAGCCGTCCAGGGTTACGTTGAGGCTGAAGGTTAGAAGTCCCATGAAATTTTACTCAGAGTTTGGCGTCCCACTGGATTGTCGCTTGTCGACAAGTCGCTCGCAGCGGCTAACGTCTGAATTGAGCGGCCTCGCGCGGCTTTTTGCGCGAGGTCCGCTCGAATGATCGGTTCGGCTTCATTTCGCCAGCCCTGTGCTTCCTGACCACATGTCAGCGTAGATGCCGAAGCGTTTGTCGTCGGGCAGGCTATCGGTCAGGATGGCCTTAAGCGAGTAAACCGCCTTATGCGCCCGCTCGGCATTTCCAAGTGTTATCTGCCGTTCGATCTGGGACTGAGGCGAATCAAAGAGTGTCTTTTCGAGAGCGACTTCGGGGAGAAAATTTTCCTCGGAGATGAGTTCCGGTTTGGGATGAGCAATATCGTTTCGGAAGCGCGCAAGCTGCGTAATTGCGGACCACGGCTCTTTTGTCGGGTCATATGTGATGGACAGTGCTTTGGCCAAGCTGTCCAACTTCGCCAGCGGATTGAGGCTCTCAAATGCTGCCCAATCCGAAGCGACGCGACTTCCCACCGCGTTAGCCAAAGCCTCGATCGCCAGCGCCGAAAGAACCATCGCAGCAAGGCACTTGTTGAAGCGCCCAACTTCGCTTGCTCTAGCTTCGTCGATCTGGCGCTCTGCGGCATGCAGAAGCATGTGATGGGCGAAGAACTCACGCCCCTGCGTCTTGCGGAATCGTTGCGCGGTATTCATGAGGCCGAACGTCGAAGTTCAGCGGACGACAAAAGTGAAGCTTTTGGCGTTCCGCTGGAACGCCCTGTTGGGCATGATGGCCAAGGTTTTGTCATTTTTGTTTTTTTGCATTTACACAAACGTAAGACATGGTTTTCTCAACTACCGTGTCTGGTGCAACCGTTTGCCATTGTATGTTTGAATCGGTGTCCTCATGTGCAGTGATTACGGAGCCGTCGACGCGTAACAGTCGGCTGGCTTTGACACCAATTTGGTGGTTGTCGCAATTCACGACGTTGACCGAGAGTACGTGTTTAATGAGCTCGCCATTTGGTGGGTAGGGCTGCTGTTCTTTGAAGTCAATCTTTGTCCACGACCGAACGATTTTCCCCTCGGCAACGATGGAGGCTCTGTCAACGGACCAGTTATTTCCGGTGTCGTCAGTACCAATGCTCTTCCACTCGGACGCCTGAGAAGTGATGGCATAAAGAGACATTGCGATTAGGCTGGCAAAGCCAAGACGATTGACCATTATTCTCCCCTTGTGAGCAATCTAGACGCCCAACGAATGAAATGGACTCCCCCGCCCCCGACGGCATCGTATGTGCCAGATTGAATGGAGTCGTTCCGATCAATCGAAAGAGGAGGA
>MKWL01000018.1 GCA_001899305.1 Thiobacillus sp. 0-1251 | reverse complement strand
TTCGTGTGGATCTCCATCACGTCGGTTTCGTCAGTAACAAGACTGCCGATCTGCTTCAGTGCCCTCGCTTCGTGGTCAGGAACAATCGGATCGGCATATTGGCGCTGCTGCCGATTCGACTGATCCCGCTTCAGTCGTTCCTCGCGTTCCAGAAGCTCCATGAACCGAGGCCACCGCAGATCCCTCTCATCAGGTTCCGGTGCCTCGATCAGATCCTTCAGGGCGTCACGCTCCCCGGCAATGTCGTACCCGTCCTCAAAGGGAGAGTCCGCTGCCAAGGGAAATCCCACTTTGTTCCTTGCATCTGCCATCAATCAAGCTCCACAGTTTTCATTTGATAGAATCTCCCAAGTGATATTCGGTGGGCTGCCGGGTTCACAGGATGACCTGCACGGTTACCAACACCAGGTCATCGCAATGCCGCTGCGGTAGCCGCCATTTGCCAAGTCCGGTCTGCAGCCAGACAAGGCCTCTGTCTCGATCGCCTGGTTCGAGACGCCTCCTGCTCTTACAAGCAGGCTTGCCGTTGAGTTTCAACGGACGGCATTGCACTACTGTCGGCAGCCCACCGAATATCACTTCACACCCACTTCCTGCTGCGCCACCTTCCGGACGGCTGGGTTTGATGGCACTACCATCAAGTCACCCACTTCCTGCTGCGCCACCTTCCGGACGGCTGGGTTTGATGGCACTACCATCAAGTCACCCACTTCCTGCTGCGCCACCTTCCGGACGGCTGAATCTTGTTGGCAGTGCCAACAAGCCACCCACTTCCTGCTGCGCCACCTTCCGGACGGCTGGAAAGTGTTTGCACTGCAAACACACCCACTTCCTGCTGCGCCACCTTCCGGACGGCTGGAAAGTGTTTGCACTGCAAACACACCCACTTCCTGCTGCGCCACCTTGCACGCTCACCTGAACAAATCTCCCTGCATCACATCCCGATGCCCCTGTAGCCAGGCATTCCTGAATGCTCTTGCCCAGGAGAGCCTTCCAGACAGGGTTCGCTTGTCCCGGTAGGGGCAAGCAGAGGCTGGCAAACCGGCATTGGCCGCTTCAGCCCCCTTTCGACGTGCGCCTTCGAGAGGCGATCTCCGAGAAACGATGGTGGTCTCCTGGCTCATGACTTTCCCCACAGACGTTGGCGCAACTCAGCCAGGCTGTGTCTGGCCTGCTCTGATGAGATTCGGTCAGCTGGGACTGGACTGCGGATCAGGGACTCTCGCTGCTTCAGGATTTCCTGCCTGTTGTGCCGCTCTGCGGCAATCCGGTACGCGAGCTCCGGCTGGAATTCGCCAGCCAGTTGTTTCTTCCTGAGACCCCTGAGATAGGCCAGGGGACTGGCAACATGCCCATTGGCCATCTGGCCGCTGAGCTCGTCGAGAAGTGTTTGAGGATTCCGGCTACCCGCCAGAATCCCTAGCGCTGCCCGCTTTTCCTCCGGTAGCAGTTTGTCCGGAAAGAACAGGTCGTCCGGGTTGTGCTCGTTCACCGGGGGTTGCCGGTCTGCAAAATTCCTTTCCACCCCCACCCCCTGTTTATGGAGGGGTTGGTATGAAGTATTTATTTCCTTATTAGAGAAAGGTGCTGAAACCGCAGAACTTGATTCGCGGTTCGGGCAACTGTTGATCTGCGGTTCGGGCAACTCTTGATTCGCGGAACCGGCAACTCTTGATTCGCGGTTCGGGCAACTCTTGTTACGCGTTTTGAGCAACTCTTGTTTGCAGGATCCTGCATCCTTGTTTGCAGGATCCTGCAAACTGTGGAATTCATTGGCTTGCAGGCCGATTTTCCCGATCAGGCTCGTCAGTTTCAGGCGGGTCAGAATGACGGATTGCATCCGGTTTTCCCGTGCTTCCTCCATCATTCCGGAATCGACCAGACGAGCCCGGGCGTTCATGAGCATCCGCCGGCCGAATTGAAGTCGCGTCATGCCATCGACGACAGGACTGCTGAACCAGCCACCATCGGCCACTTCATGCTGGCCTACGGCCTGCCGCAGCTTGCCAAACAGTGAAGAGGCATAAAGGCCTGCCAGGGCGCTGTCTGCAATCCAGGCGAACGGGGCATAGAACATCACCGGCTTACCCAACAGGGTTTTCAGAACCCGGTCTTCCCATGACCATGGACGGTAGGCGGTATTTGCATACTCACAGAGCCTGCGCGACAGGTTGTCCAGATCGACCCTGTACCAGAGCTTCGCTGGCATGCCGCGACGCTCTTCGCTCAGAATTCCAGAGTGCAGCAGTGTCCGGCGTGCTGTTTCGAGTTCTCGAACAGACAATCCTGAGACCTGCTTCCATTCAGTCGAAGTCTTCCAGAACCAGCCTTGGCGGGATGGCTGCTTTTCCATGACCACACGCGTCATGTACATGGCATGCCCAAGCATCAAGGCGGCTTTGGGAGACCCCGTCAGGGCTGCCAGACTGGGGTAGTAAGCGACAAACCGGTTCCCAAGAGCAGAAAGGAGATCCTTGACCTCCTGCAACAGGGCCTCGTCTACCCCTGTATCTGCCTTGTGAATGGGATGTGCTCGCATGATCAGCTGGGTCAGAACTGAATCTGGCCCCATCGGGCATCTGCTTGTGCCGACAGCAGTTCAAGAACCCGATCGATCCGGATCTTGAAATAAAGCTCAGCAGGCAAGCCGTACTTGCGCTCGATGAGGATATCCAGCTCTCGCAAGATGCGGCGGGCAGTTTGTTGCTCGAATCGTGTCAGACCTGTCTCGGTCTTCCATTCCTCACCCGACTTCTTGAACCAGCCCTCGGCTTCTGCTGACAGGCGTTCTGTTGTGTATACGGCATAGGACAGGAACAAGGCAGCCACGGCGCTTCCAGTCAGTCCGACATAGGCGCGCTGGAACACGATGGGCTCATCGAAGATATCCAGAAGCAGCGCCGGCGTAATCGTGCTGTTGACAGCTTCGTCATGAGTCACGCGGCCTTCATTGGCACGGGGAACAAGTCGCTTACTTTTTGCCATTGGACTTCCTTTCATCAGGCTTCCTGAATTCGTTGACGGCCGCGTAGAGGATGTCGAGGGAGTAGTCCTGGAAGAAGCCATGAAGCACGATCAACCGCTCCCGGTCTGTGTGAACTCTTGGGTATTCCTCGGGCATGCCATGCCAGCATTTGTGAACCAGATCCCTTACCTTCTCGTCAGGCAGTGACACCCTTCCGATACGCCGGTCGGTCTTCATGAGCTTGCGATAGGTCTGGATCAGCCTGTGGTCGACCTGAGGGAAGAACTCATGAACCATCGACTGACTGGCACCGTTCTGGATGAAGTAAATCAGGTGCTCGGTTTCTTCCTTGCGGCGGTCGATCGTTGCTACGCCCAGATCGAATCCGGACTCGTCGATGCTGAAGTGGATATCAGGGTGGCCGGAGGATGCGAGTTGCAGAAGCTCGCTGATGCTCATGTTCCGCAGCCGGTCCATCGACTTCGGACATGCCCCCTTCTCAAGCAGTACGGCGAGATCACCGCGTTCCAGTTGTTCAATCAGATGCATCAGCAAAGATGCCCTGAGCGTGTTGTCGATTACCCGAACCATCATGGCCGCACCTCCCGAATCAACGAGAGCAAGGAGAGACAGGCACCAGCGATCGGATTCTCGGTATTCATCAGCCATGGAATCGCGAGAAACTCACCCTGGCCACCGATGTTGTGCTGGATTTCAAGCTCAAGCCCACCGAGGGTCTGCGCGTCACTTTCTTCAAGAATCAGCCCGCGCCAGACATTCGCCTCATCCAGGCCTGCGCGGCATATGTCAGGGTCAAACTGGCTGCTGGCCATTGAGAGCACCCACCAGGCTGCCTGACGGCTTTGGGCTTGCTCCTTGAGATCGAGTGGGCCATCCTTCGGGAAACCCATCACATAGCCCAATGGCATGTCTGGCGCGGCTTCGTAACAGCTGCCCAGACCTGCCTGAACGACGATTTCCTGCACCAGTTCGACAACCCGATTCTCTGGCGCGGGTAATGGGGATCCCGATTCAGATGCACCCGCTTCCACTGGGGATGGATCTTGCTGTGCAGCGGAGGGATTGTTACCAGTAACATTGACCGATACGGTTGGCGTTCTGGTCTTGGATATATCCGACTGGGGAGCGGCTTTTGCGTGCGCTGTAGTCTCAGGCCCGGTCTCGCCTCGCCCGGCCCTCAGAATGGCACTGGGGGCCTGTGCTGAGGCTGCAGACGATGCCGGCGGTGTGGGTTTGCAGAGCTTTCGAAGTTCCTCCAGCGTCATGTTGGGGAATCGCTCAATCGCGGTCAGCATCCGGCTCATATCCCGCGCTTCAATATCGAGGCGAGAACACAAGGCGCGCTCTACTGCAGCCTGGAATTGATCTGCGCTGAATGCTTCTCCGGCCAAGACATCCTGGGCGATGCCTTTGGCCGCTGGGGTGACAATCTGGCTATAGAACGTGTCCTCTTCCAGATCGTGGTGATTGGCCAACTTGAGCAGGAGGTTCAGGCGGGGCTGGATGTTCCGGACGGACAGCCCTGAGAGCCATGGGCCGATGTCTGGGACTCGTTCAACTGCGAACCGGTATGCGCTTATGGATTGAAGGTTTACTTGGACCCCTGCTTTTTTGAGGGCGGACTCAAAATCCCTAAATGAAAGAGATTGACCATTTTCATCCTCTAGCTGTTTCTTAAGCTCCAACGTTCCATTCGCCTTATCCCAGAACGTCATGTCGTTGCGCTGGGTGTTCTCGGCCATGTGGGCAAGAAGAACGGCGGATTCGCCCCGCCATTTTTTGACGATGACGCGCGTTTCGCGAAACTTCTCGTCACCCGTCTCTTCCCAGAGCTCTCGGATCGCCTGCAGTCGGGTATTGCCGCCGGCAAAGAGGATGTAATGGTTCTCCCCCGGCCGCTTGGTGACGGATAGCGGCTGCAGGATGCCGTTCACACGGATGCTTTCCTTGAGCTCGGCGTAGGCCTCGTTATTGGCCTTGCGTGGGTTGCGCTCGTAGAAATGGACGCTGGTCACAGGCAGGGATGCCCATGCATCATCGACTTCAGTGTCGTACCGGAGGCTGGATCGGCTGTTCGGCGCAGGGACGTTCAGGCTTTCCCTGGCCAGTTCGAGTTTGAACTTGTCGCGCATTGCCCGCTTTTCTTCCTCAGGCTTCGGCTGAAAACCATGGCGGGCAGCCAGATCAGTGATTTTGACGGACGGCGGGATTCCGAGCAGCGGTGGTTTCTTGCGGTTCACCATCATTCGTCCGCTCCGCCGTTGTCTGCAGCTGAAGAGCTGGCCGAGGAGTGTCCGGACCCTGCGTAATGACCCGCAAGGCTTGGCACAAGCTCCCACAAAAGGGCGTGCATGGTCTCGTAGGCTGAAGGCATGGTGCCTTTACGTGATGGTTCGTGACGATGCGCAGGCACACACATCGTTGCGGATTCCTTGTAGGACTTGGCATCCGGAACTACAGTGTCCAGAACCGTGACTCGACCTCCCAGTTTCAGAAAGTCCTGCCGAATCGATTCGGCAATGATCCGGGCGTCAGCGGTTCTGTCCTGCATTGAAATGACTGCTTTGACAGGGCCTACCCGATACTGAGAATTTGGGCTCGGCTCAAGGCGCGCCAACAGCTCCATCGTTCCGGTCTTGAATTCCCGAGCGGACAGAATTTCCGGCTTGATTGGCGAAATGATCTGGGTGGCAGCGAGTGCTGCTGTGTCTTGCAGCGGTCCAACCGTACCCTGCGTGTCGATCAGTACGCAGTCGTAGTAATCATCTGATACAGCAGGTGAATTGAGTGCATTACCGAGACGTTCACCACGGTCAATGCGATGGAGCAGCCATGTTTGAAGGCTTCCATCCGGATCATCTGATCGGATAACATCCAGACCATCGATTTCAGTTTGCGAAATGCAGTCTTCGGTGACGTAACCGGTCGTGATGACCTTGGTCAGTCCGAATGGTGCTTCGCGCCGAATCCTGAAATACTTTGAAAGCGCGGGCTGTACATCCGCGTCAACCAGCAGGACGCGCAGGCCCATATCGGCCATCAGCGCGCCAAGATTGGCAGCTAGAGTGGTCTTACCTACTCCGCCCTTGGTACTCAGTACGGTGAACTTGATCATATCCCTCCCCAGGTTTGAAATGGGAAGCGAACACGATCAATTGCTGCGGAGCATTCCGCAGCAAAGACAAACTTGCGCTACTCCTCGGGGTATTCACCCAAGGAGCAGCCGGCCAACTTCGTGGAATATACATTATGTGCATATTATCGGGTCTTGATAAAGCCCCAAAGGGGCGTTCGCGCTGCTCAAGTAGACTCGTCTGGCCACATCCCTGACCCTACTAGGCCTCCATCAAACCTAAATTATTTCAATTTGTCAATATCTCCGCGTACATACGAACTCGAAATCAAATCGTTCGGCAAGCACCACAGGCTTTACTGGAGATCGCAGTACAGCGGTCAAGCGACAGCAAGCACCAAATGACCAAGGGGTTCGGCTGCGGGCTTCACCTTGATTTCGATGTCGTAGCCCAACCGATTCAAGCAGTCCATCAACTTGCGTTCGGACAGGTTGGAGAAGTCGCCGCGCAGCATGCCGGACACCTTCGGCTGTGTGATGCCCATGCGACGAGCCGCCTCATCCTGGGTGAGCCCGAGTTTGCGCACGGCTTTGGTTATCTCAATCACCAAACCGGATTTGATTTTGAGTTTTTCGGCGTCGGGCAGACCGAGATCGGCAAAGACATTCCCCGAGCCCATTTCGACCTCAATGCCATCAATGATTCGTTTTGCCATTTCGTAGCTCCTTTGCAAGCACCTCGGCAACCTTCAGCCTGGTGCGGATGATGTCCATGTCCTCTTTCGGTGTGGCGATCCCGCTCTTGCTCTTCTTCTGAAAGCAATGTAGGACGAACACGGCCTCCTCGAACTTGACGGTATAGACGGCGCGGTACGTGCCGCCGATGTCGTTTTCGACCACTTCCAGGACGCCGGCCCCGCCGAATCCCTTCATCACCTTCGCCGCGTCGTGCTGGTCACCGCGCTGCGCGAAGTCAAGAGCGTGACCGAAGAACTTCCGCACATCGGCAGGAAGGGCCATCAAGTCTTTTTTGCACCCTCCGACCCAGATGAGCGATTTGTCTTGTGGCGCCATGAATGCATTATACCTGTAATGGAATAAAAGGAAGCGCCCATCTGGCGCCACCCAAACCCATCTCGCACAGGTGGCGGGTTTGGGAGCTGGTTTTCACTTAAAAATACTTCTTGTAAAACTGCCACTGAACCCGTGTGGACACCGCAAAAACTAGCGTTAACGGTGCAATGACCCAGAACGGGCTCATTGCAACCGGCAGGCAAAGATACAGCGTGACCCCGGATGCGAAGAACATCAGCTTCGTGAGGCGTCCAATTTTGTGCAGATCCGCCGATTCGCGTCCTGCGCACGCGCGGCGGATATAACGCTCGGTCAGGCCGTCTACGCCAGCCAAGACATACAACAGGAAAAACAAAG
This sequence comes from Thiobacillus sp. 0-1251, assembly GCA_001899305.1. Lineage (GTDB taxonomy): Bacteria > Pseudomonadota > Gammaproteobacteria > Burkholderiales > Thiobacillaceae > Thiobacillus. The sequence goes on along the minus strand of MKWL01000018.1, from coordinate 292,064 downwards.
GGGTCGCAGCCAGTACGAAGCCAATCCTGATCCCGTAGACCTGAATCACATTCATAGCCAGGTAGATTTCCCGTGCATTACGCGCAACGAACTGGCTCAGATACATCCGGTCGACCTCGTTGACCTGATACCCGGAGAAATAGGCATAGGTGGCTTCATGGAGTGATGTCGCCTTGAAAAAAAGCCAGTAAGTCCACTGCTGGGCCAGCTCGGTCAACGTGGAAAGGCCGGCGGCGTGGCTTCCTCGCCGTACAAGCTCTTTGACGCGTGCGGTTTCCGACTGGAACAAAGCGTCGGCAGCTTGCACTGGATCCGGCCATTGATATTTGGCAAACAGGAAAGCCGCGGTGAGGGCGATCAGGCCAAGCATGACATATAGCAAGAGCGTCCCAAAAAGCCATTTCAATGGCCACAGAAAGGCGACTGCCACATTGCTGTCATAGAGACCGGAATTCCTAAAAGCCACTGCCCTTCCCTTCAACGACCAGATTTTCCGTCTCGGTGCCGTGCGTGTCGTATTTCTGCCGCATGCTCGCGGCAATGTCTTCCAACGACGCAGGAATGGGGGGAGCTTCGTCGGGGTCGAACAGAGGGAGCCTGATTTTGTAGAGCTGGCCGCCTTCGATAAGCGCAAAGGCCTGCCCCTTGGGCAACTGCACCAGATCTGCCGGCGACAACATGGGGGCTTCCTGGGTGCTGATCCGGTCTTCGTTCCGTGTGGTGAAAGACAATACCTCACGATCATCTGAACTGTCCGTGGCCGCGCTGGCTTGAATCGAGGTGACCAGTTGCACATCCGGGAGCTGGTCGGTGAGAATTTCGGCGGTTTCCTTGTTCTTGACCCTTAGCATGATCAGGGTATTGAGGTTGCCGCCAATCTGTGAGGCCTTCGCTTTGTTGCCAATGCGGGCTTCCACGTCGGCCCAGGTCTGGGTATAGACCGCCACTTGGAATCCCGCACCACCAGCCTTGTTCAGCAGCGGGATGAATTCGTCGCCGATCAGCTCGTTGAACTCGTCCGCATGGATGGACAGTTTGCGCTTGGGGATGGCCGTGGACAGCCCGTAGCCCTGCTCGAACTTGTAGGTCTGGCCGGCGATCGAGGTCAGGTCGGCGAACATGGCGTTGCCCACTGCGCCAGCCACTTCGTAATCAGAGAGCGAATCGAGCCCGACGTAGACCACCGCGCCGCGTTCGATGACGCTCATCCAGTCGAAGATCGGCCTTGGATCAGTCGGGTCGTCGTACTGTGGAGACAGTATCTGCGCGGTTTTGCCGGTGGTAAGTTTTTCCAGCAAGGGATAGAGACTGGACACCAGTTTCTCGAAATAGCTGCGGTCGTTCGACAGGATGGATGCCAGGCCGTCCGCTATCGGGTCATGCAGATTATTCTCGCGGACGAACAGCAGGATTTTCATAGCATCCATCGTCCGTCCAGATTTCATTGCCTGCTGAATCTGGGTTTTATCCATCTCAATGGCATCAACCGCCTCATTCCAGCCGGGCTGTTCCCGGTCAAGCCAGAAGCGCAAGTATTCCAGCGCCAAGGCGTCGATATTGACCGCATCCTCATAAATCATGCGGTAATCCGGACGGTAGCCGAGGGTGGTTCGCGCGCGCGCGATGACGTTCACGAAGCGCCAGACAAATTCCTTGAACGCGGCGGACTGTCCTTCGCCTGGGAGCTGGCCAGCGATACGGGTGCTGACCTCGGTGGTTCGGGCAAAATTTCCGATCGGGTTGTAACGTGCGGACTGGTCGGGGTAGCCCAGGTGAAACATGAAGAACTCGCGCCGGGCCATGGCCGCCTCGATGTAGCAGCGGGTCATCAGGCTGGCATCGCCCTTGGGGTCGAATACGATCACCACGTCGCCTCGCCGAATGTCCTGTGTGATGAGAACCTCGGCGAGGCGTGATTTGCCGACCCGTGTGGTGCCCAGCACGACCATGTGGCCGGGCCGCTCGACCAGATCCATGCTGATTTCCGTTTCGTCCGGTTCCAGTCCGTGAATGATCGGATCGCCGCCGACAGGCGGCAATGGCGTAACCGGATTCCACCAGAGCTCCTTCCTGGTCTGCCGCGCCAGCCAGCCCGGGGCGCCGCCGCGCCCTTCGTGGCGGAATTCGAAGCGACGCGCCCAGGTATACAGGCCGGATTGGGTGATGTAACGACGATTCTTGGGATCGCGCGCCAGTGCCAGGCGCTGGGTATGGCGCTGATCCCACTTGAACCCAAGACCGAGGAAAAGTCGGCTTTTTGAGACGGGAATTGCGCTGGTAGGAATGACGTACTTAGGCAGCCGGGTAAGGTTGCGCTGAAATCGGGAAACCCGAATACCCTGTCTCAGTCGCACGCCGGCATGCAGGACCATGCCGGCAGCGGCTGTCACGATCAGCTCCTTTGGCAGAAAAAACCACTCGTGAGCGCTCATCAGGAGAATGGCGCCGGACAACGAGGCAAAGGCCGGTACGTATTCGACCGCGGGCCGGAACAGGTTTTCGATGGGATAGCTCATGTCAGACGTGTTCGATGGGTTTGTCGAACCTGACAATGCAGGGATTATTCGGTGGTAGTGGGTTCACGAATCGAACAGGATCCAGTAAGACCACGCCAGAGATCAGCTTTTTGCCCTCGCCATCGGCGCCGATCACCATGTAACGCTGGATGTTGCTTTTCTTCTCTCCGGAGACCAGATTCCAGCCAGCATTGGTAACCTGGCGCTGGATGCCGGTCCCCAGCTTGCTCCCCGCTCGATCCGATGGCGTGCCATCGCCCTCCTCCCCGAACAGTTCGGCGAACTTGCGAAAGATCACTGGGGAAACCAGCATCATTCCTTCGTCAACGAAGTGAATCATGGCGTCCGCGCGGTTGTACGGCATGCTGCCTTCCGAGAGGCCCTCCTGAATCCAGCGCATGAACCGCATGGCTGCACCAGAGGGTTCCTTCTTTTTCGAGCCAGGCTTGGGCCTGGCCGCTGCTTGCCCTGCAGGTGCAACCGGCTTCAATGCTGCTGCAGTAGGGGGCTTGGGTCTTGGTGAATGTTTGATCGCGGCGTCGTCTTCATCGAGAAAGCCTGCGTCCCCAGGTTCAGATAGAGCGGCCGCTCTGGGCTGTGCCGGCGGGCGAATGGGAGGGAGAGCCGAGGTGGCCCGCCTCGGCTGCTCTTCGATGTTCGGCGAGGAGGTTGGATCGGGCTGCGGTATGACGAGCGACAGCTGGTTGGCCGGATCCTCCAATGGGTTGGTGGCCGGTTCAACGCCAGAATCACTCATGGAACCAATATACGGCTCGGATTCCAAATCGAACGGCTGGATGTATGAGGCATCCTGTTTTCCGGCAATGATCTTGCCTCTCATGATTTCCGGGTAAAGAACCGGGGACTGGAACAGTTTGTCGAGTGAGAAGCACAGCACGGTCAGCTTTTGTTCCCACCCTTCATCGAGACTGACCATGACCTGCCACACAGCACGGTTCTCACTGGTGGGGATCAAGGCACCGTACTCTTGCCAGGTATCGAAAAGGCGATCGTTCTTATCCTTGCCAGGTATGCCCTCCCCGCTTTCGCGTTCAGTCAGGAACTGGCGTACCTCGTCGGCCAGCCGCTTGGACACAAACCAGATTTTTCCATCGTAAACCCACCCATGGGACCCCGCCCTATTCAAGCTCAGTCGCCCTTCTTCCAGCATCAGGCGCAAGGCTTGCATCAGGCGTTCGATTAGTGGCACCGACCGGGCGGAAGCAAAGCGGGTGCGCGGTCCCTGCATCAGGTTGTTCTTGACTGACTCGGAGTCGGCGCGTGTGACGATTTCTCGCAGCACTCCCTTGTCTTGATCATCCCCCGAAAGGTAGCTCGTCAAATCGCCCATGAGCTGTACGTCATCGGCAAGCCAAGCGAGCACATGGGAAGGGACAAGCCGCTGGAACAGCACGATAGGCAGTTTCTTGTGCAGGTCGTAATCCCGCGTGATCTCGAAATTCAACGTGTAATGCGTCAACCCCTGATCCAGCATCGATCCAGCAAGAGGCTGCCACTTGCCACAAGGTTTTCTCGATCGGAGAACTTGGACGTTGATATCGGCCATAGGCCTTCCAATGTCATGCAGTAGCGCGGCAAGGAACACCGCGTAAGTCCAGCGGTGCTTGCGAGCCGGGATTTCCTCGGGGGCTGCTCCGACCGGAAGCAGATAGCCTTGCCGGAAGCGTAGCGCGTGTGCTGCCGACTCCATCATATGGGTCATGAGGCCACCGGGCTGCGCGTGATGGTGCGATTCCGAGGCTGGTAGCAGTTGAGTCCATTCCGCAGCCCGCTCGATGACGGGCATGCAGTCTTGGTGGAACAGGGTGTAGTCGAAGCCCATGCGGTCACGACATCCGTCGACCATGGCTTGAAGGTTGAGTTGATCCAGGACGGCTTTGCCGGGTAGAACCTTAATATGGTTGGCTGCCCTTGAATCGCTACCGGATGGCGTTGAATGGTCGGACACCGCGTGGTCGGTGTGGCGGGCAATACGCCAAACGACCCATACGCCGCCTACTCCCAAGGCTCCAGCGGCAATGAGCAGCCAATCACCAGACATCAGCGGTGTGGGAGCTGTTCGATGAGCCATGAGGCAATTACGGGTGAAGACGGGAAAGTCCCTTCCCATTTCCAGCAATTGGGCGATAAGTCCCCGCCTATGAAATCACTGAGGGAAAGTGAGAGCGGATCCCAGCGCTCCGCGGTTTCGGGGTGGCGGACACGCCAAGTAAGGAACTCAAGATGAGATAGCGCGTGGGCTACTTCGTCGTCTGTAGTCCCATGCTCCAGTTCGGAGATGCAATGAAGCACCTCATAGGCTGGGGATTCCTCTTCGTCTTCAAAATAGCATCGATCGATCCCGTCATAATCGGCAAGCCATGCAAACACAACGGCCGTCCAGTGGGACAGTTCGATTTGTTCGAATCGTGCCGCAATGTGTGCGAAGAGCGTGACAGGATGATCCTGATTGTTGGGTTCTTCTATGGAAGCCACGGGCACTCTTTGCGCGAGAAGTGGAAATGCCCGTGATGCTATGGACTCGGCCTTGGCTTTGCAGCAGATAATTCAAACAAAGTTTTTTTGATTGATTGCTGAAGTGTATTTTGTTTTGTGGTACGCGTTTTTTTTGGCCCGGATTATCAGCTATTGGGGCTGCCCTAACCCAACAATTGGTAGTCCTTCCTGTTCGACAGTAAAGCCTGCTGTTGCAATTTCCTCACCCAGCGTTCCCCAGCCTGCGGCACTCGCAAAACGCCGAATTCGTTCTAGTGTGTGCGGTCTGGCTTTAACGCGTCGATCCTCTGGAACGTCGTCTGGATGCATCATCCACGGTTGAAGGGTATGCCCAGCTGATCTAGCATCCTGAGCCAATATGGAGGCGATCCTGAACCCGCCTTCGTCAATATCGCCCCAGTGATAGACGGGCACACCTGGCGGCAAGCCACCAAGCAGTCGAACATACATGGCTCGCCATGCTGGGGTGGGCATTCCGGCGGTATAAATGAGCAAGACTTCCTCATCATGGCGGCGTTTTGCCTCGCTATGGAAAGTGGTCTGGTTTTCTATGGTCATCACCATTTTCGGGATGCCGGCCAGCCCGGTTACGGATGATGCGGAAAATGCGCTGTATGGCGCATCCAAGCACTCCGTTACTCGTGTACGTGCCACCACGATTTTCCCAGCCATTCGGACCGGCTGCTCTTCACGGAATAACCCGATTTCCTGCCATACATCGGCAGGCTCGCGGATCTCGGCATCCACATCACCCGTCAGCAGAACATCAACAGGAGCCGCCAGCTTTTCGATGCGCTTGCTGTCCTTGAACAATCGCGCGCTGACTTCGCGGATCGGCTCGTCAACCGTACTGTTTTCAAGGGCGGCGGTCATGAAACGGATGATGCGGGCGGCATCGATCCAGTCCTGGGAGTCATCCGGGCCAAAGGTGCGGACCTTCTTCAGGCTGGCCCAGCGAGCCAACACGTCTTTCAGAACCGGAAACTCCGGTAGCAAAGGGGCGAACTGTGAGGCCGCCTTCTCAAGGCGGATCGCGGCGGTCTCCATGCCAAGCAGCTTCGCCAGCGCGTCGAGGTCAACCAATTCGACGCGCTGGATGAACCCTTCCTCGCCAAAGCCTTTTTCCCAAGTGAGGACCACGGCGCCTTCGGCTCTCGCCGCCTTCATCGCCGCCTCGAATGCCTCCTTGTCGGCCAGCGAGCGCGTAGCCTGGTAGTCGGCCAGTTGCGACCGGGTCAGCGCCGGCCGCGTCGAGCGGACACCCGCTGTCGCCCGATTACCGGCCTCCAGCAGTTTCGTGAGGGCGTTGCGGGCCTTCGTGTCCATGTGACGACTACACCGCCTGGGCGGTAGCCGTCCCCGCCCCACGCATGCGATTGACCTCATTCTCGATGAGTTCGGGGTGGGTATCCAGATCGTCCGACATGAACATTTCCCGGGTTTCGTCGGTGACATCGTGCCCATCGATGAAGATCACGTTGCGCAGGGAGTCCTTCGAGATGTCGTAGTAGCGGTGCAGGAAGGCATTGAGCACGCCCAGGTTCTCGCCAGGGCTGGCCATGAACACCTGCAGCCCCAGATCCTGCAGATAGCGCATGGTGGCGGTGATGTTGGTCGGGTCCATCTTGTTGAACGCTTCGTCCAGCAGGATCAGCCTGATGCCATCGCGGTTGCCGCGGTCGAGGCGATAGGCCGATGCCAGCGCGGCGCCAGCGATCACATACAGCGGCGCACGGTGCTCGCCGCCGGATCCCGGCCCGATGCGCTTGCTCAGTTGGCCAACGACCTTGGGTTTTGCCGTCAACGGGTCATCCCGAATTATCTCGACGTCGAATTCGTAGAACTCGCGGTAGTCATCCAGCGGGCTTTTGACGCTTCCGGCCCCCGGCGCAATCTTGTCTTCCAGCAATTCCTTGAACTGTGGCGGGATCTCCCCGGCACCGCCGAACAGTCCATCCTGCGGTCCGAATGATGCGATGTTCTTCACGAACTCGAGCAGTTGCTTGAAGTGGGGACGGACGACGCGCTTGAACTGATAGCGCTCGCCGTTGGTGAAGGCCGGGCACTCCTTCAACACTCGGTTCAGCTGGTCCATCGTCACGTCCAGCGCCTCAATGTTCTGGCTCAGCGCCAGGGCAACGTCATTCCTGAACGTCTCCTGCGAAACTTTGTAGGCGTTCTCCATCTGCTCCTTGTAGTCGAGCAGTTCGGTGTCTCGCAGACGCTTGAGAATATCGGCTATCCAGGCCTGCCCCTTGCGCCAGTCTTCCAGCACTGCTTCGCCGGCCTGTTCCCGGTATGTCGACAGGAAGTCGCCCAGCAGACTGCTGCCCTTGGTGACTTCGCGTGTCACCTCGCGGAGAGCTTCAGCTTCTTTCGTTTCGCAGTAGGCCGCCATGTCCTCGTAGTTCTCGCCGTACTTATCCAGAACGACGTCCCAGTGGGGCGACGCGTAATCGGCGTCGTACTCCGGATCCTTGCGGGCTTCCTCAGCGGCCTCGCGGGCATTCTTTAACTTTTCAGCGGCTGCCTCAACGTCTTTTTGGCGCTCGTCCAATGCGTTTTCGGCAACGCCTCGCCTGCCGCTCGCGTCAGTGACGGCCTCACTCAGTCTTCTGGCCTCTTCTGACCACGCCTTTTCCTGCTCGCCGAGTTCCACATATTCCTTGTCGGCGGCACCCTGCAGCTTGCTCTGGAGCGTGGTTGCGTCGACTTTGGCAGATTCCGCATCGTCCCAGAGGCTCTTCAGGTACATCCGGACCTGGTCTTCCTGCGGAATGCCTCGCAGCACCGTGGTCAGCGCCTTGATCTTCTGTTTCTGAGCTGTGAGATCCGACACCGCCTTCGTGCAGGCAGCAAGCCGCGCTTTGGCCGCTTCAAGGTGCTGGCCGCTGCCGTCGCGCCCGATGCGAAGATAGCCTTCCACTACGAGCTTCAGGCGTTCGATGGTGCCTTTGCCGACCAGCATGCCGTCCTGCGTCAGGGTGCGCTTGCCGCGCTCCATGGCCTGTGCGGTGGTCGTGGCGCACACCATGTCCCCGAAGAGCCCCCGTAGGTAGGCAACGGCCGCCGGGTCGGTGCCTTCGATCAGTTCGGCGACGGAGCCGTCTTCAGGGTGCCGGCCGACCTGCTGCCGGCTCTCCATGACGATCTTGGCGCCGTAGACGGCGCGTTTTTCCGGCAGGCCACGATAGACCTCGAATGCCCGCCGCTCCTCATGTTCTGGCACAAGCAGCGCCTGCAGGTTGCTTGCCAGGTAGGCCTCGATAGCCGGCTGCCATTCTTTCTTCGTGATTCGGACGACATCGCACACCGCCACCGGGTTGATGCCTTCATCCCGCAGCTCGCGCATCAGGGTTTCGACGTTAGGGCTGAGCGGCATCTTCCCCTGCCTGACTCGTTCGAGTGATTCTGTGGCGAGCTTGAGATCGGCTTTGGCGGTCTCCAACTGCTGGTACAGCGTGCCATCGAGGCCGTTCAGTACCTGCATGGCTTTTTGAGCTGCCTGAACGGCAGTACCCAGGTGCGCTTCGATTTCAGTCCATTCAGCCTGTTCGAAGCGTTCCAGCAAGGCCGCCAGTTTCTGCGATTCGGCGCTCAATGAGCGCGTGACCTCCTCATCCAGTACACCGGCGTCCGCGGCCTTCTTCAGGAACCCGCGGAACTGGGAAAGCTGGTCAAACATGCCTCTTGTATTGCGTTCGGCCCGATCATGATGCCCCCTGATCTGGCCTTCCAGGCCGGCGTAATCGGCATGGGCGCCATGCTGTTCGCGAAGCTTGCGGTATTGCGCCGCTTTCTTGGCTGCAGTTTCCTGATCGTCCTTCAAGCCACGGAATTCCTTGTCAGCAGCCTCAAACGCCGCCTCGGCTTCCTGCTGGTCGCACTCGCATTGCCCGTGCACATGGTTGGCGTGCTCGCGCGCCGCGTCCAGGCCAAGCGCCTTCCAGGTGACGGCTTTTCTGTAGGCCCTGGCCGCATTGTCGAAAGTGTCGTGGACCGCGGTGCCGTCGACGATCTTCTGCTCGACGTTGGCCACCATCTCGGCCAGGCGCCGGAAGGACTCGGTGACCTCCTTGAACTTCTTGATGTTTGTCGGCCGGGACTCGAGCACGTCGTTGCGGACGATTTCGTCCACGGTCTTGTCGAAGCTCATCCGTAGCGCGAAGCGGAACGCGCGTATAAATGCGTCGTATGACGGCGCACCGCCCGATCCGCGCAATTCGAGCAGACAGGCGCGAATGTAGCGTTCGGCCTCCTGAAACACGCATTCCTCGCCGGAAACTTTGGACCGCTGCAGAAGCTGCTGCTTGAAGGCGGACCACTCCCGCGGCTTTTCCTTGCCGTCGACCGTTTCGAGGTGATCTCCCAGCGTCAACTCGACGTCCGGCAGCAGATAGCGTCCCAGCACGTCATGCTGCTCGCGATCCTTGGAGGCATAGATGCACACGCCCATCGAGACCGGCTTGTTGGTTTCCGAGTCGCGCCAGACCAGGGTGATATAGGTATTCGAATGCGGCCGGACCCGGTCTTCGGGCGTCTCGCCGTATTGGCCAAGGCAATAGGTGCGAATCGACCGCGTTGTCTTGTTTTTGTCGTCGGCCTGGGCATTCAGCGCCATGAGACGGCTGTTTGCGCCGAACATGGCGATCTGGACGGCATCGAGGAACGAGCTCTTGCCGCTGCCGTTGGGGCCGAACAGGCCGGTGACCTCGGAAACGCGGATGTGCTCTCTCTCGTACAGGAAGAACTGCACCAGGTTGATGCTTTCCAGATATTTCATGCTTCTTCTTCCTCCGGCTGCTCTGGTCCTTGACCGTCGCCTTCCGCGATAGAGTCCCCTGCGGGTTCGTAGGACTGTGTGAACTGGGCCAGCCGGGTGATCGCTGTCTCACCCAACAGATCCACGATGGCCGGGCGTATGGCCAGTACGTAGGGCTGAATGTCGCTGGCAACCGTCTCGGGAAACTCATGTTCCTCGACCTTGCGCACGATGCCCCAGCGCCGGAGCGTTCGCACCAGGCCGTCCAGTTCTCCACGGCCGGGCAGCTCGCGCTTGCCCGCCGTGGAGAGGCGATACTTCTCCTCAAGCTCGACCGCATCGCAGATCACTTCGCCGTCATCGTTCAGCTGCCCGGTCCGGGCCTGTTCGTCGTAAATCTTCCGGAGCACAAGGGCGAGCAGCGTTTGTGCGGTATTGGCCGTGCCCGCCCTGCCGTTGTCCGGAATCGCGCACGCATAGCGGAGCTGCCGGTTCACGGTCAGACCGACGCCAACCTGGGAGAGGACGTGTTTGAATTCGCGCTCGAACCGCTCGATCATGCCGTAGGCCATGCGGTTGTGCCGGTCCGCGTAATACAGCACCTGCTCCGCGAGCAACCGGCTGGCGGTGGACTCAAACTCTTCAGCCACGTATTGCTTGTCGGTCTTTGCTGCGATGTTTTCCCAATACTGGGTCATGTCGTGCCTCCTTTGGCGGCTGCCGGTTTTCTCGCGCTCTCGATCCGGAACGGAATGCCGGTAATCCACTCGTTTTCCACTTCCTTGTCGCCGGTGCGGCGGACCCGGAAGCCGCGCATCATGGCCGAAGCCTGCTGCTGCAAATAAGGTGAGCCGCTTTCCATTGCCGCGCCGAGAACCAGCAGGGTCTGATACGCCCGCACGTCCGCAATGCTACTGATCTGAAGCTCTTCGCTGGTGACGGCAGGCCGTCCGGAAAGCTGCCGGGATACGAACTCGACCAGCTTGGGGGCGTTCACCATGCGAACATTGCGTGCAAGCGCCCTGAGCTTTGCTCGAGCGATGTCTTCATCGGTCGGGATGGTTTCCCTCAGCTGCGACGCTTTCTCACGCGCCTCTTGGCGGCGCGGTTCGGCAAGATTGGCCGGGCTGACCATGTCGCCGGGAGCAAACGGGGTGTCGTGAACGTCCTCATCGCTGTCCATGACACGGACGATCGCCGCGTCGACGACCTGGTCGATGGGACGCAGGGAGCGCAGCCGGTAATCGAGATAGGCCAGGGCCCGGCGGTTTGCCCGGCGGATCTCGTCGTCGAGCCGCTCCAAGTAGTCATCGATCCGCTGGATATCGCGCAATTTCTGCACGTTGCGCTCGAACATGCGCTCCGCGCGGGCCCGGTCGCCCTGAAAGCGTTTGGTTTCGTACCAAGTGATCAGGCGCTCGCGGCTCTGCTCGGAGCCATGCAGCTCCTCGGCCCAGTGCAGGATCTGCGGACGCCGCGACAGGGGGTGCTCACGGGTCCGGAGTTCCTTGTAGTCGCCGATGAACACCTGCTCGATGAAATCGCTGAAAAACCGGCGGACGTACTGGGTGGTGGTTTCTTCCGTCCCGAGTGCGCTCATCAGGTCGCGGACGTTCGTACCGGTATTACGGATGTGTTCGAGTAGGTTTCTCGCCTGGTCGGCCGCCTCGGAAAGCGAGTCGCCGTCGGCGCCTTCGATCACCAGCTTCAGGTTGACCTCGATGGAGCGAACCTTGCCCGCCACGTAGATCGGCCCGGTTTCCGCGAAATTGATGAGCTGGCCCAGAAACTGGTTGACCGTGGGGGTCATGGAGACCCGCTTGTCGACGCCATGGCGGTCCAGCCGCAGCCACCCGCAATCATGCAGCCGGTTGAAGATGGTGATGGCACGGATGTTGAGGGGCGTTTCGGGCGTGGCGCCATCCTCGTCTATCCAGGAATCGTGGATGACGAGTTCGGCCTCGATGTCCTGAGTGATGTCTCGCGTCGTGAATCCGTGGCTGGGGGGCAAGGGGGCATCCGGGCCGAAGCGCCTGTCGTGAAGCGCGCACAGGATTCCCCAGTAGATCTGCTTGTTGGGCGAGGCCAGCGGGGCAAATAGCCGCTCGGGCAGCCGCGTGAACAGAAGGGAGGCAGCAGCGCCGCCCGCGCCTAGCGGTTGAAAAGCCACTTGGACACCTCCCGTGCGTTTTCAACGGCGATCAGATACTCGGGCGCATGCTGGATCTTCGTGTCCATTGCAGCGTGTATGTCCTGAATGAAATAGGGTACCAGCGCCGCGCGGCAGGTTTCCACGCGGCTCGCTGTCCCGTTGAAGTATTCGGCCTGGATCACTCTGGCCTGTGCTGGAGAAAGTTCAGGGTGGGCGACCAGTCGAACCTTGACCTTGGTGTTCCAGTCGGGGTCATCGAATCGGGTGCGATCCGCGAGACGCGCTAAAGGCTCCACTTCGAGGATCCGCCCCAGTGCGTAATCCCGGAATTCCTGATGCGCTTCGCTGTAGGCGCGCACATGCCACCTGCGGCCGGCGAGAACCAGGCTGTGCGGATAGATCGTGCGGCGATGAGGAGCCGGTTCGCTCATCGACATGTATTCGATTTCGACGGCCTTTGCCTGTCTGATCGCATTCCCGAGGCTGGCAAATGATTTGGGTGCCGGGGCGGTAATGCTTGGCGTTGCCGACCAGGCCACTGAACCGCCATCTTCGATGGCCGACGCATAGGGTAGCCCAACCATGGACAGGTAACGAGAAAGCGATTCAGAAATGACTGCCTGAGAGGCCTTGGTGTACCGCTTGTAGAAATCAGCCGTGGCGAAGTAGCTCCTGGACTTGCTGTCCCATTGCATCCAGGTGGGGTTCAAGTCGCGGATTTCCTTGATCCATTGGCTGGCCCGTGGCAAACCAATGCCAAACAACTCGCATACCCGCGAACGGTAGATGCGCCCTTCCCAAACCAGCAATAGCTCCAGAAGGGTGAGCCGTTGTTGCGGGCTGTCGTTCCGTTGGTCCATGTGCTTTTCCATATGTTATAGAAAAATATAACATATAAATTCTTATAACATGGACCTTGCAGCAAAAAACCCCTAGCCAGCCAACCCTGTAACCAGTGAGTTGCCCAGCTGCGTTCCGTGGGCCCACTTCGTGTGACCGCTTTGGCCCGAAGAAGCGACGGTGGGAGTCTCTATCAGACAGGCGGGTCGTCGGCCATAGCCGCCGTTGGCGTACTGCGTTACAGAGGTCGGCTATGAATCGCACACCGGCCATGGCTAGAAATGCCGTTGAATGGCCGCTGTAAGCTTCGGCGAATGTGTATCCTGACCTGAAACTGCCTTTCATGTCTTGTTCACCAAACGTCCGTTCCACAGGAGGGAGCAGCAGTCATTTACTTCCGTCTGCCCAGCAGTCACCAGTACATCTCGCAAGCCGTGTGTCAGCTCATAAGAGTGTCGACGGTATGAACGAACCCTTGGTAGATACGGTAATTTATGTAGAATGTCCGCCATGCGTCGCCTCATCGCCCTGATCATCATGCTCATCGTTCCGCTCCAGTTCGCCTGGTCAGCGGCGGCCGGGCTGCATGGGCGCGTGGCGGAAGACGTGACCACCTCGGGTTTTCATACTCACGGTCATGACCATCATGAAAGCAGTCATTCTGTTCCCGACGCCGCTGGCGACACCAATAACAAGGACCACAACGAGGATGGACATCATGGCCACTATCATCCCGTCTTTTCCGCCATCCTGATGGAGTCCAGCCTCACGCTGGATATCGTCTTGTTGTCTGGTGGGCCGATTCTGTATCCGCCTACGGCCTTTTTGTCCCACACCCCCCCGCTTCTCGACCGTCCCCCTCTAGCGCGCGCCTGAACCGGCGAGCGCTTGCTCTAACGCGGCTTTAGGCCGTGTTCTCCTGTCGCACGCTGGTGTTCTTCGTTACGGGGAAAACCAGGCGATCACGCTATCCGCGTTCTTGTTTGCGCTGCCCCTGGCAGTGAGGGCGCATGCACCCAAACCGCTTTGACCAAGACCAATGCCGTCTGCCTGGGGGCAACCCCACATGGCGCACGGTCGTTCAGCAAAATTTTTCCGCGTCGTCTTGAGCGATGTACTCACGTTTATTGCGCCGTCAGGCGCCAGTCGAGGTTCACTATGAAAAAAACACCCCCCCGCATCCCGCTCAGTGCATGGACAGTGGCGACGCTGTGTCTTCTCGCGTCCACCGCTCAGGCAGCTGATCAGTCAGTCCGGTTTGCCGTTCCCAACAGTCAGATTCAGGCGCTGGGCATTCAAACCATGCCATTACAGAGCCAGGCAGGCGCGGTCAAGGTAAGTTTCCCTGCGCAGGTCGTCGTGCCGCCCACAGCGGAACAGGTGATCAGCTCGCCGGTGGCCGGCCTGGTAGCGCAATTGCTGGTTCAGCAGAACCAGGCCGTGCGTTCAGGCACGCCGCTGGTACGCATTGCCAGCCCGGAACTCGGCCAGTTGCAATTGCAGTTGCTGCAAGCCAGCGCCCGTGCCACGCTTGCACGGCAAGCGGCGCGGCGCGAGGAAGCCTTATTCAAGGAGGGCATCATCCCGCAACGGCGGGTGCAAGAGGCGCAGGCTGGCTTGAGTGAAGCCGAGGCGACGCTCAACCAGGCCAAGGCGGGGTTGCGTCTGAGCGGCATGTCGGCCGCGACGATCGCGCGCATTGCGGCTTCCGGCAAGCCGCAGGACAGCATCACGCTGGCCGCGACGCAGGCCGGGATCGTGACCGAGATTGCGGTCAAGCCTGGTCAGCGGGTCGAAGCCGCGACCGCTTTGCTGCATGTGGCCCAAATCGATTCCCTGTGGCTGGATATTCAGCTTCCGGTGTCGGAAAGTACGAACTGGCAGGCCGGAGCGATGGTCAAGGTGCAAGGCCGGGACGTCAGGGCGCGCATCTTGAGCACCAGCCCGACCGTGTCGTCCGGCAGTCAGACGGTGGTGCTGCGGGCGGCGGTCGAGGGCAAGACCGGCCTGGTTCGGCCTGGCGAGTTCGTGACGGTCGAGCTACCTATCGTAACCACTCAGGCGGCCACCCAGGACAGCTGGGATGTGCCGCTGTCCGCCGTGGCCCACGACGGCAAGCAGGCGTATGTGTTCGTCCGCACTCCCGCCGGCTTTGAAGCCAGACCGGTGAAGGTCACCGCCAGCGCCGGGCAGCGCGTGCGCGTGCAAGGCCCGGTCAAGGCCGGCGAACTGATCGCCGTTTCTGGCGTGGTCGCGCTCAAGGGCGCCTGGCTCGATGCGAAGGAGAGCAAGTAATGCTTGCCCGCCTCGTTCAGTTTTCATTATCTCAACGCCTGTTCGTCCTGCTGGCGACGCTGATTGTTGCCGGCGCGGGATGGATGGCTTATCTCGGGTTGCCGATTGACGCATTCCCCGATGTGTCGAGCACCCAGGTCAAAATCATCATGAAGGCTCCCGGCATGACGCCGGAGGAAGTCGAAAGCCGCATCGCGGTGCCGATCGAAGTGGAAATGCTCGGCATCCCGAAAACCAAGATCCTGCGCTCGATCACCAAGTACGGCCTGGTCGACGTCACCATTGATTTCGAGGATGGCACCGACCGCTATTGGGCGCGCCAGCAGGTGAGCGAACGCCTGGGCGGTCTGACGGAGAGTTTGCCGGCCGGCATATCTGGCGGCATGGCGCCGGTCACCACCCCGCTGGGAGAAATGTTCATGTTCACCGTCGAAGCCGAGGGAATGTCTTTGGCCGAACGGCGCAGCCTGCTCGATTGGGTGATCCGACCGGCACTGCGCACGGTGCCCGGCGTGGCCGACGTCAATGCGCTGGGCGGGGTGGTACGCGCCTTCGAGGTGGTGCCCGATCAGCTCAAAATGGCCGCCAGCGGCGTGACCATGACGCAGCTCAGGGAGGCGATTGACGCCAACAACCGCAACGACGGCGCCGGCCGGCTCGGCGAAGGCGACGAAGTGTTGCTGGTGCGCAGCGAGGGCAGCATTACGAATCTGGACGACCTGCGTGCGATCGTGGTGACGATGAAGGAGGGTGCTCCGGTCCGCGTCGGTAATCTGGCCGAGGTCAAGATCGGCACCGTTACGCGCTATGGGGTGGTGACACAAGACGGCAAGGGGGAAGCCGTTCAGGGTCTGGTGCTCGGACTGGCGGGTGCCAATGCGCAACAAGTCGTTGAAGGCGTGCAGAAGAAACTGGATGAACTGCAACCGACGTTGCCGAAAGGCGTGAAGCTCGACGTTTTCTACGATCGCGCCTCCCTCGTCGACAAGGCGGTCGGTGCGGTATCCAACGCGCTGCTCGAAGCGACGGTGCTGGTCATCATTTTGCTCGGGCTGTTCCTGGGCAATGTTCGGGCGGCCGTGACCGTGGCGCTGGTGCTGCCCCTGGCGGCATTGATTACCTTCATCCTGATGCGCGGCTTCGGCATGTCGGCCAACCTGATGAGTCTGGGCGGCCTGGCCATCGCCATCGGCATGCTGCTCGATGCCGCCGTGGTGGTGGTCGAAAACATCGTGCAGCGCCTGGCGACCGATCCCACGGCCGGCAAGCTGCCGCGGCTGCATACGGTCTATCGCGCGGTGCGCGAGGTCGCGGTGCCGGTGACGTCCGGGATATTGATCATCATTACCGTGTTTCTACCGCTGCTGACGTTACAGGACCTCGAAGGGAAATTCTTTGTGCCGGTGGCGCTCACCATCGTGTTCGCCCTGGCCGGCTCCCTGCTGTTGTCGCTGACCGTCATCCCGGTGCTGGCGTCCTATCTGCTGCGCGAGGTCAAACATGAAGACCCGTGGCTGCCGCGCAAGCTGCTGGCGCTCTATGAGCCGGCGCTTGCCTGGGGCATGCGCCGGCAGGGCATCGTCGTCGGCGTGGCGGTGGCGATGTTGGTGGGCGCGGGTGTGGTCTACACCCAGGTCGGCAAGACCTTCATGCCGACGATGGACGAAGGCGATCTGATCGTCGGCATCGAGAAATTGCCTTCGGTCAGTCTGGAGCAAAGCGCCGCGCTCGATATGAAGATTCATCAGGCCCTCATGAAAGCCATTCCGGAAGTGACCGGCATCGTGGCGCGCGCGGGTTCCGACGAAATCGGCCTCGACCCGATGGGACTGAACCAGACTGACACCTATTTGCAGCTGAAGCCGCGAGATGAATGGCGGATGAAGAGCAAGGAAGCGCTGTTGGACGAGATACGCAAAGTGCTCGACCCGATGCCCGGCATCTCGTACAGCTTCACCCAACCGATTGAAATGCGCGTGTCGGAAATGATCATCGGCGTGCGCGGCGATCTGGCGGTGAAGATATTCGGTCCCGATCTCGACAAGCTCAATCAGTACGCGAGCCAGGTCGAAGCGCTGCTCAAGACAGTTCCGGGCAATGAGGACGTCTACACCGTCCAGAACGACGGCGTGCAGTATTTGCGGGTCGCGGTGGACCGCTTGCAGGCCGGTCGGCTCGGCTTGAGCGTCGAAGAGATCCAGGATGCGCTGCGTACCCAGATCGAGGGGCAGCGGGCCGGAATCGTGATCGAAGGCAACCGCCGCACACCCATCGTATTGCGCGGTACCGAGGCGGTTCGCATGTCGCCGGCCGAGTTCGGCGCCATGCGGATCACGACCCAGGACGGCAGCACGGTGCCCTTGGCCAGCGTCGCAAAATTGGAACGTGCGGCGGGGCCGGTCAAGATCGATCGCGAAATGGGTAGCCGCTACAGCGTGGTCATCGCCAACGTCGGCGGCCGCGATCTGGTGGGCTTCGTCGAAGAGGCTCGTGCGCTCGTCGCCCAGAAAGTGCCGCTGCCGACCGGCTACCGCATTGCCTGGGGCGGACAGTTCGAGAACCAGCAGCGCGCGGCCGCGCGTTTGACGGTGGTGGTGCCGGTCGCACTCGGACTGGTCTTCGTCCTGCTGTTCTCGACCTTCCGCTCGGTGCGTCAGGCCTTGCTGATTCTGAGCAATGTCCCCTTCGCGCTGGTCGGCGGCATCGTCGCCTTGTGGGTGACCGGCGAATACCTGTCGGTGCCGGCTTCGGTCGGCTTCATCGCGCTGCTCGGCATCGCGGTCCTCAACGGGGTGGTGCTGGTCAGCTATTTCAATCAGCTGCAAAGCGAAGGGATGAAACTGGCCGAAGTCGTCGTTCAGGGTGCCAAGCGACGCTTGCGCCCGGTGCTGATGACTGCCTCCATCACGGCATTCGGCCTGATCCCTTTGCTGTTCGCGACTGGGCCGGGCTCTGAAATCCAGCGTCCACTGGCCATCGTTGTCATTGGTGGCCTGATCACCGCCACGGTGCTGACGCTGATGCTGCTCCCCATCCTGTATTTACGTTTCGCTTTCCCAAAACGAGAGGTTCCCCATGTCTGAACTTTGCTTAACACTGATTTGCCCGCCAGCGGTCGAGGAAAAAATGCTCGATCTGCTGCTCCTGTCACCTAACGTAACGTTTTTCACCAGCACGGCTACTGCCGCGCACGGCATGGCTCACGAAGATCTGGATCAAACGGAGCAGGTGCTGGGTCGCGCACGCGCCACCAAGATTCAGGTGATTTTTGCTGCAGCCAACCAAGCGGCGCTGCTTGACGCCATTCGCCAGCAATTCTCCGGCGCAGGTTTGCGCTATTGGGTGACGACGGTCGCCGAAACGGGGGAAATCGCATGAAGATTCGACTCCTATTGGCCGGCCTGCTGATGATCTTTGGCACCGCACAGGCGATGGAACCGGTGAATCCGCCGGGGCTTTTGCCAACCGAAATTGCCCGCCCGCTGCTCGAACAGGACCCTGCCGTTGCCGCCGCGCGCGCTGGCCTGGACGTGGCACTGCAAGATGCCGGCATTCTCGATAAATCAGCTTATGAATGGATTGCCCGCACTTCGGGACAGCAGCGCAGACTGGAAAACGGCCCTCGCTACACCGAATGGAACGTGGGCATCGAGCGGACGATCCGGCTTTCCGGCAAAGCCGCGGCCGATCGCAAGCTGGGCCAGGCAAGCATTGAAGAATCCCAGGCGCGCTATGGCGAGGCATTGCACGAATCGGCGCGTGAACTGGTGGCCTTGTGGGTGGACTGGCTGGCGACGGAACGTGCCCGCGAGCTGGCCCAGAACAGCCTTCAGTCGACACAGGCCAGCCTGACGGCGGTGGAAAAGCGCGCCCGCGCAGGCGACGCCTCGAAGCTGGACGTGAGCATCGCCCGCGCCGAACTGGCCGAGCAAAGGCGTATGGACAACGATGCCAAGACCCAGGCTGCTGCCGCCTGGGCGCGTCTATCCACCCGGTTCCCGGGGGTGAGCCGTCAGACCATGGTCTTGCCCATGCCGCTGGAGATCGGGGGGGACGCAGCGTCCTGGCGTGAGCGCATCCTGGAGCAAAGCGATGAGCTCAAGGTCGTCCAAACGCAAATGCGGAAGACCGAGGCACATGCCGATCGCGCCCGCGCCGATAAAATGCCCGACCCGACGCTGGGAGGGTATACGGCTTCTGAGATAGGAGGCCGCGAACGCATTTTCGGCGTCATGCTCAGCGTCCCGATTCCCGGGGGCGTGCGCGACGCACGCAATGCCAGGGCGATTGCTGCAGTGGACGTTTCGCGCAGGGAAGTCGAGCTCAAGCAGCGCGAGCTTGAAACGGCGATCGCGAGTGCTGTCGCGACCGCCCATGGCGCCTATGCCAGTCTGCAAATTGCCAACGAAGGGGCGGCTTACATGCAGGAGAACGCAAGCCTCATGCAGCGCGCCTATGCATTAGGTGAAGCGGACTTGCAGGCCCTGCTGCTGGCGCGTCGCCAGGCGACTGCGGCGGCAAACAGCGCGCTGCAGGCGCAGGTTTCCGCCCTGCGGGCTTATTACGGCTTGCTCGTCGACGCGCACCTGATTTGGGAATTGGATCATGACTAAAACATTTGCAATGACTTTTTCGCAGCAATGGATCGGGGCCGCGTTGAGCTCTCGCTGGCTGGCTTTCATCGGCATCTTGTTGCTCAGTTTGATGGCGACGAGTGCCTTCGCCCATGGCGTCGCAGCGGATGACAAGCTGTTTATCGAGCAAGCCAGCGGTATGCAGCTGATCCCGTTCATTTACCTGGGAGCCAAGCACATGGTCACGGGGTATGACCATCTATTGTTCCTGTTCGGGGTGATCTTCTTCCTGTACCGGATGCGCGAGATCGGAACCTACGTCACGCTATTCGCCATCGGCCACAGCGTCACGCTGCTGTATGGCGTGCTTAGCGGCACCCACGTCAACCCCTACATTGTCGACGCCATCATCGGCCTCTCGGTGGTGTACAAGGCGCTCGACAATCTTGGCGCATTCAAGCGGGTGTTGGGTTTTCAGCCCAACACCAAGGCCGCAGTACTGATCTTCGGTTTCTTCCATGGATTCGGCCTCGCCACCAAGCTGCAGGAATTCACGCTATCGCAGGAGGGTTTGGTACCCAACATCCTCGCATTCAATGTCGGGGTCGAGCTTGGGCAGTTGCTCGCGCTCGCTGCAATTCTGATTGTCATGGGTTTCTGGCGGCGGTCCGGTGCTTTCTGGCATCAGGCGTTCGCGGCCAATACTGTGTTGATGGCCGCAGGATTCGTCCTGATGGGTCATCAGATAACCAGTTATTTCACTATTTGATTAGAGGACTCATACATGAACACACACAACACGCACCCGCTTCCAACCCTGCCCCAGCTGATCAAGGCCACAGGCGTGGCCTTGATCGTCGCTGCGGCAATCCTGATCACGACTGTGCTCCCGGCCGAGCACGGTATCGACCCAACCGGTATCGGTAAAACACTCGGATTGACTGCCCTGAACAACAGCCAGGGAGCCGTGACCAAAAGCAACGGAAACGAAGTCGTGGCCGCAGCGGTGGCAGCCCCAGTCATCTCCGCCCCCGTTACCATTACCTCCAAACAAGCCACACCTTATCGGGCAGATACGCGGCAAATCACCCTGCAGCCAGGGCAAGGCCTGGAATTCAAGACACGCTTGGAGAAGGGCGCAGCGCTGATCTATTCATGGAAAACGCAGCAAGGCGAAAAAATCAATCATGAGTTCCACGGGGAACCGCTCAACGCCAAAGCTGATGTGTATGAAAGCTATATTTTGGAGAAGCAGGTCAGCGAATCAGGCGGCACGTTGATCGCGCCCTTTACGGGCACCCATGGATGGTACTGGCGCAATAAAAACACCACGCCGGTTACGGTGATGTTAAACGCCAGCGGCTTTTACACGGACATCTTCAAGAACTAAGTGCTCGCCGGACGCGGATATTCATCACCGGCATTGGCATTGACCTCGAAAAAATGGGTTATTGCGGCGACGCCCACATCAAAGTCGTTGCATGAATGGAGAATGTAATGAAAAAATTGACTACCCTTGCGGCGCTCATCATGACGGCCTCGATAGCGGGGACTGCCTTGGCGCATGGCGACCGCGCAGAATTTGACGGCATCGTGCAGTCTGTTGGCAATCTGCAATTCGAATTGGTCAAGAAAAACAGTGCGGCCATCATCTTTGTCCAGAACCACGGCAAGAAATTTTCGACGGTCGGGGCCAGGGGAACGCTGACGGTTATGAACGGCACAGTAAAAACCGAAGTGCCGCTGCAACCCAGTGGCGACAACGCGATGGAAACCAATGGCGATGCAAAACTGGCTCCGGGCGCGAAGGCGATTGCAGCAATTACGTTTGCGGATAATAAAACCGTGACGGTAAATTTCTCGGTCAAGTAACCGCCCATTCTCGCTTCGAGTTGTAGCGAGTGATACCCGGCGCGCTCAAAAAACCAACGTGCGTAAGGCGCACTGGGTCGGGCGTCAATAAGCGAAGCGCATTGCGCATGCGGCTAATGCGCCCTTGCGCGAGCTGATCAACGTAAACACAAAGGAGCTGTCATGAACACACGTCCTTTCGCCTTGGCGACCCTCGCCTGGTTCGCCATTTCCCCCCTCGCCGCCCATGCTGAAGCGGACACAAAATCGGCCGAATCGCTGGTGGCGAGCAAGCGAGCCGCCGACATGCCTATCGGGAGTTGATGCAGATACTCGGCCGCAGCCTGACCTGGATACAAAACGGCATCGTTCTGGAAAACAAGCAATTGGTGCGGGAAGGCGTTAACCATGTCATCCATCACCCCGCGCCCAACCACAAGCCCTGGACCATCATGGGCAAGGCTGACCAGGAAGGGTTCAAACAGGCACTGCTTGCCTATGACCCGGCGATGGATATCTATGCCAACGAAGCGGCGGCGGCAGCGGAGAAAGGCGACTGGTTCGAAGCCACAGCCGCATCGGCTCGGCTGCAAACGTCCTGCGTGTCCTGCCATGCGCAGTGGAAACGCAAGGTGCAGCGCTAGCCGACAAGTCGCCCACCCAGATGATGGGTGGGTTTTGGCAACAAACCGGATAGGCAAGGTTCAAACAATGAAGGTTCAAACAATGAATGTGAACAGTGAAGCGGCAGCCGAACAAGCGAGCGCATCAAGCCTGCGGATGCTGATGACGCGCTCGCGCTGGATAGAAGCCGGGCGTATTTTGCTTACCGGCTTGGTGGCGTTGCTGTTTTGGCGGCAATGGGTACCGATACAAATCCTGTGGCTCGCCGTCGCGATTGGTTTATATCCGCTGGTAAAAACCGGCTTGATCGACCTGATACGCGAACGCAAAGTCGGCACCGAGATTTTTGTTACCGTTGCCACACTGGTCGCTGTGTTTGGAGGCGAGACGGTCGCCGGCGCCGTGCTGATGGTGATTATTCTGATTGCCGAGTTCATCGCCGACTTGAATATGGATCGCGCCCGCGCTTCCATCAAGACCCTGATCGGATCGGTGCCGCAAGTCGCGCTGAGACGCGGCGCAGACGGTGAACGCGTGGTTCCGATCGAGCAACTGCGAACCGGCGATGTCGTTCTGGTACGCGCCGGCGAAAAAATCCCGGTGGACGGCAGCATCGTAGGCGGCGCGGCATCGATCAACGAGGCGCCCATCACCGGCGAAAGCTTGCCCAAGGACAAGAGTATCGGCGCGAGCGTTTTTGCCGGCACCATCGTCGCATCGGGCGCACTCGATATTCAGACAGAAAAAGTCGGCAGCGACACCACCTTTGCACGCATCATCGGGCTGGTGGAAAGCGCCGAAGCGGCGCAAGCGCCCGTGCAAAAACTCGCCGACAAAGTGGCTTCGTGGCTGATTCCGGTCGTTTTTGTATTTCTCATCGCGGTTTACCTGATCACCGGCGACGTGCGCACCATCGTCACGCTGCTGATTTTTACCTCGCCTGCCGAACTGGGACTGGCGACGCCATTGGTGATGATCGCCGCCATTGCGCGTGCTGCCCGAAGCGGCATTTTGGTCAAGGGCGGACTGTATCTGGAGTCGCTGGCTAAAGTGGATGTGATGGTCTTCGATAAAACCGGCACGTTGACCGCGAACAAGCCTGAAGTGGTTCGCGTGGTACGCGACGCCCGGTTTTCTGAATTTGAACTGTTGAGTCTGGCCGCTGCAGCCGACCGTCGTTCAGCGCATCCGCTGGCCAAGGCCGTGGTGGATTACGCCACGCTTAAACAGATCGTCGTGCCGGAGCCGGAGCAGTATGAGCAAGTACAAGGTCGAGGGGTGATCGCCACCGTGTCGGGGAGCGCCGTACTGGTCGGCAATGCTGCACTGCTGCGTGAAAACGGCGTGCAACTTATTGCGGCAATAGAAGACAGCGGACAAACGCCGGTTCATGTGGCCATCGATGGACAGTCTGCCGGGGTCATTTTCATTGCCGACACCTTGCGACCGGGGGCGCGCGAAGCGCTGTCGAAGCTGAAAGCGACAGGCGTCAAGCGCATCGTGATGTTGACCGGCGACAATGAGGCCACCGCACGCGCGGTGGCCGCGGAATTAGGCGTGGACGAGGTACGCGCCAACTTGATGCCGGAGGATAAAGTCACAGCGATTGAAGAATTAAAAAAGCAGGGGCATCGCGTGGCCATGATAGGTGACGGCATCAACGACGCACCTGCCCTGGCGCGAGCGGATGTGGGGATTGCGATGGGCGGCGGCGGCACCCAGGCCGCGCTGGAAGCCGCCGATATCGTGCTGATGACGGATGATTTATCCAAAATCGTCAGTGCCCGTGCCATTTCCCGCCGCGCGTATCGCACGATTCAGGAGAACTTGTTTGTCGGCGTTGGCGTAGTCCATGTGTTGGGCATCACGGCGGCGCTAATGGGCTGGATTGGTCCTATCGAAGCCGCTTTTCTACATCTGGGACCGGATATTCTGGTGTTTTTGAACTCTGCCAAATTGCTGCGTGTTCGGATTGATGGAGCCTGAATCCCTTATGTGCAAACAAAAGGTCAATTGGCTCTACAGGGAGCAGCAGAGTCGGACAGCAGGCTTTGGGGGGCATCCTTGCCCGCCTGGTTTACCGCGGGCGCAGCCATGGCAGTGGGCCTGCTGGGCTATGGCCTGAGCCTGGTTCTCTTTGTGCGGGCACTGCGGAATTTGGGCACGGCCCGCAGCGGCGCTTATTTCTCCACGGCACCCTTCATCGGTGCCGCCATCACCATCCTGCTATTGGGCGAACCGACACCGGCGCCGTTCTGGGTCGCCGCCTCCCTGATGGGGATTGGGGTGTGGCTACAATCTGACCGAGCGTCACGAGCATGAGCACACGCATGAGCCACTCGAACACACCCATCCACACGTTCACAACGCGCATCATCAACATGAACAAGATTTCAACTGGGATGGCACCGAGCCGCACAGTCATTAGCACAGGCATGCGGTCTTAACCCACAACCCCCCCCCCACTTTCCGGACATCCATCACTGCCATGGGCATTGAACCGCCGGTCTACGAAATCCTTAGATGTCTTCGTTGGATCAATGATCGGTCCGTCGTGCGGATTACGCCGACTGGCTGAGTCTGGCCGGTAGTGTGCGTCGCCGTATTGGAAAGCAGCCGTTCGGCGTGTACTTCTGACCTGTGACTGCGCACGGCCTGAGCAGACCGTCAGATGTCGCTGAAACCAAATAGTTCTGCCCATCTTCAATGGCTATGCCTGTGGTGAACATCCGGGAAGTGCGGGTGCGTGTGGATCAGCGGATCGTGCCGGTGCAGATGGCTATGTTTGGTGCCGGGAGACACCGGATAATCATGCGCGTGCAGGTGGTGTTCGTCGTGGAAATGTTCGTGACTGTGTTCCATTTCTTCGTGCTGGTGTCCATGCTCATGGCGCTCGGTTAGATGCAACCACGTGCCCAGCGCCATCAATGCACCGGCCATGAGTAGCGGTAGGGTGATCGGCTCCCCCATCAGGACAGCGAGCAAGGAGCCGAAGAACGGGGCGACCGAGAAATAAGCGCCCGTGCGTGCAGTACCCAGGTGCCGCAGGCCCACTACGAATAGCGCCAAACTCACCCCGTAAGAAAGCAAGCCCACCGTCATCGCACCTGCCAGGTTTGGCCATGCCGGCATCGACGCGCCCAGCGAGAAGGCCAGGCACAGATTGACGATACCGGATACCCAGCCTTTCACCGAAGCGATCCAGGTGGCATCGGTAAGCGACACCTTGCGGGTCAAGTTATTGTCGACACCCCAAGCGAAACACGCGCCAATGATGGCCAGTGTCGGCCACAGTCCGGAAATACTCACACCTGAGGGAACGCTCAGGACAACCGCACCGGCCACGATGGCCAGCATGCCCAGTGCGATGCGCCGGTCGAAGTTCTCCCTGAATACAAACCACGCCAGCAACGCGGTGAACACACTTTCGGCATTCAGCAGGAGAGACGCTCCAGATGCAGGCATACCCGTCAGCCCAAACATCAACAGTACTGGGCCGATGATCCCGCCTGACAAAATCGCCCCGGCAAACCACGGCACTTCATTCCGGGGAAGCCGAACGGCAGGGGCATGGCTCAACAAACGATAAAGGGTCAGTCCGACCCCGGAACCCAAGTAGAGCAATCCTGCAAGCATCCACGGATTGACCGCATCAAGCATCAACTTTGCGAACGGTGTTCCCGCTCCAAACAATAAGGCAGCCCCGAGTGCTGCTGCCACGCCAGACTGGCGGATCCCTTCCATCCAATTCATCTTTTCAATTTGAGAGTGACAACATGCCCAGCATAAGGCTCATCTCTGGTGGCATCCAGAAAAATACTTTTCATTCTTAGCCCCCTAATCGAACAAACACACCGTGTATTTTTGTTTTGTAGTTGGCGTTGACCAACGCACAACAACTGTGTAACTATTATTACATGATTGTAGGAACTGTTACATGGATATTGATCATTCTCACCCTGCCCACGCAGAACGCCACTACGCGCATGCGCATCTGGCGCGGCCTGAAAGGTTTAGGGTGTGCGGCGCTGCGCGATGGTGCTTGGCTGTTGCCGGAAACCGTATCGACGCGGCAGGCGCTTGAGGCACTGGCAGATGAAACCCGCGCGTCAGGCGGCACCGCATGGCTGCTCCGGCTGGACGCTGAGGACGATCAGTCAGCCGCATTCAGGGGGATGTTTGACCGTATTGCGGAATACACCGAATTGCTGGCAGACCTGACGCACGTCGATCCGCTAGCCGAGAATGTCACGACCGCCAATAAAACCCTGAAGGCCTTGCGGCGCCGTTACGAAACCCTGGTCGAACAGGACTATTTTCCAGGCGCTGGCAAACTGGAGGCGGAAGCGCGGCTGCTGACCCTGGAAGCCACGCTGGCGTCCCGGCTCTCTCCCAATGAACCGCATTTCCAGGACGGCCAGCCCGAGCGTTTCGCCCTCGCCGATTTTCAGAAGCAGACTTGGGCCACCCGACAAGATTTGTGGGTGGATCGGCTGGCATCCGCCTGGCTGATTCGCCGTTTCATCGACCGCCGGGCGCGCTTTGTCTGGCTGCAGCATGTCCAGGACTGTCCGGCGAATGCGTTGGGATTTGACTTTGACGGCGCGCGATTCACTCACATCGGGCATCGCGTCACCTTTGAAACCCTGCTGGCGAGTTTTGGACTGGAAAACGACGCTGCCTTGATGCGTATTGGCGCCATCGTCCACGCGCTGGATGTAGGCGGCGAGGCGCCCGAGGCAGCGGGTGTCGAGATGCTGCTGAAAGGCCTGAAGGCGCGCATTCAGGATGACGACGCCTTGCTCAAGCAGGGCGGGCAGATGCTGGACGATTTATACGCAGTTTTCACCAACCCCTAGATCCAAGGATGCCATTTTGACCACCCCGACCGAACGTCCCGCCCACCCCAGCTTCTGGGAGGCCTTCAAATACTGGTTGATACTCGGTTTCATCAGTTTTGGCGGCCCCGCCGGGCAGATTTCCATCATGCATCAGGAACTGGTGGAAAAACGCCGCTGGATCGGCGAACGCCGCTTCCTTCATGCGCTGAATTACTGCATGGTGCTGCCCGGCCCCGAGGCGCAGCAGCTCGCCATCTATATCGGCTGGATGCTGCATCGCACCTGGGGCGGCATCGTTGCAGGCACGCTGTTCGTACTGCCGTCGCTGTTCATCCTGGCGGGGCTCACCTATGTGTACCTCGCCTTCGGCCACCTGACCTTTGTGCAGGGCATCTTCAACGGCATCAAGCCGGCGGTGGTGGCCATTGTCGTCTTCGCTGCCTGGCGCATCGGCTCGCGGGCGCTAAAGAACAAGTTGTTATGGGCCATGGCCGCCGCGTCCTTCATTGCAATCTTCGCTTTCCATGTGCCTTTCCCCTACATCGTGCTGGCGGCTGGCATTCTGGGCTTCATCGGCGGCAAGGTCTGGCCTGACAAATTCAAGGTCGGCGGCGGCCATGGCGCCAGTAACAAGACCTACGGCCCGGCCTTGATCGACGACGATACCCCGTCGCCCGCCCATACGAAGTTCCGGCTCGGTCGGCTGGTGATCCTGACGGGATTGTTCGTAGCATTGTGGGGCGCAGCCATGCTCCTGTTGCCCGCCGGCACCCTGCATGACATGGGCGTGTTCTTCACCAAGGCTGCGCTGGTCACCTTCGGCGGCGCGTATGCGGTGCTGCCCTACGTCTACCAAGGCGGTGTGGAGCACTACCAGTGGCTGACCGGCACCCAGATGATCGATGGCCTGGCGCTGGGCGAAACCACTCCGGGACCGTTGATCATGGTGGTGTCCTTCGTCGGCTTCGTCGGCGCCTGGACCAAGGAAATCTTCGGCCCGGATGCCCTGTTCCTGGCCGGCTTCGTCGGCGCCAGCGTGGCGACCTTCTTCACCTTCCTGCCATCGTTCCTGTTCATCCTGGCTGGCGCGCCGCTGGTGGAGGCTACTCACGGCGATCTCAAGTTCACCGCACCGCTCACCGGCATCACCGCCGCCGTGGTGGGCGTGATCCTCAACCTCGCGCTGTTCTTCGGCTGGCATGTGCTGTGGCCGCAAGCCACCGAGGCGGCGCCGTTCTCCGGCACTTTCGAGTGGTTCTACGCCCTGATCTCCGTGGCGGCCTTCCTCGCGCTGTGGAAATACAAAATGGACATCATGAAAGTGATCGGCGCCTGTGCGGCGGTCGGTCTGGTTTACACCTACATCATTTGAGGAGTGTGAAATGCCCTATGAACTGAAACCCCTGTCCTGCAATCCGTCAGCCCTGAACGGGCTGTCCGAGAAACTCATCGTCAGCCATTGGGAAAACAATTACGGCGGCGCAGTGAAGCGACTCAACGCCATCGAGCAAAAGCTGGCCGAACTCCAGTGGGCCAGCGCCCCGGTGTTCGAGATCAACGGCCTGAAGCGGGAAGAGATGATCGCCAGCGGCTCCATGATCTTGCACGAGGTCTACTTCGACTCCCTGGGCGGCGCCGGCGGCGACCCGGGAAGCGAACTCAAGGCAGCCATCGAACGCGATTTCGGCTCGCTCGACGCCTGGCGCGCCGAGTTCAGCGCCATGGGCAAGGCCCAGGGCGGCGGCTCCGGCTGGACCCTGCTGGTCTGGAGCCCACGCCGCGCACGCTTGGTCAACGCCTGGGCGGCCGACCACGCCCACAACCTGGCCGGCGCCACGCCGCTGATCGCGCTCGACATGTACGAGCACAGCTACCACATGGACTTCGGCGCCAAGGCCGGCGTCTATGTCGACGCCTTCATGCAAAACCTGTCCTGGACGGCCGCCGAGGCCTCCTTCGCCAAACTGGGAGCCTGACACCATGGAACGCACCATCAAACCCGACACCCTGAAAAACGAACTGGCCGGCAAGCTGATTCTCGACGTGCGCCGTGTCGCCGACCGCGAGGCCGCGCCCGCGCATCTGCCGGGCGCGCAGTGGAGGAATCCGGAGCAACTGGCCGAGTGGGTCGACAGCCTGCCGCAAGAGCAGGACATTGTGCTGTATTGCGCGCGCGGCGGTTCGGTGTCCAACAGCGTGGTGGATGCCCTGCGGGCCAAGGGCCTGAAGGCCCGCTTCATCGAAGGCGGCATCGAGGGCTGGAAGGCGGCCGGCGGCGAGGTCGTCGGACCATGAAATGGATCACCCGCGAACGCCCCAAGATCGACCGCATCGCCTGTCCGTGGCTAGTCGCCCGATTCATCGACCGCGACGCCGAGTTCATTTATGTACCAAAGGACAGGGTGATGTCGGAGGCCGAACGCCTGGGTGCCACGCCCTTCGACGTTCCCGGTGTTGAGCTTGGCCATGACGGCCCATTGTGCAGCTTCGACGCCTTCATCAAAAAATATGCGCTCAACGATCCTGCACTGGAGCGGCTGGCCCTCATCGTTCGCGGCGCCGACACCGATGCGCCCGACCTGGCGCCAGAGGTCACAGGCCTGGTCGCGCTGTCATGGGGACTCCACCAAAACTATCAGGATGACCATGAGTTGCTTGCCCAGGGCATGGTGATGTACGACGCACTCTATGCTTGGTGCACCCGTTCATCCAGCTAAAGTGCCTGCATGGTTTGCCCCGTTTTCGGCGCTCTGTGACGCTGCCATCGCCGCAGTATTGCTCGCCCTACTATTCGGTTTTCCGTTGATGTGGGAATGATGGGCACGTTGCGCCGATCTCGGCGTGGTTTTCTCATTGCGCTTGCCATATCGCTGGCCTTGCACGCCAGTCTGTTGCCATCATGGTGGGGCAAGCCGAAGCCGCACCCTCCCGAAGAGCCCTTGCAGTTGCACCTGAGGATTGAGCCCGAGGTGAAACCGCCGTCGCCCAAACCACAGAAAGCCAAGCTGGCCAAACTCGCAAGGCCACAGATCGTGCCTGAAACTCCGCCGAGTCCCGTTCAGGAGAAGGTGCTGGCATCCATGTCTGCGCCGCCCGCACCTACGGCTGAGGAATGGCAATTGGCTTCAACCTATACGCCCAGGAACAGCAAGCGTTATCGCTACACCTGGGGACAGCAGGTTCGCAGCATGATGGGAACAGCCGTTGAGGGCCCTGGCCAGGGCGCAGTTCGGTTCCGTATCGAGATCGCGCCTGACGGAAGGATTGCCAAGGTGGAAGAGCTTTGGTCAACCTCGGAGGTGGTCTCAAAGCTCGCTCGGGAGGCGATCCAGAATCTGCCGCCACTGCCGCCAATCCCTACAGGAAAACCGCTCATCTTCGAGCAGACCATCTCCTTCCAGCCCTACGAGACGGGCTGGCCACCCAGCTATAAGCTTGACTGCTTGCCGGAGCCCCTGCCTTTCAATAACCCGTTCGCGTGGAACGGTTCACCCCCTCCCAACGTGGCGACACAGGAGCATCGCCCCCCTCCGCCCGATGGGTGCCCGCCTGATTCCACCGAGGACACGATCGAAGAAGAAGAAAGATCATTCAAACGCCAGATGGATCAATGGCGGTGGGCGCGTTGAATGGACTCGGTGGACTCTTGCTCGGTCATATCAAAATAGAGAGCACTGTTCGATATCTTGGGATCGGGGTTGATGACGCTCCGGAGATTTCGGAGCAGACCGAAATCTAGCATCGGGAGCAGCGGCTTCACGCAAGGCGCCTTGATGCTAGATGGTATTCGTGCGGCCGCCTTATGGCTTCATCGGAATTTCTGGTCTATGTCCGGTTGCGGCATCTGGCTGACCTAAGTGGCGCGGTACGCCAACGGCGGCAAAGGCCGATTATGCACAGTCGTTGATTATGTGAAGTTGTGGGGCCGACTGGCTCGAAGGATAAGCGGCAAGCGGCCCGGCAGCGGTTGATGCCGTCGTAAGGTGTACATAATTTCCACGTTTGTCCGAAGTGGTCGGCTCACTCTACAAGCCCTTTGTTGAAGACCCACCAAGCCGAGCTAAGCGCAGGGCAATGGGCAATTCGGATCGCGGACTGCCCGATAAACGCCTATATGAGGGACATCAGCACAATTCCCGACGTCGGACTACGGTGACATCCAAAGATGAGATCTCCCCTGGCGAGCCCACTCCTATGTCCACCTTGCCATCTCGCGGGTTTTGTAAACACGCAGCGATTATGCAAAGCGTCCTTTTCGACCCGTGGCTTGGCAGCGAGGACTGACAGGCGTTACGGCATGTTCCTTCACATAATCAACAACTGTGCATAATCGGCCTTATGTGAAGCTTCACATAAGGCCGATCAGCAGAAGTACGCGCTGATTTCACAACCGACCGCTTGCTGTCCTTCGCCGCCCGCCCAGTAACGTAGGGGTGACCCGTACTTTCACTGTTTGTCAGGTCAAGTCTGAGCCTTTACTCTCAAAAACTTTATTGGTGATTTCCGCTAGGACGCAAGCTGGTGGGCGCTCTTTGTTCAGCCATTTTTAGCCCTTAACCAGTAAGCCGTTTCCCTTAAATCCCCCGTATTCCTTTGTGTTCGCGTCTATTCAAGCGAACAAGCCCTTTCGGGTAAGTCCCTTGACCCTTATTGGGTTTTCTTTTTTGGGCAACCGATTATTTTATCCATTTCTGATTTTGTTTTCAGCAATCAATCAAAAAAACATTCTTTTGATTTCCGCTGGAAGCGGGATGAGCGCATCCCTAGCATTCGTCCCATGGATTCCCTCTCCTCCCCTTGGGTTGTTCTCCTGACGACCCTTTTTTATACCCAAGCCCACGCCTTCTGTTTTGATGAGGCGGGGGCGATGTATGGGGTCTCACCACTATTGCTGAAGGCAGTGGCCCAAGTTGAGTCGAATATGAGACCCCATGCGGTTAACAGCACTCACACAGCGAATACGCAATCTCAGGACATTGGACTGATGCAGATCAATACCCGGTGGCTGCGGAGGAACCCAATCAAGTCGCTCGGATACACCGAGGCCCACCTCTACGATGCCTGTACCAGCGTCAAGCTGGGTGCCTGGGTGCTGGCGAACAACTTCACTCGATATGGTTCTTCGTGGGAAGCGGTCGGTGCATACAACGCTGCATGCACGCGACTAAAAGGCGATGCGTGCCGCCGCGCACGAAATGGCTATGCCTGGAAAGTCTACCGGGCAATGAGGAAATCCTCATGAAATGCATGTTCACATTGCTTGCCCTGGTCTGGGCAGGTTCGTCGATGGGTGCCGACTGGCAGGTGACGCAATCCAATTCCATTAGCGCTTATGTCATGTGTCATGAAGGCGATTGCCCCGTAAGGACGGCGAAGGTGTTTGACCTTCCTGTACCCGTCCCCATGCCCGCGAGGAAATCGGATAGCGCTGCTAAGCCGGTCGCTGTGAGCTCTTCTACTTCAGTTCGATTTGCGTTGGCATCGGCTCGGCTCAGTCAGGCCGAGAAAGCCAAGCTCAAGGCATTTCTCGAACGGCATCGTGCCGCGAGACGTTTTCTGATTCTTGGCAGCACAGATCAGGTAGGCAAGAAACGATTTAACGAAACCCTGGCGTACAAGCGCGGGATAGCGGTCGCGGTTTTTATGCGCGCCAACGGAGTTCCGAAACGGAATATCAAAGTCGATTCGCGATGCTGCATAGAGCATCCGCCCAGCACGAACCCTGGCGTAAGACGCGCGGTGATCAGCATTAACGAATAGGGATGGGGAATGACAAAAAACACTACTGAACCGGGATACAAGGCAGTCCTCGTGCGCGAGGAAACAAAACTCAAGCTGCAGGCGCTTGGGAGAGTCCTTCCCAACAGGAACCTGTTCTTGGAAAGGCGGCTGGCCACAGCCGCCATTGAATACTGTCTGAACGATGGGACAGCGAGGCAAGCCATGCTGGATTTGGTGCGCCACATCGTGATGCGAGACCTTGAGACTGCTGAGACACCGGGACCATGAAACCCATCTTTCAATACACACGCTCAAGGAGAATCAAATGAATTTCATGAAAATGTTCAGCAAAAAACAGGTCGTTGTCGGCGGGCTTCTCTCCGCTCTGATGATCAGCTCGGCATGGGCCACCACCGCCGGCGGCGGTGTGACCGGTACAGAATTCCAAGCCCTGTTCGACATGCTGGTGGGTTGGGCCGAAGGCTATCTGGGCAAAGCGCTGGCGATCGCCGCGTTCGTGGTCGGTGCGCTCATTGGCTTTGCCAAGTCTACCGCCATGCCGGCGCTGGTTGGCATCGTCTTCGCCATCGTGTTCGGCCTTGGCCCGACGATCATCAACGGCATGTTCGCCGCTGTGATTTAAGCGAAGCATCACCGGACTGAACAGCATGGCCAATCAAGATTCGCCAACGATCCCGACCCGCCTGGACGACCCTCCCAAGTTCATGTGGTGGGATTTCGACGTGGCCATGCTGTTCATGTCCTTCTTTGTATTTGGCCTCATTACAGGCTGGCTCGTGAGCCTCACGGTGTTCGGGTTGGTGATGGCCTGGCTTTACCGCAAAGCTAAATTCGGCCAGCACAGAGCTTATGGCATGCACCTGCTGTATTGGCATCTACCCGTCAATCTGGGAATGAAGGCAACACCCCCTTCTAGCATACGAGAGTTCATTGGTTAATGAGAATAAACAAACTGAGCGGCCAAGTGGCCGTAACTCTCGGTGTGCGCAGATGGGCTGTGATG
This sequence comes from Thiobacillus sp. 0-1251, assembly GCA_001899305.1. Classification (GTDB taxonomy): domain Bacteria; phylum Pseudomonadota; class Gammaproteobacteria; order Burkholderiales; family Thiobacillaceae; genus Thiobacillus. The sequence continues at coordinate 258,347 of MKWL01000018.1, read as the reverse complement.
ATGTTCGCCCTGTCGCAGAGCGCATTGCTCCTGATGTTGATCGCCTTCCTGACGCGAGGCGACACACATCGCGAAACACTGGTTCCACCGACGATCCACACAACATTTTGGGTCGAAGATGACAAGGTTTCCAAAGAATATCTGATCGAGATGGGCGTGTTTCTGGCCCAACTCTACTTCGATGTGACGCCACAGAACGTGGACTTTAATCACCGCACACTCAAGTCCTATATCGACCCCCGCTTCTACGGGAAGCTGGAAATCGACGCCGGCGCTTATGCCCAAAAGATCAAGGCGGATAACGCCAGCACTTTTATGGCGATCGCTATGGTCATGCCGGACGAGGCAAAACAACGCATCGCTGTTCAGGGTGTGCTCAACACCTATCTGGGGGACAGCAGAACATCACAGGTGAACAAAACCTACGTATTTGAGTTTGGCCAACGCGGCGGCCGTGTGCTGCTGACCGGTATGAGAGAAGGTAAGAATGCTGCCCGACCGTTTGAAGAAACCACTGCTCCTTAGCCTTTGTTGCTTATTTTCCGTCCCATCCTCTCACGCTCTGCAGGTAGTGGAAGGCGTCGAGGGCAAGACCCTGTTCGTCAAGGTGAGTCTGAGAGACTTGAACCGCATCTCGATCGAGGGAGGCCGGGTTCGCCTGGTCAAGTCCGCCGACGACGGACTGCTCACTGGCAGCGCGGACGCCACCACCGGGCAGGCTCTGATTCAGCCATTGGCCAAGGATCCGTTCGGAGTGTTTGTGTTCAGTCAAAGCGGGAAAACCTACACGCTGGTGTTGCAGCCCCTGGATATTCCGGGTGAAACCATCGTGATCAAGGAAACGGCTGTCCCTGCTTCTGTTGCAGCCAAGCCTGGCGAGATTGAACGTGCCTCCAGTTACCAGCAGGCGATCAAGAAAATGATTCAGGCATTGGCAGGCGAAGGTTTGCCGGAGGGTCTGGAGTTGAAGAAGACCTGGGAGGAAATCCGCCTCTGGAAAGGCTCCCGTTTTGCGCTGGAGCATGTTCTAACCGGACATTCACTGGTGGGTGAACAGTATCGCCTGTTCAACGTCAGCGACGCCCCGGTTCGGGTCGCCGAACAGGAGTTCTACAAAAAAGGCGTGCTGGCTGTGTCGGTGCGCGACTTGACCGTTGAGCCGGGTCGCAGCACCCAGGTCTTTGTGGTGAAACGGAACGAAGGGGTGAGGTAATGGCGAGAATCGTACCCACCCTCAAGGCTTCGCCCGCCCGCAAGAAACAGCTCATGATGGCGGGCGGCGTCGGCGCCATGATTGTCGGGGTGGCCTTGGCTGCGGCATGGTTCGCCGACTCCGGGAGCAATAAATCCGATCAGGCTCCTGTGGACAAGCCGGAACAGGTCAGCCTCAACCTGGCTGTTCCGGGGCAGCAATTGAACGACAAGGATGTCTGGCGGGCGAACGAAGCATCAAAGATCGAGGCGCTAAACAAGGAAATCGCCGCGATCAAGCAGAACATGGTGAATAGCCCACAAAGTAGTGGCGGAGCCATGCAAGGCACCGCCGGAGCGGGAATCAACGAAGTGCCGATGCCTCCCCCGGCAGCGGTAATTCAGCCCGGCGGCAATTTACGCCCGCTGCAACCCATGGGTTCGGCGGCATTGCCGCCCCCTCCCCCACCGCCTCCTGGAAGGCTTGGGCAGTTCGCACAGCCAGGCATGGATCCGAATGCGCCGATGCAGCCCGTGGTGAAGCGCACGTTCACGCTCGAAGTTTCCGATTCGACGGTGGCTGCGCCTGCCGCACCGCAGGCGCAGCCACAAGCCGCCGGCATGTCGTCCGCCCCAGCCAGGGAAGAGAAGACATCGGCTGAGAACTATCTTCCTGCCGGGACGTTCATGCGCGTGGTGTTACTGGCGGGTCTGGATGCGCCGACGGGTGGACAGGCACAAAACAATCCGCATCCGATTCTGATGCGGGTGCTCGATCCAGCCCAGTTGCCCAATCGCTACATGGCCGACATGAAGGATTGCGTGGTCACGGCCAATGGTTACGGCGACATATCTTCTGAGCGTGCATATATCAGGACGGATCGCCTGTCGTGCATCGACCAGAAAGGCGGGGCGGTCGACGTATCGCTTAAAGGGTATGTAGCCGGTGAGGATGGCAAGGCCGGGATGCGCGGAAGGCTGGTTTCCAAGCAGGGGCAGGCGCTGGCGAATGCCTTCCTCGCGGGGATTGGCTCAGGCATCGGGCAAGCGTTCAAGGAATCTTCGAGCACTGTATCGACCTCACCGCTGGGTTCCACCAGCACGGTGACGGACGGCAAGGAGTTGCAGGCTGGACTGGCATCCGGCGTTGGCAGCGCGATGTCACAGCTATCGAAGTATTACATCAAGCTGGCCGAGCAGGTTTTTCCGGTGATTGAAGTGGACGGCGGCCGCGTGGTCGACGTGGTGCTGACGCGCGGCCAGAGTATCGAGAGGCGGTAAAGAACATGAGAACCCAAACCAGAATGAAAACCCTGCTGTCCCAACTGTTGATTCTGTCCTGCATGCCAGGATTTACGCTGGCTCAGGATGTGAAAGCCCCCCCCGTTCTGCCTCCTCAATACGTGATTACTGAAGCTGCAGCTACGGCCGTGATGGATGCCGGTGGTGCTGCACGTGCAAACGATCAGATCGCAGTCCAGCGCAATCTGCGGTTGATGTACCCGAAGACACGCTTCGGAACAATTTCCCCCACCCCGCTGCCGGGTATCTACGAAGTCGTGATGGGCCGCAATGTCGCTTTCGTGGAAGAGTCGGGGCGGTATTTCATTTTCGGGCGCATGTTTGACATGGAGAAGCAGGAGGACATCACCTCCGGAGCCGAGGCTGCGCAGCCGGCGTCACCGGCTGTCGATTTCGCCTCACTCCCGCTGCAACACGCGATCAAGAGCGTGCATGGCCAGGGTCGGCGGACGCTCGCCGTGTTCTCGGATCCGGACTGTCCTTACTGCAAGAAGCTGGAGCAGGAGCTGGCGAAAGTGGATGACGTGACGGTCTACACCTTCCTCATGCCACTGGAGCAGCTTCATCCTGATTCGCGCGCGAAGGCCGATGCGGTCTGGTGCAGCAAGGATCGCTCGGCCGCCTGGTCCGCCCTGATGCTTGATGGCACGGTTCCCAAAAAGACCAAGGGCTGTGAAGCGCCGCATCAAGCGGTTCTGCCTCTGGCTGAGAAGTTGGGGGTTAGCGGCACACCTTTCTTGGTGGCGAGTGATGGCCGAACCATGCCGGGAGCTGCGGCTGCCGCGCGGATTTCCGCTTGGCTAGGTGCCGTGAAGAAGCCTGTCGCAGCCAATGTTCAGGGAGGCACACCATGAAGGTCGGGTATCTGTCGCTCGCCGCCGTGACATTGATGAGCGCGGGTTGTTCTTCATTCTCCGGACTCTCTGGCTCGAAATCGGAACTGGCTTGCAAGGCCCCCGATGGGGTGATCTGCACGTCGGTTTCCGGCATTTACGCGAACTCCCTGGCCGAGGCCTTGCCGGGGCAGCAACAACCGAAACCCCAGGATAAACCTTCGCAGGATGCTGGCAGCAAGGATTCAAAGGATGGGGAGACGATGCCGCCTCTTGGCTATTTCTCCCCACGCGACCTGGCGACGCCGAACAGCGGCGATCCGATTCGCATGGCGCCTTTGGTGCTGCGTGTATGGATCGCACCTTGGGAGGATACGGACGGCGATCTGCACGATCAGCACTATCTCTACACCGTGGTCCACCAGGGCAAGTGGCTGATCGAAACCAACCAGCAGCAGATTCGTGACGCGTACAAGCCGGTATTCCCGCTCAGGGGTAAGGATAAGCCCGAGGAGGAACGTCCGGTTGCAGATGACGCGATACCCGGCGTATCGGGTCAGAGGGGCGGCAATCCATGATGTCCGCGCTGGCGCAACCATTTGTTTCGCTCAAAACGTGGCTGACGCGCGAGGACGAACTTGCGACGCCATCCCCCGTGGCGGACGAGAACCACTTCACCACGCGGCAGGACTACAACCGCTTCTCTGATCTCTTGCCCTGGACGGGGTATTGGGAGACCGAGAAATTATTCGCCATTGAGGGCGAGGCAGAAGGCAGCATCGAGGCGATTGGCTACGCCATCGAAATGAACCCGCAGACAGGCGCTACAGACGACATGGCGCGCTTGATTCAGGAAATCTACCGGGACATGCCAGCCGGAGCCGGGGTGCAGGTTCAGTTGTGGGGGAGCCCGGACATTGATGCCTTCCTAAACAATTTTAAGAAGATGGTGCGCCCCGAATTGCTACAGGACGACGCCCAGCGGTCATTGATCGCGCGCATGACGGCCGAGCGTTACGCCCATTACAGGAAGGCATCCCTCGTTCCGCCCGTCAGCTCGCGCCCCAGCGTGATGCGTCGCTACCGGGTGCTGCTGTCTGTCGCGATGCCGGTGAAGGATGTGGAATACCGAACGCTGGAACGCATCATCGCCCTGCGCGATGCCCAGGTATCCAAACTCAAGACGTATTACCAGTTCGAGCGGGTCTGGGGCGCGGAAGATCTCATGTCCTGGGTGCGCACCATGTTGAATCCCGCACAACATTCAGCCGATCCGGCCTGCTATGACGACGGACAGTCATTGCGCTACCAGATGATTACCCGTGACACCGTGGCATCGGTGGGCAGGCTCGGCATCACCCTGCGCTCGCCAGACGGGGATGCGGTCTGTGTGCGTGCGCATTCGGCGCAAGGTTATCCGAAGCAGTTCGATCTGCATCAAGTCGCCAGCATGCTGGGAGACGCCAATAAGGGATCCATGGGCTACCCCTGCCCCTTCCTCATCACCATGGGGGCGCAGATTCTGAATTACGACGAGCACAAGAATCTTACGCAAATGAAAACGGCTCGGGCGATTCAGGTTTCGGAAAGTCCGATGGGTAAAGCGCTGCCGGACGTGAGCAAGCGGGCGGCGGACTGGAAATTGTTGCAGAACGCCTACGACGAGGGGGGAGGTGCATTGCGTCTGTACCATCAGGTGCTGCTTTTCCCCAGTCCGGATGCCGTAGCCGAAGCGGATGAAGCGGCCAGAGCCATCTGGCGCAGCATGGGCTTCGCATTGAGCCCTGACACCTATATGCAGACCCAGGCGCTGATGTCCTCGCTGCCGATGGCACTCGGGCCCACCCTGCAACGCGACATCAAGATCGCGCAGCGGTTTTCCACCAAAACGACCGCCAACGCGGCCAATCTGTCGCCTGTTCTGGGTGAATGGCGCGGTGTCGGGGCTCCGGTGCTGACCTTCACTGGGCGTAATGGCCAGACCATAGGCGTGAATCTGTTCGACAACCCGTCTGGCAACTACAACGGTTGCGTGGTGGGAACGTCCGGGTCTGGCAAATCCGCATTCCTGAACGAGCTTGCCGAACGCTATCTGGCGATGGGGGCGAAGGTCTGGATTATCGACGTGGGCCGTTCCTACGAGAAGCTGTGCCACGCGCTCGGGGGTCAATACATCGAGTTCACCAAGGAAGCGAATGTCGTCCTCAATCCGTTCACCATGGTGAACGACATCGACGAAGACATGGAGATGTTGAAGCCGTTGATCGCCCAGATGATCTCCCCTGGACGCCGACTGTCAGATTACGAGCTGTCCCAGCTCGAACTGGCGATTCGTGGCCTTTGGGAAGAGCGCGGGCCGCGATCGAGTATCGACCTTCTGGCGGAGAAGCTGAAGCTCGCCTGTCACGATGGCGGCACGCTTGAGCATGGCGAGGAAGAGGCCTGCGATCCGCGCATCCGCGATCTGGCGGTGCAGCTGACTTCCTACACCTCGCTGGGCAGCTACGGCCATTACTTTGAAGGTCAGCACACGGTCAATTTCAATTCCAATCTGGTGGTCCTGGAGCTGGAGGAATTGAAATCGAAGAAAGACCTGCAGGCGGTCGCCCTATTCATCCTGATGTATCGCATCACCCAGGAAATGTACCTGGCGCCCCGTGAACAGCCCAAAGTGGTGATCCTGGACGAAGCCTGGGATCTGCTCACGGGCGGGCAGACGGGTGACTTCATCGAGGCGGGCTACCGCCGCGCCCGGAAATACGGCGGTGCCTTCCTGACGGGCACACAGGGCATCAACGACTACTACCGTAGCGCAGCCTCGCAGGCCGCACTGGAAAACGCTGACTGGCTGTTCATGCTCCGGCAGAAGCAGGAATCCATTGCCAAGCTCGAAGAGAAGCTGGCCTTCACGCCGCACATGGCTCACCTCGTCAGCAGCTTGCGTACCGAACAGGGCAACTATTCGGAAGTGTTCGTCTCCTGTGGCCAGGCTGGTTACGGGGTCGGGATGCTCCTGCTTGACCCCTACTCCCAACTCATGGGTTCGGCCAATGCACGTGATTTCTCAGCGGTACGGCAGAAGCTTGAAACTGGCTTGTCCATGGCCGATGCGGTCGATGCCGTGCTGCGGGAACGGAAGGCGGCGATATGACCGAGATAACAAGGGCCGGGAGTAATTCTTCTGAAGTATCGGCTACGGAAGATCAGGCCGGGGCTCAGCCTGAGATGGGGGGTGATTTTCATATGGAGAGCTGGGTTTCGCTGTTGATGGCATTGCTCGTCACAACAGTGACGCTTGCGGCATACCACTTCTGGCTGGCGAAACCGACCGCGGGATTCGCGGTGGTAGACCTCGCCAGTGTCGTCAAAATCAAGGAAACCGAATTCACCACTTTGCTCTCCCGTCCGAATGTCAGCGACGAGGACCGGGAGGCTGCTTACCTGATGGTCAGCCGGATCGGCCCTGCGATCGAACGCGCAGTGGACAGGCTGCAGAAGGAATGCGGCTGCACCATCGTGGTGAAGTCGGCGGTGATCGCGGGGCCGGCCGAGGATCTGACGCCGCGTTTAAAAGCGATGCTCGGCATGTCGCCGGGGACTGAGGCTCAAGGCTTCGGAGTGAAGCCATGACGAAGGCAGCAATCGCCCCAGGCGCGGGCAACTTATGGAATCGTTGGCTGGTTTACTGGCATACCGAGATGATTCCCCATCTCCGATGCAACTGGCTGTTTTGGGGCGGGCTGGTGGGCGCCATCCTGCTCTTCAATGCGTTCTTCACGTTGGCGATTACGGTCACGGAAAGCCTGCCATACCGGGTGTTTGTGGTGATCAAGGGCGACCTGAATATCAAGCGCGGCGATTACATCGCCTGGCGCTGGGCGGGCGGCGGGCCATACAAAGCCGGGCTTTCGTTCGTGAAACAGGTGCGTGGCATTGCGGGTGACACCGTGACCTCAGAGGGTCGGGATTTCTACGTAAACGGCGAGTACATGAGCACCGCCAAGCCGCGCACCCGGACAGGCGAACCGTTGGCGCTTGGTCCGACCGGCGTGATTCCGGCCAACCATTTCTATGTTTACGCACCCCACAAGGATTCGCTGGATTCGCGCTTTGCGCTGACGGGCTGGATTCCGCTTGAGCGTGTCTCCGGGCGAGCGATCCCGCTGTTTTGACATGATCAAGAAGGTTCTGGCGATGATTCTGTGTGGGTTGATCATGTATCCGGCCTGGGCTCAGGAGATTTTGGGGCCGTCCTATCCCATCACCGAACCGGACATGCTTGAAGCGATACAGGACAAGCTCAAGTCCATGGAAAAAAACGGTCGTCTGGGCCAGCTCCAGAAAGAAGCCATCGAGCGATCGAAACAAAGCATCGAGCGGCCGGACCCAGTGAAGGGCGTCGTCAAGACGCGTCAGCCGCGTACCTTCTACTTTGATCCTTCCTGGCGCGTCCCGCGTGACATCACCACGCCAGAAGGCGAAGTCATCGCGCGTGCGGGTGACATGGTCAACCCGCTCGACTATGTGCCCCTCTCCAATCACCTGTTCTTTTTCGATCAGAGCGACCCGAAGCAGGTAAAGAAAGCCGCCGAGATTCTCAAGCGATTCAACGGAGCGGTGAAGCCGATTCTGGTCGCGGGTGAACCCTTGGTGCTGACCCGTCAGTGGAAACGGCAGGTGTACTTCGACCAGAGCGGGCATCTGGTCATGCGCTTCGGGATCAAGCAGGTTCCTGCACTGGTGTCGCAAGACCTAGCGCAAAGGCGCTTGCGCATCGACGAAATAAAAGCTGACTAAGCGTGAATACCTTTCCCTCTACTACCAATCCTGGACTGACCATGCAAATTGCTGAATGGTCAGATATCCACAGACCGCATTGGGGCAGCACCAGGATCGAGGCCTGGGACGACAACCGGCTGCAAAGCCTGATCATCAAGCTGACAAAGAAGCCCGTGAGATTGCTGGGATGGTTTAAATGATGGGCCGGCTGCTCCGGAACATTCGTGCTGTTCTGGTGCTTGCCTTTGCGGTTTCGCCCAGCTCATGGGCGGCAACGACCACTTGCACCGGCAAGTTCATGAATCCGATCACGGATATTTGCTGGTCGTGTGCGTTTCCGCTCAAGGTCGGCGGTACCACGATCATGGATTTTGGTCAGGAGGATTTTGATAGCGGCGTGAGCAACCCGCTGTGCGCATGTTCAAGCCCGCCCAAGGTAGGTTTGAGCATCAGTTTCTACGAACCGGCGCGGCTGGTCGAGGTCGTGCGCAAACCCTACTGTTTCCCCTCCCTTGGCGGGATCACCATCGATCCCGGCGTGCCGGCACCAGCGCATGTACAAACGCGTGGGGGTAAATCGTTCTACCAGGCTCACTGGTACATCAGCCCCCTGATGTTCTGGCTGGAAGTCATCGTCGATAACCCGTGCCTGGAACAGAATGTTTTCGACCTGGTGTATTTCACCGAGCTCGATCCGCTGTGGGCGGATTCGGAACTGACCTTCATCCTCAATCCTGATGCCGTGCTGTTTGCCAATCCGTTGGCTCAGGGCGCCTGCGCCGCGGATTGCGTGGCTGCCACGGCGGGCTTTCCCCTGAACGAGCTTTTCTGGTGCGCGGGCTGCCAGGGATCCATGTACCCGCTCAATGGCTGGGTGGGCAACCATGTCGGCGCCGTGCAGGCATCGACACTCATTGCCCAGCGCATGACCAACAAGATGCACCGCGAATTGCTGGTCTGGGGCGCGCACGGAACGTCGGGGCAGTGCGGTTACTACCCCATCCCGCTCATGGACAAGCGCGCCTACAAGACCCAGATGACCTACCCCATCCCCAACACCAAAAAAGAGGATGGCAAATGCTGTTCAACCATGGGACGCACAACGGTCATTTCAGGCGCGGGGAAGGAGTTCCCATACAAGGGCGAGGATTTCGCTTACATGCTCTTCCGCAAGCGGGACTGCTGCCAGGGGGCCTTTGGATTCTGATCGATGAAGAAGCCTGTGATGAAAATTATTTTTCTTTATCTTGTTCTGTTCGCTGCCACCACATCCGCTGGGTATGCGGCTGACAAGCCCCCTACTCTGCCAGAGATAAATGGCTATGGCGATGACGCAGTGGCGCGGCAGAAGTCGAGTCAGGCGATCGATGCTGCCAGTCAGGCGGCGCGCAATGGCTCGGTTCGTGCCTTTCCCAAAATCAAGGTTCCATCTTTCGGCGTGGACATCGGCCAGATTGCGGCCCGCTACAACCAGACAGCGCAGAAGCCGGAAGACGACAATCTCATGATCTTCGTCACCCTGGGCATGCCGGGTAAGGCTCTGATAAATCTGGCCAGACAAGCCGCGCGCACGCGTGCCGTGCTGGTCTTGCGTGGGGTCGAGGGTGGGCTCGCCAAGGGGAATTGGCCGCGTGCCATGGAGGCACTGAGGCCGATTGCCGAAACGGGTGCTTCCATCATCATCCACCCCGATTTATTCCGGGCATACAAGGTTGTTCAAGCCCCCACGTTTGTCCTGACGACAGGACGGCAGGGCGAGGCCTGCCTGAACAACCTGAGAAAAGAATGCAGCCAGAGCCTGCGCGCAACTGGAGATGTCACCCTGGATTATGTGCTTGAGCGCTGGGCACAAGGCGGCAGTCCACTGGCCGCTGAGGCACGGTCACGGCTGGCTATGCTGGAGTACCGGCCGTGAAGGCTTTACTGCTTCCACTGTGTCTGGTCTCAAGTGTGACCTGTGCCGACATGACCGCGAACGATGCCTTCAATGAGGGCAACACCTTCGGCAAGGCGAATGTTGGAACAGCCAAGAGCAAGATCAGCACCACCACAGCGAGCGATGCCAACACGGGGGTGCCGAACTATACGGCCACCGATCCTGCGTCCAGCTACTACATGGGCGGCACAGGTAGCCTGACGGCGCCAGCCACCTCGGGGGTCACTGGCTGTAGATCCACCGCAGGAACGGCAGATCCCGATCCCCATACCCACGGGAAGTGCGAAGGCGTCAGGATGCTGATGAATGACCCCGGCAAGAAGAACGTGATGTTCCCGCTCAACTCCACAACCGATCCGCTGGTTGTCAAACGCAACATGGTGTCGGGCGATGCAGAGACATATCTCGGCAGCCTGATCGTGAGCGGGGGTTATGCCGGATGCGCAGAGAAGACGGTCAAGGACCCGGACAAGTATCAGACGGAAACCTGTAATCAATACCTGACGGCAGGTGAGGAGTCTTGCAATGAAATCCTGACAGTTACTGTTACGACATCCGAGTCGTGCGTACCAGGCACATGGTACGGCGGATTCAGATTGCCATTCCCGATTCAGCAAGTAGATATCTTTTGTGACATGAATCGTGCGGATGGGATGATCAGGCTTCGTTTCACGCCATACGAATTGCATGGGGTGTGTAGTGTCGGCTACCTGGATGTTCCGAAGGCACCATTTACTGTTTCAGACAAGGTGCAATACGGTGTTACCGGCCACACCTGCGACACCGATGGTTGCTGGGATGAGTACGGTTATCTCAATTACGAAGTTGTAACCATAAATCACTGGAAAGGTTCTTGTACTGTTAAGAACTTTATTGGCTACGAGCCGGGATATATTCAGGGTTGTTCAGGAGACACTTGCAGTTATACCTTCCGCGCTATCGATTGGCGATGGGGCAATCAGGCAGTAGCAACAGCAGGTTTCACGCCGCCAAAGACAATCGTCACTGAAACGGACTTCTGGGATAACCAGTGTACGGCGCTGGAGGCCCGGCTTCCATGATTCCGCTTGCCTTGATGCGGCGGATAGCCCGGCTACTCATCGTCACACTCCTGTTCCCCTTGCTCTCGTCTCCGGTGCTGGCAGGGGATGGCACCTGCACAAAAAATTCCAGGGTCTGCATCGAGGGGCCGGAAACGCGCATGATCAGCGGCTACCCGGTGACTCGCGATTGCTGGAAATACGAAAGCAAGTACGACTGCATCTCCCAGAACTACGTGGACGATTGTGCGCCTCTAGCTGCGCAGGGGTGTGCGCAGATCGGCTCAAGCTGCGTGGAGTATGTGAACGGTGATCCAGCCAAGTGCTCGCTCTATGAGCAAACGTATCAATGCAAGTTGGCGGATGGCGAATCTAAAACCATCATGGATTGTGGCGGACAGACCTACTGTGTGGATGGCACGTGTTTTGATGCGGGCTACACGCCGGACGGTGATTTTGCGCTGGCGATCACCGGTATGGAGGCGCTGCGGCAGGCCGGCAACTACATGGATCCGGACACCCTGACGCTGTTCAACGGCAAGAACAGCAAATGCAGAGTGACGCTCGGGATTTTCAGTTGCTGCAAGACTAACTCGATGGGGAGCAATCAGAACAACAGCGACATGATGACCAGCATGGGCGCGAGTCTGGTGAAGAGTTTCGGAACCGAATCAATTCAATATTTAGGGTCTACAGCAGTCTACGATTCGCTGTTCCAATCGGACGCCCCGAATTTCCTGATAAATGGAATGGAGTCAATTCTTGGGGGAAGCGGATCTTCATCGGTCTTTAGTCCCTCGTTCAGCTATTTTGGTCTGACTGTTGGATACGGCGCCCCTGCAGCCGGAACGACCGTTCTGCTTGGGGAAAGTGGGACGTTCTTTATCGGTTTCGATCCCGCTTCGTTTGCGATAGCCATTGCAATCTACATCATTATGGAGCTCGTTTCATGCGAACAAGAAGAGCAAATTCTTGGCATGAAGCGCGGGCAGAATCTCTGCGTTCATGTCGGTACCTATTGCTCCCAAAAAGTCCTTGGTGTTTGCGTTCAGAAGAAGCAATCGCACTGCTGTTTCAACTCCCGTATCGCACGATTGATCGCTGCATCCGGGCGAGCACAGCTTGGCAAATCCTGGGGAAATCCAAAGAGCCCGGATTGTGGTGGTTTGACCCCCGCCGAACTCCAGAGCATCGACTTTAGCCTGATCGACTTTTCCAGCGTGGTGGCGGATGTGAATGCCAGCGTAAAAATCCCGGATTACGCGATCGACCGTGCCACAACAAAGATCAACAGCTACTACGCCACTCCATAGATTGGTTGGAGTGAAAGGCGATCATGAAGTCATCTTTGTCACTAACCATATTCAGAACATGAATCGGACAATCGTAATGCTGCTTCTAACTCTTCTTGGATCCAGCCTTGAATCCGTGGCTGCTCCGACGCTACCTGAGACAGCCAATGTGCGAGGCTTGTTACTTTCGGCCATTGACTCACGGGACGGGACCGCCCAAGCCTGGCTCATCGATGATATGGCTCAGAAGCTTAAGAACGACACGAAGGCGCCTCCGAACACGCGGGTAAAGGCATCCGTAACGACTGTGCAGGTTATCCGGGCCGGCTGTAAGCGGTTGAGGCTGGTGCTTGGCATGCCAGACCACAAAATGAGGACGGTGAAAGGCACGATGGAGTCGTTCAGCATGTTCTACGAACTCAATCTATGCAGGGATGGCCAACCGCCCCAGGTCTCGCCTGTCGGGACGGGAGAGGCGCGTTGAAGCGACTGATTGCCCTTCTTGCTGCAGTGGCTTTGTTGATGAGCCAGGCAGCGTTTTCCATCACCGATTCAAGCCGTGCAAATAAAGGCTGGTGGGACGATACACCGTGGCAGAACCCGGAACGCGGGTTCAACTGGTATCCACCGGACGAACCGCCGGTGAAGAAGGACAGGAAGGTTGATCCCAAGTCCATCAAGGCAATGACAACGATGGAGGAGCTGCGGAAGGAGCTGGCCAGGCTAAAAGACCTGGCCATCATGCAGCCCACCCAAGCGAACGTGCGCAATTACCTTGAAGCGCAGACCTATGTGATGGACAAGAGCTCGGTCTTCGCCGACACCGCACGCCGCGTGGTATGGGCCACGCCATCGGTTGACTACAACAACCGGTCACCGACGGCCACCTTCGCCCAACTCAACAAAAAGGATATGCGGCGTGAAGCGCAGGAGCAGACCCTGGCCGAGCTGTCGCGAGACTACGGCCTGATGTTTTTCTTCCGATCGGACTGCCCCTACTGCCATCAGCAAGCGCCGGTGTTGCGCCTGCTGGAGCGAAATTATGGTTTACCCGTGATGGGCGTCAGCATGGACGGTGGAACCCTCCCCCAATTTCCTGACGCCAGGCGCGATAACGGCATCTCGATGACCGTGAGCAATGGCCAGGGCATCCAGATGGTGCCCGCGCTGTTTCTGGTTCATCGAGAAACCCGGCAGGCCGTGCCGATCGGAAGCGGCGCGCTGGCGATTGATGAAATTATCGAGCGGATTCGCGTGTTGACCCGCACGCAGCCTGGCCAAGAGTTCTGAACAAGGAGTCCATCATGAAAATCAGCATTCGTCTGAAGCCCGTCACTCTCATGCTGGCCCTGAGCCTGGGACTGGCCGTTCCTGCCACGACCTCGATCGCGGCCGGGTCGGACTGGATGAACGACTACTTCAATTCAGCAGGGGCGGCGATGAATGTCACGCCTTCTGCTGTGTATGAGTCGCAGGGACAAACGACAATGGCGCTGGGAGGATTTACTTATCGCGCGCCACAGCGCGCTACCAATCTCTTCAGTTTCTCCCCACCAGGCTACAAAGCGGGCTGTGGCGGAATCGACGCCTGGCTCGGAGCCTATGGCTTCGTCAACATGGATGCGTTCGTTAATGCGCTGCGAAACATCGGGCAGAACGCCGTGGGCTACTTCTTCCAACTTGCTCTCAAAACCATGGCACCCGAGATCGATGGACTGCTGACCGATCTCTCAAAGACGATGAATCAGCTCAACCAGTTCCAGATTGGCAGTTGCCAGGCGATCAAACAGTATGTCGGTACCACGCCGGATACCCGGAACATGGATATGGAGCAGCGTGCCCAGGTCTTCGGCTCGGCCCTCACCGGCTCCTATGGATCGTTCTTCAATGCCAAGGAAGATACTCAAACCAGTCCAGCGAATACGAAAGCTGCCTACGACGCGGCATGCACCGTGAATGCCGCGCTTTGCCTGGACAGCGCGGGGAAACCGGTACTGAAATCGGATTTCAACCTCGTTTACGACGCCCTTGAACGTGCGGGCGGGTATTCCAATGAAGAAATCGAACTGTACATTTCGCTCTTCGGGACTATCACCTTTATCAGGAATAGCAGCGACATCGCCAGCGGCTTCACCACGGAATATTTCAAGCCAACCATCACGTGGGAGGATTTTCTGGGGCCGTTGTCCGGCACGCACACCATGAGGGTCCGTGAGTGCCCGTCCGGGTCCGATTGTCTTCCCTATGCCTCGGCAACGGACGAAGGAACACCCCGTACAACCGTGGGGATGACGGCAATCGTGTATGAGCAGCTGAATAAGTTGAAGGACGCCATTGTCACCAGAACAGCGTTGACGGACCCGAAAGCGCTACAGGTGATCGCCATGACCAGCACGCCGATTTATCAGATGATCGCCCAGTCAATCCACAGCGGCCGTGGCTCGACTATTGTTGCTGATCGCATCATTGATGGGTTCTCGGAAGCGATCGCTACTGAAATCGCCTTCCGCCAAATGCAGGACATCAGCCGCGAGGTCGATGACGCGCTCAACAAGACCAAAACTGTTTCGGTTAAGGCCGATGTCAAGGCGATAGACGACTTCCAGGGGAAACTGGCCGAAATCAAGAACACGGCCATCAAGATCTACGGTCTCAAGCAGGAAGACATCTCCAAGAAGATGGGCAATGTAGCGATGATGATGGACTTCCAGCGTCAGATGTACACCAGCCTTGGCCCGCGCCTGACCTCCAATATCGAATTCGGCAGCCGCTGATCAGGCATGGATACGATCTACGCCTATTGGGACGCCCAGCAGATCAAGTACGTGCTCGACGCTGTAGCGATGCTCACCTCGATGAGCGATTACACCGGCTTGATGAAAGTCTTCGCGATATTCGGGTTGTTCGTTGCCGTCGCCACGACTTTCGTGAAGGCACGCGGCGAGGATGCAGCAATCTATATGCTGATGCTGGCCATCTGGTATGTGGGCCTCTTCTTGCCCAAGAAAGACGTGGTTGTGATCGACGTGGCGGGTGGTTCCGGTACGTATACAGTGGCCAACGTACCTCTGGGGCTCGCGGTTTTTGCCAGTGCGGAAAGCCACATCGGCTATTGGCTCACCAAAGTCAGTGAAACGGTATTCGCGCTTCCTGGCGATATCTCCTTTGAGAAGACCGGCTTCATGTTCGGATCGCGTGCCATCAAGGATAGACAGAGCGTGCGCTTCTACGATCCCAATCTGGTCAGCTCCCTGACCAACCTGACCAAGGATTGTGTTTACCCGGAACTGAACAACAACGGACCTTTTTTCGATCAGATCATGAAGTCTGGCGACATCTGGGCAGACATCGCCCCCCAGATGAACCCCGGACTGCTGGTTCAGGTTTATGACAACGCTGCAGGCGTCTACAAGGTCGTCGGCTGTGATCAGGCCTGGTCTTACATTGATGCCCAGATCAACCCGCATGTTTCAAATGACATCCTGCCCCGCCTGGGTAGGATGCTCAACCCGAGCTCGCCTACCTCTGCAGCTGCCTCCGCACTGGTGGCCGCTCAATTACCTGCCGTAGACAACTTTATTTTCGGGGTGAGTCAAACCGCACAGGAATCCATCAAGCAGGCGGCGATGATCAATCTGATCGCGGATTCCACGGTTTTTGTGCCACAGATGATCGGCGATACGACATCGGCGCAGGTCGCGCTATCGACGGCGATGGCATCTGCCAGCGCAAACAGCAGCTATCGGACCATGGCCAAGATAGCCGAGTCGTCCATGCCCCTGATCCGAAACGCCATCCATATCGTGATTCTGGCGCTGTTTCCAATCGTCATGCTCCTGATCATTGTGGCCGGATCAAAGGGTGGCCTGGTTCTTAAAACCTATCTCATGGCCTTGTTATGGATCAACCTCTGGGCGCCGGTTTACGCAGCGCTGAATTTCTTCACGAGCTGGTACGCGACGCTCGGTGCCAAGGCTGCCGTCGACGGGATGAATCCCCTCTCCTACGCAAGCCATCAGGCGTTGATGCACTCCATGATTTCCGATCAGGGTGTTGCCGGCATTCTCACGCTCTCGGTACCGGTCATCGCCTATATGCTGACCAATGTCAGCGCGGCGTCTTTCACCAGCGTCATATCAGGCGTCATGAGCCCGGCAAATTCCTCAGCTCAGGCCGCCGGTGCGCAGGTCGGTACCGGGAATATCAGCGCTGGCAACACCCAATGGGGCAACGTCACCATGGGGAACTGGAGCGAGAACAATAGAAGCGCGGATCAATGGAATACCGCGCCGATGAATCGGCATGGTGCCGCGATCGACCAGTCTGTCGGAGCGGACGGTACGGTAATGTCGTCCTATGGAAATGGAACATCAACCGCAGCGCAACCTATGAATGCCCTGAGGGTGGGGACTTCTGTCACAGCCGGTCAGAACGCCGGTTTGCTCCAGCAAGCCGGTAAACATGCATCGGCCGGGCAAGCCCATACGATGGCTGCAGGAAAAGCAGAAGAAACCATTCTGTCCAAAGCCCGTGCCCACCTGTCGTCGCTCGCCACTACCAACCAGAGTGGTTTTGGCGGTAGATCAAGCTCGGGAGGAGATTTCACGGGATCATTTGGTAAGTCGGCAAGTTCAGGTGAGGAGTCGGGGAGTGTCGCGACTTATACGACATCAAATCGGGCATCGCAGACAGGTAAGGTTCAGGCAGGCGCAGGCGTAGACACTGGCCTCGGAGAATCCCAGACTGTGGCGCCGGCAACCAGCAAGGATCCGACTTCGGGTGACGGGGGAATCCAGTCGCGGGAATCGAGAAGCGGAAGATCAGGGGTCAAGGCTAATTTCGGTGCTGGCATTGATGTTGCCCAGCTATATGCAGCGGGGATTGAAAAGCAAAGTCGCACCGGTGAGAAAAGCGCGGTGCTGGGCAATACCGATGCGAGGCAGGCATTCTTCGATCGGCTGGAGAAAGACCGCGATTTCCGGCATTCGGTGCTTGGCCAGGATGCGGACAGCCAAACCACAGGGGCGACACTTAGTAGCCGGCGTACGCACCTCGACCAGGCGCAAGCTGAATTCCGCCAGGCTGAAGACCTCACCCAACAGGCCAATCAGGGCTCATCCCGCGGAGTGGACGTCAGTTACGATCCACTCAAGGATCCAGCAAAAACGAATGCAGCGTTAGCGTTGGTCGACGCCGTCGAAGCCGCACCACCCGGACAACGCGACCAGGTGGCGCTCAATGGCCTGAAGACCATGGGATACGATCAGGGCGGCCAATTGCCATCCGCATACCAGGATGGCACAGCGGTACGTGCCACCCCAGAGGAAGTCCAGGCGCTGGCACAAGCCATGATGGACGATCCGTCCTTGGCAAACCAGATACGTGCCCTGCATTCAGGCCATCTCAAGGATGTTCCAAATTCAGGCGTGCCTGTCGGTGCCGGATCCGCAGCCGCCAACTCGAACAGCGATCTGCCGGGCAATGCCCAGGACTATCACGACCAAGGCAAGGAGAAGCAGCAAAAGGCGATGGACCACCACGAGGCGAAGCAGGAATCAGGAGAATTGCGCTACCAGGGAGAGGCAGGAGATGCCGCGCCCCAATCGCATAGTGTGGCGACCCACAACAAGCTCATGAATACGGCGGAGGACGCCGCCACCGCCGACATGACCTTATCGTTGCAACAATCGCTCCCGAACGAGGTCGCGGGAATTAAAGTACCAGGAGCCGAACCTACCCATGAGCAGTTCCAGGAAAAGGTTGGATATCGGCCTGACGGAAAAGATGAAGGCGAAAAGAATTAGCTCGAGCTTAGTTGCTGGTCGTGTGATGTATGTTTGTCGGGAAATCGTTGAAAACAGGATCGTGGTGATGATCAAAAAGGCGTTCAGTCGGTTCAGGCATCTCCCAAGATTCGCTCTCCCTCACCCCGCCAGCAGGCCAGTCCTGCGCCTCATCGATCAGCCCGAAGGTATTTGCAGCAGCGTAGACGACGAGCGCGAGCAGACCGCCAACGGCCGGGCCGACAGTCAGCGCGATCACAGCAACTTGTGCCAGGCTGGCGGGCGTAATGCCTGCTTGGCCAAATACCTGAGGAGCCATCAACCAGGCAAATCCGATGATTGGCGTCAGGAAGGCCATCAGCAGAGCCAAGGCGGTTTTGCGGTTGCGTTTCCAGTTGAAGTCATGCAGGGCATAGCCCAGGCCGAAGCCTACAAAGCCGAAGAAGGCCGCACTTGCCGCGATGCCTTTGTCCATGCCAAAACCAGCACCGGCAAGCATGCCCAGCGCCGCGCCTGCAAGCGGGAACAGAATTCGGCGGGTTTGAGTTTTCATATTTTTCTCCTTGTGTTCCATTCTCTGGAGATGCCACGCAGAGGGGGTGCCACCGCCTCCCATCTGCAGCGTAAGTGTTGCTGCAGAAATTGTTGTTTCTCCGCCAGGGACATCTCGGCGGGGATTTCTCCGGATATCAGCCTTTTTTCCCCAGACTAACCGCTTCCCACGCCGCCCTGACCCTGGGCATCAATGCCGGGTGCAGGATACCCAGTTTGGGCACCTGGCCGAACGGTGCTGTGGGCGGCACCTTGAACCACTCCGGGCTGAACGGTAACTCGACCCGGCTCTTGAAATTGAACTTGGTCGGATAGCTCAACCCAGCCAGCCGATAGGCTTCATGGTCGGCTCGCGCAATCAGAAACTCTCCCGATCGCAGATCATCCGTTTTCTGACTCGTCCCGTAAATCACCTCCACGACATAGTGCGGCGCCTCGTCGTCGAACACTTTTGTCACCAGTGCCGGCCTCGGTTTGGCTCCGGGATGAATGCCCTTGTTTTCCGGAAAATGACACCACACTATGTCCCCTGCCTGCGGCTCGGGCCACCACGTTGATTTCACCTCTCAAAACAGGCTGGATTTGACGCTGCGGGGTTTCCCCTGGGGAACCGCCTTCCGAATCGCGGCCAATTGTTTCTCGGTCAAATCACCCTCGTCTGCCTCATAGGCAGGAATGACTTCCTTGGCCAGTTTTGCCAGGGCCAGGTGCATAACCTGGGTTTCCGTGTAGCCAAGGGTGTCCGATAGTTTCATTAAGGTTTCCCGGCTGACGCCACTGACCGTATCCTTGGCGCGGAAACGGAAGAGCAATTGATCGGGTTTCGCTGTTGCGGCTGACATGGCCTTAATCCTTCAGAAAGATATACTAAATATATCACCCCTCCAAGGGGAGTCAAGTCCCGCTTTATTTCCTGCGCGCCCTGGGGTGAGCCGAGTCATATACCTTCGCCAAGTGTTGCCAGTCCAAGTGGGTATAGATCTGGGTGGTGGTGATGTTGGCGTGGCCAAGCATCTCCTGGACTGCCCGGAGATCACCTGACGATTGAAGCATATGGCTGGCAAAAGCGTGGCGAAGCATGTGCGGGTGTACCGATTGCCCCAGCCCGGACAGCGAAACCCACTGATCAAGACGCTTCTGTACGCTGCGCACCGAAAGGCGTCTCCCCCAGCGACTGAGGAACAATGCGGGAGTATCGTTACCGCCAAGAAGTGCCTGGCGCCAGCTCAACCAGGTCTTGATCGCTTTGCACGCTTGCCTACCTACCGGCACCAGGCGCGTTTTGCTGCCCTTGCCGGTAACCCGTGCCTCTCCTGCTTTCAGATCAATATCGATGAAATCCATGCCCGTCAGCTCGGACACTCGCAAGCCTGAGGAATAAAGCAGCTCGAACATGGCGTGGTCACGCGCCAGCAAGACATTCGAGTCAATATCCTGTTCCTTCTTGCCATCGAGGAGCTGGGCGCAACTATCGGGTGAAAGCGTCTTGGGAAGGGCCCGCTTTACCTTCGGACCTTTTTGCCCGACACACGGGTTGTTCAGGTACCCGAACCTCTGGATGGCGTATGAATAGAATCCCCGCCAGCTAGATATATGTCTGGCCACGCTCGCCGGCGACAGGCTTTTCTTCCTGAGCTTGACGATCGCGTCCCGCACATCGGAGGCCACTGCGTCAGCCAGTGCTTTCCCGCTTTCTTCAGTCGCCTGGAGCAAAAAAAGAAGGTCCCGCTGGTAACTTTCAAGCGTGTTCGGAGAAAGCCGCCTCTCGGCCGCGAGGTGTTGGAGGTAGGCCGCAACATGCTGCCGAGAAAGCGTCGTGGCTTCCTTATTGTCCGTGTCGGACATCATCAAGTCTCATGGTCTCAGTGTCTCAACCGGGCGGGGATGACCTCCGCCCGGGTACTACCGCTTACCCAAAGATCCAGACCGCGATCATGAAGATCGCCAATCCGTACAAGCTACCTACATACATAGCAAACACCCCCTTCCTGCACCATGAGGTGCAATGGAGATGTATTGCATCAGTACATAATATTCGCTTTGCATGGCCGCACTTGCAAACGCGAATTTGGCCTCACTCCTAGCATGACCAGACGTCAGTCGCGGCGCGTAATTCGTGCGAACTCCAGCCTTGGCCCGTGGCCCCCCTAGGGTATATAGGCCTCGCGACTACCCCCTTAGCGTGGTATCAAACCTATCGACGCTGACCAAGTATATGTCAGTCGCTATCTCGGGCTCATTTGACTGTGATTGAGGACTGTTCCTGTGACGCTTCGCCTAGCAAAAGTCGATGCACGGCATCCCACCAGCGCTGCCGGTTGCCAGGCAAGGGGAAGACGGTGGTAATCGGCGTGGGGCGATCCAGGCTCAGCACCCAGCCAGGCGGCACCTTGAAGCCGATGCTGCCGCATGCGGCTCCGAGATTATTGGGGTCGTAAATTTTAATCAGGCTGGGGACATCGAGATCATCAACATAGACGATGCCGAGATAATCCTCTTGGTGGTCATTTCTTAACAACACGCTGATTCCGTCGAGCAACACATGCAGCGCTGCAGGATCAAGTGGGGTGGCTGGCGCTTCCGCTCCGACGGCGCTTATGTACCAGCGCGCATCGGTTTCTGACCGCAATGCGGATTCCAGGCGATCCCAGTCCGACCACTGCATCAGCCCATAGAGTGTGCCGTTCAACTTGGTTTCAAAATCGTTCATGGAGCGTTCTCCTCACGGGACTTGGATGCAGCATGGCAAGCAACCGAACTTCGCTCTGGCCGCCGAGTTTGACTCGTCGGATAACACCGTCAATAACCTGGATGAAGCTTGGGGTGGCTGCCACGCCGAAGCTGCGCGCCAGTTCACGTGACTCGGAGACATCAAGCTTGATGAGGTTGCGGTGATCGCCGCGCAGGCGCTCGACCAGCGGCATCATGGATCGACAGGGGCCACAGTGCGTAGCGTAAAAGTAATACACCCGCACCCGGTCGGCGGCGGCCTTGCCGTCGACAAGAGTGGTGTCCGGTGCTGGGCGGCCTTGCGCACGACGCGCCTGCAGCCACATCAACCCCTGCAACAGAACCAGAAATGTAGCAGCTCCTCCGATGAGAAACAGGACAACTGTCGTCATGCCGCCGCCTGCGCATAGCCAAACTCGCCGTGCCATTGCCCTTTGCGGAAATCAATCATCAGCCAGCGCGGCACATATCGACCAGGGTTCTCGAGTGGCTCATGGGTTGGCTTGATCAAACCGCCCTTTTCCTGGCCGCTATCCGTCAGAGTACAAGCGGCACGGCTCATTAACGCCACGAAACGAACAGCCAGCCGGTCACTGGCAGGAGTAGCGTCAGCCTCACCTATCGCTCCCAACTCGCGAAAAATGATCCGCTTGCGGATCAAGCAGCCAAAAATCAGTTCCATCTCGGCAATTAACGTTCCTGCTCGTGCAGCGAGTGTTGCTTCGGCGGAGCGAGTGAGCCTAATGTCGAGAGGCTTTTGATGCAGGTCAATGCGCATGGCTGGCTCGCTTTCCTGAATGGATATACGGATTGGTCGATTCAGGCAGCGAGTCCTGACGGTGTCAATCGAGCCGATGATCTGAACTCGTACCCATTGATGCGCTGAATGAAACGGAGGCCGTTAAACTGGCGCCAGCCTCTTCGCAAGCATCACTCAGATGAACAGGCAGATATCCGTTTCACCCGCGAACTCGAAGAATGTCGCCGCGCCGCCGTACTCGATGTCGCCGATAAACTCGCTGTGATCAAAGCCGAACAGCTCCACCGTCATCTGGCAGGCAATCATTTTTACCTCAGCCTCCATGCACAGGTCGCGCAAATCCGGAATCGTTGCCACGCCGCAGTTTTTGATCGTCTGCTTCATCAAACCCGTGGCGATGCTTTCATAACCCGGCACCAACGACTGCACCGCATTTGGGATATTCCAGTTGAGTCCCTTGAACCATTTGGGACCGAAAGGCATTTTCATCGGCATGCCGGGGTTGCCCAGCGGGCTGACCTTGAGGTCGGACAGGTCTTTTTTCAGCAACTGCAGGCCATAGAAGGTGAAGAAAATCTGCACCTCGTAGCCCAGTGCCGCGGCTGTTGACGCCAGGATGAAGGGCGGATACGCCCAATCAAGCGTGCCTTTGGTGGCGATGAGCGCCATTTTTTTGGTTTCCATGATGTCTCTCCTATTCCTTGAGTGGATGACAACTCAATGCTTGCGCATCAGAAAAATGAATTCGTCACCATTCTCAGCCGTAGATAGCAGTTCGTTACCGGTCTGCTTGGCAAACGCCTGCATGTCTTTGACCGAGCCGGGATCGGTGGAACTCACCTTCAGTATCTGACCGCTCTCCAGTTCGCCCAGGGATTTTTTGGTGCGCAATATCGGCAACGGGCAGTTGAGGCCGCGTGCGTCCAGCTCTTTATCGAAGTTCATGGCTTTCTCCTGAAAACGGCTGATTTCTTACGCGCGTAGCCGGAAATGCGCGTTGCAGCCCCCCTTAAGCTCGGGAACGCGCGGCAAACTGTTTAACCTCATCGAAGGGCAAGTGGTCACCCTCGTCTTTTCCGTAATAGGTGTGTCGGATCACGCCTTGCTCATCCACCAGAAAATCGGCTGGCATCGTGGTCATGCTGCCTTTGATCTTGATTGGCACATATCCCTTACCGAACATGGCGTACATCATTGTGGGCATACGGAAAATCATGCCTTTGAGAACACCGATGATCGAGCGCTCGATTCCGTATTGCGCGTAGTAAGCGCCCCGCTCGTCTGCCAGAACCGGGAACGGCGAATGGTGCCGATCGGCGTGTTCGCGCAGGTTGTCGAGCGGGGAGTCGAATATCGCAACCACCGTGAATTGACCCCCTAATTCGTTAAACCGGCTCACCAGTTGATGCATGCGCAGATTACAGAACGGGCATGAGGCAAACCGGAAAAAAGACAGCATGAACGGCCTGCCATTCAGGCTGGACAGATCAAAGACCGATCCATCCAGTGCGGTCAGCCTTATGTTGCTCACCTTGTCGCCCACTCTTTTCTTCATCACTGCGCTCCGGGATAGTCCTTGTAAGGTGGCTTGCAGGGCCATGGGGAAT
The DNA here is from genome assembly GCA_001899305.1 of Thiobacillus sp. 0-1251. Classification (GTDB taxonomy): domain Bacteria; phylum Pseudomonadota; class Gammaproteobacteria; order Burkholderiales; family Thiobacillaceae; genus Thiobacillus. The sequence goes on along the minus strand of MKWL01000018.1, from coordinate 234,542 downwards.
CAATCGGCCCATGTCCGGCCGGCGAAGATGGCATCGACCGGGGTATGGAACAGGTGGTTGGCGTAGTTGCTCAGCGTTTTCACCGCAATCGCCAGCACGATCTCCAGGATCTGGCGTTCGCTGTAACCCGCGCCCAGAAAAGCGTTCACGTCAGCGGTGTCGGGCAAGCCCCGCTTCACCACCATGATTCGGGTGAAGTCATGCAGAGCCGCCAGCCTGGCATCCGGGATCGGCTGGCCATCGCGAATGGCATTGGTGACGGCTTCGGGAACACCGGACATCTTGTCGGCAATAAAACTGTGTGCGGCGACACAATAGGTGCAGCCGTTTTCGCGGCTGACCGCCAGCAATACCACTTCCTGCTCCGTCGGCGTGAAGCCGGACAGCTCACGGAATCGTGTATAGCCATGCACATAGGTATCGAGCAAGCCGGGCGAGTTGGCCATCACGCCATACATGTTGGGTACGAAGCCGAAACCGGCCTGCGCAGCGCGCATCCGGTCAGCGGCGATGGTGTCGGCACTGGCTTCGGTAAGGGGCGGGAGGGACAATTTATATTCCGCTTGCATCATGACTCCTTGGTTAGTGGACCGGATGGTCCATTATTGGTCGAACAAATAATCGAATCCTTACTGCAAAGCCTTCAAAGTCAGCCCGATGATCCCGCGCAGGGTATCCTCGCCGACCCCGGCCTTGCTCAGGGTCTTGAGGCCGCTCATACTGCTGACCAGATACGTGGCCAGCATGGACGCATTGCGCTCGGGGGGGATCTCGCCCTCCTGCTGGGCGCGCTCGACTGCAGCCAGCAGCACTTCATGAAAGCGGTTCAACCCCTGCGACACCGCTTTGGCAATCTGCGGATTGCGGCGGGCGAATTCGTTGGCGGTATTCAACACCAGACAACCCCGCGCCTCGCACACCCCACGCGCCTCGTCCAGCACGCTCTCCAGGAATTGCCGGATAAAACCCAGTCCGCTGGGCGAGGCCTGCAATGCCTCGCGCAAGCTCCCGATCATCTCGTCCCCATAGTGCGTCATGCAGCGCTCGAACAGAGCCTGCTTGCCGCCGAACGCCTGGTAAAGGCTGCTCTTGGATATCTGCATGACTTCGAGCAGATCCTGCATCGAGGTGTTTTCATAGCCGTTGCGCCAGAAAACCTGCATCGCCGCGTCCAATGCGGCGTCAGGATCGAATTCGAGGGGGCGGCCGGGTGATGCGTTCATGGCCTGTTTATGAACCAATCGGTACACATTGTCAAACCCATCGGACCCGCGCCCCGATGCCGCATTGAAGTGATGCCAGAGTCGAGCCCTACTGGCTCGCCGCCTCCCGGACCAGCGTGTCCAAGCCGCCCATCAGTTTCTTGAAAGCGACCTCGCATTCGGGACCGGCCGGACGCATCGCGTAACTGGCCGGATCCTTGTAACCCAGCCAGCTCTTGCCCTGTGCGTCCTCCCAGGCCAGCACCCGCAACGGCAGCTCGAGGCCGTAACTCTGCGCACACTGCAGCAGCGGCGTGCCGCCCTTGGGGTGGCCGAAAATCAGCAGTTCGGTCGGCCGCAGCGTCTGGCCGATGCTGCGTGCCCCTGCGGCATGATCGATGCGCGCGAAAACTTTCAGATCGCGCGCCTTGGCGGCCGCCTCGAGCCGGTCCATCGTGGCGGGGGTCGAATGCGCGCTGGGGAGGACGATCATGCCGTCCATGGCGTAGGCAGGCGGAACCAGCAAGGCCATCGAAAGTGCAATCGTGGCAAGACGTGACATGCTTTTCTCCTCTGTATTGAAAGACTGGTTAGTCGACTCAGGCGCGGGTTCCTGACAAGCCCATCCCGAAAATTTCAAATACGGGCACTCCAGAAAAAGGTGTGGAGGGTTGTAAGGAAAAAAGGACAACGCCGACCTGTATTATGTACCGAATGGTTCATTATTTAGCACAACAATTATTTACTGCATCAATAACAATCAGGAGACGGCATTGAACGACCCCAACATGGAAGACCCGGAAACCTGGCTCGACCACCACGGTAGTGCGTTGTACCGCTTTGCGCTACTGCGCCTGCGCGACGCCCAGAAAGCCGAGGAAGTGGTGCAGGACACCCTGGTCTCCGCCCTGCAGGCCCGCGCACGCTTCAACGGCGGCGCCTCGGTCCGCACCTGGCTGATCGGCATCCTCAAGCACAAGATCATGGATCTGTTCCGGCGCGAAGCACGCGAAGCGCCCCTGGAGTCGCCCGATCTCGTGTCAGCCGACGACGAATTGTTTGCCGAAGAAGATTTCTTCGACAGCAAGGGCAGCTGGCGCGAAAAAGTTTCCGACTGGGGCAACCCCGAAGATTCCCTGGAACGCAGTCAGCTCATCGCCATCCTGCAGCGCTGCCTCGATGCGCTTCCCAATCGCCTGGGACGATTGTTCATGATGCGCGAGGTGATGGAGGAATCCACCGAAACCATCTGTCAGGAAATGGAAATCTCGCCGACGAACGTGTGGACGATGCTGTATCGGGCCCGCATGGGGCTCCGGCAGTGTCTCGACCAGAACGGAGCCGGGCGCGCCCGGAACTAAAGCGATGTTGACATGCAAAGACGCGAGCCATCTGGTCTCGCATGGCCAGGACCGAGCCTTGAGTTTTCGCGAACGCTGGGGGCTGCGCTTCCATTTGTGGATGTGCGGCAACTGCCGACGTTTCGAACGGCAGATTGCACTGATGCGGCGCTTGCTGCGTCAGTCAGACCAGCGTGCCGAAACCGAAGTCGCGGATCACGCGCTGTCTGCCGAGGCGCGTGAGCGCATCAGCCAGGCGCTTGCCGAACAGCAAAGTCATCGCAGCAAGCCATCCGCCTGATCGGGAACATCGCCATCAATGCACCACAGCCATTTTTTCACCGGCTGCACGGGCAAACAACCCACTGAAACTTTAGGAGAACCATCATGAAAGCAAGCAAGACCAGCCTCACCCTCGCATTGACCGCCGTCATCGGCGCAGCCGGCATCGCCCACGCTGCCGGCAACCCGTTTGCCCTGAGCGCGCTGCCGCAAGGCTATATGATCGCCGCCGCCGACAAGGCCCAGGACGGCAAGTGTGGCGAAGGAAAATGCGGCGCCAAGAAAGACACCAAAGCCAAGGATGGAAAATGCGGTGAAGGCAAATGTGGGGGGGCGAAGGAGACCAAGGCCAAGGACGGGAAATGCGGCGAGGGCAAGTGCGGTGGCAAGAAGTAAGTGATGGACTGGCCTGGCGTTAACGCTTCAGGCCGTTTTTCAATCCACTCCCACGTCAACCAATAAGGCCTTCACCATGAATTCAATCATTCATCTTTATGCGGGGCTCACCGCACGGCTCGACCAGGCCGGCAGCTATCTCGGCCTGATGGGCTTGCGGCTGCTGCTGGCATGGGAATTCTGGGAATCCGGTGTCGAGAAATTCAACGGCGACAATTGGTTTGCCGATATTCAGGGCGACTTCCCCTTCCCATTCAACCTGGTGCCAGTGGATATCTCGTGGTTTCTGTCCACCTGGTCCGAACTGATCGGCGCCGTCGCACTGGTGATCGGTCTGGGCACCCGCTTCTTCAGTTTGTCGCTCATCATTCTGACGATCGTCGCCTGGGCCAGCGTTCACGCGGGCAATGGCTATAACGTCTGCGACAACGGCTTCAAACTGCCGCTCATGTATCTGGTGATGTTTGTCCCGCTGTTGCTCTCCGGCCCCGGAAAACTGAGTCTGGATCATTGGTTGGCACGCCGTTTCATGGCCCGCTGAGTTTGTCCCTTCAGGTTGATACAGCCGCAACCCATGCGGCTGTATCAACCTGAAGAACCGGTTTTACAAAGGGCGGAAGGACGGCAGGAAAGCCATCCCCTTCTGTCCTATCTTTTTCTTCTTATAAGCCAACTGCGGCGCGTGCTGGACGAATGCGCCGACCGCCTGAAGCCGGTGATGGCTCAGGTATTCAGCCTGCGCGAGGTGGCCGGCATGGAAACCGAAGAAATCTGTAAGGAACTGAACATCACCCCGACCAACTGCTGGGTACTGCTGCATCGGGCAAGAGTGTTCATGCGGCAATGCCTGGAGTTGAACGGGTTTTCGAAAGCGGGTGCCGCATGAAATGGATGACGACGTGCCGGGAGACAACAGAACTCGCCTCGCGTGCCATGGACGAACGGCTGCCGCTTTCCAACCGGATGGCTTTGCGCCTGCACCTGGCCATCTGCGAGAACTGCGCACGCTTCAACCGGCAGTTGCAGGAAATGCGCCGCCTGTTTCGCGAAGAGACGGCGGCACCCGATGACGCCGCCGGGCTTGCGCCCGAAGCCTGACGGCGCATCGAAACCGAATTGCAGAAAAGGCTCGGCTCGTAAGCCTTTTGCAACACACCGGAAACCTCCGGCTTTTATTGACCGTCGTTGAATTTAACCCTGTTAGGAGAGAACACATGTCCAAGAAATCCCTGATCGCCGCCGCTGCCGGCACCGCTTTCTTCGCCAGCATGGCAGCCGCCCCCATCGCCGCGGCTGCGGAAAATCCCTTCGCGCTGTCCGGCCTGGCCTCCGGCTACCAGGTCGCCGACAATCACACAGAGATGAAACCCACCGACAAGAAAATGCCTGAAGGAAAATGCGGCGAAGGCAAGTGCGGCGCCACCAAAAAGCCTGTCGCCAAGTAATCCGCGGCTAGCCTGATGACCTCCCTGCGCCTGTCCGGCGCGGGGCTCGGGTTTCGGCGCGAACTCATTCCCGCGCTGAAATCCCGGGTCCCCGACGCCATCGATTTTTTCGAGCTCGCTCCGGAGAACTGGATCGACCTGGGCGGCGCCTACGGCCGCGACCTGCGCAGCTTCACCGAACGCTATCCCTTCGTCTGCCACGGCCTGTCGCTGTCTCTCGGAGGACCGTCTCCGCTCGACGAAATGCTGCTGACGAAGACGCGGCAATTCATGGATGCGCACGGCATCCAGCTCTATACCGAACACCTGTCGTACTGCTCGGACGACGGGCACCTGTACGACCTGCTGCCGATTCCCTTCACGGAGGAGGCGGTGAAATACGTCGCTGCGCGCATCCGCCGCGCGCAGGACATCCTGGAACGCCGCATCGCGATCGAAAACGCCTCGTACTACACGCCGTCGCCGGTCGCCGACATGGACGAGATCGCCTTCATCCGCGCCGTGCTCGACGAAGCCGGCTGCGACCTGCATCTGGACGTCAACAACGTCTACGTCAACAGCGTGAACCACCGCTACGACCCGCTCGAATTCATCCGCGCGCTGCCGAGCGAACGCATCGTGTACCTGCACATGGCCGGGCACTACGTCGAAGCACCGGACCTGATCGTCGATACCCACGGCGCCGACGTGATCGACCCGGTGTGGGCGCTGCTCGACGCGACCTACCGCATCCACGGCGTCGCCCCCACGCTCCTGGAGCGCGACTTCAACATTCCGCCGCTGGCCGACCTCGTGCGCGAGGTCGAGCACATCGCGCGCATCCAGGCCCAGCATCACCGACATGAACAAGCCAGCCGCGCTTCCTGAATTCCAGCGCTACCAGTTCGCCTTCACCGCGCACATCCGCGACCCAAAGGCGCACCCGCGCCCGGCGGGCGTCGAAGCGCGGCGCATGAAGGTCTACAACGAACTGCTGTTCAACAATATCGAGGGCTTCCTGCTGGCCTGCTTTCCGGTGCTGCGGCAGGTGCTGGGCGTGCGCAAGTGGGCGAAACTGGTGCGCGCGTTTTTCGGCACGCACCGCAGCCGCACGCCCTACTTCCGGCAGATCCCGGACGAGTTCGTGCAGTTCCTGCAGAACGAGTGGACGGCGCCGGAAGGCTATCCGCCGTATCTGCTGGCGCTGGCGCACTATGAATGGATCGAGCTGGTGCTGTCGGTGTCGACCCGCGTCGCGGACCGCGACGTCGATGCGTCAGGCGACCTGCTCGACGGCGTGCCGCTGCTGAATCCGGTGCTGGCAAATCTGCGCTACGACTGGCCGGTGCAGCGCATCGCGCCGCGCCGCACGATTCAGCCTGCCGAGACTTTTTTGCTGGTATTCCGCGCCGCCGAAGACAAGGTGCAATTCAGCGAAATCAACGCCTTCACCGCACGGCTGCTGGTATTTCTGGAACCCGGCACACTCAGTGGACGCGCCGCGCTCCAAATGATCGCTGCCGAAAGCCGCCATCCCGACCCCGCACTCGTGATCCAGTCCGGCGGCGCGCTACTCGACGATTTGCGCGCGCGCGGCGCCATTCTGGGCATCCGCGCGGATTATTAATATCTTCTTTCCCCAGCGTCCGCCTGTTCAATCCCATCTGAACAGCACAATACTGTCAGGAATAGCCCCCCCATCCGACCAAACTGAGACGGCGCAATGCCGGGACAGAGGATTCTTCGATGCACGCCACCCTACCCTTACTACGCGCCAGCGATTTCCCGGCCTTGCGCCGCATACGGCTCACCACCCTGCAGGTCAACCTCGGCTATCGCTGCAATCAGAGCTGCGTACATTGTCATGTCAACGCCGGCCCAAAGCGCACCGAGATGATGGATTCCGCTACGATCAAGCTGATCCCCGAGGTGCTAGCCGCGCGCAAGCTTGAAACTCTCGACCTGACCGGCGGTGCGCCCGAGCTCCACCCCCGCTTTCGCTGGCTGGTGCGCACCGCGCATGAACTGGGCGTGAAAGTGATCGACCGCTGCAACCTGACCATCCTGTCGGAGCCCGGCCACGAGGATCTGGCCGACTTCCTCGCTGCACAGCAGATCGAAGTGGTCGCCTCCCTGCCCTGCTATGAGGCCGACAATGTCGACAAGCAGCGTGGCAAGGGCGTGTTCGAGCGCAGCATCGAAGGTCTGCAACAACTCAACCGGCTGGGCTACGGGCAGCCGGACAGCGGTCTCATGCTGAACCTGGTGTTCAACCCCCAGGGCGCCGAATTGCCGCCCGAGCAATCCGCCCTGCAGGCGGCCTATCAGCGCGAGCTGTTTTCGCATTACGGCATCGTCTTCAATCGCCTGCTCACGATCACCAACATGCCGATCCAGCGCTTCGGCAGCACGCTGGTGTCGCATGGCCAGTTCGAACCCTACATGGCCCTGCTGAAGGCCAATCACCACGAAGCCAACCTGGCACAGGTGATGTGTCGCTCGATGCTCAGCGTCGACTGGCAGGGGCGGCTCTACGATTGCGACTTCAACCAGATGCTCGGCCTGCCCGCGCGCATCGGCGGCAATCCGCGCGCACACCTACGCGACCTGCTCGATGTCGATCCGGACGGCGCGCCGATCGAAGTGGCCGACCATTGCTACGGCTGCACCGCGGGACACGGTAGCAGCTGCAGCGGTGCGCTGGAAACGGACGCGGGGCAGCGCTGAGATGAAACGCATCATTCTGCTGGCGCTAGTCGCCGCCCTGCTGGCTGCGTTCTTCGCCTTCGATCTAGGGCGGTTCCTCACGCTGGACGCGCTCAAGGCTTCGCAGACGCAGTTCGCCGCGCAGTATGCCGCGACGCCTTACCTGGTAATGGGCGCCTACTTCGTGATCTATGTCGTGGTCACCGCCTTGTCGCTGCCCGGCGCGGCAGTGATGACGCTGGCCGGCGGCGCGCTGTTCGGGCTTGCCACCGGCACCCTGCTGGTGTCGTTCGCCTCCAGCCTCGGCGCCACGCTGGCCTTTCTTGCGGCGCGCTTCGTGCTGCGCGACGCCGTGCAGAATCGCTTCGGCAACCGCCTCGCCGCGATCAATGCCGGCATCGAGAAGGACGGCGCCTTCTACCTCTTCACCCTGCGCCTGGTGCCGGCGTTTCCGTTTTTCGTCATCAATCTGTTGATGGGGCTGACGCCGATCCGCACTCGGACCTTCTACTGGGTGAGTCAAGTCGGTATGCTGGCCGGCACGCTGGTGTATGTGAACGCCGGCACCCAGCTGGCGCGCATCGACAGCCTGGCGGGGATTCTGTCGCCCGGTTTGGTGGCCTCGTTTGCGCTGCTCGGCATCTTTCCGCTGATCGCGAAAAAAATCGTCGCCATGGCCCAGGCGCGCAAGGTCTATGCGAACTGGCCGCGTCCCAGGCGCTTCGACCGCAATCTGGTGGTGATCGGCGCCGGCGCGGCCGGGCTGGTCACCGCCTACATCGCCGCCGCCGTGAAAGCGAAAGTCACCCTGATCGAAGGCCACAAGATGGGCGGAGATTGTCTCAACTATGGCTGCGTGCCGTCGAAAGCGCTGATCCGCTCGGCCCGGTTCGTCAAGCAGGCGCACGACGCAGAAAAGCTTGGTATGACCCGCGCTGCAATCGAATACGACTTCGCCGACGTGATGGCGCGGGTACGGCGCGTGGTGCGCACGGTCGAGCCGCACGATTCCGTGGAACGCTACACGCAGCTCGGCGTCGAGGTCGTCGAGGGCCAGGCCATGATCACCTCGCCGTGGACGGTCGAGGTCAACGGCCAGACGCTCACCACGCGAGCGATCGTCGTCGCCACTGGCGCCGCGCCGCTGATCCCCGCGCTGCCCGGCCTCGCCGACGTGCGCCATTACACATCGGATACGATCTGGTCGCTGACCAAACGCCCCCAGCGGCTGATCGTGCTGGGCGGCGGCCCCATCGGCTGCGAGCTGGCGCAGGCCTTCGCCCGCCTCGGCTGCCAGGTGACGCAGATCGCGCGCAGCGGATTGATGGGCAAGGAAGACCCCGATGCCGCTGGCGCAGTCGAAGCCGCGCTGGTCGCCGACGGCGTGAGGGTGATGAAAGGCACCGACACCCTGCGCTGCGAGAATGCGGACGGCGAGCAGCGGCTGTGGCTGCGCCGCGATGGCCGCGACGAGGCGCTGCCCTTCGACGCCCTGCTGCTGGCGGTGGGCCGTGCACCGCGCACAGAGGGCTTCGGCCTGGAGGCGCTGGACATCCCGCTGACCCGCGCGCGCACCCTCGAAACCAACGCCTGGCTGCAGACCCGCTACCCCAATATCTTCGCCTGCGGCGACGTCGCCGGCCCCTACCAGTTCACCCACACGGCTGCACATCAGGCCTGGTATGCGGCGGTCAATGCGCTGTTCGGCGGGATCAAGCGATTCAAGGCAGACTATTCGGTCATCCCCTGGGTCACCTTCACCGACCCTGAAGTCGCGCGCGTCGGCCTGTCCGAAACCGACGCCAAACAACAGGGCATCGCGGTCGAAGTCACGCGCTACGAGCTCGACGACCTCGACCGCGCCATCACCGAAGACGCCACGCACGGCTACGTGAAAGTGCTGACGGTGCCGGGCAAGGACCGCATCCTCGGCGTCACCATCGTTGGCGCGCACGCCGGCGAGATGCTGTCCGAATTCGTGCTGGCGATGCGCCACGGCCTCGGACTCAATAAGATCCTCGGCACCATCCACCCCTACCCCACCTGGGCGGAAGCCAACAAGTATGCGGCAGGCGAATGGAAGCGCGCCCACGCGCCGCAGAAGCTGCTCGGCTGGGTGGCCCGGTATCAGGCCTGGATGAGGGGGTAAGTCCATGCGTGCGTACTTTTTCGGTTTGTTGTTGTGGTGCGGTATCGCAACCGCCCAAGCTGCCCCGTTCGACCACGGCACCTGGGATGGCCTGCTGCAGCGCCACGTTGTCACCCTGGCGCAGGGCCAGGCCACCGAAGTCGACTATGCGGGCATAGCCCGCGAGCGCGTGCGCCTGAAGGTCTACCTGGATGCGCTGGCGTCGGTAAAGCCTGCCGAATACGGGCAATGGCACAAATCCGACCAGCTCGCCTTCCTGATCAACGCCTACAACGCCTGGACGGTCGAACTGGTGCTGACCCGCTATCCCGGCCTGGGCTCGATCAAAGAGATCGGCGGCCTGTTCAGCAGCCCATGGAAGAAGCGCTTCGTCCCGCTGCTCGGCGAAACCCGTTCGCTCGACGATATCGAGCACGGCCTGATTCGCGCCGAAGGCGTGTTCGAGGAACCGCGCATCCATTTCGCGGTGAACTGTGCGTCGGTCGGCTGCCCCGCCCTGCGCGGCGAGGCCTATGTGGGATCGCGGCTGGAATCGCAACTCGAAGACGCCACCCGGCTCTTTCTCGCGGACCGCAGCCGCAACCGCTTCAATCCAAAAACTCAGCGGCTGGAGGTCTCGAAAATCTTCGACTGGTACCGGCAGGATTTCGAGCGCGGCTGGGGTGGCTACCGACATATTTCGCAGTTCTTCGCGCGCCATGCCGACGTGCTGGCCGATACCGACGACGTCCGCAGGCTGCTGCGCTCAGGCCAGACCCGGCTCACGCATCTCGATTACGACTGGAAGCTCAACGCGCGCGGCTCGTGAAACGCCCGCACAGCGTGTCCGTATTGTCAGGATCGAACACACCGGGCGACCAATTTCCATGCGACCCGATCGACATCCGTCATGAATGAATTCACCGCCTTCCTGTTCGGCCTGTTCGCCCACTATGGCTACATCGCCGTATTCGTGGGGGTCATGCTGACCAATGCCGGCGTGCCGATGGCGGGCGAGCTGACGCTGCTCGTTGCCGGCAGCGTGCTGGCAACCGGGCATCTGGATTTCACGACGACCATCCTGATTGCCGCAAGCGCCGCGCTATTGAGCGACAGCCTCTGGTACGCCGTCGGCCGGATGGGTTCGGCCCGACTGATCGGGCTGTATTGCAAAGTGAGTTTTGGCTCGACCGCCTGCGTAGCGAAAACCGCGGATACCCTGGTGCGTTTTGGCCCGCGGTCGCTGACCCTCGCGCGTTTCGTCCCCGGTTTCCGCACCTTCGCCGCGCCCATGGCCGGGATGTCGAATCTGGGCTACATCCGTTTCGTGCTATACGACGGCATCGGCGCGCTGCTTTGGGCCGGCGTCGTCGTTACCGCCGGATGGTGGTTCGCGCATCGCCTGGCGAGCCTCGTCGGGCAGATCGAGAACGTCCGGCTGGCGGTGCTTTGGCTGGGCGGCGGCGGCCTGTTGCTGTTCGTGCTGATGAAGCTCTGGATCCGGCATTTTCATGGCGCTGCGCAACTGGGCCACGTCCCCGACGAGGAATCCGTATGAGTTGGCTGTCGATCATCGTGCCGACCTTGAACGAGGCGCAAATCATTGTGCCCGCGCTGACCCGGCTCGAATCCCTGCGCGAACGCGGCGTCGAAATCATCGTCGCCGATGGCGGCAGCAGCGATGGCACCCCCGCGCTGGCCGCGCCGCTGGCCGATCAGGTGTTGACCGCGCCGCCCGGACGGGCGCACCAGATGAACGCGGGTGCGGCCCGGGCGGCCGGCGTGGCGCTGCTGTTTCTGCATGCCGACACGCACCTGCCCACGGATGCCTTGCGCGCCGTCGATTGCGCGCTGAACCGGCATCGCTGGGGACGCTTCGACGTGCGCCTCGGTTCGCGGCGGCTCTTGCTGCGGCTGGTGGCCCGGATGATGAACCTGCGGTCCCGCCTGACCGGCATTGCAACGGGGGATCAGGCGATGTTCATGTCCCGTGCGGCGTTTGAGTCGGTGGGCGGTTTTCCCGAGCAGCCGCTGATGGAAGACATCGAATTGTCGCGGCGCCTGAAAAAAACCGGCCCGCCCGCCTGCCTGAAAATCCCCGTCGTCACCTCGGCGCGGCGCTGGGAAGAACACGGCACCTGGCACACCATCGTGCTCATGTGGAGCCTGCGCTGGGCGTACTGGCGCGGCGCGGAACCGGCGCGACTGGCGCAGCACTACAACCGCCCCGCGCGGGAGATAAAGCCATGAACGCCACCCGCATCATTGTCTTCGCCAAGGCGCCGCGCCCCGGTCGCGTCAAAACCCGACTCATTCCCGCGCTGGGCGAAGTCGGTGCGTCCAGGCTCGCCGAGCGCATGCTGCGTCACACACTGGAGGCGGCCTGGGCAGCGGACATCGGCCCGGTCGAGCTGTGCGTCGAACCGCCGCCCGATAGCGCCGATTGGCGCAACATCCCGTTCCCGCCCGGCGTGCAGACCAGCGCCCAGGGCGAAGGCGATCTCGGCGCACGCATGGCGCGTGCCGCCCGGCGCAGCCTGGATTCGCATCAACGCGTCCTGCTGATCGGCACCGATTGTCCACAGCTCGACGCGCAAACGCTGCGCGATGCCGCGCTGCTGCTGGATACGCACCACGCCGTCATGCATCCGGCGCACGATGGCGGTTACGTCCTGCTCGGCCTGTCGATCTTCCATTCTTCACTGTTCGCCGACATGCCGTGGGGCACCTCGCAGGTGGCGGCGCTGACACGCGAACGCCTCGCCACGCTGGGCTGGCGCACGGCCATCGGCCGCACCCTGGCCGATATCGACGAACCCGACGACCTCATCCACCTGCCGTCTGGCTGGCAGCGTGCAATCGAACTGGAGACTGCCTCATGAAACGCCTATTGCTGATCGGCGGCGGTCACGCCCACCTGTTCGTGCTCGAAGCCTTCGCGCGCGCGCCGCTGCCCGGCGTTGAACTGGTGCTGGTCAGCCCGCATCAGCTCGCCCCCTACTCCGGCATGATGCCGGGCGTGATCGCCGGCCATTATCACTATGAACAGGGCTGTGTCGATCTTGCGCCGCTGGTACGCGCAGCCGGTTGCCGCTGGCTGAAAACGCTCGCCGTGCAATTCGATCCCGCCAACCGCGTGGTGGTCTGCGAAAACGGCAGTCGGCTCGCCTACGACCTCCTGTCCATCAACACCGGTTCCACCCCGCCGCCGATGACGGTTGCTGGCGTGGCCGAGTATGCCGTTCCGGTGAAGCCGATCGAGCCTTTCCTCGACCGCTGGCGACAACTCGCGACCGAGGTCGCGTGCCGCCGTCCGCTCAGCATCGCGGTGGTCGGCGGCGGTGCAGCCGGTGTCGAAGTCATCGCCGCCATGCGACACCGGCTGGCGCGCACCACCTGGAACCCGCACCGCTTCCACCTGATCGGACGGCAAAACACGCTGCTGCATCATCTGGCGCCACAGGCGGGGCACGCCGCCGCGCGCGTGCTGCGGGCGCTGGGCATCACCCTCCATCTCGGGCAAGCCGTGAACGCGGTCGCCTCGGATCACATCGAACTCGCCGACGGCACCCGGATCGACCGCGATTTCACCGTCTGGGCCACCGGTGCCGCAGCACCGGCGTGGCCGCGCGCCGCAGGCCTGGCGGTCGACGATGCAGGCTTTATCGCGATCGACCCCACCCTGCGCTCGTGCTCGCATCCCGACATATTCGCCGCGGGCGATGTCGCCAGCTTTTCTGCCCGCCCGCACCCAAAATCGGGCGTTTACGCAGTGAAAGCGGGCCCGGTGCTGGCTGCCAATCTGCGCGCCGCGCTGCAAGGTCTGGCATGCGCGCCATGGACCCCGCAAACACGCGCGCTGGCGCTGCTCTCCACCGGCGACCGCCACGCCATCGGTACGTGGGGCGGCTGGGTATGGCAAGGGCGCTGGGCATGGCGCTGGAAAGACCATATCGACCGCCGCTTTGTCGCGCACTTTGGCGCTCGTAAGCTGGCGGAACTACCCCATCCATCCAAGGAGCATCCCTCATGCGCGACGAAGTGAAAGACTATTACGGCCATCAACTGCAAAGCTCGGCCGACCTCAAGACCAGCGCCTGCTGCGATGTCATGTCCATGCCGGCCTGGCTGAAACCGCTGCTGGCCAACGTTCATCCCGAGGTCAGCGCGCGCTATTACGGCTGCGGGCTGGTCGCGCCGCTGGCGCTGGAAGGCAGCCGCATTCTCGACCTCGGTTCCGGCTCGGGCCGCGACTGCTACGTGCTGGCGCAGCTCGCCGGACCGGCCGGCTCGGTGCTCGGCGTGGACATGACCGAGGAGCAGCTCGCCGTCGCCGAAGCGCATCGCGGCTGGCATGCGGGAAAATTCGGCCACGACAACGTGCGCTTCCAGCTCGGCTACATCGAGGAACTCGACGCCCTGGGACTGCAAGACGCGAGCTTCGATGTCATCGTCTCCAACTGCGTGGTCAACCTCTCGCCCAACAAGGATCGCGTGCTGGCGCACATCCACCGGCTGCTGAAGCCCGGCGGCGAATTTTACTTTTCCGACATCTACGCCGACCGCCGCGTCCCTGCCGCGCTGCGTAACGATCCGCTGCTGTATGGCGAATGCCTCGGCGGCGCGCTGTACTGGAACGATTTTCTGACGCTCGCCCGGCAAGCCGGCTTCGCCGACCCGCGCCTGGTGGAAAGCCGCCCGATCGAACTCACCGATCCTGCCATCGCGCAGAAGGTCGGCGAGCTGCGGTTTTATTCCGCAACCACCCGGCTGTTCAAGCTCGACGGGCTGGAGCCGGCCTGCGAGGACTACGGCCAGGCCGTGGTGTATCGCGGCACGCTGCCGCTGGCGCGCGACAGCTTCAAACTCGACACCCATCACGTCATCGAAGCGGGCAGGGTCTTCCCCGTATGCGGCAACACCTGGCGCATGCTGCACGACAGCCGTTTTGCCGCGCACTTCGATTTCATCGGCGATTTTTCGCGCCACTACGGCATCTTCCCTGGCTGTGGCGGCGGCCTGCCCTTCACCGAAAAGAGCCGCGCCGAAACCAGTGGCGACGCTGCCGCCTGCGCATGCTGTTGACCCACCAGGAGACACTCATGCTGAATACGCTTATCCGCGCCGCCCTGTTGCTCTCGCTCGCCGCGCCGCTGCATGCCGCGCAGCCTGGCGACTACCAGGGCGCACTGCAGGAATATCAGGCGCGCACCGCCGCCAAGCCTGGCTTCTCCGCCGACGAGCAGGCGGTGATGGCGCTCGCCAAGGCCGCGCTCGCCAAAACCCTGCCCGACCCCGGCATCAAGGTCGGAGAACGCGCGCCCGATTTCACCCTGCCCAACGCATTCGGCCAGCCGGTGAATCTCTACGACGAACTGGAAAAAGGCCCGGTGGTGCTGGTGTTCTATCGCGGCGCCTGGTGCCCGTTCTGCAACATGCACCTGCACGCTTTGCGGGAAAGCCTGCCACGGTTTCAGGCACTCGGCGCGCAGCTCATCGCCGTCACCCCGCAGACTCCCGACAAGTCGCTCGAACAGTTCAAGGCCGCGCCGCGCGAGTTCGACGTGCTGAGTGACCTCGACAGCACGGCGATGCGCGCGTATCGGCTGCTTTTCGAAGTCGATCCCGACCTTGCTGCGGTCTATCGCAAACACGGCCTCGACCTGATCGAATACAACGGGCCCGGTCGCAACGTGCTGCCCGCGCCTGGCACCTTCGTCATCGACCGCGACGGCATCGTGCGCGCGATGCAGGCCGACACCGACTACACCAAACGGATGGAGCCCGCCGACATCCTCCGTGCGCTGGAAGCGCTGCCCCGCACGTAACGTCCCTGTCCACGAGACCCGCATGAAACACACCCTGACTTTCCTTGCCACGCTGCTTGCAGTGCTTGCCTTCCTGCCGGCCGCGCACGCTGCCGAAGACAAACTGGTGCTCACCGGCTCCAGCACCGTCGCGCCGCTGGCGCTGGAAATCGGCAAGCGCTTCGAAGCGGCGAATCCCGGCGTGCGCGTGGACGTGCAGACCGGCGGCTCGTCGCGCGGCGTGGCCGATGCGATGAACGGCCTGGCCGACATCGGCCTGGTGTCGCGCTCGCTCAAACCCGTCGAGGCGAAAACGCTGGTCGCGCACACCATCGCGCTGGACGGCGTCGCCCTCATCGTCCATGCAGGCAATCCGGTCAGGCAACTCGACGACGCGCAGATCAAGGCGATCTATACCGGCCGGATACGCGACTGGCGTGGGGCCGGCGGACCGGATCGCCCGATCACGGTGGTGAGCAAAGCCGAAGGCCGCTCGACGTTGGAACTGTTCCTGCACTACACCGGGCTGAAGAACAGCCAGGTTCGCGCGCAGGCGGTAATCGGCGACAACCAGCAGGGCATCAAGACGGTGGCGGGCAACCCCGGCGCGATCGGCTACGTGTCGATCGGCGCGGCGGAATACGCGGTCGAACACGGCATACCGATCAGGCTGCTGCCGATGGCCGGCGTGGCGGCGACCACGGACGCGGTGCAGCGCGGCCGCTTTCCGCTGACGCGTCCGCTCAATCTCGTCACGCACGGCGCGCCATCGCCGCTTGCCGCCCGCTTCATCGCCTTCGCGCAATCGCCCGCCGTGCGCGACCTGATCGAAGCGCAATACTTTGTCCCGCCGCCACGCTGATGAACCGCTCGGCTGATGCCCTGCTCGCACCGCTGACCGCCGCGATGGCGGGTGCCGCGGCGCTGCTGCTGGCCGGCATGCTCGGCTTCTTGCTGGCCGAATCCTGGCCTGCGCTGGCGCACGGCGGCTGGCTGCGCTTCGTCGGCCTTGCCTGGTATCCGCTGGAAGGCCACTTCGGCCTCGCCGCGATGTGCATTGCAACGCTCGCGGTGGCCGCGCTCGCGATACTGCTGGCCGCGCCGCTGGGGCTGGCGTGCGCGCTGTTCGCACGTTTTCAGGCGCCGCCTGCGCTGGCTGCCGGTTTTCGCGGGCTGCTCGCGCTGATGGCCGGCGTGCCCTCGGTGGTGTACGGCTTCTGGGGGCTGACCGTGCTGGTGCCGCTGGTCGCGCGCTGGCAGCCGCCCGGCGCCAGCCTCTTCACCGCCGGACTGGTGCTCGCGCTGATGATCCTGCCCACCGTCGCGCTGCTCGCCCACGCCGCGCTTGCTGCCGTGCCGCGCAGCCTGCTCGACGGCGCGGCGGCGCTCGGCCTGACGCAGCGCGCCACGCTGCTGAAGGTGGCGGTTCCCGCCGCGCGGCGCGGCATCGCCGGCGGTGTGCTGCTCGGTCTGGCGCGCGCGCTGGGCGAAACCATGGCGGTGCTGATGGTGGCGGGCAACGTAGTGCAACTGCCCGCCAGCGTATTCGACCCGGTGCGCGTGCTCACCGCCAACATCGCATTGGAAATGGCCTACGCCACCGGCACCCATCGCGCCGGGTTGTTCGTGTCGGGGCTGCTGCTGGCGCTGCTGGTGCTGGGGCTGGCGTGGTTCGCCGCGCGTCTGGAGCCGCGCCATGCATAGCGTGCCGGGCGACCGTCTGTTCGGACTTGCGCTGTGGGGTGCGGCACTCAGCGTCGCCGCCGTGTTCGCCTGGCTTTTCGTGGATCTCGCGCGGCTCGGGCTCGGCGCGCTGTCGTGGGACTTCATCACCACTGCGCCAGAAAACGCCGGGCGCGACGGCGGTATCGCATCGATACTTGTCTCCACGCTGCTGATTCTCGGCGTGGCGGTCGGCGTCGCCGCGCCGGTCGGGCTCGGCGCGGCGGTGTGGCTGAACACCTACACCCGCGCCGGCGGCGGCACCGGACGGCGCATCCGCCTCGCGCTCGACGGGCTCGCCGGAATGCCGTCCATCGTCTTCGGCCTGTTCGGCAACGCATTCTTCAGCGTCTATCTCGGCCTGGGATTTTCGATCCTGTCGGGCGGCCTCACGCTGGCCGCGATGATCCTGCCGGTCTTCATCCGCACCGTCGAAGCCGGACTCGGCGCGGTGGACGACGGCTGGCGGCGCGGCGCCGCGGCGCTCGGGCTGACCCAAAGCGCCGCGCTCGCGCACGTCATCCTGCCCGCCGCAGCACCCGCCATCGGCGCAGGATTGATGCTCGGCATCGGCCGCGCCGCCGCCGAAACCGCCGCGCTCATCTTCACCAGCGGCTACGTCGACCGCATGCCCGAATCATTGTCGGATTCCGGGCGCGCGCTCGCCGTCCACATCTACGACCTGTCGATGAACGTCGCTGGCGGCGACACGCACGCCGCCGCCAGCGCACTGGTGCTGGTCGCGCTGGTCGCCTGCGCCAACCTGCTGGCGGTCGCACTGTCGCGCCGCCTGCTCACCCGGAGACTCGCCTTATGAACCCGCACACACTGGGCTGTATTGAAGCGGGCACGCCGTGCTGCGTGCCGGTGCCGCACCTGTCCATCGAAAACCTGGCCGTGTCCTACGGCGATACGCCGGTACTCTCCGACGTCTCGCTGGATATCTACAAAGGCTGCATCACCGCGCTGATCGGCCCCTCGGGCTGCGGCAAGACCAGCTTTCTCAACGCGCTCAACCGGCTCACCGACCTGATTCCCGGCGCGCGCGTCGAAGGTAGGCTGCGCCTCGTCGACGGCGCGAACAGCCTTGATCTTCTCGATCCCGGGCTCGATGTGCGCGCGTTGCGCCGCCGCGTCGGCATGATTTTTCAGCGCCCCAACCCGTTTCCGCTGTCGATCCGCCGCAATCTGGAACTGCCGTTGCGCGAGCACGGCATGCGCCGTGCCGATGCGCTGGCGCACAAGATCGAAACCGCGTTGAGCGACGTGGGACTGTGGGAAGAAGTGCGCGACCGCCTCGATGCGCCCGCGCTGGCGCTGTCCGGCGGCCAGCAGCAGCGACTGTGCATCGCCCGCGCGCTGGTGCTGGAGCCGGAAATCCTGCTGATGGACGAGCCGTGCAGTGCGCTCGACCCCATCGCCAGCGGCGTGGTCGAGGAAATGATCCAGTCGCTATCCGGGCGCTACACCGTGGTCATCGTCACCCACAACCTGGCGCAGGCGCGGCGCATCGGCAACTACGCGGCATTTTTCTGGATGCGCGAGCGCATCGGCCAACTGGTCGAGTTTGGTCGGTGCCGGCAGATTTTCGACGCCCCGGTTCATCCTGCCACCGCTGCCTATATCGGGGGCATGCGTGGCTGATCGGACCTGGCAGCGTGGCCGGCAGACCGCTCAGCGGGATGCCGTAGACCCAATGCGGCGGACCAGTCTTAATCCAGGCTGGCGATGGATCGCGCCGTCTGCTCGCGGCAGGCATTGATCGCAGCGGTGATGCGCTCGCTGCTGGCCGTCTTATTACCCAGTCCGGCCGACTCGGTCTCCCACGTCTGGAACAAATACCCGGCGTGATCCTGTGCCGGGTCCGGCATAAGGCGGGAAAGATCGCGGATCATCAACACCCGCCCCCAGCCACTGACGGGATTGCCCTGCGACGGATCGCCGGTGTAATGGGCATGGTCGGCAATGGTTTGCAGTTCGCCCAGATTGCGCAGGATTTCGAAGCCCGCCTGGCGCACCGTGCGCTGGTCTTCTGTCACCTCGTGCCGCCACGCGGAATACAGCAAACTGGATACTGCCACGATCATGCTGATGATCGCGACCAGGTTGTTGCGAACTTGCTGGCGGATAGTGATTCGATCCAGCATGCATCACTCCTGAGGAGATTGACCCGGCTCAGGCAACTCCTGTGGTTGGATCGGTCGTCGCCCGTCACGGAAAGACACCCGTCCTTCCATTCGTGCGCGTGGATCCAACCACTCTCGTATCCCAGACCTGATCGCCGACGGCATCGCTGACGAAACGCCTGTTTCAGACCCTCAGCCTCATCCGGGCTCCGAAATTCTGGAGCCGCGTTGACTGAGCCATCACTCGCGCAATGCGCCAACGTCGAACAGGACCGAGCCGTACTCGTCGCCATGTCCTTTCTCAGGTCCGGCCGTACCGACGACGTAGCCCGTTTCATCCCTGTCGTGGTCAGGAAAAGCGCTGTTTGGAACGTCGATATGTATGCGCTTGCGCGTGTCAGGAAGACTGGTGCCCACATACCCGGGGCGTTCAAGATCTTCCATGATGCCGCCTGCGGTATCGGGGTTGAAATCCCAAGGACCGGCAAAGGCCGATGTGGCCGCCAGCGCGGCTGCGCCGATAAGGGCGGTGATCAGATGTGCAATTTTCATGATGCTCTCCTACGGATCAGGTTGAATACAGTGCGGCAAAATGACCGTCACTGTTCATTAAGACCGGGGCGCGCTCCAGAATCTGACAGGGGTGTGCGATGGTCTGCCCATTGGTCGGGATGGGGCGCGCATCCTTGCATCCTTTCGTAGATAATTGTCGGAACCCGACTTGAACGTGAAGGGCATCGATGTGAGACCGTCCGCTGTCGCATTGCTCCTACCGCTGTTGCTTTTGCTGATTGGCGCAGCAATCGCGCCCGGCCACGCCGCCGCCCCGGATGGGCAGGCACTGGCGTCGCGCGTATTGAAAGTCGTGGTAACGCGCACCGATGGCAGCAAGGAATTCGGTTCCGCCGTATCGATTGCCGGCGACCGGCTGGTCACCAACTGCCATGTCATCAGCGGTGCGTCTCACATCGAAATAGAGCTCGCTCTTGGAACGCACCTGGCCATGGTCGATCAACGCGACAGCTATCGAGACCTGTGCTTTCTCAACCTGCCGGGCTATCAGGCTGATCCTGTGCCGATGATCGAATTGGGCGAAACCCGGGTGGGCCTAGATGTCGCCGCGGCCGGCTATACCCACGGCACCTACGCTGTCAGCGGCGGCCGGATCATCGGCCTGCATACGTGCGAATGCGACGGTGGCAAGGTCATCCAGACCTCCGCCCCATTCGACCGCGGCGCCAGCGGCGGTGGTCTATTTGATTCGGCGGGTCGCCTGGTTGGCATCCTTACATTCAAATCGCGAGACGGCGGTAATTTCCATTTCGCCTTGCCGGTGGGCTGGTTGCGGCAGATGGCGGATCAACGCATGGATTCAGCAAGCCAGAGCGAGAGCTTCTGGAAAAACCCCGGTAAGGAGAGCGGCTATTTTCTGGTCGCCTGCGACCTCGGCGAGAAAAAGGCCTGGCATTCCCTGTCCCGCCTCGCCGCAGAATGGCGCACGCAGGAACCCAGCAACCCGGAAGCCTGGATGGCACTGGGGCGCGCCCATCGCGGGCTCGGCGAGACCGACGCGGCCGTGGCCGACTTTCAGCGTGTGCTGATGCTTGACTCGACCCATGCCGAAGCGCAATGGGCATTGCAGGATCTGGAACTAGAGACAGGGCGAAGCCTGATGCAGCCAGACAGACTTTAGGGGCATCTTGAAACAGAGAGGCTGTGGGGCTTCAATGCGCAGTTCGCAGCTGTCATTCGTCAGCAAAAATCTGCCTTGCGCCTTTTCCCAGTCAGCGCTCACCGCCAAGGCATCGGCCCGCTCGAACAATGCCTGCATTGCCAGGCCCAACGCGCTCCGTCGTGCGTAGTCGAGGCCGCTCGATTGATAACGACTTCGTGCTTCGGATGCCCCCTCGCGGCCGATGTCCGCCATATGCTGCGTCAGCGCCTGATGCAGTTTTTCCCATCCGAGATCATGGATGAAGTATTCGGCGATGCCTTTGTCGTCGGTGAGACCGCCGGGCAGACGTGCACGCAAGGGTTCCGGCAGAAACGCATGCATCGACTCGCCTAACACCCGGCCATGCATGATGTCTTCATCGACCATCTGGATCAGGTCGGGCCGTGGGTCGGACCCCGTCCGCAGGCTCAGTTGATGGAGCGCGACAGCCTCGTTGCGATGCCCACTCAAGGGCAAGCCGCACAGGTGATGGTCGAGGATGTCGTGTACCAGAACAGAAGTCGGGATACGCAAACCTGTTTCGCTGGTTGCGGCGATGACCTCCGGGTCGTCTATGGCTGCCTCCAGTTTCCATCCGCGCGCACCGAAACCATCCGCCCATTCATGGTGGTAAAGAATCGGCACGATGATGCACGGCTCAGACATCCTTGCGCCCCTGATCCCAGACAATGCGCATGACCTGGCACTCAAGCAATTCGTCGGCTACCGGGCACCCGGTGCAATTCCGTCGGGTGGGCCGTTTCGGGCAGCCGTGACACCCCGCGAGGCGTTGTTTTGCGTGACGGATGTCCGCGCGTACCGACTGAAGCAACTTGAGCCGCACCTCAATTTCCGCTTCCACCTCCGCCAGAATGGCCTCGACCCGTTGGCTGGCAACAGCGCCTGAGGAACTTTCAGAGCGGACACGCGCAAGACGCGTCAGCGAATCGATTGGCACCTCGGCCCGAGTCAGGCTGACGATGGCTTGAAAGCGCGCCATATCCTCCTGACCGTAGTGCCGGGTACCGCCTTCGGAACGGCCAGCTTCGATCAGTCCCCGATGTTCGTACAGGCGCAACGCAGAAATGGAGACACCCACACGCCGGGCAAGCTCACCGATTTTCATCGATCTGAATTCTGCTTGCGCTGCAATACCGATACCTGCGGCTTGGCATCGGGATGGCTTACATGAATCATCATGTCGATAGGGCTCTGGGGCTGGGTCTGAGCAGTCATACGGCAAACCTTCCTGAAATTAAAAACTCCAGCACAAATCTATATTCAAATATAGATTTGTGCAACCTGAACCCTGGAGTCCGGCTTTGGCGAAATTAATTGCATCCGCCCCGCAGGGCGTCGATCAGCGGGCAGTCCACCCTGCCCCGCGCCGCGCCGCAGCGTTTGACCAATCCTGAGAGCGCCGTCTCCATGCGGACCAGGTCGGCAAGCTTCGCCCGCACCTCGGCGAGTTTCTTTTCGCCCAATTCGCGCGCCTCGCCGCAATGAGCGCCGTCGGCCAGCTTGAGCAAGCCAGCCACGTCGTCCAGGCTGAAGCCCAGTCGCTGCGCCGATTTCACGAACCGTACCCGCGCCACATCCGCCTCGCCATAGCGGCGAATGCGGCGGTAGGGTTTGTCTGGCTCGGCCAGCAGACCGCGGCGCTGGTAGAAGCGGATGGTTTCCACGTTGACCCCTGCGGCCCTGGCAAAGGCGCCGATCGTCAGATTCTCCGGATCGTTCTTCATCACGCTTGACTCCGTACTTGACTACGGATTTAACGTTACAGCATTCCATGCATGCATGACAGGAGAAACCACCATGGCAAACCCGATCAATCTGCTGACATCTCTCGGCGACAAGGCCGCATCCCTCGGCGCGCTGGTTTCCGCGATGGGCTGCGCGATGTGCTTTCCGGCCATCGCCAGCCTCGGTACCGCGCTGGGGATGGGCTTCCTCGCCCACTGGGAAGGCCTGTTCATCAACACCCTGCTGCCGATGTTCGCCTGGCTCGCGCTGGTGCTCAACGCCCTCGGCTGGTTCAGCCACCGCCAGTGGCACCGCAGCCTGCTCGGCATGGCCGGGCCGACGATCCTGCTGCTGTCGCTCTATCCGTGGTTCCAGTATGGCTGGAGCAGTTACGCGACCTACACCGGCATCGGCGTGATGCTGGCGGTTTCCATCTGGGATCTCGTCTCGCCCGCCAACCGCCGCTGCGACACTGATGGCTGCGAGCTTCCCTCCAGGCAAGCTTAAGACATATCCAGACACAACCTTGAATCCAAACGGAGCAATGCTATGACCCACCTGAAAATCACCGGCATGACCTGCGAATCGTGCGCGCCGCACATCGAGACCGCCCTGGAACAAGTACCGGGCGTCCATGCGGCAAACGTGTCCTATTCCAATGGCACTGCACAACTTGATATCGAACCTGACACGCCTTTCGAAGCGCTCACCGCTGCCGTGGCCGCCCTTGGCTATCGTGCCGCGCTTGCCGATGTGCCAGCTTCGCCGGTCAGCGGCGACAAGGCGCGCGGCGACGAACTGCACATCGCCGTCATCGGCAGCGGCGGCGCGGCGATGGCCTGCGCACTGAAGGCGGTCGAGCGCGGCGCGCGCGTCACACTGATCGAGCGCGGCACGCTGGGCGGAACCTGCGTCAACATCGGCTGCGTGCCGTCCAAGATCCTGATCCGTGCGGCGCACATTGCCCACCGGCGCCGGGAGAGCCCGTTCGACGCCGGCATCACGGCAAACCCGCCGGCTATCGATCGCGCCGCGCTGCTCGTGCAGCAGCAGGGGCGCGTCGATGAACTGCGTCGCGCCAAGTACGAGGGCATTCTGGAAAGCGCGCCGGCAATCACCGTGCTGCACGGCGAGGCGCGTTTTCATGACGCGCGAAGCCTCGTCGTGAAGCGGCCCGGCGGCGATGAACGCGTGGTGACGTTCGACCGCTGCCTGATCGCCACCGGTGCCAGTGCGACCCTGCCGCCGATTCCCGGCCTGGCGGACACGCCGTACTGGACGTCCACCGAAGCGCTGGCAAGTGAAGCGATCCCCGCGCGTCTGGTCGTGCTCGGTTCGTCGGTCGTGGCGCTGGAACTGGCGCAGGCTTTCGCCCGGCTGGGCAGCCAGGTCACGCTGCTGGCACGCGGCACGCTCTTGTCCGGCGAAGACCCGGCCATCGGCGAAGCCATCACGGCTGCCTTCCGCACCGAAGGCGTCGCGGTGCTGGAACACACGCAAGCCAGCCGCGTTGCCCATGCGGCCGGAGAATTCGTGCTTGCAACGGCACAGGGCGAACTGCGCGCCGACCGCCTATTGCTCGCCACCGGCCGCGCGCCCAACACGCGCGGCCTGAATCTCGATGCAGCGGGCGTCGCCGTCGACGCGCAGGGCGCCATCGCCATCGACCCCGGCATGCACACCAACGCACCGAATATTTATGCTGCCGGCGACTGCACCGACCAGCCGCAGTTCGTCTATGTCGCGGCGGCGGCGGGCACCCGTGCCGCGATCAACATGACCGGCGGCGAGGCGGCACTCGATCTGACCGCGATGCCCGCCGTCGTGTTCACCGACCCGCAAGTGGCCACCGTGGGGGTGACGGAAGCCGAAGCGAAACAGAACGGCCTCGAAACGGAAAGCCGCACCCTCACGCTCGACAACGTCCCGCGCGCGCTCGCCAACTTCAACACGCGCGGCTTCATCAAACTGGTCGCCGAAGCCGAGTCGGGTCGCCTGCTCGGGGTACAGGCCGTCGCGCCGGAAGCCGGCGAACTGATCCAGACGGCGGCGCTGGCGATTCGAAACCGCATGACCGTGCAGGAACTGGCCGACCAGCTGTTCCCCTACCTGACGATGGTCGAGGGGCTGAAACTTGCGGCGCAGACCTTCAGCAAGGACGTGACGAAATTGTCCTGCTGCGCAGGATAACGAGGAGACTCCTCCATCACTTTGCGCAGCATGAACAGCCAGGATAGACGCTAGGGGTTTTCAGGAAAAGGCGTGCCTCATAACCCCAAATCGCTTAACCCGGGATGCTCATCCGGGCGTCGGCCAAGCGCCCAGAAGAACTTGCGCTCCGAATGCTTGATCGGCAGATCGTTGATGCTGGCGAAGCGGCGCATCATGAACCCCTGATCATTGAACTCCCAATTTTCATTGCCGTAGGAGCGGAACCATTGACCCGAGTCGTCGTGCCATTCATAAGCAAATCGAACTGCTATGCGGTTCCCGGTACTGGCCCACAATTCCTTGATCAAACGATAGTCGAGTTCTTTCGCCCACTTGCGCTCAAGCAACTGACGCACCTGTTCGCGTCCGACTGGAAATTCGACGCGATTCCGCCAAAGCGTGTCGTTTGTGTAAACGAGAGCAACGCGCTCAGGGTCGCGTGTGTTCCATGCGTCTTCTGCCATGCGTACTTTCAGAGTGGCGGTTTCCTGTGTAAAAGGGGGGAGCGGGGGTTTGGTTTCCATGGTTCAAATCAATCCTCAAAGGCGATGTAGACAGAATTGTCTACATCGGCGACTCTACCTTGAGTGGACAGACTTGTCTACAATCTGAAAATGCAAACAAACAAGACCCGTGTCTCGCCCACGCTCCCCGCGCGCGAACGTATTCTGCTAACCGCGCATGAACTCTTTTATCGCGATGGCATCCGCGCAACAGGGATCGATCGGGTGATCGCTGAATCAGGTGTCACCAAGGTTACGTTCTATCGTCACTTTCCCAGCAAGAACGACCTTATCTGCGAATTCCTGGAGTTTCGTCATCGGCGCTGGATCGAATGGTTTGTCGATGCGCTACAGCGTCATGGCGAAAACTTGAATGCCCTCTTGCCCGCCTTAAGCGAGTGGTTCAACGACGGCAGTTTTCGTGGGTGCGCCTTCATCAACAGCGTCGGGGAGTTGGGTGCCGTTTTGCCCGAAGTCGTGGAGATTTCGCGGCGCCATAAATTGGAAATGATGGAGGCCATAGCGCGATTGCTGCCCCCCTCAAGACATCGTGCGGTCGATGCGCAGGCAGTAGCCATGGCTATTGACGGGGCAATCATTCGGGCACAGTTCGATCAATCGCCGGAGCCCGCACTTCATGTACTGAACAGGCTTCTGAAGGCTTTGCTGGCTAAATGAAATGGCGGGCGTGAAACGGCTTGGCTTGTTGTCCGGCCGACTGCTGGAGCAGCGAGTCGGGGACGGCGGCCTGATTACCGACGGATGGCTGGAGTGCGGAACTTGCCGTATCGTCTGCGACGAATTCAACAATGTCGAGTGGGACTATCACCGTGTCGGATTCGGCATCCTCTACAAATTCAGGTAACCATGCTGTCATCTTTTGTGCCGCGACAGGCTGCGACTAGTTCCCGGCGTGAGGCCGAACTCGCGTTTAAAAGCCCGGCTGAAGGAGGCCTCGCTGGCGTAGCCGACGCGCTCTGCGATGTCGATCATGGCGAGATTGGGATCGTTCAACCATTCGCGCGCGAGTTGCATGCGCCAGCGCGTCAGATAATTCAGCGGTGTCATGCCGACTTCCTGATGGAAGCGGTTGGCGAAGACGGAACGCGACATGCCTGCAGCACGCCCCAGCGTGTCCAGCGTCCAGGGGCGGAACGGTTTGGCATGCATGGCGCGAAAGGCCAGGCCAAGTTTCCGGTCCGCCAGCGCCGCCAGATAGCCGCCGTCGAGTGATGTGCGCTGCATGACCGTGCGCACCACCAGGATGAACAAGGCATCACCCAGCCGATCCAGCATCACGTCGCCGCCGGATTGCGCTTGAGCGGCTTCATCAACCATCAGCCGGATGAGCGTGTCCACGGATTTGGAACGGGCGTCCCCGGCCTTGCGCAGAACGATAGCCTCGGGAAGCGCTTCGATGATCGGATTCCACGCTCTCGATTCGAATTCGAAATAGCCGCAGATCAGGCCTGTGGAAGGGATCGAACCATCATTCGCCGACGGCCGGTTGAGTGGAACGTCCGGTCCGGGCGGGGTGGCCAAACTTGAAATTCGATGGGGCTTGTCCCGGGGCAGCACCAGAAGATCGCCAGCCTGAAGCGGGATAGGCGTTTCACCGCTTGCAAAGTGCAGCCAGCAGTCGCCATGCGCCACTACATGAAAGGTCGCCTTTTTCTGCCCGGACGTATCCACCGCCCAGACCCCACAGAAACTGGAGTGCAAGAAGATATTGGTGCGCAGGCGAAGCAGCCGAAGTACGTCGGTTAGGGCATCCATGATCACGGTGAACAGTACGAATAATCAAAATATACGGACTATTCGTCATTAATAGTATCGGAATATTTGTTTATTCTGTCTGCACGGTAATCCCACCGTGAAATTTTCGGAGCCTTAGATCATGAAAAAGACTTTAAAGACCCTCCTGGCTGGCAGCCTCCTGCTGGTATCCACGTTCACATTCGCGGCCACACCGGTCACCCAGAACGGCGTGACCACAATCCATCTGGACCAGTATGGCGGCTACTTTTCCGCAGAGGAGACGTTGGCCGGACTCAAACCCGGTAAATACCGTTTTGTTGTCTCCAACAAGACCAACAAGATGGTTGGCTTCCAGATTCAGGACTTCACCACGCACAAGGTTCTGGACATGTTTCCGCTGGAGCCGGGCAAGACCGGTACGAGCGAGGTCAACATTACCGAGAACGGTTTCCGTTACCGTTGCCCCATCAACCCTACGCCCTGGTATGAGGTGGAGAACGTAAGCGCGAAGTAAACACAAGGCCGCACGTCGCGGCCTTGTGTACTGCTGCTTAACGAGGAAAACATGGCCACTATCAGACTTCACACAAAGAAATCCTGTGCGTACTGCGCCCAGGCGAAGCAGCTGTTGCAAAGAAAGGGACTTGCATACGAAGAAATAGATCTCGGCTCGGATCCTGACATCGAAGCTAACCTGACAGCGCAGACCGGATTTCGCACCGTGCCGCAGATTTTCATAAACGAGCGATTTGTCGGCGGTTTTACTGATTTGGCGAAACTGAGCGCGCTGGGCGAACTCGACCGCCTTGCCTAGCCTCCGTCAGGGACGCAATCCCTCCGTCTGCTTCGACGGGGCCTGTCTGAACCTGCCGGGGTGCAACATGAAAGCACCCCGGAACCATCCCGGCGGTGCCGCTAGTTGCGCCCGGCGATTACACCTCCGTCGACATCCCAGATCGCGCCGGTCACCCAACTGGCATCGTCGCTGAGCAGAAAGTCGATGGTATTGGCGACATCTTCCGGTGTGCCAATGCGTCCAATGGGATGGAAACCGTTGAAGGTAGCAAGCGTTTCGTCGATTTTTTCCGGGGCAATGAATGCCTCGTAAATGGGAGTTTTGACCACTGCCGGCGCAACCGCATTGACGCGAATGTTGTGGTCGGCCAGTTCCATTGCCATATGCTGCGTCAACGCATGCAGCCCGGATTTCGCCATCGAATAGGCAGAGGATGGCGTCGCCTTGATGGCTTGTCTGGCCCACATCGATCCAATATGCACGATTGCACCGCCGCCGTTCGCAGCCATGTTCCTGGCCACGGCCTGGGAAATGAAAAAGATGGCGCGGTTCAGATCGAGGTAAGTGTCGTAGTCTCTGGGTTCGTGCTCGAGGAATGGCGTAGGCTTGAAATAGCCGGCTGCGTTCACCAGATATTTGACAAGATTGTCGCGGTTTTCGGCAAAAGCAACGATGCGCGCCACATCGTCTTTTTCGTACAAGTTTGCCTGGAGCGTTTCAACATTGCCAAACCCGGAAAGCTCGCGTTTTGCCGCTTCGAGTTTGTCGGACGATTTGCCCACAATCACGGTTTTGATCCCGCGATTCAGAAGGCGCTTTGCGGTTGCAAGCCCCATGCCGCTGGAGCCGCCAACGATCATGGCCAGGGGATGTACTAAATTTTCCATCAGATTACCTTTCGTCTGTAGTTGTAGGAGACTACAGCGTAGGGAATTCGTCGGCCTGCTGAAAAGCGGGCACAAATCGGTGTGCCACTTACTTATTGGTGCAAGTTGATGAACCACCAGGACAAAAAATTTTCCATAAAATCCGCTCCCGAGCGGAGCGCGCGCATGGTCGAAACCATCTACGGTTGCAAATGGTCTTTGACGGTCTATCAACTCTTGGCAAACGGCATAAATCGGCCTGGCGAAATGGTGCGCAGCGTCGAGGGGCTGACGACGAAAGTGCTCAACGAATGCCTGCGAAGAAACATGGAGTTCGGCATCCTTGAACGCGAATCCTATGACGAGTCTCCGCCGCGTGTCGAATATGTGGTGACGGCGTTCGGCAGAAAGTTCATCCGCATTCTGGATGAACTTGAAGCGCTTCAGCGTGAGATAGCAAGTGAGCTATGACGTGCCCGTAAACTTGATCCTGGATCCCGGCCGGCGGGGGGTGAAATGCGCATAGAACAACTACATGTTTTCTTTTATGGCGCAATTTTGTTCACAAGTATTTGGGGGGCTACGCTAGCAATTTCATCTGCGCAAATAAAGCTGCATTTGAGAGCTTTGTCCTTTGCGCTAGGTCTTGGCTTCATCGTTGTCCCAGGGCACGGCGAGTTCATCGCTGCACCAATCCTTGCCGCTTTGGCCCCGCCATTACGTTCTTACCTTATCGTCCTCGGGTGTGTTTTCTTTGCAATTTGGTGGGTTGCTGCTTTCAGCACGCTAAAGCTGCTGGCCCGGCACAAAAAGTCGCCCTCTCGATAGAGGCGCGAAGTCGAGCTTTGAATCGCCCCAACCTTCCGGACCCGCGATGGCGAGCATAGTCAGTCCCACCGTCGATGATACGAGGTGGCCGCCGATGAGGCTCCGCGTCTGCGCAAAGGGTCTTTCGGGAACCGCGAAAACAAGGAAGCACGAGGCACCCAGCGGCGCCATCAGCGGCCGGAATGCCCGCCTTGATTGTGTCAGTACTGCCAGCAGGAAATCGCCGGCATGCCGCCAAGTCCGGCGAGCAGCGTTTTTTGCGAAGGGAGGCGCGCTGGCGTCACCGCGCAGCCGGTCGGCCCAGCGCTTCCAGGGGAACGGCGACAGCTTCATTTCCGCATCCCCGGCATGGTGACGTAGCCTTCAAGGAGACGGATGTCGCCGAACCAGCGCAGGATGTGCGGATACGGCGCAAGCTCGACACCGCCCTCCGGCGACAGCGCAAGATAGGGATACACGGCCAGATCGGCAATGCTCGCATCGTCTCCCGCTATCCAGCGATTGTTTTCAAGCGTCCGCTCGATCACGTTCAGCGTTCTTCTGGTGATGGTTTCCGCTCGCGATACGTCGATTGATCGTCCCCACTTGTGATGCAGGCGCAGACTGTTCGGTCCGGCTGCAATCTCGTTGGCGGCCGTTGAGAGCCAACCGACAATTCCGGCCAGGCGAACCGGATCCTGTGGCCACCAGCGTTCGCCGCCATAGCAGCTGGCGAGATAGACAAGGATGGCCTGGCTGTCGCGGATCGCGACGTCGCCATCGACCAGTGTCGGCACTTCGCCAAAGGGGTTGAGTGCAAGATAAGCGGGCGTATGGTGTTCACCGGCGGCGAGGTCGACGGCCACGCTTTCGTATGACAGACCGAGCATCGAAAGCAGCAGTCGAACCTTGTGGCAGTTGCCCGACAGCGCAACTTCGTGGAGCTTCATCATGGGACGCTCCTCGCGCATGTCAGTAGAACGATTCATGCTGTACGCGCTCTGGCGCAATGCCCAACTGGTTTGCGGCAGCACGCACGGATTCAATCAACGCAACCGGCCCGCAGACGTAGAACACCGCATCGCCGGAAGCGCGCCACATCACTTCGGCTACGTCGAGGTGTTGGCGTTCCTGCGCGCGACTGTAATAGGTGAAATAGCCGTTCGTGAATTCGTGTGCGAGTTGGTCGTGGTAGGCCATGTCCGAGATGCTCCGCCCGGTGTAATGCAGTTCGAGCGGTACGTTGCGCCGCCTCAGAGCCTGGGCCATGGCCTTGATCGGCGTGATACCGATGCCGCCAGCAATCAGCACCGCAGGACGCGAATCGGCGTGCAGCGGAAAGTGGTTGATCGGCGGCGTGACGCGCAACTGCGTGCCGATCTGCCAGGTCTCATGGATCGCCCGCGAGCCGCCGCGTCCGTCGCGCTCGCACAGCACGGCGATCTCGTACACATCGTGGCGTTCGGGAACCATTGCGAGTGAATACTGCCGCGCAACCACCGATCCATCGGCAAGGCGCACCGGCACTTCGAGGTGTGCGCCGGCCTCGACCGGCGGCAGCTTGCTCCAGTCCTCGGCACGCAGTTCGTAGGCGCGGATGCGCGGGGTCATCTGGCGAACGCCAGTGATGGTGAGCGCGAGTTCACCGTTTCCGACTGGTTCCTCCGGCTGCGCCCGAGCCTGCGAATCTTCAGCCGACCTGGCTTCCTTGATCCGTTGTGCGATCTCGTCTTTCGTATAGCGTGGGGTAATGTACTTCGGGCAGTTCCAGTCGTAGCCCTCGATGTGGATGACGATGCCACGCTCGACGCGCGCCCGGTAGTGGGGATTGTCGAGACGTTCCAGCAGTTCGGGATCACTGTCTTCGTCGACCACCTGCGCCCGGCCGAGGATCTTCAGTCGGGCCTGATGCGGGTAGTCCATCAGGAACAGGCAGACGCGGTCGTCCCCGACCAGGTTGCCCGCTGATATGTACTGACGGTTTCCAGAGAAGTCGGCATACCCGATCGTGCGTGCGTCGAGTACCTTGAGGAAGCCGGCCGGCCCCCCGCGATGCTGGACATACGGCCAGCCGGTTTCGCTTACCGTGCCCTGATAAAAGCTGTCGCGCGCCTCGATGAAGGCGATCTCGGGTGGGCCGAGAACAGGCTCCTCCACCTGTTCCCGCTCATGGCCGCCGTAGGCCTCGCGGCTCCCCATACGCGCCTGCACCGCCTTGACGTTCCCGGTGAAGGCAATATTGGCAAATGCGCTGGTCATGGCAGTCTCCTTTTCGTTAGACGGAAGAGGTTGCCCCCTTCCGCTCTCACCTCAATCTCAGACGGGAAGCTTCAGATCGACCTTCGGGAAGTCGATTTCGACGCGGCTGGCCCGGCCGATGAGGTTCGTCAGGATGTTCATGCCGACGTGGGTGATGATCTCGACAATATCCGCTTCGCTGTAGCCGGCGCTGCGCACATCGTCCAGTTCGGCGCTGGTGACGTCGCCAGTGTGATCATTGATGGCCCGGGCGAACTTCACGGCGGCTGCGGCCTTGGCGTCCTGGCTGGTGCCGGCACGGTTGGCTTCGATCTCGGCACCGGTGAGGCCGGCCTTGCGACCGATCGCGGTGTGTGCTGACAGGCAATATTCGCAGGCGTTCTGCTGTGCCAGGGCAAGGGCGATACGTTCGCGGGTTTGCGGGTCGAGGCTGCCGCCGTTGGCGATGCCGTGCAGGCCGAGGAAAGCCTTGAGCGCTTCCGGCGAGTTGGCGAACACCTTGAGAAAGTTCGGGACAATGCCGAGTTGCGACTGGATCGCGTCGAATAGCGCTTTTTGTTCGGCGCTGGCGGTTTCGTGGGTGACGGCGTTGATGCGGGCCATGATGTTTCTCCTTTGCGTGATATCGGGGTTGGGGTGTCGCTGTGTTGTCGACGCTTGCCACTTTGCCAAATGCGATTGAAAGAAAGAATAGCCATACAATGCAATTCATTCTTCCGATAAAAGGAATAGTTATGGACCACTTTCACCTGATGAACGTCTTTGTCGCCGTTGCCGAAGCCGAGAGCTTTGCTGGCGGGGCACGGCGCCTGAAGATGTCGCCGCCCGCGGTAACGCGCGCCGTAGTGGCACTGGAAGAGCGGCTGGGGGTGCGATTGCTCACGCGCACCACGCGCGTCGTGCGCGTGACCGAAGCCGGTGCGCGCTACCTTGAGGATGCGCGCCGCATCATGATCGAGATGGAAGAGGCCGACGCCGCCGCGGCGGGCGTCAACGCGACGCCGCGCGGGCAGCTGGCGATCACCGCGCCGGTACTCTTCGGCAAGCTGTACGTGATGCCGATCATTGCCGAGTATCAGGCGGCCTTCGAACAGACGACGGTGTCGGCACTGTTCCTCGATCGCATCGTGAACTTCATTGACGAGGGCATGGACGTCGGTATCCGCATCGGTCAGCTGCCCGATTCATCACTGCGCGCCATCCGCGTCGGGCGCGTGCGTCGGGTCGTGGTCGGCGCACCGGCCTATCTCGAAAAGCATGGCATTCCGCAGACACCGGACGATTTGGCAAAGCATCGCCTCGTCGCGTCGAGCGGGATCTCGCCGACGAACGACTGGGTTTTCCAGTCGTCCGGCGAAAAGCTGACGGTTCGAGTGCAGCCGCGCATCGTGGTGAATACCAATGACGGGCCGCTGGAAGCTGCGCGCCAAGGCTACGGACTGACCCGACTGCTGTCCTACCAGGTGGCGCCACAACTTGCTTCGGGCGAACTGAAAACCGTTCTCGGAGACTATGAAGAACCCGACCTGCCGGTGCATGTCATCCACCGCGAGGGGCGGCACGGATCAGCGAAGGTGCGCAGCTTCGTCGATCTTGCGATCGAGCGACTGCGAGCGGACAAGGCACTGAGCTAGAGCCATAAAAGGTAACCAAGTCACTGGCGTCCGATAGATCGGCCTGCGGCGCGACACCAACGGTGAATAAGCCTAAAACCAACGCATCCGTTCAGTGAACGAGATTCAGCCAATGTCTGGCAGACGGGATGCCCCTGCTGGGGCATGAAGGTTTGATCGGCGGCTTGCACCTATGTATTCCCTCAAACAATGAAAGGGATGCAAGCCTGGTTAATCAGCAGAAAAAAGTCTCAATAATTTCATTTATCGGAATTATAAATTCCAAAATAAGCGGATTCTGTGCATTGATGATATGGATCATAGTTGGAACCAACTAAGTACGGCGTTAAAGAAAGCCATGCTTAGTCTTTCAATTGCTCATACTCAGGAGTCCATCATGATTACCAAAAAAGTGGGTTTAGTTCTGTCCTCCGTTACGCTGATCGCGGGTTCCATACTGCCTATGCCTGCCTTGGCTGATACGGGAAAAGGATGGGATGTTTTTAATATCGGTGCCGGAGAGAGAATCCCTGCTCCTTCCGAAATGAGGTCCTCCGTTACTGCAGGTGCAGGTAAAGGTTGGGATGTTTTCAAAATCGGTGCCGGAGAGTCCGTCCCTGTCATTACGTCCAACGCAGGCACGTCGAATCACTATATTCCCGATGCAGGCTGGGAAATTTATGGTGCAGGAGAAAAACAGTAACGGGTGACCTGCTGCCGGTTTTAAATCGCCCCGGGTTTCGCAAACCGGAAGCGCTGAATTATCCTGCTGCGCGGGTTAAGCTGGGCGCACCGATATGACAGAAGCCGATTCAGCATGGATGGACATCACCCTGCAATCAGGAAGCTGTGGCTGCTCGGGACGCTGCTGGTTCTGATCGTCCTGGTGCTGGCCTATTTCCACCTGGATAGCAGCGGCCATCTGGAGCGGATTCTGGACGGTGAGTGGCTGCGCGAACAAACCCTGGCGCTGGGCATCTGGGGGCCGCTCCTGATCATCGGGCTGATGGCGCTGGCCATTGTCCTCAACCCCATCCCCAGCGCACCCATTGCCATGGTCTCGGGTGCCGTATTCGGCCATGCCTGGGGCACGCTGTATGTCGTCCTCGGTGCGGAAATCGGCGCCCTCATCGCCTTCGCAATCGCCCGCGCATTCGGCTACGGACTGTTGCGTCGGCTGTTCGGGGAGCGCGTCGCGCTGGGCTGGCTGGGCTCGCAGAACGCCCTGACCTGGATGGTGTTCGTCTCCCGCCTGCTGCCTTTCGTCTCCTTCGACCTGGTGAGTTACGGCGCCGGCTTGACCCCCTTGAAAGCGTGGCGCTTCGCGCTGGCGACCCTGCTGGGCCTGATTCCGGCGAGCTTTCTGCTGGCCCACTTCGGCGGTGAGTTATCCCAAACGAACCTGAGCCTTGCGATGAATGCGATGCTGCTGATCGGCCTGCTGATTGCCGTGCCGCTGATATTCAGGCTCATTCGCGCCCATGACAGACGCGATCGCGAAACCGGGAAATAGCCGGGACAAGGGACAGCCAGCGTTCATATCTTTTTTTCGACGCACCACCTGACCACTTTCCTGATCGCCGGCGCAATCAGCATGGCGAATGGAAACACGATCACCCACCCAGGTAGCCAGGTCTGAATGCACATGCCGACCAAACCATCCGACCACCCGACATGCTGAAACACAGACACGCTCGCAACGATCAGGGAGGTCACGCCCGTCAGCAGCAACGCGAACAACTGTGACTCGAAGCGGGCCGGGAGCTTTTTCATGGATTCGATGCGGTATGCCGCAGTGCTTGTGAGGCTGCGCCGTACAGGGCCGTCCTGGGCTCCAGAATGACACGCACGGGCATCTGGCTCAGTAGACCCGTGAAACGACCCTTGTCCTTGAAGGCGGCCATGAAACCGCTCTTCGGCAAGACGTCGATCAGCTTGGGGGCAATGCCGCCGCCGATGTAGAGTCCGCCGGTCGCCAGGGCCATGAGCGCCAGGTTGCCAGCCGCCGCGCCGTAGGCGGACAGGAACAGGTCGAGCGCCTTCACACAGATCGCCGCCTCACCGCTCGATCCTGCCTGGGCGATCACAGCCGCGCGATCGGCAGCAACCTCCAGCCGCGCGGCCAGCCCTTCCGGCTCGTCCATTCCCCCGGTCTTCAGGAAATCATAAACCGCCACGAGGCCGCGGCCGGACACCACCCGCTCCACACTGACCCGGCCCAAGCGTGCTGCGAGGAAACGCCATAGCCCGACTTCTTCCTCGTTGCGCGGGGCGAAATCCATGTGGCCACCCTCCGAAGCCGATACCCGGTAGTCCGTGCCGTCCTGGACCAGCAGGGCCATGCCCAGGCCGGTGCCGGCGGCAATGAGTGCCCGGTTGCCGCCGGCACGCGACTGTCCGGGGTTGAGCGTGAAGAACTGCTCGGGCGGCAGGCTGGCGATGCCCAGCGCGTTGGCTTCCAGGTCATTCAACAGGCGCACAAACTCCAGCCCCAGTTCTCTGGCCAGATCTGTTTCAGACAGCTGCCAGCCGAGGTTGGGCAGCTGGCTTGCGCCCCCCACCACCGCGCCGGCGACGCCGAAGCAGGCGGTGGCGGCGGCCAGACCGGTGTCCGCCCGGAAACGCCCGACCACCTCGTCAAGACTTGCAAAGTCGCGGTTCTGATAGCTGCGCTCTGCCACGGTTTCGGGCGCACGGGATGGCCCGCGAAAGAAGGCCAGGTTGCTTTTGGTGCCGCCGATGTCGCCGGCCAATACCAGCGTGTCAGGCATTGCAGGCCCCCAGGTTGCCGGTAATCGCGCGCCAGTGGTGGCCGTTGCGCGCCAGCAAAGCATCGGCCTCGACCGGACCATCGGATCCGGCGACATAGCCGGGCAGCGCACCGTCAGACTGCGCCGCCCAGGCCTCCTCGATAGGGGTGATCAGGCGCCATTGCGCTTCCACGCCGTCGCGCCGGGTGAACAGGGTGGCGTCGCCGCGCATGGCATCCAGCAGCAGCACGGCATACGCCGAAGGCGGATGCTCGCCGAAGGCGTTGCGATAGCAGAAGTCCATCGATACCGGCACCGCGCGCCGTGCCGTGCCCGGCTGTTTGGCGCCGAAGGCAAGGCTGATGCCCTCGTCGGGCTGGATGCGCAGGGCGATGACATTGGATTTCACCGCCTCCTCGTGCGGAAACAGGGAGAGCGGCGGGTGATGGAAATGCACCGCGATCTCGGTGACCTGGCGCGAGAGACGTTTTCCCGTGCGCAGGTAGAACGGCACCCCGGCCCAGCGCCAGTTGTCGATGCGGAATTCCAGCGCGGCATAGGTCTCGGTGCGGGATTCTGCTGGCACGCCCGCCTCTTCCAGCCAGCCCGGCACGCTTTAGCCATCGTGCGTCCCGGCTGTGTACTGGGCGCGCACGGTGCGGCTCGCCACCTCGTCCGGGGTCATCGGGCGGATCGAGCGCCAGACCTCGATCTTCTTGTCGCGCACGGCGTCGGCGTCGAAGGCCACCGGCGCCTCCATGGCAGTCAGCGCCAGCAACTGCATCAGATGGTTGGCGACCATGTCGCGCAGGGCGCCGGCCTCATCGTAATAGCCGGCGCGATGCCCCACGCCCAGCGGCTCGGCGGCGGTGATCTCGACATGGCTCACGTGATTACGGTTCCATACCG
This sequence comes from Thiobacillus sp. 0-1251, assembly GCA_001899305.1. Lineage (GTDB taxonomy): Bacteria > Pseudomonadota > Gammaproteobacteria > Burkholderiales > Thiobacillaceae > Thiobacillus. The sequence goes on along the minus strand of MKWL01000018.1, from coordinate 197,477 downwards.
GCTCGAACAGGGCGTTGCCGAAACGGAAGAAGAGGATGTTCTGCACCGTCTCCTTGCCCAGGTAGTGGTCGATGCGATAGACCTGCTTTTCGGTGAAAGCCTCGGCCACCGTTTCGTTGAGCGCCTGGGCCGAAGCCAGATCGCGGCCGAAGGGCTTTTCGATGACGATACGTGCCCAGCCCGTGTCTTCCCGGTTCAGGCCCGCGCCGGCCAGCCCGCGGATGATGGCCGGCGCGGCACTAGGGGCAGTCGCCAGGTAGTACAGGCGGTTGTGAGCATCGGGCAGCGCATCCAGCAGGGCCGCCAGCCGCGTGTGGGTGTCGGCATCGGCGAAGTCGCCCGGCAGATAGGTGATGCGCGGCGCAAAGGCCTGCCACTCTTCTTCGCTGAACTGCTTGATCTCGGCGGAGTGGGCGACGCCTTCGCGCAGATGTTCGCGAAAGGCGTCATCGCTCATGGCCTGGCGGCCGATGCCGACGACTTTAAACTGTCCGGCCATGCAGCCCTCGCAGGCAAGATGAAACAGCGCCGGCATCAGCTTGCGCCGGGTCAGGTCACCGCTGGCGCCGAAGATCACGAGAACGCTGGGTTCGGCCTGCGGCAGCGTCGCGGCAGGCAGGTCGATGTGGGTGGTGAGGTCGATCTGGGGGGACATGGGGACTCCTATTGGCCCGGTTCTACATGGCCGCCGAAACCCTGGCGCATGGCGGACAGCGCCTTCTCGGCGAAGGTGTGGTCCTGGCGCGAGCGGAAGCGGGCGAACAGCGCTGCGGTCAGCACTTCGGCCGGCACCGCCTCGTCGATGGCGGCCTGCACCGTCCAGCGTCCCTCGCCTGAATCCTGCACGAAGCCGCTGTAGTTCGACAGATCGGGATTGCGCGCCAGGGCATCCGCCGACAGGTCCAACAGCCAGGAGGTCACCACGCTGCCGCGCCGCCACAGTTCGGTGATATCGGCGAGATCGAGGTCGTAGCGCTGATCCGTCGGCAGCGATTCGGTGTTGGCATTCTTGAGGATATCGAAGCCTTCGGCGTAGGCCTGCATCAGGCCGTACTCGATGCCGTTGTGCACCATCTTGACGAAGTGCCCCGCACCCGAGGGGCCGCAGTACAGATAGCCCTGTTCGGCGCTGCCGCCGGTAATGACCTTACCCGCCCTGCCCGGCGAAGGCGGAATGCCGGACATGCCGGGTGCCAGCGTGCGGAACACCGGCTCCAGCCTTTTCGCCGCGTCGGCATCGCCGCCCACCATCAGGCAGTAGCCGCGTTCCAGACCCCACACGCCGCCGCTGGTGCCGGCGTCGAGATAGCGAATACCACGCTCGGCCAACACCTTCGCCCGCCGCACGTCATCCTTGAAATAGCTGTTGCCGCCATCGACGATGGTGTCGCCCGCCGCGAAATGAGCGGCCAGCTCCATCACTGCGTTTTCGGTGATGTCGCCGGAGGGCACCATGATCCAGACCGCACGCGGCGGCACAAGTTTTTCGGCCAGTTCCGCCAGGCTCGCGGCGCCGGTGGCGCCCTCGCTCACCAGTTGTGCCACGGCTTCCGGATTGCGGTCATACACCACGCAATCGTGTCCGTTCCGCATCAGGCGGCGCGCCATGTTGGCGCCCATGCGCCCTAGTCCCACCATTGCAATCTGCATCGTCAGTCCTTTTCGTTCGGTTATGGGGGGCCTGCCCATTCGTCATTTCATAAGAATTGATGAACCGGATCAGCACGATAGCGGCCCATGTCAATTAATCGGGGCAAGTCGCGTTTCCTGACGCGTGGCATCCATTAATGGGTGTTTTTCCTGATCGACGACGCAGTAAGCCATGACAGGACTGGGATTGCAGGCCGGGCGGAGGCTAGCCTGGATAGTTACCGGCACCCGCTGGCAGCCGTGTCCTTGACAGCGCCAGTCTGCACCGGCCAGACTGCGGCATGCGTTCATTTCGGATATTCCTTGCTCTGCTGATCGCGCTTGCCCTCCCTGCGCAGGCACTGGCGGACGTGCGCATGGCTGTAGCCTGCTGTCCGATGTCCGCGTTGGATGCGCCGGAGACCATGGCACCCGATCATGACTGTTGCCATGAGCATGACGCCAATTCATCCGGCACACACTGCGATGAGGGGACGGGCTGCCATTGCAGCATTCACCTCGCACTGGCGATCCACGACTTTCAGCCCACCAAGCACGAACTCGAGCGTTACCCCGCTGTCTTCACCACCCTGCCGCATTCGGCTCCATTGGCCGCGCACTGGCGGCCGCCTGCTCTCCGCACCGACCTGATCTAAACCCCGCACCACGGTGCGGGCAAAGACGCATTGCGTCTCCCGGTACTGGAGCAGGATCATGTTTATCAAACCCCAATACTGGCTGGTTGCGCCTCTGTGGGCGATCGGCCTGCAGGGCGTGGCAGCCACGCTCGGCTTCGACGATGCGCTGACGCGGGCACTCGTCGAAACCCCTGCGCTGTCGGCCAGCGCGAGCCGGATTGCCGCGGCACGCCAGAGCGCGATTCCGGCGGACGCCCTGCCCGATCCGCAACTCACGCTGGGGCTGGCCAACGTGCCGATCGAAGGCGACGACCGCTTCAGCCTCGACAGCGACCCCATGACCATGCGCATGATCGGCGTGATGCAGGCGTTCCCCAACGCCGCCAAGCGCGGGGCGCGGGCCAGCGCAGCGCGGGGACGGGTCGGACTGGCCGAGGCCGAGATGCGGGTGGTGCGCCAGACCGTGCTGCGGCAAACCGCGCAGGCGTGGATCGGGCGCCACACCGCCGAGGCGCAGCTGCAGCACATCGCTGCGCTCTATGATGAAAACCGCCTGTTCGACGCCGCCGTCCGCGCGCGCCTGGCGGGCGGCGGCGGCATGGCGAGCGACGTCGTGCTGCCGCGCGAGGAAGCCGCGCTGATCGCCGAACGCGAGGACCAGCTCAATGCGCGCCGCGCCCAGGCCATCGCCGCGCTGCGGCGCTGGATCGGCGACGCCGCCGACTGGCCGCTGGAGGGCGCGCCGCCGCAATGGCCGATCGATCACGGCCGCCTCGCCCATCGCCTCGAACAGCATCCCGAGCTTGCCCTGTACAGCGAGGAGGCGCGCGTGCTCGACGCCGAAATCGGCGTTGCACAAGCGGCAACCCGGCCCGACTGGCGCCTGGGCGTGGTGTACCAGCAGCGCGGTTCGCAGTTCACCAACATGGCCGGCATCGAGCTCGGCTTCGATCTTCCGGTGTTCGCATCCACCCGCCAGAATCCGCTGATTGCCGCGCGCGTGGCCGAGCGCGCAGCGCTCGATGCCGATTACCAGGCGCGATTGCGCGCCCACGCCGCCGAGCTCGACGCCGACCTGGCCGAATACCGGCGGCTCGACCGGGCGCTGGCCCGCCAGCACGAAGTGCTGCTGCCGCTGGCGCAGGAGAAAGTGACGCTGATGCAGGCCGCCTGGCGCGGCGGTCGCGGCAGCCTGGCCGAACTGATCGGCGCGCGGCGCGCCCGCATCAACGCCGAACTCAGGGCCATCGAACTTGCGGGGGCACGCGGTGAAATGGCCGCCCGCCTCCATTTCACCTATGCCCAGCCCGACGAACCCGGAGCCCAGCCATGAAACCCCCTTCCTTCAAACCGCTTGTCGGGCGCCTCGCCGCCGCCGTCGTGCTGATCGCGCTGGGCGCAGCCGGCGCCACACTGTGGACTCCACCCCAAAATCGAGCAGCCAATACGCCTGAGGCGAAGGCAGCGCCCGCCGACGAACGCCGCGTCCTCTACTGGTACGACCCGATGGTACCGGCGCAGCAATTCGACAAGCCCGGCAAGTCGCCCTTCATGGACATGGAACTGGTGCCCAAGTACGCCGACGAGGGCGGCGACGCCGCCAGCGTAAGCATCGACCCCAGCGTTTCGCAGAACCTGGGGATGCGGCTCGCGACTGTCACCCGCACCGACATTTCGGACACGCTGCACGCCACCGGCGTGGTGCGCTACAACGAACGCGACATCGCCATCGTGCAGGCGCGCAGCGGCGGCTACGTCGAGCGGGTGGCGCGACTGGCGCCGGGCGACGTGGTCAAGGCGGGCGCTTTCATCGCCGAGCTGCTGGTGCCGCAGTGGGCGGCGGCGCAGCAGGAATACCTGGCCTTGAAGGCCACCGGCGACGCCGAACTGACCGCCGCTGCCGAGGCGCGGATGCGGCTCGCCGGGATGCCGGAACGGCTGATCGGCGAGGTCAGGGCAAGCGGCCAACTAAAAGACCGCATCGCGATCACCGCACCCATCGGCGGCGAGTTGCAGTCGCTCGACGTGCGTCCCGGCATGACGCTTTCCGCCGGTCAGACGTTGACGCGGATCAACGGCATCGCCAGCGTATGGCTCGACGTGGCGGTGCCGCAGGCGCAGGCGGGCCAGGTGCGCACCGGACAGACCGCCGAGGCGCGCTTCGCCGCGTTTCCTGGCGAGACGGTCAGCGGGCGGGTCATCGCCATCCTGCCGGGCATCGACCCCGTGGCACGCGCGCTCACCGTTCGCATCGAACTGCCCAACCGCGGCGGCCGTATTCGCCCCGGTCTCAGCGCCGAGGTGCAGATCGCTGCCGCGACCGCACAGGCGCTCACCGTGCCGAGCGAGGCGGTGATCCGCAGCAGCCGCCGCGCGCTGGTGATCGTGGCGGAAGACAAGGGGCGCTACCGCCCGGTCGAGGTCACGCTCGGCCGCCAGGTGAACGAACGAACCGAAGTGCTGACGGGCCTTGCCGAAGGCCGGCAGGTGGTCGCCAGCGGGCAGTTCCTGATCGATTCCGAAGCCAGCCTGCAGGGCGTGCTCGACCGCCTCGCCGGCGCGCCGGATAGCGGCGGGCCAGCTTCGCCGCTGCATGAAGCCGACGCTCTGATCGAGGATATCGACGGCGAGGAAGCGACGCTCGCGCATGGCCCGTTCGAATCGCTGTCGATGCCGGGCATGACCATGGTGTTTCCACTGGCGCGCCCGGAACTCGCGCACGGGCTGAAGGCCGGCGACCGGGTGCGCGTCGGCGTGCGCCAGACCGACGACGGCCTGCTGGTCGAGAAGCTCGACAAGCGCGGGGGCGCGAAATGATCGCAAACCTCATCCGCTGGTCGGTGGGCAACCGTTTCCTGGTGCTGCTGGCGACGCTGTTCGTCGTGGCCTGGGGGGTGTGGGCGGTGAAGACGACGCCGATCGATGCGCTGCCCGACCTGTCAGACGTGCAGGTCATCATCCGCACGCCCTACGCCGGGCAGGCGCCGCAGATCGTCGAGAACCAGGTCACCTATCCGCTCGCCACCACCATGCTGTCGGTGCCGGGCGCGAAGACGGTGCGTGGCTACTCGTTTTTCGGCGACAGCTATGTCTACGTGCTGTTCGAGGATGGCACCGACCTGTACTGGGCGCGCTCGCGGGTGCTGGAATATCTCAGCCAGGTGCAGGGCCGGCTGCCCGCCGGCGCCCGCCCCGCCCTTGGGCCGGATGCGACCGGCGTCGGCTGGATCTACCAGTACGCGCTGGTGGACAAGAGCGGCCGTCATGACCTGGCGCAGCTGCGCTCGGTCCAGGACTGGTTCCTCAAATATGAGCTGAAAACCCTGCCGAACGTGGCCGAGGTCGCGACCATCGGTGGCATGGTCAAGCAGTATCAGGTCGTGCTCGACCCGGTGAAACTTGCCGCCTACGGCATCCCGCACCAGATGGCCATCGCCGCCATTCGCGGCGCCAACCAGGAGAGTGGCGGCGCGGTGCTGGAACTCGCCGAAACCGAATACATGGTGCGCGCCAGCGGCTATCTCGAAAATCTGGCCGACTTCCGCGCCATCCCGCTCAAGCTCGCGGGCGCCACGCCGGTGACGCTGGGCGACGTCGCGACGATACGCACCGGCCCAGAAATGCGGCGCGGCATCGGCGAGCTCGACGGCGAGGGCGAGGCCGTCGGCGGCGTGGTGATCCTGCGCTCGGACCAGAATGCGCGCGCCACCATCGCGGCGGTCAAGGACAAGCTCGCAACGCTGAAGGCCGGCCTGCCCGAGGGCGTCGAGATCGTCACCACCTACGACCGCAGCGCGCTGATCGACCGCGCCATCGACAATCTCAGCCAGAAGCTGGTCGAGGAATTCATCGTGGTGGCGCTGGTGTGCGTGCTGTTCCTGTGGCACCTGCGCTCCTCGCTGGTGGCGATCGTCTCGCTGCCGCTGGGTGTGATGATCGCCTTCATCGTCATGCGCCAACAGGGCGTCAATGCCAACATCATGTCGCTCGGCGGCATCGCGATTGCGGTCGGCGCGATGGTCGATGGCGCCGTGGTCATGATCGAAAACGCGCACAAGCACATCGAGGCCTGGCAGCGCGAGCACCCCGGCAAGACCCTACAGGGCGAGGCGCACTGGCGGGTGATCGTCGATGCCGCCAGCGAGGTCGGCCCGGCGCTGTTTTTCTCGCTGCTCATCATCACCCTGTCGTTCATTCCGGTGTTCACCCTGGAAGCGCAGGAAGGCCGCCTGTTCGGCCCCCTCGCCTTCACCAAGACCTATGCGATGGCCGCCGCTGCCGCGCTGTCGGTGACGCTGGTGCCGGTGCTGATGGGCTACTGGATCCGCGGCCGCATCCCCGACGAATCGAAGAACCCGCTCAACCGCTGGCTGATCCGCGCCTACCGGCCGCTGCTCGACGCGGTGCTCGCGCGCCCCAAAACCACGCTGGTCGTCGCCGTCCTGGTTTTTCTCAGCGCGGCCTGGCCGATCAGCCGTCTCGGCGGGGAGTTCCTGCCGCCGCTCGACGAGGGCGACCTTCTCTACATGCCGAGCGCGCTGCCGGGGCTGTCGGCGCAGAAGGCGGCCGAACTGCTGCAGCAGACCAACCGCCAGATCCGCAGCGTGCCCGAAGTGGCGAGCGCCTACGGCAAGGCCGGACGCGCCGATACCGCCACCGATCCGGCGCCGCTTGTCATGTTCGAGACCATCATCCAGTTCAAGCCGCGCGGAGAATGGCGGCCGGGAATGACGCCGGAAAAACTGGTCGAGGAACTCGATCGCGCGGTGCAGGTGCCGGGGCTGGCGAACATCTGGGTGCCGCCCATCCGCAACCGCATCGACATGCTCGCCACCGGCATCAAGAGCCCGATCGGGGTGAAGATCGCCAGCGCCAACCTCGCCGACATCGATCGCGTCGCGCAGCAGGTCGAGCGCATTGCCGCAACCGTGCCGGGGGTGTCGTCCGCCCTCGCCGAGCGCCTCACCGGCGGCCGCTATGTCGATGTCGCCATCGATCGCGCCGCCGCCGCGCGCTACGGCCTCAACGTCGCCGACGTGCAATCGGTGGTGGCGAGCCTCATCGGCGGCCAGAACATCGGTGAAACCGTCGAGGGGCTGGCGCGTTACCCGATCAACGTGCGCTACCCGCGCGAATGGCGCGACACCCCCGAAAAGCTCGCCGCGCTGCCCATCCTCACCCCCGGCGGCAGCCAGATCACCCTCGGCATGGTGGCTGAGGTGAGGCTCAGCGAGGGCCCGCCGATGCTGAAAAGCGAGAATGCGCGGCTGTCGGGCTGGGTCTACGTCGACGTGCGCGGGCGCGATCTCGCCTCCACCGTGGCCGATCTGCAAGAGGCCGTGGCCGCCGGCGTCCAGCTCGAACCCGGCATGAGCATCGCCTACGCCGGCCAGTTCGAATTCATGCAGCGCGCCAACGCGCGGCTGAAAGCCGTGGTGCCGGCCACCCTGGCGATCATCTTCGTGCTGCTCTACCTCACCTTCCGCCGCATCGACGAGGCGCTGCTGATCATGGCGACGCTGCCGTTCGCACTGACCGGCGGCGTGTGGTTCCTCTATGCGATGGGCTACCACCTGTCGATCGCGACCGGCGTCGGCTTCATCGCGCTGGCTGGCGTCGCCGCCGAATTCGGCGTCATCATGCTGCTGTATCTGAAGAATGCCTGGACTGCGCAGCAGGCCGCCGGGCAGGCCGGCGAGGCGGGCCTGCTCGCCTCGATCCGCGAGGGCGCAGTGCAGCGCGTGCGACCGAAAGCCATGACCGTGGCGGTGATCGTCGCCGGCCTGCTGCCGATCATGATCGGCAGCGGCACCGGCAGCGAAGTGATGAGCCGCATCGCCGCCCCCATGATCGGCGGCATGGTCAGCGCGCCGCTGCTTTCGCTGTTCGTCGTCCCGGCGGCCTACTGGCTGATGCGCAGCCGCGCAGTGCAGGAAGCGTCCAAACCCGCGCCATAGGACGCAAGGGGATCGCGGTGGGCGCGGAATTTTCTTTCAAACGACTGTTAGGTTTGCACGCCTGCCGCGACCAACCTGTATCCCACACGATGAGGTGTCGCGAAATGAACCCCCTGCGCAAACTGCACGGCCATGGCCAGTCGGTCTGGCTCGATTACATCGGACGCGAGCTTCTCGACAGCCTGGAACTGCGGCGCCTGATCGAGGAGGACGGCGTCACCGGCGTCACCTCGAATCCGGCGATTTTCGAGAAGAGCATCAGCGACGGACGGCACTATGCCGCCGACATCGTGAAATCGCGCGACATACCGGCCCCGGCGGTATACGAGCACCTGGCGCTGGAGGATATCCGCCGCGCGGCGGCCGAGCTCCACCCGGTGTATACGGCGACCCAGGGCCGCGACGGCTACGCCAGCCTCGAGGTTTCGCCGCATCTGGCCCACGACACCGAACGCACCCTGGGGGAGGCGCGCCGCCTGTGGGCCGCGCTCGACCAGCCGAATGCCATGATCAAGGTGCCCGCCACGCCAGCCGGCGTGGCGGCCATCGAGACGCTGATCGCCGAAGGCATCAACGTCAATGTCACGCTGCTGTTTGCGGTCGATGCCTACCGCCGCGTGACCGATGCCTGGCTGCGCGGCCTGGAAAGAAGGCTGGCGGCGGGCGGCGAACTGTCGCAGGTCGCCTCGGTCGCCAGTTTCTTCATCAGCCGTATCGACACCGCTGCCGATGCGGAGATCGACCGCCGGCTGGCCGCCGGGGTGCCGCACCGCGACGCGCGAGCACTGTCCGCACTGCGCGGCACGCTGGCCATCGCCAATGCCCGCCAGGCCTATCTGCACTACATGGAGACCGTCACCCAGCCGCGCTGGCGCCGCCTTGCCAGTGCCGGCGCGCAGCCGCAGCGCCTGTTGTGGGCGAGCACCGGGGTCAAGGATCCGGCCTACCGCGATGTGCGCTACATCGAGGAGCTGATCGGCGCGGAAACCGTCAACACGGTGCCGCCTGCCACCCTCGACGCGTTTCGCAAGCACGGGGTGCCGCGCGACAGCCTGCTGGAGGACCTCGACGGCGCGCTCGACCGGCTGAGTGCGGCCGCCCGCCTCGGCGTCGATCTGGCCGCCATCACCGACACCCTCCTGGCGGATGGGCTCCGCCAGTTCCGCGATGCGCACGACCGCCTGATCGACGCCATCGCACTGACCCAGCAGGCTCACCATCGCGCCCCCCAGCATGCATGACGTCCTCACATGGGTGGTTGTAGTCGCCCTCGCCCTGCCGCTGACGGCTGTCGTTGCACTCACGGCCCGCCGGCTGCTGCGCCGCACGCTCGGCGAAGCGCGCGTGCGGCGTCGGCTTGCGCTGTTCCCCGAGCGCAATCCGCAGCCGGTGCTGAGCGTGTCGTTCGACGGCCGGGTGCGCTATGCCAACCCGGCGGCGCACCGGCTGGCAAACGGTTTGTGCGCCCATGCCGAGGTGGCCAAAGTGCTCCCGCCCGACCTCGTCGATCACATCGGCGCCCTCCTCAACGGCGGCCGCGCCGAAGACCGCTGGGAATACCTGCACCAGAGCAACGTGCTGCAATGCAGCGTGCATTGCATGGAAGACCTCGGCGTCTGCCATGTCTATCTCAAGGACCTCACCGCGCAGCACATCGCAGAATCCCTGCTCGACCACCATAGCCTGCACGATCTGCTGACCGGCCTGCCGAACCAGCGCGCCTTCAACGAGCGGCTTGCCGGCACCCTCGCGGACGGTACGCCGACCGCGGTGCTGCTGCTGCATCTCGACCGCTTTCGTCCGCTGATGGAGACGCTGGGCCATGCCACCGGCGAATCCCTGCTGGGCGCTGTGGCCAAGCGTCTGACGGGGCTGATGGCCAGCCTGCCCGGGGGCGCGGTGCATCGCTTCGAAGGCGCGCTGTTCGCCGTGTTCTGTCCCCACCTGACCGCCGCCGCCCGCCTGGACGATCTCGCCGCGCAAGTAAAAGCGCTGATGAGGCCGGCCTTCCACATCGACGGACGCGAGCTGTATTTCACGTTCAGCATGGGGGCCAGCCGCGCACCCGAAGACGGCGACGACGCCGCCACCCTGCTGCGCCGAGCCGACACCGCGCTTCAGCATGTCAAGCGCGAGGGCGGCGACGGCTTCCAGCGCTATTTCCCGGCGCTCGACGCCCAGGCGGTGGCGCGGCTGGAACTCGAACACGCGCTGACGCATGCCGCCGCGCGCGGCGAACTCACGCTGCGCTACCAGCCGCAGATGCGCATCAGTGATAACCGCATGGTCGGGGTCGAAGCGCTGGTGCGCTGGCGCCACCCCACCCGCGGGGAAGTTCCGCTGACCGAGTTCATCCCGCTGGCCGAATCCAGCGGCGCCATCATCGCCATCGGCGAATGGGTGCTGCGCACCGCGTGCGAACGTGCACAGGCCTGGCAGGCTGCCGGCCTGCCGTCCATCACCGTGGCGGTCAATCTGTCGCCGCGGCACTTCCGTTCACCCAACCTGGTGCAAGAGGTCCAGGCTTGCCTGGCTCAAAGCGGATTGGCACCGCGCTGGCTGGAGATCGAAATTACCGAAAGCGCGGCGATGCACGACATCGAACTGGCCACGGCCACCCTCGACCGGCTGAAGGCCCTGGGCGTCCAACTCGCGCTCGACGACTTCGGCACCGGGCATTCCGCGCTCGCCTGGCTGCGCCGTTTCCCGGTCGACAAGCTGAAGCTTGATCAGAGTTTCGTCCGCACCCTGCAAAGCGATCCCGCCAATGCCGCGATCGTGCGCGCGGTCATCACCCTGGGCCGTGAATTGGGTCTGGTGGTGCTGGCCGAAGGCGTGGAAGAGGCGGGCCAGCTGGCGAGGCTGCGCGCGATGCATTGCGACCAGGTACAGGGTTATCTGTTCAGCAGGCCGCTCACCGAACCGCAGCTGCTCGAACTGCTGGCCGGCCTGCCGCCGGAGGACACATCGCACCCGGCGGAAAAACGAGGAGAACTCCATGAGCACCCCACTGCCCGCGTTCATCCGCTTCGGCCGTGAAATCTGCGGCGATCTGGCCCTGGCTGAACACCGCGAATGGTGGCTCGCCGACGGATTTGGCGGCTATGCGGCTGGCACCGTCGCGCTGAGCCTGACCCGCCGTTATCACGGCCTGCTGTTCGACGCCAATCCGGTCACGCTCGCGCGCCGGCTGCTGTTCGCCAAGGTCGAAGCCGTGCTGATCGACGGCGAACAGCGCCATCCTCTCACCACCAACCACTGGGCAAGCGGCGCAGTCGAACCGTCAGGTTTCCGGATGATCGAATCGTTCCGACTGGAAGGCAGCACGCCGGTGTGGCGCTTCGAGATCGGCGACATCGTCGTCGAACAGCGCGTCTGGTTCATTCCCGGCAAGCGGGTGCTTTGCCTGGGCTGGACACTGGTGCGACCGCCCGACCGACCGATTGCACTCGAAATCGCACTGCTGTGCAACGATCGCGACCACCACGGCGAAACCGGCGCCGACGCCCACCCTGCGCTTTCCGCCGAGCGGCATGATGGCGCCCTGCAACTGCTGAGCCATGGCGAGCCGCGGCTGTTTTTTGCCAGCACGCACGGTCGGTTCGATGCCGATTCGACCTGGTACCGTGACGTGTTTCTGCCGCTGGAGCAGGCGCGCGGCCTGCCCGATCACGAGGATCATTTCTGTGCAGGGCACCTGCATCTCGACCTGCTGCCAGGAAAGCTGACGGGGTTCAGTGCCGCTGCTCATCGGCTCGACCCGCTGGCCGACCTGGATGAAGCGCTGATGGCCCGTCATTGCCATGACGGCAACCGCATCCAGCATGCTGCACTGTGCATCCAGGGCTATGCTGGCGCGCCGGACTGGGTGCGCCAGTTGCTGATCGACAGCGACCGCTTCCTGATCCATCGCGCCACGCCCAGGCCAGCCGTCCCGCCCCCCTCCACGATCGCGTACTGGAACGACCGCTCCGAGCTCGCCGACGGCGCCGCCGTGGTGGCGGGCTATCCGTGGTTCGCTGACTGGGGGCGCGACACCTTCATCGCGATGCCCGGACTCACCTTGTCCACCGGGCGCTACGTGGTGGCGCGGCAGATTCTGGAAAACTGGGCGCATTTCATCGCGGACGGCCTGCTGCCCAACGTGCTGCCCGAAGACGGCAGCGCCGCACAATACAACAGCGCCGATGCCGCATTGTGGTACATCGAGGCCTGGCGGGACTATTACCAGCACACGCAGGATCTGGCCGCGGTGCGCCATGTGCTTCCGGTGCTGAAAAGCATCATCGACGGCTACACGCAGGGCACGCATTTCGGTATCGGGCTGGACCCGGCCGACGGCCTGATGCGCGCCGGCGAGCCGGGCAGCCAGGTCACCTGGATGGACGCCCGGGTCGACGGCGTACCGGCCACGCCGCGCAGCGGCAAGCCGGTGGAAATCAATGCACTGTGGTACAACGCGCTGCGCACGCTGGAAAGCTTCGTCGCCCTGCTCGGCGAAGATCCTGCACCCTACGCCCGCCAGGCCGGGCAAGCACGCGCCGGATTTGCCCGCTTCGTTCGTCCTGAAGGCGGCCTGGTCGACGTGCTCGACAGCCCGAATGACAACGACGCTCGCGTGCGCCCGAATCAGATTATTGCCGTCAGTCTGACCCACAGTCCGCTTGATCTCACCACGCAAAAAGGCGTAGTGACGCAGGTGGCGCAGCATCTGCTGACCTCCTATGGCCTACGCACGCTGGCACCGTCAGGGCCAGGCTACCGCCCACGCTACCAGGGCGGCGTAAACGAACGCGACAGCGGCTATCACCAGGGTCCGGTATGGGCATGGCTGCTGGGGCATTACGCACTGGCCGAATACCGTGTCACCGGCGATGCCGCGCAGGCGCTGTCCCGTCTTGACCCGCTGCGCGACCACCTGCAGGACGCGGGCCTCGGCTCGATCTCAGAACTTTTCGACGGCGATGCGCCGCACGCCCCTGGCGGCGCACCCTGCCAGGCATGGTCGGTCGCCTGCACGCTCTACGCCTGGCACCGTCTGACCTGCGCGCTCGACAAACAAAAGCGCGCAGCCCATGCCGGTATCCACTCCTCCGAGACAACGCCATGACAAGCGATGCAGCAGACAGCGCCGAACATGCACGACTAGAAGCCCAGCGCGCCGGGCGTGAGAACTGGCGGCTGTGGGGGCCGTATCTGGCCGAGCGCGCCTGGGGCACGGTGCGCGAGGACTACAGCCCGGACGGCACGGCCTGGGAATCATTCAGCCACGACCAGGCGAGGAGCCGTGCCTACCGCTGGAACGAGGATGGCCTCGGCGGCATCTGCGACGAGGCGCAGACCCTCTGCTTTGCGCTGGCGTTATGGAACGGGCGCGATCCCATTCTGAAGGAGCGCGCGTTCGGACTCACCGGCAACGAAGGCAACCACGGCGAAGATGTGAAAGAAGCCTATTTCTACAAGGCCGCGTTGCCCTCGCACGCCTGGCTGCAGTACCTCTACAAGTATCCCCAAGCTGCCTACCCCTATCAGCGCCTGGTGGAAGAAAACGCGCGCCGTTCGCGTACTGAGCCGGCGTTCGGCATCGTCGATTCCGGCGTGCTCGACAACGGGCATTACTGGGATGTGGAAGTCACCTACGCCAAGGCGAGCCCGACCGAAATCCACATCCGCATCGCGGTGTCCAACCGCGGCGACGCCGACACCGAGCTGTGCGTACTGCCGCAACTGTGGTTCCGCAACACCTGGAGCTGGGACGACGGCGCCGATAAACCCGTGATTGCGCCGGACACTGCGCCCGGCACCGCAAACTGGGCGGTGCGCGCCGAGCATCCCGCGTTCGGCCGCTGGCACCTGTACGGGCAGCACAAAGCCGAATGCCTGTTCACCGAAAACGAAAGCAACGCCGAGCGCCTGTGGGGCGCCGCCAATGTCCAGCCCTACGTGAAGGACGCCTTCCACCGTTACCTCGTCGAAGGCGAAACCGCAGCGGTCAATCCGGCGCAACGCGGCAGCAAGTTCGCCGCCTGCCATCGCATCAAGGTCGAAGCGGGACAGACCCGTATGATCGACCTGGTTCTGGCGCAGTCCGAACTGGAACATCCGTTCGAGCGTCACGAGCGCATGTTCGCCGCGCGCCAGTCTGAATTCACCCAGTTTTACGATGAGTTGCTGCCGGACGCCAGCCCGCAGGACGCGCGCATCATGCGGCAGGCATTTTCCGGGCTGATCTGGAACAAGCAGTTTTTCCATTACGACGTGTCGCGCTGGCTCGCCGGCGACCAGTTTCCCCCGCCCGAGTCGCATTGCCGCGGACGCAATCGGCACTGGGCGCACCTCAAGGCGGGCGATGTGATCTCGATGCCGGACAAATGGGAGTACCCGTGGTTCGCCGCCTGGGACCTGGCTTTTCACTGTGCAGCGTTTGCCCAGTTCGACGTCGACTTTGCCAAGGACCAGATCGAACTGCTGGTGTCGGAACGCTACATGCACCCCAATGGCCAGATCCCTGCCTACGAATGGGCGTTCGGCGACACCAATCCACCGGTGCACGCGATGGGCGCGCTCAAGGTATTTCGCGCCGAACGGGTACAGCGCGGCGCAGGCGACATCGTTTTTCTCAAGCGCGTGCTGCACAAACTTCTGCTCAACTACGCCTGGTGGATCAACCGCAAGGATGCCGACGGCCACAACGTCTTCGGCGGCGGTTTCCTCGGCCTCGACAACATTTCGGTCTACGACCGTTCGCAGCCGCTACCGCCGGGCTTTACGCTGAAACAGGCCGACGCCACCGGCTGGATGGCGATGTTCGCGCTCAACCTCACCGCGATGGCGCTGGAAATCTGCACCGAAGACCCGAGCTATGAGGGCATCGCCATCCAGAGCTACGCGCAGTTCCTGGCCATAGCCGAAACCATCGCCGGGCACAGCGGCATCGGCCTGTCGCTGTGGGACGATGCCGACGGCTTCTTCAAGGACCTGATGGTGCAGCCTGACGGCAGCGTGCACCGGATCGACGTGTTTTCATGGGTCGGCATCATCCCTCTGTTCGCCTGCGAAGTCGTCGACCGCCGTCTGCTCGAAGCCGCGCCGCGCTTTGCCGTATTTCTCGAAGGCCATCGCGGCGGCGTGCTCGATGGCCACAGCTACTGTGCCTGTCCGGCGCGCACCAACGCGTACGGCGATCAGATGCTGGCGGTGGTCGATGTCGCCATGCTGAACCGCATCCTTCCCCGCGTGTTCGACGAAGCCGAGTTTCTTTCGCCCTACGGCGTGCGTAGCGTCTCGCGCATTCATGCCGAACGTTCCGACCTTGGTCACGTTCCCGGGATCGGTCCGGGGGTGATCGAGTATGTGCCGGGCGAATCGACCTCGGGCCTGTTCGGCGGCAACTCCAACTGGCGCGGACCGGTGTGGATGCCGACCAACTACATGCTGATCCAGGCCCTGGAGAAATATCAGCGCTATCTCGGCGACGCCTATACCTTTCCCGCGCCCTGCCTCGGTGGCGAGTCGATCACCCTCAAGCAGGCCATCGCCCTGCTCGCGGATCGCGTCGTCAACGTGGTGCGGCGCGACGGCAGCGGCCGGATTCCGGCCTTCCCGTCGCATCACCCGATGCAGCACGACCCGCATTGGCGCGATCTGCTGTTGCTGAACGAGTACTACCACGCCGACACCGGCCAGGGGCTCGGCGCCCAGCATCAGGCTGGTTGGACCGCGCTCGTCGCCAACCTGGTATTCCGGCGCTACCGGCAGGATATGCCGGACTACTGGAAGCGACGCATAGATATGACCAAATGACTTGAC
This sequence comes from Thiobacillus sp. 0-1251, assembly GCA_001899305.1. Lineage (GTDB taxonomy): Bacteria > Pseudomonadota > Gammaproteobacteria > Burkholderiales > Thiobacillaceae > Thiobacillus. The sequence continues at coordinate 181,444 of MKWL01000018.1, read as the reverse complement.
CAACAGGGACAGCGTCACGCCTGGCTTTTCAAATCATTATTTCCTCTTGGCAGCTTTCTTACCCGCAACTGCGGCCTTGAAACCAGCGCCAGCCGTGAAGCGCGGCACGGTCGTTGCTGCGATCTTCAGTTCCTTGCCTGTTTGTGGATTGCGTCCAGTACGGGCAGCACGCTTGGAAGACTTGAACGCGCCAAACCCAATGAGGGTTACAGAGTCACCTTTCGCTACCGCTTTGACGATGGCGCCGAGGATGGCATCAAGCGCCCTTCCGGCAGCCGCCTTGCTGATGTCTGCTTCGGCTGCAGTGGCTTCGATCAATTCAGTCTTGTTCATGAGCATCCCTTGGGTTGTTGAGAAGAATTGATGCTACCAGCGTTCAGGCATTCGTGGTCTGGCAGGCAAACAGTCAAAAGCCAGCAATAGCAATGTGGGGCGCGCGTTTCGATCAGAACAAGCAAGGGGCATCCGGCTTCATCGCATGTTTTATTCATGATAAGGTTAATTATCAAGAATACTGATTTTGTGATTTAACTCATGGATTTATGGCTTATATTTCCGGTTTCTTCTTGATTTCAGCCAGTTAGCCATGGAATCCACTCGCAAAATCGGGCGTCACCACCTCGCCTTCTACCGCGGCTGGCTGCAGGGCCTCGATCTCAAGGTCGCAGCGGACCGCTACCTCGAATCCGGCCTCGATCAGCGCATCGCGCGCTCCACGCTGGCCTGGATCCAGCAAACTCTGACGATGGCTGCCCGCCGGCATGGCCGACATGCGCTGGCCCGGCTGCTGCGCCTGCCGCTCGGCACCCTGCCCGAGGCAGTACGGTCGACGACCGCCCTCCCCTCGCTCGAAACCTTCCGCGAAGCACATGACCCCGATCACTTCTATTCGGAGAAGGAACTGACCGCGATGTATGTCGAGGCCTATCCGCAGAGTATCGACCGCCGCGCGAGACGCTACGCCCGCCTGGTCGAGCGCCAACTGGCGGCGCTGGTGTGGGTGGAGGAACTGCTCGCCACCGATCCGCAGCCGCAGGACCCGGTTGCCGCCTGGTTTGACGATCGACTCGCTGCCAGGCTCATCCTCGCCGGCGTCCCCACCATCGAGGCGCTGCATCAGCGTGTCCGCACGCAGGGCTACCGCTGGTGGGTATCCGTCCCCCGCCTCGGCGAAAAAGGGGCGCGCCGGCTCGTGACCTGGCTTGCCACCCACGAAGGCAGTCTGGGTGTGATGGCGCCGCAGGGGCTCGCCCCGCTGCGGTCGCTGTCACCGATCGAACTGACCCGGCCCTCGGCCACTGCCATCATGCCGCTGGAGTCGTTCTCGACGCCGGCGGAGCTGGATGGCTCGGTTGGCGAGAACCGAGGCCTCGGCCGCAGCCGCATCGCCGCTGACAATGACCATCAGGCGATCCAGGCCTGGCTGAAAGCGCGCGCGTCGAATCCGCATACCGAGCGCGCCTATCGCCGTGAGGCGGAGCGCCTTCTAATCTGGTCGATCATGGAGCGCGGACGCGCCCTGTCGTCGCTGTCGATCGAGGATGCCATTGCCTACCGGGATTGGCTGGGCGGGCTCGGCCGCACATTACCCGCGGCATGGCCATGGCGCCTTCCCCAGGCGGAATGGATGGGAAAACGCAGCACACCGCGCTGGTCGGCCAACTGGCGGCCATTCGAGGGAGCCGTCTCGCTGCGCAGCCAGATCCAGGCCCATACCATCCTCAAATCCCTGTTCGAGTGGCTTGCCAAGGTACGTTACCTCGACAGCAATCCCTGGGACGGCGTGCCGCCGCCACAGCAGGTGATGGACGTGGCCACCGCGCCTGATTTGGAGCTGACGCACGCTTTCACGCGCAGCCAGTGGGCTTTTCTCATAGAGCATTTGGACCGCCAGCCTATGGAAGAATCCGTCCGGCGCTTGCGCTTCGTGCTTCCCCTCGCCTATGCCACGGGGCTACGGCTCGCCGAACTGGTGGATGCCCGCCTGGGGAGACTCTATTCGGTCCCGCTCAAGCGTGGCCTGGGTGTCCGCTGGATGCTGAAAGTGCTCGGCAAGGGGGGAAAATGGCGTGCCGTCCCGATGCCCGGCATGGTGATGGATGCATTACGCGATTACCTGGCCTGGCGGGGCCTGAATGTCGACCCACTGGATAATCCTGAAGACATTCCCATGATCGCCCGGCTGCGGCTTGGGCAGGATACGGGCACCCTGGATCCCGCGACGCTGTACAAGGCCTTGAAGGTGTTCTTCAGGGAGGCGGCTGCGGAGCTTGCCACGCAGGGGCATCATGACGATGCCAAAAAGATGGCGAAAGCCTCGACGCACTGGCTGAGACACACGCGCGGCGCACATTCCGCAGAGACGATGCCGGTCAACATGATCCAGCGCCTGCTTGGACACGCCAGCGTGGCAACCACCAGCATATACACGTCGACGGATGACGAGACGCTTTTTCTGCTACTGGATGACAGCCTGAAAATCGAAACACAACCGGGCAGCAGGGGCAGCTGAATGACCATGCCAATTATGTTGGACTCTGGCAGACGATAGAACGCTGAACCCGGATACCCAGAAATCCTTCTCCACATTCTGGATCAGTGTGCCGAGCCGGTTGGCGGTCGCCAGGAACAGGCCGCGACGATCCTCGGGAGAGACTGCGATGATACGAAGAGAGCCGGTGTTCACGGTGAAGCCTTGGTGCTTGCCTGTTCGGACCAGGCAAGCAGATCGCGAATCCACTGTCGCATCCACGACGGCACAGTGTGTAAACCGGATCTCAGATCATCACGAATCGCGCTTCCCTGGCTGGAGTCCTGCAGTAGCCGAATGAGCTTGGCTTGAATCGCATCCTGATCGACCTGGACTCCACCCTTCAGACCATCGCGAAGCCAGTACAGGGCTTGCACCACCCGCATGGCTGGATGGTTGGCCCAGTAGAGCTTGCTTGGCGCTGTCAGTTTGAACTGGAGGGTCAATTTGCCCAACTGGATCGGTCGCAGTCGGCCATCGGTATGCACGATGACCTGCCCCGGCACCGTATTGGTCAGGCCCAGATCGTTGGCGGCGGTCAACCCGTCGATCAATACGCGCACCTGGTCGCGACGACCGACGGCATCGATCACGCTGCGATAATCAGGGGTGGTCGGCTGGCCGGTGAGGGAATTCATCCGGGGCTGGTCGTACAGTCCTCGGTCGATGCGGCGCAGATCATTGCTGGCGACCATGCGCTGGAGCGTTTTGTCCACCGCGTCGCGGCTACCCAGGTCGAGAAAATCCACCGGCGTCCACACTTTGGCTGCCGGGGCCTGGTTGATGCGTTGCACCACCTGCGATTTGATGACTGGCTCCATGTCCGTTAATTGTATACATATATCGGACATCGTTAAGACCATGAATGATCGAACAAACAGGAAGGCAAGTCGGCAGAAGAAGCCTGCCACGTTGCCTTAATGACAACAGCCCTTGAGGTTAGACGTCTGAAGGCACGAAGAGTCTTATACCAACCTGCTCATCAAGCTGGGGGTGGCATGGCACGTCATGAAATATTAAAATTTGAAGTCTGTTGTGGATCGTGCCTCCAGGCACGATCGGAAAACGATTCAGGAATGCACACGGGATGAGCTAACTTGAATGCAATACCGTCATGGGAGTGGCGGCGAAAATAATAAGCTGAAAATTTACCCCTGCAGTTGCGGAGCCGAAGGGGTTAAACCAAGAAAGGCAAAATAAATGGGTTCCGCAAAATCACATTCCCTGCTCCCATCCGTGGAGCAGTTCAGCAATGAGTTATGGCTTGTTCATGGTCTCGCCGACAGAACCATCGACGCCTATCGGGCGGATCTGGTCAATTTCGAATCGTGGCTGACCCAGCATAACGGCCAGTCGCTACTCCAGGCCCAGAATCTGGACATTGAGGCATGGCTGGCAAGCCTGCTGGAGAGAAAGATCAGCGCTCGGAGCGTGGCTCGCTATACCGCTTCGCTCCGTCGGTTTTACCAATATCTCACGACCAATGGGCAGGTTGCGCAGGACCCGACCATGCGCCTTGGCAAGATCAAAATACCCCACCGCCTCCCGAACACGCCGACACAGGATGAGGTGGCGTCACTGCTTGATATTACTGATCTCAATTCTCACCAAGGCCTGCGTGACAAGGCCATGCTCGAATTGCTCTATGCGACCGGGATACGAGCCACCGAGTTATCCGATCTCAAGCTCGAAGACTTTGATTTCAAAAACCGTGTGATTCGAGTTTGTGGAAAAGGAAACAAGGAGCGGCTGGTGGTTTATGGTGAAGAGGCTGCATTCTGGCTCGATCTGTACCTGAGTAGGTCAAGACCCGCCCTGAGACGGGACTACCTTTGCAATCATGTGTTCCTCTCGGTTCGAGGGAAGAAAATAAGCACTGGCGTACTCCGCCTGGTGGTGAAGAAGCACGCCTCAAACAAAGGGATCGAAAGACCCCTCAGTACTCACAGCCTCCGGCATGCCTTTGCAACTCACTTGCTGGATGCTGGAGCCGATTTACGAGTGATCCAAGAGCTGCTGGGTCATGCGTGCATCAGTACAACTCAGATATACACATTCGTTGCGACCAAGCGGTTAGTAACGCTGCATTCCATGTTCCACCCGAGAAACATGGCCAAAGCTGTTCTATAGCAAGGGGACGAGACTCGCGCGCTTGGCCTGTGGTGTCTTTAAAAATAAGCATGAAGAGGTCATTTAGGCGGCAGTAAACCGATCCGCCAAACCTGACAAGGTTATGTTGGAAGCAATCTCGTCATGCGGGATCAACAAATAACGCCATGGCTTTCCGTCATAAGTTGCCGCATGGTCTGACGCATATACACACCATTGGGTGGCAGCTTCCTTTTTGGCGAGTACATCCGGGTCTTCCATTTCCTTGCGCATCTTGGGTTCCAGCATGTAAATAATATCGGCAGTCTCCGCTACGAAATCAGGTTGGTATTCCAGGTGATCCGCCCCCTTCCGGTAGAAAATCTGAAACTGGCCTTTGGCCGGCTTGAACCACTTCTCGGCGTCGCGTTCCAAAACCACTGCCAGCTTGCGTTCCGAATCGGAATCGAATTTTTGCACTGGATATAGGCAGCGTGCGAAACCGCCAAACAGATATTTCGCCATATTGCTCTTGTCTGCCGGTGCAACCCGGTAGTCGGCAGGTGGCTCTTGTACGGAGTAGGTATAAGCGCTCTGCTTCAGTTCGGTAAAGCCCTTGCTGATTTTCACCTCGTAGCCAACCACATCCTCCCAGTAATGGCCCTGCATCTGGGCATGGATGAATTGCGCGATGTTGCGCTGATAGCAGCGCAGAACCTTGCGGGTGTCATCCTCGGAAAGGTAGGTCTGAAAATGCTGCACCGTCTGGGAGGCAAGGTCGTAAAGCAGATCGGCGTGGTCATCGTAGGAGATGTCGTCAAAGTCCACCAGGCCACCGACCACGTAATCTTCCAGGCGCGCTTCCTCAATGCTGCCGCGACCCAATGAGACTACTTCAAGCTCATTCGTGCGCAGGTGCTGAATCCAAAGCTCGTCGGACACAGCCGGGTACTTCAACGTAGCGAGTTCTAACGTGAAGGGCTTGAATCCCGACTTCACCTCACCTTTGGGCACCACCAGAATGCGCGGGATATCGATGCTCTGTTGCGTGACCAGATCAACCGTTCTTGCCACCACGGAGGCAAAATCCGGTTTCTCACTTACACCCTCCAGCTCTAACTGGGACGGCTGATGTTGCTCTTCAACGGCCTTGACGATCGCAGCCAGGATTTCCGGCTTTTTCAGGTGTTCGATGGTGGGCAGCATCTGCGGCTGGTTTTCCAGCTTGCGGATCACCTCCCAGGCAATCTGCGCCACTTTCTGCTCTTCCGGCTTGGTGAAAACCGGCGCCACGTCCTGCCCGGCCAGTATCGTGCTACGGGTTACCTGCACGGGTTTGAATCCCAGTTTGGTCGCCAATTGCGATTGCGATACCACCGTGGCGGTTTTCTGGCCGAGTTCGTCTGTGTCCAGCACCACCGCCTGCAAGCGGATAGCGGAGTCCGGCTTGTTGGCCTCGTCGATGATTTCCTGAAATTTGTCATGCGCGACGATGTTCAGCCGATCCACGGCCGTCACCCCGGTGCGCTTGCCGTAAGGCAGGCGCAGGCCGCGTCCGATGGATTGCTCGATGAGCACGCGCGCATTGGCCGCCCGCAGCGGGACGATGGTATAGAGGTTGGTCACGTCCCAGCCCTCTTTCAGCATATTGACGTGAATCACAATCTCCGTCGGCTCTTCGGTGTGCTCCACCTTGAGCAGGCGCGTGATCATTTCCTCTTCTTCCGCGCCGGTCTTGCTGGAGTCCACCTGGATGACCTTGTCCCGGTAACGCCCTTCAAAGAAACTGTCGGACTGGATCAATACCAATAGCTGGCTGGCATGGGTTGTGTCGCGAGCAATCACCAGTACAAAGGGTTTAACGATAGGGTTCTCGCTCTCGCGTGCATAAGTCTCCAGCTCCACCTTCACGCTTTCATGCAGACGCACGCCGTCTTCCAGCTTCAGGCGCTCGATCTCATCCGGCGACATGCCAGCCGGATTGAAATTCTTGCGTGTGACCACCGCCGGCTCCTTCACAAAGCCGTCCTCCATGGCCTTCGCCAGCGGGTAGTCGTAGATCACATTCTTGAACGCCACTGCGCCGCGCGCGGATTCCACGTATGGCGTTGCCGTCAGCTCCAGCCCCAGAATCGGCTTGAGTTCATTAATCGCCCGAATCCCGGCGCTGGCGCGGTAGCGATGCGATTCATCCATTAGCATCACCAGGTCGGGCAGGCCCGCCAGATAGTCGAAGTAGCTCTCGCCGATGTATTCCGAAAGCCGCTTGATGCGGGGTGACTTGCCGCCACGCACCTCGGAATTGATCTTCGAGATGTTGAAAATGTTGACCCGGACACTGCCAAACAGCGATCCGCTTAAGGGATCACGCTGGTCGTAGTTGTCACCGGTAATAATGGAAGGCGCATCGATGGCGAATTCCGCAATGCCCTTGAAGACATATTTGGGATGATTGCGGTCGCTGAAGTCGGTAATCAGCTTGTTGTAGATAGTCAGGTTTGGCGCCAGCACAAAGAAGTTGTTGATGCCATGCGCCAGATGCAGATAGCTGATGAAAGCGCCCATCAGCCGCGTCTTGCCCACGCCCGTGGCAAGCGCAAAACACAGTGACGGAAACTCGCGTTCAAAGTCCGTAACCGACGGAAACTCGCTGCGGATGGCCTCCATCATGGCTGTAACATCGGCCCCCTTACCAGGTGGCGCGATTTCCGTGATGCGGTCGAGTATTTCCAGCGAGCGGCGTTGCGGATGGCGCAGGCTCAGGCGGCCGGCGATGGCGTTCACATGGCGGTTCATTCGACTGTTCCCTTTTTCTTTTTCGATACCACCTTCTTCAAGCTGGATGCGGCTTTCGGGGCAACTTTCAAGTTTTGCTTAATGGTTGCCTTGCCTTCCGGCGGATTCAAAAAACGAAGTTCACGGCGAAGCTCGTTTTCCAGTTCTTCGACGGTCGGCAAATACAGCTGATAGCGGCTGGTGAAAATATTGCGTTCCTGCTGCTCGCCCAGCGTGTATTTCACCACCGCATCGTTCTTGTCCGGGCACAGGATCAGACCCAAGGTCGGGTTATCGCCCTCGGTGCGCCGCTCGCGGTCGTAGTAATTCACGTAGAACTGAATCTGGCCGAGGTCGGCATGGGTCAGCTTGCCCACCTTCAGATCGATCAGCACAAAACACTTCAACACCGTGTGGTAGAACACCAGGTCAATGTAGAAATGGTCGCCGTCGAGGGTGATGCGCTCCTGCCGCGACACAAAGGCAAAGCCCTTGCCCAGTTCCAGCAGGAAAGTTTGCAGGTTGGCGATCAGCGCCTGCTCCAGCTTGGACTCCACCAGGCGCGGCGACTCCGGCATGTCGAGAAACTCCAATACCAGCGGGTCTTTGAGCACATCGAGTGGCCGCGCCACCTCCTGCCCATGCACAGCCAGGCGCAACAGCCCTTTCTTGTCGCGGCTTTTTGCCAAACGGTCAAATAACAAGCTGCTGATCTGGCGCGACAGCTCGCGCACTGTCCAGCCATGATTGGCCGCCTCGATTTCGTAAAAATCCCTGGCGGCCTGCCGGTTAACCCGGAGCAAGCAGCGATAGTGGCTCCACGACAAATTCGGGTTCAACGAGCCCGGTTGCCTTGATCCGGCAGCGTCCGGCTCGGCAGATTTCCGAGACACCGTCTCGGAAATCGCGGGAAAGGCCAAATTCCGAGGCACTGTCTCGGAAATCAGGCGCGGATATTCCAGATAAAAATGCCGGAATACTTCCAGATTATCCACAGAATAACCGCGACCATAGTCACGCCCAAGCTGCTCCGACAAATCGGCCAACAGCTTGGCTCCGTAGCCCGCCCGCCGCTTGCCCGCCTGTTCTTCCTCCACAATCTCCCGCCCGATCAGCCAGTTTGCAATCACCTGGGTCGTGTTGACCGTTCGTGCAATATTGCTGCGGGCCGCATCCAAAATCTCGCGCACCCGGCCAAAGAGCGACGGTATGGCGGTCATCGCAACAGCAGCTTTTTTTGCTTTGATTGCCATGCTCAAGCCTCCCCGTCGAAAAGGCCTTGTTGGCCGGGCTTAGGCGGTTCCTTGGGCAGGTTTTCCACTTGCAGCGAGTAGTCGTCGTGCCCCCATTCGCAACGCGACAACACCTGCCTGGGAATTTTCTTCACCGTCAGGTTGGGGTAGGCATCCGCCTTGGCGCGGAAGGCCGTGCACAGCACCAGCAACGTGCGCTCCGGCCCTACCTCATCGCTCAACTGTTGGAGCTGCTCGTGGGTGAGGCTGGCAGTGGTCACATAAACGAAATCCCGCTCGGTGGAATGGCCGTGCTGCCAGTACACCGCATCCGAAGGCGCATAGCTAAAGCCTTCCAGCTTGCATAGCGCTTCGGACAGCATCGTGGCGTTGTAGTCGTGGTTGATGACCCAGTTTCCCCACTTGTCTTTTTCCAGCAGCGAAGGCGCCAGGCGGTAGTAACGGAAGCCGCCACCGCCCTGCCAGTTCACCGCCTTGCTGATGCCCCCCAGGTCTTCGCCATCAATGACCTTCTTGAGGCGCGGCACGATGTATGTTTCGCATTGCTTTCCAAATTCAACCATGATCCACCGCCGCCCCATTTTGTGGGCAACGGCACCGGTTGTTCCGGAACCTGCAAATGAGTCCAGAACGATGTCGCCTGGGTTTGTGGAAATAGTAATTACTTGGCTGAGCAGTCGCTCTGGTTTTGGGGTGTCAAATGGAATCTCTCCTGGAAATAGCGCTTGAATTTCCCGCTTGGCTTCCTGAGAGTGTCCAACTTCGATATGCGACCACCAAGTGCGTGGTACCAAACCTTCTTGAACCTCACTTAGGAAGAGCTTGACTGCGGGATTGTTGTCACCTTTTTCACCGAATACGATTCGGCCTTCATCCACCATTTTCCAAAATTGGTCCTCTAACATCCGCCAATGGCTACCCTTGGGTGGGCTAACCTTTCTCCCGGATGGTGTCGTAATTGTGTACATCAGACCATCATGCCGCTCCCCCGCAGCAAAGATAGGCCCTAGCCGCCAAGCTCCTCTCGAATCATTGTCCGGGTTCTTATACTTGCTTGCGCTTTCCTCCCCTCTGGGAAGAAGGTTCCGCACTTTTTTCCAGTCCTGTCCCATTGGGGAGTAAAGGAGGATGTAGTTGTGCGCAGGTGAAATCGCAGCAGCATTACTTCTTCCATAGAAATTTTCCCAGACCATTGACGCCACAAACGCAGCACGCCCAAAAACTTCATCACACAGAACCTTTAAGTAATGTCCTTCATTGTCATCAATCGCAATCCAAAGCGAGCCATCCGGGGAAAGCAGTCGTCGAATTATTTCCAGCCGATCACGTATCAGTCCGAGCCAGATTGAATGCTCAACGCCATCGTCATAGTGCTCGAACGCACTGCCGGTATTGTAGGGGGGGTCGATGAACACGCACTTCACCTTGCCCGAAAACTCCGCTTCCAGCGTCTTCAGCGCCAGCAGGTTGTCCCCGAAGATCAGCCGGTTGTCGAAGATGTCGTTCTCCGTCACCCGATGCTTTGCGTGATATGACAGCGCTGGGTCTTCCAGCAGAATGCGCGGCTCCAGCTTGGGCCGTGCGTCCTTACCAATCCAAGTCAGTTCTAATTTTTGCCTAGCCATAGTATTGCTCAGTGGTATTTGACGCGTCTGTTATCGAATGCCGGTTTTGTACCCTCCAGCACATTGACAACGTGTTTGTTTATTACAGGGTTTTCAATCGATCCTGCTTGGTATGCAATTTTTGATGCGTTTTTTCGATCAAAGCTAGAGTAGATCACCTGCTCGGCATCACAAACAACCGCCAAGTTCGGATTATGGGTGACCATAATGATCTGACGTTTTTTCTTGGCTTCACTCAATACAGGAACGAGCAAGCTCACTACAGTTTCGTTATCAAGATTCTCTTCCGGCTGATCTAGGATGATTGGATTACGACCTTTGTCCACCAAAAGGTAGAAGATTAAAAGCAATGCGCCTCTTTGACCTGGCGACAGTTGCTCAATCTGCGTGTCCTGAAATAACAGTGAGTACCTGGGTTCCAGAAATGAGAGTCCAAAAAGAAGGTCATAGACCTCGCTCGCGACTTTGTCCTTTCTTAGTACGGAAGAAATGCCAATCGCGGCTTTGCTCGTCCCTGCTGCTGCGGTGGCAACTTTTTCGTGAAGCTCAGTGACAAAGTTAAGAATGTCGGCTCGACTATTAAAGTCATACTGATCCGCAATCCTTCTCACTGCACTGTAGCTCTCATCTTCACCTCGGAACTCACCTGAGTTTTGCTTGATAAGCGCGAATAGAGAAGTAGCTACCGAATCTGATGAGCCACCCAATGTTGCCTGAAACTGAAGTTTATATTCATCGCGAATTAGACTGTTCCCTTGAATCAGGTCTTGTACAGGCTTGAACAGAAGTTCGCGTGCCATCCTTTGTGCATTCAGAATGTCGAATATCTCACCTGCCAGCTTGATTCTCTGGCTGCAGCGCTCAGCGTGAGTTTTAGGAAGAACATCAAGTTGCGCGATCCGTTCTTGCAACCCCTTCAGGGTTTCGGGGGCATCGGGCGCACCCATCAACTCAGACAGCTTGGCTTCCCAAATCTCTATTGCCTTTAAGTTCTGCTGGTAGAGTAATTGAGGTGCATTAAGCTTCGTATTAAGCGCTGCTTGTTCGGCTTGCAGTTTTTTCTTCAGTTCCGCGTCGTCGACGGCGGCACTCTTCAATTCTGCCTGCTCAGTTGGAATCGCAGCCGCTAATTGATCTAGCGGCTGGCTGTTCAATGTCATGGTGACCAGATTTGTAAGTTCCAGGCCAAGTACTTCTAGGTCTTTTACTGTGTCATCTTGAAACTGCCTATAGGCGCGTTCCAAAAGTCGCATCCGCTCGCGCAGGTTTTGAATCGCCTTAAGTTTCCCCGCGAGCAATGACTCCTCATTTGAGTTTGTCGTAGCTTTCGCTTCTAGCGCCTTAAGCTCGGCCGAAATCCCTTCCAACGCCGTAGCGGTCTTTTGTTGCTCATCCGTCAGCTCTTCCGCAGGTTTTGGTTCTGCTACAGGTTTGATCTTATTGTGTTCTTCGATCTGCCTAACCTTGAGCGCCAGCAGTTCTTGCAAGGACAGCTTCACTTCTGGTTGGAGCTGATCTTCGATCCCGGAAATCTCTTGATTCAGCCTCTTGAGGTCTTTCCCGAATTCACCCAGTTGATCGCGATAGCTGCTCTCTTGTTGTTCAATTAGCTGATCGAAATCGAGTGCGCCAAGGCGAATCGATTCACCAGCATGCGAAAAAATGACCGCTCTAAGCTCGTTTTCAAATGCAGTTGAACGACCCGAAACGTGGTCATTGCATAACTCCTCGAAATGTCCTTGGGGGATGTATCGTACGAGTTCAACTTTATCTTCCGGCGGATCCTCGTTGAGGTTTCGTTGCACCTTGCTTGAGTCGAACCAAGTCAATGTCCCGACGAAGTGCTTTGCAGGCTCACCAGACTTTCCTCTAAATCGGTCCTTTTTCAGAAAAGAGAAATGGTGTTTCTGACGAGAGTTCCCGAGCAATGCGATGACGTCGGCAAGCGCGCTCTTGCCACTGCCCTTATTACCAATTATGGCAACAAGATCCGGATTTAAAGGAAGCCTGCTCCCATCAAGCCATACTCCAGCACTTGTTGCTCCCGGGTTCTTCGCCACTTCAACGGAATCGATGAAATAAGTTATATTTTCAGCGATTTCGGACAGCTTCGGCGGCCGCTCACCGATGAAAGAACGCTTCGCGGGTTCCATGATTGCTTGGAGCAATCCACGGAAAGTGGGGTCTGCCTTTATCCAGGTTGCCTTACCAGACGGAAAATCCCCATAGCCACGCTTGTCGTTGTCTCCTTTAACCCCAGTGAAGCGGTGCGCATCACTTCCGGCAACAACGAGTCTCGGCACATTGACGAGTCCAGCCTGAAAATTCTTAATCCACTTCGCGTTACCAGGTGTCTCTTCGTTGACAAAAGCACCACGAAGATCAGCATTCCGAGATTCGAAGATTGGCGATGTCTTGAAGAGGCCGAGAAAGTAGGCGTAGTGATCCTGCCATTTAACCTCAGCCAACCCATCACTTGTGTCATAGGGCATGAACCCTATTGCTTGCCCCTTGGGCACCCGCTCTATTGCTGCCTTATAGCTTTCGCAATTTATCTCTGCAATGGTTGAGCCCGCGCGAAGTGCCAACCAATCATCCGCATCTATGTCCGACTTCTTGAACCCGTGATGCTTCAACTTATCTTCGCCAGCTTTTCGGGCAAGCTCAATTAGTGATGCATCTGATAATGGTCGCAACACAATCTCAACTTGAAGTGCCGATTTAAAGTCATGAAGGACTTGGCCATCCACTTCATCAGAGAACAGCACGTGCGCATTCAAACGGCATGTTGTTGGCGCTGCAAGGCGAAGCTCGATCCCTGGGAAGACCGTCTTCGTGAGCTTTGGCGCACCTGATTCACTTAAACGTTTCTTGAGGGCGAACCAGCCGTCAAATGTCCAGTAGTCCATCAATGCGAATACCGCAGGCTCGGCCGCGTTTAGCGCGGCAATCATTTCATCAACCAAATCAGTATTGGCCTTTGAGTTTGGATCAGCATCAAACTTCTGCCCATTCCAATGGAATGACGCGGGCGTGTGAATATGCAGGTCCCATTGCCGCCATTCAGAGCCTCGCTCTAACGGAGTTGTTTTAGTTGTCATATGTCATCAGTCCTATACAAACATCAGTTCGACAGTCGTTTTGAGTCCGGGCCATCAAGCGCGGTCAATTCAAGCCCTTCAATTTCCTGCAACGACTTACCCGCAATCCCCTGCAAGTCGCCATACATACCAACCGTCGCACCCATCACACGCTCGATCTGCTCTTCTCGCTTGGCCCACTGCTTCATGATGGCCTTGCGCTCCTTGTCGAGGTCTTCCTGCATGGTGGAAAAGGCTTCGACAATGGCTTCCACGCGCTGGCGGAAACGTGGGCCGGTGAGGTACTGGTAAACCATTTCGGTCTTGGTCTGCTGGCCTTCGGTGGTCTGCCGTGCAAGGGCAAGCTCCAGCAATGACTGGCGCAAAATCATGGCTACCGGCAATGCGGCGCGGGGGTGAGTGACCCATACACCCTCTACCATTTCGAAAGTTTCAACGCCTTTCGGCAATATCTGGCTCACGATCACGGCGATTTCTGCCTTTGCCGTCCGCTGATCGTCGCGAAGTTTTACCAGCCAGGCGTCGCTCCAGTTCTTGGTGCGCTTGAACTCCCACAAAATGGTGCCGCCAGACTGGCCGCCTGCGCCCACAACACGGTGCAGCATATCCCCGCCATATTCACCCTTGGGTACTGGATCGATTGCATCGTAAGGGAATTTGCTGCGCAGCAGGTTTTCAAGCTCCAGTTCCTGGACTTCGCCCTGCAATTGCTGTGATCCCTGTTCGGCCCGGCGCTTGAGGTCCTCGATCTGTTTCTGCATCGCGGCAATGGTCTGCTCCTTCTCCATTACCTTGAGTTTTTGTTCATCTTCGGCTTCTTTTTTGGCTTTTAGGCGGGTAGCGTCGAGGCCTTCTTGCACCCTCTTTTCAACGGTGAGATCCAGTTCGCGCTTGGCATCATCGAGTTCACGCTGTTTCTTGATGAGTTCCACTTGCGCCTTTTGCGCTTCAGCGAGCTTTTCGTCGCGCGCCTTGAGCACCTCTTGCAAGTCTCCCAGTTCACGCACCTTGTTCTCCAACTCGGCAGCGCTGGCAAGTTTTGCTTTCTTGGATTCTTCGACAATGATGCGGGCGCGTTCCGCTTTCAACTGTGCGGCAACTTGATCGGCTACCTGGTCGTCGAGTTTGTGCTTCTCTTCTATAAGCTGCTTTTCCTTGTCGCGCATGGCCTGTTCGCGCTTGGCGATGTCGCTGTCTTTTTGCGCCAACTTCTGCTCAAACTGTTGGCGTGTTGCCGCGATCAGCGGTGCGGCCAGCGATTCGGTGAGTTTGATTTCTGTCTTGCAGTTTGGACAGGTGATGGTTGGCTCAGTCATTACTTTTCCTTACCCACAGATAACCTACGAAATTGCCCAGCGTATCGAAAACAGATTCTCAGACCGTGTGTTTTGGCTCATCTTGCCTTCTATCGCTGCAATTAACTCTTCTCGCTGCTTGTCTACTTGATCTTGCGCGTCGAACAGCGAGCGTCGCTTCTGATTGCGCTGTGCCTCTAGTGACTTGATCAGCTTCTGCCCGGCAAGTTTTTCTTCCAGCGTCAGCGCGGTAGTGGCGGCACGGCGGGCTTCCTTGATCTGGCGGTCGAGTTCCTTGATCTCACGTTCCAGTCCCACCTTGAGGTCGTCGGCCCAGCCGTCGAGCTTGTCGGCTTCGGCTTCGAAGAAGCGGGCATTGCGCTCGGAAATATCACGCTGGATGACTGCTTGGCGTTGCTGGGTGTGGGTTTCAAGTTGTTGTGTATCCGCACCCTCACCCGCCTGTGACAGGGGGGCGGATGTACCAGGCAGCGTCAGCAGACGTGCCGCGACTTCATCGTCAAGTATCTGGCCGTCGTCGGTGGTTGCTGCAAAGATCAGGTGGTCTTCTGCCTGTTCGAGAGACTCAACGCTGAAAAGCGTGAGGGTAAGCCAACCGGACTTGCCGATGAGTGGCTCCAGCGGGGTGATTTTCCCATCGTGTTGGCCGTAGTCGAAATGAATCTCGGCGGTGGGTAGTACCCGTCCCTTTGCCTTTGCGACCAGTGATTCGGCAAGGGGATGATTCAACCGGTAAAGGTGCGCCTCGCCGGTACGGCGTGGCAGCTCATACAGTCCCATCGGGATAACAGCGGTCTGATCCGGAAATGGCTGCGTTTTCAGGCTGAAGGTGGCGTCGCCCATGAATTCGGCCTGGCCGTTCAATTCATGCTGCGTGAGCTGCATGAGCAGACGTTCGTAGCGGTTGAGATAAGCCTTGGAGGCTTCGTCGCGCACTTTGAGCTTTTCGCGCACTTCGTCGTCGAAATTTTCCAGCAACTGCTGGCGGGTGCGCGTCATGGATTCGTTGATCTCCAGGCTCAGTTCGAGCTGGAGCTGATTGAAGGCGCTCTGAATTTCATCCTGCTTGCGACAATCCTGATAGATGGCGGCGATACGCTTTTCGAAGTCCACGCCGGACTCGATGGCGCCCAGCACTTCGTCGCTGGCGCCGAAAACGCCCTCGAAAAGCTGGAATTTTTCGGATAGCAGCTCGAAGACGCGCTGGTCGGCTGCGTTCTTGCGGTTGAGGAAGTTCACCACGACCACGTCGTGTTTTTGGCCGTAGCGGTGGCAGCGGCCGATGCGCTGCTCGATGCGTTGCGGATTCCAGGGCAGGTCGTAATTCACCACCAGCGAACAAAACTGAAGGTTGATGCCCTCGGCCGCGGCCTCGGTGGCGATCATGATGCGGCCCTGCTCGCGAAAGTAATCCACCAGCGCTGAGCGCATGTCTGCGGTGCGCGAGCCTGTAACCCTGTCGCTGCCTTGGTGGCGTTCCAGCCACTGGCTATATATGAGCTTGGAACCGTCGTCGGTGTTTGAACCATTGAACAGGACGATGCCTTCACCAAACGGGCTATCGGCCAGAAGGCGCAGAAGGTAGCTCTGGGTTCGACGCGACTCGGTGAAGATGATGGCCTTCTCCGCGCCGCCGAGTTCCTTGGCCTTGGCAAAGGCAATTTTTAACGCCTTGAGCAGGGCTTTTCCCTTGGCGTTGTGTGTGATGCCGGTGGCAAGCTGGGCGAAAGCATCGAGGTCGGCGATTTCCTGTTCAAGTGCTTGGCGGTCTGCTTCGGTGAGCAATTCAACCGGTTCGTCTTCAGTCCACTCCTCGGCGGTTTCGTCCAGCGCCTCGTAATCCTGATCCAGCTCGTCTTCAAGCGATTCAGCGGGCGTCTGCTTGCGTAGCTTGGCCTTGAGCCGGTTTGAAATCGAAGTTAGCGCGCCCGCAATGGCAAATGTGGATGAGGCCAGCAGTTTGCGTAAAACCAGCGTCATCAGGCTGCGCTGCCCGGCGGGCAGGGCTTGCAGGTTGTCCCGTTGCAGGTATTCGGAAACGAGGTGGTAGAGCCTGTCCTCGCTTTCTTCCGGGGTGAATTCCTCCACCATGGGTAGGCGTTTGGTGTAGGGGATGTAAGCCGTGACCTGCCGCCGCAGAGTGCGATGACAAATAGACTTCAGCCGGGCCTTGAGGGTATTGAATACCTGCTCCTGATTGAGGTTGGCAAACTGTTCACGGAAGCTTTTCAAGTCACCGAAGGCGTGCTCGTCGATGAAGCTCACCAAGCCAAACAATTCCAACAGGGAATTCTGTAGCGGTGTCGCCGTGAGCAGCAGCTTGTGCTTGCCGGCCAGCGCCAACTTGAGCGTATTGGCAATGACATTTGCTGGCTTGTAGACGTTGCGCAACCGGTGCGCTTCGTCGATAACCACCAAGTCCCACGGCACGGCATGCACGTCGGCTGCTTTGCTCTTGGCGAACTGATAGGAGCAGATGACGATTTCGGGCGCCTCGAAGGGACGAAACTGGCCTTGCTTGATCGCAGCGTTGTAGGACTTGGCTTCAAGAATCCGGCAAGGCAGGAAAAATTTTTCCGCCATCTCCTGATACCACTGCTTGCGCAGGTTGGAAGGCGTTATCACCAATATCCGCCGCTTGCGCTCCGCCCACTTTTGCGAAAGCACCAGGCCCGCCTCGATGGTCTTGCCCAAGCCCACTTCGTCCGCCAGTAGCGCCCCTTTGGAGAGTGGCGAGCTGAAAGCGAACAGGGCTGCATCAACCTGATGTGGATTCAGATCAACCTGCGCATCGACAAGCGCCCCGGCCAGCTTCTCAACACTATCAACCGGGCAGCGACGAGTTAGTTCATGGGCGAAGTATTTAGCGTGGTAATCGGTTAACTGCATGGGAAGACGTCAGCTAAACCGTGACATGAGATATGAATGAATTCGTGGATGGCCACGCAACGCGCGGCATGGATTCTGGCAGCAGTGGCATCGTAGACGTGCCAGCCTACCGCCTTCAGCAGCACCTTAATATTTCCAACTGCACGCTGTCACTCATGTATACCTCCCTTTTAATAATTATCTTTTGGATTTTCGCATAACCTGGCGGTCGGGCGTAATTGTCTTCAGTGATTGGCCTTGGCCGAACCCGATCCATCTCGCTTTGCCAATCCCCACATATCATTCCGACTAACGGCAGCGAACTGACTACGTGTTACGTGCCATATTCAACACGAGATTACGAATGCATAACAAAAAGCCACCCCGAAGGGTGGCTGCAGTACGTGATCAAGCAAGCAACTGCTTGGCCAGGGCGACTTCAATGCTGTCTCCCGACTGGTTCAGAACGTCCAGGCCGGAATCCGGCATGTCGCCAGATGTCGACTGAGACACGGCGATCTTCTTTGCCATGAGTTCCAGACATCCCATCTGGGCCGATCCTGCGTAGCCCAAAAAATGCACATCCACGTCCTGCTTCTGGCCAATCCGCCAACTGCGACGGGAGGCTTGCTGCAGGGTATAGACGTTGTAACCGCTCTGCATGAACACGATGGTCGGGAATTCCAGCATGTCGAGCCCGGTTTTGACCAGCTCGGGGTTGGTGATGATCACCTCCACACCGCGGTCAACCTGATCGAACAGCCAATCTTCCCGCTTTGACGCATCGACGCTTGCCCTCAACACCGCCGTCTTGAAACCTTCCTTTTCAAGAAAGTTTTTCAGTCGGGCGGTGGTGTCACGAGTGCCGGTATAGGTCGAGTACACCAGAATCCTCCGGCCGCGTGCCTTCTCCGCTTTGCAAATACGCAGCAGTTCCAGCTCTTTCGGACTTGCCTCCGTACCATTCATCAACGCCAGCACGAAAGCGAGTTGCTGCTTCGATCGGGGATGGCGAACCAGCTCGTCACGGAAGCACGTATCCGGCCAGGCAAGCAGCACGTTCAGGACAACGCCCAGCAAGCTGGTATCGCCCTTCCTGAGAGCTTCTCGGAGATCTTCGCGCAAGCTCATGCTCAACTCGCGGTAAATACCGGACATCGCCTCGGTCATCGGCACTTCCGTGAAATGCTCTCGGTAAGGCGGCAGAACATCACCGCCTATATCCTTGAGCTTCAGGAACACCGTCTGCGGAAGCACATAACGCATGATGCCCTTCGGGCCGAAACCTGGTCCCTTGGAGGTGCGGTGCGTGATGTTCTTGCCCCGCGCCGTACGATGCGACTCGCTTTCAGTCTCCTTGAACACGTCCTTCAGGATGCCGTGATCACGCATGAACGACATGCCGGCAGGCCCCAGTGAATTGCGGTTGTTATAGCCGAACCCGTCTTCGATCATCAAACCCGGGTTAAGCCGGTGCAGGAGATAGAACAAATCGTCGGCATAGCCGCCCATCAGGGTACCGGTCAGGAGCAGGGTCTTCTGGCACTTGCGTGCAAGAACCCCCATCGCCTGCCCTTGAGCGGACCCCTCGTTCTTGTACTCGTGCCCCTCATCAACCACGAGTAGGCCGAAGTACCCCTGCGGAAGGTAGCGCTTGATGAACTCGGTTGCCTGGTAGCCGCCCTGCCCGAAGGAGAACTCGGTGTTGGCCATTGCACGCTCCATTCTGCGTGCCTGCCGGTCTGTAAAGAACAGATCGCCTTTGTCATCCATCAGATTGATGAACTCGTAGACGTTGTCCTCAAGCATCCCGGACAACATGTCCTCGCCGAACCGATCCAGCAGCCTGTCGGCAGTTTTGCAACCGATGGTCGGTATCTGACGCAGGCTCTCCATAACCAGCTCACGCCGGGATTGGGTGTTTCCACGTTTCGATACCAGCGTCCAAAGACGTTCTCCGCATGGCACTCTGTCTTCCAACCGCGCTCCATCCACTACCCGTTTCACCGACTGCTGATTGGTGCAATAGGACCGTGTCTGATTAAGCCGACTTTCAGCCAAGGTCGCTGACAATGGGTTGCCCTCATCATCCACCAGCAAAGCGCCGCACTTCGGACAGGCTGCATAGGTTCTCACCTGCTTCTCCTGTCCTTCACCCACGATAGTCCGCTTATGGGTGTAGGCCGGCTTCCAGTTGAATCCCATGCGCATGCGCACACGTCCCATGACAAAGAACTCTGGAACGATCGGCTTCTCACGCATCTCCCGTAGCTGCAGGAGTTTGCGCAACGTGTCAGGGCCGTTGAGAATCCAGACCCGTGCATTAGGCACCGTCGCCTTGATTTCGCGCCGCCACTTGTAGACAAGGTGCGGTGGCGCGATCACCAAGGTGCGGCGATAGCCCTCCTCGTGCATGACTGCCGCGGCGGCAATCGCCATCATGGTCTTACCCGTACCCATTTCAGCGTTGATGATCGCTGCGGGCTGGGCTTCGTCGACCAGAAGGCGCGTTACAGCCTGGACAGCATCCTGCTGAGGCGGAAAAGGCTTGCGAAGCAACGCTTCCATCAAGATGGCATGCCTGGAATTCGGCACACCATCGTAGATTGGCGGATTCTGCTGCTGAACCGCGCTCAGTAGCCCTTCCCCGAACTCGTGAATGAAATCGCTCAAAAGAATGACTTCCTGTTGCGATACTTCAATAACTGCTTCCATGACCACTCTCCTAAAAAACGCGGAGGCAGCCGTCCCCTTGCGGGGTGGATGCACCCCGCTGGGTTGATGAATTGAATCCCAGCCACCATGCCCTTGTGGGGACATCGAGGCGTTCCGGTCTCAGGGACTGACCGGACTCATAAGGCGATGCGTGACGCGCATCGGTCGGGCTGTAACTGACAGCCAGCAGTGAAACACTTCAAAGGCCTGAAGCCTTTCTCCAACACGCCGGCATCAACCCGCGTGTTCGAGAAAAGCCCCCGGAGGGGCAGTTAAGAATCAGAACATTGCCTGCGAAGAATCATCCATACCGATCCTCCAGCGCCTGCTTGATCTGAGTCATGGGGGTGGGCTTAAAGTGGAAATCCAACTCGGCGCCGACACCTGTATCAACAAGCTCTGTGATCGGAATATATCCATACTCGGCATTGATCAAGTCGCCGTGCAGGATGGCATATCCGAAAGCCTGCTCGACCTCCCCTTCCCTGTCCTTCTCGGTGATGTACCAGTGGCAATCACCCAGAAAGTAGTGAAGGTGTGCGATGGCCTCGTCGCCCTTGCCATCTTGCTGGTACGTGACCGGCATGCCTTCGACAGTGGCCGCAATCTCGACCATTTTGTCGAAGAAATACTGCCGTTCTTCGCCATTCATACATGTGGCCACGATTTGCTTCTGTCTCTCTGGCATGAACAGCCGAAGACGAAGGAATGCTTCAACTGCATCACGTCGACTGACAAGGTTCACTATGCCGTCAAGGCGGGGGTCTGCCTCGGGAGAACGGGCCGATGGAGTCGGCCGTCCGGGTATTTCAATCTGAATGTTGTCTTCAAATAAACGCATGGTGTTTCTCCTTGAATCTGCCAAGAGCGGAACACCCCTTGCGGGAATGTTCCCCGCAAGGCGATTTGATAAAACTCAACGAATCGAAACGACTTTCCCAAAACCCGGACCCGGGGTGAAGTCGATGCCGGTGATGCTTGGCACAAACTTGTCCGTATAGGTCAGGATTTCTGACACGGAGCCATCGGCACGGGTCTCGAATGTCGTCTTGAGATCACGCTCCTTGAAGGTGTCGCCTTTGATCAGGAGACGCCTCCCATTGCCAGACTCCACCACCCCCGAGATTTGTCCCGCTGCCAACGCCAGCGCCAAATGCCAGTCTGAAAGCGCACGCAAGGGCCGGCGGTGAGTATCGTCAGCACGCACAAAGTGCGTCCCGAACATCGGCCAGAGTGTATTCTTGCGAACACGCTCAAGCTCAGCCTGGAGCTGGGGACCGTCAATGCGAATTGACGTGAAGCGTGCTTCGGCCTCCTTGATCTGTGGCACCAGATATTGCTCACCCTGCCAATATTCCGGCAATACAGCGGGCACTTCCCCTCGACCACAGGCCTCCAGCACCTTCTGCACGCTTGGATCCGTTCCGTCTGCACGACGCTTCACGCCAAACACGACGCACTGCTTGAACCGTGTTTCCGGCGCCATGAATGCCTGAACCTGTTCGAAGTGCCGGGCAATCATTCCGGAGAACTCTTTGTCCAGAACGTAGTGCGGAACGATGAGCACCATGACACCGCCGAACTGCAGCCAGGCAACCGTCTTGCGATAGAACACCTTCTCAAGACGATCACCCCGGGAACGATCTCCCGTGGCCGCCTTGTCCGATACGACATCGCCATACGGTGGATTCAGGAACAGCAGCCCCTGACTGCGAGCCGATACAAACACGTCGTTCACATCGCTGTGCGCGACTGTGTCGAGTATCCCCTTGGCATGCCACGCGCGCTCCGCATCGAACTCGATGCCGTTGGCCACGACAGATGCTCCGCATTGAATCAGGTGGTGCTTAACTTCAGCCAATGCCGTTCCTTCGCCGCAGCACGGGTCAAGAATACGCAGTTGCCCACCACCAATGTCGAGCGCCTGGAGAATCCGGGCCAGCGTCACTTCGTCCGTCGGGAAATATCCGTTCTTGATAAAGTTCTGGGCCAAACGTGGAAAGATGAGGCTCATGCCGACACCTCGCTTTCCGGCTCATCCGACGCCGAAACCCCGTCGATTTTTCCCTGCAGTGCAATGATTTGCGGGATGCCGAAGTCGCTTTCTGTGTAAGCAATTTCGCTGCCACCGAAGCGGTACGACTCATCCGCCCACCTGTGTGCTTCCCGCTTTACTGTAAGTAGCAAATCCAGCCCCTGGGTAATCAGGTTCACCTCAGACTCCGAGAACGCTTCTCTCATCATGATGATCCCCTTTAGATAATGCCCAGAAGGCTGAGCCAGCTATCGGGATGGTCGGGCTCGACACAATCCCCTTCCGGGGTTTCACATACCGAGTCGAGCACCCACACCTCGATTTCGGACATTGATGGCACCTGATAGGTCTGTCCGCGCCACTGAATCGTTTTGGGAAATGCCATTGCCGCTCTCCTAAATAAAAACGCGGAGGCAGCCGTCCCCTTGCGGGGTGGATGCACCCCGCTGGGTTGAATTGAATTAAATCCCGGTCTCCATGCCTTGTGGGAGCATCGAGGCGTTCCGGTCTCAGGGACTGACCGGACTCATAAGGCGATGCCTGACGCGCATCGGTCGGGCTGTAACTGACAGCCAGCAGCAAAACACTTCAAAGGCCCGGAGCCTTTCTCCAACATGCCGGCCGCAGCCCGCGCGTTCGAGAAAAGCCCCACGAATTGGCGGGGTAAATGTCGAAATGCCTCAAACGAAGTATCTGTAGTTTTCGAGTGCTTTGGCACCTTCCAGGCGTGTTCTGAATGATCCAATGCGGGAGCCATCCACCCACTCTGCTTCCCAATGCCCTGGACGCCCGCTCAGCATGCCAATTCGCCCTGGGCATGGGGTGCCGTCCACCAGAAGGCGAACTTCGTACATTCCTGCCTCACGGCGGGTGATCTGATAGGTGCTGGCAGCCACCATACGACCCTCCAAAAGATCGCGGAGGCAGCCATCCCCTTGCGGGGTGGTTGCACCCCGCTGGGTTGAAAATCGCTGACGCTAAGCTGCCATGGTGTTGGCGCTTCGAGCTTGTTCGAGGTAAGCATCTTCCTCGCCATTCAAGCCGATCATGCCTGCCTGAACCATTCTCGACACGTCGTCCGAAAATGATTCGGTCAACATGACTTTGGCTGCAGTTACCTTTCCGATCGGTGGATGATCACTGTCTTCCAGAAAACTCACGCACTCGGCATGGGTTGCCCGTATGACTACGTCCCTCCAGCTATCGAGCAACGGCACAGGCGAGAGGGTCTTGTACGAAGACCATATCCCCTGCAGCAATCGAGGCCTTGCTTCCGGTGTAAATGGCTCGTCCAGCATGAACCACGCGGTCTTGGTAGACCTGTCAGGCTTTAGCAGAGCTGCATCGTATATCCAGGTGTGGACAAGGTTCCCAAAGAGGTTGTCCCTGGGTAATCGTCCGCTGAATTTTGTCAGCCGGTCCGGACTGCGTACATGGACTTGCTCGACCGAGCGGCCATCGCCGTCATTGACTGGCGTGAGGCGGAAACCAGACAAGCCTCCGCAGCTTTCCTTCAGGGTGAATGCGGCGAGAAGCTGCTGAATTGCAGTGTCTCGACCGTACAGGGAGAGGAACATCAACTCACCCGATTCGTCCCGGATGCAAGCATCCGCATACAGGTCAGAGAGTTCCGATATTTTGTAAAGCATGGCGTGCTCCTGGAAAAAAGGGGAGCACTTTCCCGGAGGGGAGTCGTGACTCCCCATGGGGTGGTTGAACTGCAATGGAATTCCAGGTCGGAAGACCCGCCGTTTTCAGGAACCGAACGGCATTCAAGGGCGATGCATAACGCGCATCGGTCGGGCTGAAACTGACAGCTAGCAGGCACAACTATTTTATTTAGCTCGTTTCAATCCACTTTCTACTCCTTTTCAATCAAAAAAAGGAGGGGAATCCCCCGGAGGGGATTACACCCTCCGGGTAGCCGCATTGAGCGGAATTTACTTGAAGCTACATTTTCGCTGCCACCAGCCAGCGATAAACACCCATCAGGCTTGTAAGCGTGAAGCCGATCTGCATTACAACCAGTCCATGCGCGCCAACCTTGATTCCATAAGTAATCCAGGCACCATTGGACAGCAGGAAGAGCAGCCAGCCGAAGCGGCTTGCCCTCACATTGAGCGCGAGCAATGCAGCGCCAGCCAGACCAAGAAATGCTCCGGCCCACTCAAATACCCACAGGGGAATGTCAGACATAGGGTTCATGCAGCTTTAAGGACAGCATTGCCAAGTACTGCCCTGACCTCCTCAGATAGTGATTCTTCCGCCCATTTTCTCCCAACATGGCCCCATACCGCAGACTCGTCGATCAGTTTCAGGCAATTACCCTCGGCCGAAAACACGTCGACCGCCACTCCGTAACAGTCACCCGCCAGCCAGGCGTTGTACGACTCAAGTGCCTGACGCGCAAATTCGACTGCCTTGGTGCGCGCTGCATCAAGGCCACCCTTTTCCTTGATCGAATCAAGCTCATCACGCAAGCATTGATCGGGCACCCAAACACCAGCACCGCGAGCCGTATCAAACAGACACTGCTGTCCCAAGCCTGTCACAGACCAAACCTGGCCTCCATGCTCATAGCAATCGAGCATTACAGTGTAGGGCTCTCCTACTTGGCCTGACAATCTGGCTAATTGCCAAGCCTTATCAAGCAGGCTCTCCCAGGCGATGTGCTCACGTACTTTCTCCGCGAGCCAGGATTCCCGGTGATAGGGAAGCTGGCCTGTGAAGTCCCCGACGAAGTACTCAAGCGCCTGATCGCGGCTCAGCCCACTTTTATTGGCGCACTCCAGGATGAACGCAACCAGATCGACCTGGAACCTGGACCTGACCAACTCCTTCAAGGCAGACTCCGCCTCGCGCTCGACCACTCTCAGGGATAGATCACGTTGCCAGTCCGAATCCAGGCCAAGTGCGGCTTGCATCCTGGCGTGCTGGCCCGAATGACGGTGCGATGAATAGATATGTCCCATTCCGTCACAGTCGTCTAAAGGATTTTCGACATCATGATCGTCAACAAGGTAGCCAACTGCGATCAGGCCACCCTGCTTTTCGATCTTGTGTTCCACGTAGCTCATGACGCAGGAAGGCTCGAAGCTCAACTCGGCGGTCAATCCATCCACGTCAATCTCGGATACTTTGCGGGTACGGAAATTCATAGCGCTGCTCTCCTAAATAAAAACGCGGAGGCAGCCGAACCCAGTGCGGGGTGGTTGCACCCCGCTGGGTTGAAATAACAAATTGAATCCCAGCTTCCGTAGAAGCGTTCCGGTCTCAGGGACTGACCAGACTCATAAGGCGATGCATGACGCGCATCAGTCGGGCTTAACTGACAGCCAGCAGAGAAACGCTGCAGCAGCAATTGCTTAAAGAATTACGTCCTGCGTCCAGGCACCAGCCTGCAGTGCCTGTTGAGCAGCGGCATGCGTCTGAAAATACTCAACGCTCTCTTTTGAAACAGGGCCATCCCCATCGGCCGTGCCGATATAGAAGCCTGAATTACTTTGAAGCGCTTGAAGCGGTAGCTCTAATTTGCACCACTGTCTTGCCAGTTGACCGTACACACCTTTCTCCTTCGATGAAGGGACATACTCCCCAAGAGGGAGTGAAAACGCCCCGCTGGGTTGATGAATTGAATCCCGGTATCCATGTCCTTGTGAGGACATCGAGACGTTCCGGCCTCAGGGACTGACCGGACTCATAAGGCGATGCGTGACGCGCATCGGTCGGGCTGTTACTGACAGCCAGCAGTGAAACACTTCAAAGGCCCGGAGCCTTTCTCCAGCACGCCGGCATAAGCCCGCGCGTTCGAGAAAAGCCCCCAGATGGGGGGCTTTAAAAGAAAATCAGGGCAGAGGCCGATCAATCGGCATCCATTGCTGAATGCCCCGGGTTCCGCCCCATTCCATTTCACTTTCAACGAAGCGGTCTACGACAGGGTGATACTCGCAGAATCGTCCTTCGATCATCCGCCCGAACGACATCGCCCCTGACGCAGAGATCACGACCACCGACTGTTGTTCACCCGGAAGTGCATCCTGCGTTTTGACCCAGCTGAATTGACCGGGCAGGCACACGACACCATAGGCCTCAGTACCGGGAACAGGTTTTTTCGTACCGGTATCGATCCTGGCCATTCCGATGAACAGGAAGCCCATTGCAAGTCGGCCATTTTTCATTTGCCTATCAATTGCAGCCTCGAAGTCCTCCCTCTCAAGGTGGTACTGTTCGCCACACTCCGCCTGGAAGGCTTTGGCTGCATCCACATAATCAACCTCTGTAGTCGCCAGGATAATCCCGTACCCATCTGGATCCTTGATGCCAAGCTGACGAGCGGCTTCTGTTACGGTAATGCCAAGGCCAAATAACATATTGCTCTCCTTAATAAAAAGTTAGGGGAGCACTTTCCCGGTAGGGAGTCGTGACTCCCCATGGGGTGGTTGATGAAACAAAATCCCGGCCTCTTGCGAGGCGTTCCGGCTTCAGGGACTGACCGGACTCAAGCTTTCAAGAAACTCGCTTCATGGCACTACATCCCATGAAATACGCAACGATCAGCCAATTCGGCTAGTGACTCCCACTCATCAAATGATCGGCACTCATCCAGGAATTCCTTGATGAGCGCCAACGCAATCGAGCGGTTCCCACTGTCCAGGGGCAGGAGGTCATTGAATTTCCACCCACCTTCACCGTGCAACGCCTTGATGAGCCTGGCCAACGCTCTACCACCGCCCGTATCCCCCAAACTTCGCTGAATCTGCTCTGCCTGAAGGAACACATCGTTGGCGACTTCCTCAGCCTGTTGGGCACGGAAATCGTCAACTGTGATGGTAAGAATCTCAGCCTGAGGAGGCATGCTCGATTTCCTGTTCACTCTTCCTTCCTGGACCATCCTTGGGACTTGGCATCGAACACGTAACCCATCTCCTTCAGCCGGTCACGCTGGCTGCGGAAGACCGCTCGATCCACAGTGGGGTCAAGTTTCACGTCCCTGCTAACCCAGACAAGGTCGGCAAGATCGGCCCCAAACAATTCCAGCAACTCCTGGAAAACCGGGTCCTGGTTTTCATGCTCCTGAACCAGCGCAGCTGGAACAGGAATATCGGATGGACCGGTTTGACTCGCTGCTGCTGTGGGCTCTGTGGCGATTGGATCGGGTTCGGTCGGCACGTCCTCAATCTTGCCCTCATCAACCGTGTCCAGAAATATTTCCATTACCTTCGCGCGGATGTCGGTGGTCGATTTACCGCGCCAAATATACGAACTGAGGTAAAAGTTCTCGACGAGAAACTCACCCTCGTATCGGCCTTCCGAGAACTGATCAAGGATGGACTCCTTGACCTTGAATTCTCCGATCGGGGTGGTCAGGTCGCCGACGCAGAACTTGCCGTTGGCACCTTTGATTTCCTTGATTACAAGCGTTCCATTGATGCGAATAGACATAATGCTCTCCTTAAGAAACAGAAAAAAAAGGGAGCACTTTCCCCAAAGGGAGCGTGACTCCCCATGGGGTGGTTGAACTGCGATGGAATTCCAGGTCAGAAGACCCGCCGTTTTCAGGAACTGAACGGCTTTAATGGGCGATGCATAACGCGCATCGGTCGGGCTGATACTGACAGCCAGCAGTGAAACTTTGGCAAACGGCTTATCCAAGATGGCCAGTTCTCCTGGATACCCCGCTCGCGGGGCAGGATGGGTTGGTCATGATTCAATGTGGCTGGTAATGGAACCCCTGCTCAACTCTTCCATATAGGAAGCGACGCGCCGCACTGAGGGGCTCGGCGCGAATTTTGGGATGCGGCAAACCGCAAATGCCGTGACCGTTCTGGCCGTCACAACCCATGATCTGATCGATGCCCAGAAGGCTTGCCCGAGACCTGGTCTCGGGCAAGCCTTCTGGCGGGTGTAGGGAAGACGGGTTATCGGTCCGTCTCAGGGATGAGGCAAGCAGATGGGGATGCATCCGTCGCCAATGTAACCCCTGGGAAACCTGCGGAGGAATCCCAATCCGGTATGAGGGGCTGCCCGGACTAAAAGCCAGCGCTTAGGGCGCCAATCCTGCTGTACTCAGCAAACGAGAAACTGGGTTTACCGAAACGGGCATGGCCCGCTTGGGTAAACGCCCAGAGGCTGGGCGTTTCCTTCGATCAACCGAAACAGATTCTATCAGCCAGGATGGATTGGATGCGACGGAACCGGAGTACATCCCGTTCACGAAGCAAACCCCGACGACGTGCAATGCAGTGAAACCACCTGGCGTCCTCGATCGGCACTTCAGCCTTGGCCATCAATTGAAGGAAGTTTAGTGAGAGTTGCTGATTCATGGATGTCTCCTGTTGGTTGGTTGCGGGGTTTTCACCGGAGGGTTGGCCCTCTGGTGAAAACCCCACGCAGGAGGTTTTCAGTTTGACTCCATCAATTCGACAGAGTGCTCGCCAAGGCGATGACTTGTGACGCCATCACGCACAGACTCATGATGCGCAAATCGAACAGAACATTCAGGATAGCTTCTTTCATCGTGGACTCCTGGTTTTCAAAACGAAAACCGGGGAGTCCACGACACCCGACAGGGAGCGTGAAACTCCCCGGTCGGGTTTGTGAAGCTGGACGTTACTGGCCGCCTGCTGCAGCCTCTTGCTGTTGCGAAGAGCCTGCAGGCAGGACAACCGGATTACCGTCCACCCAGGCATTGGTGATCTTGAGCAAGCGGCCCTTGATCATCACACCGGTATCACCCTTCTTGCGCGTGCCCACGTCTTTTTCGTAGACAAACACTTCAGGGTAGATGTCACCCAGCTTGAACTGGATCATTACTTTCCGTTTCTCATCGCCATGCGGCTTGAGCACCTCGATCGCTTTGATCGCGTCCTGACCATAAACCCGCACATCGAATTTAGTCGACTCAGGTTTGATCGAGCCGTCCTTGTTCCACTCACCACGGAGAGCGGAAATGGAGCAAGCGAGGAATGTTTCACCTTTGTTGGGCTTGACCATGCGAACACGGTTCAGGTAGCCAAGGCCAGTGACATGAAGATCGTAGAATTTGGATTCAGACATAATGCTCTCCTTAAAAAATAAAAAAGGGGAGCACTTTCCCCAAAGGGAGCGTGGCTCCCCATGGGGTGGTTGAACTGCGATGGAATTCCAGATCCGAAGACCCGCCGTTTTCAGGAACTGAACGGCATTTATGCACGCCTTGCGGCAAAAGGCGGCTCCTTACGGGAAGCCAATCGGGCTGCATGAGCCAACAAAACAGGCTTTAGGTTGCCAATTTTCAGATGGTGTGTCAATACTTGGCCGGGCGACTTAACAGGCTCGAAAGCCTGCACCCCTTCGGCAGCAAAAACCGCTGTTGGCGCAATAGACTCGAAGCCCCTTCAGACTGGCCTTGGGTGTCTGGACACCGGAATAGTCGACGCAAATGTGGCGGGTGAAGGCGGGTGCCATCGACGCGCCTCGGTAATCAAGAAGCTTCGGCTAGCAGACTCTCGTAGGGGATATTCAATCCGTCATGTAGTTGCTTGACCATGCGCAGGCTCAGGGGCCGCTTGCGGTTGAGCACTTCGGAGACCCGGCCGCTCGATCCGATGAAACGCTCGAGGTCGCGCGCGGTCAGACCCTGCTGCTCCATCCGGAACTTGATGGCCTCGACGGGGTCGGCCGGGCCGAAGTCATAGTGCTTGTTCTCATAGGCCTCGACGAGCGTCACGAGCACGTCCCGCTCGTCCGCCTCCGGGGTCTGCTCCTCGGCCTGGAAGATGGATTCGAGCCGGCGGAACACCGCCTTCAGGTCGTCGTCGTTTCGGATCGGTTTAATAGTCATTTACATTCTCCACATCGATGCGGTCGTACTGGGCATGTGTACCGACGAACTTTACCCAGACGATGCCCGCCCGGTACTGCATTTCGACCACCAGGCGGTACTTGTTGCCGCCCACGTTGAACACCACGCGGTTGTTGCCGCAGATGCTGGCACTGGCGTACTGGTCCTTGACATCCTGTGGTGATTTCCAGGTCGCCTTGACTGCCTCGTCGTACCAACTGTGAAGCGGGCCACGCGCATCACCGCAGCCGGGCCTGCCCCAAAAGTTCTTTAGACTGCTCTTTGCGATGACCCTCATTAACACCAATATCTCCCATTTTGGGAGACACGTCAACCGCCTGCACGTAGTCTGTGCAAGCATCATGTTTCAGAGGTTGTTTGAGGGAGCATTAGCTCAACCGTCACTACGGGCCAGGTGCTGACGATCACGGTTCGCTGAAATTACCAAAACGAGCGGCAGCAGCGCCACAGATTGCGGACCTTGAAAATATCGCCATCAATGAGCGCTCCTCGGCCGAAGCGGCCAGCAGGTTCTGGGCCAACTTGGTCCGCTATGCGGTGTTGAGCAGTCGCTGATCAGGAATTCACGCCGCATGGCTGCTTTTCAATGCGGTGCTCTCGACCCATTGCAGACAGTCGCACATCAGCCTCGCCAAAGAAAAACGGGAGCCGAAGCCCCCGCTCTAATTTCGCAAAGTTGAACGTTCAGACGTTGGCTAGTTTTCTGCGTCGCGCTATAAAGCCAACAAGCCCAAGACCAGCCAGCATCATGGCGTAGGTCTGCGCCTCGGGGACGGGTGTCATGAGGAAGGCGCGGCTTTGTCCGCCAATGGTGCCAGTACCAACAATCTGACCTTGATTATTAATAGCACTTGCAGAGCCTAGTACCCACCCTGATGCAGGATCTATTAGGCTGTTCAGATCGGTAATCATGCCGCTACTGTAAACAAAGGCGCGGCTTTGTCCACCAATGGTGCCAGTACCAACGATCTGACCTAGGTTATTTATGGCTTCGGCAGAATGTAGTTCCCACCCTGATTCAGGATCAATTAGGCTGTTCAGATCAGTAATCGTGCCGTTGTTGTATATAAAAGCGTGCTGGGCAACATTGCCGGTAGTGTAGGCTCGACCTACAACCTGACCTGCGTTGTTAATGTCTAAGGCATCGCTACCATTCCCCCCTAAGGCTCCAAGATTGATCATTGTGCCGTTGGTGTAGAGGAAGGCGCGATGGATCAGGCTGCCGGAAGTGCTCGACCACCCAACCACCTGACCTGAGTCGTTGATGCTTGTGGCACTATTGTCGTCACCCCCAAAGGATCCAAGGTTCTGTATCCCGCTGCTATCGTAGCGGACAGCGAGAGAACGCTTGTCGCCGAGAGGGGTTGCTAAACCTACCGCTTGACCCTCGTTGTTAATGTCATTAGCCCAACTAAATCGCCCCCCTAAGGTTCCTAGGTCGGTCATCGTGCCGTTGCTGTAAAGGAAAGCGTGTTGGCGGATAACACTGTTCTGGGTGCGGAGGCTCGCCAAGCCAACCACTTGACCTGCGTTGTTGATGCCAAACGCCCTACTTCCTGGTCCACCAAGGGTTCCTAGATCGATCATCGTGCCGTTGCTGTAAAGGAAAGCGTGTCCGGTAGAATTTCCGGATGTCATGGCGTCACCCACCACCTGGCCTGCATCGTTGATGTCATGGGCAGCGCTGGTCGTTCCCCCCAAAGTCCCAAGGTCGGTGAACGTATAGGAAGGCAGGGCTGCGTGAGCCGCGCCTGAGATAAGGCATGCAGCAAGCAGGGCGGATGCTATCAGGGGGGTGCGGGTATGCATGTGGATCCTCGGGTAGTTGTTATTGGTGTCTGGCTGGGACACGTTGTCAGGCAGCCATATCAAAGCATGAACCATGCTACCAGCAAGGACTAAGCCGGTGGTCAGTGTTTAAGAGGGATGTTTCTGGAAAGTGATGTTGCGCCAAGGTAAAGCTGTAAAGTATTCCGACAAATTCGCGCAGTTTCATTTTTGATTGAAGGTTCGCTTGTGGCCGGTTGTGCGCATCCAACCTGCCCCCTGAAAGCGGCCGCTTTTCGGCAACACAATCAGACTCCCATCAACCACGAAGGAGTCTGACATGGAAGCCAGTCAATCTCGGGAACCCTGGAACAAAGGCAAGTTGGTTGGCCAAAAGCCACCACTCAAGCCCAAGGACATTTGGGCCATCCGAATCCACCTCCAAAACGAGCACCAGGTTCGCGACCTGGCCATGTTCAACCTGGCGATCGACAGCAAATTGCGTGGCTGCGATCTGGTAAATCTGCACGTTCGGGACGTGACGCACGGCAACCAGATATTGCCCCGAGCGATGGTCGTACAGCGAAAGACCCAACGTCCAGTACAGTTCGAACTGACTGAGCCGACCAGGTCTGCCGTCTCGGCATGGATCGAGATGGCGAATCTGAAGCCGGAGCACTATCTGTTCCCCAGTCGCCTGGCGAAATCGCCCCATGTTTCTACCCGCCAGTACGCCCGGATCGTGCATCAGTGGGTTGCCGCCATCGGACTCGATTCGACGGTCTATGGCACGCACACCATGCGACGGACCAAGGCGACACTGATCTACAAGCGAACCAAGAACCTAAGGGCCGTCCAACTTTTGCTCGGCCATACCAAGCTGGAAAGCACGGTTCGATACCTTGGGATCGAGGTGGATGACGCACTGGAAATCTCAGAGCAGACTGAGATCTAGCACAGGGAAGGTCGGCCGCACGCTAGGCCTTGATGGGCTTCGTACGGCCGCTTTCAGTGGTTCAGTCACGTCGACAGCAATCCGGCAATCCAACCTATTCGCAAAATAGTTATTGACACCAGTTGTGTCGTTAACTACAGTCGTTATAAGCACAAACGCTGTTTGACACGACTGCCATGAACGAAGAAGTGCGCCATTCCATCGATGAACTATGCCGGCTCACGGGATTAACCCGTCGCACGGTGCGCTTCTACGTCCAGAAAGGTCTGCTGGATCGCCCAGAGGGCGAAAAGCGGGGCGCCTGGTACACCCCCCATCACGTTGAGCAGTTATTGCTGATTCGCAAATGGACGGGGGCTGGGCTGAGTCTGGAAGCCATCGGCGATCTTCTGGCGGGTAAGGACAGCGACATGCCGCCCGTGAAGCCGCTCCTGCCCGGCACGGTGGAAGTTCGAAGCCACCTCGTGGTGGCTGATGGCATTGAGGTGGTGGTCAGCCCCGAACGGGCACACATGAGTCCTGAGGCCCTGCGGGAATTCTTGCGCCGTGTTGGGGAGATATACCGAGTGATACAAGAGGAGAACAACGATGGGCAATGAACTCGCGATCATGAAAACCCTGGCCGGAGAAAAAATGCCCCTGTTGGGTGTGACGGCCCGGGGTGTTATTTCAGGCGAGCTGTTTGAGCTGGAAGTGGAACAGCGCTACCGCAATGAAGAAGACAAGAACATCGAAGCGATCTACACGTTCCCTCTTGCCGCTCGCGCCGTTCTGCTGGATATCGAGTTCGAACTCGGCGGGAAAAAACTCTCCGGCATCGCAGTGGAGAGGAAAGAGGCCGAGCAGGAATACGAAAAGGCCATCGAGGATGGCAACACTGCAATCCTGCTGGAGAAATCGAGTGAGGACCTATACACCGTGAACCTTGGCAACCTCATGGCCGGTGAGGAAGCCGTGGTTCGATACCGCTATGCTGAACCCCTGGTCCGTGAGCAGGGACGTCTGAGGCTGGTCATCCCAACTGCCATCGCGCCGCGTTACGGGAACCCGGAGTCTGCTGGCTTGAAGCCCCATCAGATTCCAGGGGTCGATATTGGCGTGAGTTATCCATTCACCCTTGCTCTCGATGTGCTGGGCGAACTGGCGAAGGGCGATATGTCTTCACCTTCCCATAACTTGACCATGGCAGCCATCGAGCATGGCATCCGTCTCAATCTAAAAAAGGGCTGGCTCGATCGGGACTTCATTCTCATGATGGATGGAGCCGGCTATTCAAACATTTCCTGTGTACGGGACGATGAACAATGGGTCGCAATGGCCACCTTCTGCCCTGCCATTCCAGATGTCTACACAGATCGCCCACTGTCCCTGCGTTTGGTAATTGACTGCTCCGGTTCAATGGAAGGAGACAGCATCACCCAGGCACGACAGGCGGCAATCAAGGTCATCGAAACCCTGAAGGCCGATGACGAATTCGACGTCACCCTTTTTGGATCAAATTATCGTTTGCTCTTTGGGCACATGATGCCCTCCGACGACTTCCATAAAGGCCGGGCAACCCAAGAACTGATAGGGCTTGAAGCGGACATGGGGGGGACCGAGATGGAGGACGCGCTGCGTGCGACTACAACTCGACCGTCTGAGCGGGGTGGTGGTGACGTCCTCCTGATTACGGACGGCGAAATTTGGCGGATAGGATCACTGATCGCCATGGCGCAGAAAAGCCATCTCAGATACTTCATCGTAGGAGTGGGTAGCAGCCCGTCCCATGCCACCCTACGCACGCTGGCTGAAGAAACCAAGGGCGCGTACGAAGCAGTGTCCCCCAACGAGGATATCGAATCTGTTGTTCTACGGCAGTTCGCCCGCATGCGACAGCCTCGTGCAACACGTCCGCAGGTGGCATGGCCTGTTCCCCCTCTTTGGACGACTCAGTTACCCAAGGCAATATTTCATGATGGAACGTTTCATGTTTATGCGGGGTTCAGCCAGCCACTTGCGGGCGACATAAAGCTTACCTACTCACTTGATGAGGAGCGCGATGCTCAAGAGGTAGCTCATGTCTCACCCTGGGAAGGAAAACCGGCGAGTCTGGCCCGTATCGCAATTGCAAAGCGGATACAGGAGATGAGCAGCCCCCTGTATGGGCGGGAGCCCGGCTCTGATCGCCCCATGCGAATGACAAAAGGGCGACTTGCAAAACTGGCAGTGCAGTACAACCTGGCGACCGCATACACTCATTACCTGATCGTGCACGAACGGGCCGATGGGGAAAAAGCAGAAAACCTGCCCGACGTAAGGCAGGTGAAGCAGATGCTGGCAGCTGGTTGGGGCGGTAGCGGTACTGTCATGGCGCGCCTCGGTGCGAAACATGCGGCTATGATGCGCCCCCAACCCTGTCAACAACCCATAATTCGCGTAGGGTGTGACGATGCCCTTTTCTTTGACGATGAGATGCCGACCGATGAAGTTCCTAGCGTGATGACGTCGCGCCGTGAAGAAACGAAACAAGCAATGGACGATGGCGGAACCGATATTCCTGCATTCCTGAAAAAACAGCCCGGTGACAAAAAGGCCACAAAGCACGAACACTTGAACTTGAAAGACTTACTGAAAAAGTTGATCGAATTGGTGAACAGCGGCTTGACGCATCCAGATGACTTCCCGGCGCTCGCCAATAAGCTCAATAATGTGCCGGAGCTGATTTTGTTGCAGGACTTCATCAACACTATTAAAAACCAGGGAATGCGGACTGATGAAATTTGGGTGGCATTAATCAGTTGGGCAGCAAAACAGGCTGGTTCAGAATACCAATTGACCCGCCACGCAGCCAGGTCTATTCACTCCCTGTCTGGGGCTATTGCACCTGATCGTTTTGCGGAACTGATGATGAAGCTCAATAGCATTGCACTGTTATAAATTTCCATGGTGCAGGACGATGAAAAACGGAAAGGCTTCACATGAATGTCATTAAGCGATTCTTGAAAAGACGGGAATTTGCAAAGGCAGAATCTGATGCAGCGAAAATCACATCTGTGATCCACCCGTTTATCAATGTCACCGGAGAACTTTCATCGAACGCACTCAATCAAGGGGTTTCGTCGTGGAGCCTGTCCAACAAAATCCTGCTCAATTATCTGGGGTATGTGGCGGGAGTGATTGATGCCGCAGAATACTCATTGGCCAAGTCACGTGCTGACGATTGGACAGTGTCAGAAATCGTATTCCATCAAATAATTGTGGGACAACTGGACTGGATACCTGGTAGTGAAGACTTCATCAAACTTAATCGCATGGGTGTTGAATGCGGGGGAAGCTCTATTGCCGGGTTGCAAAATAATCCACAGTTCCTCGAAGCAATGAAACTTGGCGGCAACGACTTTCTCTCAGTTGGATCGCCAGGATTTTACCCAAAGGGGCTTTTCGAATTAGGTCTGGTTACAGGTGCCAAACCCACAGAAGAGATTACCTAGATTGGGGAAATACGCAGACTGATTAGGTGGGCAGGCTGCGGTAGTTCGTAATCTAAGTACTGGAGGCGGCTTTTCGTTCAGTTTGTGAATCGGCCGACGGAAGACCAAATGAATATCATCAAGCGATTCTTAAAGAAACGTGAGCTTGTGAAGCATCAAGCTGATGCAGAGAGAATCTTATCTTTAATCAATCCATACCTGAATTATTTAAATGCAGGAGGACTTCAGAAATTTATACTCCAACAGAGAATATCATCGTGGAGTCTATCCAATCAGTTCCTTCTGGATTATTTGGGATATATAGCAGGCGTGATCGATGCTGCAGATAACCTATTGGGAAATAGAAGCACTGACAACTGGACAGCTACAGAAATTGCATTTCATAAAACCATTGTGGCTAAACTAGATTGGATACCCGGCAGCGAAGCATTCATAGAGCTTAATCGCATAGGTATTGAATTCGGGGGAACCACAATTGGCGGGTTGCAAAAAAATCCTCAGTTCCTCGAGGCAATGAGATTAGGTGGTATCGATTTCCTCTCGTCCAAATTGCCTGATTTTCACCCAACGGGTTATTCCAAATTAGGCCTGTTTACGGGTGTCAAACACGAAGACACTGCAGAATATCGGGAGTGGGAAGCTGCGTGGGAAGCTTCGCGGAAAGATTAGACGGAGGGGCAGCGGAAGCGTGTATTCCCAAGCATGCAAATGATGGCGCAGTTCGATGAAAAGAAACTGTTACGCAAATTTGGACAGCATAGGGAGGAATGATGAATTCAGAACTGCGCAAGGTTATATATAGGGGCTACGAGATTGTTTCTAGACGCGACAAGGGAGCACACAAAGGTAAAGCATGGGCAAAAGAACCCGGCCTAAATAATCAATCTAGCGAGGGAGTAAGTCTTGATGACGTTGTCGACAAACTCTGCAGGCTAATAGATATTGAACTTGAACCTAGAACGACTGAGTTACGACGTACCCTCCCTGAGCGTCACAGAGAATATCTTGCCAAGTTAGGCAAACCAGACGAAGGTCGTCAACCACCGTCCATTCGCAGACCACATCGAGATTCGGTCTGTTACCAATGTGGTGAGCCTGTCGATAATAAGGTGGATTTTGAATGTGCTATATGTGGTTGGATTGTTTGCAATTCATGCGCTGCATGTGGTTGCGGGCATGAAACGCCGGCTAATTCAAATGCCTAACATTTGAAATTCACGCCATGCTTTCAAGTGATGAAATTAAGCGGCTTCAGTCTTTGATATCAGGAACTCGCTCCCCAGAAACGGGCATGGAGCAACATTTCATGCGTGTGATGCGCGGGGAGGCAAGACCATGCACAGAAAAAGAGGAGGAGTGGAACGAGATTTGGCGAAGTGCCCAATTTGGGGCACATATGATAAAGAGATCGTTTAGCGACACGGCAAATTCACAGGGTGCATCTAGCTCGCCAGATCACAGTCGACACACGGAGCCTGCGTTGACGACGCCCTTATCATTAAGGCTTTGCTCTGATTGTGGAATTTCCATTCCACCAGAGCGCATTAATGCAGTGCCGGACATCACGCGCTGTATCAAGTGTCAAAATGACTTTGAGATGCATCATGATACTCGCCCCAGGATTAACGAAGGACTTGCGGGAACCAGGGATGCACACAAGAAAATGAGGGGGAAGTTGTGGGGTGACATGAGAAACCGAGGTCGTGGTAAGTGAGTTCTCTAGCTAAAGGCAGGCGACTTCCTGTTACCTCACACCCAGTACACTGATGGTGATTCACAACGATGGAGCGCGAGATGGAAGAAGACCTCGATATGGCTCAAATACGCCGAAAGATGGATAAGCTATACATTGAATCACAAGGCGTAGATCCTAACGACGATAAGGCGGTGGAGAATTTTTTGGGTTCTGAGTTTAGGGCGCAGAACGAAATGTTGCTCTCATTCCTGAATGTCCATGAGGCCAGAAAGGCCCGGAAAAAGTACCGCATTATTACCATTTCCGTTCTCGTAGTCGTGGCTGGCACGGTGGTGTTTTTTTTGGCTAGTTAAAACTAACATCGTTAGCATAGCTGTCTGCTTAGTCGTGTTCTGCCGTCCGAACTGAGGTAAGCGATCGTTCAGGAGCGAGAGGCGAGCCAACGACCGGTCTTGCGAGTACAGCGGACGCGGTCAATCAAAAGGCCATTGTCGCCTTTGGCCGAGGACGCGACGGTCGTCAACCAAGCCATGGCAGGCAGCTCATTGGCCAGAGCGGTCAGCCAATATTCCCCGTAGCGGACATTTCAGTCAGCCTTTCAGTGCTTGAAATCAGTCCACCGCCTGCGTGATGACTTTTTCATCCCAGACCGATTCATTCTCGATTACCTCGATGAACCTAACTGCTGAAAAGCCTTCTGGATAGAGCGTCAATTGTTGTCGCGCATCATTCACTTTCTCTGACTCGATATCTGGGTGTCGTCCGGAAATAATCCCATCTGGATCGTTCAGCAGATGTCGATCGTCACGAAGTGCGATCAACACTTCTTCCAGCGAAACCTTGAGAAAGCCACTGAATCGTTGGTGGTCGTGCTCGATCGACGTATCGACGATCCAGCCATGCATAGTCAGTGGGGCGGCTAAGTTATCTATGCCAAGCGACGAAGCAAGTCCCACTTCTTCAGACAATGCCCGCCGCACGGCGGAAACCTTTCTGCTTACCTGCTGCCCCGCCTTCCTAAGTGTTGTTGTCGCGTGAAGCCACGCATCGCGTTGCGAACGCCTGAGGAACGTTGATTTGACCTCTATAACGAGGACGATGCCGTCACGGGCGCAGATCAGATCGACCTCACCGGCTTTGGGGTGGTTTTCCATTGGCGGGTGCCAGTTTAATACGACCTTAAAGCCGCGTACCTCGAAGAGCCTACCAAGACGCTCCTCGATTCGTCTCGTCTCGCCACCGGCCTCGCCGCGCCGCGCACCCAGGCGCCGGAGATTGTTAATCGCTGCCGTGCTGTTGTTCTGCAAGCCAACAAGCCAAGGTAGCTGAACGAGTAGTTGCCCAAGTTTCAAGATTGGGCGCTCGATCAATTCCGGGTGCAATCCAGATTCCCCCTTGCTCAACCGCTCGGATAGCGCCACCCAATCGCTTGTCCAGAAATCAAGAATGGCAGCCGCGATGAGGGGATTGCCCTGTGGGGAATTCGCGTTGACGGTCCAGCCAACGATATTGGCGATCTTGGCCTCACGATCCGACCAGGTCAGGGGAAAGCGATTTTGGTTGCCGTTCACCAGGCCGTCCAAAGCCAGACGGCCAAGTGCCGCCACCCAATGGCCCGACTCCTTCAGATTCTGGGCAAAGGTTTGCAGAAAGTCACGCTGAAAAAACGCCGACATCAACTCCAGCGACAGTAACGCCTGAAACAGGTTGACTCGTGCCCCAGAGTCCGTGATCACCATCTCATCCACCCCGTACACCTCCGTCAACCGAAGCTGCGTGCGCATTGCTTGGATGTAGGCCAAACGATTGGCTTCGTGGTTCTCCGGGCGCCCAATCAGCTGCGTTGCCATGGCGGAGCTAACGAACTCGTCCAACGCACGGTAGAACCAATAGCCGTGAAGGCGCGCAAGCTTACGGCCATTGCGCCGCCAGGCTGCACGGGCAGCGGGGTCAACCTCTTCGATTTCCAGACGTTCTTCGCATCGAACGAACTGGATTCCATCGTCGTAGCTGAATGCATCGGCCGATTGAGAGATAAAGCTATTCAACTCGATCTGAGCACCAATGAGTGTCCCGAACGCTGCTAGCAGGTCGTGCCTGGGGACCTGTCCTGATGGCGATGGAAACAAAAACGGTGACAGATGCTTCGCGAGCGACGGACCAATATCAGCTTCCTTCAGGTTGACGGATGCATCGGATGTCTTGAGCTTCCATATGAGCAGATCATTGATCGCATCCCACGCCTCCTGCATCCAGGAATCCGCACCTTCAGCCATGGTTGGCATATCGAACCGACGAGGAACGAGGTGCTCGAAGGCATACAGGCTGGTGTAGATCAGTAGATCGAATGGTGCAAGCTCTGTCAGCGCAGCCTTCCACTTGTCCACAGTCGCTATTCGCTCTTTGTGCGCTTGGTCGAAAATATCCAGTACCCGACACAATTCAGCGATCTCAGGCGTCGATCCAGCTATCTGATCAAGCTCGGCGCGTCGAGGAGAATGTGGAAAGAGGACAAGGCCGGAATGGCGGACCGCGCGCGACACCGCGTCAGGGGCCAACAATGAGATGCGCCCCAACAACTCCATATTCGCCACTCGCACTTGGCGCAGGTAACGCGTCAGAGCAAGTGTCTGGATATCCGACCGCCATGATTCCGCAGGCACGGCGTTCACAAACCCACTCGACCAGAAAGCTGCATCACGCTCGGCCTGCGTGATTTTCTTTTTACCGCGGTTGCTCGGTTTTCCATCGAGATATGCCTCGACAACGACCTCCACGGCGGCTTTCGCTGACTCAGCAGATTCGATTAAGCCCTCATACAGCCTGTCATAAAGGTTTAGCTGTGTAGGTTCTTCTAAGGACCGATTCATGCGGGAGATGTCCAGAATTCTATGTTTTTATTGATGACTGTTCCTGGCCGGCCTGTCTCGATGGACGGTCACCGGAGTTCGAACGTAGATGCTGAGTTTAATCAGAATACTGACAGACTACGACCGGCCGTTATGGCCGATCATAGAAAGTGCGCTCCGATTTAACGTCTGGTACTTACTGTCCTACACCGACCGCCGAGTAACGCATTCCCCCCCACTCAGCCAGTGACGGCGATGACCGACTAGAGACGGCGCAACCGCTTTACACGAGATGATGTCTCGTCAGTTGATGCACCGCAAAGATGAATTCCATCGATCATGGAGTGTGGCCTTGGTGGTCACGATGCAGCGCCAGATTTTTTATCCTGCAAGAATTTGGAATTCAGTCGCCATGACAATGGGCCGCACGTGGCGATTCTCCCGGCGCATTTCCACTATCCCATAGTGGGACATGGTTTTTAGAGTGCGCGAAAGGTTTCCGGGTTTGCGACCAGTGATAACGGCCAGACCGCTGATGGATTCAGGCTGCAAATCACGGATCGTCTTAAGCAGGGCGCGATTGTCGTCGCTCAGGACTTC
Source organism: Thiobacillus sp. 0-1251 (assembly GCA_001899305.1). Lineage (GTDB taxonomy): Bacteria > Pseudomonadota > Gammaproteobacteria > Burkholderiales > Thiobacillaceae > Thiobacillus. The sequence goes on along the minus strand of MKWL01000018.1, from coordinate 139,955 downwards.
AGCCAAGGATTTCATCGAGGTGAACCAGATTTTGGGTTCGCTGGGTTTGGGTTTGTACTCGCCCTTGGCGATGGCCAGCATGCGTTCGCGGATTTTCTCTTGGGTCATGATCCCGAAGGTGATTTTTTTCATTGCTTTGATTCCTTTAATACAAGATCCACTTCGGCACGTCGACCTCACTTCAGTCGACAGTATCAAAGAGAAATTGACCACGCTTTCGCAGGTTCTCGATGTCTTTCGCAAGATCCGCCTCGGCAAGCTCGCGAACATGAACCCATGCCTCACGCATCTCGATGTGCTCAGCAAAAATCACGTCATCACTCTCATGGGCAAGGCTCAATTCTTCATGGTGTTCATAGACCACACCACGCATCCACCCATCCTGAGAAAAAACTTCAACCAGGCCATACACGGAATGCATGGCCAAGCTGCCAACCGGGCACTGAAACCCCGCAAGGCCCACCACATTACTCATATCCCGCTCCATGACAATTCATCCACATTTTCTGTGGATAAGACTTTAGCATTTCACCCAAAATCTCAGTCCGATCAAGCATCCTTGCCGCGCAATTATTTTTTCATCAATCGGTAACGATCAATGCAAACCATTCTGAAAGCGTGCCAGCCATTCAAAGGCCGTGGCCATGCCACTTAGCCACCCCGCCCCTGGCGCCCGCGGCCCAAAATCATGCACCGCCCTATTCCATGAACTCGCCACGGTATCAAGCGTACCGATTTCGTCGATCAACCCGATCTCCCTGGCTTGCACCCCATCCCAGACTTCACCGGTGGTGTAATCCACGCCGTTCTGCAGTTTCGTTCCCCTGGCAGCCTGAACCTCTGCCTTGAATCTTTCGCCCATCTTCTGAACCATTTCCTGCGCCTTGCGATCGGCTTCAGGCGTCATGGGCATATAGGGATTGAGCATGGATTTCAGATTGCCGGAGGCATACACCCGCTGGCTGATCTGGAGCTTCTCAAGTGCCTTGTGGAAGTCCCAACCTGTCAGAACCGCACCTACGGATCCGACAAGCGAATAATTCGCAGCGTAGATTTTGTCGGTATGCAGAGCCACCATGTAGGCTGCCGACGCACCGACGTTGTTGATCACCGCAACAACCGGTTTGGGATGCTTCTTTCTGAAAGCCTTGATCGACTGGTAAATTCGCTCCGCTTCAACCGGAGCGCCTCCTGGGCTGTCGATACTCAGAACCACTGCTTTAACGTTCTTCGCCTCGAAGGCCTCCCTGAGCAAGGGAACCACTTTCTCCGCCGAGGCCGTGGCGCCGGCGGCAATCTCCCCATCGATGTGAATCACCGCCGTGATCTCGTTGTTGGGGATCATCTTCCATCCCATCTGCTTCGCGTAGCCGAAGAGATACAAGGCAAAGAACACCACGCCGGCCGCGACCATCATTCCGCGCTTGATCAGTCGCCAGCGCCGTTCTGAGCGGCGCTCACGAAGTACATCCCTCACCAACTCGTCGCTCACTGCGTGGCGGATTTCACTTTCTGTCATTTGCAATTCAGGCTCCATCGTTGCGTATTAATTGGGGTGAATCCTTCGTCGTGCGTCAGCACTCGAAAAATCTGGTAGTCGTCGCTCATGTGGGTCATTTCAAACAGCTCATGGAGATCGCCCCAGGTGCCGTCCGGCCATTCAGCAACCAGCCATACCGGCTCGGCGCAGGGAATTTCGACCCGTGTGGTGTGCATCACTCGCATCCGTTATTTCGCTGGCCATGCGAAGAATCTGCACGCCGGGAAGCGATTGCATCCCACGAATGCCTTACCGGTATCTTTCATGGTTTTGCTGACGAGCAGGCCAGTCTTGCAGTCCGGACAGGCTGCACCTGCCCTGGCGGTACGCATGGGTGCTCCTCGCGCCACGGCCGCCTCGGGTCGCTGAACCTTTCCTGCCACCTCGTCAGTTCGAACGCCTGGCCTCCCTTCGTCATCCGGCTGGGTGTGCTTGCACTCCGGGTAGCTCGTGCATCCCCAGAATGGTCCCTTGAGGCCTTTCACCAGGCGTAGAGGCTTCTGGCATCTGGGACATGGATAGGAAGGCCCTGCCTGCGATTGTGGAATCGATGCCTGTCTGGCGGCTCCGGGCTTACCGTCGACATCGGGAAGCGTCGACTTGCACCCTTCCCCATACGCCATACAACCCCAGAAGAAGCCATTCGGCCCATCAATTCTGCGCATTGGCTTGCCGCAAGCAGGGCACGCCACGACCGCACTACCCCTGTCCGGTGTGCGTATTCCAGACACGGAGATCTGCCGCGTGCCCTTCTGACGCTTGATGCCGTCAATCACCTGCACCAGCCACTCGCCAAGACTGAGTTCAAACTGCGACAACTCGATCTCCCCCTTCTCAATCTGGCTCAGTCGATCTTCCCACTGAGCAGTCAAGACAGGATCTGCAATTTCAGGCGAAACCTCCTCGATCAGTCCAATCAGCGCGACAGCTTTCTCGGTCGGCAGCAGCTCCTTCTTTTTGGCGACGATGTAGTCCCGCTTGAACAGCCCCTCGATAATGGCCGAACGCGTTGCATCCGTTCCGATGCCCGCTTTCTCCTTGTTCTTCATCACCGCCTTCCAGCGCGGATCCTCGATCTCCTTGTCGATCGACTCCATCGCAGCCAACAGCGTGCCCTCGGTATAACGCTTGGGCGGTGAGGTCTTTCTGTCCTGCACCTCGCAACGCAGGTTGCGGGCATCCTCGCCCACACCTACCTTCGGGAGCGTCACCGCAGCATCCTGGTCATCGTCCTTGTCCGTGGGTGCTTTCGTCGCCTCGGGCAGGGTCTGCCGCCAGCCGGGGACCAGCGGCGTCTTGCCGCTCACCCTGAATTTCTCTGCCTCGCAGATCACTTCGATCACCGTCTTGCTGTACTGGTAATCCCCCAGGAATTGCGCCAGATACCGTCGACAAACCATGTCAAAGACTGTCCGCTCGGTCGGCGTCATGGCCGACACATCGATGTTCGGGTTTCGCGTCGGAATGATCGCGTGGTGGGCCGTGATCTGTTTGTCGTTGAATGCCCTGCCCCGGAAACGCTCATCGGCACCCTTGAGCGCCGACTCGGCAACCGTGGCCTGTGTTGCCAGTTCGGGCTTCGCTCCGGCGATGGCCTGCAGCGTCTCGTTCGATTCGGCCAGCATCGAGCGCGGCAGGTATTCGCAATCCGTTCGTGGATACGATGTCGCCTTATGTTTCTCGTAAAGTGCCTGCGCAGCATCGAGTACGGCCTGCGCCTTCATCCCGAAGCGCGCCGAGGCCTCCCGCTGGAGTGATCCCAGGCTGAACAGCAACGGCGCGACTTCGCGTTCCTGTGTCGTCTCGACAAGGCTCACCTTCCCGGTCTGCCCTGCGACCCGCTTGACCACCGCTTCTGCACTTCCGCGGCCGAGGAGACGCCCCTCGTCGTCGAGAAGCGCCGCTCGTGCCATCCAGGCCATCGGCACGGATGCCCCGCCCATCAGGAAGGTCGCATTGACCCCGAAGTGCGCCTTTGGAACGAACGCGGCGATGGCCCGTTCGCGCCGCACCACCAAAGCCAACACAGGCGTCTGTACACGACCACAATGCAAGGTTCCGTCCTTGCCGCCGGCACCGAACGCCTTGGTCAAGGCCATGGTGAGATTCATCCCGGCCAGCCAGTCCGCCCGGCTTCGGCCCATCCCAGAGAAATACATCGGCAGCGTCTTCTCGCCCGGCAGAATATTAGCCAGAGCCTTCTTCACCGACGCATCGTCGAACGCTGAAAGCCAAAGGCGCGAAACCTTCCCGCAGTAACCGTTTAGCTGCATCAGCTCCCGTGCGATCACTTCGCCCTCACGGTCGGCATCGGTGGCAATGACAACCTCAGTTGCCTGCTTCAACAGCTTCGAGACGATCGTGTACTGATCACGGGTCTGGTGCTTCACCTCCATGTGCCACTCATCCGGCACCACAGGCAAGTGCGCGATGTCCCAGAATTTCAATGCCGGGTTGTAGTGCTCCGGTTTCGCCTGCTCAACCAGGTGGCCGATGCCCCAGGTTACCGTTACACCGTTGCCAGTAATGCATCCTTCGCCACGTGTCCGAGCACCGATGTGGCTGGCGATTTCTCTGCCTTGTGAGGGCTTTTCGCAGAGGTAGAGCTTCACTCAAGCCCCTCCTGACATCGCAGACATATCAATGAGAACTGCCAGCGCGGTCGATAACATCAGGCCCCAGATCGCAAGGGAATTCATTCCCCCCTCCCATTGATCCGCCATAGCATCATCGCCAGATTGGCAATGTCCACCTCCTGCCCACGTGCCAGCGGTACCGCAGCGCCTTGGGCAAGCATGGCATTCCAGATCTTGATGCCCGATTCAGGCTGGTCCCAGCCCGTCCAGCCCTCATGTGCTTTCTGCGCGAGCTTCGCCTTCATGGCGCTGGCAAATTCATCGACTGCCTCATTCAGGCGGGCCACTTCCTGCCGCACCCAATCAGGATCCGGGGCAATTTCCTGCCAGTTCTTGTCTATCACTGCATCGCCTCCCTGAACAAACCGTTGCGTCCCATCCAAGAATGACGGTCACGGGTTCACCGTCAAACGTCGTGTTGAAATAGTGCTGGCTCATATCCCGGACTCAACCCAGCCGCGGCCTATAGCGGATCATTCAGGACATCGAGTAATCGTGATTCGATCACCTCGCCATCCTGGCTGACCACAATCTTCAATCTTGCCATTGCACCTGGCCGACCACGCCGCCCAAGCCTCATGGCCTTGAACTCGAACCCATGAAAACATCCCGAGCCCATCCCATGCCGGCACGCATCTTCCGACACCGATAGCAGCACCGCTGCCATCATGTTTTCCTCGGGCTGGGTTGGATGTCTCATGAAGCCTCCTAATTCTGGGTAGGTAAAGCGGGGCCGGATGTCGTTGTCCGGTTCAGCAGAAAAATCACCGTCGCCTCCCCAGACGAGCTCGCCGGGTAGGCCGACATGGACTCAACCCTCCAGCCCTGGCCGTACAGGTCCGTCAGACTCGTCGTCCAGAATTTGCTGTAGCCGCGAGCATCCGGTTCGCCTTCGCACTTGAGGGTTCTGCCCTTGACGCTGACACCTCCGCCACCCGAATAGGTGTTGCACATCATCAGCTCGTGACTCTCAGCAGCAAATGCTGAGGAATTGAGCATGAGCACTGATGAAAGCAGCAGAGAGGGGACTGTTCGCATCAAGCACCCACTTCCTGCGCTTTCGGCCGGAATTTCACTTCCTCAAGACGAGACAGCGACAGATAGACATCGTCGGCATTGAGCTGCATCGTCTTCCGCATTTCGCCAGACTCTTTGTCTGTCCACTCCTGCTCGGCCAGGCGGCCGGCGATATGCACACGCGCCCCCTTCCGCAGGTGCTGTGCAACATCTTCGCCGCGCTTGTCCCACACCGACGCGTTCATCCAGAACCCACCCGACTGCTCGAAACCGCCCTGACCATCTGGCTTGTATTCGTCGAAGAAAACCCGGATCTCTGCGACCTTTCGATCTTCGCCCTTGACCAGTACGGTCTTCAGCGTGGGGTTGTCGCCCAAATTGCCCGTGCCACGAAATTCATTGCTCATTGACTCTTCTCCTTCAGTTGATTAAAAAACCCACGCCAGGGGGTGGCGTACCCACTTCATTGCTTTAATCCTCAATGTTCAGTTCCTGTGCCATGCGTATCGCCTTTCTGGTCACGACCTCCTTCGCATTCAGCAACCGCGCTGCCGCATTGACCTCCTCAAACCAGTCCTGCTGTGACCGTGTCATTCGGCCAAGCGTGGGCTGGATGCTGTCCCATGTCAGGTGGACATGCTTCACGCCAAAGCTGCGCCACATCAGGAAGCGTTGCCCCGTCGATTTCCGGTGATGCAGATACACATACCAAGCGTTGCCTGCGGCACACTTCGAGTGCTCGGACAATTTCTCCATCTCAAACACGACCTTCCGGTAGTCACGGTGGAGCCGCGCCAGCCACTCATCCGCCCCCTTACCCTTAAAAGGCCTTTTATCCATCTGGATTGATGACAAACCGCTCATAGGAGCGTGTTTTCCTGGTTCAGATCACTTCCGGCCGCATCCACTTTCCCCTGCGCCACATCCACCAGCAATCGCATCTCTGCCTCACTCACATCTGCCCGACGACGGCTATGACGCGGTCGCACTTCACCGGTGAAGATCGGCTGCGGCACCTCACCGAATATCCCACCCGCTGCTTCAACTCGCTTCCTTGCTTCATCGCTGGCGCCAGGGAGGAAATCGCTCCTGGATAGCTGGCGCAACTCCTCACGGAGGAGATACTTCTGGTAGGGCAAGGTGGACTCGAACAACGCTCGAATCCGCTTGGTCATCAGGTACAAGTCTTCCTTCCCTTCGATGTCGCCCAGCCGATTTTTCTGCACCATCGTCTTGACCACACGCGCATACCAGTCAAAATCCAGGATCAGGTCCACGATCATGTAACCGTAGGGACTGCGGAAACCCAGTTCCACTTCCACTGGCGCACGACTCTTCAATACGGACACGCGCAGGCCACGCGCCTGCAACTTGTCCAGGTCGTCCTGGAAATGCTTTCCGGCATGCTCAAGCTGTTGGCGCAGTTCGCCGACCCGATCCGTCACCTGCACCAGAATCCAGTCCGCATAGGGATTGTCATTGGCCGACAGGTTCCAGATTGACCGGAGCACTGCTGCAACCTTCTTCCCGCTGGTGATTCCGTAGCCGCGCGGGCTTTCATCACGCGTCCTGCCGATAAACAGCCGATAGGCCTCCTTGGTATGGATTGCCATCACATCCGTCTCATCAGCAACGAGGCTGCCGATTGCCTTCAGTGCACGTGCCTCATGATCTGGAACGATCGGGTCAGCGTATTGGCGTTGCTGGCGATTCGCCTGTTCCTGCCGCAGGCGCTCTTCCCTTTCGAGCAGGTCAATGAAACGCTCCCAGCGAGGATCTTTCTCGTCCGGTTCCTCCGCCTCGACCAAATCTTTCAGAGCATCTCGCTCCCCAGCAATGTCATACCCATCCTCGAACGGCGAATCCGCCGAGGTCGGGAACTTGATTTTCGATTTCGGTGTTGCCATCAAATGTCTCCGTCTATAGTCATCACTTCCTGCTGCGCCACCTTGCGGTTGCCTGTTGGTGATGGCACTACCATCACCCTCACTTCCGGCGGCGCCACCTTGCGGTTGCCTGTTGGTGATGGCACTACCATCACCCTCACTTCCTGCTGCGCCACCTTGCGGTTGCCTGTTGGTGATGGCACTACCATCACCCTCACTTCCGGCGGCGCCACCTTGCGGTTGCCTGCTTCGGTGATGGCACTACCATCACCCTCACTTCCGGCGGCGCCACCTTGCGGTTGCCTGCTTCGGTGATGGCACTACCATCACCCTCACTTCCTGCTGCGCCACCTTGCGGTTGCCTGTTGGTGATGGCACTACCATCACCCTCACTTCCTGTTGCATCACCTGAACAAATCCTCCTGCGCCACACTCCGGTGACTATCCCGCCAAGCGTTGAGAACGCCCTGGGCCGGGAAAGCCGACCCGATGTGGCCTGGATCGTGGATCTGGTCATTTCTTTCCCCAAATGCTCTGGCGCAGTTCGGTCAGCTTGATCCGAGCTGAGTCGCGGTTTGTCGCAACCGGTGTTTGTGGCTCAACGATCAGGCGCTTTCGCTGTTCCAGTATTTCCTTCCGGCGCTTTCGATCTGCTTCAACCCGATGGGCGTACTCAGCCTCAAATGTTCCTGCCTGTTGTCTGGTTTTCAGGGTTCGCAGGTAGCCGATCGCGTTCTTGACGTGGCCGTCCTGCATCTGGCCTGCCAGCTCGTCGAGGATGAGTTGAGGATTGGGGCTGCCGTGCAGAATCTGCCGTGCGGTTTGTTTCTCGCCGGGAAGCAGCTTGTCCGGATAGATCAGGTTTTCCAGATCAGCAGTTGCTGGCGCAGTCCGGATGGTTTTGGGGAAATCGAATACACCCACCCCCTCCAGGCTGTTATGGAGGGGGTGGTATGGAGTATTTATTTCCTTATTAGAGTGAGTTGCCGTTTCCGCAGAACTTGTTTCGCGAAAACGTGAACTGTTGACTTGCGGTTCCGGCAACTCTTGTTTTACGGTTCCGGCAACTCTTGTTACGCGTTTTGAGCAACTCTTGTTTGTCGGATTCCGACAATCTAGTTTGTTGGATTCCGACAAACTGTGGAATTCATTGGCTTCCAGGCAGATTTTGGCCGGCAGTGTTTTTAACATAATGCGCGACAACAACTGGGATTGCATACGGCTTTCCCGCACCTCTTCCATCATCCCGGACTCGATCAGTTTGGCTCGGGCATTCATCAACATGCGACGCCCAAAATGGAGATGGATCAGTGATTGGCTGGTTGGGCTGCTGAACCAGCCTGCCTCGTCAACTTCGTTCCGGGATAATGTCTGCCGCAGCCGATTGAACAGGCTGGACATATAGAGACCCGCCAAAGCGCTGTCCGCCGCCCACGCGAAAGGAGCGTAGAACATCACCGGTTTACCGAGCAGCGTTTTCAGCACCCGGTCTTCCCATGACCAGGGGCGGTAGGTGGTATTGGCATACTGGCATAGCCTCAAAGCCAGACGGTCAAGATCGACCCTGAACCAGAGTTTGGCCGGCATGCCACGCCTTGATTCCTGCAAGATGCCGTCTTTTAAAAGCACTTTGCGAGACGTTTCAATTTCCCGGACGCTCAATCCGGCGACCTGCTTCCATTCCTTCGAGGTCTTCCAGAACCACCCTCCGCGATTGGGCTGCTTGTCCAGGACCACACGGGTCATAAACATTGCGTGTCCAAGCATCAGGGCGGCTTTGGGAGAACCCGTCAATTCGGCGAGGGATGGGTAATACGCCACGTAGCGGTTACCAAGCGCCGACAGGAGGTCTTTCACCCCCTGGGCCAGGTTTTCGTTCACCTGACTCGATTTCGCAGCTATGGCGTATGCATGGGGCATCATCTGGTCCTAGATGACCTGCCCCCACTTGGCTTCTGCCTGATCCGATAGCAGCTCAAGAATGCGATCAATTCGAATCTTGAACCAAAGCTCGGCCGGCAAGCCGGCCCGCCGTTCAATCAGAACATCCAGCTCCCGCAGGATGCGGCGAGCAGTTTGCTGCTCGAAGCGGGTCAGTCCCGTTTCAGCCTTCCATTCATCCCCGGTCTTTCTGAACCAGCCTTCCGCGTCTTTCGGAAGGCGGTCTGTCGTGTAGATCGCATATGACAGGAACAGTGCTGCCACAGCGCTGCCTGTCAGACCCACATAGGCACGCTGGAACACGATTGGCTCATCGAATATGTCCAGCAACATTGCTGGGCTGATCGTGTCGTAGACGGCCTGATCGTCTGTTGATGGATTCATTGGCAGACAGTCCGGAGGCGTGACACGGCTTTTATTTCTGGCCATGGTGCTTCCTTTGGGGTTCGTTGAACTCATTGACGGTGGCGTACAGCGCGTCGAGGGAATAGCTGCTGAAGAACCCATGCAGAAGCATGAGTTTTTCGCGCAGAGTGGTGATCTCAGGGTATTCCTCACTCATCCCGAACCAGCATTGATGGATCAGATCGCGGACGCTTTCATCTGGTAGCGCGATACGGCCGATTTTGCGATCATTCTTGAGGAGCTTGCGGTAGGTCTGGATGACACGCGGGTCGGTCGACGGGAACAATTGGTTCAACATCGACTGGCTGGCGCCGTTCTGGATGCAATACACCAGATGCTCGGTTTCCTGCTTGCGCCGAAACAGGGTTTCGATGCCGAGTTCGAAACCGCCCTCATCGATCGAGAAATGGATGTCGGGATGGCCTGATGAGGCCAGATGCAGAATTTCATTGATGGCGAGACCTCGCAACCGATCCATGGACCTCGGACAAGCGCCCTTTTCCAGCAGGACGGCAAGGTCGCCACGCTCAAGTTGCTCGATCAAGTGCATGAGCAGCGAGGCTCTCAGCGTATTGTCGGTGACGCGAACCATCATCATGATCCAGACCCTCCGCGAATGGCCGAGAGCAACTCAAGGCACACGCCCGCAATAGGGTTGTCCGGGTTCAGCAGCCATGGAATCGGCAGAAACTCACCTTGGCCACCAATGTTGTGCTGGATGGCGAGTTCCAAGCCCCCCAGCGTTTCCTGGCTACCTTCTTCCAGGATCAAGGTGCGCCACTCATTGGAGTCGTCAAGGCCAGACCGGCACACGCCCGGTTCGAACTGTCCGCTTGCCATCGCAAGCACCCACCAGGCAGCCTGGCGGCTTTGCGCGTTCTCTTTCAAATCAAGTGGGCCATCCTTGGGGAATCCCATGTAATACCCCATGGGCATGCCGGGTGAAGGCTCATAGCAGGAGCCGAGGCCGGCGGAGACAAGCACTTGCTGAATCAAGGTCATCAACCGGTCCGGCCCTCCACTCTCAGCTGGGATCGGGGGGAAACTGACTGTGGAATGGGAAGCCGTTGAACTCACACGTTGGCTGCGTTCACCATTCTCTGTTGCGGCCTGCTTAGTGAGAGTGGTACTCCCGGGCAATCGTGGCGCAAGAGCAATGGACTGTGACGATCTCCCCGGTTCCTGGCCGACAGACTCTGGTGTGGATTGAGTCTGGGGTTCGACCGGACGCTGGGGCTTGCATATCCGCTGCAAGCCTTCCAGTGTCATGTCAGGGAAGCGCTCCATGGCGGTGAGCAACTTGCCCATATCCCGCTCATTCAATTCCAGCCGGGCAGACAAGCTGGCTTCGCATCGACCAAGAAACAGGTCTGCGGTAAACGCATGGCTATCTTCCAGAACCATGCCGGCTATGGCCTTTGCGGTTGGCGTGACCACCTCGGCGTAGAAAGCGCTTTCCTCGATGTCGTGATGATTAGCCAGCTTCAACAACAGGTTCAGGCGGGGTTGGATGGTTCGCACGGATAAACCAGAAAGCCACGGGCCGACATCGGAAATTTTTTCGACTGCGAACCGGTACATGCTGAGTGTTCGCAGATCAGTCTGGAGGCCGAATTTCTTGATTTCGGCTTCAAACTCCCGGTGTGAAAGTGTTTTACCGCTCTCCTCTTCCATCTGCCGCTTGATTTCCAGCGTCCCGTTGGCACGATCCCAGAAGGTCATATCGTTGCGCTGGGTGTTTTCGGCCATGTGGGCAAGCAGAACGGATGCTTCACCGCGCCAGGCTTTGATGATGACGCGGGTTTCGCGGAGCTTCGGATCCCCGGTTTCTTCCCACAACTCTCGGATGGCCTGCAGGCGGGTATTGCCACCTGCGTACAGGATGTAATGGGTTTCTCCCGGCCGCTTGGTGACAGTCAAGGGTTGGAGGATTCCGTTGACCCGGATGCTCTCCTTCAGCTCAGCGTAGGCTTCGTTGTTCGCCTTGCGGGGATTTCGCTCATAGAAGTGAACGGCGGTTACTGGAAGACTCGCCCACGAGTCATCCACTTCAGTGTCGTGCTTGAGGTCGCTCCCGCTGTTTGGCGCCGGCACGTTCAGACTGTTGGACACTTCCAGCTTCAGGCGCTCCCGTACCGTCCGCTTTTCAGAATCTGACTTTGGGGTAAACCCATGCTTGGCAGCCAAGTCCACCATCTTGATCGAACTCGGGATATTCATGAGTGGAGGCTTTTTCTTGCCGCCCGCCATCATGCTTCCGCTCCGTTACGGCCTAGGTCCTGTGCTGCCTCCGATCCGGCGTAATGCCCTGCGAGGCTCGGCACCAACTCCCAGAGGAGAGCATGCATGGTTTCATAGGCAGACGGCATCGTGCCCTTGCGCGACGGCTCATGCCGGTGTGCGGGGATGCACAGGGTGGCTGATTCCTTGTAGGACTTGGCGTCTGGGACTATCGTATCGAGGACCGTGACCCGTCCGCCCAGCTTGATGAAGTCCTGTCTGATCGACTCCGCGATGATTCTCGCGTCGGCAGTCCGGTCCTGCATCGAAATGACTGCCTTGACCGGCCCTACCCTGTATTTCGAGTTTGGTGAGGGCTCAAGCCGCGCCAGCAATTCCATCGTTCCAGTTTTGAACTCTCGTGCTGACAGGATTTCCGGCTTGATTGGGGAAATGATCTGCGTGGCGGCGAGTGCGGCAGTGTCCTGCAGTGGGCCTACGGTTCCCTGCGTGTCGATTAAGACACAGTCGTAATAGTCTTCGGATACGGCGGGGGAATTCAGGGCATTGCCAAGTCGTTCGCCGCGATCAATCCGATGCAGGAGCCAGGTTTGGAGACTGCCATCTGGATCGTCCGACCGGATTACATCGAGCCCATCGATTACCGTCTGAGAGATGCAATCCTCAGTGACATACCCGGTGGTGATGACTTTTGTGAGGCCAAACGGGGCTTCGCGCTTAATACGGTAATATTTTGATAGCGCGGGCTGCACATCAGCGTCGACAAGCAGGACTCTCAGCCCCATGTCCGCCATGAGTGCGCCAAGATTTGCTGCCAAAGTCGTCTTGCCGACCCCGCCCTTCGTACTCAGTACAGTGAACTTGATCATATCCCTCCCCAGGTTTAACGAGGGACATGGAGACAACCAGTCTGAATGCTGCGGAACCCGCAGCAGGCTTGAGTTTCGCGTTACTCAATAGAGTGCTATATCAGGACTTGCTAATATACATTATGCGAAGTTAAAGATTCGGACCGGCAACATCTGCCGGTGGTGTGACTACCAGCCTACTGCAACTGACTACTTGGCAAACTCAACTGACTACCTCATGAACCAATGAGGCCGCTCATTCAATCCGCCCGGGTTTTGAATTCGCCTCGCGATGCAAGGACTCCCACCCAAGGGCGAATAACTTGTCCGGGTCTTGGGAGACTACGGAACGCTCGATTGCGTCCATGAGGTTTTCCTTGGTGATTATCAGCACACCCTGGCTTCGGGCGGCATCAACATCAAACTGTCCCACCGCATCTTTAGGCCTAGCAGTGACAATTACAGGCAGCACTCTCAGGTGTCCATAGGCGGAGTTATCGAGGTGAGACCGGATTACTTCCGCCCGGTCTACAAGTTTGCCCAACTTCCCATCCTTATTAATTTGGTTGATTGTGCATTCGACGAGAACCACGTCCCCGTTGTTGGTGGTTGCAACGATGTCTGGACCAGATTCGAGCTTTTTGCCGATCAATGGGTCGACCGAAAACCCCAACATAAACAATAAATTTGACACTCCGACTTCGAAATCTCGAGAGTTCTTTTCTTGGTGCTTCTCGTCAAACAGGTAAGTCTTAAGCCCCTCAAGGTTTGAATCAAACCCATGGTGAAGGACCCGACGCACGTTGGGGAACGTATCCGGGTCCGCTATCCATCCGTGATGCTGCAAATGCCCCGAATAGGATGCAAAACATTGCACTACAGACCCTTGGGGTACTGGAACGTCGGTCGTGCCATACCTGAGTGTCCCTCGGTCTGACCACTGAAAATCTTCCCCCGAAATTCGTTTCCTATCTATTACTTGTCCCTTGCTTACCACCTTGTAGCCGACGGAGCATTTTTGAGGGTCAAGCTTTGACGCAAGCATCACACCAATTCCTGCGGTATTGCCAACCACTTTCCTTGTCAAATCGACGGCGGCAACGTTATTGGCAGTGACGTCAATCACTGCAATATCTCGCCTGAAACCAGCAATGGCGAAATCGTTTGCGAATTCCTCGATGGAATCGTAAGGCGCCTCTGCTGCCCGCAAGGCGAGCGTCAATTCGTCAAACGATGGCAAATAATTTCCTTGGGCGCCGTAAAGAGAAAACTTGGTCACCCTGGATTGTGCATTAGCAAAACCAAAAGGATGTGGGTTGAAAACGGCAGAGATACGGCCATCTCGCCCCACTAGAACACCCGCATCTCCATAGGGGGTGACCATCACACCGGTGCTTAATTTTTCCAGAGCACTTTCATAGGACTCGCCGAAATCTGCGAGGCGATAAATACCACCGACGATGCAGCCGGCTTCAACATTCTTGGTGGGAAACTCACCGCCGCCGAGAATTAGGTGTCCATGCAAGATGCTGATGCGTTCGCCATTACGGATGCCAACAAACCCAAAAGTGGCATCTGCATAAGCCGAGCTCCAAGGGCGAATCACGTCAAGAAAGGCTCTTAGTTTTTGTGCCTCGAACTCTAGAAAGTCGGCCATTGAATTTTCTGCGAATGTGGGTATTGGGCTTCATCGTCTTCAATATATCAGGTTCACCACACCGCGTCGGCGACAGGTCTAAATCAGAAAAAGACTGACGTGCACTTTAGTAGTATCGGTTCAGGATGTTGTGTTCGATGCTAGTCATTGACTGGTTGTGGCCACAATGACGGGCAGGTCTGTTTGGATTGCTGGTAGTCAAGAATCACGAGCCCCGCGTAAAACCGCGGTCATTGTTGGCACAGGTTGGTAGTCACACCACCGGTGCCCAATTCCGCCCTGTCTTCCGGCCCGTTCGAGGGTTCACTCGAAACGACCCACCCCATGGGATCAAGCCTTTGATTGAACCATTCGCCAGTCCAACTGTTCATCCGGTCGGCATATCAGCCCACCCGCCCGAAGCGGACTCGTTCGGCGCAATCAATCGGAATACCCGATAGATAATAAGAAAAAATATCGTTTGTTAAATATTCGAAAAAAACTATCTTTGCTTGACGAGGCCGTGGCTGCGCCATCCCTGCAACAGGCACTTCCTCCAGATATTCCCTTCTGCCAACCAGGAATTGGCTCTCTACATAGCGGAATACGTAAGCATTTGACCCCCGGCAATTTACGACCCACGAAGGAGACCGACATGAGCAAGCCCCAGTTCGCCACCCCTAATCTTGACGAGCTCGAGAAAGGCCCATGGCCAAGTTTTGTCACCGGCCTCAAGCGCCTGGCAAAAGAGAGCGACATGATGCATGACCTGCTGTGCCAATTGGAAACGTCGTACAAGACCAAGACCGGCTACTGGAAAGGTGGGACCGTTGGCGTATTCGGCTACGGTGGGGGCGTGATTCCACGTTTCACCGAGCTGAAGGATGAGCACGGCAAGCCTGTATTCCCCGAGGCAGCCGAGTTCCACACGCTGCGTATCCAGCCACCAGCCGGCATGCACTACACCTCAGACCTCCTGCGCAAGATGTGCGACGTCTGGCAGGAAACGGGCGGGTCGGGTTTGATCGCCTTCCATGGCCAGTCTGGCGACATCATGTTCCAGGGCATCCGCACCGAGAACGTCCAGAAAGCCTTCGACGCCCTGAACGAGATGGGTTTCGACCTCGGAGGCGCGGGGCCCTCGCTGCGGACCTCGATGTCCTGCGTCGGTGCGGCGCGTTGCGAAATGTCCTGCTACGACGAGGCCAAGGCGCTGCGCACCGTCATCAACAACAACATAGACGACATGCATCGTCCTTCGCTGCCGTACAAATTCAAGTTCAAGTTTTCGGGGTGCCCGAACGACTGCGTCAATGCCATCATGCGCTCCGACCTGGCAACCATCGGGACCTGGCGCGACAACATCCGGGTCGATGAAGACCTGGTTCAGGCTTACTACAAGGTCCACGGCATGGAGGATCTCATCAACGACGTTGTCACCAAGTGCCCGACCAAGGCCATCACCCTGGTGTCTTCCGACAAGTTCAAGGCCAGCGAACATGTGTCTGCCGCCAACCTGGGCGACGGCAAAACCCTGTGTATCGACAACAAGAACTGCGTGCGCTGCATGCATTGCCTGAACGTCATGCCTGGCGGTCTCCTGCCAGGAAAGGACAAGGGCGTTACGATACTCATCGGTGGCAAGGGCGTGCTGAAGATCGGCGCGACCATGGGCACGGTCGTGATCCCGTTCATGAAACTGGAGACGGATGAAGACTTCGAGAAATTGAACGAACTGGGCCGTAATGTCATCGACTTCTTTGCGGAAAATGCGCTGGAGCACGAGCGCACGGGCGAGATGATCGAGCGCATCGGGCTGACCAACTTCCTCGAAGGCCTGGAGTTGCCGGTCGATCCCAACATGATCACCCAGCCACGCGCCAATCCCTTCTTCCGTTCAGACGACTGGGACGAGCAGGTCGAGAAATGGCTGGAGTACAAGGCCGGCAAAACGGCATGACTGTCGTTTTGAACGGGTTTGAGGGCCTTGGCTTGGCGGTGTCGGCCTGCCAGCCCTCCCCTTACCTGTCCCGCCAATCGTAGCCACTCATGGAAATGGCCAGAAAATCCGAGGGCTTGCGCGAGCTCATACGCAGGCCATTGTTTGCTCGGACACCCCTCGCATATTCACAATGGCATCGGAGACGGCAAGCATGGCCTCCGTATCCAGCGACTGGGTACGGGCATGACTGCGACACAAGGCACCACGAAACCCCAGGTAATCCGCACCAAGTGGCGCGAGGATGGGAATGTCCGTTGCCCGCAAGGATCCGGCAAGGCCACTGATCAGACCCCGCTGTCTGGCATGGTCGACAAAGCGGGCGAGACGCGCGACAGGCTGATGCTGAAGCAGGCCGCCCGCAGTCTTGTCCAGCGTGTCCAGCATGATGCCCGCAAATCCATATTCGGCAAGCCGATCGGCAAGCCCGATATCCGGATTGCGGTCGGCAAACAAGACGGCAACCAGACGGTGCTGGCTGCACAGGGGCGCCAGTGCCGCGAGACAATCTTGCAATGCCGGGGCCGGAAACAGCCCGATCTTCACGAAGTCGACGCCGGTAGCGCCCATCATGTCGACGGCCCGGGCGACGGCATGCGGCTCCATGTTGGGGAAATCCCCCACTGTCGCGCTGACTGGCGCCTGCCCACCCACGGCGTTGACGATGGCACGTACGGTATCCAGGGGCAAGGCGCCCAGTGCGCCGGCACGGGGATTCTTGGCATCGACGATGTCGGCGCCCGCGGCAAGCACCAGCAGCGCTTCATCGGCATCCGTCACGCTGGCGAGCCAGCCCGTCATGCCGCCTGCTCCTGCTGGCGATGCGCGTCGATTTTTTCCTTCAGCCAATTCCAGGCCTCCCATTCACGTGGCCCCGCCGTCTTGCCGATTGCGATGGCGAGATAGTCCATTTCCTGCTTTACCTTGTCGACTGGCAACATACCGAGCCGGCTGACCAGGATGCAGGCCTCGATGACGGCCGCCTGGGCACGGTTGTGACCGGGAAAGGCTTCATGGTTGGCGTGGATCAGTTCACGACAGATGAAACGAGGTCGGACCGCGTCTTCCTCGATCCGTTCCACGATCAACTCGCTGTGACTGAGCGCGTCCGCGAGCCGGCCGCAAGCGACCTGGCTACACGGAACGAGCGGCCAGTCGCGCCGCCCCGTGAGGCAGCCGGCGAATATGCGCACATCAGCGGGATGGCTGATCGCAGCCATCCCGGTGGCACGCAGGTTGTCGAGCGTACGCGAGGGGTGAAAGGGCGACAGGACGATGAATCCGTTTTCGCGCCGGAAACCCAAAGGGGCGATGTGCGTCCCGCCGTCCGGCGTGGCGGTGGTCAGGATGGCCTCCAGGATCATGCTCATGATGACTCCGTATGGGGGGATGTGCGCGTGCTGCCGGGTCCGCATTGAACCGTGAGGTCTTCTTCCTCTCGGCGCAGCCCCATGCAGCCCCAGGTCAATTCTTCGTCCTGACTGTAACGCTTACCGAGTTGCCAAGCGATCTGCGCCCGGGCCAGTTCGACACCCAGGTAAAACGCGTGGCCGCCATCCTGCTCCAGCTTGAGATGCGGCCACAGCGCAAACGGATCGGTCGCACTGTGCATGCCGTCGCGGTTGTAGATGTGCAGGCCCTCCTCGCTGATCTGGATACGGAAGCTGGGGTCCTTCACGGCGCTCGCCATCGCGGCGACTTCTTCCCGGTCGTACGGAAACGGCCTGCGGTGATGCAGGCCGAGCAGCGCATCGGACAAATCGCGCGGCAGGCTCTGCCCTTCACGCGCGGCGAACATCATGCGGCGTGCGGCATCGATCTCGCGTACCGCGCTGCGGCAATGCGGGCTGACTTCGGTGGTCAGCAGCGCCCGGATATTCAGTTCCGCCATGACTCCCAGCAACAGGGCATGGATACCGGCGGTGTCGGCATCCGTAAGCTCGGAGAGGTTACCGGTGCCCATCAGGATGTCGGCCTCCGGCATTCGCCGGCGCAGTTCATGGTAGCGTGCCAGCGACGCCGCGAATCCGAACGGCAGCGGATCCAGAATGGGATCGGCGAAATACGGGCGATTGTTCGCCTCCATCCGTTGCATGGCTTCGATCAGGTTGTCCAGGTCCCCATGTTGCGCAGGAATCAGGATGGGCGTAGATGCCACTTCGTCTGCCAGATACAGGGTGTCCGTGGTGAGCGACAGCAGATAATCCGCGCCCGCCCGGCCGCCGCGCAACAATTCGTCCGGATCGAGAGAGTCGACGCTGACCCGGTAACCGGCCGCCTTCAGCGCCTGCACCGTTTCTTCCAGATGTGGAAACGGTGTCTGCGGCAAGCCGCCGATATCGATCACGTCGGCGCCATCGCCAACATAGCGGGCAGCCTGAGCCAATATGGCCTCGATACGCATACGCGGTGCATCGACCAGTTCGGCGAACAGGAGGACATCATGGCGCGACAGATCGGGGGCACGGCGTTGCCGACCGAAAAACGCCGGCAAATCCATGAGTTCGTCGGGCCCCCGTTCGACCGGGATGCCGAAATGCTCGGACAAGGCCGCCAGGTCGCCGCGGCAACGGCCGGGCAGCAGAATGCGGTCCGCCCCCTGGGTATCCGTCAAGCGGCGACGGATCATGTCGCCCGTCAACAAGGCCGCAACCTGCACACCCGGCACCTGTATGTCCCAGGTAAAACCCGCGTCGCCCATATCCGTGAGCACACGCCTCAACTGCAGTTCGGCCAGGCGACCCGTCAGGAAGAGGATGTGCTCAGACATGTCATTCTTTGGTCAATGGCAGACTTCAATGCCTCGATGCTTTCCGCCACCTCGGTATAGGGGAAACGCTTCAGCCTTTCGGTGTTTTCAAGGTCGATGGGCCGGGGATACAGCGTGACTGTCTGGCCTGGCGCTTCGGTGATCACCGTTGGCTCGCAATCGCAAGCAAACACAATACTGGGAATGCGGCATTTACCTGCCTGGGCATAAAGATTGGTGACCAGCGTGTCGGAGATCCCGGCCACGCATTTGGCCACGGTGTTGGAAGTGGCCGGGCCGATGATCAGGGTATGGTAGTGACCGCTATACAGAAAACCTACTGGCACGCTGCTGGCCGTGTGGTCCTGAAAGACGCGCATTCTCTCGCGCAGGCTCTTGAGCGGAATGCCATACATTCCGAGCACCTCGGCTGCAGCCCGCGTGACGAAAAGGTCGACATCCGGAAGCGTCTCGATAATTTCCAGACTTTCGCGAAGGTAATGTCCCGAACCCGTCAGTCCCCAGGCGATGCGGGGCGTTTCTTGCACTAGCACGGCCTTGCCTCGGGGCTCATTTCGGAAAGACGTGTCGGGAGAACCCCCACTGGCGATCGGCCTCCTCCACCCCGACTTCCAGCAAATGGACGCCTCCCGCCAGGTTTTCCCGATGAAGCGCTTCGGTCAGACGTTTGCCGATATGCCGGGCGAGCAACTCCGCTGTGGCATTGGGTATCTGCAGAATGGCGCAGCTTTCCTTCTCGATCCAGAAACGCTTGCCGAAACTTTCCACCTTGACCAGGCCATCTTCCTCAGTCAGTCGGACGACAGGGCTGGTGGCAGGCAGGATCACGCGATCGGACAACTCCTGGCAGATTTCCCGCGCCAGGCGGGTCAGTGCGACAAAATCCAGAACATAGCCTTCGCCCGTATCTTCGCCATGCGCCGTCACGCGCGTGTGAAAGTTATGGCCATGCAGGTTTTCGCAGACATTGCCATAGGTGATGAAGTGAGCGGAATTGAAACCCAGATCGGCAGGCTCAACCCAGGTGACAAACGGGGATGGCATCAAATCATTCCTCCTTGTTGATGCGGATGTTCAGATTGTTCATCTTGCGATACAGCGTGTTGCGGCTGATTTTCAGATTCCGAGCCGCGAGCGTGACGTTCCAGCGGCTCTTCTCCAGGTTCAGCAAAATCGTTTCCCGTTCCGCCGTCTCCAGCGCCGACAACGGGGTCTCCTTGCTGCTGCCAGCGCTGTCATCGGTTTCCGACCGGGGTGCTTGGGCGCAGATTTCTTCAGGCAGATCGTAAATCGTGATTTCAGGGCCATCGCACAGAGCCAGAGCTGTTCTCAGGACATTGCGCAACTGGCGGATGTTGCCAGGCCAGGCATACGATTCAAGCTGCCGTAAGGCACCTTTGCTCAATCCTACCCGTTCCCTTTCCCCGCATTCCAGACCCAGGATATGGTTGATGAGCTCGCGCTTGTCTCCTCGTTCGCGCAAAGGCGGGAGGTTCAGCGTAATGCCCTGCAGGCGGTAGTACAGATCTTCCCGAAAGCGCCCTTCCGCCACCAGTTCCTTGAGGTCGCGGTGGGTGGCACTGATCAGCTTGATGTCGACTTTGACGGGCGTTTCGCCACCCAGCGGAATCACTTCGCGTTCTTCCAGTACCCGCAGTAAACGGGCCTGTAGCATCACGGGCATGTCGCCGATTTCATCCAGAAACAGCGTACCGCCGTTCGCCTGGAGAATTTTCCCGCGACGACCCTCACGATTGGCGCCGGTGAATGCCCCCGACTTGTAACCGAAAAGTTCGCTCTCGATCAGGGTTTCCGGAATGGATGCGCAGTTCACTGCCACGAAGGGACGCTTGCCGCCAGCCTGTTCCTGGTGGACCCCCTGGGCAAACACTTCCTTGCCTGTCCCGGTCTCGCCCAGCAGCAGGATCGGGATATCCCGGCCCAGCACGCGTTTGGCGCAGTGAACGTTATGTTCCATGGTCTGGTCGCCGAACTGGAGTTCACTCAGACGGATAATCTTGTCTTCGCCCACAGGCGGGCTTTCGGGAACACTCTGTCGCGACGCCCGGCCTGACAGAACGGAACCGCGGGCCTCGGGCGGCTGGACAAGGCCGAAGAAACGATTGCCCCGCTTGGCTTCATAGAGAGCGACCGGGTTGAGCCATCCCTGATTGTTCCGTCCGAGCAGGGCATCCATGCCCGTATTGAAGAGATCACGCAGTTGCAGTCCCGCCAAGTCAGCATGCTTCTTGTAGCCAAGCTGGAACAAGGCGCTCCGGTTGGCGGCCAGGATATGGCCTTCCTCATTCAAGGCCAGCGCGCCTTCCCAAAGTGTCCCGATGAATTCGGGCCGGCTGTGGAAGCGCAATGCGTAATGGTCGCGGAAATTGCACAGGAAGGCGCGGTTCTCGATCATCTGCGCCGACATGTTCACCAGGACCAGGGTGTGCTGTTGTGCCAGGTGGGAAAAACTGGAGGCATCCAGGACTGCCATCAGCCGACCTTCATGGTCGAAGATCGGAGCGGCCGAACAGGTCAGCCCGACGTTGCGCGACAGGAAATGCTCATGGTGATGGACCAGCAGGGGACGTTTCTCGATGGCACAGGTGCCCATGCCGTTGGTGCCCTGGTACTGCTCGCTCCACAGCGCGCCTTCGATCATCCCGCACTGCCTCGCGGCCTCGGAAAACGAAGGATCGCCCAGATAATCCAGCACCACGCCTTCCCGGTCGGTCAGCAACACCGAAAAACCGGATCCCGACAACTGCTGGTATAGCGTCGCCATCTCGCCTTGCGCGATCGCACGCAAGGACTCCAGGGGCTCCTGTCTATCCTTGAGTTCACGGCTGTCAAGAATGACCACCGGCTCATCGCGAACCGGATCCAGGCCAAAGTCTCGCACGCATCGATTCCATGACTGGGCAATCGCCGGCCCGACTTCCGTCGTATCCATGGCGCCGCGCGACTCGACGACAGCATTCACAATACGGGCGTGTTCCAAGATTTCGTGCCTTTCCATCGCTAAATCCTTACCGAGACTATGGAAGCAATATCTGAACCAACACTATAAAGGTGCCCAACGTGCACCGTATTTCGCTGTCCATCCCCAAAAAAACAGGGACAAAATGAAAACGTCGCCCATCGAAATATAGATCGCGTGAAATACATGGTACAGGTTGTACCGAAACTGGAACGTTCACAAGATCTTTATCACATGTCATTCCGAGTGTACTGATCATCTGTCACCTGATCCAGGAGACATCTGACCACATGGCACGGTTCATGCAGCAGCATTTGCCACTGGTATTGATTGGCAATGAAGAAATATGAAATCTGTGCGCTATTGCATCGTGTCCCTCATCCTGTTCTGCACGTCCATCGCATGGGGTGGGTCCCATACCTTGGGCGGGGATTTCACGCTGCGTACTCCGCAAAACCAGGAGGTCTCGCTTTCCTCGTTCAAGGGCAAGGCCGTGCTGCTTTATTTTGGCTTCACTTATTGCCCGGACATGTGCCCGACAGAACTGCTGCAGTTCAAGCAATTGCTGGCCATGCTGCCTGCCGACAAGCGTCCCCTGGTTCAACCGATTTTTATAAGTGTCGACCCGAAACGGGACACCGCCGATGTCCTGGAGCCCTATGTGGGCTTTTTTGACAAGCGCATTCTGGCGCTGACCGGCAGCGAGCAGGAGTTGCACAAGGTGGCAGGCCAGTATGGCGCACACTTCCGCTATGTGCCGACAGGCTCCAGCTATACCGTCGATCACACCGTGAACGTCTTCCTCATCGACACCCAGGGCAAGCTCGTGAGAATCATTCCCTACGGCACACCCACCCAGGATGTATTGAAACTCGTCACGGCCTTGCTGCCTTGATCGAACCAGACCAAGGAAGCCCATGACCTCCTGCGACAGCGTTTGCGAAACCGATCTGCCCTGCCCTTCAACCCTGCCGGACCGAAAGTCTGCCCGGTCGGTCGATACGGCCATCCCCGATGTCCAGAACACGCCGGATGTCCGCCGGATCGCCATCGACAAAGTCGGCATCAAGGCCATTCGCCATCCGGTCAAGGTGCGGGATAAAAGCAGCGGTACCCAGCACACCATCGCCACCTTCGGCATGTACGTGCATCTGCCCCACCATTTCAAGGGCACGCATATGTCCCGCTTCATCGAGATCCTGAACAGTCAGGAACGCGAGATCACGGTGGAATCGTTCGAAAGCATGCTTCGCCAGATGGTCGAGCGTCTGGAAGCCCGCTCCGGGTACATCGAGATGAGCTTCCCCTACTTCATCAACAAGCAGGCACCGGTCTCGGGCGTGAAGAGCCTGCTCGATTACGAAGTCACGTTCATCGGAGAAATCCGGGACGGCGCATATCACCAAACCGTCAGGATCCTGGTGCCGTGCACCAGCCTGTGTCCCTGTTCCAAGGGCATTTCGAAATACGGCGCCCACAACCAGCGCTCGCACATCACGATCACCGTCAAGACGAATGATTTCATCTGGATCGAAGACCTGATCCACATCGCCGAGGTGAATGCTTCCAGCCAGCTCTATGGTCTCTTGAAGCGGCCGGATGAGAAATACGTCACCGAGAAGGCCTACGAGAACCCAAAATTCGTGGAGGATCTGGTGCGCGATGTGGCCGCCGCGCTAAACGAGGATGCGCGTATCGAATCCTACGTGGTCGAATCGGAGAATTTCGAATCGATCCACAACCATTCCGCCTATGCGCTGATCGAGCGCACAGCACCGCTTTCCGCATAAAAATCAGCCCGCATTGGGACTGGCGTGGCCAACAGTCGGATAGGTCAGGCGTAGGCGTGGGGCATCAATCCCTGGCCGAGTCTGCGCAGAACCTGCAGACCGTCATCCAGACCGGGGAAATCGATGCGGCGGACCTCATCCCGGTCCGTCATTCTTTCGAGGAGTGAAGCCGCCTGGCCATGGCCGGGTAACACGCACTCGGGCTCGATTTCCACCAGCGGTGTCAAGACAAAAGACCGTAGGTGCAGACGAGGATGCGGCACAATCAGGGCCGGATCGCCGTCCAGGACCAGGCCGTCGTATAGGAGCAAATCGAGATCCAGCGTGCGCGGCCCGTTGCGCACGTGTCGCACTCGGCCATGACGCGTCTCCATCGCCAGCAATTCGCCCATCAGCGCATCCGGCGACAGTCCGGTTTCCAGCAGGACGACCGCATTGATGAAGTCGGGCTGGTCGGCATAGCCTACAGGCGCAGTCCGATAGAGCGACGACGCACGCAACAGGCGGGTATGCGGCAGAGAATCGAATTCGCCCATGACGGCAAGCAGGCGGGCTGCAGGTCCACCGACATTCCCGCCCAGGGCGACGAAGGCCCGACTCATTGGGGTTTTCCCAGGATCCGCTCGCGATGCCGGGTCAGGGCATCGCTGACCAATGGCGCCAAGGTGCTGTCCTGCGCCGAATCCAGGTAGGCGTAAAGACTCTGGCGCATGCGCTTCTCCCAGAAACGGGCCAGATGATCGGCAACGCCCGCGCTTGCGACCGCCCGATCGGGCTCGGCCTCGAAATAGGCGCCGATCTGATTGGCCATGTGGATCAGGTGTTCAATATTCATGTGCTGCTCAGGTTTCGATTCGTTCGGGGGTTGAGTAAACGGTGTAACGGCCCTGGCGCACGAAGCCTGCCAGGGCCAGCCCCACTTCCTGGGCCAGCCGGATCGCGTAGCCTGTCGGCGCGGAGACCGCCGCCAGAATGGGGATGCCCACGCTGGCCGCCTTCTGCACCATCTCGAAGCTGGCACGGCTGGTGACCAGTGCGAAGCCGGCGGCAGGATCGCGCCGGTCTTTCGCCAGTGCGCCGATCAGCTTGTCCAGCGCATTGTGGCGACCCACATCCTCGCGCACCATCAGCAGATCGCCTGCAGCGTCGGCCCAGGCGGCCGCGTGCACACCGCCGGTGCTGGCATGTAATGGCTGTTTCTGCTGCAACTGGGCCAGCGCCCGATGCAGTGCCGCGGCTGCGATGGCGGGGCCGGCCGGCAATGGCGCCAGGGGGCGGGCCACCTGATCCAGGCTTTCCACGCCGCACAAGCCGCAACCCGTACGACCGGCCAGCGCGCGGCGACGGTTCTTGAGTTCGACGAACCGCGCTTCGGCAATACGCATCTGCACGACTACGCCGCGGGTTTCGATCTCCAGATCCAGGTCATACAGCTCGCTGGGGTCCGCCAGGATGCCTTCGCTCAGGCTGAACCCGAGGGCAAAGTCCTCAAGATCGGTCGGACTGGCCAGCATCACGACATGCGAGATGCCGTTGTAGGACAAGGCGACCGGTACTTCTTCCGGCACCGAGTCCATTCGTATGCCACCCGGTCCGCGCGCGGCGGTTTCCACCAGGGGGGACGGCAACGTCATGGAGGGGTCGGGCAGATCACACAGACGCACCGGCTGGCTCCTGCTTCAGCAGCTTCATCTGTTCCTCGCTGAATTGCGCAAACTGTTTCTGCCAGGTCGAAGGCTGTTCCACGCGCGACAGCTGCACGGCGGTCACCTTGTACTCCGGACAGTTGGTGGCCCAGTCGGAGTTCTCCGTGGTGACCACGTTGGCGCCGGATCCGGGCCAGTGGAACGTGGTGTAGACGACGCCGGGCTGCATCCGCTCGCTGATTCGCGCGCGCAGCACGGTTTCGCCGGCGCGGCTCTGCACGCCGACCCAGTCGCCGTCGCGGATGCCGCGGTCCTCGGCATCCACCGGGTGCAGCTCAAGGATGTCTTCCGGATGCCACGCGTTATTCGCGGTACGCCGGGTCTGAGCGCCAACGTTGTATTGCGACAGGATGCGGCCGGTGGTGAGCAGCAACGGGAAGCGACGGTTGACGCGCTCGTCCGTGGCAACGTACTCGGTCAGCATGAAACGCCCCTTGCCCCGCACGAATTCCGTCACATGCATGGTCGGCGTGCCGTCCGGATGCGCCGCGTTGCAGGGCCACTGGACACTTCCCAGCCGGTCCAGCTTGGCATAGGACACGTCGTGGAAGGTGGGGGTCAGGCGCGCGATTTCGTCCATGATCTCGGACGGGTGGCTGTAATGCATCGGGTAACCGAGTGCGTTCGACAGCATCTGGGTCACTTCCCAGTCCGCATAGACGGCGAGCGGACGCATCACCTTGCGGATGCGCGAAATACGCCGTTCTGCGTTGGTGAAGGTGCCATCCTTTTCAAGGAAGCTGGCGCCCGGCAGAAAGACGTGCGCGAATTTCGCAGTTTCGTTGAGGAAAAGATCCTGCACCACCAGACACTCCAGGGACTCCAGTGCATGGGTGACATGTCCGGTGTTCGGGTCGGACTGGGCGATGTCCTCGCCCTGTACGTAGAGCCCCTTGAAGCTGCCGGCGATGGCCGCGTCGAACATGTTCGGGATACGCAGTCCGGGTTCGTCCGAAAGCGGAACGCCCCAGACCGACTCGAACAGCTCGCGGGTAGCGACGTCCGAAACGTGGCGATACCCGGGCAGTTCATGCGGGAAGGATCCCATGTCGCACGAGCCCTGCACGTTGTTCTGGCCGCGTAGCGGATTGACGCCGACGCCGGGGCGCCCGATGTTGCCGGTGGCCATGGCCAGGTTGGCGATCCCCATGACCATGGTGGATCCCTGGCTATGCTCGGTCACGCCCAAACCGTAGTAGATGGCCGCATTGCCGCCCGTCGCATACAGTCGCGCAGCCGCGCGTACCTCGTCCGCCGGCACGCCGGTGACGGATGCGGTCGCTTCCGGCGAATGACGCGGATCGGCAATGAAGGTGCGCCATTTGTTGAAGGCCTCCGCCTCGCAGCGATCCACGATGAAATCCTCGTCGACCAGCCCCTCGGTCACGACGACATGCGCCAGGGCATTGATCAGCGCGACATTGGTGCCGGGCAGCAGCTTCAGGTGATGGGTGGCGCGCACGTGCGGCGTGTCGACCAGGTCGATGGCGCGCGGGTCGGCGACGATCAGCTTGGCTCCCTGACGCAGGCGCTGCTTCATGCGCGAACCGAATACCGGGTGGCCGTCGGTCGGGTTGGCACCGATCACCATGATCACGTCCGCCTGCATCACGGAATCGAAGTCCTGGGTCCCCGCCGATTCGCCCAGTGTCTGCTTGAGACCATACCCGGTTGGCGAATGGCACACACGAGCGCAGGTGTCGACATTGTTGACGCCAAAGGCCGCACGGGTCAGCTTCTGGACCAGATAGGTCTCCTCGTTGGAGCAGCGCGAGGAGGTGATCGAGCCGATCGATTCAGCCCCGTATTTTTCCTGCAGGCGCCGCAGCTCGCTCGCCGTGTGGGCGATGGCCTCCTCCCAACTCACTTCGCGCCAGGGATCACGGATCGAACTGCGGATCATCGGCGTGGTAATACGGTCGGCGTGCGTGGCATAGCCCCACGCGAAGCGGCCCTTGACGCAGGCATGGCCATGGTTGGCGCCACCATTGAGGTCGGGCACCATGCGGATCACCTTCTCGCCTTGCAACTCGGCATTGAGCGAGCACCCCACGCCGCAATAGGCGCAGGTGGTTGTGACGCTGCGCTGAGGCTGCCCCATCTCGATGACGGATTTTTCCATCAGCGCCGCTGTGGGGCAGGCCGCGACACAGGCGCCGCAGGACACGCATTCGGACGACATGAAATCTTCACCGCCCGCTGCCGCGATGCGACTGTCGAATCCGCGCTCGGTGGTGGTCAAGGCGTAGGTGCCCTGGATGTCGGAACAGGCCCGCACGCAGCGCGAGCAGACGATGCACTTCGACGGATCGTAGGCGAAATAGGGATTCGAGGTATCCGTCGCTTCCTGCAGATGGTTTTGACCGTCGGCGTAACGGACCTCGCGAAGGCCGACGCGACCGGCCTGGTCCTGCAGTTCACAGTTGCCGTTGGCGGAACAGGTCAGGCAGTCGAGCGGGTGATCGGAGATATACAACTCCATGACGCCGCGACGCAGACGGAACAGGGCATCGTTCTCGGTGGTGACCTCCATGCCCTCCTCCACCAGCGTGGTGCATGAGGCGGGGTAACCACGCCGGTTCTTCACCTGGACCACACAGAGTCGGCAGGAGCCGAATGATTCCAGCTGTTCGGTCGCACACAGCTTGGGAATATCGATTCCCGCTTCGGCTGCGGCATGCATCACCGAGGTTCCGGCCGGAACGGTAACGGGAACGCCGTCGATGGACAGCGTGACGTGTTGGGTGGATGTGCGTGCCGGGGTACCCCGGTCGTGATGGCAATGCAGGCTCATGTGGAGGCCTCCTCTTGCTTCGGCGACAGGCCGAAATCTTCAGGATAGTGATCAAGCGCGGACAGAACCGGATACGGCGTCATCCCGCCCATGGCGCAAAGCGACCCTTCCAGCATAGTCTGGCAGAGATCGCGCAACAGGGTGTCGTCGTTGGAGCGTTGCGGACGCGCGGCCAGCATGCTGTCCAGCAACTCCACGCCGCGAACCGAACCGATGCGGCACGGTGTGCATTTTCCGCAGGACTCGATGGCGCAGAATTCCATGGCATAGCGGGCCATTTTCGCCATGTCGACGCTGTCGTCGAAGGCAACGATCCCGCCATGGCCCACCGTGGCGCCGACTGCCGCAAACGCCTCGTAATCGAGGGGCAGGTCGAAGCGCGACTCGGGCAGATAGGCGCCAAGTGGTCCGCCCACCTGCACGGCGCGGATCGGCCGTCCGCTGGCAGAGCCGCCGCCGAAATCGTAAAGCAGTTCGCGCAGGGTCATGCCGAAGGCGACCTCGACCAGGCCGGGTCGCTTCAGGTTGCCTGCGAGCTGGAACGGCAGCGTGCCGCGCGAACGACCGCTGCCGTGTGCTTTGTAGGCCTCGCCGCCATGCGCCAGGATCCAGGGTACGCTGGCCAGCGTGATGACGTTGTTGACCACCGTGGGCCGGCCGAACAGTCCCTCCAACGCAGGCAGCGGCGGCTTGGCGCGGACCAGACCGCGCTTGCCCTCGATGCTCTCCAGCAACGAGGTTTCCTCGCCACACACGTAGGCCCCGGCACCCTTGAAAAGATTCAGTTCGAAGCGTCGTCCGGAACCGAGCACATTGGCGCCCAGTATGCCTTCACGCGTGGCCGTGACGATGGCATCCTCCAGCACGTCCCAGGCATCCGGGTATTCCGAACGCAGGTAGATGTAACCGGTGTCCGCCCCAACTGCCAGGCCGGCAATGATCATGCCTTCGATCAGGCAAAAGGGATCGCCCTCCATCAGCATGCGGTCCGAGAAGGTACCGGAGTCCCCCTCGTCGGCATTGCAGACGATGTATTTCTGTCCGCCATCCGCATTCATCACGGTACGCCACTTGATTCCCGTGGGAAAACCTGCGCCGCCGCGGCCACGCAGGCCACCCGTATCGACGGCATCCACGATGTCTTCGGCCTTCATGTCGAGCGCACGCTCCAATCCCTTGAGTCCGCCATGCGCGCGGTAATCCTCCAGCGAAAGAGGATCGGTGACACCCATGCGGGCAAAGGTGAGCCGGGTTTGGCGCTTCAGATAGGGAATCTCCTCACTGGGACCGTGGAACAAGGCATGCGCGCCGCCCCGCAGCCATCCAGCCTCGAACAGGCCAGGCACGTCCTCTGGAGCAACCGGCCCATAGGCGATGCGTTGTCCGTCGATCTCGACCTCGATCAGCGGTTCCAGCCAATACAATCCACGCGAGCCGTTGCGCACGATTTCCACTTCCAGTCCGCGGTTCCGGGCCTCGTTCTCGATCGTTCGGCACACACGCTCCGCGCCCACCGATACGGCACTGGCATCGCGGGGCACAAAAATCCGTTGCGTCATACCCCCCGTCCTTCTGCAAGTATGGCGTCAAGGCGTTCGACGCTGACACGACCGTGCAAATCGTCGTCCAGCATCACCGCCGGCGAACAGGCACAGTTGCCGAGGCAATACGCTGCTTCCAGCGTCACCTCGCCATCGGCTGTAGTGGCGCCAAACTCGACGCCGAGCTGCGTGCTGGCGTGCATGGCCAGCGCATCCGCTCCCATGGCCTGGCACGACTCTGCACGACATATCCGAAGGCGCTGACGGCCGGGCGGCGTACGACGAAAATCATGATAGAAGCCGATGACGCCGACCACTTCGGCCTGTGCCATGTTGTGGGCTTTTGCCAAGTCGGCAATGGCATGGTCGGGGATATAGCCGAATTTTTCCTGTAGCCGGTGCAATGCGGGCAACAAGTCGGCTTGATTTGTATTGGACATAAATCCTCTGAGCAATCAAGAAAACCATTGAAGCAGGTGTTTGAAAGCTCTCTGCAATTCGCGTGCCAATCGATTTTTTCAAACTGGGGCGATTGCAAAATCATTCATAAACAACCGCCTAATCAATCGCAAAGCACGCGAACCCAGCCCAGCAATACCCAGCGCCGGGACAGAATGTCATGTCTGATCAAACAGAAAAGTGGTCTGGAGTCGACACAAATTGTCACACCGTCACGATTCACAGTGAACCATCGGGCATTTTGTAGTAGGTTCGAACCAGTTTATGAATTCAGCCTTCGGGCGGCTGCGGCTTCAGCTCGAATCTTGAGTACCTGGGTCAGGCATGACCCATATTTCCACTGGGGTGAACAACTCCAGGACACCACGCGCCCTGTAGGCAGGGTTCCCTGCATATCAACTCCGACAGGCCATCAAAACTCCAACGCCCGCATCATGAGCCCCGCACCCACAAGAATGCACAATACGCCTACGCAACTTCGCAAAACCTGCGCATTCATTGCATGCACGATCCGTACACCGAGTACGACACCTATGATTTCAAAAAGGGTACAAATAACCAGGAGTTTGTAATCAAACGACCCGTATTGCAGATTCCCGGCTGTCCCCGAGATGGCGGCCAGAATCTGAATCACCTGGCTTGCGCCAATTGTGCTCAGGGGAGGAAATCCCAGCAAAATCATCATGGGAACAGACAAAGCAGGCCCTCCGACTCCGGTAAGGCCTGAGCCAAAACCCACGACGGCGCCCACGCCAACCAACAATACCTGCTGTAATCCCGGGCGATTTTTGAATACGACCGCTTTCGTTTTGTTTTTCGTATAGAAAGTGTAAACACCCGCGAAAACAATAATCGAAGACAGGATCAACGCGAGCCCGTGCGCATTGATTTTTGCATTTGCCCAGGCGCCGAAAAATCCAAAGATTGCCGCTCCAATGCACAACGGTACAGTAATGCCCCAGTCGATACTTCCACGACGTTGAAATGAAAAGGTTCCAATAACGCCCGTAAAAATAAAAGTGGCCAATGCTGTCGCCATGGCCTCCTGGATTGTCAATCCCCCGAGAATATTGAGTGCAGGAATGAGTAGGATCCCGCCTATGCCTACCGCACCGATGAGCATGCCAACGACAAGAGAAATCGCAATCAGCCAGGGAATTGTCATGGATGCGGCAATATCACATCAAGAATAAAACATTGATCGCGGAAATCCCCATGTAACCGTGTAACCGATTGATGAAGCCTTTGACTTCAGCAATCATTTAATCAAGCGGCCCAGGCTATTTGAAAACTGAAACCATGTTTTTCGAAACCGAGCGACTCGTAGAATGTATGTGCCTCACCGCGCTGCAAATGGCTCGACAGCGCTAGCTTGTAACATCCTCGTTTCTGGCAGTGTTGCATGGCAAACAACATCATTTTTTTTCCGATCCCCTTCCCTTGCCAATCACTCGAAACAACGACATCTTCGACAATCCCGAAAGGTTTTCCGCCATGCGCTGCGCTTTCAATCACGATTATGCGCCACCTACAAAGGCAAGCAAGAGCAGACCAGGCAGGGATTTGACGGATACGCTCTTTACGGACATTCGCTATTCCCTAACGTTTGAGGTGAGGGGCCGCCGGAGCGCGAAGCGCGGAGGGAACCAAACAGCGCAGCTGTTTGGTTCCCTCTCGACCGAGGTGTTAGAGCGCGATTAGTTTGCATAGACCACCCCTACCCCCGAAACAGTGAGATTTTGTTTGATTGGGGTGGATGCACCCAACCCGAAGATTTGAATAGTTTTGTCGTTTTGCCACTGTACGACGATAGGCATGGCACCATTGGCAATAAATGTATTGGCGCCCTCATTAGGAAGAGCTTCTTCGGCGCGCAAGATTGAGACCTGGGTGTTTACTCCCGTTGTGGCGCCGCAGTTGCGAGAGAAGACAACGGCTTTTAGTTGCCCGGACGGTGAAGAAATGGTTTGGGAGACTTCATTTCCGCAAGCGCCACCACACCCACTGAGAGCCAAGGCGGAGGCAAGCGTGATTGCAAGAAATGGTCTCACGGGTTTAGCGCTCTAACGTTCAAATTGAGGGGCGCGCCGCTTTTGGCGCGTCCCTCTCGAATGCAGAGTTAGCCGCGTTTTCCGCAAGAGCGGCTGCGGATGCCAAACTGAACCGAAAAGTTGGGACACTGGTGCCATCGGGCGCATTCCAAACCGCTGCTTGAGAATTTTGAGCGCCAAGCGCCAAATAAAACTTCTGTGCGCGTAAGTTGGACTGGTTCACTAAAAGGTACAAGCCTTGGCCCGAGCATCTTTGCTCACAGATGGCGGCCACCTGCAAAAGCAAACTACTGCCAACGCCGCGACCCTGATGAGATGGCTTGACGTGTAAGTTATCAAGATATGAGCCCCAATCTGAATGCTCCCCAACGAATGCACAGGCAAACGCAACCACTGCCCCAGCCTCTAGGGCGACCAAAGCAAATTGATTTACTTTCGGATTTTCAAAACGTTCCTGCCAGATTGCCAGGCGCTCCGTCGGGACTACGCGCTCCAGATAATACGGGCTCAGGACATCGCTGTATGTTGCAGCCCAACTTGCCGCGTGTAACGCAGCGATTTGTTCAGCATGCTCCGATGTGGCGAAATCGATATTCATAGTGGCTAACGTTTAAGGTAAGGGGCGCCGCTTTAGCGGCGTCCCAGCGACCAAAGGGAGCGCCTTGACCGCAAGGTTACCTGCCTCGGCTCGGCCCGCCAGTAGCAGACGCTGAACCTGCCACACCACCAGTGGTACGATTACGCGACCAGCCGGTACCCACACCGTGGCAGCCTCATCGTTTTCGGCCAAACGCAGCACTTTCCATTCGTCGTCTTGAATGCGACCGTTCTTAATGACTTGAGGCATTGGGAGGCTTCCTTTCCTCGAGGCGCGCGCCACGCTCGACATACACGCGTGTCTTGAACGACTCGATGCCGACCCGGCGCACGGTGTCGATGAAGCGCTCATCTTCATGACGGTAGTCGATGTAGTTGTTGATCAGCGAACTGATCACGTCCGGTACCTCTGTAGCCGCAAAGGACGGGCCGATGACCTTGCCGAGCACGGCCTTATTGCC
This sequence comes from Thiobacillus sp. 0-1251, assembly GCA_001899305.1. GTDB lineage: Bacteria > Pseudomonadota > Gammaproteobacteria > Burkholderiales > Thiobacillaceae > Thiobacillus. The sequence goes on along the minus strand of MKWL01000018.1, from coordinate 106,657 downwards.
CTGGTTTCCCCCTATCGTCACCTGGTACCACTCCTCGCCGTTCTTGTCGACGCCGAGCACGCCGATATGGCCGACGTGGTGATGGCCGCAGGCATTCATGCAACCGGAGATGTTGAGTTCGAGTTCGCCGATGTCGTGCAGGTAGTCTAGATTGTCGAACCGGTTTTGGATGGCGCTGGCGATCGGGATCGATTTGGCATTGGCCAACACGCAGAAATCTGCGCCAGGGCAAACGATCATGTCGGTCAGCAGGCCGATATTGGCGGTTGCCAGGCCGAGGTTGCGTGCCTCCTGCCATACAGTGAACAGGTCTGCCAGGCGCACACTGGGGAGCACCAGGTTCTGTTCGTGCGTACTGCGGACCTCGCCGAAGGCGTATTGATCGGCCAGGTCGGCCACCGCGTCGAACTGGTCGGCAGTGATATCGCCCGGCGTGACGCCGGTCTTCTTCAGCGACAGGACCACACTGGCGTAACCCCGTACCTTGTGCGCGCGTATGTTGTGTCTTACCCAGTTGGCAAAAGCCTTGTTGCCTGCCAGTTGCGCAGCGTAGCCGGCATCCTCGGCTGGTAGCTCGGGCAACACCGGGTCGTTGAAGCGCCTCGTGACGCGGTCGATTTCTGCCTGTGTCAATGTAGAGATGCCCTCTCGGGTATACGCGAATTCGGCCTCCACCTGACGCGTGAACTCCGCGACACCGAGCGATTTCACCAGAATCTTGATGCGCGCCTTGTAGGCGTTGTCGCGACGGCCATGCAAGTTGTAGATCCGCAGGATGGCCTCGCAATAATTGAGCATCTGCTGCCAGGGCACGAAAGGGCACACTTCCTCGCCGAGGATCGGCGTGCGGCCGAGGCCTCCCCCAACCAGCACGCGGAAACCTATATTGCCATCGGCGTCACGGGTAAGATCGAGGCCAATGTCGTGGGCCCGGATGATGGCACGATCCTCCACGGCGCCATTGACGGCGAACTTGAACTTGCGTGGCAGAAAGGAGAACTCGGGGTGGGAGGTACTCCACTGGCGCACGATTTCGCACCACGGCCGTGGGTCGATATGTTCATCGGCAGCGACCCCGGCAAAGGGATCGGCGGTGACATTGCGGATGCAGTTGCCTGAGGTCTGGATGGCGTGCATCTGCACCGTGGCGAGTAGACCCAGAATTTCCGGCACATCCTCCAGTTTCGGCCAGTTGAACTGCACATTCTGGCGCGTGCTGAAGTGAGCATAGCCGTGATCGTAGGTACGCGCGATATGGCCGAGCATGCGCAACTGGGACGAGCGCAAGTTGCCGTAAGGAACGGCAATACGCAGCATCGGCGCGTGGCGCTGGATATACAGGCCGTTCTGCAGGCGTAGCGGGCGGTACTCGTCTTCACTCAACTCCCCGGCGAGATAACGGGCAGTCTGATGGGTGAACTGTGTGACACGCTCATCAACCGTGCACTGGTCGTATTCGTCATATTGGTACATCGAGTACCTCTGATTGAGTCGGGATATTCTTTATCGGGGGGGCCGGCGGTCAGACTCAGCAACCGGTTAACGGATTGCCGACCGTGGGTGAGGCTGAGTAAATATGCATCAGCACTCGCGCCGTTCGTAGGGCTACCGAGGGGCTCAGCTCAACGCCTTCATGTGGTCGAAGCGTGTCTGCGCGGCCCCTGGAAGACGTATAGCGGCCCTTAGGGAAGGTGCGTCAGTTCATGTAGGCAGAGGCCTCGCCTCCAGGATTGGGCAAACCGGCGACACGCCACAATATCTTGCAACTGCTGAATAGTTTGTGGGCCTTGTGACGATCCAGCCCGGTAGCACGGCAGACCAGGCGCATCACCGGCAAGCTTCCCAGTGCGAAATAGTGGCTGCGCACGTGATCAATCACCTCCCAGTGCTTGGGGGTAAGAACAGGAATGCCCTCCTCCAACGCAATGCGTACCGCCACTTGAGGTTCCCAGAGATGGGGTTCGGCAAAGAAGCCATCAGCGTCGAACCAGTCGGAAATATCGCCCGCAGCGGGCTGTGCGATCAGGGCAATATTCATGGCACATTCCTTGTCAGTGAATCGAGTTTGCAAGGTAACGGACCGCGCCGGCACTGTGAAATCACGCTTGGTCATGGTCTCATGGCTGAAAGCTATGGCTACCGAAGATTGGCGCCAATTGCGCTATCTTGTCACCGTTACCCGGAGGAGTGCCCCATGCAGTTACAGCAGCTACGCTATCTTCTAGCCCTGGCCCGCAGCGGGTTCAATGTCACCAGCGCTGCTGAACGGCTGTTCAAGTCGCAACCCAGTCTGAGCAAACAACTCCGTTTGCTTGAGGAAGAATTGGGCGTGCCGCTATTCGAACGTGCAGGACGCCAACTGACTGGATGCACCGCAGCCGGACGGGCAGTCATGGAGTTGGCTGAATGCACGCTTGCCAACATAGAAGCGATCCGTCGCGTCTCACTCGAGTTCAGTGACCCGGGGGGCGGTGAACTGTCTATTGCCACGACGCATACACAGGCCCGCTACGTGCTGCCCCCTGTCATCCGGACCTTCAGGCGTACCTATCCTGAACTGAGCCTACATCTCCATCAGGGCAGCCCGGCCCAGATCGCGGAAATGGCAGCCAGCGGCGGAATCGACTTTGCCATTGCCACGGAATCCCTGCATCTCTTCGATGAACTGATCATGCTGCCTTGCTATCGCTGGAATCGCGCCGTGGTGATACCCAGAGGACATGCTCTGGAGAGCGTTGAACCATTAACGCTGGAGGCCGTGGCGGAATATCCCATTCTGACTTATGTGTTCGGTTTCACCGATCGCTCCCACATCAACGATGCCTTCCAACGACGCGGACTCGCACCTCGTGTAGCGCTGACCGCCACCGATGCAGATGTGATCAAGACCTACATCCGACTGGGGCTGGGGGTGGGTATTCTGGCGGAGATGGCACAAGACGAAAGCCTTGATAACGATCTCAGTTTTCTGGATGCCAGCCATCTGTTCGAACCCAGTATTACCCGCATCGGTTTCCGCAAAGGTCTGTTCCTGCGCACCTGTCATTACGATTTCATCAGGACGTTTTCCAGTCACCTGTCGCGTGAAGTTGTCGATCGAGCCGTGAAAGTCAGCACGCCAGTCGAGCGGGACGAGCTGTTCGCCACTTTGGCCATCCGGAATTATTGATATCACGCGATGGATTTCGGCTTGATGAGCCTATCCGGACAAGCAATTTGTCTCCAATCGGCAGAAATCGAGAATTGAATTCTCGCGCTCGAACGCGTCAGGAATCTTGAAGGCATCGCATCCTGCCTGCGACTAAATCATTGGCATTTGCAGGGATTGATCTGTTGCCGGCTATGCGTTGACCACTATAGTGATCTGGAGGTGAGACAAATTGTCACATTGTCCCGAGTCGCTCCGTAACACCTCGACTGAGGGTAAACCCCTAACCACACACGGAAAGACAATTATTTATACGTAAAAGAACTAAGGGAAAACCCTTATAAATGCACGGAACTTTTTGATTTATATATAAAAGAATTCATGGCACGGGGGTTGCTTTACGTAAGACGCGAACTTCGCTCTAGCCTCCCAACGAATTATTGGATTTATCAGGAGCGTTGCGCTTGTACGTTTGTCCGTTCAAAGATAAGGAGACCGATATGCCCAAATGTAATAACCGCTTTTCACTGAAGGCCCTGGCGGCCGCCGTTTCTGCCACCGTGGCGTTGGGCGTCGTCGCCCTGCCGACCCTCTCGCATGCGGACGAAACTGCCTGTTCGCCTTTCACCCCCCTCATCAAGGGACAGGAAGACCTGGTCTATGTCTGGACACTGGGCGTCGAAGGCATCGGCGACGGTTCAGACAAACTCGTGACCGTGGACGTGCGTCCCGGTTCCAAAACCTTCGGCAAGGTCATCAATTCGCTCTCCGTTGGCGGACGCGGCGAAGCGCATCACATGGGTTTCAGCGACGATCGCCGTTACATGTGGGCAGGCGCACTGGATAGCAACAAGATGTTTGTGTTCGACATCGGTACCGACCCGAGCAAGCCGAAACTGGTCAGGACCATCACCGACCTGGTCGAGAAGACCGGCTATGTGGGTCCCCATACGTTCTATGCGCTGCCCGGCCGCATGATGATCCAGGCCCTGTCCAACGCGAAAGACCATGGCGGCGTGACCGGCATCGCGGTCTACAGCAATGACGGGAAATTCATTTCGAAGCATGATATGCCCACCACCAAGGTCGGCGGTGTGCAGGGGGACGGCTATGGCTATGACATCGGCATCAACCCCCAGAAGAATGTCCTGCTGACGTCCAGCTTCACAGGCTGGAACAACTACATGATGGACTTGGGGAAAATGGTCAAGGACCCTGACGCCATGAAGCACTTCGGCAATACCATGGCGATGTGGAATCTGAAAACCATGGAGCCCATGAAGGTCTTCGATGTGCCCGGCGCACCGCTGGAGATTCGTTGGTCCTTGAAGAAAGGCGACAACTGGGCCGTGACCGCCACCGCCCTGACCTCGCAACTCTATGTCATCAAGCAGGATAAAAATGGTGAATGGCAGTCACATGACGTCGCCACCATCGGCAACCCCGCCGATATCCCGTTGCCGGTGGATATTTCCATCACGGCCGACGGCAAGGGCCTGTGGGTCAACACCTTCATGGACGGCATGACCCGTTACTGGGATTTCCACGATCCGATGCATCCGAAGGAAGTCTTCAAGGAAAAAATCGGCTCCCAGGTCAACATGGTGTCGCAGTCCTTCGACGGCAAGCGGGTGTATTACACCACCTCCCTGCTGGGCAACTGGGACAAGAAAGGCAAGGACGACGAGCAGTTCCTGAAGATGTACAAATGGAACGGCAAGAAGCTTTCGCACGTCTTCACCATCGACTTCTACAAGGAAAAGCTCGGTCGCGCCCACCACATGAAGTTCCAGGCGCTCAACCTGAGCAAGTTGAAGCCGCTGGCCGCTGCCGAATCGCAGGACCTGGACAGCCTCAAGCTCGCACTGACCGAGCCGAAGGGTAAATGATTTGATGTCCAGACAGAGCGCTTACATTGTTGGGGCTCTCCGCCCCCCCTTGCGGGGGGGCGGTTTTTTTTCCATGCTCCTGACGTTCGCCCTGGCGGGTGCCTGTACCGCCAACGCCAACGCTGCCGACACCAATCCGTCCCAGCAAATCACCGAACAAGCTGGCGTGGTCATGGATTTCAAGCCCAGCCCGCCTGGCAGCTACAAGCTTTATGACATCAAAACCGCACCCGATGGCAAGGTACTGGATATCGACGGCAAGGCGCGCTCACTTTCCGATTTCACCGGGGGTAAGATCACGCTGTTGTCCTTCATCTACTCAAGCTGCGCCGATCCGAGTGGTTGTCCTTTCGCGTATCTGGTATTCCATAACCTGCAAAACCGATTGGAAAGGCATCCGGAATTCAAGGGGAGCATCCGTCTCGTCAGCCTGTCTTTCGATCCGAAACGCGATACGCCGGAAGTCCTCAAGCTTTATGCGGGAGACAGCGGAAACGCCGATCGTGGCGTGCCGTGGGACTTTCTCACCACGGCATCGCTCCGTGATCTCATCCCGATACTCGATGCATACGGCCAGGACGTCTATATCGATGTCGATCCTGTCACCAAGAAACCGCTCAGTACCTTGAGCCATGTGTTGAAAGTTTTCCTGATCGACCGCAATCATGTCATCCGGGAGATCTACACCACGGCTTATCTGTCACCCGATGTCATCTACAACGACATCCTCACTTTGTTAATGGAAGAAGGTATCAAACTGCCATGAAAGTAATTCGTGCCCTGCGCTGGCTCTCGATGGCCAGCGTGCTGTCCTCGCTATCACCCGTCGTACGTGCCGACACCCCCGTCAATCTGCCCATCCCGCTTGGTCTGCCGCCCCTCGTTATTCCAGCATCCAATCCCCTGACTCAAGAAAAGATCGATCTCGGACGTCGCCTGTTCATGGACCGACGCCTCTCCCACAACAACACTATGTCCTGCGGCATGTGCCATGTCCCCGAGCAAGGTTTCACCTCCCACGAACTGGGCGCAGCCATCGGCATGGAGGGCCGCAGCCATCGACGCAATTCCCCCACCATGTTCAACGTCGGCTACCAGCGCAGCCTGTTCCTTGAAGGACGCGAACCGCATCTGGAAGACCAGATCTGGGGGCCCCTGCTGACCAAGAATGAAATGGACATGCCGGCCATCGGCTATGTCGTCGAGAAGGTGCGCCAACTGCCCGAATACAAGGGCATGTTCGAAGCGGCCTTCAATGGTCCCGTCACGGCGGAGCGCATCGGCCAGGCCATCGCCAGCTACGAGCGCACGCTGGTTTCCGGCAACTCCCGTTTCGACCGCTGGTACTACGGCGGCGAGAAGAATGCTCTGAACGCAACGGAACAGCGCGGCTTCCAGGTGTTCATGGGCAAGGGGCGCTGCGTCGCCTGTCACTCGATAGGCGAGAAAAGCGCGCTGTTCACCGATCACAAGTTCCATAACACTGGGCTGGGCTGGGAGCGCACCATGTTCCCCGAGCGCACGACCTATCGCGTACAACTCGCGCCCAATGTATTTGTCGACGTGAATGCCCAGCATCTCAAGTCGTTCGAACCGCCTATGCCTGACGTAGGGCGCTACGAAGTCACGTTCAACCCGAAAGACAGTTGGGCCTACAAGACCCCTATCCTGCGTAACGTGGAACTGACCTCCCCCTATATGCATGACGGGTCATTGCGCACACTGGAGGAAGTCGTCGATTTCTACGACAAGGGCGGGATCGACAACCCGGAGAAATCTCCTCTGATCGTGCGCCTGAATCTGACGCCGGACGAAAAGTCGGCGCTCGTCGCATTCCTGAAAAGCCTGACCGGCGACAACGTTGCAGCGCTGGTACGCGATGCGCGTCTCGCTCCGGAAAACCTGCCGATCCCGGACCATGACCCCAGCGATACATTCATGAGTCAGGTCAACGCCAGGCGACCCTGAGTTGGACGTCATTCCGCATCATCACCCCTGAGAACCTAGAGGAGAAGCATTTGCTCGACCCGCAGAGGCCCCATCGCATCGTTGTAGTAGGCGGCGGTGCGGGGGGGCTTGAGTTGGCCACACGCCTGGGCGATCGCCTGGGTCGGCGTGGCCGGGCCGAAGTCACCCTGATCGACTGTGCCCGTACCCATATCTGGAAACCCCTTCTTTACGAAGTGGCTGCCGGGAGCCTGAATTCCCACGCGGACCAGCTCGAGTATCTCGCCCAGGCCCACTGGCATCATTTCCGCTACAGGCTCGGGCGCATGGATGGGCTCGATCGCACCCGGCAGCTGGTCCATGTCGCCCCTACGCTGGATGATGCTGGCATTGAGATCGTGCCAAGGCGCAGCTTCCCCTACGACACCCTGGTCATCGCCATCGGCAGCCAGGCCAACGATTTTGCCGTACCGGGTGTGGGCGAGCATTGCCTGATGCTGGACACGCCGGACGAGGCGCGCGAATTCCATGATCGTCTGATCAATGCCTGCCTGCGCACGCATACCCAACATGAGCCGGTAGCCGTCGGACAGCTGACGGTCGGCATCGTCGGCGCCGGCGCCACCGGGGTCGAACTGGCCGCAGAGCTGCACGGCACCACACGCGAGCTCTCGGCCTACGGCCTGGAAAAAATCGACCCGGACACCCACGTCAAGCTGGTCATCGTCGAAGCTGCCGATCGCATCCTGTCCGGCCTGCCGCCTCGCCTGTCCGCCGCAGTCGCCAGGCGGCTGGACGAACTCGGCGTGGACGTGCATCTCAACGAACGGGTCGTGGAAGTCCACCCGAAAGGGTTTTCCACAGCCAGCGGCAAGTTTATCCCGTCCAGCATGATGGTCTGGTCCGCCGGCATCAAGGCGCCCGATTTCCTGGCCAATCTGGACGGCCTGGAGACCAATCGCATCAACCAGTTGGTTGTGCGCCCTACCCTGCAATGCAGCCGCGACGACAATATCTTCGCGTTCGGCGACTGTGCCGCCTGCCCCATGCCAGGCAAGACGCAGAATGTGCCGCCGCGCGCGCAAGCCGCGCACCAGCAAGCCTCGATGCTGGTCAAGTCGCTCCGACGGCACCTCGCCGGCCGGCCCTTGCCTGAATACGTCTATCGGGACTACGGTTCGCTCGTTGCGCTCGGCCGCTACAGCACCGTCGGCAACCTGATGGGTGGCCTCACAGGGGGCAGCCTCATGATCGAAGGCGCGCTGGCACGCCTGGTCTACTGGTCCCTGCACAAGATGCATCAGGTGGCGCTCAACGGTCTCTTCAAAACCGTACTCGGCACCCTCGCCAACATCATCAACTCCCCCAACAAACCCACCATCAAACTGCACTGAACATCGAAAGGAAAAACATGGACCACAACACGATCATTTTCAAAACAGGCGAAGCCACCGTCCTCGCCCGGGAAGGCCAGTTCACCGACGCCATGCCGGAAATCCTGATCGGCACCGTCGACGGACCCGTCGGGCACGCCTTCGCCAACATGATGGGACAGACCGCAGGCCACACCCGCATGTTCGCCATCCGGGCCTGCAACCAGCAGGTGCGCCCCGCCACCTTGATGGTGCCCAAAGTCACCATGAAAAGCATGGCCTACGTCGACCTGTTCGGCGGCACGGTCCAGGCGGCCACAGCCGATGCCGTTCTGGACTGTGTGATCGAAGGCATCCTGCCGCGCGATCAAGTCAACGATCTGTGCATCGTCAGCCTGGTGTGGATCGACCCCCGTTGCGCGACCGATCCCAATCTCGACCACAAGGATCTCTATCGCACCAACTACGAAGCGACCAAGCTCGCCATCAAGCGCGCGCTCAACGACCAACCCGGCATCGACGAATTGATCGCCAACCGAAACAGCATTCGCCATGACATGTACGACCCCGAAGCCTGAAGCCATTTGCGGGTAATTTCCTGCCGGGAGTAGGTAGTTCTCCGGATAGTAATTTTTCTGCCAACGCGCAGAATAACGGCGTGGTCTGCAAAGACTGTCCATGAAGATTTTCGACTGGTTAATCAAGGAAAGGAAGACACGATGAAAGTTGTCTGGAATGAAAAAGCCTGCTGCCATAGTGGAAATTGCGTCAAGACGCTGCCGCAGGTATTCAAAGTGGAAGACGGCAAGTTCGTGATCCAACCCGAGAACGCCACCGAAGAACAGGTGCGCCAGGTCGTTGCGGCGTGTCCCGCGAAAGCCCTGCAAATGGAATGAACGATCGGTTTTGTTTTGACGGGCGGCCTCTCCTAACTCCTCCTGCCCGTTGATTTTGGCGGGCCCTTCCGGGCCCGCATTTTTTGGCTCTAGCTGCTTGCGTAGCTTGGTTCCGGTGCCCTGGCGCCAAGCATTTACTTGTCGTCATTTGGGAGGAAACAAGAATGGAAGAGAATAACAGTAGACGTCATTTCATGAAAACAGGCGGCGCCCTATTCGCTGCGGGTGCAGCAGGTCTTGCCGGCGCAGCGCGATCGACCATGGCCAACGCCGCACCTGCAGTTGCTACCCACACCATGGCGGCACTCCCGAAAGCCAAGGGCCCGCGCCTGGTCGTTGTGGGCGGGGGAACCTCCGGCCTGACCATCGCCAAATACGCCAAGAAGGAATATCCGAAATTTGACGTGGTCCTGGTGGAAAAGCGCGACATGTATTCGTCCTGTTTTTCCAGCAACTTGTGGTACGCCGGCCTCATCAACCTGGAGTTCCTGGCCGACCACAGCTTCCTGGACGCGGCCGTCAACAACAACTATATCTACTTCAACGCGACGGTGACCGGCCTGGATCGGACCAGCCGTACCCTGTCCACCAACGAGGGCGACATCCAGTACGATTTCCTAGTCCTGGCACCCGGTATCTCGTACGACTACGACAAGATCGGCGTAACGGACGTGGACGCGATGACCGCGCTGCGTCAGATCTATCCGGGCGGTTTCATCTCACCAACCGAACACGTCACCATTCATCGCAAGGTCAAGGAATTCGAAGGCGGCGTCTTCGTGCAAACCGTGCCGTCCGGCAATTACCGCTGCCTGCCCGGCCCCTACGAACGCGCCTGTCTGCTCGCCTCCACCTTCAAAAAGAACAAGATCAAGGGCAAGGTTCTGGTGCTGGATGCCAACCCGGAAATCACCATCAAGAAGGATGGCTTCCATGCGGCCTTCAATGAGTTGTACCGGGATTACATCGAATGGCTGCCATCCAAGGCAGTGACGGGCGTCGATGTGGACAGGAAAATCATCAAGACCGAATTCGATGAATACAAGTTCGACGACGCGGCCATCTATGCCAACGTACGCGGTTCCACGCTGATCGAACATCTCGGCTTGATGGCGCCATCGAGCAAGAGCAATCAGAAGGAAGCCCATATCGATACCCGCTTCTACAACATCATCGGCGACCCCCATGTCTACGTGACCGGCGACTCACGTCCGCACCCCTATTCCAAGAGCGCCAACACCTCCAACACCGAAGGCCATTTCATCGCCAAGGTACTGGCGGCGCGCGCCCAAGGCAAGGAAATCTCCTGGGTCAGTCCGCGCACCATCTGCTACTCGATGGTGAATGCCCATCCGATGGAAGCCATCAGCGTCGATGCCGGCTACGACTACAGCACCGAGAAGGACATCATCACAGGCTTCTCCAAGGACACCAAGACCTTCGAGAACCGCGATGCCGCCAAAGGCGAGGCAACGCTGGAATGGGCGCGCGGCATCTATCGCGACATGTTTAACGCCTGATCCGGAATACCGGGACTCATCGATAACCGATACCACCCAACCGCCCTTCGGGGCGGTTTTTCCTGCGGGAGAACAAAACAAGATGGACAGACGTAGATTCGTGAAAGTGTGCACGGGTAGCGCGGCGCTGGCTTCGGCCAACTGGGGCCGGATGGCTGTTGCCTCCGACTTCGAAGCATTTCCCGCCGCAAAACTGACTGATCGATCCGGCGCCCCGTTCAAAGGGACGACTATTCCCACCAGCGAGGCACTGGTGTTTTCCTACCCGCTCGCTGGCGTGCCCTGCTTCCTGATCAATCTGGGAGATCGGCCCACCAAGCCGAATATCGCCCTGAAAAATGAAGAGGGCGATTATCGTTGGCAGGGGGGAGTCGGCCCCAAGGGACAGTTCGTGGCCTTCGTGGCCATCTGCACCCACCAGATGAGCTATCCCCAGCCCAAGGTCTCCTATCTGCGCTATGCGGCCAGCGGTAGCGAGTTGGCCGGCGGCCCCGGCAGGATCGTGTGCTGCGCGCATGGCAGTGTGTACGATCCCGCCGATGGCGCCAAGGTCGTGATTGGGCCGGCTCCCATGCCCCTGATGCCAGTCCGTCTGGTCTATGACCCGGGCACCGACGAACTGTCCGCCGACGGAATCATGGGCATGGCCTACATCAAACGTTTTTTCACAACCTATAAGGCCGACCTCATTGCCCGCTTCGGGCCAGGGGGCTATCGCCAAGCGGTCGGCGAAAAAACCGTCTGCATACCGATCAGCCAGTACAGTGGGCTAGTTCCCACTTGCTGAGCAAATCCTTGACCGACCTGCCCGCTGTCCGCCTGGATCATTGAAAAGAAATTTCTCATGTTTCAAGCGTGACATTTCCCCTCGCGGCACGGAAGGGAAGCCATCAGGAGATCTGTGGCGCAGCGGCACTGAAGCCACTTTCCTTCCATGATTCGATGCCGCCGGCAAGCGAAATCACCTTGCCATACCCCAGCTGCTTGAGTGTATGTGCGGCCAGGGCACTGCGTCCGCCAGTCTTGCAGTACACGAGGATTTCCAGGTTGCGGTCCAACAGGGCCTTTTCGCAGGCCGGATAGCTGGGGTCGACCTTGAATTCGAGCACGCCGCGCGGGACATTGCAGGCATTGCCGATGCATCCCTCGCTGAATTCGGCCGGTTCGCGTACGTCCAGAAGCACGATGTCGCGGCGGGCAGCCAGTTCACGTGCTGCCGTGGTTGCATTCCACTCGACTATGTGGCTCTTGGCGTGAGCAATCAGATCCTGGGTCGTAAAATTCATTTCATATTCCTTGGTTCGGGTGTGAGATATTCAGTCGCTCAAACCCATGTGCGAGAGATAGGCCGCGGCGTCGTGCAGATGCCCGATATCGCCTGGCGAGGTCAGGCGGATGCGCAGTGTCCATCCCTCGCCATAGGGGTCGCTGTTGACCAGGGTGGGCTCATTGCGCAGCCGGGAGTTGATTTCCAGAACCGTGCCATCTACCGGGGCGATCATGTCCGACACGGCCTTGCGAGATTCGACGGTACCCAGGGGAGTGTCGCACCGGATCGTCGCGCCTACGCGCGGCAAATCGAGAAACACGACTTCGCCCAGGCTGTCCTGGGCATGGTGATTGATTCCAAGCAGGGCTTCGTCGCCCTCCAGCAGTTGCAGCCAGAGCGCGTCGCGATGGTAGAGACGGTCTTCAGGGTAAAGCGTCGGCATGATGCGTATTTTTTCGTTTCATGGGTTTATGTACAGCCTGTCCCAGCGCATCCTCTGCTGCCTCGTGTATGGCTTCGGAGAGCGTGGGATGGGCGTGGACGGTTTGTGTGATGGCATGGACGGTGGCGCCCTGGCGTAGTAGCACCGCGGCTTCGTGAACCATGTCCGATGCGTGGGCACCGATGATATGAACCCCGAGCAGGCGGCCGCTGACGCGGTCGGTCACTACCTTGGCCATCCCGGTCAATTCGCTCATGGCTTGCGCCTTGCCGAGACCACGCAGATCGAATCGACCTGCGCTGACGGCATGGCCTTTCTCGATGGCGTGCTGTTCGGTCATGCCGACGCATCCGATCTCAGGCATGGTGAACACGGCCCAGGGAATGACCGATTCGTCCAATGGCGCACATTCCACACCGAGGGCGTGATCCACCGCCAGCCGCGCCTGAGCTGATGCGGCATGCGCCAGGGCCAGCCTGCCGTTGACGTCGCCTACCGCATACAGGCCATCCAGGCCGGTCTGCATGAAGCCATTCGTCACGACTTCGCCTCGAGGGCCGAGTTTGACGCCCGCTTCCTCCAGACCCATGCCATGGGTGTTGGGACGCCGGCCGATCGCGACCAGCACGCGCTCGGCACTGGCTACAACCTTGTCGTTTGCAAGGGCGACCACGCCATCCGGAATGGCCATCAGGCTTTCCACTGCGCATTTGTTGATGAATTCGATTCCGCGCCGGCGCATTTCACGCTGGACGACGGCAGCGATATCACTGTCGATGAAGGGCAAGGGGCGCTCGCCCATGGCGACGAGCGTGACCTGTACGCCAAGCGCATTCATGATGAACGCATACTCGCACGCCACGACACCATCCCCGACGATCAGCAGAAATCTGGGTAGCGTATCCCAATGCAACAAATCGTCGCTGGTCACCACGCGGGCACGGTCAGCCATGAAATTTTCGGGCAGTATCGGGCTCGACCCTGTACAAATCAGTACGGCATCCGCCTCGATCACGCCATGGCCCGCCACCTCCACGCGATGTCCGTCCAGGATGCGTCCGCGCCCTTGTACGTGAACCACGCGGCGGTCCGCCATCAGGCTGTTGATGCCGGTATTGAGCAGGTCGATCACCTTGCCTGCCTTGGCACGCATTGCGGGCCAGTCCGGCTCCACCGTACCGGACAGATGCAAGCCATAGGACTCGGCGCGGCGCATCTTCTCGAGCAGGTTGCAGACTTCCACCAGGGTTTTGGTCGGGATGCAGCCGCGATGCAGGCATGTTCCTCCCAGCGGATGCGGATCGATCAGTGTCACTTGCGCGCCTTCTGCGGCGGCATGGGATGCCGCCACATAACCTGCAGGGCCGCCGCCGACAATCGCGATATGTTTGGTCATGCTACGACTCCTCTGCCATCACCCGATCATGCATAACCAGGTAGATGGCTTCTCCAAATCAGGCTGGCACAGCGCCGGCCTCCATCAGTTGTCCATTGAGGGTGACCTGGCCGCTGACCTCGATGGCACGTACCAGGGTATCCAGAACCGGGCAGTGTTTTTCCACCGTTTCAACCAGTTTCTTCAAGGTTTCCGTATCGGCCGGGCTGTCCACCGCAGTCTCGAAAATGACTTTCTGATAGCCCGGGGGAATGGCGGCATCCATGCCGAACAAACCGCGTAGATCGAGATAGCCGCGCAGGTTCACCTTGACGCTGTTGAGCTGGATGCCCATGACCGCTGCATAGGCGCTGTACATGATTTCCTGGCAGGCACCCAGTGCGACCAGTAGCAGTTCGACCGGATTGGCCGCCGCATCGGCCCCGCCCAGATCGGGCGGTTCATCGACGATGATCGGAGCGAAGTCACGCACTTTGGCGCTGCAACGCACATCCTCTTCCAGTTGGGTATCGGCACGGAACACCACCTTGGCGGCACCGGGGTTGCCTTGGATACCTGCGATGGCCTGCATCAGGGCGGCTTTGACGGTCTCTTGCGACATGGCTCTACTCCTAGGGTTGTATGAGGTCTGGGGACGAAACGCACTGGGTACGCCTCCAGTTCATTAGAAGCCAAAAGAAAACCGTTTATAAGTCGGACGATCAGGTACCTTTCATAGGGCTTTCCCTAGATCTCCCCAGCATCACAGGGAGTGTCCGAAGTCCCTTTGCCATACAAAAACACCAGCCTATGCAACCTGGCTGGGGAGTCGCGTCTCAACGTGCAAGCGCATCCACATCTGCACCAGTTCTGAGAGTGAGTGAGCCTGCATCTTGTACATGACGTTGGCGCGATGGACCTCGATGGTCTTGGGGCTCAGCCCCAGTTCAATAGCGATGACCTTGTTCGCTTTCCCTGCCACCACCAGTGCTGACACCTCCCGCTCACGCTGGGTCAAATGCTCGTAATTCGCGCGGATCAAGGCCAACTCGCTATGGCTCTGACGACGCTGGCTGCAAAGATCGAGCGCCTGTTGGATCCGATCCAGCAAGGTCTGGTCGTTATAAGGTTTCTGCAGGAAATCGACAGCACCCGCCTTCATCGCGCGTACCGCCATCGGTACATCGCCATGTCCCGTCACAATGATCGCCGGCAGACACCATCCGCGTTCGAGCAGATGATTCTGCAGTTCCAGTCCACTCATACCCGGCATGCGGACATCCAGAACCAGACATCCCGGTACGCTGCCATCGTAACTTTCCAGAAACTCAAGCGCTGAGGTGAAGCAGTCCACATGATAGCCAACTGACTCAAGCAGCCAGCGCAGAGACTCGCGTGCTGCCTGGTCATCGTCCACCACAAACACAGTTTGTCGATCATTCATGACGTGCCTCCTCCATAGCTGGATGCAAAGTAAAGCGGACGGTCAGCCCGCAACCCTCTTCGTTGGGATAGGCTGACAGCGTCCCGCCATGCGCTTCAACAATCGACCGGCAGATCGGCAGGCCCATTCCCATCCCGGTCGACTTGGTTGTAAAGAATGGATCAAAGATGCGCGCCAGCGTTTCGCGCGGCAAGCCAAGACCGGAATCACGTACCTCCACGACAGCCATGTCATCCTCAAGAAATGTGCGCAGTTCGAGGCGGCGTAACATGGGAGGCATATTGCTCATGGCTTCCACCGCATTGCGTATGAGATTCAGGATCACTTGTTCGACCTGGATGGCGTGTCCCAGCACCTTCGGCATGTCTGGCATTAGCTTCAGTCTGATATCGACCTGATGCATATTCGCCTCAGGTCCGGCAATCAACATGGCTTCGCGTACGATGCCCTGAAGATCCTGTGGCTGATGCGGGCTATCCTCTTTGTTCACGAAGCGCCGTAAGCTTCTGATGATGTCGGCGGCGCGATCGGCCTGATTGCAGACCTGCTCGATGGCACGAGTGAGGTCGTCCACCGTGCCGGCGCCCGAGCGAATGCGGCGCAGGCAGCCATGGGAATAATTGGCAATGGCTGCAAGAGGCTGGTTTAGCTCGTGCGCGAGGCTGGAGGCCATTTCCCCCATGGTATTCACCCGGGAGGCATGAGCCAGTTCGCGGTAATGCAGGCGAATTTCCTCCTCGGCATGTTTGTGTGCGGTGATGTCACGCGTAATACCGAGCAAGGCAATGACCTTGTTGCGTCCGTCGCGCAAAGGCACGGCATGGGTTTCCATCCAGCGTCGGCGACCCTTCAGGCTGATGATCTGAAATTCCATGACGCCCGACTCGCCTGCGAACACCCGTGTCGAAAGTGCACGGTAACCGTCGCGAAACTCTGGTGCGATGATGTTGTAGACGGAGGTCCCGATGATCTCATTGGGCTGGCCGGCCTCCACCAAACACAATCCGGCCGGATTCATTTCCAGCAGGATGCCGTCCAAGGTTTGGAGCTTCACACATTCGGGCTCGGAGGCAATGATCTGGCGCAAGCGATTTTCATTCTCGGCCAATTTCTCTTCGGCCCGCCGCCGCTCTCCGATTTCCACCTCCAGCACCCGCTTGGAATAGCGCAAACTCAGATTGAGGCGCATCACGTAGAGCACCAGTCCACCCATCAGGGCCAGAATGGCAATCAATAATGCCCAGGTAGGCGGATGGGCGAAATATTGCATGATTTGCTCCGATCGGAACGGGCAGGCTTGTATAGGTAGCGCGATCTACCCTGCGCTTGGGTTACACAAGCAAGTTCCGAACCATCCAGATTCCTATCGCCGACAAGCCTGTCACTATAGGGGATCTGGTACCCCACGCAGATTACGACAGGTGACGTATGTCATCTGTCGGGCACAGAAACATGACACTTTGTAACCCCTGTAGTGGCGCATGATGCGCTAGATCCGACCGCCCTGCATATGCGACGCGTCGATAAACTTGTCGTAAAAAATATGCTCAGACTTCACTCCGGCACGACTCAGGCACTCAATCGCGCTATCGATCATGGCGGGCGGTCCACACAGATAGGCATGACTGTTCGGCAAGTCAAATGCATCGGGTGACAAAATATCGGTGCAGTGCCCGCGTAGACCGCTCCAGTCGCTATCGCCCGGCTCGCGTGACAGCACAGGAATGAAGTTGAAGTGGCCGTTGCCACGTGCCTTGATCTGCTTCATCTCGTCCAGGCAATACAAATCGTCGCGCGTGCGTGCGCCGAACACATAGGTGACCTGTCGCTGAAAGCCCTGGCTCGACACCTGCTCCAGCAAAGCCTTGATCGGTGCCATGCCGCTGCCGCCAGCAATGCACAGCATGGGTGCCGCGGAGTCTCGCAGCCAGAAGGAGCCATAGGGGCCCGCGACGTTGACCCGTTGCCCTTCCTGATTGGCGGCATGCAGCCAGCCGGTCATTTCGCCGTCAGGCACATGCCGTATGAAAAAGCTGACATGGCCGAACGGTTCGTTCTCGGGGGCGCTGGCAAAGGAATAGGAACGCGGTTTCTCGATCAGGCCGGGGACCGACAATTCGGCGTATTGTCCCGCCAGGTAGGCAGGCATCGCCTCGTCGAGACGGATACGCACCTCCAGGATGTCATGGGTCAGCGGTCGCGCCTGGACAATCACGCCGCCCACGCTCTTCGGCTGCGACAATGCGGTCGCCGGCTTGTCCAGTGCGACCTCGATCTCGACGTCGCTACGTAGGCTGGTCTGGCAGGCCAGGATCATGCCGGCATCCATCTCTTCGCCGGTAAGGACGTAGCTGAAATCATTGAGCGGCTTGATCTTGCCGCTTACCAAACGGCATCGGCACTGCCCGCAGCTACCGACCCGGCAATTATGTGGCCAGGCCAGGCCCTGGTTCAACGCTGCCTTGAGCAGATTGTCGCCGGCACCGACTTCGATGGTGTCGCCGCTGGTGGTGATACGAGCCCGATGCGGGCCCTTGCGGGCAAAAAATCCAAACACGATGCAACTCCTTGTGCGAAGCGTAGGGGTGCCGCAGGCGGCACCCCATGCAATTACAGGTGGACGACCTCGTTCTTCAAGGAATACAGAATGCAGAGGACTTCATCCTTTTCGCGCTTGCCCACGTTGTTCTTGTCGAGCGCGGCCAGCACGTCGTCGCACACCGCAATGAATTCTTCTTCGTTGATGTTCATGCCCGTGTGTGCCGTGATCATGTCCTTGCCGGTATAGGTCTCCGGTCCGCCAAACCCGGCGCAGCACATCTCGGTCACCAGGCGGATCACGTTGGCCGGGTCGCTGTTTGCATAGCGCGTTTTGACCTTCGGGTTCTTGACGTGGTTGTTGAAAATGTCAGTGGCGATGGCTTCGATGCCAGGCCGCTTGCCAAGACGTTCGTAAAGTGTGGCTTCGGTGTTCATGTCGATCTCCTCTAAGCGGCAGACAGCCGCAATGTCGTGCTACAACGCCGGCCACCGATGCGGCCGGCACTCGGGATTACAGGGCGTAGCTGACTTCCAGCCGCTGGCCGCTGATGGATTCAGGATTGACCTCGTAGCCAACCTTGCGGTTGATCTCCTTGGCAATCTTGCGTTCTTCGGGCGACGCGAAGTCGCGGTCCCAGATCGCCAATTTCTTCTTGTAGACGGCGTGCCACAGCGGCGGGATCAGTGCCAGCACGAATTCGGTGTAGTAACCGATGCGCGCATTGGGTGCGCCCGCGGGCGACGAGGGTTGGCCCACGCTGGTGAGTTCCCAGAAATGGGTTTCGCCGCGGTCATGGTGATCGGCCTGGCGCCCGATCTCGATAAAGGCCCAGCTGGTGAAGGCGTTGTCGTTGTCCCAGGAGTGGCGATATTCGATCGGCTGATCCTTCACGCGAATCAGGCCGTAGTGCTCCATGTAGTTGAGCGCTTCCAGTTCAAAGGTGGAAATCGCCCAGATCAACAGCATGCAGCCCAAACTCAGCAGCGCGCCGTCCTGTCCCCCTGCCATGTAGCCAACCCCGGCAAACAGCGCTACGGTCGGGATACTCAGCAGATAGCCGCGGATCCAGCGATTGGAGAAGGAGAAGAAGGATTTGCCCATACGCTTCAGGCGGCGCTGCTCGGTCCGGTACCCGAAATAGGACTGTCCGATCGTCGAGATCACCCAGTGCTTGTAGAGGCTGCGTCCGCGCGGTGCGGTTGCCGGGTCCGTGTCTTCCATCATCTTGTTGCCTTCGGGGCCCAGCCAAGCGCGTCCCAATTCGAGGTGATGGTTGTAGACGTGGGCGTAGCAGAATGCGGCGGCGCCGGACAGGCTCATCATCATCCGGGAGATCAGGAAGCCGATCCCCTTGGTGTGGGAGAGCTCATGGCCAAACATGATGCCCAGTCCCTGATGCATGCCGGCCCCCACCACGACTGCCACCAGTTCGAGGCCGGTTATTCCGTTCTGGTAGGCATAGCCGTTCCACATCATGGTTTCGATGGGAACGCCGGCCACATACTGGTAAATGCGCCAGACCACCGCGAGTTGAAGCGCGATGAAGCTGAGCAGCTGGGCGTACATCATCAGGTTGAGGATGGTGGGCGAACCGACGGGCTGCCCTTTCTTGTTGACGGCCGCACCCTTGCTGTGAATGCCGAACGTGAGGGTGTCCATGGTGATATTGAAGGCGAAGATGCCGATCCCGACCCACACCCAGGGACCGCCCAGCAATATCCCGGCGATGGTGGCCAGAATGCCGAGCGGCGTATACATGTAGACAAGATGACCGAATATGAGACTGCGCATGATGTGGCTCCTTTTATATGCCTCGTTTTGTGGACGTAAGGTGACGATGAGTCTGCAAAGCGACCTGCGAGGGAGGGGAAGGCCGAATCGCAAACTCACCATCTGAGGCGATTTATACCGACAGGATGTGCCCGGGGTAACCCGAAAAAATACGGTGGAACACGTGGAAATACGCGGGTCTTGGCGCATCTGGCAATGCGCGGGAGGGATTTGAATGACGAGCCGTGCCAGGACATTGCAGTCGGCACGTGGCGTTCCGTTCGGGGCAGGACATGCCCCAGGAGAATTCAACTGGACACGTTGTCCGGGTCCGACTTGAGCAGCAGCTCGATCAGCTGGCCGAGGGATTTGACGCCCATCTTCTCCGTGATATTGGCACGATGTCCTTCCACCGTGCGCACGGACAAATCCAGCTCGGCGGCAATCACTTTGTTGGGCTTGCCGCGACGCAACAGTTCGAGGATCTCGCGCTCGCGCCGCGTCAGCGTCGCCAGACTCCGGTTGGCCTGGCTGCGTTTATCCTCCTGTTCCCAGACTGCGCTGTATTTGCCCAGCGCGGCCTGGATGGCATCGATCAGAACCTGGTCATTGAAGGGCTTCTGCAGGAACTCGAAGGCGCCGGTCTTCATGGCGCGCACCGTGACCGGCACGTCGCCATGGCCGGTCACGATGATGACCGGTAGATGCACCTGCTCGCGGGACAGCTTTTCCTGGAGTTCGATGCCGCTCATGCCGGGCATGCGGATGTCCAGCACCAGGCAACCGCGCATGCCGGGCTGGAAGGCGGCCAGAAAATCGCGCGCCGAAGCGAAGGTTTTTGCATTGAGACCGACCTGCTCGACGAGCCAACGGACCGCATCGCGTACCGCGGGATTGTCATCGACGATAAAAACGGTCGCCTTACCGGATTGGGTGCTTTTCATGTCGGGACTCTCCAGAACCGGGCAGAACGAAACAGAACGTGGCCCCCTGTACGGCACCTTCCTCCAGCCAGAGATGACCGCCGTGCGCATCGATGATGCTCTGGCTGATGCCCAGGCCAATGCCGAGCCCGGTTGCCTTGGTGGTGAAGAAAGGTTCGAACAGCCGATCTGCCACCTCCTGCGGACAGCCGCATCCGTTGTCGCTGATGCATACCTTGACCGAATGGCGCTCGTGGCGGACTGCCTTGATAGTAATCTGCCGCCGCCCTTCGTCCGTGTCGGATAAGGCGTCCATACTGTTGCGGACGAGGTTGAGTAGAACCTGCTCGATCTGGATCGGGTCTGCCATGACGGCAGGCAACTGGCGCGGAATATCCAGGTGCAGTTGCACCTGATTCTGTTGTACATCGGCACGCACGAAACTGGCGGCCTCCAGGATCACCTCACGCAGGTCAATGCGCTGCTGGCGCAAGTCACCCTTGCGCGCGAAGTTGCGCAGACGGCGAAAGATCGCACCACCGAGTTCGGCCTGCTTCACCACCTGCTCAAGTCCGTAGCGCACATCGTCCGGCTTGCAGTTGCCGGATTGAATGATGCGCAGGCAAGTCTGTGCATAGGTGGTGATGGCACACAGGGGCTGGTTCAGTTCATGCGCCAGGCCGGAGGTCATTTCCCCCAGGACGCTCAGGCGGCCGACGTGCGCCAGTTCCGCCTTGTGTTGGCGGTCGAGTTCCTCGGCTTTCACCCGATCGGAAATGTCGTGGCCGGTCGAGATGAAATGCGTGATCCGGCCTTGCACGTCCTTGAGTGGCGAGATCGTCTTCTGCTCATGGAAAATACTGCCATCCTTCTTGCGATTGACCAGGACACCGCGATAGACGCCACCATTCTCGACCACCTGCCAGAGATCCTGGTAAAACATTTCATCGTGTACGCCCGAACGCAAGAAATAGGTCTTGTGGCCAATCACGTCCGCCTTGGCATAGCCGGTCAGGCGCTCGAAAGCCGGGTTGACGTATTCGATGCGCCTGTCGCGATCCGTGATCATCACTGAATCAGCAGCCTGCTCCAGCGCGCCCGACAGCTTGCGCATGTGGGCCTCGGCGCGTTCGCGCTGCAATTCGTTACCCACCCATTGCGACATCAGCTTGAGGACTTCCAGGTCGGCCGCACTGAATGACGAGGGGCGTGGCATGGGACCGGTAAAACAGAGGGTTCCGTACAGGCCGCCGTCGACCACGATGCGTACGCCGATATACGCTTCCATATGATGCTTGAGATAGCTCGGATGCGTACGCCATTCGGTGATGCTGGCATGCTCGAAGGCCACTGGCTCATTGGTGAAGACGGTTGCGCTGCAATAAGTCTGGTCGAGATCCTTGCTCGTTCCCACCACGTACGCCGGATGATCGCTGACGGAATCCAGGATCTGGAAACACTGGCCGTCGATGCGCGACAGGATTGCGTTCGGCAGACTGAATTGTTCGCACCCCAGTTTCAGGAGCCGGTGCAGTTTCTCTTCCAGGCTGAGTTCCCGGTCGGAACTGATTTCATGGAACGAACGCAGTACCGTGGCGTGATAGCGCAAGTCGTCTTCCGCCCGTTGCCGCTCGCATTCCGCCGCCACACGGTCAGTCACGTCCTGCAGGATCAACATGGCGCCGCGCTGCCCGGTGCGATAGGCCAGCGGTGCCGGCGTGACTTCCAGAAAGCGGACGGGCCCGCCCGGGACGTCGACCTCGAAAATCTCCGGCTTATGTCGTTCCATGCCTTTCAGCCCCTGCTGCAGCAAGGCGGCCATGCGCCCCTGCTCACGCAACGGAAACTGTTCCTCCAGCGGCCGTCCCAGTGCGCTCCGCTCGCTCACACCCAGAATGGTCTGGGCCTGACGGTTGATGGTCAGGATGGCGCAGTTCAGGTCGACCGTCAGCACGCCGATGGGCGCATGATCGAGCAGTTGATCCAGATAGTAGGTCGCCTCCGGCTGGAGCAGAGGCAGTTTTTCCAGCCGGATCTGCGCACGCGAGATCGTGTTCAGATAACGCATGCGCTGCCGCCGCCGATTCACCGCATCACGGATGGCGGACGGCAGTTCGTCCACCTCGGCGGTGGACCACGGCACCACTTCGTTGCCCAGGAAGGGGCTGAACATCAGCGTGCGTTTCAACTGGTCGCAGCGCGAGGGCGCGGTCAGGATCAGGATGGGAACATGGTGGTCATACGTATGGATGCGCTGGGCGATGCGCACCGGTTCCTCGATGTCCATGCCCAGCAGCACGGTATCGGCAGGCTGGTGCCCTTCCTGGAAACGGTGATACAGCCGCTCCTGGCTGCCCAATGCTTCGACCGTCACCTCGGGTTCCAGTGCGCTTCGCAACAAGGTGTTGATCGCGGGCGCCACGCCGACCAGATGCAGAACCCCACCAAGCTCCGAATGGGCAGTGGCCATGTCGCTAGTCCGACAGCAAAGGCTGGCCAAGCAAGGCGCGGCCGATCCAGACGCGCAGGATATCGGTCGTGGGCGACATCAGATGGGCGGCCCGCGCGTCGCGCAGCAGACGGTGCAGGCGTGAGCCGTTTCGATATCCGATCCCGCCGCTCAGGGTCATGGCTTCGTTGACCACGGTGACCGCGCAATCGGCCACTTCGACCTTGGCCGCCATGACTGCGGTGAGCGCATCCGGCTCGCCTGCATCGAAGCTGGCGGCGGCGTGGTAAGTCAATTGGCGCGTGCGCTCCAGCGTCGCCCACAGGGTGCCCAGACGATGCTGCAATACCGAGGCCTGTGCCAGGTTCGAGCCCGTATGGGTGTGGTAGCGCCGGATCAGATGTTTCCGGGCCTCGTCCAGTGCCGTGGTGGCAACACCCAGGAAGGTGCCGGCCATGGCCATCAGAAAATAGGGCGTGACCACGTTGAAGATGTACCAGATCTGGTCGCCTTCCTTGCCCAGCAGATTGCTGCGCGGCACGCGCACGCCCTGCAATTCCATGGTGCGCGAGGAATTGCCGCGCATGCCCAGGCCGTCCCACTCGGCTCCCCAGCGGACTCCCTGTGAGTCGGCCGGGACGACCACGCAGGAAAATTGTCCGATGGGGGCTTCGGGCGAGGCGGCGACCGCCGACACCACGTAGGAATCGGCATGGCCACCATTGGTGACGAAAGTCTTGCTGCCCGTCAGGCTGAATTCATCCGAAGACACCGCCTCCAGAGTCGTTTGCGGCAGATAGAAATGGGCACCGGTGCCGGCTTCGCTCAAGGACAGCGTCGTGATGTGACGTCCCTCGCAGATCGGCGTCAGGAATCGCGCCTGTTGGTCCGGCGTGGCATTCGCCGCAATGACAGAAGCGCCGACGCAATGCATGCCGTAACAGATCGCGGTGGAGGCGCATTCCTGCCCCAGCGTCTCGCACACCCTTACCAACGCCATGAGCCCATGCCCCAGCCCGCCATAAGCGGTTGGGATGACCGCGCCTCCCAGTCCTTCGCGCTGCAGCGCACGGATCCCCGGCTCGGGCCAAAGCGCATCACGGTCCGTACGTTCCACGTTTGGCGCCACGACATCCTTGGCAATTTCCTGCACCTTGAGCAGCAGGGCGGACATTTCTTGACGGTGCATATCAGCGACTCTATTCGACGACCAACTGGGCAAACATACAGCGTGTACCACGCTCCGGCAATGTGCCCTGCGCTGACGTCCTTCCAGCCTCGTCGGCGCAGGACACGCAGGGCTGGATTCAGTGATGGTCGATCAGCGAAAACGAAAGCACCTTGTCCACACTTTCGATGCGATTGGCGTTGGTTCCCACCACGCACTCGCCATGCCTGTCGCACCCCCATAAATGGTAGGCCTTGAATTCGAGCAGGTCCTGATGCAGCTGGTCACGGTGAGGCATCGACCGGGAATCCAGCGATTCCGAAGATTTTTCCTGGATCAGCATCTGCTTGATCCGGGCAATTTCGGCCATCAAGTCGCGTGCGCGCTCGCCATTCCAGCTACCCACGACTCTGCCGCTACGGGTTTTGATATCGTCCATTTCTGTTCTCCTCAGAAGCGTTCGCGCACGATGTTCAGGACGGCCTTGGGAATCACCCAGTTGCTGCCCTGCTTTTGTTCCTGAACGACGATGCGCATGTCGTCTGGAGTGAAATGAATGCCTTTCTCCGAAGCCAGCTTGCAGTATGTCGCAATGAAGCTGTTCGCATCGCGCGTCTCTTCCAATTTGGCAAGCAATGCGGGTTCGGCCATGACAATCTCGCCGAATTGTTTGATGCTTTTCTCGAACGGGCGATTCTGGGTATCTCGCTCCAATGCCGCTTTCAACATGTTTAGCTCCTTAGATTCATCGACGTGTCGGGGCATGACGCCCCAGCCCTGATCCAAGCGCCGTAGGCCCCCCCTCGCATGAAGACATTCCGCCGGATACACCCGTGATTTATACGCAATGTCCGCCCGGCGGATAACCCGTATCGACACGGCACAACACACGTAAAACCACGTATTGAAAATTCCGGAACTCCCACGTCCAAAGGTTGGCCGGATGCCATGAGCATGGGTGCCTCCAGTGAGCACGCAGGAAAAACGCCGGTCATCCCGGCGTTTTTCCTGCGGTGCGTTTGTCGGGAGAATTCGCGTTCGCCCCCCCTCTTTCAAACCCATATACCCGCGGCCTCTCCTGTATTTCAGAATTGCTTGCCCACCGCCAGTCCGATCAACCAGGGATTGAGCGTGATCGTTTCGATTTTCGCGCTGCCTTGAGGGGTCACGTTCGTTTCAAGGTAGAACTTCTTGACATCGAAGTTGACGAAATAAGCCTTGTTCAGCGTATAGCTGAACCCCGCCTGTAGGACGGCACCGGTATCTGCCTTGAAATCCTCCAGGCCATTGAAAGCCGGTCCGCTCTGCTTGAAGAACACGGTATGGTGGATCCCCACCCCGACATACGGACGGAAATCCGCCTTCGGCATGAAGTGATACTGCGCCATCAAGTGGAACGGGGCCATGGATGCCTTGCCCAGGATGCCGCCCGCATTGCTGAATTCGTGGCGGGTAATGCCGGCAGCCGTGTTCAGGGCAAAGTGCTCGCTCAGGTAATACGTGAAGTTCGCAATGGGCACCACCTCGTTGGTGGCATCCGCTCCCACGACCGGGGATTTGATATCAGGCCGGATATTCACCAGCCCGACGCTCACGTCCAGACCGATCGGATCGGCATGAGCAGATACGGCACAGGCAGCCAGGAGAACGCCCAGGACAGACGGGAGAAAGTTATGTTTTTTCATGAAGGCCCCTAAATAGAATGAAAACTTGCGCTTCATCACAACTCGGATAAAGACGCCACTTCTATTACAGGGGCACGGCCTTAGCATGTAAATTGGTAGTACTACCGTACTATTCACGTATGAAACCTTGGCCAGACAAGGGAAATCCCTGAGTGCGAAATTTCCGGTTTTGTGCGCATGATTTATTCAGCTGGAAAGTCACCAACCGGCAATAAGATGCCATTGGTGGGTGCCCATGATTGAGTGGAAAACTAAAGAATTACGCGGATGCCCGTTGGAACGCTTGCGTAACGTCACCCGGATGGAGACATACCCTCCTCCACCCTGGGCCGATCGTCTTTTGGATGGTCAGAGCCGATCGGGCTCGGTCACAAACCCGATACGGGAGAGGCCGGCCTGCGCAGCCAGCGACATGACTTTCGCAACCGGTTCGTATTCGGCATGCCGGTCGGCGCGGATATGCAGCTCAGGTTGTGGCTGCTTTTTTGCGGCCTCGGCAAAACGCGGCGCGAACTGATCCATCGCAACCCGCTCGCCGTTCCAGTAGAGATCGCCGTTTTCCCGGATGCCGAGTTCGATATGATCCGGCTTGGTGACATTGGGTGCGCTGCTTGCCTTGGGCAGGTCGATCTTGACTGCGTTGGTGAGCAAGGGCGTGGTGATGATGAAAATCACCAGCAGTACCAGCATCACGTCCACCAGCGGTACCACGTTGATATCGGCCATCGGCCCCGGCCCCCGGCGCGGGTCAAAGCTTCCCATTGCCATGGCTCAGGCCTCCTTCACGATATGCAGGGGACGGGGTTCGCCGGCGGAACTGTTGGCCTTTTCGCCCACGGTGATGATGGCGTACAGATCATGCGCGAACGCATCCAGCCGGGCGAGCCACACCCGGTTCCGCCGGTTGAACGCATTGAAGGCAAGCACGGCCGGAATCGCCACGGCCAGCCCCATCGCCGTCATGATGAGCGCCTCGCCCACCGGGCCGGAGACCTTGTCGAGCGTCCCCTGCCCCGACAGGCCGATATTGACGAGTGCGTGATAGATCCCCCATACGGTGCCGAACAAGCCGATATAGGGGGCGGCCGATCCCGCCGAGGCCAGGATGGTCAGGCCATGCTCGACACGCGTCGCCTCCTGGTCGATGCCGTTTCTGAGCAGACGCGTGAGAAATTCACCCAGGCCACCTGCGGCTGCCAGCTTGTGCAGGCCATGCTTTTCGCTGTCGCTGGCAGCTTCCAGTGCATCATGCGCCAGTTCGGCAAAAGCATGATCGCGCGGCTGTCTGTGCAAGGCGGTGCGGATTTCCTGCAGCGAATCGGCTGCCCAGAATTGTTCGAGAAAGCTTTCGACGCGTCGCTTCGCCAGGTAGTTGGCGATCGTCTTGGTCACGATCAGGTACCAGCTCGCAACCGACAGTGCCAGCAGCAGAAACAATACCGTTTTCCCGAGCGTATCGGCCTGGGCCAGGAAATGGGCAAAGCCTATGTTCGTATCCATATCATCGTCCTTCGAGTACAAAATTAAACGGCTGGATGGCGACGGCGCGCACGGCTGCGCCATCGCGGCTGGCCGGGCTGCATCGCCAGCGTCTGACGGTGGCCAGCGCGGCCTCGTCGATGCGTGCGTAACCGGAACTGGTTTTGATCGTGGCGCGGTCAACCCGCCCCGTTTCGTCGAGCTCCACGCGCAGCACCACCTTGCCCTCTTCCCCGAGACGACGGGAAATGGCGGGATAGGACGGCGGCGCGCGGTCCGGACAGGTCAGCGCGAGTTCGCCGCTCAACACGGCCGGGCCCACAGGCTTTGGCGGCGGCGCGGGCGGCGCAGGTTCGATCGGTGCCTCGATCCTGGGAGGTTCAGGTGAGGAGGATGGCGCGACCAGATCGGACGGCAACACGACCGGCGTTTGTGCGGCCAGCTGCTGCTGGAGCGGCGGTTGAACGGGCTGTTCGCGTTTGACTGGTTTGGGCTTGGGCGGGTCCGGCCTCGGCGGCTCAAGCCTGGGAGGATCGGTCAACAGGTCGACAAACAACGTCGCCGCCTCGGCGGGCGGCGGCAGCACACGGTAGTGCCACAGGCTGTAGAGCAACGCCCCGTGAAGGGCGAGCACGGCGGAAAGGCCTGCCAGGCGCGCGCCAAATGCGTACTGCCGTGGACGCAGCATGCTCAGTAATCCACACGCAACTCGGCCTGATAGGTGCGTTTCGGGAAAGGATGCGGCCCGATGAAATAATCTTCATTGGTCAGGTTGTCGATCCCGAACGAAGCGCGAATCAGTTTCGAGAAACGGTAGCCGAGTTTCACGTCGACGGTGGTGTACTTGCTCAGGCTTCCGGTGTCGTTGTGATGGGTGTCCGAGTTATCCAGGTTGCCGAACTGAAGTCCGCTGTAAAGCAGGCCGAGGGAACCGGTCCAGTGTTCGTCGAAGCGATAGGAAGCGAAGACCGAGGCGCGCCAGTCAGGGATGCGTGGCACCTTCTTGCCAACGAGAGCGGGATTACCCGGATCGGACAGGATCTCCGAGTCGGTGTAGGTCAGGCTGCCATTGATATCCAGTCCAGGCACCAGGAAGTCCACCGCTTCATACGCCGCCTCGGCGCCCGTGACGCGGGTGCGGCCGATGTTCTGCACGCGGCTGACGAGGGTGATCAGATTCAGCTGGCTGGTCAGGAAATTGTCGGTGCGCTGGTCGAACAGCGACAGGCGCAGGTTGCCGTTCCTGAGTGCATGCTCCGCGGTGAGGTCGGTCGCCAGGATTTTTTCCGGGTTCAGATTGGGATCGCTGATATAGGTGGTTCCGCTTTTTTTCTCGGTCTGAAACAGTTCCGTGACGGTCGGCATGCGGTAAGCGCGGGCAACCGAACCCCGGATCAGCCAGTCGCCTGCCGCCCGCCAGGCGAGCGACGCCTTGGGCGAGTGGTAGGTGTCGTCGCGGCTGGCAATCGGCGCATAGCCGCTGATGAAGCCGTTGAAGGCCTGCCAGCGCTCGGTTCGCCAGCCGAGCGTGAGCGTCAGGCGCGGATCGAACTTCCACGCATCCTGCGCAAAAAAGGCATCGGTGCGGGTGTCGCCCATGGTGGTGCTGACGGGGGATGCGCCAATGCTGCTGTCGTCGGTCCAGCTGGATGCAGCGTATTTGGCACTGCTGTAGGTGTAGTGGTCGTAATGGTAGCCGAAGGTGACGGTGTGGTTTTTCCTGTCCTGGCCGGGTTTCCAGATTGCCCGGGCGTCCAGGGTCTTCCAGCCGCTCTCGTCGCCGAACGTGATCGTGCCTGCCCCGCCTGCCGAGCCCGGCTGGCCGAGCCCGCCTGCAATCGCAGTGGTCGGCGTCCGCGTGATGTCGCGAGGGGTGGAATAATCCGAGGCGCTCAGTTCGATCGACCAGTCCGACGACAGGCGGCTGTCCAGACTCAGGCCCAGCAACTGGTTCTGCGTGTTGCTGTCCGACGGGGCGAGCGCACTCGTGCTGACGGTGTAGTTCTTGTTGTCGATATTGACGCTGCCGCTCCATATCGATTGCCCCGACGCATTACGCAGGTAGGTCCGGGTATCGCTGAAGCTGTCGTTCTGCCAATACGCATAAGTGAGGGCCGCGCGCGTGTCGGGCGTGAAGTCGTACGCCAGACGGATTTTCATCGTGTCCTGCACCGAATGGTCCAGGCTGGTCGCGCCGAACATCATGCTGGGGACGTTCGTCGGGTTGGTGTAGGGCACGCCGCCTGTGACCGGCGTCCCTGCGCCGTTGTTGGCTGCGGGGACGGCTGCCGTGGCGAAGTTGATCGGCTGCGAATGCGTATCGAGATGGTTGAACAGGAACGACCAGCTCAGGCTGCCGTTCACCCGCGCACCCAGCGCAAGCTGTTCCTGATGGCCCCGGTAAGTGTCGTCCGTGGCGTAATGTTTGTAGTCCTGGGTCCATCCCTGGACCCGTGCATGGGCTTCGAACTGCTGCGGCCTGCGCGTATTGATCAGGATGGTGGCGCCAGCCGAGTTGCCGGGCAGCAGCGCCGAGAATGGACCATACAGCACTTCGATGTTCTCGATTTCCTCGCTGCCGACGATGTTCCAGCGCGGCGGGAAATTGTAGGAATTGCCCAACAGGTTGGACAGCAGCAGACCGTCCGCATAAACCAGAGACCACGCACTCTGGAGACTGCCCGCCGTGCGGCTGGCAACGATGCCGTTGCGGTCGCCGACATAGCGCTTGCGTATGAAGAGGCTCGGTGTGTACTTGAGCGAATCCTCGACGTTGATGACGTTCATTTCGCGCATCTGGTCCTGGCTCACTTCGGCCGAGGGCGAAGGATTGTTCGTCACCACGGCCGGGCGCGGCAGACTGACGACCATTTCCGGCAAGGCCTGCTCTTCAGCCCAGGCGGCAGGATGACCCAGCGTACTGGCGAGAGCCAGCACCAAAGTTTTACGTTTCATGGTTCTCCCTTGTTGGTTTTCTATTTGGCGGTGCCGGATCGCTGTCCCTGTTGTTCCAGCCAGGACTTCAGCCTGGCCTCATCGAGCGTGCCCACTGCTGCCTGGCGCCGATGCGCCTTGTCGTACAGATACGAGCGCGGCAGTTCCCCCTGCCAAGTAGGGTCGATGGCGGCGCGCAGGCGTTCGGGGATGGGATCGTCGAAAACCCAGGACTCTGCATGGCTCAACCCGAGCTTGCGCAGGGTTTTCCGGATCGCGTCGCTATCCTCCGGGCTGTCGACCGCGACCAATACCAGAGGCAGGGTCTTTTCGTTTTTCGACAGTTTTCCCAGCATGGTCAGTTCGTCGATGCAGTGTCCGCACCAGTTGACCGACCACAGGCTCAGAATGAACGGCTTGCCCGCATACCGCGCTTCGATCTTTGCCAGGCTGCCCGAATCGAAGCGGGCAGGCTCGGTTGCCGATGCAGGCCATGCGGCCAGACACACGAGAAAAAGACACAGACGACGCAGCATGATCACTCGACCTCCAGGATTCGGACGCCTTCGCGGAGCGTGTTCCACACGACCTGCATCCGGCCGTCATGGATGAGGGGCATCGGATAGTCCGCGGCATCGGCAGTCGTCGCGATACGGTGCGGCGCGCTCCAGCTGGCCCCCCCATCCTTCGACAGCAATGCCATCGCGCCGTAAGCCTGGCCGTCGAACTCGCGCCAGGTGATCAGCACGATCTGCCCGTCAGCCGCCACGGTGGCGTGGCCGGCCTGGGCCTGCGGATTGCCGAACGCCATGGGCGCCGACATCCGGTCACCTTTCACCTGCCGGTAAAACAGCCCCTGTCGGTTCTTGCCGTGGGTATACCAGACCGCGTGCAGCGTGCCGTTGTCGCCGGTTGCAATCCCGCCGCCATGGTGCGGGCAGGCATCGATATTCCATTCGTCATCGGCCAGCCGCTGCACCTTGCCCGTATCGAGATAGGAAAATGCGAAGTCGCGCGTATTGGATCCGTACAGGTTGCGCCATAGGGCGACGGGACCATCCGCTGTCCAGGCCAGCGCCGTCCGGCAGCACTCGCAGGTATGCTCGGCCAACTTGCGGTTGGCATGGAAGCTGGCACCGTCATCGTCGGAGCGCGCCACATACACCGATGTGCCAGCGTATGCCACGCCCTGCTCCTTCGCGGCATCCCGGTCGCGGCCATCCAGCCAGACGATGGCCAGTCGGTCGCCGCTATCTGAAACCAGCGAATCGAAACGGTGGCTGGTCAGGCGCTTGTCGTCGTTGATCGTGATGGGGGCCGAGTAGGTCTTGCCGCCATCGGTCGAGCGCGCGTAGCGAATCTCGCCGGTGTAGGGTTGCGGCAGCAGCAGCGTCCAGGTGAGATGTACCGTGCCATTGCGGGTGACGGCGATCTTGGGCCGGTTTTCACCTTCCGCCCCGATGTTTTCCGGCTCGGCGTTGACGGTGACCGGAGCAGAAAAATGTTGGCCGTCGTCGGCCGAATGCGAAACCAGGAGCGTCCGGTTTTCGACCCGGGCGAGCCAGATCCGGCCCTGCGCGTCGACGGTGGCCCCGATCGCCAGCGTGGGTTTTGCCGGTCGGGACGCGACGGCCTGTCCCGGATTTTCCGGCGACATGTGCGTATGCGGCAAGGCCGCGCCCGCGTACCCCGACAGCAATAGCGCGGCGGTGGTCCGCGCCAGGCCCCAGCGGCCGGGAGCCGTTTTCATAATGCTCATCATGATGTCTCTCGTCCCCCTGGCCGGATGCGGGCGAATATGCGGCAACCGCTACCGCGTATTCGCCCGGCAATCCGTACCGGCCTGAAAACATTCAGGAAATTTATTGGTTTCTATTCGGGACGAGTGTAGGGTGCGCGACGTGTCACGACAATGTGGCAAATTGCCGCAGCGTCGCCGCGGTCAATGGCGGGGCGAGGCGGTATCCAGCGTGATGCCGACGTTTTCCTGTTTGCCCTGGCTGTCCCTGAACGTCAGGGTCATGGGCACTTTCTCGCCCGCCACGACCTGCGATGTGAGGCCGATGAGCATGGCATGCAATCCGCCCGGTTTCAGGCTGACCGTTTCGCCTTTCGGCAGCTTGATCGATTCAAGCTCGCGCATTTCCATCACGCCATCGTCCATGCGCATGAAATGCAGTTCGACATGATCTGCGCGGGGGGTCGTTCCCGCGACGAGTTCCATGTCCCGGTCGGCTGTGATTTCCATGAACGCACCCGCTACCTTCTGGCCAGGTGCCGTGGCACGCACCCAGGCATGGTCGATCTTCACATCGCCGGCCCAGGACCAGACGGGGGAAGCGAGGGCGGCCAGCAATAGAAAAGCATGGGGATGGCGACGTGAGCGCATGAGAGAAAACTCCTGAAGTTGAAAAGGATTACCGGGATTCCATACCCAATGCATGCAGGACCTTCAGGGCATCGACCGTGGCCGCGACATCGTGAACGCGCACGATCGCCGCGCCTTTCAGTGCGGCCAGCGTGGCCGCCGTGATACTGGCGACCAGCCGTTCCGGCGCCGGCCGGCCGGTGAGCGTGCCGAACAATGATTTGCGCGAGATGCCCACCAGGGTCGGCGACGCCAATGTAAAACGGTCCAGTGCCTGAAACAGGGCGATGTTGTGCGCGGGCGTCTTGCCGAAGCCGAAGCCGGGGTCCCACAGCAGGCGTTCCCGGGCGATGCCCGCCCGCGCCGCCGCCTCCGTACGCAGGTGCAGATATTCCAACACCTCCGCGACGACGTCGCCGTATCGCGGCTGCTGTTGCATGGTCTGCGGCGTGCCCTGCATGTGCATCAGGCAGACACCGCAGTGCGAAGCCGCCACGACCTCAAGCGCACCGGGCGCGCGCAAGGCATTGACGTCGTTGATCATGTCGGCCCCTGCGTGCAGGGCGGCCGCCATCACCGGCGTCTTCATGGTGTCGATCGACAGTGCGGCGCCGCAGTCGCGCAGACCTTCGAGCACCGGCAGCACCCGCCTCAATTCCTCCTCGGCTTCCACCGGGGTGGCGCCGGGCCGGGTGGATTCGCCGCCGATATCGAGGATGTCGGCCCCCTCTTCGCGCAGTCGCAACCCATGCTCGATAGCACGCTCGCGGGCGGCATAAAGCCCGCCGTCTGAAAACGAATCGGGCGTCGCATTGACGATGCCCATGACCAGGGGACGCGCCAGCGTAAAGTGGAAACGTCCACAAGTGAATGCCGTCATGCCGGGTCGAATTCCAGTACTTCGCAGTGATCCACCCAGACATTCCACATCTCGGGCAGGCTCAGCTTCCGAAAATGTCCCGTCACGGCCTGCAGGACCTCGTGATGCGCCACCACCAGCACCGTGGACGCGTCTTCATGTTCGATCTCTTCCAGGAAGCCGTGCACGCGTCTGACCATCTCTGCATAGGACTCGCCTGCAGGCGCCTTCCATGAAAATGGATCGGCTGCACCGCGCATGGCCGACAGATACTGCGCAACCGGCTGACCTTCGTAGCCGGTGTTGCGATCGTCGAGCCGGCCATCCACATGGATGTCGGCGCAATGGGACGCGTTGACGATGGCCGCGGTTTCGTGAGCGCGCTTCAGGCGCGACACATACACGCGCCGGATCGGCACATCCCGCAAGCGTTGTGCGGCCGCCGCCGCCTGCAACCGCCCCTTCGGCGTCAGCGACACCGGAACGGCCGGATCGGCATTGCACAGGCCGCGCAGGTTGTACTCGGATTCGCCGTGGCGCAGACACACCATTTTCATGCCAGCACCAGGATCTCCCCTTTGCCGCCGAAGGCCAGATCGCCCATGTAGCGGTGTGCTTGCGTGGAAGCCGGCAGCAGCCCGGGCAGGAAGCTTTCCGCATGCCGATGCAGCAATCCCAGGTAACTCAGGTCGACCCGACCCGAATCATTGAAGCTCAGTGGGATGGCTTCGGGACTGCGGCCCAGGATCAGGCTTCCGCGTCGCAGGCCGGATCCCGGCAGGGTACCGCAGCCACCCGCCACCACGAGCGTGCCGGCGAGAAGCCGCGCGCCGCAGGCGTCGCCCGCCTGGCCGCGTACGAGAATCAACCCGCGCCGCATGCGATCGCCGAGACGATCGCCAGCATTGCCCTCGACCGCCACCACGCCGCCCGCCATGCCGGTACGGTCGCCAATCAATGCGGCACCGAGCCAGTCGCCGGCATTGCCCCGAATGCGCAACAGGCCGCCCATCATGCCGTTGGCGGCGCCATCTCCGGCATCGCCGTGGATATCGAGTTCGCCGCCGCGCATCCCCTGCGCGGCGTAATGCCCTGCCGGTCCTTCGATCCGCACGCTGCCCGTGCTCATGCCCTTGCCCAGGCAATCGAGTCGATCGCTGTCCGTACGGATCACCAGCATGTCGGTTTCGTCCACGTCCACCTCGAACAGGTCGCCCAGCATCATGGGGTTGCCTGCCAGATGGATGATCTGCTTCGCGATGTCATCCGCACGCCGCCCGGCGAGCGTTTCCGGCAGTACGCCGGTCATGTCGACACGTCCGTTCGGCACGGCGCGCAAGCTCAGTGTCGTCATGCCAGAATCTCCCGCAACCGATAGTGGAACTGGCCCAGCTTTCCGCCGTAGTTGCCCGCCGACAAACGTACGATGCCACCTGCCGCACCGATCCCGCAGACCGCATCCATGCCGGCCTTCATCGCCACGCGCATGTCGGCGTCGGTGACGGCATCGATCACGATCTCGAGCACGGCGTCCACGCCCGGACTGAGCTCGGTTTTCGCCACGCCGCGCAGGGTCGGACAGAAGGCATCGTTGGTGGAGGCAGGCAGCGCCTTGTATTTGGAGCCCACCTTGGAGCCCGAGCGGACCACCCCACCCGGGAAGGGCGCGATGGCGCCAGGAACGCGCAGGATGGCATCCACTGCCGCTTCGCAGGCGGCCAGCGCCCGGCTGCGCGAACGCGCCAGGACCAGGAAATTGCCGCCGCCGACCGAACGCATCAGGCCGGTCGTTTCCTCGGCCAAAAACTCGCCGTCCATCACCGGGATGCGCCAATAGCGCCGTCCGGCAATGAGTTTGGACATCTGCCAGCCGTCGCCGAAATAGCGCAGGTTCTTGCCCAGCGGCAGCGACTCTTCGCCTTCGCAGCCGGCGAACACGGCCGTGGTGGGACAGGTCAGCACGCACTGGCCGACACGCCGCTCCAGCTGTTTGGCCAACTCCTTGGTGGAGACCGCAAACAGCAGGCCGGCCACGCCAGGGCGCCCGTCGGGTGTTTCCTCCGGAGACAACTCGCGTTCGATGCCCGCCTCGCAGCCGCAGGCGATGACCGAGGTGGCAAAGCCGAAGGCGGCGTTGGCCGCATGCTTTGCCCAGGTCAGGTTGTCCGCGGTGATGACAATGCGGGTTGCCTTCATACCGAAGGCTTCCGCATAGGTGTCGTCGATGTATACGCCATTGATGATCACGCCGCCCTCCCCTTGCACACATGGGGAATCAGTTTGCTGGCGCCGCACGTGCAGATCTCGTCGTCGCTTATGCGGACGTTTTCCATCCTGACTGTCATGTAACGGTCGAAATAATCCTTCAGGGGTTTCTCGATGCCCTTGTCGTACTCGGGCTTCACCACGTGCAGTGCACCATTGACCACGTTCACCACCTTGCCGTCGCGCACGATGAGCTGGCCGTCCTTGAACACATACTCGGGCTGCGCAAACATGGCCTCGCGGTCGGCATCGTCGCGATAGACCACGATATCGGCCGCCGCCCCTTCACCCAGATGGCCGCGATCGGTCAGGCCGAGGGAGCGGGCCGGTGCAGCGCGCGTCATGATGGCGATCTCGTAGAGGCTGTATTCCCGATCCAGACTGCGCAGCTGGCTGTGCGCGGCGGCCTCGGCGTTGATCTCGTCCAGCTTCGAATCGCGGAAGCGCTTGTCCATCAGCAGGCGAATCAGGTGCGGATAGCTGGTGAAGGGCGCACCGTTGGGATGGTCGGTGGTCAGGAAGATGCGCCAGGGATCGTTGACACGCAGGAACAGTTCCAGACCGATCGCCCATTGCAGGGCGTTGACGAAATTCTTGTCGCGGTACTTGAACGGAACCACGCCGCAGCCCGCGTCGCATTCGATGTCCATGACCACCCATTTGTCCGGGCTGGCATGGCGATGGTTGCCGTACTGCTTCATGCTGTCGCCCGAGACGGTCACCGTCTGGCCGAACAGGACTTGTCCGACATCGGCCGACACATTGCGCATGCGGTTGATGGCATCGGCGATACGCTCGGCTTCGGAGGAAAACTTGCGCTCGCCTTCGGTGCCATAACTGTGGAACTGGATGTGGGTCAGATGGATGGGCAATCCCTCCGCCGCGGCCATGGTTGCCAGGGTGGTGTCGGCATTGCCGGGAACGCCCAGGTTGCTCGCGTGCACGTGCAGCGGGTGCGCCACACCCAGGTCGTGCACAGCCCGCGCGAGTGCCTGCACCACCTGTCGGGGTGTCACGCGGTAATAGGGATGGGCCTCGTCCAGATCCAGGCTGCGGGCATTGAACTTGAAGGCAGAGATGCCGCCCGGATTCACCACCTTGATGGCCATGGCCTGGCTCGCATCCAGCGTCCAGCCCACGTAGTCGTTGATCAGGCGCTGGTCCGCCCCGCTGGCCAGCATGCGCAGGAAAAAGTCGTCACTGCCGAGCATGGCGTAGGCGCCCTTGTCCACCATGGGCGTATCGCCCATCTCAAGATGGGTATGACGCGCGTTGGTGGGCTGCATGGCCGGCTCGAAGCAGGCGGTATAGCCCATCTCGGCATAGCGGTAACCGGTGGTCCAGGTCGAGGGCGCGGCGTGACCACAGCCGGCATGCATGCCGCCGCTGGTCGGGAGCGGATCCTGGCGGTGGTCCTCCGGCAACAGCGCCCGCGCAATGTTCAGTTTGCCGCCGCCGATGTGCGTATGCAGGTCGATGGCGCCGCCCATCACCACGCGGCCGGCGAGATCGATGTCGCGATCGATTCTCGCATCCGGCCCTGGTGCGGCCACGATGCGGCCATCCTCGATATAGAGATCGCGGACCTCGCCATCGACGCCGTGCGCAGGGTCGTAGATCCGGCCATTCTTAAGCCGCAGCATGATTCGTCTCTCCCTGGATGATGGCAAGGACCTGGGCCACGCTCGGCAGGCTGGACGATGCGGGCGCCGACAAGGGCAAGGCCACCACCGCATCCATCCGATGCAGGAAACCCGCATGCTGTACACCCGGAACGGCCACCGGAATGAACACATCCGGCGCCCGGGCAAACCGCATGTCGGCCCGACCCAGCACCACGGTCGGACAATCCACGGCAGGGGGCGTGCGTTCGGGATCGAACGCCGATATCCAGACCAGCGCATCCACCTCCCCTGTTTTCAGCAGACGGTCGCTGTCGAACAGCAGCGGTTCATAGCGCGGACCGGCGATTTCGTATGCGGTGCGCAAGGGGTAGCCGGTCTGCCAGGTGCAGGTTTGCGCGGCCGAGGTGCCACCATCGTCGCCCCCCAGAGGCAACCCGGACCATCGCGTCGCCTGGTTGAGATCCTTGACCAGATTCACGGCCGACTGGATGGTCAGATCGGCCTGCGGAAAATCCAGTTCCGCCGCGTTCCAGACCAGCACACCATAGCGGGCCGCACGCATATCGGCCAGCAGGGCCTCGATCTGCCCGATCGACACGCCCGCCACGTCTGCGGCACGCGTAGGCATCCCTGCCAAGCTGGCGCGCATGACGGCAAATAATTCGCCCAGGCGGCCCGCATCGATCGGGATGGACGAAACGGATACGCCGTCCATGACGGGAATGGACGGCACGGGATCGCCCAGAACCACGACCTTGCGCGTCAACTCGCCAAACTGGGACGCCGGGGCAAGACAGCGTTCGAAGAAACGCGGATAGCGCGAGGCATCCGTGCCCGCCAGCACGATCAGGTCGGCACGGTTGCGCACCTCGGACAGGGTGGTCGTCACCCAGCCGCCATCCTGGAAAGCCTGCACATTGCGGAACTGTGCGCGGCCATGCATGTGATCGACCACCCCCCCCAGCTTTTCCGCCAGCGACAGGGCAGCGCGATGGCCCGTGACATCGCATCCCAGTCCGCCGATCAGCGGGCGGTGCGAACCTGACAGGATGATCGCCGCCGACCGGCAAGCTTCATCCAGGCTGATGGGCAAGCCGGCAATCATGGCCTGGCCAGGGTCCGGGATGGAAAACAACCGCGATGCGCGGGGACACGCCGGGCGTTCGAGCCGCACGCCGTCCCCCTCGCGCACGACTTCCAGATCGTCACACAGCAAACCGCAAAAAGGACAACAAACCGAAGGACTGGACACTGAGATAGAAGACTCAAAAAGACTGAAGTGCCAAAGCATTTAGCAGGATCCATGCCATGCATGTCGCGGCTGCGCCTATGTGTCTGGCCAGGCAGGCAGTTTCCCGTCGACGCATGCCGCCTTCCTCCATAAAAGATGTCACGCGGCCGATGCGAGCGGCGTGACAGTCTGTCACATCGTCGCTCTGAGCATGTAAAGCTAGACGATTGATTATTTATGTATTTTCCCATTGGCATAGCAATTGCTTCCAGAGGCTTACACGCTTTGCACCACTCCATATACACATGCCACATACCGCCACGATCAGCGTTACCGTACGAGCCTCCGCACGGCTACACATGGGGTTTCTCGACCTCAATGGCGGACTGGGGCGGCGCTTCGGCAGCCTGGGTCTGTCACTGGATGAACTGGCCACGACGCTGACCGCCTATCCGGCCGAACAGGTTTCGGCAGAAGGTCCGCAATCCGAGCGGGTGGAATCGTTCGCACGCCAATCGCTCGCGGCCATGGGCATTACGGACGGCACCTATATCCAGGTCCATCAGGCCATCCCCGATCACGCCGGCCTCGGCTCGGGTACCCAACTCGCCCTGGCCGTCGGCACGGCGCTTGCCCGGCTGTATGACGTGGATTGGCCGGTCCACGACATGGCCAGGAAATTGAATCGGGGCGCGCGTTCAGGCATCGGCCTGGGCCTGTTTACGCAGGGCGGATTCGTGGTGGATGGCGGACGCAAGGACGAAGGCGACCCGCCCCTGGTGATTTCGCGCATCGAGTTTCCCGCGCAGTGGCGCGTGATCCTGGTGATGGACAAGACCTACAAGGGCTTGCACGGCGAGCAGGAAAAGCGGGCCTTCGCCGCCCTGCCAAAATTTCCCGAGGCGCGAGCCGCGCACCTGTGCCGGCTCGCGCTGATGCAGGCCATGCCGTCCCTGGTCGAGCAGGATCTTCCGGGATTCGGCGCCGCCATCCACGCCATCCAGCAGACGGTGGGCGATCATTTCGCGCCGGCCCAAGGCGGACGGTTCGCCAGCCATCACGTGGCCAGCGCACTGGCCTGGCTGGCACGGAACGGCGCCGAAGGCATCGGGCAAAGCTCGTGGGGACCCACCGGTTTTGCATTGATCGACTCGGAAATTCAGGCACGTTCCCTGGCACGTGCCGCGTACAACGAGTTCGGTACCGAAGGGCTGGAATTCATGGTGTGCTCCGGCCGCAATCGCGGCGCGGAAATCCGTACCGAAGCATACCGAGCCCAGGCGCATTCCTGAATAACAACAGCTGGAGAAAACAATGGAAAAACCCTATTTGCTGCACTTCGCCACGCCCGGCACACGGGTCAGCCCGTTTGACGTGAACATGGCCTACGATGCCGGCTGGAACGCCGTGATCCCGTATTCGGGCGTAGGGCTGGAAGACATCGCAGGCTTTACCCAGGACGCCATCTTTTCCCGGGGTCCGAAAGGCGTGAAGCACACCGGCATCTTCATCGGCGGACGCGATCCCATGCTCGCCGCCGGCATGCTGGACGCCGCACGCAAGGCAATGGTGCCGCCCTTCGAAGTGTCGGTCTTCGCCGATCCGAGCGGCGCCTTCACTACCGCCGCGGCCATGATTGCCGCCGTGGAAAAAGCCCTGACCAGCACCCATGGCAGCACGCTTGCCGGCCGCCGCGTCACCGTTTTCGGCGGCACCGGCCCGGTTGGCATGATTGCTGCCGTGCTCGCCGCCCAGGCGGGCGCCGAGGTCACGATTCCCGGCCACGATGGCCTGTTCCGGGCACAGTCCGCCGCCGAGGCCATCCAGGCCCGCTTCGGCGTGACGATACGCCCCATCGATGCCAGTTCCGACGATGCCAAGGCGGCGCTCATCGCGGACACCGAAGTCGCGCTCGCCACGGCGAAGGCCGGCGTCCAAGTGATGGGGCCCGCGCATCTCGCGCACGCGGCACGCTTGCTGGTGGCGGCCGACATCAATGCAGTCCCGCCGGCCGGGATCGAAGGGATCGGCGTCATGGACGATGGCAAGCCGCTTGTGGCAGCCTCCGGGCATGCCGTGGGAATCGGTCCGCTCGCCATCGGCAACATCAAATACAAGGTTCAGCAAGGCCTGCTGCAGGCCATGCTGCGCACGGACAGCCCGCTTTATCTGGGCTTTGCCGACTGTTTGCGCGAGGCCCGGTTGCATGCCGCCTAAGGCCTTTCTGCTCACCTCGTTGTCCGGGCGCATACTGGCCAAGGCGGCAGCGCGCGCACAGCGTTCGGTCGTCGGGATCGATGCCTTCGCCGACCAGGATACCTGCGGGATGGCCTTGAAATGGACACGCTCGCCGCTGGACCGCAACGGCGAATTCGACGCGACCGCCATGCTGGATGCGGCCGACTCGGTCTGTCCGCCTGCCGCCTGTCTCGGTCTGGTCTATGGATCGGGACTCGAAGCCCAGCCGGCTCTGCTGCGCGGACTGTCCGAGGGGCGGATCGTACTGGGCAATTCGCCGGAGGTCCTGGAAACCGTCGCGGATCCGGAACGCTTCAGCAACCTGCTCGCGGCGCTCGGCATTCCCCATCCGGCAACCCGCATGTCACGCCCTGCAGAGGTCGCCGGTTGGCTGTCCAAACAGGCCGGCGCATGCGGCGGCACGCATGTACGCCTCGCATCCGCCTTGCCCGAAAGCGATGCGGGACGCTATTTCCAGCAACAGGTTGCCGGCGAGGAATGGTCCTTCCTGTTTCTGGCCAATGGGCGCGACATCTGCTCGATCGGTTTCAACCAGCCCCTGACAACCCCGCCCCAGGCATCCGGACGTTGGAGCTATGCCGGTGCGACACGCATGGATGCCGGCCCGGCCGGGGTCGACGAAGCCGTCACGCATGCGGCACGCGCGCTCACCGCTCGGCTCGGCCTGGTCGGCCTCAACGGCCTCGATTTCATTGTCACCCCCTCCGGCTGGGTATTGCTGGAACTGAATCCGCGTCCGCCCGCCACACTGGAATTATGGGATGTGCCGCTGCTGCCCTGCCTGTTCGATCTGCACGTCGAAGCCTGCAAGGGCCGACTGCCGGCCCGCCTGCCCCAGCCGGGCGGCAGCATGGCCGTGGCAGTGGTCTACGCCGAAACCCGCCTGTTGATCCCGGCCGATTTCGCTTGGCCTTCCTGGTGTGCTGATCTGCCTTGGGCCGACAGCGTGATCGAGGCCGGCGACCCTGTCTGCACGGTCCGTGCGGACGGCCCGGATGCGGCCACCGCCCGGTACCAGGCGCTCGGCCGGCGTCAGGAGATCCTTCAGTGGCTGGATCGTTTCGCCTCCCCCACAGCCGGCTGGAATGACCATGCCGTCGCGCACTCCACTCAGATGTTCCCTGCCTGATGACACACCCGATGAATCACATTCCCAGCGTCAACCAGCTCGCATCCCCCTTGGTCGAATACCTGGTGGACCACGCCGCGGAACTGCGCCTGGCGGTTTCGCGGCAGGACAATGGCGTACGCATCGTCGATGCCGGCATCCGGGTGGCGGGCGGCATCGAGGCAGGCCGGCGCATCGCCGAAATCTGCCTCGGCGGCCTCGGACGCGTCACGCTCGTTCCGGCCGCTGCCCAGGCCGCCTGGCCCTGGGAGTTGTCCGTTTCCACCGCACAGCCGGTGCTGGCCTGTCTGGGCAGCCAGTACGCCGGATGGAGCCTGTCGCACGGCGAAGGCAAGGGCAGTTTCTTCGCAT
The DNA here is from genome assembly GCA_001899305.1 of Thiobacillus sp. 0-1251. Taxonomy (GTDB): domain Bacteria; phylum Pseudomonadota; class Gammaproteobacteria; order Burkholderiales; family Thiobacillaceae; genus Thiobacillus. The sequence goes on along the minus strand of MKWL01000018.1, from coordinate 64,316 downwards.
TGGGATCGGGTCCCGGCCGTGCCCTGGCCGGCAAGGAAGAACTCTTCGGTGAACTCGCTTATCGCGATCGCGCGGACTCGGCCTGCCTCGTCCTGGAAACCGACAAGATCCCGCCGCTGCCCTTGCTGGACAAGATCGCTGGCCAGTGCGACGTCTCCCCCGACCGGCTGACCTTGATCCTGACGCCCACCACCAGTCTGGCCGGCGGCGTGCAGGTAGTGGCCCGCGTACTCGAAGTGGCCCTGCACAAGGCGCACTTCCTGGGTTTCCCGCTCGATCACATCGTCGACGGCATGGGTACGGCTCCGGTCTGTCCGCCGTCACCGGATTTCCTGACCGCCATGGGCCGCACCAACGATGCGATTCTTTTCGGCGGCCGCGTCCAGTTGTTTGTCGCCGGCGAGGAAGCGGCGGCCGAGGCGCTTGCGCAGCGTATGCCGAGCGAGGCTTCCAAGGACTATGGCCAGCCTTTCGCACAGGTTTTCAAGAATGCCGGACACGACTTCTACAAGATCGACCCGCTGCTGTTCGCACCGGCACAGATCATCGTGACCAGCCTCAAGACAGGCCGCAGTTTCCGTGCCGGACAACTCAACGCAGACCTGCTGGAGCGTTCGTTCTCATGACACGCCGCATCGCGATCTTTACCGACGATCCGGGCTGGCACGGCAAGCAGCTCAAGCGTGCGTTCGCGCGCAGAGGATACGCGGCCAACTATCTGTCGCTGACGGATTGCCGGGTGGATCTGGGGCAGAGCGGCGGCGTGGCGATACCCGGTTTCGAGCATGAACTGCCCGACGGCGTGTTCGTTCGCGGCGTACCGGGCGGAACCCTGGAACAGGTCATCCTGCGTCTCGATTTTCTGCACGTGTTGCCGTTGCTGGGCGTGCCCGTCTACAACTCGGTCCGCGCCATCGAGAAAAGCGTGGACAAGGCCATGACCAGCCTGCTGCTGCATCGGGCAGGTATTCCGACGCCGCCCACGTGGGTGACGGAGTCCGAATCTCAGGCGCGCGCGCTGATCATGCGCGAAATTGCGCTGGGGCACGAGCTGGTATTGAAGCCGCTGTTCGGTTCCCAGGGAGCGGGGCTCAAGCGCCTGGCTTCGCCCGCCGATCTCCCGCCGGGTGAGGCATACCAGGGGGTGTATTACCTGCAGCGCTACATCGGCAGCGTGACGGATTCATGGGAGGACTACCGGGTGCTCGTGGTCGGTGGCCGCAGCCGTGCCGCCATGACGCGTCAAGGCACCAGTTGGATCAACAACGTGGCCCAGGGCGCCGCCTGCCGGCCTGCCCCCATCGACCCGGAGTTGTCCAGACTGGCCGAGGACGCCGCCCGTGCGCTCGACATGGATTATGCGGGAGTCGACCTGATACGCGATCCCGAGGGCCGCCTCTACGTATTGGAAGTGAACAGCATTCCGGCCTGGCGGGGTCTGCAAAGCGTCGTCAAGGACAACATCGCCGCCATGCTGGTGGATGATTTTCTCGACCGCCACGTGGTCAGGGAAACCCGGGAGCAGTGCGCATGAACGCCCTGCTGCAAATGCCCGTCGCCCAGCCGATGTCCGACCTGTTTCTTGCCGCCTGCGAGATGGATGTGGTCGCCTTCAAGCCTGGCAACGTGAGCTGGGAATCCCCTGGGCACGGCATGACTGCCGAAGATTTCCTGATCAGCGCCAAGGCAGCCGCGCCGCATGTCGCCAATCCCGACCTTGAAATCGGCGAACGGATCTACCGCGCGGTCGAGGCCACCCGGGAAGCGGTCGGCTGCAATACCAACCTCGGCATCGTGCTGCTGGCTGTGCCGCTCATTCATGCCGCCCAGCACTGCATGCCGGGAGATATCCTGGCGCACCGGCTCCAGCGCAGCCTGGCTGCACTCACCCGCGATGACGCGGAATGGGTCTACCGGGCCATCCGGCTGGCCGCACCTGGCGGACTCGGCGAAAGTCCCCGCCACGATGTTCGGGAAACGCCGGTCGTCACGCTGCTGGAAGCCATGCGGGAAGCGGCTGCCCGGGATCGCATCGCCTATCAGTACACCCATTGCTATGCAGACATCCTCGGTCCCGGACTGGTTTCACTGCATCAGGGACGCATGCACTGGGGCAGCGAGACAGCGGCGGTCACGACCGCCTATCTCGGATTCATGGCCAGTTTTTCCGATAGCCACATCTGGCGCAAACACGGCAGCAGTGCAGCGGGTGCCGTGAGAACAATGGCCTTCGACTGCATTGCCCGCTTGGGCCAATGCGCCGACTGGACTTGCGCCAAAACCCATTTGACGGGTCTGGACACGACCCTCAAATCCACAGGTTTCAACCCCGGCACGAGTGCCGATCTGACCGTGGCGGCATGGCTGGCAGATCAGCTTCTGCACGGGGAGGCAACCTGTATTCCAAACCATACCCAGGGGGATTCTCAGTTTGTTTGATCTACTGAAACACCTGGTTGGTCATGCAACAAGTGGTCAGCCGACGGACGACTCGGCGCTGGCGAGCCGCTATAACCCAACCGAGTCTGTTCAACTTAAGGAGTAAATGATGGCGAAAATCAATAGCGTAATGGTCGGTGAATCCCTGGTTGGCGAAGGCAACGAAGTAGCCCATATCGATCTGATCATGGGCCCGCGCGGCAGCGCCGTTGAAGCGGCGTTCTGCAATGGCCTCGTCAACAACAAAGACGGCTTCACGTCCCTGCTGGCTGTCGTGGCGCCCAATCTGCCATGCAAACCCAACACCATGATGTTCAACAAAGTGACCATCAAGGGCGCCAAGCAGGCCGTTCAGATGTTCGGCCCGGCCCAGCGCGGCGTGGCGATGGCCGTCGCGGATTGCGTGGAAGACGGCACCATCCCGGCCAATGAAGCGGACGATCTGTTCATCTGCGTGGGCGTGTTCATCCACTGGGAAGCCGAGGACGACGCCAAGATCCAGGACTACAACTACGAAGCCACCAAGCAATCCATCAAGCGTGCCATTACTGGCACACCCAAGGCGGCTGAGGTGGTTGCCCAGAAAGCGAAGGCAGGTCATCCCTTCGCGGCGCATAACTAATCGGGAGAACGGGCGTGATTTGCAAGGAATGCGGGGCCATGGTGAGCGAACTCGACAACGAGCACCTGCTCGCCTGTAGCGGCCTTACCTTGCAGGAGTATGCATTACGTCACGCCTTGCCGCTCGACCTGCTGGTATCGCCGGACAGGATCGAGGCAGGCGCCGCGCACGCGGAGCTCCCGCTCATGCCTGTCGCCGTGCCTGATGAGACGGCACGGGCCGTGCTGGCCGGCTTACGCCTGGCTGGCAAGGTCCATGATGTCGGATCGGTCTGTTTCGTCGAGGGCGAGGTTTCCTGGCTGGATCTGTTGTTCTGCGATCTGGCGCAACTCGCTCCCTACGGCTTCCGGTTTCACCAGGAATATCACTACGCACCCGGCACCCATCGGGTCGTGGCAAAGAACCGCCTGGTGACGCAAAAGCGCAATCTGGTCGGCCCCTGGCTACCCGCCAGGGTGCCTCCACCGGAACAACGCCTGAAATATGCAACCTATCTGGCCCATGCAGCCGAACTGCATGCCGGATTTTTATTCCTGCCTTTCGCTTCGAACGACGAAGCCGAAGCGGCAACCGAATTCCTGTCGCGCGAATTGAACGTGCGCACCCGCCATCTGGCTGCCGGCACGCCGCTGCTGCGTACGCTGACCAAGGCCGATACGACGCGCCTGCTGGACAGCCTGCGCGGCGAGCTCGAAGCCATGCCCGGCGTCTGGTCGCGCTTCCATCCGGATACCCCGGAGGTCACGGTGAGCAAGGAGGTCGTGTTCGATTCCGCCCACTTCCTCACCGACCATCCCGCCAAATGCAGCAATCTGCATGGCGGACGCTACGTCCTGCACGTCAAGGTACGCGGGCAGATCGACCCGATCACCGGCTGCGTGCTGGATTACGGCTACCTCAAGCGCGTGGTCAACACCCGCGTGGTGGAACGCTTCGACCACCACACCCTCAACTACGCCGGGCCGGAACTGGCCTGGCGCTCCACCACGGAATTGCTGAGCGTGTACATCTGGGAACAGCTCATCGATTTCCTGCCCGAACTGATCGAGCTGACCCTGTACGAAACGCCGCAGTCATGGTGCCAGTACAGCGGCCCCGATCTGGAAACCTGGCAACGCCAGGGCAGCCAGCCGCTGCTGGGTCGGTTTACCGATCCGGCGCTGGGACACTCGCCTTGGCGTCACTGGCTGCGGACGTGGGATGGGCAGCATGAAAAGCGTCAAGCTCAGGGCGACTGAGCCTGCCGTCGTGCAGGGCCGATGCCAGCAGGACACCGGCCGCCCCGGCCCGGGCCAATGCGGCCAAATCGTCAACGTGGCGTACGCCGCCCGCCGCATATATGCGGCAGGCGGTGTTCAGGCGCTGTATGTGCGCCAGCCGGGCCAGATCGGGACCGGCATTCAGGCCAACCCGTGCCAGGGTCATGACGATCACCTCGGCCGGCCAGCGTTCGGGATGGCTCAACAGGGTAGCTGGGCCGAGAAAATCGTCTCCCCGGAAATCCAGCGACAGCACGCCCTGCGCCGGCCATGCGTCGCGTTCCGGCAGAACCGCCAGACTCTCGCTGCCCAGCACCGGCCGTCCCCGACCCGCCGCCTGCCAGGCTTGGGCCGCCGCTGTACCGGAAAAGCCGCCGTCCACCCAGAATTCGAGATCCGGATGCAATCGCTGCAGCCTCTCCACTACACTTCCGTGATTGCCCCGTCCCAGGATGGCATCCAGATCGGCGATATAAATCCGTCGGAACGGATACAGCGCAAGCAGTCCTTCCACCACGGCCTCGGGACGGCTGGAATCGCACAAGGCCGATTCCAGCGGCCGGTATTCGTCGCGCCGGCCGCCAAAAGCGCGCACAACCTGTCCGTCCATCAGGTCGAGTACGGGAATGAGCGCTAAGGAGGCGGGCATGAAAGTATTTGTTTTCGAGTATGTGACAGGAGGGGGGTTCGCCAGTATGGCGCTGCCTGAGTTTTTACACGATGGCGAAGTCATGTGGCAAGCGCTGGTCGACGACCTGCGCGCGCTCGATGGCGTGGACGTTCTGACGCTACGGGACTGTCGCCTGCCCCGGCCTGCCATGGACAAGGTGGAGATCATCGAGACGGAGGCCCATCGCTTCAGTGAGGATTACCGGCATTGCCTCGCCCGGTCGGATGCGGTGTGGCCGGTCGCGCCGGAAGAGGCCGGGATACTCGAATCCCTGAACCAGGAAATCCTGACTGCAGGCAAGCGCCTCCTGGGCTGCCAGCCCGACGCCGTGCGCATTGCGGCCAGCAAACATGCCACCGCGCAACGACTGGGCCGCACGGGGATACCCGTGGTTCCCACGTACACCTCGCCCTTTCTGATGACGACGAAAGGCCCGGTGGTAGCCAAGCCTGACGAGGGTGCCGGCTGCCAGGACACCCTGTATTTCTACAACCAGGCGTCAGCCGAGGCATGGGCGCTGGACGAAGGCGGCGCAGGATTTGTTTTTCAGCCGTTTCTTTCGGGCGACCCGTTATCCCTGTCCGTGCTATGTCAGCCGGGCGGCTGCCAACTGCTGTCGGTCAACAGGCAACACATCCGGCTGGAAGATGGCCAGCTGCATTTCCATGGCGTGACACCCCACGCCCTGCCCGATCCGGACGAACGCTATGCCGGCCTGGCTCAGCGTGTGGCCTCCGCCATCCCCGGCCTGTGGGGGTATGTGGGGATCGACCTGATCGATACGGAAAGCGGACCGGTGGTTCTGGAAGTGAATCCCCGACTCACCGTCTCCTATGCCGGTCTTCACTCGATGCTGGGATTCAATCCTGCCGGGAAAGTCCTGGCCCTGCCGGACCATCCGCCCATGAGCGCGTTGCCGCCGGCCAACCTGACGAACGATACGCGCGTAGCGCGCTCCCTATGAACGCGCCGACACGCATACCACCCATGAATGAGACCGTGATCGGATGGGATGTCGGCGGCGCGCATCTGAAGGCCGCACGGATCGAGCACGACGGCAAGGTCTCCGGCATCTCGCTCGTGCCCTGCGCGCTATGGCGCGGTCTCGATCATCTGCACCGGGCCATCGACCGGATCGAGGCCACGATGCAGGCAGGCGATGCCTGCGTGCATGCCGTCACCATGACCGGAGAAATGGTCGACCTGTTCGAAACGCGGCAAGCCGGTGTGCAGGCCCTGGCCACCCTGATGAGCCAGCGCCTGGGTGCCGACCGGGTCCGCTTTTATGCCGGCGGTCAGGGTTGGTACGATGCCGGCCAGGCCAGCCAGTATGCCGGGCGCGTTGCCTCCGCCAACTGGCATGCCACGGCCCACCTGGTTTCGACCTGCATCAGCGAGGCCCTGCTGGTCGATATCGGTAGCACCACCACGGACCTGATTCCCATCCGGGACGGATTGGTAGCCACACCCAGCAGCAGCGACCGCGACCGCCTGTCCGCCGGTGAACTGGTCTACACCGGCGTTGCCCGCACGTCGCTCATGGCCTTGGCAAGCGAAGCCCCGGTGGCCGGACAGTTCACGCCGCTGATGGCAGAGCATTTCGCGACCAGTGCGGATGTCTACCGGATCCTCGGCCTGCTCCCCGAACAAGCCGATCTGCATGACGCCGCGGATGGCGGTGCCAAGACCCCGTCAGCCAGCCGGGTGCGCCTCGCCCGCATGGTGGGACGCGATGCCTGGGAGTTGCCCGACAAGGCCTGGGCCGAACTGGCGGCCTGGTTTGCGGATGCCCAGATGACCCGGATCGGGCGCGCGGTGCGGCAGGTATTGTCGCGCGAGATGCTGGCCGCAGATGCCCCGCTGGTCATCGCAGGCGTCGGCGGATTCCTCGGCCCGCGGCTCGCCGCCCGGATCGAGCGACCGGTGATCAATTTCTCGCAGATTCTGGCCGCCCGCACCCATCAGGATATGATTGACGGATGTGCCCCTGCCGTCGCGGTGGGACGGCTGCTCGCAACCCACCGCCACCCTCCAGGTCTTACGCCTGCGGACTTACCATGCGGATAAGCGCTCTTCCTTATTGCCCCGACAGTGCCGAACGCTTCGAGGCCATCGCCGACGAACCCTGGTCGGTATTCCTCGACAGCGGACGGCCGCGTTCCACCATGGGACGCTTCGACATCCTGGCGGCGCGTCCCTATGTCACGCTGGTGACCCGGGGCGGCATGACCGAAATTCGTGAACGCGACCGGCCGACACTCTCTCCGGCGGACCCGTTCGAACTGCTGCGCCGTTATCTCGCGGCGGACGGACACCCGACGGCACTCCCATTCGCGGGCGGCGCGATCGGTTATTTCGGCTACGACCTCGCGCGCCGCATCGAGCAACTGCCCAGCCACGCGCGTGACGCCGAAGCCATCCCCGACATGGCAGTCGGCATCTACGACTGGGCCGTCATCGTCGATCATGCGCAACGCGCCAGCTGGCTCGTCGGCTCCGGGCGCGACGCCCGGACCGACGCCAGCTGGAACGAACTGATCGCCCTGTTCAGCGACACGCCGCACATCACGGCGCGGCGTCCTTTCCAGGTCGGGCCCGTCAGCTGCAACTTCACGCCCGACAGCTACCGCCAGGCATTCTCACGCATCCAGCATTACATCCGCGCCGGCGACTGCTACCAGGTCAACCTGGCCCAGCGCTTTGCTGCCGAGGTCAACGGCGACCACTGGCTGGGATACCAGACGCTGCGTCGCCTCAACCCGGCGCCCTATTCGGCCTATCTCAATTTCCCGGGTGCACGCATCCTCTCCTCCTCGCCGGAACGCTTTCTGGAAGTGAAGCAGGGACGGGTGGAAACCAAACCGATCAAGGGCACGCGTCCCCGTGCTGCCGCGCCCGAAGCCGATTCGGCACTGGCCCGCGAACTGCGCGACAGCACCAAGGACCGCGCAGAGAACCTGATGATCGTCGACCTGCTGCGCAATGACCTGGGCAAGGTATGCCAAGCGGGTTCGGTGGCCGTGCCCAGGTTGTTCGAAGTCGAGAGTTTCGCCACCGTGCATCATCTGGTCAGCACTGTCACCGGCCGTCTCGGCAGGGACATCGACGCCGTGGGCCTGCTGCGCGCGGCCTTCCCGGGCGGCTCCATTACCGGCGCGCCAAAAATCCGTGCCATGGAAATCATCGAGGAGCTTGAGCCGAACCGTCGCGGCGTCTACTGCGGTGCCGTCGGCTGGCTGGGATTCAATGGCGACATGGACACCAATATCGCCATCCGCACGATGGTCAGCTCGGATCATTCGCTGCGTTTCTGGGCAGGTGGTGGCCTGGTCGCCGATTCCCGCGCAGACGACGAATATCAGGAATGCCTCGACAAGGCATCGGCCATGTTGAAACTGATGCGGGAATGCGGAGGCCATCTGGAAGACGGACAATGCTCCGGGTTGTGAAACTGGGCGGCAGCCTGTATCGCGTGCCCGAGCTCGCACAGTGCCTCGACGCGCTGGCCGCCGCAGGCGGCGAAACCGTGCTGGTACCCGGCGGCGGCCCTTTTGCCGACGTCGTGCGCACAGTCCAGACGCATTCCGGGATCAGCGATGCCGCCGCACACCACATGGCCATTCTGGCCATGGAGCAGTATGGCCTGATGCTGTGCGACCTGAACCCCAGCCTGGTTCCTGCCGACAGTCTGGGAAACATCGGCCATGCGTTGGGACAGGGGTTCACGCCCGTCTGGATGCCGGCCGAGATGTGCCGGCATGCGGCCGAGCTCCCGCAAAACTGGTCCGTCACATCCGATAGCCTGGCTGCGTGGCTGGCGATCCAGCTGTCCGCCGACAATCTCACGCTGGTCAAGTATGGACAGCCCACCGATACCGATCCCCTTGCGATGGCCGCGTCGGGCTGGGTGGACCAGGGCTTTCCCGCCTTTGCAAACGCATTCGACGGAAGCCTCAGGGTACTGGATTTCCATGGGGCCAGCACGATCTCGGCCTGGTTGCTCGAGCCGACCTGATCAGGGAGACACCGATGCTCAAGACACGCAACGGACTGGAACAGTGCAGTGTCAGGAACCTGCTGGTTTTCCTCTGCGCTTTGCCTGTCTGGGCGATTACCGCTGGGGCGACCGAGACGAGCCGCGATCCTGAAACCGGCCTGGAAAGCTGGCAGGTCGAGGCACACGGCATCCAGGTTCGTCTGACGCAGATCAGCCCCGATCAGGCGCGGGCCTTCTATCAGGCGCGCGGCTTCACCCCGGAACAGGCGGAAGACTATGCGTCCAGCTGCGTCTTCATGACGGTCGTCCGCAATATCGGCACCCTCCCGATCGAACACCGCCTGGCCGACTGGCGTTACGTCGCCGGCGACGGCAAGGCTCGCGCCCTCCGCAGCAAGGCTGAATGGGATGCGGCCTGGGTCGACCGCGGGGTCTCCGAGCCTGCCCGAATCGCATTTGCCTGGGCACAGTTCCCCGCGACCCAGACTTTTCACGCGGGGGACTGGAATCAGGGCATGACCACCTACCAGCTTCCGCGCGGCAGCCGCTTCAACTTGATCGTCAACTGGCGCGCAGGTGACGCAGGGCGCAAAACAACACTCGAAAATGTGAGGTGTACGGATGAAATTCGGTAGCATGATGGGCGCCCTGCTCATGACAATGGGCATGACGACCTTCGCGGCGGATCTGCCGGCCTTGTCCCACAGCCTGACCGAGCAGGCCGCGAAAGCGCCGGCTCCGGTGCTGGCCCTGAAGGATCTCGATGGACAGTTGCACGACCTGGCCAGCCTCAAGGGCAAGGTCGTCCTGGTCAATTTCTGGGCGACCTGGTGCCCGCCCTGCCGCCGCGAAATGCCGTCCATGGACCGCCTTGCGCGCAAGCTGGCCGGCACACCGTTCGTCGCGCTGGCGGTGGACATCGGCGAAGATGCCGATACCATTCACACCTTCATCAGCCAGCTGGACGCGACGCCTTCGTTTCCCATCCTGCTCGATCCGCATGCCCGGATCATGCAAACCTGGAAAATCTCCGGTCTGCCCACGACCTACCTGATCGACTCGCAGGGCCGTATCGCCTACAGTGCGGTAGGCGGCCGCGAATTCGACCATCCGGAAATCGAACGTCAGGTGCGTGCCCTGCTCAAACCCTAGGAGCCCCATGCCATTCGACCGGGAAAGCCTGGCCCTGCTGGACGAAGCCCTGGCCGTACTGGCGGACGGCTTCCGGCATCTGCCCGACGCCCTGCAGACCGTCGACCTCGCCCAACTGCGCGAACCGCTGCTCGCCGCGGCCCGCCGGCTGCAGGACAACGCGCCCTACCATCATCCGCTCTACGTCGGGCACATGCAGAAGCCGCCGCATCCCGTCGCGCGGCTGGCCTACACGCTGACCCTCTGGCTCAACCCGAACAACCACGCCTACGACGGCGGGCGCGCCAGTTCGATCATGGAGCAGGAAGCCATCGGCGAAATCGCGCGCATGGTCGGCTGGCCGGACAGCCAGGGGCATCTATGCGGCGGTGGCACACTGGCCAATTTCGAAGCGCTCTGGGTCGCGCGCGAGCAGCACCCCGGCATGGCCATTGCCGCTTCCAGCCAGGCGCACTACACCCACGAACGCCTGTCCGGCGTGCTCGGCGTTCCGTTCCGTTCCATCGCGGCCGACGCGCGCGGACGCATGGATGCAGCCGCCCTGGAAGACGCCTTGCAGGACGGCACGATCGGCACGGTGGTCGTCACCCTGGGCACGACGGCAACCGGCGCCGTCGATCCACTCGAGCGGGTCCTCGCCCTGCGCGCGCGCCACACGTTCCGGATTCATGTCGACGCCGCCTACGGCGGCTACTTCACACTGGCCGACAACCTGGACGCCGAAACCCGGCAGGCGTTCGACTGCGTTGCGCAGGCCGACTCCCTGGCCATCGACCCGCACAAGCATGGGCTCCAGCCTTACGGCTGCGGTTGCGTGCTGTTCCGCGATCCCGCCGTCAGGCATCACTACCGTCACGACTCGCCCTACACCTACCTGAGCTCGGACGACCCGCATCTGGGCGAAATTTCCCTGGAATGCTCCCGCCCAGGTGCCGTGGCCGTCGCGCTGTGGGCCACCCAGCGCCTGCTGCCGCTGGTGTCCGGCGGAACCTTCGCGCAAGATCTGGCGGCCGGCCGCATGGCCGCCCTGACCCTGCATGGTGCCCTGGCTGGCGACGCGCGTTTCGCCCCGCTCTTTCCGCCCCAGCTCGACATCGTCGTCTGGGCCGTCCGGGCCGACACCGCCAGCCAGGCATCCCTGCGCGCGCGCGCCTTGCATGCCGCCGCCAGGGAACACGACCTGCATCTGGCGCTCGTCACCCTGCCCAAGGCCATGCTGGAAGCCTGTACACCGGTACGGACCTGGGATGCCGACACGCTGACCTGTCTGCGCGCCTGTGTCATGAAACCCGAGCACCGTGAATGGATGGACGAGATATTGGCACGCCTGGATACGGCTGCTGCGCTTGCCGGGTAAACGCGTTATCGGCTTCGGCTCTCCGATCGCCGCTTTCGAACCGCCAATGAGTCCGTCACATTCGGACATGCGAAGGTCCACAACTAACGAGACGAGTCATTTCCAGCGCGTGAATCGACTTGGGTCGCCCGTCTGAACCCTGCTTTTTCAAATCACCTGTTTCGCTTGGGTGATTGGGATCCCCTGCAGATTTCATTCAGGCATGCGCACTTTCAAGAATCCGCATGGTCAGGCTTAATATGTCGCTCATTTAAGGATCGGGTATGACCCTCGTCAAGACAGCCCTGTTTCTGCTAATACTCGCCATCCTTGGCGCCGGCGTATTCATATGGTCAGGCACCTACAATCCTGGCGCCGACAGTCCCCACTGGAAAATCACCTACGCGCTGATGCAAACCGCGCGCGAGCGTTCTGTCGAACGCCATGCCTCCGCCATCGCGCTGCCCACCAACCTCGATGATCCGGACGTGATCCTGAAAGGCGCGGGCCAATACGCCGCAATGTGCACCAGTTGCCATCTGGCACCAGGCATGAGGGATACCGAACTGCGTCCCGGCTTGTATCCCAAACCGCCCAATCTGAGCAAAGGCAGCGTAGAACCCCGGGAGGCCTTCTGGGTCATCAAGCACGGCCTCAAGATGAGCGCGATGCCGGCCTGGGGAATGAGTCATGACGATCCGACGATCTGGAGCATGGTCGCCTTCCTGAGGAAACTACCCGCCATGACTCCGGCGCAATACAAGGAGATGGTCGCCAAGGCCCCGCCAGACGATGATATGGAGTCGGACGGGGACGGCTCCGATGGTCACGCCCATGGCGACCACTCGCATGTCCACGAGTGAGCGATCCGGCTCACGTGCCTGCCAACGCCTGGTCGAGTTGTGGTTTCTGTTGGGCGAATGTTCCATAAAAAAACGACGCGCCAATGACCGTGATGGGGGCGACCCGAACCCCATAGCGTGACTTGGCTTCATCGGCCACGCCCGGGGCGGTAATGTCCCGCTCTTCAAACGGGACGCCGCGATCCGCAAGATAGCGCTTGACCGCGGCACAATCGGGACATCCCGGGCTGGTGTAGACGATGACTTGCCCGTTGCCGGAACGAGTGTCGGTCATGGCCTGGATGTCACGGACAGGCTCAGGATCAGCCGGGCAAGCTGTGTTGCCTGGGCATCGTTGGCAAACCCCGGCGGCATGCGGCCAAAACCGTGTGCAATGTGCATGGCGAGCAGGTTTTCCGCATTCGCCCGACTTGAATAGTTGGCCGCGATCGACTCGAAGGATGGACCGAAGCCCGCCCCCGAAATGGAATGGCATTGCAGGCAGGCCGGATTGTGTTCATGAATGTAGCTCAGCAGCGCCTTGGCGTGGGTCGGGTTCACCTGGCCGGACGAAGCCTCCTCGGGACTGCCTGGAGATCCCATCATGCCTGGCCCCATCATGCCTACGCCCATGCCCCCTGCTTCGGCCAGCCTCGGACCGGCAAAGCATGCCAAGCCGGTGAACGCCACAGCCACGCCAAAAACCATCGCTTCACGTAAATAGCGCATGAAACCTCCTCATCGAAAATCGTATTGCAATAACGGCCCAACGACCTGCCAAAGGCAATGCCTCCAGCCAGGATCAGGTATGGGCTCCTTGAGATGCAAGGGTACGCTCAAACCGACTGGCGTGACCGCAGCACCTTGATCTGGAACAGCGTGTTGCGTTCGTCCTCTTCGAGTGCGGCACGGATGTGTTGTACGGTCGCCTGATAGCGCGGGATGATGTTGTATTTCAAGGCATTGACCCGCTTCTGCGTCTTGCGGCTGGCGGCGAGCAGCCGCCACAGCGCGTTTTCCGCCTCGCCCAGCCGCGCCAGTGTCACCGTCAGTTCGCGCAGGCGGATACGCGCTTCGTCGAAGCTGACGTCGGTCCACATCAAGCCGACCGGCTGCAAGGGCAACGGCTCGGCCGACACGCTGGGATATTCCACGCCGACGCTGGAACGCGCCACCACCTTGATCGCCACCGCCGGCTTCAATCCGACCGACGCCTGGCGCAGCATCTGCTCGCCCATGCGCATCTGCACGATACCGAGCCAGCGGTAGGCTTCGGCAAGTTCGCGCTGGGTCTGCGCGCGCAACTCGCGATATTGCGCCAGCCGTTCATACACCAGCCGAGTCAGCAGATCGCGTTTCTTTTCCAGCATCTGCCGGCCTTGCTCCAGGAAACGTGCCTGCCTGCCGACCTGCAGCAACGCGCTTTTCGTGGGCGGGACGGGAAGGCGTTTCTTCATGCGCAATCCTTCCGGACGGCAGGTACAACGGCAGGCACAAGATTCAAGTTGCAAGTTGCAAGAAGGATGCAACCCATTGCTTTACCTTGTAACTTGCATCTTGCATCTTGCATCTGTTTCACGTCGTCCCCTTGTGATACTTCGCCAGTTCCTCTTCCGACACCCGGATCAGTGATTCCGGCGGCAGCATGGAAAGCAGATCCCAGGCGAGGTTGAGCGTTTCATGGATACTGCGGTCTTCGTCCTCGCCCTGGTTGATGAAGCGCCGCTCGAAGGCGTCGGCGAACGCCAGGGTGCGGCGATCGGCGTCGGAGAGTTCTTCGGCACCGATGATGGCGGCCAGCCCCCGCACTTCCAGCGCCTTGGCGTAGCTGGCGAACAACTGGCTGGCGACGTGGGGGTGATCCTCGCGGGTGAAATTCTTGCCGATGCCGTCCTTCATCAATCGCGACAACGACGGCAGCACGGTCACCGGCGGGTAGACGCCCTGGTTGGACAGCTCGCGCCCGAGCACGATCTGGCCCTCGGTGATGTAACCGGTGAGGTCGGGAATCGGATGAGTGATGTCGTCCGACGGCATCGACAGCACCGGAATCATGGTGATCGAGCCGCGCCGGTTCTTGATGCGTCCCGCGCGTTCGTAGATTTCCGCGAGGTCGGAGTACAGATAGCCGGGATAGCCCTTGCGCGCCGGCACGTCGCCGCGCAGCACCGCGACTTCCCGCAACGCTTCTGCATAGGCGGTCATGTCGGTCATCACCACCAGTACGTGATAGTCGAGGTCGAAGGCGAGGTATTCGGCGGCGGTGAGCGCCGCGCGCGGCGTCAGCAGGCGTTCGATCACCGGCTCGTCGGCGAGGTTGAGGAACATCACCACCTTGTTGAGCACTCCGCTTTCTTCGAAGCTTTCCTGGAAGAAGCGGGCGTCGGCATGCGAGGCGCCAAAGGCGGCGAACACCACCACGAACTCGGCGGCTTCCTCGCCCAGCAGTTTGGCCTGGCGTACGATCTGCGCCGCCACCCGGTTGTGCGGCAGGCCGCCGCCGGAGAAGATCGGCAGCTTCTGGCCGCGCGTCAGCGAATTCATGCCGTCGATGGCGGAGATGCCGGTCTGGATGAATTCGCGCGGGTAGGCACGCGCCGCCGGATTGAGCGGCTCGCCGTTGATGTCGCGACGGTCGGCGGAAATGACGGGCGGGCGCCCGTCGCATGGCCGGCCGGAGCCGTTGAACACGCGGCCGAGCATGTCGCGCGACACGGGCAACTTGTAGGGCTCCTCCAGGAAACGTACCCAGGTTCGTTCCAGATCGAGTGCATCGGTCCCCTCGAACACCTCCACCAGCACGGCATCGTTGGCGCTGCGGATGACCAGGCCGGAACGTACACGGCCGGCGTGGTCACGCAGTTGCACGCGCGAGCCGGCCGCCACGCCGGGCACGCCGGCCATGACGACGAGCCCTCCCTGGGCGGACGCGGCGGTGCGGAATTCGATGTTCTTCATGGCTGGATCGCTTCCACCGCCGAAGACGGGGCAGCGGGCGTATATTCCAGCAACAGTGGCTCGAAGGCCGCCGGGATCGCAGCGATTTTCACCTTCAATGCTTCGAGGTCGTCCGAGTTGTGCTGACTCTTCCAGCGTCGCGCCTGGGCCAGCAGCGGCATCTGGATCAGGCGCCGGGCCGGCGCGCCGAGCTTCACCAGTTTCATGCCCTGACGATAGATGTCGAGCAATGCCGTCAGCAGCGCGAACTGCTTTTCAGGCGAGGCGAAGCTGTCGATCTCGTCGGTGGCGGCCTGCTGCAGCAAGCCTTCCTTGATCAAACTGGCGGCTTCCAGCGTCCAGCGCTGCTCGGACGACAGCGCCTCGACACCGACCAGGTTGACGATGCGTTGCAGCTCCTCGGATGCGGCGAGCAGATCCAGTGCGGCGGCACGCGAGGCTTCCCAACCCGGATCGATGTTGTCCGCCCACCACTTCGCGGCGGAACTCACATAGCCCGAAAAGCTTTCCAGCCAGTCCACGGCCGGGTAATGACGGGCATCGGCCAGCTCCTTCGACAGTGCCCAGAAGGTCTGGATGATTTCCTTGGTATGGCTGGTCACCGGTTCCGAGAAGTCACCGCCCGGCGGCGACACCGCGCCGATCAGCGTAACCGAGCCGTGGTCGCCGGCGAGGGTTTCCACGCGTCCGGCCCGCTCGTAAAAAGCCGCCAGGCGCGAACCAAGGTAGGCCGGGTAGCCCTCTTCGACCGGCATCTGGCCCAGCCGGCCGGCAACCTCGCGCAACGCCTCGGCCCAGCGGCTGGTGGAATCGGCCACCATCACCACGTCGTAGCCCTGGTCGCGGAAATATTCCGCCAGCGTGATGCCGACATAGATCGAGGCCTCGCGCGCCACCACCGGCATGTTGGAGGTGTTGGCCACCAGCAGGGTGCGCTCCATCAACGGGCGGCCGGTGTGCGGGTCCGTCAGCGTGGGCATGGATTCGAGCACGTCGGTCAGTTCGTTGCCGCGTTCGCCGCAGCCGACATAGATGACGATCTGGGCGTTGCACCAGCGTGCGACCTGGTGCTGCAGCATGGTCTTGCCGGCACCGAACGGACCCGGAATCGCCGCCTTGCCGCCCTTCAGCAAGGGATAGAAGGTGTCGAGGATGCGCTGTCCCGTGATCAGCGGCGCGACGGCATGGTCGCGTTGCCTGAACGGGCGCGGCGTGCGAACCGGCCAGCGATGGAACAGGTGCAGTTTCTCGATGCGACCGTCGGCGAGTCTCACCCGGCCGATCACGTCCTCCACGGTGTGCTCGCCTTCCGGCGCCAGTTCCAGCAATTCGCCCTGGACCCGCGGCGGGACCAGGATGCGGTGCTGGATCGACTCGGTCTCCTGCACCGTGCCCAGCACCTCGCCACCGACCAATGGCATGCCGGCATGACACCGGGGATCCGGCGCAAAATGCCAGCGCCGGCCGCGCGGCAGTGACGCCACCGCGACGCCGCGGGCGATGCGATCGCCACTCTGTTCCCACATCGCCTGCAAGGGGCGCTGCACGCCGTCGAAAATGCCGCCCAGCAAGCCTGGCCCGAGTTCCACCGACAGCGGCCAACCCAGGCCTTCCGCTTCTTCGCCCGGACACAGCCCTGCGGTGTCTTCGTACAACTGTGCCAGCGCCGTATTGCCGTCGCGGCTGATGACTTCGCCTACCAGGCCCAGGCGGCCAACCCGCACCTGCTCGCCGAGCACCGTCTGCGGCAGGTCGAGTTTGACCAGGGGGCCGTTGATCTCGAGAATTTTGCCCATATTCGCTATCCGTGAATCAGCGTGCCAAGGTCAGGCGCGCTGGCGAACAGGCGTTCCATCGTCACGCGTGCCAGTTCGTCGGCCAGGCGCGCGTGGCGGGCTTCGACCGTCTGGTCGTATTGGGCGCGATTGTCGGCCAGCCTTACCCGGATGCCGCCTTCGCTGGGTTGTCCGTGCGTGGCGAGCGTCACGCTACGCCCCGGCGCAGCACGCGCGCGCATTTCAGTCCACCGCGGCGCCAAGCGCTTTTCGTCTTCGGGCCGGACTTCCGCCACCAGATCGCCCGGTGGCAGGGCTTGCGCCGCCGCCGCCAGCCAGGCTTCGAGCACATCCAGATAACGCGTTTCGTCCTGCACCAGATGCCGGAAAGCGATCCTGACCTCCGCCAACGCGGACTCCGTAAGCGCCCAGCGCAACCGGTCGAGTTCGGCTGCCAGTCGCGTTTCCGCCGCCTGGCCTTGCCGCCGCACCAGCCGCTCAGCCTCGACCTTGGCGCCCAGCACTTCGTGCTCGCCAGCCAGTTTCAGCTTCTCGGCCGACTCGGCAAGCATGCGCGCGCGCGCCGATTCGGCATTCTGCAAAAGTTCGCGCGCCAGCGTCCCGGCCTGCTGCTGCAGCGCCTGCTCGAGTTGGGAGACCTGTGTATCTGATTCCATTTATTTAAAAAAACCAGTATCTTGCATTTAACAATTAAAGCTATTTATTTCATGAAAAGTCTCGGCATCGATGCATATGTCGTCTCTTGCATCCACATGTTTCATCTATTTCAGCGCGTCCGGCCCGAGGACAGCCCGCACCACGTCGTCGACCGCCGGCGCGTAATCCTGGGGCGAGGGCAAGGGCGGCAGTTCGGTAATGACGATGCGCCCGCCTTCGTTGCGCAGGCGATTGAGCCAAGGGCCGCCGGCATGGGCCAGCGGCGTCTCCAGCAGTACCAATGCCGCCTCGCCGCTCCGCACCAGCTGCTCCAGAACCGTTTCCACGGTGGCCGGTTCGGCATCGGCGTACACGTCGGCGCCGATCAGGCTGAAGCCGTCGGCGAGGCCGGCGCTGCCCAATACAACCAGACGCGCGCTATCGGGCGGGCTGCCGGTTCTTGGCGGCATCGGCTCAGAGCTTGCCGAGCAGCAGGATCGACATGACCAGGCCGTAAATCGCGATCCCTTCGGCCAGTCCCATGTAAACCAGGGTGCGGCCGAACATTTCCGGCTTTTCGGCGATCACTGCCAGCGATGCGGAACCGATCGGCCCCAGTGCCATCGCCGCGGCAATGGCAGCCAGCCCCGTCGGCAGGCCGATGCCGAGCAGGGCCAGCCCCTGCCCCAAGGTGATCTCGCGCGCGGCCGTCGCAGCCGTTTCAGCCGCCATGACCTCCTGCACGCCCATCAGCAGGACGCCTGCAACGCCCAGGCCGAACAGCGCCAGGTTGGCCAGCAGCCCACCCTTGAGCCAGCCCGCGGATACGCGGCGCGGCTTCAGCATCAACCAGATTCCCACGCCCAGCGTGGCCGCCACCGGCACCCCCATCAATGCAATCAACCAAGTCATGTTTTCTCCTTTTTCGATGGTGAACGGTGAGAGGTAAGTCGTGAGTCGGAAACTGCAGTGCCCACTCACCACTCACGGACTCACGCCTTCTCGATTCGCAACGGCACGAACGCCCTTCCATCTCCGCTGAAGAAGCGCGAGAACCCCTCGTAATACATCAGGCGCAGCGCCTGGATCGCAACAATGCCGCCTTCCAGCACGATGATGACGACATTGCCCAGTACAAGCGTGATCCCGTGACCGACCATGCCGAGGCCGTGCGCCAGGGTGAAGACCGCCAGCGCCAGCGCCACATGGTTGAGGCTGAAGGCCGCCACGCGCATGAACGACAGCGTATTCGAAAATAGGTTGATCGCGGTTTCCAGCGTTTCGATGAACGTGACCAGCATCCGCTCGCCCAGCCCCGCCCGGGTTTCATGCCACTTGAACGCCGCCACCCCGGCGATTCCCAGCCCGGCCAGTATCCAGGCTGTCTGCGCGACATCCACCACGCCGGCCAGGCTCGCCAGGATGCCGACGGCACCGAGATAGAACGCCAGGCCGGCGAGGCCGCTGGAATCGAACAAGGCCTCGCCGCCCCGACCGGCCGCCCATTTGTTGCGTACGTTGACCAGCAGCGTGAACACGATGAACCCGACGCCGAACGTCACCGCTATCGTCAGCACGCGGATCGGATCGTGCAGCGGCGACAACCAGCGCGGCGAGACGATGTCCTCGTAGCCGAAGACGCTGCCGTAGAAAAAACCGAACAGCATCGACACGGCGCCAGCGGCCACGCCTATCCAGGCCATCTGGCCGAGGCGCCGCGCGAATGCCAGCGCCAGCAGCAGGATCGCCGCACCGTGGCCAATGTCGCCGAACATGGCACCGAACAGCAGCAGGTAAGTGACGGCGAACGGCAACGCCGGGTCGAACTCGCCATAGCGCGGGACCCCGTAGCTTTTCACCAGCGGCACGAAGGGCTTGAGCCAGCCCGGATAGCGCACCAGCGACGGCACCTCGGCCGCGTCGCCGGCAGCGAGCTCGCGTGGGTCGAGCCAGTAGCGGCCATGCAGGCGCGCGTCCAGCGTTTCTCGCAATTCATCCAGCTGTCGGCGCGGGATCCAGCCCGACAAGGCAGCCAACCCACCGCGGCCGAGTATGCCTGCCTGTGCGGCCTCGGCCAATGGACGCGCCAGTGCCAGGCGCAAGCGTGCTTCATGCAGGCGCGGACCGAATTGTTCGCGCAGTCCGTCCCGGACCTGGCAGGCTGCGCCGGTTTGCGCGTTCAAGCGGATACGTTCGGCCTCCAGCCAGGCGCGTGCCGCCTGCGGATGGGTACGCAGTTCGTCCGGTACCGGCAGTTCGCGCCAGCCTGCCTGAGCCAGCAGGCCGCGCACTTCGTTCCGGCGCGTGCGCGGTCCGGCAATCACCGCGAACACCTGTTCGCCTGCCTGATCGAAACGCGACACCAGGTACCCGGTCATGGACAAGGCTTCGGTCACCCGTTTGAGTTCCGCCGCCGGCAAACTGCCGATGCTCGCCGACAGCAGACTGTCGGGACGCAGCAGGTATGCCAGGTTCACATTCAGCCCTTCCAGCTTGGCCAGCGTGTCCTCCAGCGCACCAAGATGACTGCGCGCATCCTCGATCCTCGCCTCGTTCTCATGGCAATCGAGGCAGTCTTTCCACACATCTTTCAGCCAATGGTTCAGTTCCTGCAGATCGGCGAGCGACGGCGCTTCGGCATCCGCCGGTGGATTCAAGGGGCCGGTGTCGCCGCATTCCTCCTGCAGCTTGGACAGGCGGGCCTCCGCCTCGAGCCAGGCTTCGCGGTACGCGGCCGCAGGCGATTCCGCAAACGCGGTCTCCCTGCACGGCGCCGGATTGAACACGCCGAAGCGGGCCAGCGCCAGGGCGGCATCCTGCGCTTCGGACGCCAACATCAGCAATTGAATCCTGAGCAGGGGTTCGGCGCGCAGCATCAGTTGAACTCGACAGGTGCGCGTCGCAGTGCCAGACGGATATCGTCGTCGGGCAGGCCAAGGTGACGCCCGCGCAGCACCGCACGAACGGCGCGCAGGTCGCGTTCGCGCAGGATCAGGTAGGCGAACGCGCGGGCGATGCCGGGGGCGCGGGAACGAAGCACCCGCAAGGCCTGTTCGGCGGCGACGCGCTCCATGCGCGCGAAGACATCGGGCACATCCGACACGCCCGCCAGCCGGGCCTGCCATGCCGCTGGCAGCGCAGCCAGCACGGCCTCCAGGCTGTCTTGCGCAGCGAGATCCCGTAGCCGCGCGCCGGACAGGGCGTAATGCGACGCCACCAACAGGTAATACACCTCGGCAGGCGGCAATCCGTAATTGAAGCGGTAGCGCAACAGCCAGACCAGGTTGATGCGGTCGATGAGATTGGCCATGAGGCTGCGGAACGGCGCACCCACCGCCGCTTCAATCGGCTGGGCGCGCTGGACCAGACCTTCGTAGTAGCCGCGATCGAGCGCGGCATCGAGGCTGAACGGATCGTGACTCTGTTCGAACGCACGCCGCGCGCGGCGCACGATGCCGGCATAGGGGCCGGCTTCCAGGCGACGCAACAGTTCGCCGATATCCTCGGCGTGCGCCAGATCCTGATTGTCCAGACGGCCGAACGTCCCCATCGGGATCAGCCGGGTGAGGACGGCCGCGGGACGCTCGTTGGTCATCTTGCTGCGCAGCAGCGTCTTTACATTGGACATCTCGAAACGCGCCGTCCAGAAGGTCAGGAACGCGCGCGCCTCCCCGGACTGGGGCCGGATCAGCACGCGCGTCTCGTCCAGGATCTGGGCGATGATGCGTTGTTCCAGCGAGCGGGAACCCTGGGCTCCCCCGGTCCGGTCGTAACCCGTTGCCAGTTGCGGCAATCCATGTCCGATCAGCCTTTCCGCCACTGCGCCAGCCGGCGTGTCGATCAGCGCCGCCAGGACATCGTCCGGCCACAGGCGGCCGGCATACAGGCTGACACGGGTATCGAGGTAGGCGGACATGGCAGCGGGTCGGGGTGATTCAGGCAGCCCTGTCCGACCAGGGCCAGGAAGCCTTCATAAGGTCGGGTCGAGCAGCAGGGCCAGCGCCGCATCCACGGCTTCGGACTCGTGGCGGGCGGCCAGTTCACGCAGCATGCGCTGACGCTCACCGTATTTGCGCGTCAGCTCGGCCACCATCTGGTCGGCGCGCCCCTGCGCTTCGTGCAGGTAAGGTGCCCTCAACTCGGCTCGCCCGGCGTCGAAACGCGCCTCGGCACCACGCACGGCAGCCAGCGCCTCATCCATCATGCGCTGGCGTTCCCGGCTGGCGTCATCGATGACCGCTTGCGCACGGGCCTCGGCGTCGAGCAGTCTTTGCAGCGAATCATCCACCCGATTGGCTTCCTTCAGTCCGGTTCAGAAATGGCCCGGCGCATACCATCCAATCACGCCAGAACCAGCAAGGCTGCACCGGTAGCCGCGATGCCGATGCCGGCCATCCGCATCGCGCGTCGGCCCAGCAGGCCGCCAGCGATGCCCACGCCATGCAGGCAAGCCGTGGCCAGCACGAAACCCAGGGCATACCGCACGGGCGACGTGGCCTGTGGCATTTCCATGCCGTGCGCATAGCCATGGAAGAGTGCGAACGTGCCGGCGATCCCCATGCCGACGATGACGGAGGCGCGCCGCTGCGTGGCGACCAGCAACCCCAGCAACAGCACCGACAGCGCGATGGCTGTCTCGACATGCGGCAGCGCCCCCCCTGTCCAGGCCAGCACGCCACCCAAGCCCATCGCACCGACAAACGCGGCGGGCACCGCCCACAGCGCCCGCCCGCCTTGCTGCGCGGCCCATAGGCCGACCGCGATCATGGCGAACAGGTGATCCACGCCCAGAAACGGATGCGCGAAGCCGCCGGCGAAACCGGTCGGAGGATGGCCGGGGTGCGCGTATGCCGTGCCCGCAAACAGGCAGAGGACAGTCAGGACGATTGGGCGCGAGTAGTTCATCGGTTTCATTGCAT
Organism: Thiobacillus sp. 0-1251; assembly: GCA_001899305.1. Taxonomy (GTDB): domain Bacteria; phylum Pseudomonadota; class Gammaproteobacteria; order Burkholderiales; family Thiobacillaceae; genus Thiobacillus. The sequence goes on along the minus strand of MKWL01000018.1, from coordinate 41,690 downwards.
GCTCTCCACGTTCAAAATCTCTTCGGCAACTCATTTGATTTTCACCTGCACCAGCTCCTCGCCATCCGGGTCGGTCACATGGACGGCACAGGCAATGCAGGGGTCGAAGGAATGGATGGTGCGCAGGATCTCGATCGGCTGCTTCGGGTCCTGCATGACATGGTTGTCCTGCAGCGCCGCCTCGTAGGCGCCCGGTTGGCCTTGCGTGTCGCGCGGGCCGGCGTTCCAGGTGCTCGGCACCACCGCCTGGTAATTGCTGATCTTGCCGTCGTCGACGACGATCCAGTGCGAAAGGCCGCCGCGCGGCGCTTCCATCAGGCCGACGCCCTGCATGTGTTTGGGCCAGGTCGACGGTTCCCAGTACTGCTCGTTGAACGTTCGGATATCGCCGGCCTTGATGTTGGCAATCAGCTGGTCATACCATCCTTGCATGGCGTCGGCGAGGATCTTCGATTCCAGCGTGCGTGCGGCAGTACGGCCCAGCGTCGAGAACAGCGCATCGACCGGCACGTCGAGTGTCTTCAGCGTGGTACCCACCAGTTCCTTGGCCTGGGCGTTGCCGCTGGCGTACAGCATCAGCACGCGGGCAAGCGGGCCGACTTCCATGGATTTGCCCTGCCAGCGCGGCGACTTCAGCCAGGAATATTTCTTGTCGACGTCGAGTTGTTCGTAAGGCGGTTTCGGCCCGGTGTAGTGGAGTTCGGTCTCACCCTTGAACGGATGCAGACCCTGCGCATCGCCCTGGCTGTACTTGTACCAGGAGTGGCTGACGAATTCCTGGATCTCGTTGTCCGCATCCAGGTCGATGGGGTGGATCTTGGAGAGGTCGCGATTGAGGATGACGCCGCGCGGAATGAGGTAGGAGTCGGTATCCCAGAAGCCTTTCGACGGCAGGTCGCCGAACGACAGGAAGTTGCCGAGGCCTTCTCCACGCCCGGCCCAGTCCTTGTAGAAACCGGCGATGGCGAGCGTGTCCGGCACATAGACCTGATCGACGAACTCGCGCATCTGCCGGATGACGTTCTGTATCGTCTGCAGGCCCACCTCGTTAAGTGCGGTGCCACCCTGGCCGCCGTGAAAATGCGGCCCCTTGCCCTGGCCCGCGCCAATCTGCACGGAAATGGCCGAGGGCACGCCGCCCACCACGAAGTTGGGATGCGGATTCTTGCCGCCGAAGATGGTGTGCAGCTTGACCACGTCGCGCTGCCAGGCGAGCGCGTCGAGATAATGCGCCACCGCCATCAGGTTGGCTTCCGGCGGCAGCTTGTAGGCCGGATGGCCCCAGTAGGCGTTGGCGAAGATGCCGAGCTGCCCTTGCTCGACGAAGGTCTTCACCCGCTTCTGCACGTCGGCAAAATAACCCGGCGACGATTTCGAATAGCTGGAGATCGATTGTGCCAGCGTAGAGGTGGCCTTGGGATCGGCCTTCAGCGCCGACACCACGTCGACCCAGTCGAGCGCATGCAAATGGTAGAAGTGCATGACGTGGTCGTGCACGTATTGCGCCGCGATCATCAGGTTGCGGATCAGCTCGGCATTGTGCGGAATGCTGTAGCTGGGGATGGCGCGGTGCAGCGCATCCTCGACCGAGCGCACCGAGGCGATGCCGTGCACCAGGGTGCAGACGCCGCAAATCCTTTGTGCAAACGCCCAGGCGTCGCGCGGGTCGCGCCCACGCAGGATGATCTCGATGCCGCGCACCATGGTGCCGGCGGAATACGCCTGGGTGATCTTGCCGCTTGCGTCGGTTTCGGCCTCGATGCGCAGATGCCCCTCGATGCGGGTGATGGGGTCGACGACGACGCGTTGTGCTGTGGTCATGTGTTCAGGCCTCCAGGTGTTCCGCCAGCAGCTCGGTCAGGCCGAGCAGTTTGGTATTCATTTCGTAATGGTCGAAGCCTTCCTCGATCGTGATGCGGCAGTTGGCACAGAAGGTCACCATGGTGTCGACGCCCGCCTCCTCGATCTGGCGCTTCTTGATGCGGAAGGCCTTGGCGCGCAGCGCTTCCGCTTCCTCGGTGTGGATCGCGGACGCGCCGCCGCCACCGCCGCAGCACCAGTTCAACTTCTGCTTGTCGGCGATCGGGATGTAGTTCTCCGCGACCTGCTGGATCAGCGGCTCGGGCGCCTGCAGCACGCCGCCCCGGCGTACGATCTGGCAGGGGTCGTGCAGGATGAGCGGATCCTTCAGCTTGTCCTTCATCTTCAGCACGCCCTTCTGGCGCAGTTCGTCGAGCAGTTCCAGCACGTGCACGACCTTGAAGCCGAAGGGACGGCCGACCAGGTTGGGCCCTTCCCAACGGATCGCCATGTAGGCATGGCCGCATTCGGGCGACAGCACGTTCTTCACCTTCAGCTTCTCGGCGGCGTCGACGATGCGCGAGACGATCACCTTGGCCAGGTCGGAACTGCCGATCTGGATGCCGGCGTTGGTCGCCTCGTAGGCGTCGGACGCGAGGGTGAAACTGATGCCCGCCTTGTGGAAGATCTTGGCGATCGCCTCAATGTATTCCGGGTAGTTGACGATTTCCATCGACGACAGCAGCACCAGGTACTCGGCGCCTTCCTGGTCGACTGGAACGGTGAGACCGGTGTTTTCCTGGACGTGCTTGAGCACATTGGCGACCGCCGGCCACTTCAGGCCCATCGGCCCGCCGAGCTCGACCGTACGCTTGGTCGCGCTCCGGATGCCGTCAGGGACGTGACCGGACACCGCCATGCCTTCGCGGAACTTGCGCACCATGTAGACGATGTCGTTGCCGACCGGACAGACCAGTGAACAGCGTCCGCACATCGTGCAGCTGTCGTACACCAGTTCCTGCCACTGGTCGAGTTCGGCGTCAGTCACCAGCTTGGACAGGCCGACCACTTTCTTCAGCCGCCCGAGCAGCGTGTATTCCTGCTCGTAGACGCGGCGCAGCGGCTCCAGCTTGTGGATCGGCGTGTATTTCGGATCGCCGGTCTCGGTATAGAAGAGGCAGGCTTCAGCGCACAGGCCGCAATGCACGCAGCTTTCGAAATAGCTGGCGATGGGGGCATCGATGACTTCCTTCAGGGCATGGATGCCTTTTTCGAGTGAGGCGCTCATACGGCTTCCTCCTTGACGATGACGGGGCTCATACCGGCACGCCTTTATGGCCATTCACCCGGCCGTTGTACCAGCGCGATCCGAACAGCGTGAAGCCATGGAACAGCTTGGAGAACGGCAGCACCACGAGCAGGATTTCCGCGGAGAGGATGTGCAGCGCCAGCATCTGGGTGTAGGGCAGCAGCAGGTGCTGCGTCGCCATCCAGCCCGTCAGCACCGGCAGGAAGGTCACCGCCCAGGTGAACCAGTCCTCGAAGGTGCTGAGAAAGCGCTTGACCGGCTTGTTGATGCGGTCAGCCAGCATCACCACCATCGCCGCCATCGTCACCACGGCCGCCAGACCGATGAACTGCGAGGGCAGCGCGGGCCACGACAGTCCGACAAGGTTCTTGATCAGCAGGATGTGCGGGGCGCCCAGGAACACGATGATCGCCAGCCCGATATGGAAGATATAGCCGCCGATATAACTGACCGGCGAACGCTTCAGCATGCCGGGCGGCGGCAGCGAACGCCGGAACACCGTATGGAGGCCGGACGCCCCGGCAGTGTGGCGCGGCGCGGCGAGGTCCTTCTTGCGGCCGAGCGTGTAGATTTCGATCAGGCGCCACAGCACACCGAGGAGGAAGATGCCGACGGCGATATCGAGACCTGGCCCCCGGGTCCAGGTCAGAAACTGCAGTTCATTCATGCTCATTTCTCCAGGTCGGCCAGCGTAGTGGTCTCATGCGTCGCCTTGGCGGCACTTTTCTTGACCCGGTTGGCGACGCTGACCGCCACCCCGGCACCGGCGCCCACGACCGCGGCGACAGCGGCGAACTTGAGCGGGTCGGCCGGCGCCGACAACGCCTTGTAGAAGCTGCCGCCGTCCCAGAAGTCGGGTTCGGAACAGCCGAGGCAGCCATGACCCGATTCCACCGGCCACGAGGTGCCGCCATTCCATTTCACCGTGGCGCAGGCGTTGTGCGTCACCGGCCCTTTGCAGCCGAGCTCGAACAGGCACCAGCCCTGGCGCGCGCCTTCGTCGTCGAAGGTCTTGGCGAACTTGCCCTGGTCGTAGAACGGGCGGCGGTAGCAGCGGTCGTGGATGGTGTCGCCATAGAAGGACTTGGGCCGTCCCTTGTCGTCGAGCTCGGGCAGGCTGCCGAAAGTGAGGTAATGCGCCAGCACGCCGGTCATCACCACCGGGATGGGCGGGCAGCCGGGAATATTGACGATGGGTTTGTCCTTGACGAGGTCGGACACCGAGACCGCACCGGTCGGGTTCGGATTGGCCTTCGGGATGCCGCCGAAGGAGGCGCAGGAGCCGACGGCGATGACGGCTGCAGCCCCTTGCGCCGCCTCCTTCAGGATGTCCACGTTGGAGCGTCCGCCGATGCAGGAGTAGGCGCCGTCCTGCCCCAGCGGGATCGAGCCGTCGACGATCAGCAAATACTTGCCTGCGTTGTCCTTCATCGCGGTATGCAGCGCTTCCTCGGCCTGGTGGCCGGCGGCAGCCATCAGCGTTTCCTGGTAGTCCAGCGAGATCATGTCGAAGATCATGCCTTCGATGGTCGGGGAGTGCGAACGCGTGATCGATTCAGTGCAGCCGGTGCATTCCTGGAACGGCAGCCAGATCACCGACGGTCGTCGCGCCGCCGACATCGCCTCGGCCATGGCGCGGCCCGCCGTCGGCGGCAGCGCCATCATCGAGGCCAGCGTCGCGCAATACTTGAGAAAGGTACGGCGGGTTACCCCCCGTCGCGCAAGCGTATCGATCAACGGACCCTGCATGATGCATGCCTCCTGACAAGAAACATTCCCGCGCTCCCTACACCTTAGAGGTCGGATACCAGCAGTTCAAGATATCCCGATCCAATTTCCACATCCTGGGGATGGGCCTTGACCAGATCGGGAACGAATGCCACTTCGATGAATTGCGACGTCACCGCGCCCTGTTCGTTGTGATGCATGACCCACCACACGCCGGGGCATGCTGTTTCGTTCAGAGTGGATTCGCCATTGGCCTGCAGGGTGACGCTGATTTCACCGGCGCCAAGCTTGTCGCGCAGCCAGTCCAGGTCGGCAGGCGTCAGCGGCAATGCAGACAGATCGATGGCGGACGCTTCGCCGGTGGCGAGCAGGCGTCGCACCATCTCGAGCAATTCGCGCAGGAGGGGCGGCGCATTGCCGGTCAGGCCCGGTTCACCCGGCGGGACGACGTGTATGGGAATGGCATCAAGCGACATGGTGCCATGCCCGGATCAGGTCACGGATCGCTATACAGGCAGGGGAAATGGCAGCGGCGACGGCAGCGGTGGGATGCTCGCCCCAGTCGATGGTCTGCGGCTGGATCGCCAACATGGCGCGCTTCTCGGGCCAGTGCCCCGCCAGGATGGCGATGGCGCGCAGATCGGTCAGCCCCACCTCGTGCACCGAGGCCTTGCGATTGCTCATCAGGAATGCGTCCATCTCCTCCCCCTCCAGCAATGTCCAGTCGCCTGGTTTCGATTTGATATTCGCGGCATCGACGACGATCAGCGCATCGGTCTCCTCGATCGGTCCTGCCAGGGTGAACGAAAGCGTGCCGCCATCGAGCAGGGTCACATCGGGCCAGTTTGCCAGTTCGGGTTCGAGTGCCTGCAAAATATGAATGCCAATGCCTTCGTCGGTAAGCAGGGTGTTGCCGATGCCGAGCACGAGCGTTTTCATTGATTCAATCTACCAGCCCGAAATTAGAATAACAACCAAGTAATTCACTCAAGCTTCTGATTCTCCATCATTATTTTGTAATATTCACGATCCGGCAGAGGGCCGGCAAATCACATATACTGGTTCGAGTGTAGATTTTGATTGCCGCTCATGTGTCTTGCCATTCCGATGCAGATCGAATCGATCGACGGCTTCACCGCCCGCTGCCAGGCCAAGGGAGTATGGCGCGACGTCAGCCTGTTCATGATGCAGGACGCGCCGCCCGCAGTCGGTGATTTCGTCATGGTGCACGTCGGCTATGCGATCCAGAAAATCGCCGAGGCCGACGCCCGCACCACGTGGGAATTGCTCGACCAGATTCTGGAGGAAAGCGGTGCATGAACTGGCCGTCGCCCAGGCGCTCGTCGAACAGGTGGATGCCGTGATCGATCAGCATCAGGCGAGCCGTGCCACCCTGATCCGCGTGCGCATCGGCCCCCTGGCCGGCGTCGTGCCTGATCTGCTGGCCACGGCTTTTCCGCTCGCGGCGGCCGGCCGCCGCATGGAACATGCCGACCTCGAATTCACCCATGCGCCGATCCGGGTGCATTGCCAGACCTGCGGCGCCGAGACCGAGGCCCCGATGAACCGTCTGCTCTGCGGCGCCTGTGGCGACTGGCATACCCGGATCCAGTCCGGCGACGAACTGCTGCTGGAAAGCGTCGAGCTCGAAACGGCGCCCGCCCTGCCCCTTGAAACCTGACTCCTGGCCTCTGAAAAATGTGTGATACCTGCGGCTGCAACCTCACCCCCGGCAACCAACACCTCGCGTTCAAGCCCGTCGCCAAGGGCGCGACTGCGGTCTCGGTGCTCAAGGGCCTCCTCGCGAAGAACGACGATCAGGCTGCACACAACCGCGAACATTTCGACCGCCGCGCCATCCTTGCGATCAACCTGATGTCCTCACCCGGATCCGGTAAGACCGCGCTGCTGGAAGCGACGCTGACCGCGCTGAAGGACGAATTCACCTGCGCAGTGATCGAGGGCGATCTCGAAACCGAGAACGACGCCGAGCGCATCCGCGCGAAAGGTGTGCAGGCGCACCAGATCGTCACCGGCACCGCGTGCCACCTCGACGCGCATCTGGTGCACGACGCACTGCACCACATGACGCTCGACGGCATCGACCTCCTGTTCATCGAGAACGTCGGCAACCTGGTCTGCCCCGCCAGCTTCGACCTCGGCCAGCACCTCAACGTCACCCTGCTCTCGGTCACCGAAGGCGACGACAAGCCGGCCAAGTACCCGGTGATGTTCCGCGCCGCCGATGCCATGCTGCTGACCAAGACCGACCTGCTGGCCGTGCTCGACGATTTCGACCCAGACAAGGCCGAAGCGCACCTGCGCAACCTCGCCAATCCTGCGCCGGTGATGCGACTGTCGGCGCGCAAAGGCATGGGCATGGACGCCTGGCTGGCCTGGCTGCGCGAACAACTCGCCGCACAGCGCGCGCGTGTCGCCAAAGGCCAGTCGCGCCGGCCGGCAATCCAGGCCGACGGCATGAAATATCACAAGGCCACGGCCTGATGAGCGAGTCCCGCGTCTGGCTGGACAAGATCCACGCCTTCGAATTCAACCGCCCGATCAAGATCATGAATGTGTGCGGCGGTCACGAACGTTCGATCACCCACGCGGGCATGCGCGGCGCCCTGCCGCAATGGCTGGAACTGGTACCGGGCCCCGGCTGCCCGGTGTGCGTGTGCCCGGAGGAAGACGTCTACCAGGCAATCCAGCTGGCGCTGCAGGACAAGGTCATCCTGGTTGCGTTCGGCGACATGCTGCGGGTGCCGGTCAACGTGAAGAAGGGCGAGGTGCGCTCGCTGGCCGAGGCGCAGGCCGCCGGCGCCGATATCCGTCCGATCGCCAGCCCGCTCGATGCGCGAAAAATTGCACAAGAGAATCCCGACCGACCGGTAGTGTTCTTCGCCGCCGGCTTCGAGACCACCACCGCACCGACCGCGGCCATGCTGGCCGAAGGGATTCCCGACAACCTCAGCATCCTGCTGTCCGGACGGCTCACCTGGCCGGCGGTCGCGATGCTGCTCGACTCCGGCAGCCCCGGCTTCGACGCGCTGGTCGCGCCCGGCCATGTCTCCACGGTCATGGGGCCGGAAGAATGGTCTTTCGTCATCGACCGGCACGAGATTCCCGCCGCAGTGGCCGGCTTCGGCACGGAGTCGCTGCTCGCCTCGTTCTATTCCGTACTGCGCCAGCTGAAGACCGGCGAGCGCTTTCTCGACAACTGCTATCGCGAGGTCGCCCACCCGGGCGGCAACCCGACCGGTCGCCGCTTGCTCGACCACACACTCGACATCGTCGACGCCAACTGGCGCGGCATCGGCATCATTCCAAGCTCCGGCTACGCGCTGAAGCCGGCTTTTGCAAAACACGACGCGCACTTGCTGTTTCCCGACCACACCGATCCCGGCCGCCGCCGCGCCGGTGAAATGCCGCCCGGCTGCGATTGCGCGCAGGTGGTACTCGGCAAGATCTACCCCAACCAGTGCCGCATCTACGGCAAGGCCTGCACCCCACGCAATCCGGTCGGCCCCTGCATGGTGTCGGACGAAGGCGCCTGCCGCATCTGGTGGGCAGGCGGCGTGCGCGTAGCCGCCGATGCCTGAACGCGTCGCCCGCTTCATCACGATCAGCGGCAGGGTTCAGGGCGTAGGCTTCCGGCCCTTCGTCTATCGGCTCGCCCATCGGCATGGCATCACCGGCTGGGTGCGCAACGCCAACGGCGCAGTGGAAATCCATGCGGAGGGACAACCCGACCAACTCCAGCGATTCAGCGAAGCCTTGCTGAACGATGCACCGCCCTTGTCGGCGCCCGCCAAACTGTCCAGTGAAAACTGCCCACCCGAAGCGGCACCCGCATTCTCCATCCTCGACAGTCAGTCCCGGAACACGGCCGATATCCATGTACCGGCCGATGGTTTTGTCTGTGCGGACTGCCTGGCCGAACTGCACGACCCGGCCAACCGCCGCCATCGCTACCCCTTCATCAACTGCACCCAGTGCGGGCCACGCTACACGCTGATCACCGCCCTGCCCTACGACCGCCCCAACACGGCGATGCGCGACTTCGCGCTGTGCCCGGATTGCCGGCAGGAATACGAAAACCCGCTCGATCGCCGCTTCCATGCCGAACCCATCGCCTGCCCGGCGTGCGGCCCCCACCTGCAGTTCGTCTCGGGGAACAAGGCAGCCGACGGCGACGAGGCTGCACTGGCCGCAGCCGTCGCCGCGCTGCAGTCCGGAAAAACCGTCGCGGTGAAAGGCGTCGGCGGTTACCACTTGATGTGCGATGCCGCGAACGATGACGCCGTCGCTTCACTGCGTGCACGCAAGTCGCGCCCGACCAAACCGCTGGCGGTGATGTTCCGCAACCCCGACGCCATGCGCCGTGCCGTGCACATGACACCGGAACGGGCGGATTTCGTGGCGTCGGCCCAACGCCCCATCGTGCTGCTACCGAAACGGGCTGAATCCGGACTGAGCAATCTCATCGCACCCGGCCTCGCGGAAATCGGCTGCCTTCTGCCCTACTCGCCGCTGCACGACCTGCTGCTGGCCGATTTCGGCGGGCCGCTGGTGGCGACGTCCGGCAACCTCTCCGGCGAACCGGTGCTGACCGACAACCACGAAGCGCAAACCCGGCTTGCCCACCTTGCCGACGCGTTCCTGCACCACGATCGCCCCATCGTACGGCCGGCCGACGATCCCGTGTACCGTCCCATCGCCGGCGCGCCGCGGCCGCTGCGCCTGGGACGCGGCAATGCGCCGCTGGAACTCGGACTGCCTGCTCCCTTGCCCGAACCCGTGCTGGCGCTCGGCAGCCACATGAAGAACACACTCTGCCTCGCCTGGGGATCGCGCGCCATCATCTCGCCGCATATCGGCGAACTCGGCACCGCACGCAGCCAGGACACGCTGGCGCAGGTGGCGTCCGATTTGCAAGGCCTGTATCAGGTGCGGGCAACACGCCTGATCGTCGACCGCCATCCTGGCTACGGCACGCGCCGTTACGCCCGCGCCGGCGGCTTGCCGGTGTTCGAGGTCTGGCATCACCACGCCCATGCATCCGCGCTGGCCTGGGAATTCCCGGATGTCGCCGACTGGATCGTGTTTGCGTGGGATGGCGTCGGCCTCGGCGAGGACGGCACGCTGTGGGGTGGCGAGGCCTTCACCGGCGCACCCGGACGCTGGCAGCGTGCCGCTTCGATGCGAACATTTCGCCTGCCTGGCGGCGACAAGGCCGGGCGCGAACCGTGGCGCGCCGCGGCAGCACTGCTGTGGGAAACGGGCCAGCCGGCACCCTTTGCGCCCGAACCCCTGCATCAGGCATGGTCGGCCCGGCTCAACAGCCCGGCCAGTTCCGCCGTCGGGCGCCTGTTCGATGCCGCTGCGGTCTTGTGCGGCGTCTGCACCCACGCCAGCTTCGAAGGCGAGGCGCCGATGCGGCTGGAAGCGGCCGCGGCCACCTCCACCGGCGATGCCGTCGAACTGCCGCTCGCGCGCGACCCGCTCGGCCTATGGCGTACCGACTGGGCGCCGCTGCTGCCCATGCTCGGCGACACGACCCGGCCGCCCGCCGAGCGCACAGCCCGCTTTCATCTGAGTCTGGCGCAGGCGCTGGTCGAACAGGCGCAACAGTTGCGCACGCAAACCGGCATCCGGTCGGTCGGCCTCACCGGTGGCGTGTTCCAGAACCGCGTGCTTGCGGAAGCCGCGATCGGCCTGCTTGAGCGCGCAGGCTTCAGCGCTCATCTGCCCCAGCATGTCCCCGTCAACGATGCCGGGTTAAGCTTCGGCCAGGTCATCGAACTCCTCCACCAATAAAGACACGCCATGGACGACACCCGCATCCTTCTCGCACACGGCAACGGCGGCCGCCTGATGCGCGAACTCATCACCGACGTTTTTGCACGCCATCTCGGCAACCCGCTGCTCGACACCGACGCCGATGCCGTCACGCTGCCGCACGTGAACGGCGAGCTCATGGTCACCACCGACGGCTTCACCGTCGAGCCGCTTGAATTTCCCGGCGGCGACATCGGCTCACTCGCCGTGCATGGCGTGGTCAACGACCTGGCGGTGGCCGGGGCCGATCCGCTTTATTTCACCGTGTCCGCGCTCATCGAGGAAGGACTGGAAATCGGCGCGCTCGATCGCTACATCTCCAGCTTCGCGCGGGCTGCGCGACAGAACCATGTCGTCGTCGTGGCCGGCGACACCAAGGTGGTGCGCCGGGGCGAAGGCAGCGGCCTGTATCTCTCCGTTGCCGGCATCGGTGTGCGGCGCGCGTCCACCCGGCTGGCGATGGACCGCATCGCGCCGGACGACGTGGTGCTGGTGTCCGGCCCGGTCGGCGATCACGGCATCGCGGTGATGCTGGCACGCGAGCAGTTCGGCCTGTCCGGCGAGCTACGCTCCGATTCGGCCTCGGTGTTGCCGCTGACGCGCGCGGTGCGCGATTTTCCCGATCTCAAGTTCATGCGCGACCCGACGCGCGGCGGACTCGCCACGGTGGCCCACGAAATCGCACGCGCCAGCGGCCACAGCGTGACGCTCGACCAGAACGCGGTACCGCTGCGCCCGGAAGTCGTATCGGTCTGTGAAATGCTGGGCTATGACCCGTATTTCCTGGCCTGCGAAGGCCGGGTCGTCGCCGTCGTCGACCCCTTCGCAGCCGACGACGTACTCGCCCGTTGGCACGCCCTGCCGGAAGGGCGGGACGCCTGCATCATCGGTCGTGTCGAAACAGGCGGCGGACGCGTGATCCTGGAAACCGGTCTTGGCGGCCGGCGCGTGCTGGACGAACTGGAAGACGATCCGCTACCACGGATCTGCTGAACGGTGGCGTCGACACGTCACGCCAAATACAGTTTCAGCGCCCGTGCCGATTGCATTGACGGATAATGCCCGGCTTCGCTCACCCTCTGGAAACCAGGCCGCATGCAAAAAGAAGTCCAAGAAGCCCCTCAGTACGCCGTCGTGGCGTCGGTTCAGCTCCCAGGGGTGAGCGACATGGAGTTTGAAGCCTCGCTGGCCGAGCTGCGCGAACTGGCCAAGACACTGGGCTTCACGGTTACCCGTACGTTCACGCAAAAACGGTCCGGCTTCGACTCGACGGCCTATCTGGGCGTGGGCAAGCGGCGGGAGATCCACCATTTTGTCCAGGGCAAACCGGATAGCGAAACCGAGCCCGACGCTCGTTCGCTGAACCCCTTGTATCGCCTCGACACGGTTGTCGAGGGAATGGACGACGAAGCGCCGGTCTCGCCCGACCCGATCGACGTCATCTTCGTCGACCACGAGATTTCCCCGTCGCAGGCGCGCCATCTCGAAAACGAAGTCGGCTGCCAGGTGATGGATCGCACCATGGTCATTCTCGAGATCTTTCACCGCAACGCACGTTCCCCCGCTGCGCGCGCGCAGGTGGAAATCGCGCGTCTGGGCTACCTGGCGCCGCGCCTGCGCGAGGCGGCGAAGCTCGCCGGGCCGCAAGGGCGGCAACGCAGCGGCGTCGGCGGACGCGGGGCCGGCGAGTCGCACACCGAACTGGACAAGCGCAAGATCCGCGACCGCATCGCCGAGCTGCAGAAGGAGATCGCGGCGATGGACGCCGACCGCAAGACGCAGCGTGCGCGGCGACAGGCGCACCAGGGACTCGCCAGCGTGGCGCTGGTCGGCTACACCAACGCAGGCAAGTCCACCTTGATGCGCGCACTCACGGGCAGCGAAGTGCTGGTCGCCAACAAGCTCTTCGCCACGCTCGACACCACCGTGCGCACCCTGTTCCCCGAGAGCGTCCCGCGCGTGCTTGTCAGCGATACGGTCGGTTTCATCAAGAACCTGCCACACGGACTGGTCGCGTCATTCAGGTCCACGTTGGAAGAGGCACTGGATGCCTCGCTGCTGCTTCACGTCATCGACGCCAGCGACCCGGGATTCGAACGGCAGATCGAGACCACCGAGCACGTGCTGGACGAGATCGAGGCGCAGGACGTGCCACGCATCCGGATTTTCAACAAGATCGACCACGTCGGCGATGTGGCGGCACAGGCCGAACGCGAAGCCGCGCTGCGCGCCGCGTATCCAGGCTGCATCGTGATGAGTGCGCGCCGTCCCGACGACGTCGCGAAACTACATCAGGCGATCGTTGCCTTTTTCCAGCGTGACCTGGTCGAGGCCGAGCTGTTCCTGCCCTGGTCGGCCCAGCAACTGCGCGGAAGCATATTCGCGCGTTGCGAGGTCCTGGCCGAGCGTGCCGACGCTGAAGGTGCGTTCTTCAGCGTGCGGGGCGAGCAGGCAGCCCTGGATAGTCTGCGCGAGCAGCTTGGTCAGACGCATTGAGAGATCGCCTTATCGAACCGCTCACCGTTTGCACACCCACACCGATCACTCTCAAACCCACTTCCTTCGGCTGAGGAAACCGACAGCTGTCAGGATTTGACCTGCCTGCGACAGCGATCCGCCCACACGGCCGCTTCCACCCGCGAACGCAGGTTGAGCTTCTTCAGCAGGTGCTTGACGTGGACCTTCACCGTGCCTTCGGCGATATTCATGTCGCGGGCGATCAGCTTGTTGCTCTTGCCGCCGGCCAGATGGTCGAGGATGCGGCTTTCCTGCTCGGTCAGGCCGGCTTCGGCAAGGCTGGTGGGGCGGCTTTTCTCGCGCAGCGAAGCGACCAGCAACTGGGTCAGGCGCTCGCTGATGGTGATCTTGCCGTGCGCAGCCTCGACCAGCTTCTGCATCAGATCCTCCGGTTCCATGTCCTTCAGCAGATAACCGTCGGCGCCGGCCTGCAGCGCCGCCATCAGATCCTCCGCCTGGTCCGACACGGTGAGCATGATGACGCGGGAATCGGAGCCTTCCTCCTTGATCGCCTTCAGGACGTCGACGCCGTTCATGTCCTTCATGTTGAGGTCGAGCAGGATCATGTCGGGATGCAGGCGCTGTGCGAGCTGGATGCCTTCCTTGCCGCTGGGGGCTTCACCGACAAAGCGGAATTCGGGGGTGGCCTGGATCAGTTGGATCACGCCCTTGCGGAACAGGGGGTGATCGTCGACGACCAGGATGGTGTGGGTATCGGACGGATTCATAGGGAAGGGGGAAATTGTTCAGTAGGCAAAGAAAGGATGTCGCGCCGCGCGGTTGGCATGAAGTGCAGGGTGACACGGGTGCCGGCGGCAGGAAGGTTCTCGACGCTCAACTGGCCGCCCAGGTTTCTGGCCCGCTCTTCCATGATCGTCATCCCGTAATGATGCGCTCCCGCTGCCTGGTGGACGCCGATGCCGTCATCGGTCACGATCGCCGACACCGACCCGTCGCTGTTGCAGTGCACGCTGATTTCCGCCTGGTGCGCCCGGGCATGGTGAAGCACATTGGAAAGCGCCTCGCGCACGATCTGCAGGGCGTGGATTTCTTCGTTGGGCGTGAGTGTACAGCCAGCCAGATGGACGTCCAGCGTGATCGGAATGCCGCCGCGCGCAGTGAATTCATTCACGGTGTCCTGCAGGGCGGCACCCAGGCCCTCTCCTTCGATACGTAGGCGGAAGGTGGTGAGGAGTTCGCGCAGCTGGCGGTAGGCGCTGTTGAGACCTTCTCGCAGCTCGGCCAGCACTTCGTTGGCTTCACTGCTCGCACCGGGCTGCGACGCCGGGCCCGCAGCAGGCAACAATGGCTTCAGCCGGCTGACCTGGATTTTCATGTAGGCGAGCGATTGCGCCAGCGAATCGTGCAGTTCGCGCGCCAGCGCGGCACGCTCTTCCAGCAGCGACAGCCGGCGGCTCTGCTCGGTACGACGCGCGGTGCCGATGGCGATGCCGATATGGCGCGACGGCCTCAAGCAGCTGGGTCTGCCATTGCGCCAGTTCCTTGCCCGGGGGCATCTCCAGTTGCAGCACACCATAATGATGCTCGGTATCCTTGAGCGGCAACGTCAGCATGCGGCGGCCATCCGGCAGCGCATGGACGGCCAGCGTCCGGTGGGCGAGGCATTCCGCGCAACTCGTCAGACCGCACTGACCGGGATCGCCATCGTCCGGGTGCAGCGTGCTGGCGATCACGCGCGCACGTGTCTCGCCGGCCTCCACCAGACAGGCGAGCCCGTGTCCGACACCCAGGACATTCTCCAGGTCGTTCAGCAGGATGGCATAGGTGTTCGCCGCCACCGGCCCGTTGTAGAGCCGGGCGATGGAGTGATAGAGCAATTCCAGCGAACGGTTGGCGATGGTGAGCTCGGCAGTCTTTTCTTCCACTCGCGCTTCCAGGTTCTGATACATCCTGGAAAGATCCTCGGCCATGTGGTTGAAGGCCTGCCCCAGCCGTCCGAGCTCGTCGCTGCCGGTGTGCTCGGTACGCACCGCGAGGTTGCCCCGGCCGACATTGGCCGCAAACGACAGCAGGTCACGCAGGGGCAGGATCAGGTCGTTGCGTGCCAGATACAGCGTGAGCGAGCCGACCAGCAGCGTCATCAGCAAGGCGGCGCCGAGCACCATGCGCAGGACCAGGATTTTCGCCTCGGTATCGCGTTCGATCTGCTTGACCAGGTGATCGATCTGGTCGACGAAGCCATTGACCTCCGCGATCAGCGGGACCGGGTTTGTCATGGCAGACGCGCTACCCTCCACTTCCGCCTTGAACCGCGGTTTCATTTTCTGCCAGGCCTGTAGCACGGTCGCATAGCTGCGCGAGAGCTCGGTTTCGGCCTGTCGCGGCATCAATTCCGTGATGCGGGGGTCGGCCAGGGTGGATTCGAACGTGTCGATCGCATCGCCGAGCTGGATGGCGGCATTCCCGCCGCCCGACTGTCTGGCCGAGAGTGCGAGGCTGCTCATCCTGTAGGTCTGCATGCGCAGGCTGCCTGCGAGGTTGATCGCTTCGCCGCTGCCCTGCACCGATTCTGCGATGATCCCCGAGCTGGCCATGCCGAGGATGGCGAAACAGGCGATCAGCGCCAGGGCGCCGCCCAGTTTCAGCAGCAGCGAATGCTGCAGGAAGCCACGTTTTTCGCTCATATCCGCCTTGGGGCCGATCGGGCACCCGAAAATAAAGAGGTACCTCGAAAGTACCATTTATCCATGATCATGCTAGCAACGATTTCCCGATTTGTTGTGAAAACATGGACTTAACAATCTTTCGCCATACATCTTTTAGCCGGCGCCATCGGCTGGCAACACCGTGATTGAAATCAATATTTACGGACCTAGAGATCGTATTTTCTTTATATGCTAGATTCCAAATGCGACATTTTGTCGCAGCGGCAAGCAGCCGGAATGGCCGCCTGCCGGATTCGAGCGATTCGGATTGCCTTGCGCCAATCCGAGTGAACGTGCCGATTATTTTCAGGACGGGGAGCACCACGACATGACACAGGACCATACGCAGGACGATAGCAAACTATCCGACACCCAGCCCGATCTGGGTCGCCGAAAATTCATGAATACCGCCGCCCTGGTCGGACTTTCCGGCGCAGGGCTTTCGCTGGGCCTGTCTGCATGCAACAAGAAATCGGCGCCGGCGACGGGTGAAGGCGCTGGCGCGGGCGCCCCCGCGGCCCAGGCCGGGAGCGGTGTCGATTACAGCAAATACGAAGTCCCGCCGGGACAGCTCGATGAATACTATGCGTTTTCCAGCGGCGGGCATTCGGGCGAGTGCCGCATCTACGGCATCCCGTCCGGGCGCGAGTTGAAGCGCATCCCGGTCTACAACATGGACGCCCTGGTCGGTTGGGGCGTGACCAACGAATCGAAGGCGATCCTCGGCACCAAGCCCAACGGCACGCCCAAGTACACCACCGGCGACACGCACCATGTCCACCCGTCCTATACCGACGGCACCTACGACGGCAAGTACCTGTTCGTGAACGACAAAATCCACGGCCGTCTCGCGCGCATCCGCATGGACACCATGGAGACCGACAAGATCACCGAGCTGCCCAATGTCCAGGGCTTTCACGGCACCTTCCCCGACAAGCGCGACCCGGTCGACTCCAACGTCAACCACACCACCCGCGTGTTCTGCGGCGGCGAGTTCTCGATTCCGCTGCCCAACGACGGGCGCGACCTGGAGGACGGCAGCAAGTACAAATCGATATTTACCTGCGTCGACTCCAATTCCATGGAGGTGCGCTGGCAGGTGCTGATCGACGGCAACTGCGACCTGGTGGCCAGCTCCTATGACGGCAAGCTTGCCGCGACCAACCAGTACAACACCGAGATGGGGCTCCATTACGAGGACATGATGGCGGCGGAAATGGACGACTGCCTGTTCTTCAACATTGCCCGCATCGAAGAGGCCGTGAAGGCAGGCAAGGTGCGGTACATCGCCGGATCCAAGGTGCCCGTCGTCGACGGCACCAAGGCGGCCAACCAGGACCCCAAGACCGCGCTGACGTGCTATGTGCCGATCCCGAAGAATCCCCACGGCGTGAACATCAGCCCAGACGGCAAGTATTACGCCTGTTCAGGCAAGCTTTCGCCGACGGCCTCGGTCATCGAGCATGCCCTGGTACTGAAGTGGTTCGATGGCGGCCTGGCCAACCCCCGCGACGCCGTGGTCGCCGAACCCGAAATCGGCCTCGGGCCGCTGCACACCGGTTTCGACAACAAGGGTAACGCCTACACGACCCTCTTCCTCGACAGCCAGATCGTGAAGTGGAACGTGGAGGCCGCGATCAAGGCATACAAGGGTGACAAGAATGCCAAGGTGGTACTTGACCGCATCGACGTGCATTACCAGCCGGGCCACGGCTTCACGTCAATGGGTGAAACCAAGGAATCGGATGGCCGCTTCTTCATTTCCGACAACAAGTTTTCCAAGGATCGCTTCCTGCCCGTGGGGCCGCTGCACGCCGAGACTGCCCAGCTGATCGATATCAGCGGCGACAAAATGAAGCTGGTAGCCGACCACTCGGTGTATTCGGAGCCGCACGATTCCATCATCATCCGCCGCGACATCATCAAGACGCGCCAGATCTACAACATGGACGACTTCCCGCTGGCGGTGAAGGATCCCAAGGATTCGGGCGTCTTCCGCAACGGCAGGAAGGTGACCATCAAGCTCACCAGCCAGGCGCCGACCTTCAGTCTGCGGGAGTTCAAGGTCAAGAAGGGCGACGAGGTGACCATCATCCTGACCAACCACGACAAGGTCGAGGATCTGACGCACGGTTTCGCCATTCCCAAGTACGACATCCAGTTCATCGTCAACCCGCAGGAGACCAAGTCGGTCACCTTCGTTGCCGACAAGCCGGGCGTTTACTGGTGCTACTGCACCAATTTCTGTCATGCACTGCACCTGGAGATGCGCAGCCGCATGCTGGTCGAGGCTTGACCGATTGCTCCGTTCCGCTCCCCTGGGCGGAACGGACGACCAGATCGCAAGGCCGCCGGCTGGCCGGCGGACAAAATGCGTGTTCCAGGTGATGTTCAGACATTTGCGGTGTTTTTCATGGATTATCTAGCCCGCCCTATCGCCTGTTTCCTGGCGATACTCTGTTTTTACTGCGCCCCGGGGCTGGCTGTCGCCGGCAGCTACGAGGCGCCGTTGCCGGTGCAACTGTCCACCGATCCCGATCTGTGCGCGTACGTACCCTGCAAGGACGTGATGCCTGGCGCCGACGGCTTTTCCAAGCGCATGGGTAAACCGGCCTATGTCGAGGCCTACCAGAGCCGCAAAGACAAGCATGACGGGAAGGACGATCATGGCGACGAGAAAGACAAGCATGACGGGAAAGACGACCGCAAACTGATCGGCTACGTATTCCTGTCCACCGACGTCGTCGACATCCCGGCCTACTCGGGCAAGCCGGTGGTGACGCTGATCGGCATGGATACCAAGGGCATCATCACCGGTGTCCGGGTTCTGAAGCACTCCGAACCGATCCTGCTGGTGGGCATTCCGGAGTCGCAGCTCACCAAGTTCGTCAAGCAGTACCTCGGTAAGTTCGTCGGCGACAAGATCGAAGTGGGCACCTCCCGGCCGGGCGAAGGCATGATCGGCGTCGACGCGATCTCCGGCGCCACGGTGACGGTGATCGCTGAAAACCAGGTCATCCTGCGCAGCGGCCTCGAAGTCGCCCGCCAGGTGGGTATCGTCAAGCCCACGATCCGGCCCCAGGCGAAATTCAAGGACATCCCGGGCACGCTGGACTGGCAGGCGCTGCTCGACGAAGGCAGCGTCCAGGAACTCAAGGTCAAGGCGGACGAAATCGGCCAGGGCCCCGGAGGGCAGCCCTACATCGACATCTATTTCGGCTATCTCAACGAGCCGACGATCGGGCGCAGCGTGCTGGGCGAGCATGGCTACGCCTCTCTCATGTCCAAGCTCAAGCCGGGTGAGCATGCGATTTTCCTGATTGCCAACGGCACGGGATCCTTCAAGGGTTCGGGCTTCGTGCGCGGCGGCATCTATGACCGCGTGCTGGTATCCCAGGATATCGATTCCTTCACCTTCCGCGATCTGGATTATCTCAACCTGTATGGCATCGAGGCCGCCGGTGCGCCGCGCTACAAGGAGTCGGCCATCTTCATCATCCGTTCGCCGACCTTCAGTGCAGCCTATCCCTGGAGCCTGGTGTACCTGGCCAACAAGATAGACCGGCAGACCGGCACCAAGACCTTTACCAGCTTCGACCGAGAGTACTGGCTGCCCGCCCGCTACCTCGAAGGCGGGCGCCCGGAAATCGTCAAGCCGGAGGCGACCTGGGTCAAAGTCTGGAAATCGCGCAAGATCGAGGTCGTGCTGTTTCTGCTGTGGCTGATCGCTGCGGGCACCGTCTACGCGTTGCGCGACAAGCTGGTCCGGCGCTCCACCATGAAGGACACGCGCTGGAAGGAAATCCCGCGCTACCTGCTGTGGGTCTCATCGATCGGCTTCGTCGGCTTCTACCTACTGGCCGTGCCGTCGATCACCCAGGTGCTGACCTGGTTCCATGCCATCCTGTTCGAGTGGCGCTGGGAACTGTTCCTGTCCGATCCGTTCGTCTTCCTGTTCTGGATTTTCATCATCGTCACCACGTTCTTCTGGGGACGCGGAATGTTCTGCGGCTGGATGTGCCCCTACGGCTCGCTCGCCGAACTGGTCTACCATGTGGCCGGCAAGCTGGGGCTGAAGCGCTACCAGCGCCACCTGCTGCCGCAGAACTGGCATGATCGGCTGAAATGGATCAAATACGGTATCTTCACCATCCTGCTCGCTGTGTCCTTCTACTCCATGGGATGGGCGGAAAAGCTCGCCGAAGTCGAGCCATTCAAAACCACTTTCCTGGTCGGCGTGTGGAACCGCTCCTGGCCTTTCGTGACGTTCTGGACCGTCCTGATCGTCGCGTCGGCTTTCTTCGAACGCCCATTCTGCAAATACCTATGCCCGCTGGGCGCGGCGCTCGCGGTGCCTTCGACGTTCCGCTGGTGGGGACTCAAGCGCAAGGCGGAGTGTGGGCCGTGCGCGGCGTGCCAGGTGGGCTGCGGCTCGCAGGCGATCGACGACAGCGGCCGCATCGACCAGCGCGAATGCCTGTTGTGTCTCGACTGCCAGGTCCTCTATTACGATACCCATGCCTGCCCGCCGCTGGCCAAGGAACGCAAGCGCCGCACCAAGGCCGGCGAACCGCTGACCGCGATCGGCGCGGACGGCTACTACATTCCCATCGTGCCGTTTTCCGCCCGTCCCACGCCGGCGGCCGCGGAACGGCCGAGCCTGCCCGCCTTCATCGGCCAGGAATTCTTCGACCACCTGTTCCCCTGGAGCCGCAAGGTATTCCAGCAGCCGGTCCTGCTGCAGGCGACCACGTTCGCGCTGACCGTTCTGGTGACCTGGGTGTGGGTGCTCGGCGCCGCTGGCCGGATCGGCCCCGGCATCGTGCTCGGCTGGTGGCTGGGCTGGAGCGCCTACGAACTGGTGGTGCGCATGCGCTGCAAGCCCTACGTCAAGGACGGCCCGTGGTGGGGACGCAACCTGCGTCCGGCCTCCTGGGCCGACATGGCCGCCTACGTGGGGTTCAAGAACCTGCTCATCGCTGCCACCCTGTTCCTGATCATGAAGGGCACAGGGATACTGGATGTCCTGCAAGGCCTGCCGGCGCTGCAATGGCTTTACTAGCCGCCAGGCCGATCGTATGGCTCGTTCTGGGTGGCCTGCTGGCCTGCCTGGCGGGCCTGGCGCGCGCCGACATCCTGACGGTGCACGCGGGCGAGTCCATCGGCGCGGCCATTGCCCAGGCCCGCCCCGGCGACGAAGTGCGCGTGGAGCGTGGCCTGTACCGGGAAAACCTGCGGATCGACAAGCCGCTGACGCTGAAAGGCATCGACCGGCCCACGCTGAGCGGCGGCCTCACGGGCGACACCATCCGCATCACTGCCAAGGACATCACCATTGACGGACTGATCGTGCGCGATTCCGGCGACAGCCTGCTCGACCAGAATGCGGGCATCTACATCCAGCCGGGTGCGCATCGCGCGATCGTGCGCAACTGCGACCTGACCTACAATCTCTTCGGCCTCTGGATCGAATCGGTGCAGAACGTGCAGATCCTCAACAACGTGATCACCGGCAAGCGCGATTACCAGTCCGCCCGCCGCGGCAATGGCATCGAGCTCTACCACACCGAGGGCGCGCAGATCGTCGGCAACCAGATCAGCTTCGTCCGCGACGGCATCTACGTGGATGTGTCGAATCATGCGGTGTTCCGCAACAACCGCATCCACAACGCGCGCTACGGCACCCACTACATGAACTCCAACGACAACGTGTGGGAAGGCAACGACTCGTACCACAACCGCGGCGGTCTCGCGCTGATGATGGCGCGCAACCAGGTGGTGCGGAACAATCGCGCCTGGGGCAATTCCGACCATGGCATCATGCTGCGCACCCTCCAGGATTCGGTGATCGAAGGCAACGTCGTCGCCGGCAATGCCCGTGGCTTTTTCATTTACGATGCCGAGTACAACACCATCCGCAACAACCTGGTGATGGACAACACGGTCGGCATCCACCTGTGGGCGGGCTCTTACCACAACAAGGCGACGGGCAACGATTTCATCCAGAACCGCACCCAGATCAAGTACGTGGCCAGCCGGGACGAGATCTGGCCCGGCAACTACTGGAGCAACTATGTGGGGTGGGACCGCAACGGCGACGGCATCGGGGACGTGCCCTACGAGGCGAACGACATGGTCGACTACCTGTCCTGGCGCCACCCGATGATGAAGCTGCTGCTGGCCAGCCCGGCCGTGCAGACGCTGCGCATGGTCAGCCAGCAGTTCCCGCTGCTGCGCGCCACCAGCATCGTCGATCCCCAACCGCGGATGCAGCCGCACAACCCCGACTGGAGAAAATGGCGTGGCCTCTTCCCTTCCCCCCAATGACGCCGGCGCACCCCTGATCGTCGCACAGGGGGTGCGCAAGCACTACGGAAACATCCGCGCGGTCGACGGCGTCGACCTCGACATCCGGTCCGGCGAACTGTTCGGCCTCATCGGGCACAACGGCGCCGGCAAGAGCACGCTGTTCAAGATGATGCTGGGCCTCACCCCCACCACCGCGGGCGACATCCGCATCGACGGCGCGCTCGTCACCGGCCGCGACTTTCGTGCCGTACGGCGCACGGTCGGTTATCTGCCGGAGAACGTGGTGCTCTATGACAATCTCACCGGACTCGAGACGCTCTGGTTCTTCGCCAGGCTGAAGGGCGTCTCGCCGGCAGAGGCGGGCCCGACGCTCGAACGCGTAGGCCTTGCTCACGCGGCCAAACGGCGCGTACGCGAATACTCCAAGGGCATGCGCCAGCGTCTCGGCTTTGCCCAGGCCCTGCTCGGTAAGCCGCGCATCCTGTTTCTCGACGAGCCCACCACGGGCCTCGATCCGGAGGCGATCCGCAGTTTCTACGCGACGCTGCGCCAGCTCAGAAGCGAAGGCGTGACGACGGTCATCACCTCCCACATCCTCGCCGAGATCCAGGAACGGGTGGATCGCATTGCGATCATGGCCGCCGGCAAGGTGCAGGCCCGCGGGACGGTCCAGGACCTGCGTGAACAGGTGGACCTGCCGTTGTGGTTCAGCGTGCGCGTCTCGAAGGAGGATTTCGAGGCGGTGCGCGCCGCGCTTTCCCATCTGCAGGTGGAGGCGATCGAGGCGCACGATGATCACGTGAAGGTGCGCTGCCGGCGCGAAGCGAAGATGGCGGTGATCGAGGCGCTCGCCCGGCTGGACGGCCGCGTCCGCGACCTGACGGTACGCGAGCCTTCGCTCGAAGATGTGTTCTTCGGCTTTTCGGACTGAGAGGGCGACATGGAAATCGCACAGATCGCCACCATCGCGAGCAAGGAATTCTGGGACCGCATCCGCAATCGCTGGGTGCTGGCCGTGGCGCTGGTCTTCACCGCCTTCGCGCTGGTCATCGCCTATTTCGGCGCCGCGCAGCAGGGCGCCGTCGGCTTTCGCTCGATCGACCTCACCATCGCCAGCCTGGTCAGCCTGGTCATCTACCTGATTCCCCTGATCGCGCTGGTCCTGGGTTTCGACGCCATCGTCGGCGAGCGCGAACGGGGATCGCTCGATCTCCTGCTCTCGATGCCGATCACGCGCCTGGAACTGCTGCTGGGCAAATATTTCGGGCTGGCCGCCGCGCTGGCATTCTCGACCATCGCCGGCTTCGGCCTGGTGGCGATCGTGCTGTCGGCCAAGCTCGACCTCAATGCCCTGTACCACTACTTCGGCTTCATGCTCAGTTCGGTGCTGCTGGGCTGCGCCTTCCTGAGCCTGGCGGTGATGCTGTCGGTATTCGCCGCCGACCGTACCCGGGCTTCGGGCCTCGCGATCGCCACCTGGTTTTTCTTCGTGCTGGTGTTCGACCTGCTGCTGCTCGGCGCACTGGTCGTCACCGGCGGCCAGTGGGGCGGCGAGATCTTTCCCTACCTGCTCCTGGCGAACCCTGCCGACGTGTTCCGCATCCTCAACATCTTTTCCCTGGACGACGTCCGTACCCTGTACGGGCTGGCGACCGTTTTTCCCCGTGCACTGGCCGATCCCTGGCTGCTCGGCCTGGTGATGCTTGCCTGGATCGTGGTGCCCTTGGGTATTGCAAGCTGGAGATTCCGTAAATGACCTCAATCAGATCGACATTCATCCTCGCCGCGCTGACCGCAGCCCTGCTCGCGGCCTGCGGTCAGTCTGCAGGCCCGACCGCCGTCGCCCCGCTGGAGATCAGCCGCAGCACCTCCTGCTCCCTCGACGGCATGCTGCTTGCCGATTACCCCGGCCCCAAGGCACAGATCTTCTACGCCGGGCAGGCGGAGCCGGATTTCTTCTGCGATACGATCGAGATGTTCCACGTCTATCTCACCCCGGAACAGGTGAGGGAGGTGCGCGGCATTTTCGTGCAGGACATGGGCAAGGCGGACTGGGACGAACCGCACGACCACTGGATCGACGCGAAATCCGCCTACTACGTCTACGGCAGCAAACGTGAAGGATCGATGGGACCGACCATTGCCAGCTTTGCGCTGGAACAGGATGCGACGAAATTCGCTGCCGAATACGGCGGCAAGGTCACCCGCTTTGCCGATATCAAGCCCGACATGGTCGTGCTGGATGGCGGCGTACTCAACGACCGCCACATGTAAGAACGCCATGCCCGAATTCTTTGAAAGCGTCCCGTTCGAGACGGCAACTGAAATCGAACAACTGGCCCGGCTGACCTACGAACTGCGCGAGAACTGCAACACCGTCCTGCAGTTCCATGGCGTGGCCGACGAAGCGGCACTCCTGCAGAAAATCCAGCGCGGCGAGGTGGCCGAGCATCCGGCCTATGAACACTATCTGGCAGCCCGGATTCTCGCCGATACGCGCGAAACGGCTCGTGCCGCACTCGCCGAGCGTCTGAAGGAGGCCAACAGCAAATGAGGCTGCACCTCGAACTCGGCACGGCGATCGAACATGCCTTCCTGGACGATCTCGACGGGCCTGTCGAACACAGACAGGACGCGCTCATCGTTCGGCTGAGGAATGGCGTGACGCTGGATGTGCGCTATGCCGCGGCGGATGCCTATTCGCTGCGCTGGGTCTATGGCGAGGTCGAATCCGGTATCGACACGGCGCCCTTGCACCGGGACCTGGCAACCTTCCCCAACCATTTCCACGACGCGGCCGGGCGCATCGTGGCCGACTCGATCACACGTCCCGATGCCGCTCCGGAAGACAATCTACGCAATCTGATTCGCGCCCTGCTCGACGACCCCCGGCTCGGAATCAAGGATATCGGCTGATGCATTGGCCACCCAGACTGCTGTCGTCGGGAGGCCTCACGATCGCATTCGCCACCTCCCTGCTGCTGCTCGCCGACGGGCAGCCGGGACGCGACATCGACCTGTTCAACAACGAGCTTTGCATCGTCGCCCCTGCAACGCCCTACGACCCTGCTGCGGGACAGTCCATGTACGCGCCCCGCCCGGTGCCCGCCGCTGCACGCTGCCCGGTATGCGGCATGTATCCGGCCCGTTATCCGCGTTGGGCGGCGCAAACCATTTTCAAGGACGGCGCCGCCCATTACTTCGACTCGCCGGTCAACCTGTTCGACTTCCTCCACAAGGTCAGTCACTACGATCGGCGCTACACGCTCGATGATGTCGCCGTCAGCTATGTACGCGACCTCGAGAGCGGGCGATGGATCGAGGCCGGACAGGCCCATTTCGTCCACGGCTCCACAGTCACCGGCCCGATGCGCACTGCCGACCTGCCCGCGTTCGCCAGCCCCACGGCTGCCGACGCCTTTGCCCGCCAGCACCGCGGTACCGTGCTGACCGCTGCGGACATGACGCCCCGCCTGTTGGTATCCCTGAGCCGAAACAGCCAGCATCGCCACTGACGCAGGGAATCGACCCAGCCAAACGGGCTCAAAAAAACGGGGGAGCGCGATGCTCCCCCGTTCCTGAATTGCACAAGTCCGACCATCCGGACTTGGTATTTATTTGACTTTATCCACCATGTAGTTCACCGCTGCCTTCACTTCGTCATCCGTGAGCTTGGGGTTGCCGCCACGTGCGGGCATTGCCCCTTTTGCACCGTTGAAGCCTTCGAGCGCGTGCTTGTATAGGACGTCCATGCCTTGGGCGATGCGCGGCTCCCAGTCGGCCTTGTTGCCAAACACGGGGGCGCCCGCCGCACCCGACGCATGGCACAGCGCGCAGACCGCGCCGAACACCTTCTTGCCCACGTCATTTGCGGGTTCCTCATGTTTTTCCATGGCGGCCGGTGCCGGTGCGGCCGCCTCGGGCGCGGCAGGCGCAGCCGCCTCAGGCGCACTTTCCTGTTTCCCGCAGGCGCCCAATAGCGTTGCAAGTGAAATGGCGAGGATGAGCGATGCTTTTTTCATTTGAGTTTCCTGTTGTGCTGGTAAAGGGGGGTGATTCATTAAAGCGGCCGGCCCAGGCGGCCCGCGCATCACATCGGACTGGCCACCTCGTTACGGTTCAAAATATAGCATCTCACTTCCGGACAGTCTTCACTGCTGAAGAGCTACTCCCAATATATCTATTGCCCTGCTCCACGCCAAACAATATCCAAAATACTTACGATAAAACATTGAATTAGCAGAATACCCCCACTACCTCTTTGGAGGTAGAAAGCGTCTCAAAACATACAAATCCCGCCCTTTTCATCTACACCCATAGGCATACACTGCGGTCAACATTTCAGATAAACCAGTCTTGAAATCTCGGTAAAGGATGTGTCATGGCGACCCAGACCCAAAAGCAGATTTCCGTGCTCACGCTGAGCACGCTGGCATTCACCGCCTGCTTCGCCGTGTGGATGATGTTCGCGATCATCGGCATCCCCATCAAGAAAATGCTGGGCCTGAACGAGACCGAGTTCGGCATCCTGGTGGCCACGCCGGTGCTGACGGGCTCGCTCATCCGGCTGCCACTCGGCATGTGGACCGACAAGCTGGGCGGCCGCATCGTCTTTTTCGTATTGATGCTGGCGACGGTCGTGCCAATCTGGCTGATCGGCTACGCCACTGCATACTGGCACTTCCTGCTGCTGGCGCTGTTCGTCGGCGTGGCCGGGGGCTCCTTCTCGGTCGGCATCGCCTATGTGGCC
Organism: Thiobacillus sp. 0-1251; assembly: GCA_001899305.1. Classification (GTDB taxonomy): domain Bacteria; phylum Pseudomonadota; class Gammaproteobacteria; order Burkholderiales; family Thiobacillaceae; genus Thiobacillus. The sequence goes on along the minus strand of MKWL01000018.1, from coordinate 14,770 downwards.
CGCTGGTTCCCGAAAAAGCGGCAGGGATTTGCCATGGGCATCTTCGGCGCTGGCAATTCTGGCGCGGCGCTGACCAAGTTCGTCGCGCCCTCCCTGGTGGTCGCCTACGGCTGGCAGTCCGTGCCGCACGTGTACGCGGTGGCCATCCTGATCGTGGCCATGCTCTTCTGGATCTTCACCTATACCGACACGGCGCATCACGTACCCGGCCACATCACCTTCAGGCAGCAGCTCGCCGCGCTGAAGGACCCCAACGTCTGGAAGCTCTCGCAGTATTACTCGATCGTGTTCGGCGGCTATGTGGCGCTGTCGCTCTGGCTGACCAAGTATTTCATCACCGAGTACGGCTTCTCCATCAAGACCGCTGCACTGATGGCAGCCTGCTTCTCGCTGCCGGGCGGCGTGATGCGCGCAGTGGGTGGCTGGATCTCCGACAAGGTCGGCGCGCACCGGCTCACCTGGTGGGTGATGTGGGTGTCGTGGATCTGCCTGTTCCTGCTGTCGTATCCGCAGACCGACATGGTGATCCAGACCACCAAGGGCGAATTCGCGCTGCACATCGGCCTCAACGTCTGGGTGTTCACCGTGCTGCTGTTCGTGCTGGGCCTGTGCTGGGCATTCGGCAAGGCATCGGTATTCAAGTACATCTCCGACGAATACCCCGACAACATCGGCGTCATCTCCGGCATCGTCGGCCTGATGGGCGGCCTCGGCGGCTTCGTGCTGCCCATCCTGTTCGGCGCCATCGTCGATCTCACCGGCATCAACAGCGGCATCTTCATGCTGATGTACGGCATCACCTGGGTATCGCTGATCTGGATGTACCTGACCGAGGTCCGCAAGCTGCCGATGATCAGGACCGCAGGCGCCGACCCGCTCGAGTAATTCCCTCTTTAACGCCAGGAGCGATCTATGCCCACCAATATCAAGGAATGGAACCCGGAAGACGCCACCTTCTGGGAAACGACCGGCAGGAAGATTGCCTACCGCAACCTGTGGATCTCGGTTCCAGCCCTCCTATGCGGATTCGCCGTGTGGCTGATGTGGGGCATCATCACCGTGCAGATGTCCAACCTGGGCTTCCCATTCAGCCAGGACGAGCTGTTCACGCTCACCGCGATCTCGGGCCTGGCGGGTGCGACCATGCGCATTCCCTCCTCCTTCTTCATCCGATTGGCGGGCGGGCGCAACGTCATCTTCCTGACCACCTCGATGCTTCTGGCCCCCGCGATCGGCACCGGAATCGTCCTGCAGCATCCGGACTGGCCGCTGTGGTCGTTCCAGTTGATGGCGCTGTGGTCGGGCGTCGGCGGCGGCAACTTCGCCAGTTCGATGTCCAACATCAGCACCTTCTTTCCCAAGCGCCTGCAGGGCACCGCGCTCGGGATCAACGCGGGGCTGGGCAACTTCGGCGTGACGACGATGCAGATCCTGATCCCGCTGGTGATGACGGTCAGCGTGTTCGGCGCGCTCGGCGGCGAGCCGATGACGCTGGTGAAGGACAGCGGCTGGATCTTCGGCAAGATCCTCGCTGGCACGCCGACCTACATCCAGAACGCCGGCCTCACCTGGGTGCTCTCGCTGGTGCCGCTCGGCATCCTCGCCTGGTTCGGCATGAACAACCTGCTGCAAGTTTCACCTGACGCCGGCAACGCCATCACCGCCTTCATCAAGGTCACCTGGCTCTACACCCTGGTCTTCATCCCTGCCATCGGCGGCCTCTACCTCTACCTGCCGGCGCCGACGGGCCTCGGTGTGCTCAATATGTGGGTGGCGATGCCGCTCATCATCGTCGTCACGCTGGTGATCCTGAAGCTCGCCGCCTTCGGGCCGATGAAGGAGAACATCGCCAAACAGTTCGCGATCTTCAGGAACCGTCACACCTGGTCGATGACGGCGCTCTACCTGGTCACCTTCGGTTCGTTCATCGGCTTCTCGATGGCGCTGCCGCTGTCGATCACGGTCATCTTCGGCGACACCCACACCCTGAATGCCGCCACCGGCGCCTGGGTGCATGCCAAGAACCCGCACGCCCCCTCGGCGCTGCAATACGCCTGGATCGGCCCCTTCGTCGGCGCGCTGATCCGTCCAGTGGGCGGCTGGATCTCCGACAAGGTCGGCGGCTCCATCGTCACCCAGATCATCTCGGCCGTCATGGTCGCCGCTTCGGTCTATGCTGGATACGTGCTGATGCAGGCCTACCACTCGGCCACGCCAGAGATCTACTTCACCCAGTTCCTGCTGGTGTTCGTGATCCTGTTCGCCGCCAGCGGCATCGGCAACGGCTCGACCTTCCGCACCGTCGGCGTGATCTTCGACCGTGCCCAGGCGGGACCGGTGCTCGGCTGGACCTCGGCGGTCGCGGCCTACGGCTCCTTCATCGCGCCCGAGGTCATCAAGGGCCAGCTCAAGGCCGGCACGCCGGAGAACGCGATGTACGGCTTCGCCGTGTTCTATGCGGTGTGCCTGGTGTTGAACTGGTGGTTCTATCTGCGCAAGGGTTCGGAGATTCGGAATCCGTAAGGCGTGAGGCGAAACATGCCGACGCCCGCACTCCGCGTCACCCGCGCCTAACGCCTCACACCTAACGCCTCACCTGCGACTGTAAGGAGCAAAACAATGAGTCACTTCCTCGACCGACTGACGTTCTTCAAGAAGACCGTTGCCGAGTATTCCAACGGCCATGGCGTCGTCAGCAACGAAGACCGCAGCTGGGAGAACGCCTACCGCAGCCGCTGGCAGCAGGACAAGGTGGTGCGTTCCACCCACGGGGTGAACTGCACCGGATCGTGCAGCTGGAAAATCTTCGTGAAGAACGGCCTCATCACCTGGGAAATCCAGCAGACCGACTATCCACGTACCCGCCCCGACCTGCCCAATCACGAGCCGCGCGGCTGTCCGCGCGGTGCCAGCTATTCCTGGTATGTGTATTCGGCGCAGCGCGTGAAATACCCGCTGATCCGCGGCCGCCTGATGGAAATGTGGCGCGAGGCGAGGAAGACCCTGGACCCGGTGGCGGCCTGGAAATCGATCAGCCAGGACCCCGAGAAGGCCAAGCGCTACAAGTCGGTGCGCGGCCAGGGCGGCTTCGTGCGCGCCAAGTGGGACGAGGTGACGGAAATGATCGCCGCGTCCAACGTCTTCACCATCAAGGAATTCGGCCCCGACCGCATCTACGGCTTCTCGCCGATTCCCGCGATGTCGATGGTGAGCTATGCGGCCGGATCGCGCTACATGTCGCTGATCGGCGGCGTGTGCGGCTCGTTCTATGACTGGTACTGCGACCTGCCGCCGTCGAGCCCGCAGGTGTGGGGCGAGCAGACCGACGTGCCGGAATCGGCCGACTGGTACAACTCGACCTATCTGATGGTGTGGGGCTCCAATGTGCCGCAGACGCGCACGCCCGACGCCCATTTCTACACCGAGGTGCGCTACAAGGGCACCAAGACCGTGGCGGTATCAAGCGACTTCGGCGAAATGGTGAAATTTGGCGACATCTGGCTGGCGCCGCGCCAGGGCACCGACGCCGCGCTGGCGCTGGCGATGGGCCACGTCATCCTCAGCGAATTCCACAACAAGAACAAGAGCCAATATTTCGATACCTACTGCCGCCAGTACAACGACATGCCGATGCTGGTCATGTTGAAGATGCACGAAGGCCAGCTGATCGCCGACCGCTATCTACGCGCCTCCGACCTCACCGGCCACATGGGGCAGGACAACAATCCCGAATGGAAGACCGTGGTGTACGACGAGAACACTGGCTACCTGGTCGCACCCAACGGGTCGATCGGTTTCCGCTGGGGTCAATCGGGCGCATGGAACCTGGAAATGCGCGACGGCTATTCCAATAAAGAGGTGAAGCCGCAGCTGAGCCTGCTGAGCAACTACGACGACATTGTCGAGGTCGCCATGCCCTACTTCGGCGGCGACGATCACAACGAACTGCTCGTCCGCAACCTGCCGGTCAAGCTCATCAGCGTCGGCGGCAAGGATGTATATGTGGCCACCGTCTACGACCTGACGCTGGCCAACTACGGCGTCGACCGCGGCCTCGGCGGACCGAACCTGCCCAAGAGCTACGATGACGACGTGCCCTACACGCCGGCCTGGGCCGAGAAGCATTGTGGGGTGCCGCGCGCCGACATCATCACGGTGGCGCGCGAATTCGCCGACAACGCCGACAAGACCCTGGGCAAATCCATGGTCATCCTCGGCGCGGCGCTCAACCACTGGTACCACAACGACATGATCTACCGCGGCATCATGAATCTCCTGATGATGTGCGGCTGCATCGGCCAGTCGGGCGGCGGCTGGGCGCACTATGTCGGCCAGGAAAAACTGCGGCCGCAGACCGGCTGGGCGCCGCTGGCCTTCGGCCTCGACTGGCATCGTCCGCCGCGGCAGATGAATTCCACCTCCTTCTTCTACGCCCACACCAGCCAATGGCGCCACGAGAAGCTGGCGGCATCGGAGATCCTGTCTCCGACGGCAGACAAGAAAAACGGCGACTACCGGCTGATCGATTTCAACGTGCGTGCCGAACGCATGGGCTGGCTGCCTTCCGCGCCCCAGCTGGAGACCAACCCGCTCGACATCACCCGGGCGGCGGATGCTGCCGGCATCGATCCGATCAAGTATGCCGTCGAGCAGATCAAGAGCGGCGCGCTCAGGTTCTCCTGCGAGGATCCGGACAACCCGAAGAACTTCCCGCGCAATCTGTTCGTGTGGCGCTCCAATCTGCTGGGTTCCTCGGGCAAGGGACACGAGTATTTCCTCAAGTACCTGCTCGGCACCCAGAACGCGGTGCTGGGACCGGACCTCGGTGAACTCGGCGAAGCCAAGCCGAAGGAGGTGGTGTGGCACGACAAGGGCGCCGAAGGCAAGCTTGATCTGCTGGTCACGCTGGACTTCCGCATGTCGACCACCTGCCTCTATTCCGACATCGTGCTGCCCTCGGCCACCTGGTACGAGAAGGACGACCTCAACACCTCGGACATGCATCCCTTCATCCACCCGCTGTCCGAGGCGGTACAGCCGCTGTGGGAATCGAAGTCGGACTGGGAAATCTACAAGACCATCGCGAAGAAGTTCTCCGAGCTCGCCGCCACCCATCTTGGCACGCAGAAGGACCTGGTACTGACGCCGCTGATGCACGACACGCCGTCCGAACTGGGGCAGAGCCTGGGCGTGCGCGACTGGAAGAAGGGCGAAGTCGATCCGATTCCCGGCAAGACCCTGCCGACGATGAAGGTCGTAACGCGCAACTACGGCGACACCTACAAGAAATTCACCGCACTGGGCCCGCTGATGACCAAGGTCGGCAACGGCGGCAAGGGCATCAGCTGGAATACCGAAGTCGAAGTTCAGCAGCTCGCCGAACTGAACTACACCGTCACAGAGGACGGGATCAGTAAAGGGCTGCCGAAGATCGAATCGGCCATCGATGCCTGCGAAGTGGTCTTGATGCTGGCGCCGGAAACGAATGGCCATGTGGCAGTGAAGGCATGGGAGGCCCTGTCGAAGATCACCGGCCGCGACCACACGCATCTGGCCAGTTCGCGCGAGGACGACAAGATCCGCTTCCGCGACATCCAGGTGCAGCCACGCAAGATCATCTCTTCGCCGACCTGGTCGGGTCTGGAATCGGAGCACGTGTCGTACAACGCCTGTTTCACCAACGTGCACGAACTGATTCCCTGGCGCACCCTCACCGGACGCCAGCAGTTCTACCAGGACCATCCGTGGATGCTGGATTTCGGCGAGGGCCTGTGCGTGTACAAGCCGCCGGTCGACACCAAGACGATCGCGCCGCTGCTAGGCAAGAAGCCGAACGGCCACCACGAGCTGGTGCTCAACTGGATCACGCCGCACCAGAAATGGGGTATCCACAGCACCTACACCGACAACCTGCGCATGCTCACGCTGTCGCGCGGCGGCCCGCACGTCTGGGTGTCCGAGATCGAAGCCAAGCAGGCGGGCCTGGTCGACAACGACTGGGTCGAGGTGTTCAACGTCAACGGCACGCTGACCGCGCGCGTCGTGGTCAGCCAGCGGGTACCCAAGGGCATGTGCCTGATGTACCACGCACAGGAAAAAATCGTCAACGTACCGGGCGCCGAAGTCAGCGGATTCCGCGGTGGCATCCACAACTCGGTGACGCGCACCATCACCAAGCCCACGCACATGATCGGCGGCTACGCGCAGCTGGCCTACGGCTTCAACTACTACGGCACGGTGGGTTCCAACCGCGACGAGTACGTGATCGTGCGCAAGATGCAGAAGGTGGACTGGATGGAAGGTCCGCTGGTCGAACGATGAGCCGGACACCGGAATGAGGGTTTAGAGGGCGGTGTCTCCCGCCGCCCTCGCCCGCGTCCACTCTCTCCGGCGCGGGATTTTTATACAAGCACAGGGGCTGCCCCTGTCAGGCAAGGAGTAACAACATGAAAGTGCGTGCGCAAATTGCCATGGTGCTGAACCTCGACAAGTGCATCGGCTGTCATACCTGCTCGGTCACCTGCAAGAATGTGTGGACCTCGCGCGAAGGCATGGAATACGCGTGGTTCAACAACGTCGAGTCGAAGCCCGGCATCGGCTATCCCAAGCAGTGGGAAAACCAGGACGTGTGGAACGGTGGCTGGAAACTCAAGGGTGACGGCAAGCTCGAACCGCGCCAAGGCAGCCGGCTGAAGATTCTTGCCAACCTCTTCGGCAACCCCAATCTGCCGGAGATCGACGATTACTACGAGCCCTTCACCTACGACTACCAACACCTGCAGAAGGCGCCGCTGTCGGAGACGCCGCCCACCGCGCGTCCGGTCTCGGCCATCACCGGCAAGAAGATGGACAAGATCCACTGGGGGCCGAACTGGGAAGACGATCTCGGCGGCGAGTTCGCCTCGCGCAGCCGCGACAAGAACTTCGACAACGTGCAGAAGGAGATGCATTCGACCTTCGAGAATACCTTCCTGATGTATCTGCCGCGCCTGTGCGAGCACTGCCTCAACCCGACCTGCGTCGCGTCGTGCCCTTCCGGATCGATCTACAAGCGCGAGGAGGACGGCATCGTGCTGGTCGACCAGGACAAGTGCCGTGGCTGGCGCATGTGCATCTCGGGCTGCCCGTACAAGAAGATCTACTACAACTGGAAGTCCGGCAAGGCGGAAAAATGCATCTTCTGCTATCCGCGCATCGAGGCGGGCCAGCCGACCGTGTGCTCGGAGTCCTGCGTCGGACGCATCCGCTACCTCGGCGTGATCCTGTACGACGCCGACCGCATCGAGGAAGCCGCCAGCGTCACCGACGAGAAGGAACTCTACGAAGCGCAGCTGAAGATCTTCCTCGACCCCTCCGATCCCGAAGTCATCGCCGCCGCGCGTGCCGAAGGCATCCCGGAAGCCTGGCTCGACGCCGCGGTGAAGTCGCCGGTGTACAAGATGGCGATCGACTGGAAGATCGCCTTCCCGCTGCACCCCGAATACCGCACGCTGCCGATGGTGTGGTACGTGCCGCCACTCTCCCCGATCCAGGCTGCGGCCGAATCGGGCCAGATGGGAATGAACGGCATCATTCCCGACACCCAATCGCTGCGCATCCCGATCACCTACCTCGCCAACCTGCTCACAGGCGGCAAGGAGAAACCGGTGATCACCGCGCTCGATCGCCTGCTGGCGATGCGCGCCTACATGCGCGGCAAGTCGGTGGAAGGCAAGCCCAATACCGCCGCGCTCGACCAGGTGGGACTCAGTTCCGCGCAGGCCGACGAGATGTACCGCTACCTCGCGATCGCCAACTACGAGGACCGCTTCGTCATCCCCACCACGCACCGCGAGGAGACGATCAACACCTTCGAGGAGAAATCGAGCTGCGGCTTCACGTTCGGCAACGGCTGTTCGGACGGCGTATCCCCCAAGACCAGCCTGTTCGGCAACCGCAGGAATGCGGTGCCGGTCGACCTGTCGCAACTGCACGCCAAGAAGAAAACCGGTTAAGGAGCCCGCACGATGAAAACCTTCAAAGTCCTGTCCCTGCTGCTGTGCTACCCGGAATCCGAATGGCTGGCGGCGCTGCCCGAGATGCACGCCGCGCTGGAGGACGAAACCGACTTCAATGGCGGCGCACCGACGCGACTCGCGCCGCTGTTCGATCTGCTGCACGAGTCGAAGCTGATCGCGCTGCAGGAAAACTACGTCGCCACCTTCGACCGCAATCCATCGCACTCGCTGCACCTGTTCGAGCACATCCACGGCGAGTCACGCGACCGCGGTTCGGCCATGATCGACCTGCTGCAGGAATACTGGAAGCACAACTTCGATGCCTCTGCCGCCGAACTGCCAGATTACGTGCCGCTGTTCCTCGAGTTCCTGTCGCTGCTGTCGGCCGACGAAGCCCTTGAACTACTGGGCGACGCGGTCCACGTGCTCGCCACTATCGGCCGCAAGCTCGACGCCAACGGCAGCCCCTATGCCACCGCCTTCCAGGTGCTGGAAACACTGTCTCCGGTGGCCGCGCAGGAGCTGGCCGAACCGCCAGTGCGCGACATGGACGAGGCCATGGAGCTGTTCGGCCCATCGATGGACGGTGTCGAACCGCTGCTCAAGCCCGGTCCGCAGGTAACGGTGGTGCAGATGCCGGCCTCGCGCCGGCAGGCGGCCGCTTCAACGCATTGATCAGGAGGATCGAAACATGTCCTATTCGCAAACGTTCCTGTTCGGGATCTATCCCTATATCGCCCTGACGATCTTCCTGCTCGGCAGCCTGATCCGCTTCGACCGCGAGCAGTACACCTGGAAGAGCGATTCGTCGCAATTGTTGAAACGCGGCCAGCTCAGGCTGGGCAGCAACCTGTTCCACGTCGGCGTGCTGTTCCTGTTCTTCGGCCATTTTTTCGGCATGCTGACGCCGCACTTTGTCTACGAACCCTTCATCAGTGCTGGGGCCAAACAGGTGCTGGCCATGGTGTCGGGTGGCACGGCGGGTGTGCTGGCCTTCTTCGGCATCTCGCTGCTGCTGCATCGCCGCCTGACCGAGCCGCGCATCCGTGCCACGTCGAAAGCCGGCGACATCCTGATCCTGCTGCTGCTCTGGCTACAGCTGCTGCTCGGCCTCGCGACCATTCCGTTGTCGGCCCAGCATCTGGACGGCAGCATGATGATCCGGCTGGCCGAATGGGCCCAGCGCATCGTCACCTTCCGCGGCAATGCGGTCGAACTACTGGTCGGCGCCGGCTGGGTATTCAAGGCGCACCTGTTCCTCGGCATGACGATCTTCCTCGTCTTCCCGTTCACGCGGCTGGTGCATGTGTGGAGCGGATTTGCCGCGACGACCTACGCCGTGCGCGCCTGGCAACTGGTGCGCCCGCGCGGCTGAGCAGCGTGACCCCAACGAATCAAGGAGACTGAAATGACGCATGTTGTCATCCTGGGAGCCGGCATCGCGGGCGTGACCGCGGCCTACGCCCTGAAAGCCCAGCTGGGCCCGCACGACGAAGTGACGGTGGTGTCGGACAAGCCTTATTTCCACTTCGTGCCGTCCAATCCCTGGGTCGCCATGGGTTGGCGCGAGCGTGCCGACATTGCCTTTCCCATCGCGCCCTATCTGGAATCTCGCGGCATCAAATTCGTCCACAGCGCCGTCGAACGCATCCATCCCGACGTCATCCAGGTCGACCTGGAGAACGGAGATGTGCTGTATTACGATGCGCTGCTGATCGCCACGGGCGCCAGCGGCATGACCGACGCAATTCCCGGCCTTGCCGACTACACGCATTCGGTGATCCACATCGACCAGGCCGAACGCGCACTGGCTGCCTATCGCGAGTTCGTGCGGCACCCCGGACCGATCGTGATCGGGGCGGCGCCCGGCGCCAGCGTGTTGGGACCGCTCTACGAATATGCCTTCCTGATCGATGCAGACCTCAAGCGCCGCAACATCCGCGAGCGGGTGCCGATCACCCTCGTCACGCCCGAACCCTGGCCCGGCCATCTAGGCCTTGGTGGCGAAGGTGCCAGCCGGGGCGCGGTAACCGCCGCGCTGGTCGATACCAAGATCAGTGTGATCTGCAACGCCATCACGACGCGCATCGACGCGGACGTCCTCCACATCGCCGAACTCAATGCCGCCGGCGGCGTCAAACAGACCCATGCGCTGCCATACGCCTATTCGGTCTACTGGCCAGCTTTCGGCGGGGTGCCCGGCATACGCAGTGCCACCGGCCTGGTCGACCAGCATGGACTGGTGATCGTGGACGAATACCTGCGCAATCCGGACTATCCCAATGTATTCGCCCTTGGCGCCTGCGTAGCGCAACCGGCAGTGACTCACACCCCGGTGCCGGTGGGTGCTCCCGACTCGGTATACGCGATCCAGAAAGCCGGCGAGATTGCGGTGCACAACATCCTGGCCCAGCTCGGCGATGCGCCGCTGACGAGTTATGTCCCGCAACGCGCCAAATGGCTGAGCGACATGGGCAACACCGGCGCCGCCTACCTGTCGGAACCCCAGGTGCCCTTGCGCGACATCAACTGGATGCGCCAGGGGCGCTGGGTGCATCAGGCCAAGGTTGATTTCGAGAAGTACTTCGTCAACCGGATCCGCCTGCAGCCTGCTGGCCACACCCCTTCCGTCGCTTCGCACATCGCCGGCGTGATGAGTCGAGTGCTGGCCGGGAAAAGCGGCGAACAACACCCGCCGCTGATGGCGACCAGTGGCGGCAAACCTCTCGAAATCCGTCTGCCGCCGGACCCGTGCATCGAGCTCAAGGCGCTGGCCAAATCGGTCGGTCGCGATCCTGACGCACTGGCGGCCGATCTGCTGGTTGCCGCGGTGTCCGACGCCAAATCGTATCTGAACGAACCGGGCGTCGAGGCCATGGCACTGGCGCGGCGTGAACTCCTGGTGGAGGCCCTGCCGGAGCGCCAACCGGGAGTCGAGTTCCACGGCGGCGGGACGTGACGAGGTGTATCTGCCGATCCTGGCTTGATCGCATCGGCAGAACATGCAAACATATATAAGAAATGAATTATTAAGCAATGTAATCGGAACAGGAGAAAATCATGGCCATCGATTTGCCCGAACGCGATGCGGAAGGTTATCTGATCGAACCGGGAGACTGGAACGAGGAAATAGCCAAGGTCCTGGCCGAAGGCGAGAACATCCAGCTCACCGACGACCATTGGGATGCCATCCGTTTCATGCGCGAATACTATGACGAACACCAGATCGCAGCCGATGCCCGCTTCGTCATCAAGCACCTGGCCGAGCGCATGGGCCGGGATGCGCAGAAGAAACTGTTCGAACTGTTCCCGTATGGCTATGTGAAGCAGGCCTGCAAGATCGCCGGCATGAAACGTCCGCGTGCCTGGAGCACGGGCTGATCGACGACCTCCGAACGGCGCAGCGTGGCACCACGCCCCAACTGATTGCTCCCACCCGCACCACATGGCCATGCTGCCCACCGACGATTTAGCAAAGCGCCTGCCGCCCGCCGGCTGGGCGCCTTTCGCGCTCGGCTTCCGGCCGTTCTTCCTGGCGGCCGGCCTCTATGCCGTGCTGATGATGGCACTGTGGCTGCTTGTCCTGAACGGTGCCGTCATTCCCGGCGAACTGCTTCCCCTGGTCTGGCATGGCCATGAAATGGTGTTCGGCTTCGCCGTATCGGTGATTGCCGGCTTTCTGCTGACCGCGGCACAGAACTGGACCGGCCTACGTACGCCCTCGGGCCGTCCGCTGGCCGCGCTGTTCCTGTTGTGGCTGGCGGGGCGGCTGGGCTTCCTGATTCCGGGCCTTCCTACCAGTCTGGTTGCGCTGATCGACCTGGCGTTCCTGCCGGTACTCGCGGTCACGCTGGCAGTGCCGATCCTGCGGACGAAGCAACTGCACAACTATCCCTTCCCCATCCTGTTGCTGGCGCTGGCTGCGGCCAATGCGCTGGTGCACGCCGATGCCCTGCACTGGATGTCCGGAACGGCACGACCAGGGCTGCATCTGGGTGTCTATGTGGTGATCATGATGATCACGGCAATGGGCGGACGGGTGATCCCCAGCTTCACCGACAACAAGCTGCGTACCCGCGCGCGCCGCTGGACAATCATCGAATGGCTGGTGCCGGCCGCCACCCTGCTGGCATTGATCGCCGCACTGCTCGCACCGGCCTCGCCTGTCACGGCCCTGCTTGCCGCTGTAGCGGCGGCGGCCCACGCGATCCGCCTGGCGGGCTGGTATACCCCCAAGTTCTGGTCGGTGCCGCTGCTGTGGATCCTCCATCTGGGCTATGCGTGGATCCCGCTCGGCTTCGCGCTGCTGGCGCTGTCGGCGGCCGGATGGAACGCCGCCGCCGGCAGCGCGCTGCATGCCTTCACCGCCGGCGCCATCGGCGCCCTGACCCTGGGCATGATGGCACGCGTCTCGCTCGGCCACACCGGCCGTCCGCTGGAACCACCGCCGATCATGACGCTGGCCTTCATCGCGATCAACCTCGCCGCGCTGGCCCGCGTCGCGCTGCCGCTGCTTTTTCCTGCCGCGTATACGCAAGTCATGACCGTGGCCGGGCTGGTGTGGGTCGCCGCATTCGGCCTGTTCGTGGCGATGTATGCCCCGATGCTGCTGCGCCCGCGCGTCGACGGCAAACCCGGCTGAATACCCGGTCCGCGCATTGACGCGCGTGGCCCAACCGGTGCAGGCTCTGTCCTGCTCTCTTTTCTGCCGACCCCGGCCGTGGCCCATGATCCGTATTGCGCGCTGGTTCATCTTCTGTCTGCTGTCTTCCTCCGTGCTGGCTGCCTCGCCCGAGGGGGTGGTGGCAGTCTCGCAACCGGCCGCTGCCGCGGCCGGTGCGCGCATCCTGGCACAGGGCGGCAACGCCATCGATGCCGCCGCCGCCGTGCAATTCGCGTTGAATGTCGTCGAGCCGCAATCGTCCGGCATCGGGGGCGGCGGCTTCATGCTGGTCCACCTGGCCAAGACCGGCGAGACCTTCTTCGTCGATTCGCGCGAACGCGCCCCTGCACGCGCCCGTGCCGACATGTTCGCGCCTGACGGCCTGCCGATGAGCTTTCCGCTTGCCTCGACCAGCGGCCTCGCGGTGGGCGTACCAGGAACCCTGCTCGGGGTCGACACCGCCCTGCACCGCTGGGGCACGATGAAGCTGGCCGCTACGCTGGCGCCTGCGATCAAACTCGCCGAGCACGGCTTCCGTGTCAACCGTTTCCTGGCGGACGACATCGCGAACGATGACGGTCGCACGCAGATCCAGCCGGAAACCGCTGCGACCTTCCGTCCCGGCGGTGTGCCGCTCGCCGAGGGCGATTGGCTGGTGCAGCCAGATCTGGCGAAGACCCTGAAACTGATTGCGGCCAAGGGCCCCGATGCCTTCTACCGCGGCCCGATCGCGCGCGCCATCGTCAAGGCGCAGCAGCGCGGGCGCAGCGAGCTCGGCGATGCGGGCAAGGGCCGCATGACGCTCGCCGATCTGGCACAGTACCGGGTGGCGATCCGCCGGCCGCTGATCGGCCACTATCGCGGCTGGACGCTCGCCGGCATGCCACCCCCCTCCTCCGGCGGTCTCACCCTCTTCGAAATCCTGAAGCTGCTCGAGCGCTTTCCACTCGGCGACGTCGCACAAGGCTACGGCTTCGGCAGCCCCAAGACCCTGCATGTGATGGCCGAGGCCATGCGCCTGGCCTTTGCCGACCGCGCGGTGTGGATCGGCGACGACGATGCCGCGCAGGTGCCGCAACATGCCCTGCTGAATCCCGAGTATCTGGCGGCGCGCACGGCATTGATCAAAACGGATCGCCGCATGGACACGCCACAGGCAGGCGCCCTCACACCCTGGGGCACCCCCGCCGCCATGCGGCTGAAGCCGGCCCGCACACGGAAAGAAAGCCTCCACACCACCCACTTCGCCATCGTCGACCGCTGGGGCAACATGGTGAGCTACACCACCACCATCGAATACACCTGGGGCTCGGGCATCACCGTGCCGGGCTATGGATTCCTGCTCAACAACGAGTTGACCGATTTCAATTTCCTGCCCAGCGCCGACCCCGCCGAGGGCAATCCCGGCGCCAACGACGTCGCGCCATTCAAGCGCCCGCGCTCCAGCATGGCACCGCTGCTGCTGCTGAAGGACGGCAAGCCCGTCGCCGCCTATGGCTCGCCCGGCGGCGCCACCATCATCAACTCGGTGCTCAACGTCACGCTCAACCTCATCGACCACGGCATGACGATGCAGCAGGCCATCGATGCACCGCGCCTGTCGGTTACGAACGCAACAGGCAAGATGAATTGCGAAGGCGGCCAGACCTTCATGCAGCCAGCCTTCAGCCTCGTCGCGCAGGACGCGTTGCGCACACTCGGGCATACCGGTCTGGGCGAAGCGGGAACGGACGGCTGCCGCGAAACCATCGGCTCGGTGCAGGCCGTCGTCGTCGATCCCGCGACCGGCACGCATGGCGGGGCCGCCGATCCACGGCGCGAGGGGACGGTGATTCGGGTAAGGCATTGAATCTGGATTGCAGAGTTAAAACTTGATGGAGTCGGCCACATTGAGCGTGTCTGCTGCGCACCGGTGAGCGATTTCGTACTGGTAAAGTCTGTCACCGAACCGGGTGGTGCGTGTTACGAAGTGATCAGACGATGGTCCCTGGATCGATGATCCCCGGCAAACGGCATAAAACAGGTCCGCCATGAAATTTCACTTGACACACTCAAAAACCACCCTGTAAGTTTCGCCCCATCCATACAGGCCGATGCCAAGCACGTCGGC
>MKWL01000017.1 GCA_001899305.1 Thiobacillus sp. 0-1251 | reverse complement strand
TTCAAGCTGGAGAGCGGCGCCTACAGCGTGCGTTCCGAGCTTCCGGTACTGAAGGATGTGGTGGCGGCGAAGCCGGCCGCCCGCAAGGGAGGCAAGCCGGTTGCCGTACCGGCGGCCGTTGCCCGGCCGAAGAAGCTGGCGGTTGCCGGTGGCAGCAACGACGAATGGGAAGAGTTCTGAGACGCCGGCTCATCCTCCGCTGTCATGCCATGTCCGATGGTGTGCGGCAGCGGGTGGGCCGTTGTTTCAGCCAGTAAACGTAACAGTGAATATTGAAAGTTCTGAAATGAAGCTGAAGTCAAAAATCGTTTTGAGTATGGGCTTGGTGTTTGTGCTCTTTGGTATCGCGATCGGCGTGGCGCTGACCGGCATGCAGAGCAACAAGAGCCGGTTCGAGAATTTCCTCGAACAGGATCTGGCGCTCGCCCAGGAAGCCAACCTCCTGTATTCCCAAGGGCTGCAAATGGGCCAGGCCGTGCGCAATATCGTCATGGATCCGACCAACCAATTGGCCTACAAAAATCTGGATGCGGCGTCTGCCGAATTCAAAAAGGCCAGCCAGAAAGCCCTGGCCCTCGCGGCCACCCATCCGGATGACCTGAAGGTCCTGCAGGAAGTGGTCGCATTGCGCGAGCAGCAGATCCCGCTCCACGCCAAGGTGGTGTCGCTTGCCAGCAGCGATCAGGCTGCGGCCATTGCGGTCATCAGCAAGGAAGAAACGCCGGTCTGGCGCGAGATCAGGACGCGTCTGATGGACTATCTCAAGGTCAAACGCGGCGCCGTCGAGAATACCAAGACCGAGATGGCCGCGTTCAGCCAGCGCATGCTGACGATCACGCTGGTTCTCGTGGTCCTGGCCCTGGCCGTGGCAAGCGCCATCGTGTTCTGGCTGGTCCGTCACATCATGAAACAGCTGGGCGGCGAGCCTGTCTATGCCGTGGAGATCGCACGCGCCATCTCCAGCGGGGACTTCTCCAAGTCGGTCACGCTGGAAAAGGGTGATACTTCCAGCCTGCTGTTTGCCATCAATGCGATGCGTGAAAACCTGACCGGCACGGTGAGCGACATTCGGCATGCGACCGAGACCATCGCCGTCGCCTCACGCGAGATCGCCTCCGGCAACGCCGACCTGTCGTCGCGTACCGAATCGCAGGCCTCGAGC
>MKWL01000016.1 GCA_001899305.1 Thiobacillus sp. 0-1251 | reverse complement strand
GCGTTGCCGGAGGCGATCTCGCGTGAGGCGACGGCGATGGTCTCGGTGCCGTGACGCACCTGGCCAACGATGGTCACCAGGCTGGCGTTCATGTTCTTCAGGGCCTGCAAAAGCCGGCCGATCTCATCATTGGAGCGCACGTCGATCGTCTGCGTCAGATCGCCGGCGGCAACGCTCTCGGCCAGGCGCAGCGCTTCATTCAGCGAGCGGGAAATCATGCGGATCAGCCAGTAGCCGATCAGGCCTGCCAGCAACACGCCAAACACAATGGCGGCGATGGACACGTTGCGCACCAGGGCATAGCGCGCCTGCGATGCTTCGAATTCGCGCTTGGCCACATCCAGCTGAAGCTGATTCAGCGCTTCCATGCTTTTCTGCACGGGGGGATAAGCCTGGGTAAGCGGTCCCTGCAGCAGTTCACTGGCCTGCTGGAAATCGTGGGCGTGCAGTGCCGCGATGGCGGGGATCATGCCCGTGCGGCCATAGGTCCTGCGGTTGGCGTCGAATTCGTCGGCGAGCTTCTTTTCTGCGGGCGTCAGATAGGTTCCCAGGTAAGCCTTCCAGAGGGTTTCGATCTCCTTGATCGTGGTACCGACCTCCTCGACTTTCTTGTCGACCACGGAGACGTCATCGGGGAAGGCCGACAGCTGGCCTGCCGTGACGCCAGACAAGGTGATCTGGTTCTGGTTGACCAGCATGGAGATGCGCGCCAATTGTCCCAGTGCGACCGTCCTGTCTTCGTAGACGGACTTGAGTGCGCCATTGGTGGAATTGAGGCTGGTCAGCCCCAGGATTCCGATACCGACCAGCAGCACGGACAGGAATCCGATCACGAAAACCAGCCGCGACTTGATACTCAGATTTGCCAGCATTTCAATTACTCCTTTTCACTCAATCCAGACCGTCGAATCCGGGACCTGCCTGGTCAGCACAGCTGAAACTTCGTCAAAAACCTTATCGGTACTGCGTTCAACAGCTTGAAATAATTGATGTTCTGGCTCTGCCCTTCTCACCGGTCCGGATAACCGTGCAAGCAGTCAGAACTCTTCCCATTCGTCGTTGCCGCCGCCGGCAACCGCCAGCTTCTTCGGCCGGGCAACCGCAGCCGGTGCGGCAACCGGTTTGCCCCCCTTGCGGGCGGCCGGCTTCGCCGCCACCACATCCTTCAGTACCGGAAGCTCGGAACGCACGCTGTAGGCGCCGCTCTCCAGCTTGAACACGCTCA
>MKWL01000015.1 GCA_001899305.1 Thiobacillus sp. 0-1251 | reverse complement strand
CAGGGCAATGCCCGCAAACAGGCCGTATGTAGAGCCGCAGTCTTATACCGAATCAACATCCGGATGCTTTGCGTGATAGGGGGAGTCCATGTAGTTTAAGGTAAGGGGCGCCGCTTTAGCGGCGTCCCAGCGACCGAAGGGAGCGCCTTGACCGCAAGGTTAGGTGCTCGATACATGATGAATCGCCAAAGACACACCTATCAGCAGATATGACACGCCGACGAATCTGGCCGCGACGCCTCTTACCCAGAAGACGTTGGGGTACAGCCTCTCCTGAAAGAAAAATATTGCGCCACTGACGATCAACATAAGAGCGCCAAATAGGTTGTTGATCAGAAGCAGAACTGCCAGCGGCCCAGAAATGCAGCTGAGAACAGCGATGACACGATTTAGCGGGCGTTGCTGAATCGACTTAATGGATTTTGTTGTGATTGGGTCGTTTCTCGTTAGGTAGCCAATCAACAAGGCGAATCCTAAGACTGGGCCGAGAATGAGTGTGAGCTGCATTGCTGACATAGAGCACCTAACAGTTAATATACGGACGCCAACGTCCGTATAACATTATTATTTAGGGCGCTCATCATGGCTCCTATCCTCCTGATTCTTAATCATTTTCGTTTTTCTGCGTCTCTATAATAACCCCCAATAATGCGGACAGGTTGAGCGTCTCTTTTTGAGGGGTAAGCAGACGGCAAAATGGACTAGGCAAATGTCAGTTTCTGGCCGATAGCACGCGAAAAACATTATTCCTAGTGGAGTAGCATTTATCCCTGCAGACCACATCACGGTAATGTGGTCGCTATAGGCAGGATCGGGCAATTTCGGATCGGTGTGCCGGAGTCTTTGCGGCTCAAGTGCTCGGCTCCGAAGCCGCAAATGAATTACGGGGTCTTGGAACCCGTTTCGACTTCAGGAGAACTTGCATGGCTATTTCATCCGTAACCTCGAGCGAGACAGCGCAGTTAGCCGCAACTTATGCCAAGTCTCAGGCCGAGCGAATTGAACGGGTCGAGAATGACGGCGACAGCGACGACAAAAAAGCCGAAGCGGCGCAGCCTGCAAAGGAGCCGACATCAACGGTCAATGCCAGTGGCCAGACCATCGGCTCGGTTGTAAATACAAAAGCCTAGCCGCCATCCAAATAGCTGGTCTCCGGGATCCCTGACTGGCGGCTCCTGGCCGATTGTTGCCGGTTCTGGATTCAACACCGGATTTCATTCTTCCATCGTGACGGACAAGCCTGTCGGCATCCATTTCCGCACTGGATTCCGGATACTCGTATTGAGTCCGTCTCCGCAGGTTCAGCCCGCTACCTGTTGTTCCGCCTGGGCGAAACCGCGAGCATGCCGGCCCAGCAGGGTGGTGGCTTCATGGCTGGACATGGCGGCGCTGTAGTAATACCCCTGCACTTCGTGGCATTGCATCTGTTGCAGGCGCGCACGCTGGGATTCGGTTTCGACGCCCTCGGCGACGACGTTGAGATTCATGCCGCGTCCCATGGCGATCATGGCGTTGACGATGGACATGTTCTCTTCGCGCTCGAGGTCCTGCACGAAGGACTGGTCGATCTTCAGGGTGTGGATGGGGAAACGTGAAAGATATTTGAACGAGCTGTAGCCGGTGCCGAAGTCGTCGATGGCCAGCCGGATGCCCGAAGCAGAGAGCCGGCCGAGCTTGATCGCGTTGGCCTCGAAATCGCGCATCAGCAGGCTCTCGGTGATTTCCAGTTCCATCTGGTGGCCGTCCAGCGAATACACCTGGATTGCACGCATGACGCTGTCGACGAAATCGGGGTTTTCGAGCTGGCGCGCCGAGATGTTCACCGACAGGCGCACCGGCGGCAGCCCGGCCTTGCGCCAGTCGGCCATCTGCGCACTGGCCTGGCGCAGCACCCAGTCGCCGATCGGCACGATGACGCCGGATTCCTCGGCCACCGGGATGAAGTCGGCGGGCGTCAGCAAGCCGCGCTGCGGATGCCACCAGCGCAGCAGGGCCTCGAACCCGCGCACCTCGCCGGTCGTGGTGTCGACCTGCGGCTGGTAGAACAGCACGAATTCGTTGCGCGCCAGCGCGCGGCGCAGGTCGGCCTCGATCTGCATGCGCTCGGAGTAGGGCGCCTGCATGCCGGATTCCCAGAACTGCAGGCGGCTGCGGCCCTGTGATTTGGCCTGGTACATGGCGATCTCCGCCTGGCGGATCAGGCTGTCGATCATGTCGCCGTCCTCCGGCGCGACGCAGGCGCCGATGCTGACCGAGATGTAGATCTCGTGGCCCTTGACGTACACCGGCTTGGACAGCACCTGGATGATCTTGCGGCAGATGTGCTCGACGTCGCTGCGCGACACCAGGGTGGGCAGCAGCACGGCGAACTCGTCGCCGCCGAGGCGCGCCAGCGTGTCGCCCTCGCGCAGGCACTGGCGCAGGCGCGCACCGACCGCAAGCAGCAGTTCGTCGCCGATGGTGTGGCCGAGCGAATCGTTGATCACCTTGAAATGGTCGAGATCGAGGCTCAGCACCGCCAGTGGTTTCTGGTTGCGCTTGGCCTGAGCCAGCATGAGGCCGAGGTGGTCGCGGAACAGCGCGCGGTTGGGCAGGCCGGTGAGCAGGTCGTGGTAGGCCTGGTAGTGCACGGTTTCCTCGGCCTGCTTGCGCTCGGTGACGTCCTTGGCGACGCCGTAGCTGCCGATGAAGCGTTTCTCGAACGGGCTCGCCTCCTCGTCGTACATGCCGGTCGCAGTGAGCTCGACCGACTTGCAGCGGCCGTTCATCAGGCGCGGGCGGCGCATCCCGGGATTGCACTTGAGGCGGATCTCGGTGTTGCGCGCGCTACGGTCGCCGGCGCGGCGCTCGTTGAACACGTGTTCGGCCCGCGCGATGTCGTCCTCGTGGATGACCAGGCTGTAATGCTGGCCCAGCAGCTCTTCGCTGCGGTAGCCGAGCAGGCTCTCGACGCGGTCGTTGACGAAGGTGAAGCGGCCGTCGCAATCCAGCGTGTAGATGAAATCGGGCGAGCTGTTGACCAGGAAACGGTGCCACTTCTCTGACTGCTGCAGGCGCTGCAGGATGTGGTTGTTTTCCTTTTCCAGTCGCCGCCGCGTCAGCGTGTTGTCGATGCGCCTCAGCAGCTCCTCGGGCTCGTAGGGCTTGCGCACGAAGTCGGCGGCGCCGCCGCGCAGCGCGCGGATCGCCGCGTCGATGGTGCTGTCGCCCGACACTACGATCACAGGCGTGTCGGCGCTGCGGTCGGCGACGAAGCGCAGGACCTCGTTGCCGTTGAGGTCCGGCATGCCGAGATCGAGCAGGATGGCGTCGAACTGCTGCTTGCCGATGGCGATCAGCGCGTCGCAGCCGCCGTTGGCGGTCACCACGTCGTAATCGCGGGTGGCCAGCAAGCGCGTCAACCCCTCCAGAATCAGCGGCTCGTCGTCCACCACCAGAAGGCGCGGGCGCACCGGAAACGTGCTGACCGTACTGCGTGGCGGGGGGGTTTCGATGGGATCGTCTGACACGTGAGTTCTCCTTGGCGCGGGTTACATAGACCCGTAGCGTGTTGTTGTGAGCGGGGCCTGGCCGTTTTGCAAAGTCGGCAGGCGGATCAGGAAACGGGTTCCCTGCGGTGTACTGGTGCAGCTGAGCTGGCCGTTCAGACGCTCGACCAGGCTGCGGCTGATGGTCAATCCGAGGCCGGCATGGTCGCCGCCTTTTTCGCTGACCACCGGTTCGAACAAATGCGACGCGACGGCGGCCGGCAGGCCAGGGCCGGTATCGGCCACTTCGATTTCGATCTGGCGCTGGCCGTCGGCCGCGACCAGCCGCGTGATGAATTTGAGATGGCCGCCTGCATGCATGGCCTCGACCGCGTTCTTGGCGAGGTTGAACAGCACCTGCTTCAGCAGGTCCTTTTGCAGCGGCATCGGCGGCACGTCCGGGTTGAGATCGATCTGCACGTTGACCTTGTTCGGTGTGAACAGGGTGCCGAGTGCCATGCGCACCAGTTCGGAAACCACGCTGTTGACAGATACCAGTTCGAGCGCCGCGGCGGGCACCGCGGTTTCCTCGGCCAGCGTAATGCCGCGCACGATGCGCGCCACCCGTTCGATTTCGTCGCTGATGATGCCGAGGTCGCGCTGCACCGCCGAATCCGCGCCCAGCTTGTCGGACAGCAGGTTGACGTAATTGCGCATGATGGTGAGCGGGTTGGCCACTTCATGAATGGCCCGTCGCACGCGGTCGCGCGGAATATCGTCGCCCTGTGCCGCGGCGGGCGCAACGGGCTGCAGGGCGGCGGGCGGCGCTGCAGCCGGCACGGCGGCTGGCCGCAACATTTCGCTGTATTCGGCCAGGGTAAACCGCCACAGTGGCGACAGCCCCAGGCCGGGCAGCGCATCGCCCACCACCAGCACGCCCATCTGGCCATCGTGCAGTGCCAGCGGCTGGCACAGAAAGCGCGCCACGCCCAGCAGGCGGGCGATCTGTTCGTCGACCAGCGCGGCATCTGCCTCGCCGCGCTCGAACTGCTGGGGCGCGTTGCGTGCCAGCGCGCGAGGCAGTGCGGAGTGGCCGTCATCCGGGGGGATCGCCAGTGCCCGCAGCCCGGCATTGGCCGGAATCAGCGTGGTCAGCCGCAGCGTCCCGTCGACCGCGGGCGCGAACAGGCAGGCGTGTTCGATCCCGAACAAGGCGCGCAGACTGGCCTGCAGCAGTTCAATGGTGTGCCCGGAGGAACCGTCCGAATGGCGGAAATGCGCGTGCAGCGCCGATTGCGCCGCCTCCACGGCATACAGGCGGGCGAGGCGATCGAATCCGCCGCCGGCCGACTGCGCCACGGCATCGACCAGCCCGAAGCGCTGCGCCAGCTGGCGTACCTGAACCTGGCTGTCGGCCAGCAGCTGGGCGGCTTCACCCGCACCCATCTGCAAGGCGGCGAGCGCGGCCCGCACGTCCACGCTGTCCACGGCATCGGCTCGCGTCGCCAGTTGATAGGCCAGCTGGACGATGCGCACCAGCGGATGGGCGGCGCGCCCGCGCGCCAGCGGTTCGGCGTGGTAGCGCACCGCATCGGCCAGCCAGCCGTCAGCGTCGAGCGCCTCCAGCCAGTCGGCCGCATGGGCCGGCGGCATGATGTCCGTGTCGAGATAGTCCGCCAGATTGTGGGCGAGGCCGGCCGTCCAGGCGGCCTCGGCATCCACCGCGCCCGACCGCACGCCCAAGGCCTGCGCCAGATGCGCCACCCCGATCGACTGCCGCCAGCGGCCGGCATAGTTCACCTGCGCCGTACCCGCCGCAACCGGCGCAGCCAATAGCAGTGCGCGCAGCAGATCCGGCTGCGCGCCGAAATCGACGGGTAGCAATTGCAATCGCAGCGCCAATACGGGGTCGCAGCGTACGCAGGCGGCAAATTCCGCCTGCGCAGCCTCGCCCCGCATCAGGAGCTCCAGCGCCTCAGCCACCACGCCGGGGGCGCACTGACATGCTGTTAGCCCCGATTTCTTTAGTAAATTATTCGGAAGTTCTCCCATGTCATTGCTATATATAATAAATTTTGTTACACCGTCAATCTAGGGCTTAAAATAATTGGGCAGGCGCCGCGAACTGTTGTTTTCAAGTTTTGGTCTGCGTGTCCGTATTGGCCATAGCTGATATATTTTCGTACCCTCTTTGAAAGCAGAATGCACATGAAAGCTTTTCTGACCGGATTGATTTTGCTGTGCGTACATACCGGCGCCGCTGCGCTCGACGGCAACACCGCGCTCGAAGTGGACAAGCCGGTCGCCGCCCCGCAATCGCAGCCCGAACCCGCGTCCATGCCCGAGTTGAATGCGCAGTCCGTGCTGGTGTACGACCAGGCCAGCGGGCGGCCCTTGCTGGAAAAGAATGCCACCATGCAGACGCCGATCGCGTCGATCACCAAGCTGATGACGGCCATGCTGGTGATCAATGCCGGCCAGCCTCTGGACGAGCGCATCACCATCACGTCCGACGACCGTGACACCATCAAGGGCACCGGCTCGCGCCTGGCGATCGGCGCCCACTACACCCGCGAACAACTGCTGCATCTTGCCCTGATCGCCTCCGACAACCGCGCGGCGCACGCGCTGGCCCGCTCCTATCCGGGCGGCCTCGACCGCTTCATCGCCACCATGAACCGCACGGCGCGCGTGCTGGGCATGCGCGACACCGTGTATGTCGAACCCACCGGCCTGTCGAGCAGCAACCGTTCGACCGCGCTCGATCTCGCCAAGCTTGCAGATTACGCCTATCAGAACTATCCCGAAATCCGCCAGATCACCGCGACCGGCCAGTACACGCTGGGGACCCAGCGCGTGGTGCTGAAGAAGAAGCACCACCGGCAGGCGAAGGTGTATTACCGCACCGTTGCCTTCAACAATACCAACCGCCTCACACGCATGGACGACTGGCATATCGGCCTGTCGAAAACCGGTTTCATCAATGAAGCCGGGCACTGTCTGGTGATGCAGGCGGAGGTGGCGGATCGCGATGTCATCATCGTGCTGCTCGACTCCAGCGGCAACAACAGCCGCGCCAGGGACGCCGCGCGCATCAAGGCCTGGCTGGAAGAAACCAATCTTCCGCGCAACACCGGAACCCACTACACCGCCGCGTCCCGCACCTGACGCTTCCCGGCGCCGGGCCCAACGGGCTTTCACAGGTTCATCGCCCCGTGAAAGCCCGTTTCATTTGACGGGCGCACTGCGGGGCCGGGTCCCGCCGGAACCGGGGCGACACGCGTTATGATGGCCGCCCCGTCCGCCCGACATCTCGTTTCATGTCCGCCGATCTCGCCCAGCAACTGCTGCTGAAAACGCTGCTGCCCCTGTCCCTGCTGATCGCCGCGGGCGGCATCTGGCCGCGCTGGCAAAGCGGCATTTCCATCGTCGGCCTGCGCGGCGAGATCAACCGGCTGGTGTTGAACTTCTTCGCGCCCGTACTGTTCTTTTCGGCCGGCGCGGCGGCCACGGTCGACCTGAACCTGTTGCAGGTACCCTTGATTCTCGGCGTCGCCACGCTGGCCGGCCTGGGGCTCGCCGCCCTGGCGCTGTTCGCCACCCCGCTCGGGCACGGCCTGTCGCGGCCGCAGCGCGGCGCGGTCATGCTGGCCGCCGGCTTCGGCAACGTGCTGTTTTTCGGCTATCCCTTCCTCACCACGGTCTTCGGCGAACGCGGCGCGCGTTATCCCTTCTTCGCCGACATGCTCGCGACCACGCCGCTGGTGTGGTCGCTCGGCGTGTGGATCGCTTTCCGTTGCGGCAAGCACACCGAACACGCCTCGTTTCTGCGGATGTGGCTGAGACTGCCGCCGGTATGGGGATTCGCTGCCGGCATCGCGGTCAACCTGTCCGGCGCGCACCTCGACCCGCTGGTGGAAGCCGCGCGCTGGGCCGGCAGCCCGACCATTCCACTGATGCTGTTCGTGCTCGGCCTGACCATCCCCTGGCATGATCTGCGCCCGCAAAAAGCCGTCGCCGTGGCCTTGCTCATCAAGCTGGCACTGATGCCCTTGCTCGCGCTCGGCGTCGCGCTGGCATGGCCGGGGCCCCTCACCGAACCCGGCGAAGCCGGCGTCCTCGAGGCCGCCATGCCGACCATGGTGATGGTCATCGCACTGGCCGACCGCTTCGGGCTCGACACCCGTCTGGCCGGCCTCATCATGGGCTGGTCAACGCTGACGGGATTGGTTACGCTGCCATTCTGGTTATGGCTGCTGAAGGGACTTGCATCATGAAAATCGGATTTATCGGCAGCGGCATCATGGGTCGCCCCATGGCGGAGAATCTCCTGCGCGCAGGGCACCAGCTCTATGTCTACGGCCGCCGTTTCGATCGTATCGAACCCATGCTGGTCGCCGGCGCGCTCGGCAAGGGCACGCCTGCCGAAGTGGCCGCCGAGGCCGACATCAGCTTCACCGTCGTCTCCGACACCACCGACGTCGAGCAGATCATCCTCGGCGATCGCGGCCTGGTACACGGCGCCAAGCCCGGCCACACCATCGTCGACATGAGCACCGTGTCGCCCGCCGCCACTCGCCGCATCGCCGCCGCCCTGGCAGAGCGCGGCGTTCACATGCTCGACGCCCCGGTATCGGGTGGCGAGACCGGGGCCAAGGAAGGCACGCTGTCCATCATGGTCGGCGGCGAAGTGCCGATCTTCGAGAAGGTGCGCCCGCTGTTCGAGGTGCTCGGCAAGAACGTCGTCCACGTCGGCGGCCACGGTGCCGGCCAGGTCGTCAAATGCTGCAACCAGATCGTCGTCGGCCTCACCTTCGAGGGTGTCGCCGAGGCCATCCTGCTCGCGCGCCGCAACGGCGTCGACCCGGTCAAGATGCGCGAGGCGCTGCTGGGCGGCTTCGCCGGCAGCCGCATCCTCGAAGTCCACGGCCAGCGCATGCTCGACTCCAACTACAAGCCGGGCTTCAAGGTCAAACTGCACCACAAGGACATGGCCATCGTCATGGACAACGCGCAGGAAACCGCCACCCCGCTGCCCGGCGCCGCGCTGATCGCGCAGCAGATGAATGCGCTCATGGGGGCCGGCGACAGCGAACTCGATTCCTCGGCGCTCATGCGCGCGCTGGAGCGGCTGACCGGCGAAAACCACGGCAACGGCAAGTGAGCGCGAAAGAACGCGTCGTTTTCCTCGACCGCGCCGCCTTCACCGCGGACGACCTGCCGATCCCGAGCTTCGAGCACAACTGGAGCGAATACCCGGACACCGAAGCGGCCGACATCGTGCCGCGACTCTTCTGGGCGACGACGGCGATTACCCATGCGTGTCCGATCGATGCGGAGACGATCGGACAGTTGCACAAGCTAACCCGTATTGTCGTCACCGGACCTGCCAGGATCGACGTCGAAGCATGCGCAGCGCGCGGAATCGTGCTGCAGCCACTGCCGACCAACGATGGCTCGGGCCAGGCGCTGATCAGTCTGCTCGAAACAATGGTTGAGGCTGCGTCCAACAGCGCCAAACCCTGAATTCACAGGCGATCTGCACAAACTCACGGGATGATGCTCGGCAATTCCACGCTATTCCGGCAACAAGCGCTAATCGGGGGCAAATGGCTGAACGCCGCCGATGGTTCGCACTTCGTGGTGCATAACCCGGCCAACTCGAAAGCCGTCGGCCATGCGCCACGCTGCACCGTTTCCGACACCGAACACGCCATTGAAGCTGCACACACGGCTTTCCCCGCCTGGCGCGATCAAACTGCCAAAACCCGCGCGCAACTGCTGCTCCGCTGGTTCGAGCTGATCCTGCAACACCGCGATGATCTCGCCAACATCATGGTGTCCGAGCAGGGCAAACCCTTGAGCGAAGCACGCGGCGAGATTGATTACGCCGCAAGCTTCATCGAATGGTTTGCCGAGGAAGCGCGGCGGGTGTACGGCGATGTGGTGCCGTCGCCGTGGGCGGACCGACGCATGTTCACGCTGAAGCAGCCCATCGGCGTGGCGGCGCTGATCACGCCGTGGAATTTTCCCGCCGCGATGCTCACGCGCAAGGCCGGCGCGGCGCTGGCCGCCGGCTGCACGGTGGTGGCGAAGCCGGCGTCGCAGACGCCGTTCACTGCGCTGGCGCTGGCCGAGCTGGCGCAGCGCGCAGGGTTGCCGGCGGGGGTACTGAACGTGGTGACCGGCGACGCGGCGACGATCGGCGCTGTGCTGACGTCGCATCCGCTGGTCAGAAAAGTCTCGTTCACCGGCTCGACGGCGGTGGGCAAGCAACTCCTTGCGCAGAGCGCCGGCACCTTGAAGCATGTCTCGCTCGAACTCGGCGGCAACGCACCCTTCATCGTGTTCGACGATGCCGACCTCGACGCGGCGGTGGCAGGCGCGCTCGCCAGCAAGTACCGCAACAGCGGGCAGACCTGCGTGTGCGCCAACCGGGTGTTCGTGCAGGACGCGATCCACGATGCCTTCGTTGAAAAATTCACCGCTGCAGTGGCCCAGTTGAAGGTGGGCGAAGGCTTCACGCCCGGTGTGGAGACCGGCCCGCTGATCAGTGCCGCCGCGCTGGGAAAAGTCGAAACCCACATCGCCGACGCGCTCGCCCACGGCGCGACACTGCTGACCGGCGGCTGTCGCCATGCGCTCGGTGGATTGTTCTTCCAGCCGACGGTGCTGAGCCAATGCACGCCCGACATGCAGATCTGCCGCGACGAGACCTTCGGCCCGGTAGCGCCGCTGATCCGCTTTGCCGACGAGGCCGAGGTGATCCGCATGGCCAACGACACCGAGTACGGCCTCGCTGCCTATGCCTACACGCGCGACCTCGGCCGCGCCTGGCGACTCGCGGAGCGGCTCGACTACGGCATGGTCGGCATCAACGCCGGGTTGATTTCCACTGCCGAGGTGGCATTCGGCGGCGTCAAGCAGTCGGGACTGGGGCGCGAGGGCGGGCGCAGCGGAATCGACGAGTACTTGGAAAGCAAGTACGTAAACCTGGGTGGACTGGGATAAGCCCGTGCACCTGCTAGGCTGACGGCATGATCCCGGCCTCCGTTTCTTCCTCGCGCAATCTCATCGTCATCGGCGCCGCCAGCGGCGCCGGCGCGCCCGACCCGGCCACCGCCGAAGGGCCGGATGCGTTGCGCCATTACCGCGTCTTTCACGACACGCCGCTGCAGCATGTGGAATGGAATGCGATCCTGCGCGTGCCGCGCGAAGCGCTGGACACGCCGCTGCATGCGGTGAGGGCGCTCGGCGAACGGCTGGCTGCCGAAGTGGAAAGGGTGCTGCAGGCGGGAAACTTTCCGCTGGTGGTCGGGGGCGATCATTCCTGCGCGATCGGGACCTGGAGCGGCGTGCATCGCGCGCTGGCCGACCGGGGTCCCATCGGCCTGATCTGGATCGACGCCCACATGGACAGTCATACTTTCGCCACCACGCCGAGCGGCCAGATTCATGGCATGCCGCTGGCCGCCCTGCTCGGCCACGGCGACGCAACGCTCACCGGGATCGAGGGCATAGAAGCCAAGCTGCTGCCCGAGCATGTGTGCCTGATCGGCGTGCGCAGTTACGAAGCCGGCGAGGCGGCGCTGCTGCATGGCCTCGGCGTGCGCGTGTTCGAGATGGATGAGGTGCGCCGGCGGGGCCTGGCCGAAGTATTCGAGGAGGCGCTCACCATCGTGCGGCAGGGCACCGCCGGTTTCGGGGTGAGCGTGGATCTGGATGCGCTCGATCCCGAGGAGGAACCGGGCGTCGGCACGCCGGTGCCCGGCGGCCTGCGCCGTGCCGAGCTTGCCGATGCGCTGTCCCGATTGCGCGGCGACCGCGCCTTCGTGGCGATGGAAATCGTCGAATACAATCCGCGCCGCGACCGCGGGCATGCCACGGCCGACGCCGCCGGCGCGCTGGCCGGTGCCATCACGCCGCTTTGAGACCGACCCGGTTGCCTGATTACTCGATCGGCAGGCCGGCTCGCATCCAGTTGACGAAGCCGTCGCGGTAGTTCTTCACGTTCGTGTAGCCGAGCTTGATCAGTGTGTCGGCCGCAAGCGGGCTGCGCTGGCTGACGCCGCAATAGACGACGATGGGCGTGGCCTTGTCCGGCACCGCGGCTTCGATCCTGAATTCCAGCAGCCCGCGCGTGATGTTGAAAAAATGCGCCGCCGCGATGTGGCCCGAGTAGTCGACTTCGGCCGGCGTGCGCACGTCGAGCACCACCGTTTGCAGCTGCGTCTTCAGCTGCGTCAGCAGGCCGGCCGTGTCGAGCTGCGGCACGCGCGCATTGGCCGCGTCGACCAGAGCTTGCGCGGTCTGCGTCAGCGCAGGGGCTTCGGGCGGCGGCACGACGATGACGGAGAGGTCCTGCGCCTGCGCAGCGGCTGCCAGCAGCAACACGGCCGGGAACAGCGCACACGATAATCGGGGAGGGTTCATCTCGGTCTCCTTTCAATGATGGGAAGCCGCGACACGGGGATCAATCCGCCGACTGGCCGACAAAGGGATTTTCTCGGCGCTCGCGGCCGAACGTGGACATCGCGCCGTGTCCCGGCACGAAACGCACGTCGTCGCCGAGCGGGAACAGCTTGTCGCGGATGGCGGCGATCAGCGCCGCGTGGTCGCCGCGCGGGAAATCGGTACGGCCGATCGAGCCCTTGAACAACACGTCGCCGACGAAAGCGAGTCGCGCATCCGGCTGGAAGAACACGATATGGCCGGGCGTATGGCCGGGACAATGCAGCACGTCGAAACGGAGGGTCCCCACGTCCACCCGATCGCCGTCGTTCAACCATTGGTCGGGCGTGAACGCCGCCGCAGGCGGAAACCCGAACAGCTCGGCCTGCCGCGGCAACAGGTCGAGCCAGAACTGCTCCTCGCGCTGCGGGCCGACGATGGGGATGCCGAGGGCTTCGCGCAGTTCGACCGCTGCGCCGACATGGTCGAGGTGGCCGTGGGTGAGCAGGATTTTTTCCAGTGCGAGGCCGCGCGATTGCACTTCGCCCAGCAGGCGCGCGGCTTCGCCGCCCGGATCGATCAAGGCCGCCCGGCCATCGGCGTCCCATACCAGCGAGCAGTTTTGTTGATACGGGGTGACGGGGAGGATGGTAAATTCCATCCTGCCATTATCTGCCGATTCCGCCACAGCGGATTCACGCCGCCATGTCCGCACCCGACGCCCTGCTGCTCATTTCCACCCAATGCCCGTACTGCCCGGCGATGCTGTCAGCGCTTGCCGACCTGGTGAAGCGGGGCGCGATCGGACGCCTCGAAGCCGTGAACCTGAACGTTCACCCCGAGGTGGGACAGACACTCGGCGTCTGGACCGTGCCGTGGCTGCGGCTCGGCCGCATCGAACTCGCCGGCATGCGCAGCCCGGCCGAACTCGCCGAATGGGCGGCCAAGGCCGACAGCGAGACCGGCTTGGCCGACTGGTTCCACATGCTGTTGAAGGAGGGCCAGCTGCCGCGTGCGCAGGCGCTGATCGAGGCCGATCCCACGCTGCTTGCGGCAGTGCTGCCTATCGTCGGCAACGTCGAGGCCAGCCTCAATGTGCGGCTGGGCGCCGGCGTGCTGCTGGAAGCCTTTGCCGGCAGCGACACGCTGCGCGCGCTGCTGCCACGCCTGGGCGAACTCTCGCAACACGCCGACGCGCGGGTGCGTGCCGATGCCTGCCATTACCTGGGACTGACCGGGGAGGCCGCCGCGCGCAGCTGGCTGGACGCGCGGCTGGCGGACGAAGACGCGGACGTACGCGAGATCGCCGCGGAAAGCCTGGAGAGCCTGCCGCCGGCAGCCTAGTTGCAGGCTGGCCCGGGCACCCCTTCGGTGCTATAGTTTTGTGCATACACCGCCCGGGCTTCGGCCCGGGCGGTTTTCATTTTTAGACTTGTTCCAGGAGACCGCCATGGAAATCACGACCCGTCCCGCCATCACCGTATCCGAGCGCGATCTGGAGCGCCTCGAAACCATGCTCGCCGGCCTGCCAGACGACCAGCCCGGGGTGGAGGCGCTGCGCGAGGAACTCGATCGCGCGCAGATCGCCCCGTCCGAAGCGATGCCGCCCAACGTCGTGACGATGAATTCGCGCATCCGTTTCGTGCTCGAACCGGCGGACCGGGAAGTCGAGATGACCCTGGTGTACCCGCGCGACTTCACCGGTCGCCCGGACCAGCTGTCGGTGGCCGCACCGGCAGGCATCGCCGTACTGGGCCTGGCGGTCGGCCAGCACATCGAATGGTGCGTCCCGGGCGGACAGACCGTGCGTGCGCGCATCATCGACATCCCCTATCAGCCCGAACGCGCGGGCGACTATATGCTCTGAGCCGGGGGCCCGATGTCCGTTCCTGCCGCCTATCTCGGCGTCATCCTCATCTGGTCGACCACGCCGCTCGCCATCCAGTGGAGTGCACAGGGCGCCGGCTTCAGCTTCGCGGTGATGGCGCGCATGCTGATCGGCCTGGCGGTCTGCCTCGTGCTGCTCGCCGCCACCCGCACCGCCTTTCCCTTCACCCCGGCCGCGCGCCGGCTGTATGCGGTCAGCGGGCTGTCGCTGTTCGCGTCGATGCTACTCACCTACTGGGGCGCGCTGCACATTCCGTCGGGGCTGATCTCGGTCATCTTCGGGCTGTCGCCGCTGGTCACCGGCGTGTTCGCCGCGCTGTGGCTCGCCGAACGCACGCTCACGCCGCTTCGCATCGCCGGTCTGGCGCTGGCGCTGGCCGGGCTGTGGCTGATTTTCGGCCAGCCGTGGCCGGGCGACCGCCACGCCGCGCTCGGTACGCTGGCGACGGTGAGCGGCATGGCGCTGCAGGCGCTGGGGCTGGTGTGGATCAAACGCCTGAACGTGCGGGTCTCGTCGCTCGCCATCACGACCGGCTCGCTCGGCGTGGCCGTGCCCTGCTTCGTGCTGGCCTGGGTGATCGCCGACGCCGCGCAGCTACCCGCCGACGCCACGCTGCGCGCCGGCGCGGCCATTGTCTATCTGGGCATCCTCGGTTCGGTGGTGGGCTTCACGCTGTATTACTACATGATCAAGCATCTCGACGCCGGCCGCATCGCGCTGATCATGCTGGTCACGCCCGTGTCGGCGCTGCTGCTCGGCCAGACGCTGAACCATGAACGCATCCCGGGCATCGGCTGGGCCGGCATCGCGCTGATCGGCGCGGGCCTGTTGCTGTATGAGTGGCAGGCGCTGCGGCAGCTGCGGCGGCCGCTTATTTCCTGAACAGGTCGTCGAGCGAAGCCGGGGAGGCCGGCTTGTCGGGTTCGCCGTCGGCCGGCGGGTTCGTACCGGATGCGTTCGAGAACAGCGCATCGAGCGCGCTACGGCCGGGCTGCGCCATCACCGCGCCGCCACCCCGATAGGCTTCCGGCCGCGGCACGAACCAGCCGCAATCGTTGACACGCGTCTTGTCGGCAACCCGGTCGGCCGCCAGCTCGCGGCATTGGCTGGCACGGTGCGCATCGTAGTGGCGACACAGCTTGCAGACGTGCAGGTCGACGCGGCAGCTCGGGCAGGTATCCCGGCGCGACAGCGGCAAGGGCATGCCGGCCAGGCTGGCGCCGCATTTCCAGCAGACCAGGCTCATGGTTCGGGGAACAACTGGCCCGGGTAATCGGGATAACGCAGGGCGTGATACTTGAGGTCCGCCAGGGCGACCGTCTGCAGGGTGTGCTCATGGGTCGCATCCAGCACCACCGGCGGCGCCATGCCGTCCTCGGCGGCTTCGAGCCAGCGCGCGGCACACACGCACCAGCGATCGCCTGCCTTCAGGCCGGGAAAACCGTATTCCGGAACCGGCGTGACGAGGTCGTTGCCGCGGCTTTGCGAATACTGCAGGAAGGCATCGGTCATCTGCGCGCAGACGGTATGGCTGCCGATATCCTGCGGACCGGTATGGCAGACCCCATCGCGAACGAACCCGGTCATCGGCGAAACGCTGCACTCCTGCAGCAGGCCGCCCAACACATTGCGCGCGTCACTCACCCTTCGTCTCCTGGATTGAACGACTAAAAAATATCACAGTTGCCGCATGCGTGCGTCAGGGCAGGCCGCTGGGCTCGGCGAAGGTCGGCGCGGGCGCCAGCGTCAGTTTGCCCGCAGCGGCGGCAGCGGCATGGCTCTGCTCGACATGCGCCAGCACGCTCGGTGCGGGATAGCCGTCGACCGGCAGCTGGTGCAAGGCCTGGTACACACGAATCGCGGTTTGCGTGTGTGGACCGAGCAGGCCGTCCGGCGTGCCGGCGTCGAAGCCCATTTCGTTGAGCGCCTGCTGCATCGCTTTCAACTGTTCGACGCTGAGTGCCCCGGCTTCGCCTTCACGCGCGGCCAGCGCATGCCCTCCCGCCAACTGGTGCGACAGCAGCGCCACCGCCAGTGCATAGTTCTGTGAGCGGTTCCACTTCATCACCACGTCGAAATTATCGAACACCATGAAAGCCGGACCCTGCCAGCCCTGCGGCAGGACGATGGCGGCGCGTCCGGCCACCTCGGGCAAGGCGTCCGCATCCGCCGCCTGGACGCCCAGGGCTTTCCAGTCCGCCACCGGCAGACGATGCGCCACCCTGGCCTGACGCCAGTCGAACCCCTCCGGCAGCCGCACCTCGATCGCCACCGGCTCGTTCGCATGCCAGCCAGCCTGCTGCAGGTAGTTGGCAGCGGAGTACAGGGCGTCGGGCAGCGACTGCCACACGTCGATGCGGCCGTCGCCGTCGCCATCCACCGCATAGGCGCGGAAAGTCGACGGCATGAACTGCATATTGCCCATTGCACCGGCCCAGGAACCGTTCATGTCGGTCGCGCTGACGTGTCCTGCGTCGATGATGCGCAGCGCATCGAGCAGCTGGTTGCGGAAGAACCCGCTGCGCCGCCCGTCCCAGGCCAGCGTGGCCAGGCTCGTCGGCACGTTGAGGCTGCCCAGCACGGTGCCGTATCGGGTTTCCAGCCCCCAGAACGCCACCAGTACGGTCTTCGGAATGCCGTATTTCTGCTCGACCGCATCCAGCAGCGCCGCGTGCTGCTCCAGCTGGTCCTGACCGCGCGCCACCTGGTCCGGCGTGACGCGGCGCTCCAGATAATTGGAAAAGGTCTGCAGGAATTCAGGCTGGCGGCGATCGAGTTCGATCACGCGTTCGTTCGGCTCGACGCCGGACAGTGCGGCGTCGAGCGTGGCCGGGGAAATACCCTGCGCCCTGGCATCCTGGCGGAAGGCGCCGAGCCAGCTGTCGAAGTCGTCCTGCGCCTGAACCGGGCCTGCAGCCAGCACAGCCAGGAACAGGAATGTCCTACGCATGTTTCTGCAGCCAGTATTCGAGCAGCGCCAGATGCCACAGCTTGCTGCCCTGGATGCGGGTGTGGTGCTTCTCCGGCGCATCCAGCAGCCTGTTCACGTAACTGCGCTGGTACAGGCCGCGCTCGCGGCAGGCCTGGGAATTCAATATGTCCTGCATGAAGTACAAAAAATCTCCTCGCACGAATTTGAGCGCCGGCATGGGGAAGTAACCCTTCTTGCGGTCGATCACCGCATCCGGGATCAGGCCGCGCGCGATGTTCTTCAGCACGTGCTTGCCCTCGGATGCCAGCTTCAGTTGGGCGGGCATCGCCGCGGCAAGTTCCACCAGCTGGTGGTCGAGAAAGGGCACGCGCGCCTCCAGCCCCCAGGCCATGGTCATGTTGTCGACCCGTTTCACCGGATCGTCGGTGATGAGCATGGTCGTGTCCATGCGCAATACCTGATCGATGAAGTCGTCGGCGAAAGGTTCCGCCAGATGCGCCGCAATGGTTTCCGCCGTGTAATCCGGACCGTGATAGGCCGGCATCGCCATGTCCAGGAACTCGTCGTGGTCGCGGTCGAAATAGTGGCGGCGGAAGCGCTCCAGTGGAGTCCCGTCCGTTTCCGCCGCCATGCGCGGATACCAGAAATAGCCGCCGAACACCTCGTCCGCACCTTGCCCGCTCTGCACCACCTTGACCGTCTTGCTGACCTGTTCGGACAGGAGATAAAAGGCCACCGCGTCCTGCGCGAACATCGGCTCGGACATCTGGTCGACGGCCTCGGGCAGGCGACGCAGCACCTCCGAATTGGGGATCAGGTACTTGTGGTGGCGGGTGCCGTACATGGCCGCCACCGGGTCGGAATATTCGAACTCGTTGCCGCGCTCTTCCGGCTGGTCCTCGAAACCGACCGAGAAGGTCATCAGGTCGGGCACGCCCTGTTCGGCGAGCAGGGCCACCAGCAGGCTCGAATCGAGCCCACCGGACAGCAAGACCCCGACCTTGACGTCGGCAATCTCGATGCGTTTTTTCACCGCCTGGCGCAGGCTGTCGTGGATGGCCTCGGTCCACTCGGCTTCGCCCCATTCCGATTGGGCAGCCGACTGGGCCGGCCGCTGCGCTTTCAGTGACCAGTATTTCCGGTGGCAGAGTTCGCCGCGCGCGTTCACCGTCAGCGTGGTGCCGGGAGCGAGCTTGCGGATGCCGTTGAGGATCGTGCGAGGCGCCGGCACCACTGCATGCAGGGTGAACAGGTGGTGCAGCGCCACGGCGTCAATGCTGGTGTCGACGCCGCCTGCGGCGATCAAGGCCTGGGGCGTCGAAGCGAAGCGGAAGCGCCCGAGGTTTTCGCTGTAGTACAACGGCTTGATGCCGAGGCGGTCGCGCGCCAGGAACAGTTCCTCGCGATTCCAGATGGCGAACGCGAACATGCCGTGCAGGCGCTCGACGCAGGCCTCGCCCCACTCCAGGTAGGCGCGCAGGATGACCTCGGTATCGCCGTCGGAATGGAAGACATGGCCAAGATCGATCAGCTCGGCACGCAGTTCCGGGTAGTTGTAGATGGTGCCGTTAAACACCAGCGCGGTGCCGCTGGCGGCGTCGACCATCGGCTGGCGCGAGCGCGGCGACAGGTCGATGATCGCCAGCCGCCGGTGGCCCAGGCGGACGGGGCCATCGGTGTGCTGGCCTTCGGCGTCCGGCCCGCGCCTGGCCAGCCTGGCCAGCATCCGCGCCATCGCTGCCGCATCGGGCGCCGTGTTGTCGAATCGGAATTCACCTGCTATGCCGCACATGCCTTTGTCCTCATCAAGCCGCCAGTGGCGGCTCGCCCATCAGCGCGATCTGCTCGCGTAATTCGAGGATGCGCGCCTGCCAATACTGTTGCGTATTGAACCACGGAAACGCAGCAGGGAAAGCCGGGTCGTCCCAGCGCCGGGCCAGCCAGGCTGCATAGTGGATCAGCCGCAAGGTTCTGAGCGCTTCGACCAGATGGAGTTCGCGCGGATCGAACTCCATGAAGTCCTCGTAGCCCGTCAGGATCGCGTTCATCTGCGCCTGTTGCTCCTCGCGTTCGCCGGACAACAACATCCACAGGTCCTGCACTGCCGGGCCCATGCGGCTGTCGTCGAAGTCGACGAAGTGCGGCCCGGCTTCGGTCCACAGCACGTTGCCGGCGTGGCAGTCGCCGTGCAGGCGGAGGGTGCGCACCGCCCCGGCACGTGCGTAGCAGTGCGCCACACTGGCAAGCGCATGCTCGACCACACTGTCCCATGCGGCGATCAGGTCGGCCGGCAGCCAGCGGCCCTGCTGCAGAAAATCGCGTGACGCGTAACCGAAGGTCTCCAGATCGAGTACCGGTCGGTGCGCGAAATCCGCCGTTGCGCCGACCGCATGGATGCGCCCGAGGAAGCGGCCCATCCATTCAAGCGCATCGGCGCGATCGAACTCGGGCATGCGGCCACCCTGTTTAGGATAGACCGCAAACCGAAAACCGGCATGCAGGTGGAGCGTGGCGCCGTTCAACCGTAGTGGCGCCACCACCGGGATTTCACGCTCGGCCAGATCTTGCGTGTAGACATGTTCCTCCAGGATCGCGTCGTCGCGCCAGCGTCCAGGACGATAGAACTTGACGACGACCGGCTGCGCGTCTTCGACGCCCATCTGGTAGACGCGGTTTTCGTAACTGTTCAAGGCCAGCAGGCGGCCATCGGTCCTGAGGCCGGTGCTGTCGAGCGCGTCGAGCGCACAGTCCGGTGTCAGGGCGGAATACGGGTGGGATGAATCCATCATGGTCAGAAACAAAGCAGCCATATCCAAAGGACCGCTGCCCAGAAAACGTCAGGAGGCAGATAATGCCTCAAACGCCGCCTGACATCGTATCCGCATGAAGACGAACGACCCATTCAGCATGGACATCTCCCGCCATATCTGGGAAACCCGCTACCGCGCCGCGGGCGAACCCGATATCCGCGCCAGCTGGCGGCGCGTGGCGCAGGCGATCGCGCAGGCCGAAACGGACCGGCGTGAACAATGGACCGAACGTTTCGCCACGCTGCTGGACGATTTCCGCTTCCTGCCTGGGGGTCGCATTCTTGCCGGTGCAGGCACCGGCCGCCGGGTGACGCTGTTCAACTGCTTCGTCATGGGCGAGATCGCCGACGACCTCGAGCACATTTTCGAGGCGCTGAAGGAAGGCGCGCTCACGATGCAGCACGGCGGCGGCGTGGGCTATGATTTTTCCACCCTGCGTCCGGCCGGCATGGTGGCGCAGGCCACCGGCAGCATCGCGTCCGGCCCGGTGTCGTTCATGCACATCTGGGACGCGATGTGTGCGACCTTGCTGTCGACCGGCGCACGGCGCGGCGCCATGATGGCGACGCTGCGCTGCGACCATCCCGATATCGAGACCTTCGTCGACGCCAAGCGCGACCCCGCAGTGCTGCGGCACTTCAACCTGTCGGTACTGGTGAGCGACGCCTTCATGGCGGCGGTGGATGGGGACCGCGACTGGCCACTGACGTTTCCCGGCCTGGCCGGCGCACGTACGGTGAAAGCGCGCGCGCTGTGGCAGCGCATCCTGCGCGCCGCCTACGACACCGCCGAGCCTGGCGTGTTGTTCGCCGACACCATCAACCGCGACAACACGCTGGCGGGCCGTGAGATCCTGACCGCCACCAATCCCTGCGGCGAGATCCCGCTGCCGCCCTATGGCGCCTGCGACCTCGGCTCGCTCAATCTGACCGCCTTCGTGACATCACCTTTTACCGCCGACGCGCGTCTCGATCTCGCCGCACTGGCCGACGCGGCAGCGCACGCGGTACGCTTTCTCGACAATGTCATCGACGTCTCGCGCTACCCGCTGCCGGCACAGGCCCAGGAAGCGCGCCTGAAACGCCGCATCGGCCTCGGCATCACCGGACTGGCTGACGCGCTGGTGCTGCTGGGCCTGCGCTACGACAGCGAAGCTGCGCAACGCCTGGCCGCGCAGGCGATGCAGGCGGTGCGCGACCATGCTTACCAGGCGTCGGTCGAGCTCGCGCACGAGAAAGGCGCGTTTCCTGCCTTCGAGCGCGACGCTTTCCTGGCGAGCGGTTTCGCCACCCGCCTGCCGGCCGGCATCCGCGACGCCATCGCCGTACACGGCATCCGCAACAGCCATGTATTGGCCATCGCACCGGCCGGTACCATCAGCCTGCTCGCCAACAATCTTTCCAGCGGCATCGAACCGATTTTCTCCGCCGAAGCAGAGCGCCGCGTGCTCGAAGCGGACGGCGAGTATCACACCCACCGCGTGGTCGATCACGCCGCCCATCTGTGGCAACAGCAAGGCCATACAGGCCTGCCACCTACGCTGATCGAGGCGCAGCAGATCGACCCGCTCGCCCATCTGCACATGCAGGCGGCGCTCCAGCCCTTTGTCGACAACGCCATTTCGAAAACCATCAACGTCGCCGCCGACATCCCGTTCGAGCGTTTCGAGGATCTCTACCGGCAGGCACATGCGCTGGGCCTCAAGGGCTGCACCGTATTTCGTCCCAACCCGGTCACCGGCGCCATCCTGAGCGAGCCGGCCGGCGAGCGGGTCCAATGCTGCGGCATCGAACGCGAGGCGGATTGACCCCATCGTGAGCAAACCGCCCCTCATCGGTCTGGCGCTTGGCGGCGGCTCGGCGCGCGGCTGGGCACATA
Organism: Thiobacillus sp. 0-1251; assembly: GCA_001899305.1. GTDB lineage: Bacteria > Pseudomonadota > Gammaproteobacteria > Burkholderiales > Thiobacillaceae > Thiobacillus. The sequence goes on along the minus strand of MKWL01000015.1, from coordinate 238,371 downwards.
TCGGCGTCATCCGCGCACTGGCGGAAGCCGGCATCGAACCCGATCTGGTCTGCGGCACCTCGATCGGCGCGCTGGTGGGTGCCGCCTATGTCGGCGGCGAACTCGACCGCCTGGAGGCCTGGGTGCGCAGCCTGCGCCTGCAGACCGTGGTGGGCTTCCTGGATTTTTCACTCGGCAGCGGATTGATCAAGGGCGACCGGTTGATCGAGTTCTTCCGCAACCATTTCGTCGATCGCGACATTCGCGAACTGGCCCGCCCGTTCGGCGCCGTCGCCACCGACCTGCAACGCGGCCGCGAAATATGGCTGCGCGAGGGCCCGGTGACGGACGCGGTGCGCGCCTCGATCGCGCTGCCCGGGCTGTTCACGCCTGCGCTGTACGACGGCAACTGGCTGGTCGATGGCGGCCTGGTCAACCCGGTTCCCGTGTCGCTATGCCGGGCGATGGGCGCCGACCTCGTGATCGCAGTCGATCTGAACGCCGATCTGCTCGGCCGCCACCTCAAACCCAAGCCGGCCAAGAGCAGGCTGCGTCAGCGCACCGCGGCAGAACCTGAAACGCTGACCGACAGCGTGATGGCACGCATCCAGAATGGCATGTCGCAACTCGGCCTCAACCACGACAGCGGGCCCAAACCGCCGGCCATGCTCGACGTACTGGCAAGCAGCATCAACATCATGCAGGTGCTTATCACACGCAGCCGGCTGGCCGGCGAACCGGCCGACGTGATGGTGACGCCACTGCTCGCGGACCTGGGCTTGATGGAGTTTCACCGGGGCGATGTCGCGATCGATGCCGGCCGGCGTGCCGTCGAAGGGGCCATGCCGGAGTTGCAGCGGCGTCTGAAAGGCTGAGTGGGTGGGGCGTTATCGACCGGATGCACACAACGCCAGCTTGCGCACGCGGTCCAGGCGCTTGATCGCGGCTTCGCGCCGCGCCGCCTCGGCGCGATCGGCTGCGGCCTCGACGTAGACCAGTTGCACCGGACGCCGGCTACGGGTATAGCGGGCACCCGGCCCGCCCTCGCCGTTGTGCTCGGCGACGCGGCGGGCGATGTCGGTGGTGATGCCGGTGTAGAGCGTGCCGTCGACGCAGCGCAGCATGTAGACACACCACGCGGCGTCCGGAGCGGTCGGCATGTCAGGTCATACGTCGCCGGACAGCTGCTGCGCCCACAACAGCGCATCCATGTGCACGCCGTTGATGTCGGCCACGTCGCGCCCGATCTGCTTGGCCAGGGCTTCGATGCTGCTCTGGTCGTCCTGTTCGCAGGCAATGGCCAGCGCCAGATAGGGGGCATACGGGCCGCGCCGCGAGACGATGGCCTCGGTGATCTCGGCCGGCAGGCTGATCTGCTTCAATACCTGTTCCATCGGCATGTGCATCACGACGTCCAGCAGGGAAAACAGTCCGGCGACGAAAATTTCGTCGCGCGCCTTGGCAAACAGGGCGCGACCGGCCAGCTGTTCGGCCACTCGGCCGCGCACCAGGGCATTTTCCAGCACGGCCTGGTCGAGTTCCTGGGTCTGGCCGCCAGTAAACAGGATCAGCGTCAGCCAGCGATAGAGCTTGTCCTGCCCCATCACCATCAATGCCTGTTCGATGCCGCCAATCTTGTTCATCAGGCCCATGCCGGGCGAGTTGACGTAACGCAGCAAGCGTACCGACAACGCCGGGTCGTGGCGGAACTGGGCGGCCAGTTCCGGCTGCTCGGCACCGGTACGCACCCGGTTCATCAGGTCCAGCACCTTGGCACGCGACGGTCCCATGACCGGGTTGCCGAGGTTTTCGCGGCGGGTGATGAACGGCCCCATGAACAGCGCGAACTGCAGCTTGTGGCACATGTGGAAGGCTTCCAGCGTCTGCACGCCGGTCGCGACCAGCCGCTTGCCCGCGGCCAGCTTGGACACGGCGGCGATTTGCGCAGTGATGGCGGGAATGTCCTCGCTGCTGACATCCATCACCACATAATCCATATGCGGCAGAAGCGCATGGCGTTCGGGACGGATGGCCGCGTCCGCCTGAACCGCAAAACTGAACCCGCGCGTCTTCAGTTCGGCCAGCCGGGCCGGCAAAGACGCGTCCACCGTGGTCAGGGCGTCGACGTTCAGGAGCCAGACCGTACCGGTAGCGGGCCATTCTTCGATGAGCGGGTGATCCAGGGTCGCCGGCGAAATCGGCACGAATGCCAAGCGCTGTCCCAGCAGGCGCGCGATATCCATGCGCTGCAGGTTGCCCAGCAGGGTTTCGTCGTAGAGGCGCTGCACATCGGGCAGGTTCGGGTCCGGGTGTTCGTCGGCCGTGCGGCGCAACATGAAAGTATAGCCCGCGACACGCTGGTCGCGCCCCAGCATGGCCTCGCGACGCATGACCGACGGCGCCTTGCCGGCCGGCTTGGCTGCCGGCTCGGGCTCGACGGCCTCGACGCGCGGCGGTGGCGGCGCAACTGTATTTTCCCGATTACCCGACCACATTCCGACAAGACGATTCAGCACGCTACATTCCCCCACAACAGACTTGGACGCATCACGTGAATAATCGGCAACGCCACCCGGGACTGAAGCCTCGTCGCACAAATATTTTGGGTCGGGCGACGGGCCGGTGGTACCAACACGCATTTGCCGGCCGATCCCCTCCCACGGCTGGTACACCCGTCGCTGCTATGCTAACGGGACAGGATGAAATAATGGCTGCCGCCACCCGGCCCCGAAACCGATGAAACGCATCTCCCAGTATTTTTTCCGCGGACTGCTCACTGCGCTGCCGCTCGGCCTGACAGTCTATCTGCTATACGTCTTTCTGCACTGGAGCGAAACGCTGGCCATGCAGCTGACGCGTCCCCTGATCGGCGAATACTACGTACCGGGGATGGGGCTGATGCTGGGTGTAGTCTGCATCTTCCTGCTCGGCATACTCGTGTCGCAACCCGGCGTGGGCAAGCTGCTGTCGCTGGTGGAACTGCCTTTCACCAATCTGCCTGTCGTGAAGAGCATTTATTCGTCGCTCAAGGATTTTGCCGATTATTTTTCGCCCCGCCGCGATACGGCTGCGCAGCAAATGGTCGTCGTCCTGAAGATTCCGGGACAGGCGCTGGAAGTCGTGGGTCTGGTCACGCGCCAGAGCGTCGACACACTGCCCGCCGGCTTCCTGCAGGGCGACCGCGTGGCGGTCTATCTGCCGATGGGCTACATGATCGGCGGGTATACCGTTTTTGTACCGCGTACCTGGGTGCAGCAGATCGACATGCCGGTGGAGGAGGCCATGCGCGCCTCGCTGTTCGCCTGGATGAGCACGGCAACCCACGACACGTCGACGACACGCCCGCCATCGCCTTGATTGATCGCAATAACCGAGGAGAGTCCCGCCCATGCAGATCGAATGCTACGCCCAGCGCCTGCTCAACCCGTTTCGTGGGGTGGTGCACACGATCCGATACCAGTCGGCCGAGGCGGTGACGACCGACGGCGTCGAGTGGGACATCTATGTGGCCAACGACGCCCTGCTCGACGGCTTGGGGCGCGCAGGGCGGCGCGCACAGATTTCCGACATCCGCTACGGTCACTGGTCGGCGGAAAAAGGCCTGAAACGCGGCCCGCTTTTCCCCTCGGACGATTTCAGGCGGCTGGAAGACATGGGTGCCGTGGTCTACGAGCACCTGCTCAAGGTGCATCGCGAGGTGCCCTTCGCCTTTCGCGACCAGTTCGAACTCTGGCTGCTCGACAGGCACGACCGGCCACTCGCGCTGCTGCACAGCGTGCGCACCGACATCGAGACCGACACCAAGCCCCCGCTCGACTGGCGCGCCGGCATGGCGGCACAGGAACATTTCGAGAGCGCGGCGGTGGCCGGGCTCGACGAGCCCGCCGGCGTGTACCTGACGCGCCATGTGAACGACCTCGCCAGCGGCGTGGTGCAATGGTTCCGCCGCTCGGACGACGGCGCCGGGCTGGGACTGCATACGCTCAGGGGCGGCGATCACCTGCGCGGCCGCGTACTCGAGGCCGACGCCTTTCCGCAGTTGTTCATCTCCACTGCCGGCATGGACGAGGCGCACACTCGGCTGGTGCATGATTACCACGCGTGGCAGGCGCCGTGGATGCTGTTGCTGCCGCATCTCGACATGGCCGCCCGCGGCCGGCTCGAGTCCTGCGCATTCCAGCAGGCCGAACTGATCGAGAAGCACTACCGGCTGTATCCCATCGTGCTCAACCGCACGGCGCTGCAGGCCGCACGCGTCGAGGCGGCGCTGATACGCAGTCAGCCGCGCAAGAAATCGGAGGCCGAGGTCATGCCGATGTATTACATCGAGCTCGGCGTCAGCGCCGACGAATGATCAGGCCGCGACGTTGAGGATGGCGGCGGGCAGCACGGTCGAGGCGCCCAGATGCGGCGCCAGCCGGACCGTCACCGCCGGATGCGTCGCAGTAAATTCGGCGATGGCATCGGGGATATCCTGCGCCACATGGGTGCCCGCGGCGAGGAAGTAGGGAAACGCGACGATTTCACGGGCGCCTTTCGCTGCCAATGCAGCCAGCCCGTTTGGAATGCTGGGCTCAGCAAGCTCCAGGAACGCGGTTTCGACGTGTTCGTACACCACGCCTGCTTGCGCGCGCACGGCATCGGCCAGGACGCGGACTTCGTCATTGGAGGCGGCGCGGCGGCTGCCGTGGGCGATGATGAGCATGCTGGGCATGTCGATGATCCTGAACAGATAGGGAACCGCAGTGAGCGGCGCGCGCAGCGTAAAGTTCCCGATCTACATCCTGACCGGCTCGAAGGTCGCGTCGAGATTCTGGTCGTCGCAATAGTCGAGAAAATCGCCGCGCAGCGTCGCGATATGGGTGTCGGCGGGAATGCCGAGCGTCATGTGGACGGCAAACATCGGGGCGCCGGTATGCGGGGCCGGATAGGTTTCGGTGTCGAGCGCCTCAATGTTGATATGCAGGCGGGCAAAGAAGTTTGCCAGGCTGTTGACGATGCCGGGCTGGTCGAGCGCGGCGACCTCGACGGTATAGGGAATCAGCGGCTTGTCGGCGCGCGTCGGGCGGGTGCGCTGCTGGGTCAGCGACAGGCCGAGCTCCTCGGCGACGGCAGGGAGACGCGCTTCCAGTTTGGCCAGGGCATCCCAGTTCCCCGACACGCGCATCAGCAGCGCAAAGCGCCCGCCGAGCGCGGCCATGCGCGACTCCTCGATATTGCAGCCGCTATCCGAGATGCGGCGCGTGAAACCTTCCACCAGGCCGATTTTATCCTCGCCGCTGGCTGTGATGACGAGTGATTCGGTGTCGTTGGACATGCTTAAATTAACTCCCTGTCGGACAGTTCTTTTTTGATGTAGGCGTAAATGATCGGCGCGGCGATGACGCCCTGCACGCCGAACGCAGCATCCATCACCAGCATGGCGATCAGCAGTTCCCACGCCCGCGCCTGGATCTGCCCGCCGATGATACGGGCATTCACGAAATATTCGAGCTTGTGGATGAGGATCAGAAACACCAGGGATGCAGCAGCCACATGCAGCGAATGGGAAAGCGAGATGATGACGATAATCGTGTTGGACACGAGGTTGCCCAGCACCGGCAGCAGACCGACGACAAACGTGACGACGATCATGGTCTTGGTGAACGGCAGATGCACACCGAAGGCGGGCAAGACCAGCAGCAGGTAAATACCGGTCAGCAACGCATTCAGCGCCGAGATGCGAATCTGCGCGAACACCACGCGGCGGAATGCCTCTCCCAGGCGCGACACGCGCTCGCACATCGCCTGGGCCAGCGGTGCCAGCGTCTGGGTCTGGCGCGCCTCGCGCAAGGCAATGAAGCTGCCGATGACGAGGCCGATGATGAAATGCAGCAGGACACGCCCAGCATCGCCGCTGAATTTGCGGATATCCAGTGCATGGGTGCGCAGCCATTCGACCAGCCCCGCCCGGATGACCGATCCGTCCCCCTGCGGCAACCAGGCGGCGGCCCACAGCGGCAACAACTGGCGGGAGTTCTCGATGATCTCGGCCATTTTGGTCAATAGCCCGGCCAACCCGCCTTCGGTACGCAAATAGAGAATCACGCCGGCGGTGAGTCCGCCCAGCGCACCGAGCACCGTCAAAGTGATCAGGGACACCACCAGCACCTTGGCCCAGGTGTGATCGAGGCGGCCGATCACAAAACGCGGCGCCAGCATGTGTACCAGTTGAACCACCAGCAAGCCGGACAGCAAGGCAGGGAGCAGGTGAAACATCAGGGTGAACGACAGTCCGACCGCCATCAGCAGCCAGGCGGCGATCTGATAGCGGGTGGCGACGAAAGGCGCACGGATGGCGGTCATGGCCGCACAGTGCCAAGAAACGGGCTAACGGGCAAGTGTTGCCTCATCCCTGCATGTTGCCGGGGTACTCGCCGGACCGGGAACTTTCCGCCAAACATATTGTTCAGAAAACAGTCGATATTGAGTCGGACGCAGAAGTATTCAAACATGGACAAATCTGAACCAATGCGTCGATAACGATAAATCGGAGTCAGAAATTTGACTTTTTTGCTGTCATCCTCCCGCTTTTGTGCGTCCGCATTTTCCCGAACAGTCGCCATTTACAAGCAGGCTATGGGATTTGCGTGTGTCGCTGGCGCCCTGCTTGGCTTCTTCTCCACGTCGGCCTCGGCATTCGATTTTCAGGATGTCGCGCAACGTGCCCGTCGTTTGGCGGACGCCCCGTACAAAAAAGCCGGCGCGGACCTGCCGCCGGAATTGCGCAACCTCAACTATGAAAACTATCACCAGATCCGCCACAAACCGGAGCGGATGCTGTGGCGCAATGACAAGCTCCCTTTCGAAGTGGATTTCTTCCCTCCGGGGTGGCATTTCGACCAGCCGGTCAGGATCAACGAAGTCACGGCTCAGGGTATACGCGAGATCCGCTTCGATCAGGACGCCTTCGATTTCGGGGCCACCAAGGTCGACCCCGGCAAACTGCGCGGCCTGGGCTTCGCTGGCTTCCGGGTGCGCTATCCGGTCAATTCGGCCGAGCACAAGGATGAGGTGCTGACGTTTCTCGGCGCCAGCTATTTTCGCGCGCTCGGCAAAGGACAACATTATGGCCTGTCGGCACGCGGATTGGCGATTGACACTGCACTGGGTACAGGCGAGGAGTTTCCGCGCTTCGTGGAATTCTGGATATTGCGGCCGCAGGCGTCGGATAAACAGTTGGTCATCTACGGTCTGCTCGATTCGCCGCGCGCTGCCGGCGCCTACCGTTTCGTGCTGACGCCCGGCGTCGACACGGTAATGGACGTCACGGCGCGCCTGTACCTGCGCAGCGCTGTGGGCAAGCTGGGACTCGCCCCGCTGACCAGCATGTTTTATTTTGGCCGGGGCCAACATGCGATCGAAGACGACTTCCGTCCGGCAGTACACGACTCCGATGGATTGTCGATCCATATGGGTAACGACGAATGGATCTGGCGGCCTTTGAGCGATCCCAAGCGCCTGCTGATCACCTCGTTTTCGACCACCAATCCCATCGGCTTCGGTCTGATGCAGCGCCAGCGCGACTTTGCCAATTTCGAAGATCCGGTTTTGCGGTATGAGCTGCGGCCAAGCGCATGGGTCGAACCCAAAACCCAGTGGGGCGCCGGGCGAGTCGAGCTGGTGCAGATCCCGTCACCGAACGAGACCAACGACAACATCGTTGCGTACTGGGTGCCCGACCGGCTGCCGGCGCCCAAGACGCCCTATGACTACGCCTACCGCGTATGGTGGCAGAAGGACAAGGATACACAGCCGCCCGGACTGCGCGTGGCCCAGACGTTGTATGGGCGGGGCTATACGCACACGCCCGACGGCAGCATCTCGCTGGCGGTCGACTTCGAAGGGCCATCCGATATGGAATCGCCCGCACTCAAGCCCGAGGCGCAGGTATCGGTCGATGCGAACGCCAAGCTCCTCGAGCAGAAAATGATCCACAACGATGCGACGGGCGGCTGGCGGCTCTCGCTGCGCCTGCAACGGCTCGACCCAGGTAAGCCGGTGGAAATGCGTGCTTCCTTGCACAGCGGAAACAAGGGGATATCCGAAACATGGAGCTACATCTTGCCACCCGATTGAACGGCAGCTTTCCCGGCCGGGAGAGGTGCGAACATTATCTCGGCCGCCTGCCATTGGCGCAGGAACGGCGCGACGCGCTATTAGCCCAGCTGGCCGAACTGGATACATCCAGTACGCGAGAAGCGATGGCGGCGTTGCATATCACGCTCGCCGGCCACGGAGGCGATGCCGACCCGGCTAACCCGGCTGTCGCTTCCATCGACAGCCGGCTCGCTCTAGGCAAAAGCGAACTGCCCCCGACAACCGGAACCGAGCCCGAGACGGCGGCACAATCGACCCTGCCTACCTCGCCGTCCATTAATCGCAGCAGCATGGCCCCGCTGCGCTGGCCCCCCAGGCCCAGCTTTCGGCTGTTCAAATCGCGCCGGCTCCGGCATGGCCCGGGTTGTCCCACGCCCGGCAAGGATCCGGCGGATTCCCGCACTTCCCCGGGTGGCTGGCAAGCTGCCGCCAATCTGCGACGCCTGGCATTGCTGGTATTGGTGGTTACCCAGGTCTACTTTTTTACCAGCGCCATGGCTGCGGTGTTGCCTTATCACGGCCACCGGATGCTGGAGATTGCCATCCTGATCCTGTTCGCAATCTTGACGTCATGGGTCTCGCTCGGCTTCTGGACCGCGATAATGGGTTTTGTGGTGAAAGTCACCGGCGGCGACCGCTTTGCAATTTCCGCCAGCGCGGCTGCCGACGCGCCCATCGACGAGCTCGCACGCACTGCGGTGATCATGCCGATCTGCAACGAAGACGTCGCACGCGTCTTCGCCGGGCTGCGCGCCACCATTGAATCGCTGGCGCGCACCGACGAATTGCGTCACTTCGACTTCTTCATACTCAGCGACAGCAGCGATGCCGACAATCGCGTCGCCGAGGTCGATGCCTGGTTCGCGCTGTGCCGCGCCGTGCAGGGTTTCGGCCATGTGTTCTACCGCTGGCGCCAGCATCGACTCAAGCGCAAGAGTGGCAACGTCGCCGATTTTTGCCGGCGCTGGGGCGCCAACTACCGTTACATGATCGTGCTCGATGCCGACAGCGTGATGAGCGGCGCGTGCCTCGCCAGTCTCGTGCGCCTGATGGAAGCCAATCCCGGTGCCGGCATCATCCAGTCCGCGCCGCTGGTCGCGGGGCGCGACACCCTCTATGCCCGCATGCAGCAGTTCGCCAGTCGCGTATACGGGCCGCTCTTCGTCGCCGGGCTGCACTTCTGGCAACTGGGCGAATCCCATTACTGGGGGCACAACGCCATCCTCCGCGTTGCGCCTTTCATGCGCCACTGCGCGCTTGGCCGGCTCTCCGGCGGCGGACCGCTGTCGGGAGAAATCCTCTCGCACGATTTCGTTGAGGCTGCGCTGATGCGCCGCGCCGGCTGGACAGTGTGGATCGCGTATGACCTTCCGGGAAGCTACGAGGAAGTGCCGCCCAATCTGGTCGACGAACTCAAGCGCGACCGGCGCTGGTGCCAGGGCAACCTGATGAACGTTCGCCTATTCCTGGCAAACGGCGTACATCCGGCGCATCGGGCGGTCTTCCTGACCGGGGTGGCCGCCTATGCGTCCGCTCCCCTGTGGTTTCTGTTCCTGCTCCTGTCCACTGTCCAACTGGCAGAACACGCACTCGCGACGCCGCAATACTTCGTCCAGCCGTTTCAGTTGTTCCCGGTGTGGCCGGTATGGAATCCGCAACGCGCCATTGCGCTCTTCTCATTCACGGCAGCGCTGTTGTTTTTGCCCAAGATCCTGAGTGTCGTGCTGGTCTGGATCCAGGGCGCGAAAGACTTCGGGGGTAGGCTGCGCCTCGTTTCGGGCATGTTGATGGAATCGCTCTTTTCGGCCCTGCTGGCCCCGATCCGCATGCTGTTCCATACCACTTTCGTGCTGGCGCCATTGCTGGGGAAGGGTATCCAATGGAAATCCCCGCCGCGGGAGGACGTCGAGACGGGCTGGGGTGAAGCGCTGCGCCGTCACGGACTGCACACATTGCTGGGCCTGGGCTGGGCCGCCGGCGTCTATTGGCTCAAGCCCTCCTACCTGTTGTGGCTGCTGCCCGTCGTGGGCGCGCTCGTTCTTTCGATTCCGATCTCGGTCCTCTCGAGCCGTATTTCGCTGGGCCAGCGGCTCCGCACGCTTCGCTTTTTCCTGATCCCGGAAGAACTGAGACCGCCCGAGGAATTGCGCCGGACCCAGAAATACGCCGCGCGCGCGCCCACGCCGCCGGACTTCATTGAAGCCGTAACCGATCCGGCGACCAATGCCATGATCTGTGCCGCAGGCGTGCCCCGCTTTCGGCAATCCCTTGTCGCTGAGCATCGCGCAAAACTGGTGGACAAGGCGCTCCGCGAAGGCCCCGATGCCCTCGGCACCCGCGACAAGATGCATTTGCTCAACGATCCCTTCGCATTCTCGCGTCTGCACTTCGAAGTATGGGTCTCCGCCGAGGCCCATCCCGCGTGGCGCGAGTCACTTTCACTCATTCCAGGCCGCCTGTCATGCATCGACGTCGTTTCCTGAAAGCCGGTACCGCCTTGGGGGTTACCGCCTTGCCGGCGTGGGGCAACGCCGCAACGGCCACGCTGCTCAATACCGCAGACGAAGCCCACCGTTTCGACTATGCCACGCTCAAGGGGCAAGCCCGGGCGCTGGCTCGCAGCCCCTATCGGCCCCCGAACGAGGCACTACCTGAGAGCGTGCAGAAGCTCGACTGGGATCAGTTCCAGGCGATTCGCTATAGTCCCGATCACGCCCTGTGGGCAAAAGAGCCATCACGCTTCGAGGCGCGGTTTTTTCACCTGGGTCTCTTCTTCAAGACCCCGGTTCGCATGTACGAGATAAAGGACGGCCAGGCGCGAGAAATCGCCTACGATCCCGCCATGTTCGACTACGGCAACAGCGGGTTGCGAAGCGCGCACCTGCCACAGGATCTTGGTTTCGCCGGCTTCCAGCTTTTTTATCACACCGATCGCAAGCGCGACATCGTCGCCTTCCTCGGCGCAAGCTATTTCCGCGCAGTCGGGGGAGAAATGCAGTATGGCCTCTCGACGCGCGGCCTGGCCATCGACAGCGGCATGTCGCGCAGCGAGGAGTTCCCGCGTTTCACCGCCTTCTGGTTTGAACGGCCCGAGCCCGAATCGGACGTGCTCACGGTTTATGCCCTGATGGATTCTCCCAGCATCGCAGGCGCCTATCGTTTCCTCATTCATCCAGCGGCGCGGCTGGTGATGGACGTCGATGCCGCACTTTATCCGCGCAAGCCGATCGAGCGGCTCGGCGTTGCCCCCCTGACCAGCATGTTCCTGTTCGGCGAGAACGAAAATCGTATCAACCACGATTGGCGGCCGGAGATCCACGATTCGGACGGGCTCGCAATATGGCGCGGAAACGGCGAATGGATCTGGCGGCCGCTGGTCAATCCGGCGAACCTGCGTTTCAACGCCTACGCTGACGACAGCCCGCGCGGCTTCGGCCTGCTGCAGCGCGACCGCAATTTCGATCACTATCAGGACGACGGCGCCTTCTACGAACGCCGGCCCAGCCTCTGGGTCGAGCCACGGTCGGACTGGGGCAAAGGGTCGATCCAACTGGTCGAATTGCCGGCCTCCGACGAGACCTTCGACAACATCGTTGCATTCTGGAACCCGGCCGAGAAACCCCAACCCGGCCAGGAGTTACTGTTCGCCTATCGTCTCTATTGGGGTGACAGGCCCCCGGTCGCCGCGCCGCTTGCCCGGGTAATCGCCACCCGTACCGGCCTCGGTGGCATTGTGGGGCAGAAGCGCAAATACTTCTCCTGGCGTTTCGCGGTCGACTTTGCTGGGGGCGATCTCGCCATGCTCGGCAAGGATACGGTTGTCGAGCCGGTGATCGTCGTTTCGCGCGGTCAAGTCGAGATCACATCCGTGCGCCCCTTGGCACCCATACAGGGATTGCGCGCGATGTTCGACCTGAAGCCAACCGATAGGGATCCGGGCCCGATCAACCTCCGTATGTTTTTGCGGGTGGACGGCCAGCCCTTGACGGAGACCTGGCTGTATCAGTGGACACCGCCTCAGGTGCGGCCGCCCTTATAACCTCCGGCGGAGTCATCTGCGGGCACACCTGGTATTCGCGCCACGAATGGCGGTCGCCTTTGGCGCGGGCCGGGTCAGGCCCGTTTGCGCCGCATCATGCCCAAACCGAGTAGCCCCAGGCCAAGCAGGCCCACCGTGGCCGGTTCCGGCACCCCGTTGCTTCGCGGTTGCACGGACAGGGCCAGTGTGTAGGCGCCCGGATCAATCGAGATCAGGTTTTCAATATGCGACACGGCACCGAATCCGGCCGGCGGCAGGCCATCCATGAACCAGGCCTGGTTGCTGGCATTGATTGCGTACATTTCGTAATCGCCGATGCCGATGTAATAGGTTCCGGCACTGATGGCATAGGTCAGCATCGAATCGAGGCCGCCGCCCGAATCGTCGTTTCCTATCAGGGCCTGGAAGCCCGCATCGAACAGGGCGATATTCGTATCCAAATTCGTCCCGATCTGGCCCGTGGCGTTGATCGTCAGCAGGCCGCCGGTGCCAAAAACGAGCTTGTATACATCGCCTTCGTCGCCCTGGCCGATCGTGCCCTGGATCTGCATATCGGTAGCCAGTTGGGCTGACGCCAGGAAATTCGAGGCATCGCCCGATTCGATATACGTGGCATGAGCCGAGGTCATGCCCGCTGCCAGCAGGAGCGCAAGGCTCAGTTTATTCAGGTTGGTTTTCATTCTCTCCGCTTTCCGCTCGATCTTGGTTGCGCTGGCAGGCAGCTTTTCCATTCATTGCATCTGCCTTTCCAGCCTGCCATTCGAGGAGCACGGAACATGCCAGTCCATACCCACACAACAGAGTCCCACTTTAAATACAATGACTTACACGTATCGTGTGCGCTGACGTGCGGACGGGGGAGGGTCATTCGGGGCGATTTGTAAAATCCTTCGACAGCGCGCGCCACGCCGCGCCAGCGACCCGGTTCGTTTCAGGCAATGGCCTGGTAACCCAGCGCGGCACCGGTCTGCCCAGCGGCTTTTTTCAGTGCCTCGACCCAGCCCGGTTTATGGCGATCGGCCGGCGCGGAAATCGACAGGCCCGCTATCAGCTTGCCCTCTGCATCGCGTACCGGGGCGCCGATGCACGCCACGCCCAGTTCGGCTTCCTCGCGGTCACGGGCCACTTGTTCGCGGCGGATGGTGTCCAGTTCGGCCGACAGCGACTCCAGCGTCGTCAGGGTGTTCGGCGTATAGGCCGGCAAGCCGGTGCGCTCGGCGTAGCCCATCACCCCGCTGGGGCTGTCTTCGGCGAGAAAGATCTTGCCGACCGCGGTGACATGCAGCGGCGCGTGCGCCCCCACCACCTGCACCACCTGGATCAGCGTCTGCCCCCCCGACACGCGCTCGATGTAGACCGCCTCGTCGCCGCGCCGCACGATCAGGTTGACCGTCTCGCCGGTCAACTCGGCCAGTTGCTGCATATACGGCATGGCCACCTGGCGGATGTTGAGCCGCGCACGTAAGCGATTGCCCACTTCCAGCCAACGTACGCCCAGGTCATATTCGCCGGCGCCCGTCTTCTCGACAAGGCCGTGCGCCATCAGCGCGCCGAGGATGCGGTGCGCGCTGGCGGTATGCAGGCCGGCCTGCTCGGCCAACCGGGTAAGCGTCGCCGGGCCTGGCGCGCGCGCAAGAATGCCGACCAGCGCCATGGCGCGGTCGAGAACCTGAATAGAGGAAGCACCGTTTTTCATAAAGTGAAAATTTATCACGCAATGTGAAATTGTTGGCAGTTTACTGCTTCAATACGTTCATCGTTTCACATGATGTGAAACATTTTCATATTGTGAAAGGCATAGCCATGAGCGCCCAGATGCAGTCCACCCCCGAGACCTTCCCTGCGTTTTGCGAAGGCATCCAGTATTTCGCCGACAGCTTCCCCGAAATCGACCGCCTGGGCACCGCGCCGCTGCTGGGGCCGAACCAGCCTGCGCTGCCGGACGCCACCAGTGAGGCCGCGATCTATCAAACGCTGCTCGCCGCCGACGCGCTGCGCTACCTGACGTTGCAGGTCACCGGCAGCAAGTCGTCCGGCCACCCCGGCGGCTTCGCCTCCAGCGCCGACGCGGTCGCCGCGCTGCATCTGCTGGGCCACCGCAACATGGTGACCGAGGTCGGCCACCACGCGCCCGGTTTCTATTCGGCGATGTTCCTCGACACCTCGCTGGAAGCGATGGGGATCCAGACAGTCGCCGAAATGCGCACGCGTTTCCGCGAACGCCATGGCCTGCTGGGCCACCTGTCCGGCGCAATCCCCGGCCTGCTCGCGCCCGCCGGTCCGCTCGGACAAGGCCAGCATTTCGCCATGGCCGGCGCTTATCTTCACCGCGACAAGCTGTTCCCGGTCACCATCGGCGACGGCGGGCTGGGCGAACCCTACATCATGAGTGCGTTCCAGCATTTCGCCACCGCCTACCCCGACGTCACCAACTACCTGCCGGTGCTGGTGTGGAACGGCTACTCACAGGAGCATCACAGCATGGTGTCGCTGTGGGACAACACGCGCATGACCGACTACTGGCGCGCCCACGGTTTCGACGAGGTGCACCTGATCGACGCGCGCGACTACGCCGACACCCCCGACGCGCCGGTGTACACGGACAGCACCACGTTCGGCTTCGCCGCGCGCATGGCCTTCACCGGCGCCATCCTCAAAGCCGCCGATGCTGCCGCGAAGAGCGCCCTGTCCGGCCGCCGCGCCTGCCTCATCGTCAAGCAGCTGAAGGGCGCCGGCGTGCACGCCACCGGCGCCAAGTCGCACAACCTCTATGCTCACCACACGCTCGATTCCGACGACGTGAAGGGCGGTCTGCAGCGCCGCGCGCTGCCGATCAAGGCTTGGGAAATCACGCGGGAAAACTTCCGTCACGCCGGCGGTGGGCCCGCCGCACGCGTCGCAGTGACCGAAAGCGTGCGCGATCTGCCCAGCCTGGATGGCTTGCCGCTGACCGAGTTCGCCATTGGCGAAAATCATGTGCCCACTACTGCCTTCGGCCACGTGGTCGGCGAGGTGGGCAAGCGCGACCCGATGTTCGTGGTCACCAACGCCGACGGCAACGAGGCCTCGGGCATGGCCAACATCAACAAGGCGCTGACGATCCGCCACCCGACTGCCGACGACCTCTATTTCCAGGGCCCGTCGGGCCAGGTCTACGAGCCGCTCAACGAGGATGCCTGCGCCGGCCTCGCGGTGGGCGTGGCGCTGTTCGGCGGCCGCAGCCTGTGGTGCAGCTATGAGTCGTTCGCGATCAACGGCCTGCCGATCTGGCAGACGGTGACGCAGGCGATGGCCGAACTGCGGCGCAAGACGCCCGCCACGGTGTGCCTGTTCACCGCCGGCGCGCTCGAGCAGGGCCGCAACGGCTGGACCCACCAGCGGCCGGAAATCGAGAGCTACTTCGCCGCGATGATGCGCAACGGCAACGTCTACCCGCTGTTCCCGGTCGACGCCAACATGATCCAGGCGAGCTACGACTGGGCACTGAAGCAGCACAACAAGGGCATCGTCATCACCGCATCGAAGTCGCCGCTTCCGGTGCGTACCTCGCTCGCACAGGGCGAGGCCGCCATCGAGCAGGGCGCGATCGTGCTGCAGGAGCATGCCGGCAAGAAGTCGGTCGTGTTCGCCGTGACCGGCGACATGGTGCTGCAGCCGGTGTTCGCCGCTGCCGAGAAACTGGCCGAATCCGGCATCGGTTCCCGCATCGTCGCCGTGGTCAACCCGCGCCGCCTGTACCGTCCGGGCGACGTGCTGTGGGGCAGCGTGTCGGAGCCCGACGACCGCTTCATGGACGACGACTCCTTCAAGGCGATGTTCCAAGGCGACGTCCTGCTCGGCGTCAGCGGCGGTCCGTCGGCACCGCTCGAGCCTGTTTTGTTGCGCAGCCAGGCCGCCCAGCGGGATGTGTTCTGCTGGAAGCGCGGCGAAACCACTGCCAGCCCGCAGCAGCTGTTCGACTTCAACGGCATGAATGCGCAGGCGATGAGCGCACGCGTGCTGGCGATGCTGGAGCGCACGGGATCATGAGCCCCAAGATCGTCGTTCTCGACGACGATCCCACCGGCTCGCAGACGGTGCATTCCTGTCTGCTGCTGACGCGCTGGGATGTCTCCACGCTGAAGACGGCGCTGGCCGATGCGGCGCCGCTGTTCTTCATCCTCACCAATACGCGCGGGATGGATGCGGAACGCGCGGCCACCGTGACGCGCGAGGTGTGTGAAAACCTCAGGCTCGCGCTCGCCGATTTCCCCGGACCGGTCCTGTTCGTGTCCCGCTCGGATTCCACCCTGCGCGGCCACTACCCGGTGGAGACCGACGTGATGAACGCCGTGCTCGGACCGTTCGACGCGACGCTGCTGACGCCGGCTTTTTTCGAAGGCGGCCGCATCACGCGGGACAGCACGCATTACCTGATGGTCGACGGCAAACCGGTGCCGACCCATGAGACCGAGTTCGCGCGCGACTCGGTGTTCGGCTATCGCACGGCGTATCTGCCGGACTATGTCGCCGAGAAGACAAATGGTCGCGTGGCATCCGATTCGGTACGGCGCCTGACGCTGGCCGATCTGCGCACAGGACAGGCGGACACCTGGCTGGCGGCGCTGAACGATAATCAAGTGGGGGTGATCGACGGCGAAACGACGGACGACTACCGGCTGTTCGCCGACGCTGCGCTGAAGGCCGCGGCCGGCGGCAAGCGATGGCTGTTCCGCAGCGCCGCTTCGCTGCTCACCGCGTTGGCGAAGCTGCCACCGCAGCCGGTGGCCGCCGAAGCCTTTTCCACCCTGGTGCGCGACCGTCAGCCTGGCGCGGTCGTGGTCGGCTCGCACGTCGCCAAGACCACCGCACAACTCACCGCGTTGCTGAAGGAGCGCGGCGTGGTCGGTCTGCCGCTCGACGTTGCCCGCCTGCCCGACGCGCGCGCCGCGGTGGTCGACGAACTCACCGCCGGCATCGCCCACGCCCACGCACGGGGCCTCACCCCGGTGGTGTTCACCAGCCGTAGCGAGCGGCAATTCGCCAACATTGTAGAGCGCCTGGCGTTCGGCGAGTCGGTGTCGGGCACGCTGATGGACGTGGTGAAACGACTGCCGGACACGCTCGGCTTTCTCATCAGCAAGGGCGGCATCACCTCCAACGACGTACTGTCGACCGGGCTGGCGCTGACCGCCTCGCGCGTGCTGGGGCAGATCCTACCCGGCGTCACCGTGGTGCAGACGCCGCCCGACCACCGCTTGCCGCAGTTGCCGGTCGTCATCTTTCCCGGCAATGTCGGCGGCGACGGCGCGCTGGCGGAGGCCTATCGACGACTCGCACCCTCGCACGCGCAGGCAAGCCCGGCTACACTCGCAGCCTGAACGTACACATCGCTTTTCATGCTCAGCCCCGCTTTTCTGTCCCAGCTACGCAAACTGCTGCCCGACCATTGCGTACTCCACGCGCGCGAGGATCTCGTGCCGTTCGAGAGCGACGGCCTGTCGGCGTACCGCAACACGCCCGACGTGGTGGCGCTGCCGGAAAACGAGTCGCAAGTCGCGGCGATCCTGCGGCTGTGCCATGCCAACCAGGTGGCGGTGGTGGCGCGCGGTGCCGGTACCGGCCTGGCCGCCGGCGCGCTGCCTGTCGACGGCGCGGTCCTGCTGGTGCTGTCCAAGCTCAATCAGATCAGGCACATCGACCCGCTGGCCCGGACGGCGACGGTGCAGCCCGGAGTACGCAACCTCGCGATTTCCGAAGCCGCCGCCGTGCACGGCCTCTACTACGCGCCCGATCCCTCGTCGCAGATCGCCTGTTCGATCGGCGGCAACGTGGCGGAAAACTCGGGCGGCGTGCATTGCCTGAAATACGGGCTCACCGTACACAACATCCTCAAGCTGCGTGCCTGGACCATCGATGGCCAGTTGCTCGAAATCGGCAACGACACGCTCGACAGTCCGGGCTACGACCTGCTGGCGCTGATGACCGGCTCCGAAGGCATGCTGGCAGTGATCACCGAGGTCACGGTCAAGCTGCTGCCGCGTCCCCAGCGCGCGCAGGTGGTGCTGGCCGCGTTCGACGACGTGGCGAAAGCCGGTGCCGCGGTGGGCAACATCATCGCCGCCGGGGTCATCCCCGCCGGGCTGGAAATGATGGACCGCCTCGCCATCCAGGCCGCCGAGGCCTTCGTCCACGCCGGTTATCCGCTCGACTGCGAGGCCCTGTTGCTGTGCGAGGTTGACGGCGTCAACGAGGAAGTCTCGGACGACATCTTTACCGTGCACGAAGTGCTCGCGGCCTCCGGCGCGATCGAGATCCACACGGCCGAGAGCGAAGAACAGCGCCTCCGCTTCTGGGCCGGGCGCAAGGCGGCGTTTCCTGCCGTGGGACGGCTGGCGCCCGACTATTACTGCATGGACGGCACCATTCCGCGCGCCCAGCTGCCGCATGTTCTGCGCCGCATCAGCGAGATGAGCCTCGAGTTCGGACTGGCCGTCGCCAACGTGTTCCATGCCGGCGACGGCAACCTGCATCCGCTGATCCTGTTCGACGCCAACCAGCCGGGCGAACTGCACCAGGCCGAAGCCTTCGGCAGCAAGATCCTGGAATTGTGCGTCGAGGCCGGCGGCACCATCACCGGCGAACACGGCGTCGGACTGGAAAAGATCAACCAGATGTGCGCGCAGTTCGCCACGCCGGAGCTGACGCGTTTCCACGAGGTGAAGGCCGCCTTCGATCCCGACAAGCTGCTCAATCCCGGCAAGGCCGTGCCCGAGCTGCACCGCTGCGCCGAGTGGGGCGCGATGCACATCCACGGCGGCCAGCTGCCGCATCCCGAGTTGCCGAGATTCTGATGCTGGACACCTTCATCGACCGCATCCGCGCGGCCCACGCCGAAGGCTCGCCGCTCATTCTTCAGGGCGGCGGCAGCAAGACCTTCTATGGCAACGCGGACGAAGGCGAGGTGCTCAGCACGCGCGCGCTCACCGGCATCGTCGACTACCAGCCCAAGGAGCTGGTGCTGACCGCCCGTGCCGGCACGCCACTGGCCGAGATCGAAGCCGCGCTGGCCGAACGGAACCAGATGCTGGCGTTCGAGCCGCCGCACTTCGGCGGTGCAGCCACGCTGGGCGGCAGCATTGCCACCGGCCTGTCCGGCCCGCGCCGACCCTATGCCGGTGCCGCACGCGACTTCGTGCTCGGCGTGCGCATGATCGACGGCACCGGCCAGCCGCTGCGCTTCGGCGGCCAGGTGATCAAGAATGTCGCCGGCTACGATGTGTCGCGATTGATGGCGGGTGCGCTCGGCACGCTCGGCCTGATTACCGAGGTGTCGCTCAAGGTGCTGCCGAAACCAGCGGCGGAAACCACGCTGCAATTCGAACTCGACGAAACCGCCGCGATCGAGAACATGAACCGGTGGGCGGGACAGCCGCTGCCGCTGTCTGCCACTTCATGGCATGCAGGCCTGCTGACGGTGCGGCTATCGGGCGCGGAATCCGCGGTGCATGCGGCGCAGGCCCGGCTCGGCGGCGAGTGGCTGCATGACGCAGCCGCTTTCTGGCAGCGCCTGCGCGACCAGGCCACACCTTTCTTCGACAAGCGCCCGCTCTGGCGGCTGGCGGTCAAGCCGACCACGCCACCCCTGAATCTCGGCAGCGCCGAATGGATCGAGTGGGGCGGGGCGGTGCGCTGGCTGGCGTCCGACCTGCCTGCGGCCACCCTGCGCGACGCCGCAAAAACAGCAGGCGGGCATGCCGCCTTGTTTCGCGGCACGGCACCGGTCGACGGTGCTTTCGCCCCGCTAGCCCCGGCTCTGCTGACCCTGCATCGCAACCTGAAGCAGCGCTTCGATCCCAAGGGGATTCTCAACCGCGGCCGCCTGCATCCGGAATTCTGAATGGACCTCGATACGATCGATCACGTGGTGCTGACCGTACGCGACATTCCTGCCAGCGTGGCCTTCTACACGCGCGTGCTGGGCATGCGCGAGGTCATTTTCGGCAACGACCGGCGGGCCCTGGCCTTTGGCTGCTGCAAGCTGAACCTGCATCAGGCCGGCCGCGAATTCGAGCCGAAAGCAGCGCATCCCACGCCGGGCGCGGCGGACCTCTGCCTGCTCGCACGCACGCCCATCGCCGACATCACGCGCCAACTCGCCGCACAGGGTATCGCCATCGAAGCCGGCCCGGTCGAACGCACCGGCGCGCAAGGCCCCCTCCTGTCAGTCTATGTGCGCGATCCCGACGGCAATCTGATCGAACTTTCCAACCCGCTCTGACATGCAGACCACGCTCGCCGAACCTTATCGCAACACCCCCGAAGGCGACGTCGCCGAGCGCATTCTGCGCAATTGCGTGCATTGCGGCTTCTGTCTCGCCACCTGCCCCACCTACCAGATCCTTGGCAACGAGCTCGACTCGCCGCGTGGCCGCATCTATCTGATGAAGCAGGTGCTCGAAGGGGCGTCGCCGACGGCCAAGACCCAACTCCACCTCGACCGCTGCCTGACCTGCCGCAACTGCGAAACCACCTGCCCGTCGGGCGTCGAATACGGCAAGCTGCTCGACATCGGCCGCCACATCGTGGAAGACAAAGTCGGGCGCGGCATCGCCGAGTCTGCGACACGCGCAGCGCTCAAGACCGGTCTCGGCTCACCCATGCTGTTCAACAGCGCGTTGAAGCTCGGCCAGGGGGTGCGCGGCCTCATGCCGCGGTTTCTGAAGTCACGCATTCCCCCCACGGAGACCGCAGGCGCCTGGCCCGCCCCGCGCCACCCTCGCCGCATGCTGGTCTTGCAAGGCTGCGTGCAGCCTGGTCTCAAGCCCAACATCAACGCTGCCGCCGCGCGCGTGCTCGACCGCATCGGCATCTCGCTGGTCGCCGCGGACGAGGCCGGCTGTTGCGGCGCGCTGGCGCACCACCTCAACGACACCGAGGCAAGTCTCGCCGCCGCGCGCCGCAACATCGACGCCTGGCTGCCGCATCTCGAGGCCGGGGCGGAAGCCGTCGTGATGACCGCCTCGGGCTGCGGCGTGATGGTGAAGGACTACGGCTGGCTGCTGCGCCACGACCCCGCCTACGCCGACAAAGCTGTCCGCATCTCCGCCGCGACGCGAGATATCTCTGAAATTCTCGCCGCCGAGCGCGACGCGCTGGCTACGCACCGCCGTTCACCACCCACTCAAAAACGCATCGCCTACCATCCACCCTGCACCCTGCAGCACGGACAGAAACTCGGCGGCGACGTCGAGGCGTTGCTGGCGCAAGCCGGTTTCGCGCTCACGCCGGTGGCGGAAAAGCACCTGTGCTGCGGCTCGGCCGGTACCTATTCGATCCTGCAGCCCGAGATCGCCGGCGCGCTCAAGACCCGCAAGCTCGGCCATCTGCAAGCCGGTGCGCCGGAGATGATCGCGACCGCCAACATCGGCTGCCTGACCCATCTGCAATCGGCCAGCCCGATCCCGGTACGACACTGGGTGGAACTTTTGGACGAGGCGATGGCCGCATCCTGACTACCATCAGGAGCATGTCATGATCTTCAAACAGCTGTTCGAGCCCATTTCCAGTACCTACACCTATCTTCTGGGCTGCGAGGAAACCGGCCAGGCCCTTTTGATCGACCCGGTCCTGCCGGCCTGGGAACGCGACTTGGCCACGGTCAACGCACTCGGACTGAAGCTCGCGTTCACGCTGGAAACGCATATCCACGCCGACCACATCACCTCGGCCAATAAACTCAAGGCCATTGCCGGCAGCCGTATCGCCGGCCCCGCGCTCGACCGGCTGCCGTGCACCGAGGTCGGCATTGTCGAGGGGACGCCGTTCAAAATGGGTTCGGTCGAACTTGTGCCGCTCCACACGCCCGGCCATACCGACAACCACTTCGCCTATCTGCACGATGGGCGCCTCTACAGCGGCGATGCCCTGCTGATCGAGGCCTGCGGCCGCACCGACTTCCAGAACGGCGACGCGACCGCGCTGTATCACTCGGTACGCGGCAAGCTGTTCGCGCTCGACGACGATACGCTGGTCTATCCCGCCCACGATTACGAGCAGCGCCGCATCAGCACCATCGGTCAGGAGAAGGCGCGCAACCCCCGGCTTGGCGGTGACCGGACGCTGGACGATTTCGTCCGGCTGATGGGCGAGCTGAAGCTCGCCTATCCCAAGTTCATCGACTATGCCGTGCCCGGCAACCGCGAATGCGGTACCTGCCCGCCTGGCGTACCGGACCATTTGCAGCAGTATTGCGCGCAGATCACGGAAAGCCG
Source organism: Thiobacillus sp. 0-1251 (assembly GCA_001899305.1). Taxonomy (GTDB): domain Bacteria; phylum Pseudomonadota; class Gammaproteobacteria; order Burkholderiales; family Thiobacillaceae; genus Thiobacillus. Next base: position 215,961 of record MKWL01000015.1, on the reverse strand, counting down.
CCAGGGCTGACTGGGTTTGGATCGGCCCTGTCCAAAATGAACGAGTGGGCTAGGGCTGGAGATCGTCGGGCCGATTGAGATTGGCAAAGGCCGCTGCGTCGAAACGCACGGTGGTCGAGGACAGTTCCGCCTGCCAATGACGCACCGCGCGTTCGCCACGTGCCAGGTAGCCGGCCAGATGCTCGCGCTGGTCGGTATGCACCAGGAAGCAGCTGTGGTGTATGCGCGTGTCATCCTCTGCCACCGCCAGCGGCACACCTTCCAATTGCGCCGCGCCCAGCAGGCGAAATGCCAGGTCGGCAGGCAGGTGCGGCGTATCGCACGGAACGACCAACAGCCAGTCGGTCGTCACCGCCTGCAACGCCGCCAGCACGCCTGCCAGCGGGCCCGGGTAGTCGGGCAGGGTGTCTGGCAGGACGCGCCGGCCATAGGCCGCGTAACGCTCGAGATTGCGATTGGCGCTGATGACGATCTCCCCGACCTGCGGCGCCAGCACGGCCAATACCCATTCGACCAGCGGACGGCCCTGATAGTCGACCAGCCCCTTGTCCGCGCCGCCCATGCGGCGACCCTGCCCGCCGGCCAGGATGACGGCCGCCACGTTCTGCATGCCGGGAGCGTCAGCGGTGGCCATACAGATGGAAAAGATCCGAGCGGTCGCCGGGGCGGGCACCGTCCCACACCTTGACCCAGTCGGGCGAGATATGTGGTTCGACATCGCGCTGCCGCGTCTCCACCAGCAGCCAGCCGCAGCCGATGTCCGCCGGCGCGAGCATGCGTCCGCTGTGGTAGGCCAGCAGCAGGCGCTGCTGGCTGCGCACCTGGTAGGTCTGGATGCATTCCGTCGGCGGCACCCGTGCCGCCAGCACTGCGCCCACGCTGGCGTAGGAGAGGCGCTGGTCGAGCGGTGCCTGGAACAGCGCCATCAGCAGCCCCCAGCTGAAAGTCATGCCGGCCGTCCACACCAGGATCGGGCGCAGCGGCGAACGGCGAATGCGCGCGAGGAACACGATCCACGCCAACGTGACGACGATGCCCAGCGCGAGCGCCCACGGACGCAGGACGCCCACGCCCGTCATGCCCAATCGGGCCAGCCGCGCCGCCAGCCGCGCCGGGCTGCCCAGATCGTGTGCGCTCCAGTAGACCCACAGGACCAGCGCCAGAAAACCGAACAGCATGATGCCGAACCACAGCAGGGCATAGGCGGCACCGCGCCGCAGGGTGTAGAGGCCGGACGCCCCCAGCAAGGCGAGCGGCAGCAGCAGGATGAGGCCTTGTTCCTCGCCGGGATCGGTGTCCAAGACATACAGGGCGAGCAGGCCCAGCAGCGCGCCTACCGGCAGCACGATGCCCGGCGTGCGCCACTGACGCCGGCCGCGATAGAGCGCCCAGGCGGCCAGCGGCCACGCCGGCCAGGCATACCAGCCGAGAATGCCCAGGTAGAACGCCGGGCGCAGAGGCGCATCACCCAGCCAGCGCTGCAGGTTGAGCGCCTGCTTGAGCGGAATGGCCTGTGTGGTCAGGTAGGTCAGCCATGCCGCGCTTGCCGCCAAGGCAAGGCCCAGCCCCCAGACCAGCGCACGCCGCGCCGTCGGCAAACGGAAGGCTTCGAGCAGGCCCGGTAGTCCCATCGCCAGCAGCAGGAACATGGCCGCTTCCGCCGCGCCGCCGGCAAGCAGCATCAGGGCGGCGCCGCCGCCCAGCGCCCAGCCGCCACGCGGACCCTGGGGCAGGGTGGCGATGCCGTGCAGCATGATCGCGGCGGCGGCGAACTGCGCGGTTGCCGCATTGAGTTCATGGCCGCGAACCAGGAGTCCCATGCAACCCAGCAAGGTGAGCGCGGCGGCCCACGCGGTTTCCGCGCCATACAGTGCGCGGGCCGTACGCGCAATGAAGAACAACGCCAGCGCGATGAACAGTCCCGAAGCGAGGCGCGCGCCATCGGCCAGACTCAGAAAGGACGACGTCAGCCAGGCGGTGGCGGTGGCCACCCAGTAGTAGAGGGGCGGCGTAGCCGACACGGACTGCGGGGCGGTGCCACTTTTCAGCAGCAGCCACAATTGCACGAAGTGCTCGCCGTCGCCCCCTTTCCAGGGCGCGTGTCCAACCAGCCCGGGCAACAGCCACGCCGCGCAGAGCAGCAATAGCCCGAGCCGGGCAAGAGGAAGCGGATGCTTATTGAACAATTTTGAGAAGCTGGCCCGGTCGGGGTTCGCCATCAGGGTAGAGATCGTTCATCAGGCGCAATTGGCCTTCGGCCTCGCCCCCCAGCGGAGACTGCCGCGCCAGCGCGGCCATCGTCAGGCCGGGGCGGGTCGTGAGCAGTTGCAGGACATAGGGACGGGCGACCAGCTTCTCGGCCGGCGTGATCGCACGGAAGCTGTTGATCGCCGCCCGCAGGGCGCTGCGTTCGCGCTCATAGGTGGCCGTGTCCCGGGTCATGCCGGCAATCAGGTATTGCGTGCCGTTGAACACCACGACCGCCACCACCACCGGCTTGCCCTGCTGGGCGCCCGCGGCAAATGCGGCCGGGAAACCGCCCAGGTGACCGGTATCATAGCGCGCCCCTGCATCCAGCTTGACCCCTTTCTGCGCGGTCTCCAGCGGATTGTCGTTCTTCGGTCCCTGTACCAGCTCGACCAGGGCATCACCTTGGGGGCTGGTCGCCACGACCCGGTCAGGTCGGTTCTGCACACGCCAGTCCGGCGGAAACTGGATCGCCATGCCCAGTTTTTCATGCAGCAGGGCATTGTCGCGGATCACGCCCTGATCAGGACTGTCACCGAAATAAAGTCCCGGCAGCTTCTGCAGATAGTCGTTGCGGCCTTCGCGTGGTTGGGACACGCGGTATTTGTTCGCCTCGGCCACCACCTGCCCGAGGCGTGCATCGTTACGGGGATGCGTGTCGAAGATTCCGTGATAGGTGGCTTGCGGCAGGCGCCCGCTGCGGGCGGCCTGTTCGGCGGAATACCGTTCCTGGTTTTTCAGCACGCCGATGACGTCGATCATCGACTGCGGGTCGTAGCCGGTTTTCGCCAGATACGCTGCACCGAGCCGATCCGCTTCCAGCTCGTGCTCACGGCCATAGCCGGCGGTCCAGGCTTGCGCCAGCGTTTGCAGCAGCGCGGAACCCGCCTGATTACCCAGTTCCGGGACCAGAATCGAGCCCAGCGCCGCACCGGGACCCGCCATGGTGGGCGCGCTTTGCAGACGTATACCGTGGCGTGCGGTGACATGGCCGATCTCGTGGCCGACCACACCCGCCAGCTCGGCTTCGGAATTCAGGTACGCCAACAGTCCGCGCGTGATGTAGACATAACCGCCGGGCAGCGAAAAAGCATTGACCTCGGGACTGTCGACCACGGTGAAATGCCATGACAGGCCCGGGCGTTCGCTCTGTTTTGCCAGTCGCTGGCCCACTCCGTTGACGTACGCCTGCAGCGCGGGATTATCCAGGGCCGCGTATTCCTTCAACACCGCCAGGTTGGCCTGGGCGCCCATCTGGATTTCCTGCTGTTCTGACATCGACACGAAGTCCCGGTCCCCGTTGACCGGATTTTGCGCGCAACTGGCCAGCGCCAGCGCGCCTAAAGCGGTCACTGCGATACGGCGAAATACTCGGGACGTCACATCTGCCTCTTTCTCGGGATGGCGCGCACGAAATGATACCGTCGTCGTGCCGCAAAAATGCAAAAAGCGGCCGAAGCCGCTTTGGATTGCATACGCAGTTTCGCGCAGGCCTGCTTACTTCATGCCGTAACGCTGGCGGAATTTCTCGACACGTCCGGCGGTATCGACGATCTTCTGCTTGCCGGTATAGAACGGATGGCAGGACGAGCAGACTTCGACGTGCAGCTTGTCCTTGCCCAGCGTGGAGCGGGTGACGAACGTGCTGCCGCACGAGCAGGTGACGGCGACTTCTTTGTAATTGGGGTGAATGCCGGCTTTCATGGCAATTCCTTCGGGTTGAATTCGGAGAACGGGAGAGTATAACGGAGCGGCACCCGGCGCGCAAGCGATGGGCACCGCTCGCCGAAGGGCGCGCAGTTCTCCGATAACGTCAGCCGCGCCGCATCGAATCGAAGAACTCGTTGTTGTTCTTCGTCGCACGGATCTTGTCGAGCAGGAATTCCATCGCCTCCATGTCGTCCATCGGGTACAGCAGCTTCCTGAGCACCCACACCTTTTGCAGGATGTCATGCGGCATCAGGAGCTCCTCGCGGCGGGTGCCGGAGCGGTTGACGTTGATCGCGGGATACTGGCGCTTCTCGGCCATCTTGCGGTCGAGGTGGATTTCCAGGTTGCCGGTACCCTTGAATTCCTCGTAGATCACGTCGTCCATGCGGCTGCCGGTGTCGACCAGCGTGGTGGCGAGGATGGTAAGGCTGCCGCCTTCCTCGATGTTGCGCGCCGCACCGAAGAAGCGCTTGGGCTTCTGCAACGCGTTGGCGTCGACGCCGCCGGTGAGTACCTTGCCGGAGGCCGGCTGCACGGTGTTGTAAGCACGGGCCAGACGGGTGATCGAATCGAGCAGGATCACCACGTCCTTCTTGTGCTCGACCAGACGCTTGGCGCGCTCGATCACCATTTCGGCCACTTGCACATGCCGGCTGGCGGGTTCGTCAAAGGTCGATGCCACGACCTCGCCGCGCACGGTACGGCTCATCTCGGTCACTTCTTCCGGACGCTCGTCGATCAGCAGCACGAACAGCACGACGTCGGGATGGTTGGACGTGATGGCGTGCGCGATGTGCTGCAGCATCACCGTCTTGCCGGATTTCGGCGGCGCCACCAGGAGGCCGCGCTGGCCCTTGCCGATCGGCGCGACGATGTCGATCACGCGGCTGGTGATGTTTTCCTCGGCCTTGATGTCGCGCTCCAGCTTGAGCGGCTTGTCCGGGTGCAGCGGCGTCAGGTTCTCGAACAGGATCTTGTTCTTGCTGGCTTCGGGCGGCTCGCCGTTGATCAGGTCAAGCTTGGTCATCGCCGAATAGCGCTCGCCGTCCTTCGGCGTACGGATCTCGCCTTCGATCTTGTCGCCGGTATGCAGGTTGAAGCGGCGGATCTGCGACGGCGACACGTAGATGTCGTCGGTGTTGGCGAGGTACGAGGACTCCGGCGATCTCAGGAACCCGAAACCGTCCGGCAGCACTTCCAGCACACCGTCGCCGTAGATGCTCTCGCCGCGCTTGGCCAGGGTTTTCAGGATGGTGAAGATCAGTTCCTGCTTGCGAAAACGGTTGGCGTTGTCGATACCGTTGGCGGCGGCAAGCTCGAGAAGCTCGGTAATGGGTTTCTGCTTGAGTTCGGAAAGATGCATGGGATGGGCCTGGGTGGGCTCGCTTGAAAGAGCCGGACGTGAGGGAGAAGCGAAGCCGGACGGTACTGCGAAGCGGCGGCGCGTCGATGCGCCGTCCGGTTGAAACGTATTAGATATTGCTGTCGACGAAGGCGGTGAGTTGCGATTTGGACAGGGCGCCGACCTTGGTGGCTTCGACATTGCCGTTCTTGAAGATCATCAGGGTGGGGATGCCACGAATGCCGAACTTGGGCGGGGTGGCCTGGTTTTCGTCGATATTGAGCTTGCACACCTTGAGCTTGCCGGAATATTCCTTGGCGACTTCGTCCAGAATCGGCGAGATCATCTTGCAGGGGCCGCACCAGTCCGCCCAGTAATCCACCAGCACGGGCACACCGGCCTGCAGGACTTCCTGTTCGAAAGAATCGTCGGATATGTAATGAACATGCTCGCTCATCGGTGAAGCTCCTAGTTTAGAAGTAGGGGTAGCCGGATACGGCCTGGGCAGTTTGGGAAGATGGTAATGCTGGAAAATTCGGTTTTGTGCCGATATGCTACATCAAAATTGCCGCCTGCAAGCATCCGGGCATTTATCAACTCATCAGGGTAATTACGAATGACATACGTTGTAGCCGACGCCTGCGTGAAGTGCAAATATACCGATTGTGTCGATGTCTGTCCGGTCGACTGCTTTCACGAAGGCCCCAACTTCCTCGTCATCGACCCGGAGGAATGCATCGACTGCACCCTGTGCGTAGCCGAATGCCCGGTCGAAGCCATTTTCGCCGAAGACGACGTTCCGGACGATCAACGCGCCTACATTGCGCTCAACGCCGACCTTGCCAAGGTGTGGAAAGTCATCATCGAGAAGAAGGACGCGCTGCCCGACGCCGACGAGTGGGCCGGCGTCAAGGACAAGCGCCAGTACCTGGAGCGCTGACGCGCTTGGAAACCCTGGGCGGTCCGGCACTGCCGCACGCCGTCGCCCGCCACCTGCTCGACCAGCATGCCGACCGCCTGCCCGATCTCTCTGGTCTGACGGTACTCGTCCCCAATCATCGCGCCGGACTCGATCTTGCCCGCGCGCTGGCACAGGGCGCGGGCCGACCCGTTCTGATCCCGCCGCACCTCACCCCGCTGAAAAGCTGGGCCGAAAGCACTCTGAAGGGCACAAGCCTGGCTGACGGTCGCGCCGAGCCGCAGGCGAGAAGGCTGGCGCGGCTGCACGGTGTGCTTCGGCACCAGGATTGGCTAGGGGCGGTCGATAAGTGGGCACTTGCTAACGAACTCCTGCTACTGGCCGACGAACTGTCTGCCGCGCGGCTGGGCGACGCCATTGGATCGCGTATTCGCGCACTGCATGGGAGAGCTCTCGACCGCGCCGCACTTGATCGTGAAACGGCGCTGATCGAGGGCGTGTGGCAGGCGCTCAATACCGACGGCAGCGATCCGCAGGCGCACTATGCGCGCGCACTCGACACCCTGTTCGAACAGCTTCGCGCCGCGCCCCGGCCAGTCTATGGCTACGCGCTCGGCATGCTCACCGCCGTCGAACAACGGTTTCTCACGCGCTGTGCCGAGCATGTTCCGCTCACACTGTTCGAACAGGACACCGGCGATGACGTGGCCTTCGTTCTGCGGCAGGCCTGGCAGGAGACCGCGCCGCCGCTGCGCGAGCGCGCCGCCCTACTGGCACGGCACTGCCCCGCCTCGCCGCTGCAGGCCCGCATCACGCTCAGCCCGGCTCCGCACCTCGAAGCCGAGGCGCGCGCCGTTGCCACCTGGGTGGCCGGCCAGCTGCAGGCCGGCCGGCAGGGCATCGCGCTGATCGCGCTCGACCGCGAAACCGCGCGCCGGGTGCGTGCGCTGCTCGAGCGCATGGACGTGCTGGTGGCCGACGAGACCGGCTGGACGCTATCGACCACGGCCGCCGCCGCCGTGATCGACCGCTGGCTGGAATGCGTGGCGAGCGACTTTCCGCACATCGAACTGCTGGACCTGCTGAAATCGCCATTCGTGCTGGGCGAACCCAGCGCACGCCAGGATCAGGTACTCGCATTCGAACTGGCACTGCGCCGGCACGGGGTATCGCAAGGCATGGCCGACATGCAGCGACTGGCGCACCGCGAGTTCGCCGCGCTTCCCGTCTGGCTGGCCGCACTGGCCGACGCCCGGCGAGGCTTCGTCCAGACCCGTGCCCCGCTGGCGGTCTGGCTCGGCCGTCTCGTCGAAAGCCTCGGCAAGCTGGGGGCCACCGCATCCCTCAAGGCCGACGCCGCCGGTACCCGCGTGCTCGACACGCTCGACACCCTGCGCCGCGACCTGGCGGACGACGGCGAAAAATACGGCTTTGGTGAATGGCGGCGCTGGCTCAATCTGGCACTGGAGTCGGAAAGCTTCATCGACGCCAGCGTGGCCAGTCCCATCGTGCTGACCTCGCTGCCCGCCGCGCGCGGCCGTCTTTTCGACGCGGTGGCGGTGATCGGCGCCGACGCTCGTCACCTGCCTGCCCATCCCACCCCCGGCCTGTTCAGCCAGGCCACCCGCATGCAGCTCGGCCTGCCCACCCCGGCCGACGAGGCGCGCGCCGCCACCGCCGATCTGATGGCGTTGCTGACGCAGGGGCCTGCCCTGCTGAGCTGGCAGGCCTGGAACAACGACGAGCCCAATCCTGCTTCCTCGCTGGTGCTGCGGTTGCAGGCCCTGCACCAGGCCGCATGGGGTACGGCCCTGCCGACACAAACCATCGGCGTGCCGCCTGCCCAATCCAGTCCGCTGCCCGGCGCATCCGCGCAACCTGCGCCGACGGTCTCGGCCGCGCAGCTGCCGCGCCATTATTCGCCCACCGCCTACCAGACCCTGCTCGATTGCCCCTACCGGTTTTTTGCACGCAGCGTACTCGGCATCCGCGAGCTCGACGAGGCCGACGAGGCGCTCGACAAGAGCGATTACGGCAACGCGCTGCATCGTATCCTCAAGGCCTTCCACGACAGCCGTCCGCCGCTTGAACGCGACGCCGCGCTGGCCCGGCTGAATGCGGTTTCGGCCACCGAATTCGCCGCGCTGCCAGCATGGACCGCCGCCGCCTGGCGCAGCAAGTGGGACAAAATCCAGCCGGCCTACCTCGACGCCTGGCTGGCCCACGCGTCCGCTGGCTGGCGCTACGAATCCGGCGAAACCGATTTCGCGGTGCCGTACCCCATTGCCGGACTCGGCGAAGTCACCCTGCACGGTCGCGTCGACCGCGTCGATGCAAAAGACGGCACCCGCTACGTGATCGACTACAAGACCAGCGCCGCGCAGAGCCTCAGGAAAAAACTCAAGGCGCCGGACGAAGCCGTGCAGCTGCCGTTCTACGCCTGGCTGTGCGACGCCGCCGCCGCCTACCTGCCGGTCAACGAAGCGCCCATCGTGCCGCTCGAACTGGACGGCGAAACCGACGTCGAGGCCATCAGCCGCCGCCTGCCCGACCTGCTCGAGGCCATCGCCGCAGGCGCCAGGCTTCCCGCCCATGGCATCGACGGCGTATGCGCATACTGCGAAGCGCGCGGACTGTGCCGCAAGGGAATGTGGCATGAGTGAGCCGCTGGATAACGCCATTGCCCTGTCCCCCGCCCGCTCGGCGGTGGTGGAAGCCTGCGCCGGCAGCGGCAAGACCTGGCTGCTGGTGTCGCGCATGCTGCGCCTGCTGCTGGCCGGCGCGGCGCCGTCGGAACTGCTGGCGATCACCTTCACGCGCAAGGCGGCGCAGGAGATGACCGATCGGCTGCATGAATGGCTGCGCGTGCTGGCGCTGGCGGATGACGCGACGGTGCGCGAATTTCTGCGCGCGCGCGCAGTGCCGGACACCGAGATCGACGCGATGCTACCGCGCGCGCGCGGCCTGCTGGAAGCCGTGCTGACCGCGCAGCCAGGGCCGACGGTGACGACCTTTCACGGCTGGTTTCTTGATCTCTTGAAACGCGCGCCGCTGGAAGCCGGCTTGCCATGGGGCGCGCCGCTGCTGGAACGCGAAAGCCAGCTGCTGAACGAAGTGCGCGATCGCCAGTTCAACCGCTGGGCCGCCGCTCCGGACACCGCCGAAGGCGCCGCGCTGCTGGCGCTGCTGGCCGACATCGGCGAGCACAACCTGCGCACACTGTTGAAGCATTTCGTCCAGGCGCGCGCGGAATGGTGGGCCTATACCGACGGCGCGGCCGATCCAGTGAGCCATGCGCTGGAACAGTTGCGGCCGCTGTTGCACGCCGACCTGGACAGCGATCCCGTATCAGCGTTCTGGGCCGATGAATCAATGGCAGCCCGTGTGAAGCGGGTCGGCCTTGCGCTGGAAAAAGGCAGCAAGAGCGAACAGGCGCGCGCGCCGGAAATCCGGCGCAGCCTGGATCTGCCGCCCGACGACGCCCATGCCGCGCTGATGAAGCACCTGATGACGGCAGGCAAGCGGCGCAAGAAGCAGGCGACCAGGGAACTCGAAAAAGCGCTCGGGGTGGATTTCGACACGTATCTGCGTGACCTCGACACGCTGGAAACCGCGCTCGAAACCCTGACCGCGATCCAGACCGACATTCGCATCTGGGTCCTCAATCGCCACGGTCTGCTGCTCGGTCACGCGCTGATCGCGGCCTATCAGGAGGCCAAGTCGCAGCAGGGCGTGATCGACTTTGCCGATGCCGAATGGCAGGCCTGCCGCCTCCTTGCCAGCGAGGAGCACGCTCCGGCGCTGGCGCTGAAGCTAGACGCACGCTACCGGCACCTGCTGCTCGACGAATTCCAGGACACCAATCCGCTGCAGTGGCAGGCGCTGTCGACCTGGCTGCTTGAGGCACACGGCGCCGACAGCAGCATGACCGTCTTCATGGTGGGCGACCCCAAGCAGGCGATCTACCGCTTCCGACGCGGGGAGGCACGGGTGTTCGACGCGGCGGCGGATTTTCTGGCCACGCATTTCGACGCCACCCGCTTCAGCACCGACATGACGCGCCGGCTGGCGCCGTCGGTGGTGGCGGCGATCAATCCGGTATTCGCCGACGTGGCAGGATTTGCCGCCCACACCTACGCGCCAGAAAACGCCGACCGCCCGGGCGCGCTGCGCAGCCTGCCGGTACAGGCGGAAAAAACCAAAGCCGCCATGGCCGATGGCCTGCTCCACACGGGGACTCCGGTCCACTACGCGGCCTCCGGCCGCGTGTGGGGTCGACTGCGCAACCCGCTCACCACTCCGCAGCCGGAAGTCGACGACCGCGCCGTGCATGAGGAGGCACGGCAGTTTGCACAGGTATTGCGCGACGAGGTGCTGGGTCGCTGGGGTGTGATGGATGGCGGAAGCCCGCGTGCGGCACGCCCGGGCGACGTGATGGCGCTGGTCAGGAAACGTACGCACCTGCATCTGTACGAACGCGAACTGGAAGCGGCGCGCATCCCGTTCATCACCTCGCGCCGCGGCGGCCTGCTGCATGCGCTGGAAGCGCGGGATGTGATTGCGCTGCTCGAAACGCTGCTATTGCCTCACGCCGACCTGAAGCTGGCGCACGTGCTGAAAAGTCCGGTGTTCGGCTGCAGCGACGAGGACCTGCTGCGGGTGTTCGCGCCGCGACCGCCGGACGAAACACACGGCTGGGAGCGGCTGGCCCCCCTGATCCATCAGCCCGGCTGTCCACCCACCCTGGCACGCGCCGCGTCCCTGCTCGATCGCTGGCGAGCGCAATGCGGCACGTTGCCGGTACACGACCTGCTCGACCGCATCTATTTCGAAGGCGACCTCGAAGCGCGTTATGCCGACGCCGTGCCGGAAGCGATGCGGCCGCAGGTCGCCGCCAACCTGCGCGCCTTCATGCAACTGGCGCTGACGCAGGACGCAGGACGCTACCCCACGCTGGCCGGCTTCATCCGCGAACTCGCCAGCCTGGTCGACGATGCCGACGCCGCCCCCGGCGAAGGCCTGGCCGCCGACGGCGAGAACGCGGTTCGCCTGCTGACCATCCACGGTGCCAAGGGGCTGGAAGCGCCCATCGTCTGGCTGCTGGGCGGCAGCGACCACCAGAAAGGCACGAGCTACGCCGTGCTGGCGCCATGGCCTCCCGAAGCGTCGCGGCCAGTGCATTTTTCCCTCTTCGGCAGGCAGGAGGAGCGCGGCGCATGCCGCGAAGCCTGGTTCGAGGAAGAAGCCGGGCTGGCCCAGCGCGAATCCGACAATTTGCTGTATGTCGCACTCACCCGCGCCGAACAGGCGCTGGTCGTAAGCGGAGACGCGGAGAAAAACGCCTGGCTGCAACGCGTCGATGCTGCGTGGCGAAACCTGGGCCTGCCGGCCGACTTGCCCCCCACAACCACCCGGACGGTGGATCGCCTCCTGCCACCGCCCCCCATCGACGCCCCGGCAATCGGGCAGCGCGTCGGCACGCCGGTGACGAACCCGGCCGCGGCAAGTGGCGAACTCTTTCACGCCTGCCTGGAACACCATGCGCCACCCGGAAACCCGCGCGACCTGGCGGCGCTGGCGACGCGTCTGGGGCTCGAAAACCGGCTGGACGCCATCGAATCCGCCGCCCGCACACTGCTGGCGCAGCCGCATCTGGCGCGTTTTTTCGACCCCGCGCAGTATCGGCGCGCGTACAACGAGCTGGCGCTGCTCGATGGCCTCGGCTGCTTGCAGCGGCTCGACCGTGTGGTGGAACGCGACGATTCGGTGTGGCTGATCGACTATAAAACCGGCAATGACAGCCTCACGCTGTCCGACGCCGAGCTGGCCGAGCGCCACCATCCACAACTGGCGGGATATCGCACCCTGCTGGCGGCACTGTATCCCGGCAAGCCCCTCCATGCTGCATTGCTGCTGGCCGACGGACGGCTGGTCGAACTGAACAGCGTATAAATACAGCCCTGCTTCACTGTTATTAGGACCGCAACCTTGATCGACAAGCCTTTTTCCGAATCCTGCGTACAAAACCGCGACCCCATTCTGGCGATATTGCGCACGCTGTTCGCCGATCGCCGGCATGTGCTCGAAATCGGCAGCGGCACCGGCCAGCATGCCGTGTATTTCGGGGCCGCCCTGCCGCATCTCATCTGGCAGACCGCTGACGTGCCGCAGCATCACTCCGGCATCCAGGCCTGGCTTGAAGAGGCCGCACTGCCCAATGTGTTGCCGCCGCTGGCGCTCGACGTCAACGACACCGCCTGGCGCAGCGGCCACTATGACGCGGTGTTTTCCGCCAACACCCTGCACATCATGGGCTGGCCCGAGGTGGAAAGATTCTTCGCGGGCGTGGGCGCAGTGCTGGGAGCCGGCGGCATCCTGACGGTATACGGCCCGTTCAACTATGGCGGCCACTACACGTCGGAAAGCAATGCCCGCTTTGACGCCTGGCTGAAGGCACGCGACCCGGCTTCGGGCGTACGCGATTTCGAGGCAGTGGATGCATTGGCGCGTTCGCAGGGTCTGCTTCTGCAGCAGGACATCGCCATGCCGGCCAACAATCGCACACTGGTGTGGCGCATGGCGGACTGAATTCCGCTTTGCCTTGCGGGGCACTTTGCTATAACACAACCATTAAGAAGCTGGTTGGGGAACTTGAATGCGCATCGCCGAATTGATCCAGCGCTGGGGCCAGGAGGGGCATGCGCACCCGGATGCGCGTACCTATACGGTTCACTTGCCATTGCGTGATGCTGCCCGCGTCGAAGCACTGCACGTGATGTATCCCGACTGCAGCGACTCCCAACTGATAGCCGACCTGATCCGGGCCGCCCTCGACGAACTCGAGGTTGCCATGCCCTACATACCGGGCAACCGCATCATTGCCGAAGACGACTATGGCGATCCGATCTATGAGGATCTTGGTCCCACCCCGCAGTTCTATTCGCTGTCGCATGAGATCCTGCGCAAGCTGGCCGCGCCGCCCATGGACAAGTAGCTGTCGAATTAATTTACATATCGCGCTGCGCCGCGTTGGCCCAAACAAGCCAGCGCCTTGTTTCTTATGGTGTTTATTTCCTGGCACGACGATTGCTGCCCTTCCTCTTACAACAACCCTGACTGCGAACACCATGTATCTCGGCCCGGCTTTTCTCTTCGCAGCATTTGCCAGTCTGTTTTATGTTCCCGGCTTTCTGGACATGCCACTGGGAATGCTTACTTCGCGTCAGCTCATCTCGGAATTGCTGTTTCTCGTCTTTGCGCTGATTGCGCTGGCCGCGCTGGCACGCTCGATCGAGCTCGACCCCGTGTGGCCATGGCGGCCGGGATTCCGCCGCCTGCTGAACGTACTGCTGGGGCGCGCGCAGTAAGACCCAGCCATCTATTTGCCGCAAGCCGGCATAAAATAGCGGCTTTCCGTTCTACCGTGCCGCCATGCCCGTCAACCTTACCGCTCCCGACCCTGCCTCACTGCTGCCCGTTTCCGGTGTGCGGCTCGGCATCGCCTCCGCCGGCATCAAGAAGCCGGGGCGGCGCGATATCACGCTGATCGAGCTCGCTGCCGGTAGCCAGGTCGCCGGCGTGTTCACGCAAAACCGCTTCTGTGCCGCACCGGTCACGCTGTGCAAGCAGCATCTGGCGACCGGAAACATCCGCGCGCTGGTGATCAACACCGGCAACGCCAACGCCGGGACCGGCGAGGAAGGCCTCGCGCGGGCTCGCCAGACCTGCGACGCCGTGGCACAACTGATGGGGTGCGCCACCGATAACGTGCTGCCATTTTCCACCGGCGTCATCCTGGAACCGCTGCCGGTCGACAAGATCCTGCCGGCCCTGCCTGCCGCGCAGGTCGACCTTGCGCCAAATCACTGGAGCGATGCCGCGCACGCGATCATGACCACCGACATCGTCGCCAAAGGCGCCTCGCGCCAGATATCGATCGGCGGCAAGGCAGTAACGGTGACGGGCATCGCCAAGGGGTCCGGCATGATCCACCCCAACATGGCGACCATGCTGGGTTTTGTCGCGACCGACGCAGCGATCGCCGTGTCCCTGATGCAACAGTTGGTCAAAGAAGTGGCCGACGTGTCGTTCAACTGCGTCACTGTCGACGGCGACACCTCCACGAATGACAGCTTCATCCTCATCACCTCCGGCCAGGCCGGCAATACCGAAATCGCCAGCGCCACCGGCGCCGATTACGCCGCGCTGAAGACGGCATTGAGCGAGGTCGCCATCGAGCTCGCGCAGGCCATGGCGCGCGACGGCGAAGGCGCGACCAAGTTCATGACCATCGCCGTCGAGGGAGGACGCGACCGCGCCGAGTGCAAGCAGATCGCCTATGCCATCGCACGATCGCCCCTGGTGAAGACCGCCTTCTTCGCCAGCGACCCCAACCTCGGCCGCATCCTCGCCGCCATCGGCTATGCCGGCGTGACGGATCTCGACGTCAATGCACTGAAGGTCTGGCTCGGCGACGTGCTGGTGGCGGAACATGGCGGCCGCGCTACCAGCTACACCGAGGCGCAGGGTGCGGCGGTGATGCGGGAAGCCGAGATCACCGTGCGCGTCGCACTGAATCGCGGCACCGTGAGTGCCACCGTATGGACCTGTGACTTCTCCTACGATTACGTGAAAATCAACGCGGAGTACCGCACCTGATGCCATGAGCGTGCAGCTGACCGTCGAGCAGACCGCCTTTCTGCAAGGCCCCTTGTCGATGAACGTCGGGGCGGTGGGCCGCGACGGTTGGCCATGCGTGTGTCGGGCACAGGGCGTGATGGTGGCGCGCGACCGGCGAACGCTGACGGTATTGCTGTCGGCCAGCCGCGGGCGTGCATTGATCGACGCAGTCGACGCGGGAAGCGGGATCACACTGGTGGTCAGCCGCCCATCCACCCATGCCACCCTGCAACTCAAGGCGTCCGCGGCCACGCGCGCGACCACTGGCGCGGCCCAGCGCGCATGCAGCGCACGCTGTGTGGCAGCGTTCGCCGACGAACTGAAAGGACTGGGCTACGGCGCAGGGCTGGAACAGGCGCTGGCCGCGCTCCTGCCCACGGACGATCTGCTGGCGCTGCGCTTCGCGCCGGAAATCGTGTTCGACCAGACGCCCGGACCCGACGCCGGGCGCGTGCTGGCGCGTACATGAAGATCTCGCTCGAATCGCTGCGGCCCTGCCTCGACGGCGCGATTCCAGCCGTCGTCGCCACCAGCGCCCAGGACGGCACGCCGAATGTGGCCTATGCCTCGCAGGTGCATTTCGTCGACGCCGAACACGTGGCGCTGTCCTATCAGTTCTTCAGCAAGACACGCGAGAACGTGCTCGCGCATCCTTATGCACAGGTGCAGGTGGTCGAGCCCGGCAGCTTCCGCCACTTCCGCCTCAAGCTGCATTACATCCGCACCGAAACCGAAGGTCCGCTGTTCGAATACATGAAGGCGCAGCTCGCCGGCATCGCGGCACAGACCCACATGGACAAGGTGTTCGTGCTGCGCGGTGCGGACATCTAC
Source organism: Thiobacillus sp. 0-1251 (assembly GCA_001899305.1). Taxonomy (GTDB): domain Bacteria; phylum Pseudomonadota; class Gammaproteobacteria; order Burkholderiales; family Thiobacillaceae; genus Thiobacillus. Next base: position 200,233 of record MKWL01000015.1, on the reverse strand, counting down.
CGGGTGCTCGACATCGAATCCGTCGATCCCCATATCCCACCCCCGCCGCCGCCATCCGATGCGCTGCTGAGCCTGCGGCGCACGCTCGACCGCCTGGGCGACACGACCGATCTGTCGGATCTGGCCGACCGCGGACTCGCCGCACTGACCGCCGGCTTCGGCATCCGCCACGCGCTGCTGCTGATGCTGGACGAGGCCGGCGCCGCACTCTATACACTGGGAAGCCTGGGCTATCCGGATTCCGGGATCGGCGCGGAAGTGAAGGTCGGCGAAGGCCTCATCGGCGTCGCTGCACGCGAGCGGATTCCCATCCGCATCAACTACCGCACGGGCGACTATGCGTACCAGACGGCGATGCGCGCAACGCATGCGACCGAACCGCGTATCCCGCTGCCGGTGCTGGCCAATCCGCACAGTCGGATTGCCGTCCCCCTCATCCACGGCGGCCGTCTCCTTGGCGTGCTCTACGCCGAAAGCGAACACGACGCCTTCTTCAGCCATGCCGACGAGGATGCGCTGGTCATCTACGCCCGCCACCTCGCCGCGCTGGTCGCGCAGGCCGCGTGCGAGCCGGACGACGCCGAGCCAGCGCATGACGAGCCAGCGACGCGCCCGACCGGCGCACCGCTGGCGGTGCGCTACTTCGCCGCCGACCACAGCGTCTTCATCGACAACGACTACCTCATCAAAGGCGTGGCCGGCAGCATCCTGTGGACGCTGCTCAACGAACATGCCCGCAACGGTCGCCGCGATTTCTGCAACCGCGAGCTGCGGCGCGACCCGCGCCTGCCGCTGCCCGATTTCGGCGACAACCTGGAGACGCGCCTGATTTTGCTGCAGCGCCGTCTTGCCGAACGCTGCCCGACGATCGCACTGGAAAAAACCGGTCGCGGCCGCTTCCGGCTGAACATCGGCCGACCGCTGCAACTCAGCGCCTGATCCTTCGTCAGGACGCCGCGAGCGCCTCGCGGCCGACCGCGACCTCTACCAGCATGCCCTGCACCGCCTCCACCACGGCCTCCACGGTCGGCAGCGCGGCCTGTTCCAGCACCCATGAGGACGCGCCAGGCGCATCCGGCCCGGTCAGCCGCACGACGGGCGCACGCAGGACATCGAACGCCCGGGTGGCGGCCAATGCAGCCAGTTCCGCCGCCATGCCGCAGAGGCCGCTGGCTTCGGTAACGACGACAAGCCGTCCGGTCTTGCGCAGCGAGCGCAGTACCGTCGTTTCATCGAGTGGCTTCAGCGTGCGTAGATCGATCACCTCGGCCGCGATGCCTTGCGCCTGCAACTGCTCGGCAGCCTGCAGGCACACCCCGACCGTCTTGGCATAGCTCACCAGCGTCACGTCGGCACCGACGCGGCGCACGGCAGCCAGCCCCAGCGGGACGACATGGTCGGCTACATCGGGCACCTCGCCCTCCTGATGCAGCAGGCCGAGATCGGTGAAAAATACGACCGGGTTGTCGTCGCGGATGGCTGCCTTGAGCAGGCCCTTGAAGTCCGCCGCGGTCGACGGCATCACCACTTTTAGCCCCGGCGCATGCGCGAACATCGCTTCCAGGTTGTGGTTGTGCTGCGCGCCGACGCACCAGCCGCTGCCGGTCATGCTCATCGCCACCAACGGAAATTCGAACTGTCCGCCCGACAGGTAGCGCAGCTTGCCGGCGCTGTTGACCAGCGCGTCCATCGCATAGGCGAGAAAAGGCGCGAACAGCAGGTCGACCACCGGCCGCAGGCCGCTCGCGGCCGCTCCCACTGCGGTGCCGGCGACAATGGCCTCGGCCAGCGGGGTATTGCGCACACGTGTCGCACCAAAATCCTGCACCAGATCAGGGCGCTTGGTGGCGACGCCTTCGCCCATCAGGAGCACGCGTTCATCGCGCTGCATTTCCTCGGCAAGCGCCTGATGGATCGCCTGTTCGGTCGTCATTCGGGTCATGAGCGGGCTCCTTGCTCGGCATACACATGATGGGTAAGCGTGCGCGGGTCGGGCCACGCGCTTGCCTGGGCGAAGCGTGCCGCGGCCTCGATACGCGCCGCGACCCGGTCGCGCAACTGCATCAGATTCGCCGCGTCGAGGGCGCCCAGTGCGAGCAGTCGATCCGCCTGCCCTTGCAAGGGATCGCGCGCCTGCCAACGCGCCAGTTCGTCAGCGTCGACATAGACCTGATCGTCGGGTTCGAAGTGCCCGCGCAATCGGTAGGTCACGAGCTCCAGGAAACGCGGCTGCCCATCCGCACGGATCGCCGCGACCACGTCGCGTGCGGCCGCATGCACCGCCTCGACGTCATTGCCGTCGACTGTCGCAACCGGCAGCCCGTGGCCTGCCGCCCAGTCAGCGATCGCATTGTCGGGCATGGTCTCGCGGCGGTGCACGAAAGCCTGCCAATCGTTGTTCTCGCACACGAACAGCAGCGGCAACTGCCATTGCACGGCGAGGTTGAGCGCCTCGTGGAAAATGCCTTCGCAGGCTGCGCCGTCGCCGAAGAACACCGCAACGATCCCGCCCGGTTCGCCCTGCCCCATCTTCTGCGCAAGGGCGACACCGGGCGCCATCGACAGCTCGCCGCCGACGATGGTCGAGGTGAGCACCACACCGAGCTCCTTCGCCGAAATGTGCAGGCTGCCGCTGCGGCCTCCGCAGTACCCGTCGACGCGGCCCAGCACTTCGGCCATCAGGCGGCCGGGATCGGCACCGCGGGCGATCAGGTGCGCCGCGCTGCGGTGATTCGTGAGAATGCGGTCGCGCGACTCCAGCGCGCCGACCACGCCGACGGCGCAGGCTTCCTGGCCGACACTGGTGCAGGTGCCGGGGGCGCCGCCGCGCTGGAATTCGACGAGCTTCTCTTCATAGGCACGGATCAGCAGCATGGCTTCCAGCCTGCGGAGAGCGTCGGTCATTCCTGCCGCGCTCATTGGGCCACCTGTACCGGCAGGTTTTTCGGCGTCAGATCGAGATAGGGCGTGGCCACCTGGCCACCCGATGGCACATAGGCCGGCGCCGCCTGACCCTTTGCGCCGAGACTGCGCACATAATGGTAGATCGCCTTGAGATCGGCATCGCTCATGGCCCGCAGCGAAGGGGCCGGCATCGGCGGTCGCATCGGCTGACGCGCTCGTTTCAGCCAAGTTGTCTCGTCCATCTGCTGGACCAGCTGACGCAGATTGGCCGGGTAGGTCGTCCCCCACGGCCCATGCCAGCCCATCGCGTCGCCGGTCAGCCATTCGGATTCTGCCACCTGGCCGTCTTTCTGCATGTAGCCCGGGGTATGGCAATCGTTGCATCCGGATGTCTGGATCAGATAGCGGCCATGGCGGATTTCGGCGTCACCCCCCTGGGCCCAGGCTGCAAGGGAAACGAGACTGGCGAGCAGCGCCCCTGCGATTTTCATTGGTGTGTTCATGTTCGCTCCTTCCTGGTTCGCCGGCTGCGCATGCATCCGGACGGAAGGGAGCTTAGGCGGGTTGCAGAACGCGCGTTGATAAGTCTTTGCTAGCGGAAACCTAAATTTTTCCTAAGCCAGCGGCTAGAATCTGCGGATGACCGATCTCGCCACCCTCCTTCCCCGCATCGAGCGGCTGCTCGACCGCCTCGACAGTTCTGCCGCTGCCCACGGCCTCGACTGGAAAACCGTCCGCGCCGCGCGCTGGGCCGCGCAGACGGGCGAACTCAAACCGATTCTGCACCCGCAACGGGTGGCGCTGAAGGATCTGCTGGCGATCGACGAGCAGAAGCAGCGGATCGACGCCAACACGCGCCAGTTCGTCACCGGCAAGCCCGCCAACAACGTGCTGCTGACCGGCGCGCGCGGCTGCGGCAAATCCTCGCTGGTGAAGGCCGTGCATGCCAAGTACGCGCCCAAGGGCCTGCGCCTGATCGAAGTGGACAAGGCCGGATTGCCGCACCTGCCCGATCTCTTCGACCTGTTGGCGGATGCCGACTACCGCTTCATCGTCTTCATCGACGACCTGAGTTTTGCCGAGCACGAGCCCGGCTACGCCAGCCTCAAGGCCGCGCTCGACGGCTCGCTGGCCGGCCCGTCGGACAATGTGCTGATCTACGCCACCAGCAATCGCCGCCACCTGATGCCGGAGTACATGGCGGAAAACCTCGAGACCCGCCACCTCGGCGGCGAAGTGCATCCGGGCGAAGCAACCGAGGAAAAGATCTCGCTGTCCGACCGCTTCGGGTTGTGGGTACCGTTCCACGGCATGGACCAGGACACCTATCTCGCCATCGCGCGGCACTGGGCCGCCACGCTGGGCGCGCCTTCGGACGAGCGCTTCGAACGCGCCGCGCTGCAATGGTCGCTCGGGCGCGGCGCGCGCAATGGCCGGGTGGCGTGGCAATTCGCGCGCGACTGGGCGGGCAAGCAATGACTCGCACGACACGGCGCGAAGACTGCGCGTGGGACCGTTCATGAGTTCGGTGCCCATCACTGAAGTCGCCGCTGCGGTCCTCACGCAGCCCGATGGCCGCGTGCTGCTGGCGCGGCGGCCGGCCGGCAAGGCCTATGCGGGCTACTGGGAATTTCCCGGCGGCAAGGTGGAGCCGGGCGAATCGCTGGACGCCGCGCTGGCACGCGAACTGCACGAGGAACTGGGGATCGTCGTCACCCGTGCCTGTCGCTGGATCACACGCGTATTCGAATACCCCCACGCCACCGTCCGGCTGAATTTTTTCCGCGTGTTCGAATGGCAGGGCACGCCGCATCCGCACGAGGGGCAGGTGTTTTCTTGGCAGTTGCCCGACGCCGTTGAGGTGACGCCGCTGCTGCCGGCCAATTTCCCGATCGTGAAGGCGCTCTCGCTGCCCACGGTGCTGGGGATTTCGCACGCCGAGTCGCTCGGCGTGGACACGTTCCTGGCCCGCCTGGATGTAGCACTCCACAACGGCCTGCGGCTGATCCAGCTGCGCGACAAGACGCTGCCGGAAGAGACGCGCCTGCAACTGGCGCGCGAGACCGTGCGCCGCGCCCATCTGCAGGGTGCGCGCGTGCTGGTCAACGGTCCGCTGGAATTGGCGCACGCCGCGGGGGCCGACGGCATTCATCTCGATTCGTCCGCCGCCGCGCGGCTGACGGCGCGGCCCGACTGCGAATGGGTTGGCGTGTCGTGCCATGACGGTGCCGAACTGGTGCAGGCTGCCGCGCTCGGTGCCGATTTCGCGCTGCTGTCGCCGGTATTGCCCACGTTGACGCACCCGGGTGCCGCCACGCTAGGCTGGGACGCTTTCTCGACACTCGCCGCGGCCAGCCCCATTCCGGTATACGGACTGGGCGGACTGGGGCGCGAGGACGTGGCATTGGCGCAGTCGCACGGCGCCCACGGCGTGGCGCTGCTACGCGGGGCATGGACATGAAGCGGGTGCTGGTGCCGCTGCTGTTGATCGTCGTGCTGGCAGCGATCGCGGTGGCCGGCTACTGGCTGAATCGCCCGGCCAAAGCGCAGGCTGTCGCATGCGCCGATCCGGTGGCAGGCTGCCGCTTCAGCCACCACGGCGCCACGGTAACGGCGTATTTTTCGGCTCATCCCAAACCGCTGGAAGCGTTCCGGTTCAGCGTCAACGCGCCCGGAGCGTCGCGAGTGAGCGCCGAATTCCAGATGAATGGCATGGAAATGGGATTCAACCGCTATGACCTGCACCCGTCCGACTACGGCACGTTTGTTTCAAGCGTGACGTTGCCGGTATGTGTCAGCGGACGACGCGACTGGACCCTGACCCTCGAGATTGACGGGGTGCATTACGCGCTGCCCTTCAGTACGCGCTGAAACCTTCCGTACATGTAAGCGTCATAATACGCAGCCTATAATGAAAAGTGGATTATTGAGGGGTCAACACGATGCCAACTGAACACACCTATAAACAGTTTGACGCCGAGCTGGAAGCCGTGCGCGCCAACGTGTTGAAAATGGGGGGGCTGGTCGAGGAACAGATCACCAACGCCATCGAGGCGCTCATCCAGGGCAACATGAAGTTGGCCGACCAGGTGGACGCCAACGATCACAACGTCAATGCGCTGGAAGTGGCCATCGACGAGGACTGCACCCACATCATCGCGCGCCGCCAGCCGACGGCCTCCGACCTGCGCATGGTGATGATGGTGGTCAAGACCATCACCGATCTGGAACGCATCGGCGACGAAGCGGCGAAGATCGCGCGCATGGCCAGGCTGATCCATCAGGCCGAGCGCATCAGCCTGCCGCGCTTCTCCGAAGTCAAATACATGGCCGACCTGGTGCTCGACATGCTCCGCAAGGCACTCGACGGCTTTGCCCGCCTGGACGCCACCAAAGCGGTCGAGATTGCACGGCAGGACCAGTCGGTGGACGAGGAATTCCGCCTCAACCTGCGCCATCTCATCACTTTCATGATGGAAGACCCGCGCACCATTTCGGTGTTCATCGACATCCTGTTCGTCACCAAGGCGATCGAGCGCATGGGCGACCACGCGAAGAACATGTCGGAATACGTGGTCTACATGGTGAAGGGCAAGGACGTGCGCCACACTTCGCTGGAAGAGATCGAGAAGGAAGTGCTGTAGCCCGGGGACCTGCGCCGGACAAAAAAACGGGCGCCGAAGCGCCCGTTTTGCTATGCGACAATCCCTTATTTGCTGGGCGGCACATACCCTGCCGCGGCATCGACATTGCCACCGCCGAAGAAGTAGCGCTCCATCTGTTCCATCAAATAGCCGCGCGCCTGCGGGTCGGCCAGGTTGAGGCGGTTCTCGTTGATCAGCATGGTCTGGTGGCGCTGCCAGCCGCTCCAGGCTTCCTTCGACACGTTCTCGAAAATCTTCTTGCCCAACTCGCCCGGCACCGGTTGGAAGGCCAGACCTTCGGCTTCACGCCCGAGCTTCACACAATTCACCATCCGCGTCATTTGCTGCTCCTGAAAATTCAATCGCTCGATTTTAACCCAAGCCGCTTCTCGATACGCCGGGCAAACACCGTCATTTCCTTGGCCGCCTGCTTGTCTCCACGCCCCTCTGCCACCGCGATGCCCTGCTGGTAGGCCGCCAGGGCTTCGTTCCAGGCTTCGGCGTCGGTCAGAGCTTTGCCCAGCAGTTTCCAGGCGGCGGAATACTTCGGATCGAATTCAACCGCGCGACGCAGATGCTCGGCGGCACTCGATGCATTCCCCTGTTTGAGGTATTCGTTGCCGAGCGAAAAGCGCAGCAAGGCGTTGTCGCGGCCGCTGGCCAGCATGGCGAGGAAGTTTTCCAACGGTTCAGGCACGCCAGAAAGCCCGGGTAAAGACGACAAGCACGGTAAGCAACTCCAAACGTCCCAGCAACATGGCAATCGTACAGATCCAGGTCTGGAAATCGGTCAAGCCTGCATAGGTGGAGGCAGGCCCGACCTGGTTCAACCCGGGTCCGGTATTGTTGATCGAGGCCACCACGGCAGAGAACGCGCTGATGAACTCCAGCCCGCTGAGCGCCATCAACAGCGTCATGATAATGATGGCGAACACATAAAGAAATGCAAACGCCAGCACTGCGTAGATCACATTGTTGGGCACCACCTGTCCGGCCAGCTTGACGGGTAATCGGGCCGCCGGGTGCACGAGGCGGGTCAGTTCGCGCCGCCCCTGCCTGAATAGCAGCTGGGCGCGCACCATTTTCATTCCGCCGCCGGTACTGCCCGAGCAGGACGCAAAAGAGGACAGAAGCAGCATACAGAGCGGCGCGAAAATCGGCCATTTATTGTAGTCGGTATTGGCAAAGCCGGTCGTCGTGGCGATCGAGACGGTATTGAAAACAGCGAAACGCAGCGCCTGGAAAAAACTGGGATAGACGTGCATGACGGTCAGGTAGATCGCGATCACCACTGCGCTGCCCAGCGTCGCGATCAGGAACCAGCGCACCTCGGGATCGAGCCGGTAGGCCGCCAGCGAGCGGTGTCGCCATGCGAGGAAATGCGTGGAGAAATTGATTCCGGCCACCAGCATGAACACCACCGCCACCACCTCGATGGCCGGCGAGTTCCAGTAGCTGAAACCGGCATCGTGCGAAGAAAATCCCCCCAGCCCCATGGTGGAAAACGTGTGCATGACGGCATCGAACGGCGTCATCCCTGCCGCCCAGTACGACAGCCCGCACGCGATCGAAATACCGACATAGACCAGATACAGGCCCTTGGCTGTTTCGGTAATGCGCGGCGTGAGCTTGGTGTCCTTCATCGGACCCGGCGTTTCGGCCTTGTAGATCTGCATGCCCCCCACGCCCAGCAGGGGCAGGATGGCAACGGCCAGTACGATCAAGCCCATGCCGCCCAACCAGACCAGCAGGCCACGCCACAGATTGATGGAAAGGGGCAAGGCATCCAGGCCGGTCAGGATCGTCGCGCCCGTCGTGGTGATGCCCGATACCGTTTCGAAATAGGCGTCGGTAAACGAAAGATGAGGCAGGTAGATCAGGAGCGGCAGGGTGGCAAAGGCCGGCAGGCTGGTCCACGCCAGCAGCACCAGCAGAAAGCCGTCTCGAGTCTGCAGCTCGCGTTGCGATTTCCGGGTAAAGAGCCAGGTGAGTGCCCCGGCGACGAACGTGACGATGATGGCATCATCGTAGGCGCGCTGCGCCCCGTCGGCCACCAGCCAGGACAGCGTCAACGGCAGCAGAAAGGTGGCCGAGAACAGCATCACCACCTTGGACAACACATTCAGAACGGGGGCAATGCGGGACATCAGAAGAAACCGAAACCGACCTGGAGCAGTTTTTCCACCTTGGGAATGATGCGTTTGTTGAGCGCAAACACGATGAGATGGTCTTCCGCTTCGATCAGCGTGTCGTGGTGGGCGATGATGACGTCGTTGTTGCGGATGATCGCGGCAATCGTCGCGCCGTCGGGCAGGTCGATCTCTTCAATGCGCCGGCCCACGACGCGCGAGGTCTTGGCATCGCCGTGCACCGCCACCTCCAGCACTTCGGCCGCACCGCGCCGCAGCGAATGCACCGCCACCATGTCACCGCGCCGGATCTTGGACAGCAGAGGCCCGACCGTCGCCTGCGCCGGCGAGATGGCGATGTCGATTTCGCCGCCCTGCACCAGGTCGACATAGGCCGACCGATTGATCAGCGCGATCACGCGGTGCGCGCCCATCCGCTTGGCCAGCAGCGCGGACATGATATTGTCCTCGTCGTCGTTGGTGAGCGCGCAAAACACGTCCATGGACGCGATGTTTTCCTGCTCAAGCAGTTCCTCGTCAGTCGCGTCGCCCTGCAATACCAGCGTATGGTGAAGCTGCTCGGCCAGCAGATTGCTGACCTTCTTGTTATGGTCGATCACCTTGACGTCGTAGTCGCGTTCGATCTGCGCCGCCAGCCGCCGTCCGATGTTGCCGCCGCCGGCGATCATGACCTTCTTGACCCGGCGTTCCATGCGGCGGAGTTCGCGCATGACGGAGGGAATATCCTGCTTGCGCGCCAGGAAGAACACCTCGTCGCCCGGCTCGATCACCGTGATCCCCTTGGGCACGATGCCGTGGTCACGCCGGTAAATGGCCGGAATACGGCATTCCAGATCCGGCATATGGCGCTTGATCTCCTGCAGCTCGTGCCCCACCAGGGGACCGCCGTGGTATGAGCGCACCGCGATCAGGCGCACCTTGCCGTCGGCAAAGTCGAGAACCTGCAGCGCTTCCGGATGCTCGATCAGCCGCCTCAGGGTGTTGGTCACCTCCTGCTCCGGGCTGATGACGTCATCGACGCCGAATTGTTCTGCCAGAAAACCCGGCTCCAGACCCAGGAAATCATTCGAACGGATACGCGCAATGCGCGTGGGGACATTGAACAGCGTGGATGCGATGCGGCATGCCACAAGGTTGGTTTCGTCGCTTTGCGTGACCGCGACCAGCATGTCGGCATCTTCGGCGCCGGCCTGCTTCAGCACCGAAGGATGCGCCGCATGGCCGCGCACGGTGCGCAGGTCGAAGCGGTCCTGCAACAGTGTCAGGCGGCTGGTATCGAGGTCGATGACCGTGATGTCGTTGTTTTCGGCGACCAGACTCTCAGCCAGATTGGCCCCGACCTGGCCTGCCCCCAGAATGATGATCTTCAAGCGTGTTCCCTGGGTCTACAGGTCTTCGTCAAGACGACGCCCGTGCCGGATGTTCAGTTGTTTCAGTTTGCGGTAGAGGTGTGTGCGCTCCAGCCCCGATTTGTCGGCGACCCGGGTCATGCTGCCGCCTTCCTTTTGGATCAGGTGTTCGAAATACATGCGCTCGAAGGCATCGCGCGCTTCACGCAGCGGAATGTCGAGCGGAATGCCGTGCGCCACCGCCGGCGCCGACAGCTTCATCGGGGCCAGCACACGGTTGACGTCGGCCGCATCGATTTCGCTCGACAGCGCCGTGACCGCCAGCGTGCGCACCACGTTGTTGAGCTGCGGCAGGTTGCCCGGCCAGTCGAAATTGCGCAACTGGTTCAGCGCCGGCGTCGTGAGCCGCCGCACCGGACAGACGCCCGCTTCGATCAGCTGCGCCAGCATGAAGTTGGCGATCTCGGGAATGTCCTCGCGATGTTCGCGCAAGGGTGGTACCTGAATGGCGAGGCTGGACAAGCGGTAGAACAGGCGGCTGTCGAATTCGCCGGCTGCGACCATGGTGTCGAGACTGCGGCTGGACGCGCACACCAGACGCGCCCCGCTGCCTTCGATACGGTCGAGCAGCAAACCGAGGCCTTTTTGTTCCAGGCGTGCCAGCTCGCAGACCTCGGGCAGGTAGAGCGTGCCGCTACCGAGCATTTCGACGAAGCTCAGTGGATCCGACACTAGCCGCGCACGATCCTTGATCTCGACCCACGGCGTAGATGGCTGATGCAGGAAATGGGCGCAGATTTCAAAGCCGCTGCCCGGTTCGCCCATCAGCATCACGGGCGCGGTATTGCCGGCGATCTGGGAAAGGCGCTTTTTGAGTTCGAGGATCAGCGGGCTTTTGCCGAGCGCCGACAAGTCCATGCTGGCGGCGCGCCGGGGCAGGGCGACGCCGCGCTTGATCGCCTTGTTGACGGTATCGATCAGCTTGGCGAGCGCCACCGGCTTTTCGAGGAAGTCGGCTGCGCCGAGCCGGGTGGCCTCCACGGCGGTATCGATGGTGCCGTGTCCGGACATCATCACCACAGGCATGGTGAGCAGGCCGCCGCCGGCCCACTCCTTCAGCAGGGTCACCCCATCAGTATCGGGCATCCAGATGTCGAGCAACACCAGGTCGGGCCGTCGTTGGGAGCGGAAGGCACGTGCCGCCTCGGCGTTTTCCGCCAGATGCACGTCATACCCTTCGTCGGTAAGGATTTCCGACAACAACTCACGAATGCCCACTTCGTCGTCCACGACGAGAATATGCCCGCTCACGTGTTCTCTCCGCCTGCCGCAAAAACAGGCAGCGAAATGCGGATTGCCGCGCCGCCCGTTTTGAGGTTTTCTATTTGAATTTTACCGTGATGCTCTTCGACGATCTTTTTGACAATGGCCAGGCCCAGGCCCGTCCCCTTGGCCTTGGTCGTTGCATAGGGCTCGAACAGCCGTGTCATCAGATGTTCCGGAAACCCGGCTCCATTGTCTGTTACGGATAAACAAACTGTATGTTGATTGCTGCGTAGGCGCGTACCGACCTCCACGCACGGTGCAGCGTGACCGGCCAGCGCATCCTGCGCATTTTGCAACAGATTATGTATCACCTGACGCAATAATGTGGCGTCGCCTGCTATACGCGGCAAGTCGGCGTCGAGACTCAACACCAGTCCCAGCGTTTTGGCATCGTACAAGGTCAGCACGTCGCGTACCAAGGCATTGAGATCAAGCGCCTCGAGTTTGGCGCGCGGCATTCGCGCATAGCCGGCAAAGGCATCCACCATGCTCTTCATGGCGGCAACCTGGTTGACGATGGTATGCGTGGCTCGCGCGAGGAATTCGGCATCGGCCGTTTCCAGGCGCCCGTCCAGCTTGCGCGCGATGCGTTCGGCCGAAAGTTGTATCGGCGTGAGCGGGTTCTTGATCTCGTGCGCGAGGCGGCGCGCCACTTCGCTCCAGGCAGCATTGCGTTCGGCGTCGATCAGCTTGGTCACGTCGTCGAATACCAGCACATAGCCGCGTTCGACACCCGCCGGCAGGCGGGTGCCGCGCAACAGCAGCGACTGGTTGCCGCCATGGCCGGCATAGTCGACCTGCTCTTGCCACTCGCCTTCGTGCTCACCGAAGCGGGCCACCACCGTGGCCCCGAACACATGCAACGCCTCGCCCGGCTGACCCAGTTCCGCCAGCGGCTGGGCATCCAGAATCGAAGCGTCCACGCCCAGAATCTGCGCCGCGGCGCTGTTGGCCGTACGCACCCGCAAAGCCTCGTCCAGCACGACCACGCCGGACGACAGGTTCGCCAGCACCCGTTCGAGAAAAGCCTTGGCCTGCTCGGTCTGCTGATGGTTCTGCGCAACTTGTTCGCGCGCGTCGGAAAGCTGGCGGGTCATACGGTTGAACGACTGAATCAGCACGCCCAGCTCGTCACGGCTGGATACCGACGGCATCTGCGAGAAGTCGCCCTTGGCCACGGCGCGGGTACCGCGCGCCAGCGTCCGCAGCGGCGCGCCGAGCCGTTCCGACAGCAGGTAGGCGATCACGAAGGTCATCAGCAAGGCCAGCATCAGGGTGAGGGTGAGCGCCACGCCGTAGATGCGTTTCAGGCCCAGCCGCGAGACCGAGATCTGCTGGTATTCCTGGTACGCCAACTGGACCGCCTGGGCATCGTGCGCGAGCCGGGCCGGCACCGGCTGCACCAGCTGCAACACGCGCGTCTCGCCGGTCAGCGAGCTGGTATACACCGGCACGATCACATGCATGATCAGGCCGCGTTCCGGCACCTCCTCGATGCGGCTATAGGGCTGCTGCTGCCGGACCTGCCACAGCACATTGCGGTCGGGCAGCACCGGCAACAGGGTTTCGCGTTCGCCGCTGACGTGGGCAACCACGCCGCCACGCTCGTCGAACAGCGTCAGTTCCTGCACCGAGCTCTGCTCGCGCAGCGTGGACAGGCTGGTGATGACCGAGCCCATGCCTTCGTCCGACAGAGCCAGCGCCATGCGCTGGGCTTTTTTATCGAGATCGCGCAGCAGGTCGTCCAGTGCGGCCTGCCCGAGGTTGACGCCGGAGGCCAGCGCATTGTCCACCCGCACGTCGAACCAGGTCTCGATCGAACGATTGAGGAAGAACACCGACGCGCCGTACACCACCAGGCCGGGCAGCATGGCAACCACCCCAAACATCAACAGCAATTTCAGCGTGAGCTTGGCGCCGAACACGCCACGACGGATGCGCTTCTGCAGCCACCACATGCGCCAGCCCAGCAGTACCAGCAAGGCCACGCCCAGGATGCCGCCGCCGATGAAAAGCGTGGGCAGCGTGTCGGAAAAGGCGCTGCTGCCGCCGCTGGCATAAAACAGCAACGACAGGAGCACGATACCCAGGATCAGGGCGACGACAATCAGACTGCGCATCAGGGCAAAGGTGCGGGCGGAGCCGGAGCCACGGGTGCATCGAACGACCAGTCGTACCAGGGTGTGACCAGTTCCCAGCGGTCGCCCCCGACCGCGCCGATGGACAGCGGCTTGGGAAGTTGCGAGGTATCGAGGCGCAGACGCAGGCGCGCATCGTAGCGTTGACCGGTCTTGAGCGCACCCCGCTCCAGCACCTGCCATCCGTCTACCCGCCCCAGCATGGCCAGGGCTTCGCTCAACGTGGCGGCGGTGCGCGTGGTGTATCCGGTTTCGACCACATAGCGTCGCAGCAGCAGGTGGTAATAGATCCGCATCTTGCGCACCGGGTCGGCGATGTCTTCATCGAACCACCAGTTACGCGGCCGGGACAGTTCAAGCTCGAGCAGGAAGTACAGGTTGATGCCCCGGCTGAGTGCGTCCTCCAGCGTGCTGTTGAGCACGATGTTGACATCGCCGTCCAGCACGTAGCCTTGTGGGGTCACACGGATGGCGGCCTGGCTGACCGCGCTTTTATCGCTGGCCAGCGCGCTGCCCGCGACCGTCAGCCAGAAAACCAGCAGCAGCCCGGCCAGCCCGCGAAGGGTGGAATCACGTCTTGCGCAACAGGGCGTAAAAGAAACCATCATGCTCGGCATCTGGCAGCAGCGACCCGTCTGACAAAGGTTCAGGAAACGTACAGCGTTCCGCGTCGTCTGGATGACGCGCCAGGAACGCACGCACTTGCCCGTCGTTTTCTTCATTGAATATCGAGCAGGTGGCGTAAAGCAATGTACCACCCGGGGCCAACAGCCGCCAGAGCGCATCCAGCATAACGGCCTGTTGCGCGGCAAATTGAGCGATGTCCTCGGGACGACGCAGCCATTTGATGTCCGGATTGCGGCGCACCACGCCGGAAGCGCTGCAGGGCACGTCAGCCAGGATGCGGTCGAAGGGCTGCTTGTCCCACCAGCGCTCGGGATGCGCGGCATCGCCCTCCACCAGGGTGGCGGCGAGGTGCAGCCGGTCGAGATTTTCCTGTACCCGTGCCAGCCGCGCCGCATCGATATCGAGCGCGGTCAGCGCCACATCCGTGCGTTCCATGATATGGCCGGTCTTGCCGCCGGGTGCCGCGCAGGCATCGAGTACCCGTTCTCCTGGCTGTGCATCGAGCAGGCGCGCCGCCCACTGCGCGCCGGCGTCCTGCACCGATACATGGCCCAAATCAAAACCGGGGAGCGTATGCACGGGTACCGCCTTGTCGAGGGTGACGGCATCCGGGCCGGCCTGATGCGCGGGCAAGCCAGCCTCGTTGAGGCGCCGCAAATAGCCCGCCACGTCGCCGTGGCGGGAATTGACGCGTAGGGTAAACGGCGGGTGCAGCAGGCTGGCTTCGAGAATGCCCTGCCAATGATGCGGGTGCTCGGCTTTGAGCTTGTCGATCCACCAGTCGGGATGCGACCAGTGCGCGGATGGCTGGGCACTGGCGATCTCGTCCAGCTCGGCGCGACGGCGCAGGAAGTTGCGCAGCACCGCGTTGGTCAGTCCGCGCCGCCACCCCTGGCCGGCTGCCGTGACAGCATTGTGTACCACTGCATGGGCCGGTGCGCGCGTATAGGCCAGCTGATACAGCGCCACGCGCAGCAGCCAGCCCAGTTGCGGATCGGTCAGCGGGCGTTCGAGCAGGGCCGCCAGCCAGGCGTCGAGCCGGCCCAGCTGGCGCAGGCTGCCGTAGACGATGTCCTGCAGTGCGCCGCGCTCCCCCGGCGTGTGCAGTTGCTGAAGGCCTTGCGGCAGGGCCTGATGCAGAGCGGTGCCGGCAAGCACCGTTTCCAGCACGCCGGCCGCCAGCTTCTGCAGCTTACGCATGGAGGAAATGGCCGGAAAGTGCTTGCTGATTCATCGGGGTTACGCCTGCTGCGGGGAGCGGCGGATGATAACAGGCGACGACGTCAGGCCGTGCGTGTCATCTGCAACAGCCGCGCGACGCGCTCCTCGGTGGCGGGGTGTGTCGAAAACAGTCCGGCCAACCCGCCACCGGACAAGGGATTGATGATCATCATCTGCGCCGTCTCCGGATGGGCCTCGGCCGTCGGCATCGGCAGGCCCTTGGCATAGGCCTCGATCTTCCGCAATGCACTCGCGAGCGCCTGCGGATCGCCCGAGATCTCGGCGCCACCGGCGTCGGCGCCGAATTCGCGGGCGCGCGAGATCGCCATCTGGATCAGCATCGCCGCAATCGGCGCAACGACCATGATCGCGATGGCCAAGAGCGGATTGGCCGAACGCCCTTCGCTATCGCGACCGCCGAAAAACATGCCGAAGTTGGCCAGCGCCGAGATCGCGCCGGCGATCGACGCGGAGATGGTGGAAATCAGCGTGTCGCGGTTTTTCACATGGGTCAGTTCGTGCGCCATCACGCCGCGCAGTTCGCGTTCGCTCAACAACTGCATGATGCCGGTGGTGGCCGCCACGGCCGCGTGTTCCGGATTGCGGCCCGTGGCAAACGCGTTCGGCTGCGCCTCGTCGATGATATACACACGCGGCATCGGCAGCCCGGCGCGCGCGGACAGTTCCTGCACCATCGCGTAGAAACGGCCGCCGCTGCTGGCGTCCACTTCGCGCGCATGGTACATGGAGAGCACCATTCGGTCGGAATTCCAGTAGGCGAACAGGTTCATGCCTGCACCGAACAGCAAGGCGATCAGCATGCCCTGGGCGCCGCCGATGGCCGCACCGATGGCGCCGAACAGCGCAATGATCCCGGCAAACAGAATGGAAGTCTTGACCCAGTTACCGAACATGTGAGGCTCCTTAAAACGTGCCCAAGGGCGCGTCGACGAGCGTTAGATGGGGATCGGCCGGCCAGGTTTCAATGGCCGAGCCGGGACCCCGGTGGCACCGGCCGCCCGGCGAGAAATGCGGCGGCGCTCATCCGCTTGCTGCCTGCCGGCTGGATCTCCCGCAAGGCCAGCGCGCCGCTGCCGCAGGCGACGACCAGTCCCTCCGCGTCGGCGCGCAGGACGGTACCCGGGTCGCCGGCGCCCGTTGCGGTCGCTGCCATCCACACTTTCAGCGGTGCGCCCTCCAGCAGCGTCCATGCGCCGGGCGCCGGATTGTAGGCGCGCACCGCACGCGCCAGGGCATCGGCAGGCTGGTTCCAGTCGAGCTGCGCCTCGTCCTTGCTGAGCTTGGCCGCATACGTGGCCTGGGCGTCGTCCTGTGCAGCCGGAACAAGCGTAGCGTAATTCGCCAGCGCCGCGACGATGGCGGACGCGCCCGCCGCGGCCAGCACGTCATGCAGACTGGCGGCCGTGTCGTCGTCGCGAATCGGCACCATGGTTTTCGACAGCATCGCCCCGGTATCGAGGCCCGCATCCATTTGCATGATGGTGATGCCGGTCTCCACGTCTCCCGCCAGGATCGCGCGCTGGATCGGCGCCGCGCCGCGCCAGCGCGGCAGCAGCGAGGCATGAATGTTGAGGCAGCCGAGGCGCGGCAGGTCCAGCACGGCTTGCGGCAGGATCAGGCCATAGGCCGCGACCACCATGACGTCGGCATCCACGGCACGCAGCTCGGTCTGGGCTTCGGGCGATTTCAGGCTCGGCGGCTGCGACACCGGCAGACCGCGCGCCAAGGCGGCCTGCTTGACCGCACTGGGCATGAGTTTCATGCCGCGCCCGGCCGGACGATCGGGCTGGGTCAGCACCAGGGCGATGTCATGCCCGGCGTCCGCCAGAGCGTTGAGTGCGGCCGCCGCAAACGGCGGCGTGCCGGCAAAGATGATGCGCACGGGCGCGAAAACTCAGAGCGAGGCGCGCACCGGCGCCGCGTCGGGCCGATGCTCACGCGCCTGCTTCAGCAGCTTGGCCTTGATGCGATTGCGTTTGAGGTTGGACAGGTAGTCGACGAAGACCTTGCCCTTCAGATGATCCATTTCGTGCTGGATGCACACGGCCAGCAGGCCGTCGGCGTCGAGTTCGAACGACTTGCCGTCGCGGTCCAGCGCACGCACGGTGACGCGCTCGGCGCGCACGACCTTGTCGAAGATCCCCGGCACCGACAGGCAACCCTCTTCGCTTTCCTCGGTGCCGGACTGGGCGATGAGCTCCGGATTGATGAAGACACGCAGTTGGTCATGGGTTTCGGATACGTCGATGACGATGACGCGCTCGTGGACGTCGACCTGGGTGGCGGCCAGGCCGATGCCGGGCGCCGCGTACATGGTCTCGGCCATGTCGTCGACCAGCGTGCGGATGCGGTCGTCCACCACCTTCACCGGCTTGGCGACGGTGTGCAGGCGCGCATCGGGGTAATGCAAAATGTCGAGTCTGGCCATAACAAAGTCTAAGAATTGAATGGGCTGGGCGCGCACTTTGATGCAGAATCTGCGTTTAGTTGCGCGCAACCCTAAATATAAGGCGGCGGATAGCCGTAAGCTAAGCGCACAGTATATTTTCAACGCTGAAAATTAGACAAGGTCTAAATGGAGGGTTCCCCCGTGCGTCAACTCGTAGTTTCTCTCGCCCTGCTGCTGGCCACCGCTCCCGCGTTGGCCGATACCCTTAAACTGCAGGACAACGCGCCGGACAAGTACGTCGTGGTCAAAGGCGACACGCTATGGGACATTTCCGGCAAATTTCTCAAGGACCCGTGGCGCTGGCCCCAGATCTGGAAGATGAACCGCGAGGAGATCAAGAACCCGCACTGGATTTATCCCGGCGACATGATCGTGCTCGACCGCAGCGGCAAGGAACCGCACCTGTCGCTGGTCAAGGGCAGCAAAGACGGCATGGAGACGGTCAAGCTGTCCCCCGGCGTACGTGCAACCGAAATCCGCAATGAGGCGGTCCCGTCCATTCCCATCCGGGTGATCCACCCCTTCCTGTCGCAACCGCGTGTGGTGGCCAAGGGCGCGCTCGACGATGCGCCTTTCATTCTGGGCAGCAACGTCGAGCGGGTGGTGCTGGGCTCGGGTGACGATGCCTTTGCCACCGGCGGCAAGCCCGGCGTCACCCGCTGGAACGTGCTGCGCCCGGGCAAGGCGCTGAAAGATCCGGAAACCGGCGAAGTCCTGGGCTATGAAGTCGAATACCTCGGTGACGCCCGCACGCTGGTGGAAGGTGCCCCGCAAAAAATCCGCATCACCCAGTCGGTGCGAGAAATCCTGCCCAAGGACAAGCTGGTGGAAGCGGACAGCAGCACTCCCTTCGAATACGTCCCGCACGCCCCGGAAAACAAGATCCGCGGCCGCATCATCTCGGCCTACGGCGGACTGTCCGACAGCGGCCGCTACCAGACGGTCGTCATCAACCGCGGCAGTCGCGACGGCCTGGAGCCGGGCCACGTGCTAGCGGTATACCGCGAAGGTCTGGCCGTGACGCTGACCCGCGACGAAAAGGACCGCATGGCCTGGGTCAAGGAAAAATCCGCGGGCATTCCCGATGGCGGCGCCTGGCTGTACAGCGATGTGCGCTGCCTGAAGGAGGACGGCAAGGCCACGTATGATCAAATCGTCGACGTGCGCAACTCCTTCCGCAGCACCTGCCTCGGCAACAACAGCGATAACGCCGTCAAGCTGCCCGATACCCGCAGCGGCCTGGTGATGGTCTACCGCGTGTACGACCGCGTGTCCTACGCGCTCATCATGCAGTCGGATGGCCCGGTCTACCTGCTCGATAGCGTGAAAAATCCTGATTGAACGCACGTGATCCCTGGCTGCACCTCGCCCTCGTTCCGGGGGTGGGCAACACCAGCCTGATCCGCCTGCTCACGGCCTTCGGATCTCCGGAGGCCGTTTTATCGTCCAGCCGCCACGCGCTGGCGGCCCACCTCACGCCCGCCCAATGCGACGCCCTGCTGGCCGAACCCGATGCCGCGCAGCTTGACGCCGCCCTGGCCTGGCTCGACCAGCCCGACAACAGCCTGATGACGCTGGCGGACGCGGACTATCCAAAGATCCTGCTCGAGATCCCGGATCCGCCTGCCATGCTGTATTGCAAGGGACGGCGCGCCCTGCTCAACCAGCCTGCGCTTGGCATCGTCGGCAGCCGCAACGCGACTCCACAGGGGGTGCGCGATGCCGAAGCCTTCGCTCACGCCCTGTCGGACGCCGGGCTCACCATCGTCAGCGGGCTGGCGCTCGGCATCGATGCGGCAGCCCACCGGGGCGGGCTCGCAGGCGCCGGATCCAGCGTGGCCGTCATCGGTACCGGGCTCGACCGCATTTACCCCGCACGCAACAAGGCGCTGGCGCATCAGTTGGCCGAAACCGGGTTGATCGTGTCGGAGTTTGCGCTCGGCACGCCACCCCTGCCCGGCCATTTCCCACGCCGCAACCGGCTGATCAGCGGCTTGAGTCGCGGCGTGCTGGTGGTGGAGGCCGCGCCCGACAGTGGTTCGCTGATCACCGCCCGGGTGGCCACCGAACAGGGGCGCGAGGTGTTCGCCATTCCCGGTTCGATTCATTCCCCACTGGCGCGCGGCTGCCATGCCCTGATCAAGCAGGGCGCCAAGCTGGTCGAGTCCGCCGCCGACATTCTCGACGAACTGGCCTGGCAGCAGCGGCTGACCCCGCCCGGGCTGCGCCATGACCGTCCCCCTAGCGAGGGGCGCGCGGAGGATCCCGCGTCGGGACATGCCGCAGCCGACCCGGTGCTGGATGCGCTCGATGGTGCGCCCACCACACTCGATACCCTTGCACAAAGAACCGGGTTGACGCTGGATGCGCTTTCAGCGAAGCTGTTGACGCTTGAACTGGATGGGCGAATTGCTTCCTTGCCAGGCGGGCGCTACCAAAAAATTCACTGACACTATGCTCGACATCCTGGTTTACCTATATGAAAGCTTCCGCATGGCGGAGCTGGCGCCCGATCGCGATGCGCTTGAAAAGCGCCTGTTTGCCGCCGGGTTCGAAGAATCCGACATCAACGCCGCCCTGGACTGGTATGCCAACCTGACCGGTAGCGCCACCCATGAGCGGCTCGCGCTGGCCTATGATCGTCATTACGCCGCCGAAGAGCTGGAACGCCTCAACGAGGCCTGCCGCAGTGAACTCGCGTTCCTGGTCGGCGCCGAGATACTCGACCCGGAATCGCGCGAATGGGTGATTTCCGGTCTGATGGCCTTGGGCGGTGAAGACATCGAGCCCGATCACGTACGCTGGATGACCCTGATCGTGCTGTGGAGCCGCGGCCTGATTGAACATTTCACGCATCTGGAAGACATGCTGTTGAATCACGAGCCGGGACGTCTACATTAATTTAGGGCGTGTTAACTCTGATTTCACACTCGCGACGAGGACGATTCGGGACACAGGCCGCGAAGCGAGACGTGCCGCTGTGCCATTCACAGCAAGCGGCTCGCGACAAAGGGATGTGCCCGAATCGTCCCGTCCCTTCGGGTTGCTGTGAGAAAGCGCGTCTGCTACGTTGCGTCTCTTGGCAAGGGATGACCCTTGCCGGCGCGACACGCCTTGCATCCATCGCTTTCTCGCAGCAACGCGAGCGCGAAACCAGAGTTAATACGCCCTAACATGTCCAAACTCGTTATCGTCGAATCGCCGTCGAAATCCAAATCGCTGAAAAAATACCTCGGCGCCGACTACGACATCCTTGCCAGCTACGGCCACGTGCGCGACCTGGAGCCGAAAACCGGCGCCGTCGATACCGAAACTTTCGGCATGAAATACCAGGTCATCGAGCGCAACGCCAAGCACGTCGAGGCCATCGTCAAGGCTGCCAAGAAGGCCGACGAAGTGCTGCTGGCCACCGACCCGGATAGAGAAGGCGAAGCGATTTCCTGGCATATCAGCGAAATCCTCAAGGAACGCAAGGTCAAGACGCCGATGAAGCGCGTGGCCTTCTACGAGATCACCGAATCGGCTATCCAGGACGCCGTGCGCCACCCGCGCGAAATCGCGACCGACCTGGTCGACGCGCAACAGGCCCGGCGCGCGCTCGATTATCTGGTCGGCTTCAACCTGTCGCCGCTGCTGTGGCGCAAGATCAGCCCGGGTTTGAGCGCAGGGCGCGTGCAATCGCCCGCCCTGCGGATGATCGTCGAACGCGAGGAAGAGATCGAAGCCTTCGTGCCGCGCGAATACTGGACGCTGCATCTCGACACGCATAAAGGTGCGCAGCCGTTCACTGCCAAGCTCACCCACTTCAAGGGCGAAAAGCTCGAACAGTTCTCGGTCGAACACGAGGCGCGCAGCAAGGAATGGCTGGCCATGCTGGAGGGCAAGGATGCCCGCGTCATGCGCATCGAGAAGAAACGCCGCGCCCGCCATCCCGGCGCCCCGTTCACCACGTCGACGTTGCAGCAGGCCGGGGTGCGCCAGCTCGGCATGACCACCGACCGCGTGATGCGTACCGCTCAACAGTTGTACGAAGGGATCGACCTCGGCGAAGGCCCGGTCGGTCTCATCACCTACATGCGGACCGACTCGGTGAACCTGGCGCAGGAAGCGATCACTGACATCCGCAAGTATGTGGGCGCCAACTTCGACAAGGACTATCTGCCGCCCTCGGCGATCGCCTACAAGGCCAAGACCAAAAACGCACAGGAAGCGCACGAGGCAGTGCGTCCGACTTCCGTGACGCGTACGCCGGAAGCGGTGAAGCAATTTCTGTCGCATGACCAGGCCAAACTCTATGAGTTGATCTGGAAGCGCACCGTCGCCTGCCAGATGACGCCCGCACAATTCGACACGGTCGCCGCCGACATCACGGTAGGCGAGGGAACCTTCCGCGCCACCGGACAGACCCTGGCATTCGCCGGCTTCCTGGCCGTCTACCAGGACGACGAGGATGAAGAGGAGTCGAAACTGCCGGCACTGACCGAGGGCGAAACCCTGCCGGTCGACAAGCTCTATGGCGAACAGCACTTCACCCAGCCGCCGCCGCGCTACACCGAGGCGAGTCTCGTCAAAGCCCTGGAGGAATATGGCATCGGCCGCCCCTCGACCTACGCCAGCATCATCTCGACCCTGCAGGACCGCGAGTACGTGGTGCTGGAGAAGAAGCGCTTTCAACCGACCGACATCGGCCGCCTGGTCAACTGCTTCCTGACCCGGCATTTCACCCATTACGTCGATTACGACTTCACCGCCAAGCTGGAAGACAAGCTCGACGATGTTTCCAACGGCAAGCGCGTATGGTCACAGCTGCTGGGCGAATTCTGGAAGGGCTTCGACGGCGAACTGAAAGCCAAGCAGGACGTCGAACGCGGCTGCCCCATCCTCGAAGCCTGCCCCAAGTGCGGCAAGCCGCTCTTCATGCAGGCGAGCAAGCGTGGCCTCTTCATCGGCTGCTCGGGCTATCCGGAGTGCGATTACACGCGCCCGTTGCATGCGGCCACCGCCGAGGGCGACAACATCCTGGGCCAGGATCCGGCCAGCGGGCTCGACGTCAAGCTGTTGTCGGGCCGCTTCGGGCCCTATGTACAGATCGGCGAGATGCCCGAGGACAAGAAAGCGCCCAAGCCGCGCCGCGCCTCGTGGCCCAAGGACATCCCGCTGGAAAACGCCACGCTCGAACTGGCGCTGAAATTCCTCTCGCTGCCGCGCGAAGTCGGACACCACCCGACGACCGGCCTGCCGATCGTCGCCAACAATGGCCGCTTCGGTCCGTATCTGCTGCACGACGGCAAATTCAAGTCGATCCCCAAGACCGACAGCGTGTATGAGATCGACCTGCCACGCGCACTCGAAGTCCTGGCGATGGAACGCGCGCCGCGCGGCGCCGACTCCGCCGCCTCGGTGCTGAAGAATCTGGGCCCGCACCCGGAAGACGGCAAGGACATCACCGTGCGCAGCGGCCGCTATGGCCCCTACGTGAAGCACGGCAGCACCAACGCCACATTGCCCAAGGACATCACGCCGGAAGAGATCACACTGGACGAGGCGCTCGGGCTGATCGCCGCGCGCGTGGCCAAAGGCCCGGCCAAGAAACCGGCACGCAGGGCGGCCGCCAAACCGGCGGCAGCGAAGAAAGCCAAGGCGGCCGACGCGGACGAACCGAAGAAACCCGCTGCGAAAAAGCCGGCCGCCAAAAAGGCCACGACCAAGAAAGCGACAACCAAACCCGCTGCCACCAAGAAACCGGCCAGCAAGAAACCTGCTGCATGAGCACGCCGCCCCGGCTGCTCATGCTCAATGCCTTCATCGGCACGGCTGGCTACAAGAAGCTTTATCAGGAACTGGGTTTCAGCGTCGTCAGCGAATGGTCGGAACGCAAGGCCATCAGCCTGGTACGCAAGACCCCACCCGCCGTCATCGTCGCGGACTTTTACCACCAGACGGATTTCCGCGACCGGCTGTCCAACCTCGAATCGCTGCTGGCCGCCGTGCAAAGCGCGCCGGGCACCCGCATCCTGGTTTTCTACGAAGCGGCCCACCAGGCCGTGCTCGACAAGGTCAGCGCGCGCCTGCGCATCGACGCCGCCCTGACGCTGCCGGTGCAGGAGGATCGCTTGCGCGCCACGCTGCAAGCCTGGCTGGAAGCCCCTCCCTCTCCAATTTGACGCGCCGTTCAACTATCAAGCATGAATGGGCCTTGCGATGCCGGGCCGTTGCGTGATGCAGGCTGCCTGAACGAATGGCATGTTTGTCCGTCAGACCAGAATCGTGTGGATAAGGACGGAGCACTTAAATGAAAATGAATGCGTTCATGCAAATCACCCAAGGAAAGCTTGTCGCCGCCGTCCTGATGCCCCTGGCATTGGGCGGTTGCGCCAGCAGCTTGATCGAAGTCCGGCCAGGGTCCGAGCAGGTTGCCGTTGCCCAGGCCGATCAGGTGAGCCAGTGCAAAGCCATCGGAAAGACCACGGTCAGCGTCCTGGCTGAGGTGGGATTCATCAGCCGGGGCATCGACAATGTCGACGCCAACCTGCTGCAACTGGCACGAAACGAAGCCGTGAACCAGGGCGGCGACACGGTTGTACCTGGCGACAGACCCGAGATTGGCAAGCGCACCTTCGCGATCTACAAATGTCGTCCCTGAGCAACGGTCCGCGCAGATGGGCTCTGGCGTCTACTGTTTAGAGAACTGCGATTTGGAAGGCTTTGGCGGCACACGAAACTAGTGTCGCAACGGTCCCGGAAGAATCAACAGGGTAAATGCCCTTGTACGGATTGGTGAAAGCGCAAGTCGGAGCTTGATGAGTTGGCGGAACACATCCTGAATCGATGAGCTGATCACAGCTATAACGGGTTTCACCCGGCGCGTTCCAAGCCATGCGCGGCATAGATAGACGTCACTTCATCGGTCATCAGGAACGTATCTAGCTTGCTGCCCCACGGCCCGCCATCACCCACCAAGCCGAAACCAAAGCGGCTGGTAGCGCAATACTGATTACCCTGGGAACCCGTTGGCCAAACTGAATCAAACAGTTCAGGAAAGATACGCTGATAGCGCAGCGCCAGATGATAGAACACCACTGCCGCATCTGCTCGTCCATCCATCAAGGCCTGCGGCGCTTCGCGATGATGAATGGTATCGCCGTAAATCACGTTGGACGCGCCCGGATGACCCGGTGGGCTGGCGAGAAAATCTAGCGGGACATTTTCATGCATGGCCAGTCGCCGTAGGCAATCCGTGTATATCTGATAGCTGACTTTTTCATTGACGGGATTGGATAAAAACACCCCCACATCCTCTCGCAGCAAATCCCGGAGACCGCTGATGTTCTTAGGGTTACCTTTGCGTACGAGTAGCACCACACCGCGGCTATGCATGAAGGGCCGATAAGCGGTCATGCGTTTCTCCGCTATCAGTTGGTCGAGCACAGCCGATGGGCTGATGAAGACATGCGGCGTTACCGACAGTCTGAGATTGCCGATATTCAGACACCCCGCCTGAAGCATTTGCAGCGCCACGCGCGGTGGGGTGGTGACATAGAAGACATCCTCCACCTCGGGGAATTTCAACAGAAAGGCACGCAATGTTTCCTGCAGCGCCATATGATGGTTGCCGTCGGAAAAAACCACCAGCCGCGCACGCATTGGATCGCCGTGAAAATCCAGGCAGATATTCGAGCCAGGCTGCGAAAAGCCCGGCTCCTCATGGTTCCTTGGCCGGGCGGTTTCGTCCGGCCAGCGCAGTGGATTCATGGGCATGGCAAAACTGTTATCCGCCAGGGACGCAAGGGCATCGGGAAGGAAGGCGGGTGGATCTTCCCTTGGCAACCCGTTGCGCCCCGTGTGAGAGAAGCCGTTCATCCATCAAAGGCGATGAACAACGCTGATGTCCATACCTTTGCATCATCGATCTGCCTCCCAAAAAAGTAAACCGGGCGATGACCGTGCGGGCCATTATGCGGGTCGATGTTGAGCGTACCGCTGACTTCCCGCGGTGCGGGTGAATCACTCATCCGCTCGAAAGCGAGAAACATCTCCACCCCCGGCAGATCCTTCTTGAGCCGCGCTGCTTCCAGCAGTTCCGCCCCTGTGATCTCCCATTCGAATGTCGGGCAGTGCACAAAGGGATTACCCTTGAGCGGATCGCCAACTTTCACATAACCGTCTATCGTGCCTTCGACGCGAATCCTTGCCGTGGCCAGGTGCGACACGTCGAGCTCGATGGCATCCACGTCGCCATAGGTATCACTCTTGAACCCCACCGTGGTGGCCGATTCGCGCCAGCAGGTTTCTTCGAGGTGTTCGAAGCCGCGGCCGGTGAAATCGTTGATTACCGCATTGGTGATGGTGACCTTTCCCTTCCAAGCTGCCCAGCGATAGCGATCCTTGACCCGCGCGCCGCCCCAACGAAAGCGAATCTTGCGCTCAGAGTAGCCGAGTTCCTGTTGCAAATTGCGGCGCCAGATTTCGCCGGTGTGATCGAAGGCGATGATTTCGTCCCAGCCCGCATCGCCAAGGAAACGATAGTCAACCGTCGCCGGGCCTTTGTGCGCGAACTCATCGCCCATGATGTGCTCATTGCAGCGAATCAGACCGTAGCTGCGTTCGCCGGTGGACGCAAAGGTGTGGCGCGCACGCAGAGCCTGCGCGATGGCCTTTCGGGAAAGCTCCGGCGCGATGACGCCGGAGATACCGCCCTTGGTGCCAAACACCGCCGTGCCGGGCACGCCGCCGCCACAGCGGCCGCGATGTTCATCACCGGCCATGGACGCACCGATCTTGTAACCGCGAGTCATCGCCTCCTGATACAGCCAGCCGAAATGGCCCCAGCTGGAGCCGATCTCGATCAGCCGCTCCAACTTGGGATGATGCCAGTCGAGAATGCAGCGTCGACCGCCCACGTGCGGAATCAGCAGGTGGCCATCCGGATCTTTCGCATAGGCCACCCATAACTCTTCCAGCGGCCAGGCACCCGGCTCGACGGTGGCCGAGCGCATGTCTTCGTTCCATTCCACCGATCGCACATGCTCGCCGGTCTTGAGGTAGGGGAATTCCGGTTCCCCGTCGTGCAGAAACACCACGTTGTGATCGCCGCCTGCACAGCTCGATCCGCACCACTCGGTGCCGGGATAAGCCACGAAGCTGCCGTCCGTGGTGATCGAATGAATCAATTCGACCGTACTTTTCCATTTCTCCGTGGTGATATTGAAGTCATTATGCGCAAAGGCCAGGATATCCAGACCGCTTACATCGCGACCGTAGGTGAGGTTGTAGCTCGTGGTATTGGTGCCGATCGTGTCTTCGGAATGCACATGCAGATCGCAGTAGTAAATACGCGGCACCGCCAACGCCTCGTCCACTGTGACGTAAAAGACCGCCGGCTTGACCCAGGGGTGCTCGGATAGATGGGCGGTGACCGCCAATTCGCCGGCTTCCTGTGTCGGCAAGTCGTCCAGCAACAATACGGCCCAGCCTTTTTCCGCCAGTGTCACTTCTTTACTGTACATCGACCTGCCGTTCAGCGTCGCGTTGATCCGCACCTTGTCGCCGCGATTCCAGCAGGTGTTCCCCCATTGATCCTCGCTGCGCAGCCGCAGCGGAAATTTTTCATTCGCGCGAACGATGCGAGAGCCGGCCCACATCAGTTGCGCCGGTGCGCCGGGTTTGATATCGATCACCAGGTCTTCGCCAATGGAGGCGAAGCGCGAGGTGCCGAGGGGGTCGACATAGCAGCGGATGCGGAAACTCTCCTCGACGAAAGTCTGCACGCGCGTACCGGCACCGCCAAAACGCCGGTCGCCCAGGCGGATGATGATGTGGTCGCCAGCCTTGAGGTAACCGTCGTAAGTATCGACGATCACCGCTTTCTGGAATGGTCGTTCATGGCCCTTCTGATCAAAACGCACGCTGAGTTTCTGCACGGTCGCCGGTGACTGGCCGGGAATGGTCGGCGCGGCGTGATATTCGGCAGAGATGTAGTTGGCGCCAGCCGGATCGGTGTTCTGGAACAGCGCCCAGTCGGAATAGAAGCGAAACGTTGCCTTGAACCAGGATCCGTCGGCCATGCCCGAGGCACCGAGTTCGTAGTCGATGACGATTTCTTGCCAGGAACCCGCCTCCATGCGCTCGATGTTGCACGAGACTTTTCCCAGGAAAGGCATGTCCTTGGTGATCTGATACAGGCCTTGCGGCGCAATGTAGTCGCCGAGTTTTTCTTTCAGTTCGGCGTCGGTCATTTTCTTCATGTTGTCTTCCTCGTTTTACAAATACGACCAGGCACATCCCCAGCCGAATGGACGTCGGTTGGGGATGTGCCGATCAGAGCAGATTTATTGGAAGGGCCAAGGTGCTGTTGGATCCCACACCGGGATACCCATGAATGCATACCATGGCGCCATGACACAGATGCCGTAGGCGATCGCGATCAGCACGGATACCCAACCCACTTTCGCGTAGTCAGCCATGCTGAAGGTGCCACTGCTATAGGCGATGACCGCCGCCGTGATTTGCGTGGGCAGGATGTAGGCGAAGGTGTCAGTGTCGGATACAAGCATGGTGAACGCCACCGGGTGCAATCCAAGCTTGGGTGCAAGCGCCAGCAGGATCGGTGCCAGCATGGTGATTGCCGCCACATTCGACAGCATGCCGAGCCGGATCACATGCGTGCCCGCCATCAGGATCAGCAGCACCATCCACCACGGATGGCCCGTCGCCAGCGGATGAATAATGTCCGACAGCCATTGCGCAAGCCCGGTACTGCCCATCGCGGACGACATCGAAAGCGCGCCCGCAAGCAACAGGAAGGTGCCCCAGATCGTGCGATCCTGCAGTTCTTTCCATTTGAAGCCGAACATGCCGGGCATGAACAACACCGCCAACCCCATCAGCGCCGCATTGTGCGATTTGATGCCGTGCCAGGATTCCGTCACCCACAATAGCGCGATCACGCCGAATACCACGAGAATGAGCCATTCCGCCTGGCTGGTCTTCGGCTGTTCCGCGTACTGCTTCTGCACTGCCTCATAGCCCCCATGTACGCCCACGCCATGCGTTTTGAAGTAGCGCTGCATCCACCACTGGGTGATGACAAACATGCCGAGATAGGGCCATTGCAGCTTGAACCAGTCGATATAGGACAGGTGTAGTGCGAGCTCGGTGTCGAGCAGGCCGACGATCACCAGATTGGGCAGGTGCGCGGTCATGATGCACATGCCGCTGATCATCGAACCATAAACCAGCGTCTGGATGACGATGGCCTTCTTGCCGGCTCGTTCTTCCGGTGTATCGCCGAACATATTCGTAATGCCGTTCACCACCGGCAACAGCGTCGCGGCACGTGCGTTGGCTGCAGGAATGATCAACGACAACAGCAAGTTGGCACCGAACATCGCCCAGATCACGCCATTGACCGTTCGTACCTTGAGCTTGTGCAGCATCCCCAGTGCGATGCGTCGATCCAGACCGGCTGCCTGCATCACAGCAGCAAAAATAAATGCCGCCAGACACAGAAACACCACCGGCGTAGAAAAACCGCTGGCCGCTTTGGGAAACTTGTCGATCGCACCAGTCATCACCAGCAGCATAGGGATCAACATTCCGGATACGCCGACCGGGATCGCTTCGGTAATCCACATGAGACACGCCCATACCATGACTGCCAGCGTTGCCTTGCCCGCGGTGGAAAGCCCTTCTGGCGCGGGCATCACCCAAAGAATCAAAAAGAACGCGATCCAGGCAGCAATGAACCCGCACGCACACTTGCCGGGCGATCGGCCGGAATCACGAATGTTGCTGCCCCAGTTGGCGATAAAACCGCCGCTCTGAACTTGTTCGCTCATAAGGCCCCCTATTGCAGATTGGCTGCAGTCAGCGACACCAGCAGCACGCCGATCACATCATTGCCATTTTTCACGGGTGCGGAAATTTGCACCGATTCGATATTGGTGCTGGGGTCGGGTTTGGATTCACCCTGTTGCCACACTTTTCCGCTGAACGATTCGTCGAAGTTTGGCTTGCCCTTGCCGATATAAATCGCTGGCATGGACGTAAAAGCGACGCGATGGCTCTTGTCGCCCGAGAGTACGATCTTATTGATCCCCTTGGGGTCGGCATTCATCCACTTGGTCAGGCGCTGCCCGGCCGGATTGTCGACCAAGCCTTTGACGATGGGATCGCTTTCCTTCAACTCCCGCCACTTGGCATTGCCCAACATGGGAATCGGGCCTTTGGCGTTGGATTCCTTCACGGCTTTCACAATGACAGGATCCATGGCCCACATGGCTGCCTGCTTTTTATAGGTATCGATCTTGGGCTGCATCTTGGGTGTCACGTCAGCCGCCCTTACAGGGGTCGTGACGATCACTGCAGCCAACAGCATCCAAATATTGAGGAAAAGGGAAGAAGAGAAGCATCGGATTCGAGAGTCGTAAGGCATCGTAACCTCCATCAGGGTAGAACTCCGCTATGAGGGACACCGACAATGTCCCTTTCCTGTTTTGTGGTTCTCCGACCTCGGACACCAACCCCTTTACACTCCCGAAGCGGCATAAGTAGTATTCTGGCCATCTCGGGGAAAGTATGTCGGCCAACTGACATTTCCGGCATTAAAGAAAATGTCGTTTAAGGCACGGCAATCCAACAGAGGATGCACATGCCACTTGATCAGCAAACCGACATACTCGCCCGCATGAGCGGGGAAGACCGGGAGGCGTTACTTTCCCTTGGCACGATGCAGCGTTTTTCCAAGGGCGAATTCGTGTTCCGTGCAGGGGCGCCGGGCAAGCACGTCTATTTCCTTCGCAAAGGTCGAGTCAAAATTTGCCAGCCGGCGCATACCGGCAAGGAAGTCATTCTGTGGTTCTGCTTTGCAGGTGAAATGTTCGGCCTTGCAGAAGTGGCACAGGGGGGAGGACGCGTGGTGCATGCGCACGTGTGCGAAGCATCGGAGGTACTTAAATTGTCGCAAAGCCAGTTTTCCGGGTTTCTTCGCGACCATCCTGATTCCCTGCATCTCGTCATGCAGGTACTGTCGTGCCGTATGCGCACCCTGAGTGAAGTCATCGTCAATCTGGTCAATGATGACGTTGAGACCCGCATCATGAAGTTGATCCTACGTTTGAGTGCGCGCCATGGCGTCCACGTTGGGCAGGATATCCACCTCGACATCACGCTTACCCACCAAGAAATTGCCGATATGGTTGGCACCACACGCCAAACGGTTACCGGGATGCTCAGCAAGCTAAAGCGGAGAGGCTTTCTAAGCCTGGAAAACCGCAGAATTTACATTGAGAGTCCGGAAATGCACGCTGCGGCCTCTGGCCCGGACCATTGGGAATGATGGTGGATAGCCTTCGGCCAATCCCATGTCTGCGTTTTCTTTGCTTCTTCATTGCGCCAAAGAAAAGGCCAACCAGATTGGTTGGCCTTAAGGCGTTGCCAATTTCAGAAATTCTGTCCCGTAGAATGGCTTCTCGTGACGCTATTTCCGTTTACGCACAAGAACCACAACTCAAACATCCAAATTGCGTACACCCAGCGCATTCGTCTCAATGAAATTCCGCCGCGGCTCGACTTCATCGCCCATCAGCGTGGTGAAAATCTGATCGGACGAGATCGCATCCTCGATCTGCACCTTCATCAGGCGACGCACCTTGGGATCCATGGTGGTTTCCCACAGCTGGGCCGGGTTCATCTCGCCCAGGCCCTTGTAGCGCTGGATGCTCATGCCGCGTTTGACTTCGGCGAGGAACCAGTCCATCGCTTCGCGGAAGCTTTGCACCGGCGCTTCCTTTTCGCCGCGCTTGGCGCGGGCGCCCAGGCCGATCAGGTCGCGCAGCAGGTCGCCAACCTTGACCAGCTGGCTGTAGTCGCCTGATTCAAGCAGGTCCGCTTCGAGGAAGTTGACGTAGGCGTTGCCGTGGGAATGGCGGGTGATGCGCAGACGATGGGTGTCGGTTTCGCTGAGATATTCGGCGGCCACCTCGAATTTATGCGCGTCGAGCGCCGCACCTAGGCTGGCTTCGGCCATCATCGCGGCGCCGCTGTCGGCGAGGCTCAGGCGTGGGATCTTCATCAGCACCTGCAATACGTCGTCCGGAAGCAAGCGAGCCAAGCGTTCGCTGACGGCCTCGGCGAGGAAATATTCGCGCGCCAGCGCCTCCAGCGCTTCGCCGGAAATCGGCATGGCGCCATCCATCGGGGTCAGTTCGGCGTCCTTCATCGCCTCGGCCATCAGGTGTTCCTTCAACGCGTGCTCGTCCTTGATGTAACGCTCGGAGCGGCCATGCTTGACCTTGTAAAGCGGCGGCTGGGCGATGTAGATGTGGCCGCGCTCGACCAGTTCGGGCATCTGCCGGTAGAAGAAGGTCAGCAGCAGGGTGCGGATGTGGGCACCGTCGACGTCGGCGTCGGTCATGATGATGATGCGGTGGTAGCGCAGCTTGTCGGGGTTGTAGTCGTCCTTGCCGATGCTGGTGCCGAGCGCGGTGATCAGGGTGGCGATTTCCTGGCTGCTGATGACCTTGTCGAAGCGGGCGCGCTCGACGTTGAGGATCTTGCCTTTCAGCGGGAGGATCGCCTGGAACTTGCGGTCGCGTCCCTGCTTGGCGGAGCCGCCGGCGGAATCGCCCTCGACCAGGTAGATTTCCGAGAGTGCGGGATCCTTTTCCTGGCAGTCGGCGAGCTTGCCGGGCAGGCCAAGGCCGTCCATCACGCCCTTGCGACGGGTGATTTCACGCGCCTTGCGGGCGGCCTCGCGGGCACGCGCGGCGTCGACGATCTTGGCGCACAGCAGCTTCGCATCGTTGGGGTTTTCCAGCAGGAATTCAGCGAGCTTCTGGCCAACCACTTCCTGCACCACCGGCTGCACTTCGCTGGACACCAGCTTGTCCTTGGTCTGCGACGAAAACTTGGGCTCCGGCACTTTCACCGACAGCACACAGGTGAGGCCTTCGCGCATGTCGTCGCCGGTGGTCTCGACCTTGGCTTTCTTGGCGACTTCGTTTTCCTCAATGTACTTGTTCAAGACCCGCGTCATCGCCATGCGCAAGCCGGTGAGATGCGTGCCGCCGTCGCGTTGCGGAATGTTGTTGGTGAAGCACTGCACGGTTTCGGAATAGCTGTCGTTCCACTGCATGGCGACTTCGACGGTCATGCCGTCCTTTTCGCCCATGGCGCTGAAAATCTTCGGATGCAGCGGATTCTTGAGGCGGCTCATGTATTCGACGAAGCCCTTCACGCCCCCCGAGTGCGCGAAGTTTTCGCTCTTGCCGTCGCGGTGGTCGATCAGTTCGATCTTCACGCCGTTGTTGAGGAAGGACAGTTCACGGATGCGCTTGGCGAGGATGTCGAAATGGAATTCGACCTTGCCGAAGATTTCCTCGTCGGCCAGGAAATGCACCTCGGTGCCGCGGTTCTTCGTTTCGCCAATGATCTGCATGGGCGACACTTCGACGCCGTTCTGGATTTCGATCGGGCGGTCGAGCACCTTGCCCTGGTTGAAGGTCATCGCGTATTTTTTGCCGTCACGACGCACGATCAATTTCAGCCATTTCGACAGGCCGTTGACGCACGACACGCCGACGCCATGCAGGCCGCCCGATACCTTGTAGCTGTTCTGGTTGAACTTGCCGCCGGCATGCAGCACGGTCATGACGATTTCGGCCGCGCTGCGCTTGGGCTCGTGCTTATCGTCGAATTTGACGCCGACCGGGATGCCGCGCCCGTTGTCGGAAATCGAGATGGAGTTGTCGGGGTGGATGATGACCTTGATGTCGTCGCAATATCCGGCCAGCGCCTCATCGATGGCGTTGTCTAGTACCTCGAACACCATGTGGTGCAGGCCGGTGCCGTCGGAAGTGTCGCCGATGTACATGCCAGGGCGCTTGCGCACCGCTTCCAGGCCTTCCAGCTGCTGGATGCTGTCTTCGTCGTAACCGCCGTTGGCGTTGTTGTCGGACTTGTCGCTCATGGTGTTCTCACCCCGTAGGGCATTCCTGTCAGTTGTTGCTAGGAGTATTGCGTGGGTTGGCTTGATGAAGCCTGATTCCATTCATGCCCTTCGACTTCAGTCATGAGAGCATTCGACTGGCCTGTCCTGAGCCTGTCGAAAGGCTCACCATGAACGGAATCAACCACCATCCGCTCGCCCTGAGCTTGTCGAAGGGCCTTGTTCAGGATCAGATCCGCATCGGCATCACGACGTACTTGAAACCGGCTTCGCCTTCGCTGGTCAAGAGCATGCTGCTGTTGGCGTCGCCCAGCGACAGCGTGATTTCGTCGGTATTGACTGCGCCGAGGCCGTCCAGCAGATAGGTCACGTTGAAGCCGACGTCGAGCGGATCGCCGTTGTAGCTGACTTCGATTTCGTCGGCGGCTTCTTCCTGCTCGTTGTTGTTGCAGACGATGCCCAGGGTGTTCTCGCTCATCACCAGACGGACGCCGCGAAATTTCTCGTTCGACAGGATTGCCGCGCGCTGCAGGGCCTGTATCACGCTCTGACGGTTGGCCTTGAGGTGACGCGGCTGATTGGTAGGGATGACGCGCTGGTAGTCGGGGAATTTTCCGTCGACCACCTTGGTCACCAGTTCGGTACCGGGCAGGGTGATGGTGACCTGGTTGGTGCCGATGCGCAGCTCGACCGGATCGTCCACATCGCCAAGCAGCTTCGAAAGCTCGACCACGGTCTTGCGGGGAATGATGACTTCGCGCGCTTCGGCTTCGGTTTCCAGTTGGGTTTCGGCATAGCTCAGCCGGTGCCCGTCGGTCGCGACGACGCGCAACTGCTTGCCGTCCAGTACCAGCAGCATGCCGTTGAGGTAATACCGGATGTCCTGGCTGGCCATGGCGAACTGCACCAGTTGCAGCAGGCGCTTCAGCGTTTTTTGCGGCAGGCTGATGGCTTCGCCCAGGCCGGCTCCGGTCTCGACCCGCGGAAAATCGGCAGCCGGCAGGGTTTGCAGTGTGAAGCGGGACTTGCCTGCGCTGACCACGACCTGGCTGTCCTTGGAATCGAGCTTGACCTTGGCGGAATCCGGCAGCGCACGCACGATGTCAAACAGCTTGCGTGCCGCGATGGTGATGGCGAAATCCTCACCGGCCTGCACATCCAGCTGCGTGCTCACCTGCAATTCCAGGTCGGTCGCCAGCAGGGTCAGCTTGCTGCCTTTTTTCTCCAGCAGGAGATTGGACAGGATGGGGAGCGTATGGCGGCGTTCGACTACCCCAACAACGGCGGTGAGGGAAGCCAGGAGTGTGTTGCGTTCGCTTTGTACTAATAGCATTTATATATTCCTGAGAATCATAATAAAGGCAGCCTGAAATTGGGGGTAAGCCTTTTTACTCAATTAAAACATCTACTTGTTACTTGTTTTTGGGTGTGGATAACAGCGGGGAAACACGGGAGGAAAGGGGATGGATTCCTCGCTTTGTACGCTTGACCTGCTTTATCCACATTTCATCCTCAGCCTGTCAGGCTTTGTAACAACACCAGATAATCACGACCGATATCCGCTTCGGTCTCCCGCAGTTCGGCGACCTTGCGGCAGGCGTGGATCACCGTGGTGTGGTCGCGTCCGCCGAAGGATTCGCCGATTTCCGGCAGGCTCTGGTTGGTGAGTTCCTTGGCCAGCGCCATGGCGATCTGACGGGGGCGTGCCAGGTTGCGCGTCCGTTTCTTGGAGAACATGTCGGCAACCTTGATCTTGTAGAAGTCGGCGACGGTTTTCTGGATGTTCTCGATCGAGACGATGCGCGAGGTCGAGGCGATGAGATCCCGCAGTGCTTCCTTTACCAGTTCCAGGGTGATGGGTTTTTCGTGGAAGCGGGAAAAAGCGATCACCCGTTTCAGCGCACCTTCGAGTTCACGTACATTGGAACGCACCTGCTTGGCAATGAAGAAAGCGACGTTCTCGTCGAGCTTGACGTTTTCCGCCTGCGCCTTGGCCAGCAGGATCGCGACCCGCATTTCCAGTTCCGGCGGCTCGACGGCGACGGTCAGGCCCCAGGCGAAACGGGATTTCAGACGGTCGTCGAGGCCACTGATTTCCTTGGGAAAGGTGTCGCAGGTGATGACGATCTGCTTCTTGTTCTCGATTAGCGAGTTGAAGACGTAGAAAAACTCTTCCTGGGTACGGTCCTTCTTGGCGAGAAATTGGATGTCGTCGATCAGCAGCAGATCGAGCGACATGTAGCGCCGCTTGAGGTCGTCGAACTGCTTGTTGAGATAGGCCTTGACCACGTCATCCACATAATCGTTGGCATGGATGTAGCTGATTCGCGCATCGGGATTGGCCTGACGCACGGTATTGCCGATGGCTTGCAACAGGTGGGTTTTTCCCAGTCCGACGCCGCCATAGACGAACAGCGGGTTGTAGGCCACGCCGGGGTTGTCGGCGATCTGCAGAGCCGCCGCCCGTGCCAACTGGTTGGCGCGGCCAGAGACGAAATTGTCGAAAGTGAAGCCGGGGTTGATGCGCATCCCCATCTGAGCGGGAACTGCCACGCTGGCGGGCAGCGGCACGGGCGCAGCGACGGTAGATGGTGTCGTGTGCGTACGCGGCGCACTGGGTTTTTTACCCAGTGCATAGGTAATGGAGACAGGGTGGGCATAGAACTCTTGCGCCCAGCCATCGATATGTTCAGCAAATTTCTCGCGGACCCAGTCCATTACGAAATGATTGGGTGCCAGGATGCGGACCTCGCCGTCAGCATCCTCAAACACCAGGGGTTTGATCCATGTGCTGAACTGCTGCTGGGTCAGGTTGGCGCGAAAGCGCTCTTGGCAAAGGTCCCAGAAGGAATCCATAGTCGAGGGGAGAGGGGCGGAAAGCAGCATGGGATTCAAACGCGAATCTTACTCCCCTTCGGCAAGGTTATCCACAGGCAGGATCCCCCGGACATTGCGGGGCATTCTCCGCTGAGCTTGACACCCCCCCGGTAGGGCGGGTCTAATATGCGGTTTTTCAACAGATTTTTTGTGTTTGGCCCGCCCGCACTGCGGGATGGGCCGATGCCTGCCAGAAAGGATATGCCATGAAACGCACTTACCAGCCTTCCACCGTCCGCCGCAAGCGCACCCACGGTTTCCGCGCCCGCATGAAAACCAAGGCAGGCCGTGCCGTGATCAACGCGCGTCGCGCCAAGGGTCGCGCACGTCTGGCTGTCTAATCAACGCGCATCTCAACTCAGCGGGTGGCGTGCGCCTCCGCGATGCGCGGCTGGTCGACAAGGCCGATTTCGATCGGGTATTTGCCGACAATCAACGCGCACGAACGGATTATCTGATGGTGATGGCGCGGCCTAATCAGGTGGGATATCCCCGGTTGGGTATGGTCGTTGCCAAGCGCTTGCTTGCGCGTGCGGTGGATCGCAACCGCGTCAAGCGGTGTGTGCGCGAAAGCTTTCGACAGGCTTTGCCGGAACTGCCCGCCTGCGACTTTGTCGTTCGTCTCATTGCCAAGCCGGTTCCGGGCGATGAGGCACGGGATTTGTTGCGCACGT
The DNA here is from genome assembly GCA_001899305.1 of Thiobacillus sp. 0-1251. Lineage (GTDB taxonomy): Bacteria > Pseudomonadota > Gammaproteobacteria > Burkholderiales > Thiobacillaceae > Thiobacillus. Next base: position 162,907 of record MKWL01000015.1, on the reverse strand, counting down.
TCGCACGTGCGGGCCATCGAGCCATGGCAAAATGGCCCGCCATGGCAGCAGGCGACCCCCTGATTGCCACTCCGGAACCCCATCCCAACTCATAGCGCCCCGTTCCATGGATAACCAGCGGCTGATTCTTTTCATCGTCTTTTCCTTCTCCCTGCTTTTGTTGTGGGAGGCCTGGCAGGACAAGCATGCGCCGCCGCCACCAGCTGTCACGGCGACGAACGCGCCGGCCAGCACGAGCACGCCGCCTATTCCAAGTCAGGGGCTGAACGCCCCCGCCGCCGCGCCAGCCCAAGCCGGATTTGTGAAGGGTGCGCGTGCGGTGGTGGAAACCGATGTGTTGCGCGCCACGATCGATGCCAATGGCGGTGACCTCCGCCAGCTTCAACTGCTGACCTATCGCGAGACGGAAGCACGCAACGAGATCTTCACGCTGTTTGAAGACGATCCGGCCCAGCCCTATCTTGCGCAGAGCGGTCTGCTTGGCAAGGATCTGCCGACACATCGCAGCGTTTTTCAGTTGAATCCCGGCACCTACCGTCTGACCCGGGGCGCTTCGCAAGTGGAGGTCCCCCTGGTGTGGAATGATCCCGCCACGGGCGTGCGCGTCGAGAAGACCTATATCTTCAAGCGCAACAGCTATGAGATTGCCCTCAGAACCCGGGTCATCAACAACGGGACCCAGCCTGTCGACCTGACCCCGTATTACCAGTTCACCCGCCATTCCGGCGCACCGCGCGGCGCGTCTTTCTTCCTGCATACCTTTACCGGCCCGGCGTTCTACACGGACGCCAAGAAATTCCAGAAGGTCACGTTCAAAGCCATCCAGGAAGGCAAGGCCGAGTTTGAAAAAACGGCCGACGACGGATGGGTGAGTTTGGTGCAGCATCACTTTGTGGCGGCCTGGCTGCCCGAGGGCACTGTCAAGCGCGAGTATTACGCACGCGCTCTGGGGCATGATCTCTATTCCGCCGGCGTCATTCTGGCGGAGGGCACCCTGGCGCCTGGCCAGCAGAAAGTCTTTACCGTGCCCTTGTACGCGGGACCGCAGACGCAGAAATTGCTCGAAGCGGCCGCCCCCGGCCTGGATCTCGCGCGCGATTACGGCTGGCTTACGCCGCTGGCCTTCCCCATTTACTGGTCGCTGGCAAAAATCGAGCACTTCGTCGGCAACTGGGGATGGGCCATCATCATCCTGACCATCCTCCTCAAACTGGCGTTGTTCCCGCTGTCGGCCGCCGGCTACAAGTCGATGGCCAAGATGAAGAAACTCACGCCGCGCCTGCAGAAGCTGAAGGAAACCTATGGCGACGACCGCGCCAAGCTGCATCAAGCGATGGCGGAGATGTACAAGACCGAGAAAATCAATCCGCTCGGCGGCTGCTTCCCGATCCTGATCCAGATTCCCGTGTTCATCGCGTTGTACTGGGTGCTGCTGGCGGCGGTGGAAATGCGCGGCGCGCCGTGGCTGGGCTGGATCCACGACCTGACCGCGCCCGATCCTTTCTTCATCCTGCCGATCATCATGGGCATCACGTCGATCCTGCAGGTCAAGCTCAATCCGCAGCCGATGGATCCGATGCAGGCCAAGATCATGATGATCATGCCGGTAGCGTTTACCGTGATGTTCGTCTTTTTCCCGGCCGGCCTGGTGCTGTACTGGATCGTCAACAACATCCTGTCCATTACCCAGCAATGGGTGATCAACAAACAGGTTCAGGACGGTGGCAAGCCCGCCTCCGGCAAAGCCTGATTTGATTGCAGCCATCGCCACCGCTCCCGGACGCGGTGGCGTGGGTGTGGTACGGGTATCAGGGGCGGATATCGTCCCGCTTGCCCAAGCCATGCTTGGGCGCGTGCCCGCGCCGCGCCATGCGACGTTCTGTCGCTTTCTCGATCGCGATGGCGAAGCCCTCGACGAGGGGATCGCTCTCCATTTTGTCGCCCCCCATTCGTTTACCGGCGAGCACGTGCTGGAACTGCAAGGCCACGGCGGACCGGTGGTGTTGAACCTGATCCTGCAACGTTGTCTGGAACTCGGTGCGCGGCTGGCCGAGCCGGGTGAGTTCTCCCGTCGCGCCTTTCTGAACGGCAGGCTCGATCTGACCCAGGCCGAGGCGGTGGCCGATCTGATCGACGCGGCTTCCACCGAGGCGGCGCGCTCGGCGGTGCGTTCGCTGGCAGGTGCCTTCTCGGCGCGGATCGGGGAACTGGTCGACGCGCTGACGCGTCTGCGCATGTTGGTCGAGGCCACGCTCGACTTTCCCGAAGAGGAGATCGATTTTCTCAAACAGGCCGACGCCTTCGGGCGCCTCGATGCGATTGACGCCAGTCTGGCTGCGGTGCGATCGCAGGCAAAACAAGGCGCGCTGCTGCGCGAAGGTTTGACCGTGGTGCTGATCGGCCAGCCGAACGTGGGCAAGTCGAGTTTGCTGAATCAACTGGCCGGATTCGAGGCCGCGATCGTCACCGAGATCGCGGGCACCACGCGCGATACCGTACGCGAGGCGATCCAGATTGAAGGCGTACCGTTGCACATCGTCGATACCGCAGGCCTGCGTGAGACCAACGACACGGTGGAGAGGCTCGGCATCGCCCGCACCTGGGAGGCGGCGGAGAGGGCCGACGTGGCGTTGCTGCTGGTGGACGCGGCACATGGCCTCAGCGAACGCGAGGCGGCGATCCTGGCGCGCCTGCCGCCAGGGGTGCGGCTCACGATCCACAACAAGATCGATGTCACCGGCGAAGCGCCACGCGTGGCAGGCGACGAGGTCTGGCTTTCCGCCCGGACCGGTGCCGGGATCGATCTCCTGCGCGCCAAGCTGCTGGCATCGGTGGGTTGGCAGGCGGCAGGCGAGGGCACGTTCATGGCGCGCGCGCGTCATCTGGATGCGCTGGGGCGTGCCGCCGGCCATCTTGCCGTTGCGCGTGAATCGACCGGCCAGCTGGAATTGTTTGCCGAAGAACTGCGGCTGGCGCAGGCTGCCTTGTCGGAAATCACCGGCGAGTTTACGGCTGACGATCTGTTGGGTGAGATTTTCAGTTCGTTCTGCATCGGAAAGTAAAGGGTCTTGTGCGTCTGCCTGCCCCGCTTTGCGGGCGCGATCCGCATTATTTGCGAGCCCCTGCGTGCCCTGGGGAACTCGACATATGTTTACGCTATCCATAGACCTTTGCCGTTTTCTGCCCTCGGCCAGGAATGACCATGATTTCGCTCAAACCCTATTGGCGCGCTGCGCCGTTATTGATGGGTGCCGCCCTGATGCTGGCCGGATGCGGCCCCAAGGCCGATACGCATCCCGGCCAGCCGGTGACCAAGCGCCGCGCGCTGTTGCAGGAAACCCTGCGTACCTTTGAGCCGATGGGGATCATGGTGCGTGGCAAAACGCCTTATGTCGCAGCGAAATTCCTTGCGCTCGCCGACAAGCTTCAAAGCCTGAGCACCCAGCCGTGGCCCTATTTTCCGCCGGGCAGCACCTATGCGCCGAGTCGTGCCAAACCCGCAGTGTGGCAACAAGCCGCGCAATTCAAACAGGCGCAGGACATCTACATCAAGGCGGTGTCCGGCCTCGCCGCGACGGCCAAGACCGGCAATCTAGACGCGATCCGCCCGGCCTATATGCACGTGAGCGACAGCTGCGCCGCCTGTCATAAAACGTTCCGGGGGCCGTCGGTGTTATGACGCAGCCGTCTATACGGGTCAGGGTATGGGATGTCCCGGTGCGGCTGTTTCACTGGCTGCTGCTGGCCTTGTTCGGATTCTCCTGGTGGAGCGGGGAGCAGGGGAACCAGTGGATGGAATACCATGCCTGGTCGGGGCTTGCCATTCTTACGCTGGTGCTGTTCCGTATTGTCTGGGGGCTTGTGGGCAGCGACACGGCGCGTTTTGCGCATTTCGTGCGGGGGCCGCGCGCCAGCTACGCGTATTTTCGCAGTGTGTTGCAACGCCAGCCGAAGGCTTATCTGGGGCACAACCCGCTGGGCGGATGGATGATCGTGAGCCTGTTGCTGCTGTTGGTGGTGCAGGCGATGACCGGTCTGTTCGGTAACGATGACAGCGATTACGAGGCGCCGCTCTCGCATTGGCTCGACCACGATACCAGCAGTCTCATCACTACCCTGCATACCTACAACTTTGATTTGCTGCTGGCCTTGATCGGTCTGCATGTTGCGGCTGTGTTGGCCCATCAGTTGCTGCGCCGTGACGACATGATCAAAGCGATGTTCTCCGGCATGAAGGTCGGGATGGCGGGTGCGACGGCCGGGCGCATGGTGTCGAGCTGGCGGGCGCTCGTGCTGTTGGGTTTGACCGTGGCGCTCGTTTATGCGCTGCTCTGGATGGGCGGCGGCATTTCAGGTCTATAAGTCGTTCACGAGCGGGCCGGTTCCCGGCGCTTTTATCCGGACACGGCAACGCTTATGCTTGCCGCGTGTTACTTCCTTCAGGACGGCCCCTCATGCTGACGTGGCGCGGCATCGCCGACGAGCTCAAAATCCATCGCACGCGTCTGCTGCAGGCCAACGTCATTGCCCTGCTGGCAGTGGCGGCCGCCGTACCGGTGCCGCTGCTGCTGCCATTGATGGTGGACGAGGTGCTGCTGCATCATCCGGGGGCCTTCGTAGGCAGGATCGGCGCGGTCTTTCCCGCTGCCTGGCACGGGCCGGTGCTGTTCATCGGTATGGCGCTGCTGTTGACGGTCGCGCTTCGGCTGACATCGATCCTGCTCAACGTCTGGCAGGGGCGCACATTTTCCCTGCTGGCCAAGGATGTGGTCTACCGCATTCGGGTAAGGATGCTCGCCCGGCTGTCGCGTATCGCGCTGTCGGAGTTCGAGACGGTAGGCGCGGGTCGGGTCACTTCGCATTTCGTGACCGACCTCAATGCCATCGACAGCTTCCTCGGGGCATCGGTTTCGGGCCTGGTGGTGTCGGTGCTGACCCTGATTGGGGTGGCGGCGGTGCTGTTCTGGATGCACTGGCAGCTGGCGCTGTTCATCCTCCTGCTGAACCCGGTGGTGATCCTGTTTTCCACCCGGCTCGGCAAGCGGGTGAAGGATCTGAAGCGACACGAAAACCGCGCGTTCGAGGTGTTCCAGGATGCGCTGTCCGAAACGCTCGACGCGCTGACCCAGATCCGGGCGATGAACCGCGAAAAGCATTACCTGATGCGGGTAACGGACAAGGCGGCCGACATTCGTCGGCACGCCGCCGCGTTCGCCTGGAAGTCGGACGCGATGAGCCGGATTTCGTTCTTCGTGTTTCTTGCAGGCTTCGATGCCTTCCGCGCCGGCGCGATGCTGATGGTGGTGTTTTCCAATCTCACCCTCGGCGAGATGCTGGCGGTGTTCGGCTACCTCTGGTTCATGATGACGCCGGTACAGGAGCTGGTGAACCTGCAATATGCCTGGTTCGCCGCCAATGCGGCACTGGGCCGCATCAATGCGCTGCTCGGTCTGCACAGCGAACCGCAGCATTCCGCGCGGTGCGACCCGTTCGTCGGCCAGCCGACCGTTGGGATCGCGCTCGAGCACGTGAGCTTTGCCTATGCGGATGGCGAGACGGTGCTGGACGACGTCAGTATCGAGGTGGCGGCGGGCGAAAAGGTGGCGCTGGTCGGAGCATCCGGCGGCGGCAAGTCGACGCTGGTGCAGGCCTTGCTGGGGCTCTATCCGGTGAAATCCGGCCGGATCCTGTATGGGACGGTGCCGGTCACCGAGATCGGCTGGGAAGCCGTGCGCGAGCATGTGGGCGTGGTATTGCAGCACCCGGTACTGTTCAACGACAGCGTGCGGGCCAATCTCACGCTCGGCCGCGCAGCCGATGATGGCACGCTGTGGCAAGCGCTGGAAATCGCGCAGTTGAAGGACATCATCGCTGCCCTGCCGCACGGGCTGGATACGCTAGTCGGGAAGCAGGGGGTACGGCTGTCCGGTGGACAGCGTCAACGGCTGGCCATTGCACGCATGATCGTCGCCCATCCGCAGATCGTGATCCTCGACGAGGCCACGTCGGCGCTCGATACCGATACCGAACGGCGGCTGCACCAGGCGCTCGGCGGCTTCCTGGCGGGGCGCACGACGCTCATCATCGCCCACCGTCTGTCGGCCGTGAAACAGGCGGACCGCATCCTGGTGTTCGAGAACGGCCGTGTGGTGGAGGAAGGCGGCCATGACGAATTGATTGGCCGCGGCGGGTTGTATCACAAGCTGTACCACCACGCGTAAATACTGTTCGGGAAAATCAGCGTTTTCTGATACACTGCGCGCAGTTGTGCATACAGCAGTGGGCAGGTCAGGCTTTTGCCGCCGTGCCTCGGGACTGTTCTCACAGCCCCATCGTCTTCGACCTCTCTTTTGTGCCGCCGGTTATTTTTTGCAGCCGGCAGTGACAAGTCTTGTGGTTGGCGCCGATGTGATCGACGCGACCCGTTGGGCGTGCAGGAATCAACCGATTCCAAACGCTGCTTATTTCCGGTTCGTATTTTGTGGCCTGTCTGGCTTGGTGCCGGGCGCAGGTCTGATTTGCGCGTTTGAGCGCACTTTAAAAGGTTTGCCATGAGCTTTTCCGAACTGGGGCTTGATCCCCTCATCCTTAAATCCGTTCTGGCCGCAGGCTATGAAAACGCCACGCCGGTTCAAATGCAGGCGATACCCGCCGCATTGAGCGGGCGCGATCTGTTGGTATCCTCGCACACCGGCAGCGGCAAGACGGCGGCTTTCCTGCTACCGTCGATCCAGCGCCTGCAGGCCGAGCCGACCGTCAAGAGCATGGGCCCGCGCGTGCTGGTGCTGACGCCGACGCGCGAACTCGCGCTGCAGGTCGAAAAGGCTGCCATGACCTATGGCAAGGATCTGCGCCGTTTCCGCACGGCCTGTCTGGTCGGCGGCGCGCCTTACGGCCTGCAGTTGAAGCGGCTGTCGCAGCCGGTCGACGTGGTGGTGGCGACCCCGGGCCGCCTGATCGATCACCTGGAGCGCGGCAAGATCGACTTCTCGCGCCTCGAAGTGCTGGTGCTGGATGAAGCCGACCGCATGCTGGACATGGGCTTCGTCGACGACATCAAGGCCATCGCCGGGCGCTGTCCGGCCGAGCGCCAGACGCTGCTGTTCTCGGCCACGCTCGACGGCGTGGTGGGCAACCTGGCACGCGAACTGACCCGCGACGCCCAGCGAATCGAGATCGAGGCCGTGCCGCACAAGGAATCCAAGATCGAACAGCGTCTGCTGTTTGCCGACAACATGGACCACAAGAACCGTCTGCTCGACGCGCTGCTGCGCGACGTGGACATGGTGCAGGCGATCGTGTTCGCCTCGACCAAGCGCAGCACCGAGGAAATTTCCGACCTGCTGGCCGACAGCGGCTTCGCGTCCGACGCGCTGCATGGCGACATGCAGCAGGGCCAGCGCAACCGCGCGTTGCAGCGTCTGCGCGAAGGCCGTACCCGCGTGCTGGTGGCCACCGACGTCGCCGCGCGCGGCATCGACGTGGCGACCATCAGCCATGTCATCAACTTTGACCTGCCGCGCCAGGCCGAGGACTACGTCCACCGTATCGGTCGTACCGGCCGCGCCGGCCGCACCGGCATCGCGGTGAGCTTTGCCGGCATGCGTGAAGGCGGGCTGGTGAAGAACATCGAACGCTACACCGGCAACCGCATCGAGGTGCACACGCTGCCAGGGCTGGAGCCGACCCAGAAGCCGGCCTCCGGGCGCCCGTCATCGTCGGGTCGTCCGCGCAGCAACAACGGCCCGCGCGGCGGGTTCGGCGACAGGCGCCCGGACGGGCAGAAGCGCAGTTTCGGCGACCGCAACGAACCGCGCAGCTATGGTGACCGTCCGCCGCGTGGCGACAGCCGTGACAACCGCGATCGCAGCTACCGTGCCGACGCGCGTCCTGCCCGCAGCGATGCGCCGCGCGGCAACCGTTTTGAACAGGCCGCCGTGCGTGGCCCGTCCGACGTGCCTCGCATGACCGGCGATCGTCCGCCACGCCACGAAGGGTTCCGCGGTGGTGACGTGCCGCGCGAGCCGAACGGTGAAATCAACGGCAACAGCGTCGAATATTGGGAGAAGCGCGAGCGCGAAGCCAAGGCCAAGGCAGCGGCCGCGGCGACCCGCAGCTACGGCAATCGTGCGCCCGGCGCGCGCGCGGGCGCAGCGCAGCCACGTGGCAACGACAACCGGGGTGGCGCCAACCGCGTCGGCGTACGGGGCCGGTTCAAGGACTGATTGCGCGGATGTCCGGCCGGAGAGAGAAGGGGGCAGATGCCCCCTTTTTTGTTGTCTCTGGCGTATCCGGACCGCGCCGGGGCGCGGCTGACACGAGGCGGTCCATTACGACGTGGCGGGTTGTGCCAGATCCGTGAGACGGTTGAAGTGGCAGACCTGGTTCCGGCCATTGTGTTTGGCTGCGTAGAGTGCCTGGTCGGCCTTGTCGAGCAGTTCGGCCAGTATTCGGCGCGTTTCGTGTTTCTGCGTTTGCGGGATGAGCGTGGCAATGCCGATGCTGGTTGTGATGCGGGTTTTCATGTTTTCGATGGCCGCCACGGCCGCGCGCAGCCGTTCGGCCGCGACCAGGCTTTCCGCTTCGCTCAATCCGAGCGCAGCCACGACAAATTCCTCGCCGCCATGTCGCGCCACGATGTCGTTATCCCGGGCTGCGGCCTTGAGGGTGGATGCGACGGCTTGCAGGACGCGATCGCCTTCGGCATGGCCGAAACGGTCGTTGATCTGTTTGAAATGATCCAGATCGATCATCAACAGCGTTGCATTTTCCTGCCGGCGGTGAGCGGTTTTGAGCATTTGTTCGGCGTATTCGTAAAATGCGCGCCAGTTATACAGGCCGGTCAGGCCGTCATGATTGGCGAGCAGTTCCAGTTCCGCATGCAATCGCCGGAGCTCGGTGGTTTGTCGCGCGAGCGCATCCTGGGCGGCCTTGCGCTCGGTGATGTCGCGCACGACACAGAGGACCAGTTGGTCGCCATGAAGCATCATCGGGCTCAGCATGATGTCGACCGGAAACTCGCTGCCGTCCTTGTGCAGGGCGAAAAGCTCGGCGTCGCCGCCCATCGATCGGGTGTGTGCGTCGGTGATATAGCGGCCGCGATGGCCGGTATGGAGGGCAGCGAAGCGGGCCGGGATCAACATTTCGACAGGCTGGTTGATCAGCTTGCTTCGGTCGTAGCCGAACAAGGTTTCCGCCTGCGCGTTCGCCAGAACGATGCGCCCGGCCCGGTCGATGACGAACAGGGCATCAGGTGTGTATTCAAAGATGTGCTGGTAGATTTCCATCGGAGAGATGAGACGCGATATTCCGTCAGGCGCGGGGAAGGGCAGGGCGGTTGCGATACACGACCGATCTCCGCGAGGGCGGGTGTTTCCGCCTTGGCGACGTAATCCTCACCTGGAGGGCGCTAGACGGCCTGCGGGGGGTTTGTGCGGGGACTGCAAGCGCCGGTATTGCCTTTACACTGGCATCTTTCAGCATAGCGCTGCTTACGATCCGTCGCATCATGCGAAACTCCGAAAAGGGACTTCACCCTATGGGAAAGCAGACAACCGGTCAACCTCTCGTCGCCTCAAATGGTTGGCGCTGGGTCGGCGAGCGCGGCCTGAGGGTCGAGACGGGCGCCATGACGCTGGCATACTACAATCTGTTAATTTCGAAGAATTTAACAGACGTAGAAGACATTATTCCTGCAGATGGAAGCTTGTTGTTGATATTGCGGCGGACTGCGAGGGTGTCGCCAGAGGTGCGGGCGGCGTTGAGTGCGCCCCTGGACGTTGCGCAGACGGCAGTGAAAGGGAAACGGCATGAGATCGTCGTCGACTATGGCGGCGCGGCGGGGCCGGATCTGCCGGCATTGGCCAAGCGCGCGGGCATGAGTGTGGCAGCCTACATCGATTGCCACGCCGCGACGGAATATACGGTGGCGTTTTTGGGATTCCAGCCGGGATTCCCGTATCTGCAGGGGTTGCCGCCCACGCTGCAGGCAGCGCGCCGGGCGTCGCCACGGCAACAGGTCGCGGCGGGCAGCGTGGCGATCGGCGGGCGCTATACCGGGATCTACCCGACAGGTGGGCCGGGCGGCTGGCATGTGATCGGGCGAACCGATACCGTGTTGTTCGATCCCCAGCGGGCGGCGCCGGCCTTGCTGATGCCGGGCGATCGGGTATGTTTCGTTCCCGCATGATCGAGGTTCTGCGTGCAGGTCTGTGCGACCTGGTGATGGATGTGGGACGCCCGGGCCGGCGGATGCTTGGCGTGCCGGCGGGCGGGGCGGCCGATCCGGCGGCACTGGCAGCGGCCAACCGCCTGGTGGGTAATGACGCGGCGGCAGCCGGGCTGGAGATCGCGTTGTCCGGGCCCCGGCTGCAGTTTCCGCAAGGCGGGGTGGCGGCGCTCACGGGCGCCCGTTTTGCCGCCCGTCGCAGCAGTGGCGCGCCCGTGGCGTGGAATGAGACGCTGGTGCTGGCGGCAGGCGAAGTGTTGAGCTTGGACCGTCCCGAGTCAGGCTGCCGCTGCTGGCTGGCACTGCGCGGCGGGCTGGCGGTCCCGTCGGTGATGGGTAGCCGCAGCACCTTTCTGCCGTCGGGGTTTGGCGGACATGGCGGGCGGGCCCTGCAGGCCGGGGATGTTCTGCACTGCGGTGTGCCGGCGAATGAAATGAAACTGCTGCGTGTCAGTCCCCCGGCCGGCGAGGCGGAGGGCGACCTGCGGGTGGTGGCAGGGCCGCAGGCTGGGCAGTTCGATGATGTCGGCTTGGCCGCATTTTTCGGCACGCCATATCGGGTCGATGCGGCATCGGATCGGCGGGGTGTACGCCTGGCCGGGACGCCGGTCAGCCATCGCCGGGCCGAGTTGCCGTCGCAGGGCGTGCTGCCCGGCAGCGTACAGATCCCGCCGGACGGTCAACCGATCATCCTGGGATGGGATGGGCCGGTGACCGGCGGTTATCCGGTGATTGCCGGGGTGATTACGGCGGACGTGCCCCGGCTGGCGCAATTGAAGCCCGGCGATGCGGTCCGGTTCGTGACGATCGAGGTCGAGGCGGCGTGTGAACTGGCAGCAGCGCAGTGGACGTTCAAGGAGCTGGCATGATCGAGTTGAATGCAGATATCGGCGAGGGCTGCGATGACGGCGCACTGATGCCGTATCTGTCGCGCGTGTCCATCGCCTGCGGTGGGCACACCGGCGATGCCGTGAGCATGACGGCAGCATTGCGGCTGGCGGTCGAGCATGGCGTAGCGGTAGGCGCACACCCGAGCTATCCGGACCGCATCGGATTTGGCCGCCGCGCGTTGGCCGCTTCCGCGGAAGATATTGCGGCTTGGGTTACGCAGCAGACGGAAGCGCTGGCCGAACAGGCCGCACGGTTGGGCTTGCGGTTGGTGCATGTGAAGCCGCATGGTGCGCTCTACAATGTGGCGGCTCAGGACCGCAATGTGGCCCAGGCCATTGTGCAGGCGGTCACGGCATTCGACCCCGGTCTGACACTGGTCGGGTTGGCAGAGTCGCAATTGGTCGCTGCCGGTCGGGCGGCTGGACTGATGGTATTGAATGAAGCGTTTGCCGATCGCCGCTACCAATCCAATGGCCGGCTTGTTTCACGTGAAACCGAAGGCGCATTGGTGGCCGACCCCGACGGCGCGGCACAGCAGGCGCGCGCACTTGCGCAGGGTGGGGAAGTTACCGCGCTGGATGGCACGCCCCTCCGGATTCGGGCCGAAACCCTCTGCCTGCACAGTGACACCCCCCATGCATTAAATATTGCGCGAGCCGTCCATGCGGCCCTCAATCGCGGATAATTCCGCGCTCGTTGTTTCATCGTCCATACCATGCCCCTCCTTACGCTTGACCGACTTGAACTGGCCTATGGCCACTGGCCGCTGCTCGATGGCGCTTCGCTGGTGGTCGAGGCGGGCGAGCGGATCGGCCTGATCGGCCGCAACGGCACGGGCAAATCCAGTCTGCTGAAGATCATTGCCGGCGAGAGCCTGGCGGATGCGGGCGAGGTGTGGCGCGCGCCTGGCTTGAAGCTGGCCTATGTGCCCCAGGAGCCGCAGTTCCAGGCCGGCCACAGTGTGTTCGAGGCGGTGGCGGAAGGCGTCGGCGCGGCACAGACCCTGCTGGCCGAATACCATGCCGTGGCGCATGCCATGGCGGAAGGCGATGAGACGGTCTATGCCGATTTCGAGCGGCTGTCGCATGCGCTGGAAGTGGCGGACGCCTGGCGGCTCAACAGCCGGGTGGAAGAAACGCTGCAACGTTTGGGCCTCAATGCCGACGCGGCAGTGGAAACGCTGTCTGGGGGACTGAAAAAGCGGGTGGCGCTGGCGCGCGCGCTGGTGACCGACCCCGAACTGCTGCTGCTGGACGAGCCGACCAACCATCTGGATTTCTCCGCCATCGAATGGCTGGAGACCCTGCTCAACGATTATCGCGGCGCGCTGCTTTTCATCACCCACGACCGACGTTTCCTGGACAACGTCGCCAATCGCATCGTCGAGCTCGATCGCGGTCAGTTGCGCGAATACCAGGGCAACTTCAGCGCCTATCAGCTCAAGAAGGCCGAGCAGCTGGAGGTCGAGGCGGTTCATAATCGAAAATTCGACAAGTTCTGGAAACAGGAGGAAGCCTGGATCCGCAAGGGGGTCGAGGCGCGCCGCACCCGCAACGAAGGCCGGGTGCGCCGGCTGGAGGCGCTGCGGCGCACCCGCGAGGCGCGCATCGCCCATGCGGGGCAGGTGGGGTTCCAGATCGACGCCGGCGATCGCTCCGGCAAGGTGGTGGCCGAGCTCGATCACGTCAGCTACGGTTACGACAGCCGTGTGTTGCCCACGGGGGATACCGTCCCCGGCGCGAGTCGCGCCAAGGACATAATCCGCGATTTCTCCGCTACCATCCTGCGCGGGGACAAGCTCGGCCTCCTTGGCCCCAACGGCGTCGGCAAGACCACGCTGATCCGGCTGATCCTGGGCGAGTTGAAGCCGCAATCGGGCTGGATCAAACAGGGGACCAAGCTCGAGGTCGCGTATTTCGACCAGTTCCGCAACCAGTTGAACGACGAGGCGACGCTGATCGACACGATTTCGCCCGGCTCCGACTACGTTGAAATCGGCGGCCAGAAAAAACACGTCATCAGCTATCTGGAGGATTTTTTGTTTCCTGCCGAGCGCGCCCGTGCCAAGGTGTCGGCGCTGTCCGGGGGCGAGCGCAACCGGCTGTTGCTGGCACGCCTGTTCGCCCGCCCCGCCAACCTGCTGGTGCTGGACGAGCCGACCAATGATCTCGACATCGATACCCTGGAGCTGCTGGAACAACTGCTGCAGGACTATGGCGGCACCGTCATCATCGTTTCGCATGACCGTGCGTTCCTGGACAACGTTGTCACCCAGTCGATCGCGTTCGAAGGCGAAGGTCAGCTGACCGAGATCGTCGGCGGCTATGCCGACTGGCGCGCCTGGCAGCAGCGGCAGCGGGCCACAGCCGAGGCACCGCGCGGGGCCGCCCCCAAGGCGGCTGTCCAGACTGCGCCGGCCAAGCCCGCATCCAAAAGTAAACTCACTTTCAAAGAGACACGGGAGCTCGAAGCGTTGCCGGCACAGATCGAGGCGCTCGAGATCGAGCAGGCACAGATCGCCGAGCGGCTGGCGGATCCGCTGTTGTATCAATCGAGCCCACAGGATGCGGTGGCGCTGCAGGCGCGCTCGGAAGCGATCGAAGCCGAACTGCTCGAAGCGCTGACACGCTGGGAAATGCTGGAGGCGAAAGCGTCCGCGGGCTGACATGGAGTGAGTGGTGGAGGAGCGTAGCCATTTTCGCATTGCCTGTTTCACGTGAAACGGAGCCCGGCAACGGGTAGAATGGCGGCCATCATGAAATTCCCCGAATCCTTCGATGTCATCGTCGTCGGCGGTGGCCATGCCGGCACCGAGGCCGCGTTGGCGGCCGCTCGCATGGGCGTGAAGACGCTGCTGCTGACGCACAATATCGAGACCCTGGGCGCCATGTCGTGCAATCCGTCGATCGGCGGCATCGGCAAGGGGCATCTGGTCAAGGAAGTCGATGCGCTTGGCGGCGCAATGGCCTTGGCCACCGACGAGGCAGGGATCCAGTTCCGCACGCTCAATTCGTCCAAGGGGCCGGCGGTACGGGCCACCCGTGCCCAGGCCGACCGCGTGTTGTACAAGGCGGCGATCCGGACACGGCTTGAGAATCAACCCAATCTCACGCTGTTCCAGCAGGCGGTCGACGATCTGGTGCTCGATGGCGACCGCGTCGTTGGCGTGAAAACCCAACTCGGTATCGTGTTCAGTGGCCGCGCGGTGGTGCTGACCACCGGCACGTTCCTGGCCGGCCTGGTCCATGTCGGCCTGGAAAATTTTCAAGCAGGGCGCATGGGCGATCCACCTGCGGTGTCACTTGCCGCACGACTGCGCGAACTGAATCTGCCCGTAGGGCGGCTGAAAACAGGTACCCCGCCGCGCATCGATGGCCGTACCATCGATTACAGCCAGACCCAGGTGCAGCCGGGCGACGATCCGGCGCCCGTGTTTTCCTTCATGGGGCGTGCGGCGATGCATCCCGAGCAGCGTCCTTGCTGGATTACCCATACCACTGCGGAAACGCACGAGATCATCCGCGGCGGACTCGACCGCTCGCCGATGTACACCGGCGTCATCGAAGGGGTGGGGCCGCGCTACTGCCCGTCGATCGAGGACAAGATCACCCGCTTTGCCGACAAGGCCAGCCACCAGATTTTCCTCGAGCCCGAGGGACTGACCACACACGAGATCTATCCCAACGGCATCTCGACCTCCTTGCCGTTCGACGTTCAGCTTGCCATCGTGCGCTCGATCCCCGGACTGGAACAGGCGCACATCCTGCGCCCCGGCTACGCCATCGAGTACGACTACTACGATCCGCGCAACCTCAAGGCCTCGCTGGAGACCAAGTCGATCGCCGGGCTTTTCTTCGCAGGCCAGATCAACGGCACCACGGGCTACGAGGAGGCCGCCGCTCAGGGTCTGCTCGCGGGAATCAACGCGGGATTGCGGGTGCAGGAGAAGGCGGCCTGGAGCCCGGGTCGCCACGAGGCCTATCTCGGCGTGCTGGTCGACGACCTCATCACCCGTGGCGTGTCGGAGCCTTATCGCATGTTCACCAGTCGCGCCGAATACCGGCTGCAGCTGCGTGAGGACAATGCAGACATGCGGCTGACTGAAGTCGGGCGCGACCTTGGTGTGGTGGATGATGTCCGCTGGGATGCGTTCAATCGGAAAAGGGATGCTGTTTCACGTGAAACCGCACGCCTGAAATCGATCTGGGTCCATCCGGCCATTCTGCCTGCCGAGGCTGCCACCCGCCTGATTGGTCAGCCGATCGAGCACGAATACAGCTTGTTCGAACTGCTGCGCCGGCCCAATCTGAGTTACACGCAGGTGGTGGCCCTGCCGGGCGGCGGCGCAGGGGAGGTTGACGCGCATGTCGCCGAACAGGTCGAAATCGCCGCCAAATACCAGGGCTACATCGATCGCCAGAATGAGGAAGTCGACAAGCAGCGTGAACAGGAAAACCTGCGCCTGCCCGCGGATCTCGATTACAGCCTACTGACCGGTCTGTCGATGGAGGTTCGCCAGCGTCTGCAGAAAGCGCGTCCCGAAACGCTGGGCCAGGCGTCCCGCTTGCAGGGCATTACCCCGGCAGCGATCTCGGTGCTGCTGGTGTATGCCAAGCGCGGCTTCAAGCCCGACGAGCAGAAGAAAAGCGCATGACCCTCCAGGCGCAACTCGCGGCGGGAATCGCCGCCCTCGGGCTGGCATTGCCCGCGGATGCCGAGGCGAAGCTGCTGGCCTATCTTGCGCTGCTGGACAAATGGAACCGCGTATACAACCTGACCGCGGTGCGCGATACCGAGCGCATGGTCAGCCATCATTTGCTCGATTCTCTGGCAGCCGTCCCTTTTTTCCCGGGCGGGCGCGTGCTAGACGTGGGTAGCGGCGGCGGTTTGCCGGGCATTCCGCTGGCGATCGCGCGGCCGGATTTGCAGGTGACGCTGATCGACAGCATTGCCAAGAAGACCGCTTTCCTCCTGCAGGCCAAAACGGAACTTGGTCTGGATAATCTGAGCGTGGTGACGAATCGGGTGGAGGATTATCGGCCCGAAACGGGATTCGACCTCATTACCTCGCGAGCATTTTCCGATCTCAAGGAATTCGTCGCCTTGACCCGCCATCTGCTCAAGCCGACGGGCCGCTGGCTCGCCATGAAGGGCTTATATCCACACGAAGAGCTTGCTTTATTACCGATTGGAGTGAAAGTAAGCGCTGACCATTTGCTGGTCGTTCCGGGTCTGGATGCGACCCGCCACTTGATTGTTCTGGAGCCTGTTGAATGAGCCGAATCCTGGCAATTGCCAATCAAAAAGGCGGCGTCGGCAAGACGACGACAGCGGTGAATCTGGCCGCGAGCCTGGCTGAACTTGGGCAGCGCGTGCTGCTGGCCGATCTCGATCCGCAGGGCAACGCGACCATGGGAGCGGGGATCGAAAAGCGCACGGCACTGCCGACCGTCTACCAGATCCTGCTCAATCAGGTGAGCGTGCGCGAGGCGCGGATGCGCTCGACGCCGGGGCATTTTGACGTCATTCCGGCGAACCGCGAACTCGCCGGCGCGGAAATCGATCTGGTGAATCTGGAACAGCGCGACCTGCGGCTGAAAGTCGCGCTGGCACAGGTGGCCGACGACTATGATTTCATCCTGATGGACTGCCCGCCGACCTTGAATCTGCTGACCGTCAATGCCTTTGCTTCCGCGCAATCGGTGCTGATCCCGATGCAGTGCGAGTACTACGCCCTGGAAGGGCTGACTGATCTGGTGGCCACCATCAAGAAGGTCAAGCAGCGCTTGAATCCTTCGATCGAGATCGAAGGGTTGCTGCGCGTGATGTTCGATCCGCGCAGCACGCTGGCGCAGCAGGTGTCGGACCAGATCAAGCAGCATTTCGGCAACAAGGTGTACGACACCGTGATTCCGCGCAACGTGCGACTTGCAGAGGCACCCAGCCACGGCCTGCCCGTGCTGGCCTACGACCGCCAGTGCAAGGGGGCCAAGGCGTATATGGAGCTCGCAGAAGAAACGTTGCGGCGTGCAGGTATAACAGTGGGGGAGACAGCATAATGGCCAAACTCAAGGGACTCGGGCGCGGGCTCGATGCGTTGCTCGGCGGGGAAGACAATGCCGCGCCGCCGCAAGGCGATCTGCGCATGATGAAGGTCGGGCAACTGGCGCCCGGCAAGTATCAGCCGCGTACCCAGATGGACAGCGAGTCGCTGCAGGAACTCGCCGATTCCATCCGCGCGCAGGGTCTGATGCAGCCGATCCTGGTACGTGAAGTCGCCAGCGGCTATGAGATCATTGCCGGCGAACGGCGCTGGCGTGCAGCGCAACTGGCCGGATTGAACGAAATCCCGGTGCTGGTACGCGAAGTCGCCGACGACGCGGTGGCGGCGATGGCGCTGATCGAGAACATCCAGCGCGAAGACCTCAATGCCATTGATGAAGCGCATGGCCTGCAGCGTCTGATCCACGAATTCGGCATGACCCACGATGCGGCCGCACAGGCGGTCGGAAAATCACGGGCGGCCGTATCCAACCTGTTGCGTCTGCTGAACTTGTCGCATCCGGTGCAGGATATGCTCACCGCCGGATTGATCGAGATGGGTCATGCGCGTGCACTGCTGCCCTTGCATGCAGGCGCACAGCGCGAGTTGGCGCACGAAATCGAAACCAAAGGCCTGTCGGTGCGCGAGGTCGAGCGTCGGGTGGCGCGCTTGAAGGACGTTGCTACCGCGCCAGCCGGCCGGACCGTTTCGCGTGACACGCTTCGCCTGGAAGAGGCGCTGTCGGATGCCCTGGGCATGACGGCCCACGTGCGAACCAACAGCAAAGGCAGTGGCAAACTCACACTCCATTTCGCCAGCGCGGAAGAGTTGCAGGGTCTGCTGCAACGTCTGGGAATCCAGTTGTAGCGGGCTCGCCAGCAACATCACTACGTACTGAAATTCATCATCAAGCAGCCTGATGATTGCATAGACCGCACTAATTCTAGTATCATGATTGGCTAAATGTTTAACGGCATCACAACCGGCACCCGACGGGTTGTTCGGGCGCAGTCGGTGCTCGTGTTCGTGGCCGCGTTAAGCGGCGCTGCGATTGCAGGGATGGATGCGGGGCTGGCGGCTGCATATGGCGTGTTCGTCGCGCTGGCCGTGAGTGCGGTACTGGTCTGGCGTGAGCAGCAGTCGATGGCTCACCCGGAATGGGATCAGCATCGATTGTTGAAGATGTTTGTTCGCGTCAGCGTCGAGCGCCTGATCCTGCTGGTTGCCTTGTTGAGCCTGGGGCTCGGCGTGTTGAAGCTGGACCCGCTGCCCTTGCTGCTTGGCTTGGTGCTGGCCCAGTTTGCCTGGCTGGCTGCTGCGGCAGGCCGAAGCGGCAAATAGCCGAAGGGCGAAGTTTTGCCAAGGTTGGTTTTGAATGGGAACGCCCCGCGTGTTCATCCAAAACCCACTTATTGAAATAGATCACTATGGCTACGGAATCCCATTCCTCCGGTGAATACATCAAGCACCACCTGCAAAACCTGACTTACGGACAACTTCCTGACGGCACCTGGGGCTTCGCCCATGGCGCCGCAGAGGCCAAGTCCATGGGCTTCTGGGCGATCAACGTCGACAGCATGCTCTTCTCGATTGGCCTGGGGTTGCTCTTCCTGCTTCTGTTCCGCATGGCAGCCAAAAAGGCGACGACCGGCACCCCGTCCGGTCTGCAAAATTTCGTCGAATGGATCATCGAGTTCATTGATGGTTCCGTGCGCGGCTCCTTCTCCCACCAGAATGCGATGGTCGCTCCGCTGGCCCTCACCGTGTTCATGTGGGTGTTCCTGATGAACCTGATGGACCTGTTCCCGGTCGATTGGTTTCCCTATGCTGCGACGCTGTCGGGCGTGCCGCATTTGAAGATCGTGCCGTCGACCGATCCCAACGTGACCTTCGGCCTGTCACTGTCGATTTTCTTCCTGGTGCTGTACTACAGCGTCAAGATGAAAGGCGCCGGCGGCTTCTTCTCCGAACTGGCCTTCCAGCCTTTCCCCAAATTCCTGTTTCCGGTCAATCTTTTGCTTGAGGGCGTCGGCCTGATCGCCAAGCCGATCTCGCTGGCACTGCGTCTCTTCGGCAACATGTACGCCGGCGAAATGATCTTCATCCTGATTGCGCTGATGTTCGGTGGTGGCTGGGTGCTGGCCGTATTTGGCGGCGCATTGCAATGGGCGTGGGCGGTGTTCCACATCCTCATCATCACGCTGCAGGCCTTCATCTTCATGACGCTGACCATCGTGTATCTGGATATGGCACACGCCGAGCACCACTAAGCGATCCCCTGATTTCAGTCAAATTTAATTTTCTGGTTTCTTGTTTTCAACTTTAATTTTTACTTCTAGGAGCAACAAATGGAAATGACTCAAGCCGTACTGTACATCGCTGGCGCCCTGATGATGGGCCTGGGCGCGCTCGGTGCAGCCGTCGGTATCGGCATCCTCGGTGGCCGCTTCCTCGAGGGCGCAGCCCGTCAGCCCGAGCTGATCCCGATGCTGCGTACCCAGTTCTTCATCGTCATGGGTCTGGTCGACGCCGTGCCGATGATCGCCGTCGGTCTGGCCATGTACGTTCTGTTCGCCGTTGCCGGTTAATTCGCGGGTTGCTACGGAACTTGTCTAACCCCCGTCATTAAAAGGTGCGGATATGAACTTCAACGCAACTTTGATCGGCCAGTCCATCACGTTCATCTTCTTCGTGTGGTTCTGCATGAAGTTCGTGTGGCCGCCGATCATGAATGCGCTCGAAACGCGTAAAAAGCAGATCGCCGATGGCTTGGCTGCTGCGGATCGCGGCAAGCATGAGCTCGAACTGGCTGCCAAGAAGGCCGGCGACAACATGCGCGACGCCAAGGCACAGGCTGCCGAAGTGATCGCCCAGGCTGAAAAGCGTGCGGCGCAGATCATCGAAGAAGCAAAAGTGGCCGCCAAGGAAGAAGGCGATCGTCAACTGGCTGCTGCCCAGGCCAATATTGCACAGGAAACCAACCGTGCGCGCGAAAGCCTGCGCGAGCAGGTGGCCGGGCTGGCTGTGGCTGGCGCGGAGAAAATCCTGCGCCGCGAGGTCAATGCGCAAACCCACGCTGACCTGCTGGGCCAGCTGAAAGCCGAGCTGTAAACCATGAGCGAACTGTCTACCCTGGCTCGCCCCTACGCCGAAGCGGTATTCCGTATGGCGCAGGGCGAAAATGACCTGGCAGGCTGGTCGAGCCGTGTCGCTACGCTGGCGGCCATCGTTTCCGACGCCCAGGTGGCACGCCTGATCACCGATCCGGCCGTTTCGGCCGAGCGGGTGGCCGGCCTCGTCATCGACGTCGCCGGTGGCGACCTTGGCGAGCGCGGCGCCAACTTCGTCAAGGTGCTGGCCGAGAACGACCGCTTGTCGCTGCTGCCGGAAGTTTGCACGCAATTCGAGACGCTGAAGGCCAACGCCGAAGGCACCCTCGAGGCCACCATCACCAGCGCGCAGGAGCTGACGCAGGCGCAGGTCGACGATCTGGTCGCAGGACTCAAGGCCAAATTCAACCGCTCAGTGAACGTGCAGGTTGCGGTCGATCCCGAACTGATCGGCGGCGCGGTGATCGCCATCGGCGACCAGGTGATAGACGGCTCGGTCAAGGGACGGCTGCAGCGCATGGCTTTCGCGCTGCAAGGCTAATCACGAACTCAAAATTATCGGAACCTCACGGTTCGGAGAACAGACATGCAATTGAATCCAAGCGAAATCAGCGAACTGATTAAAGCCAAGATCGAGAACCTCGGTGCGTCGAGCGAATTGCGCACTCAGGGCACGATCGTGTCCGTCACCGACGGCATCGTCCGCATTCATGGTTTGTCCGACGTGATGTCGGGTGAAATGATCGAGATGCCGGGCAACACCTTCGGCGTGGCGCTCAACCTCGAGCGCGACTCGGTCGGCGCGGTGATCCTGGGTGATTACGAACACATCACGGAAGGCGACGTTGCCAAGTGCACCGGCCGCATTCTCGAAGTGCCGGTGGGCCGCGGCCTGCTCGGCCGTGTGGTGAACTCGCTGGGCCAGCCGATCGACGGCAAGGGCCCCATCGCCGCCGACACCACCATGCCGATTGAGCGCATTGCGCCCGGCGTGATCGAGCGTAAATCGGTTGACCAGCCGGTGCAGACCGGCCTCAAGTCGATCGACGCCATGGTCCCCGTCGGCCGCGGCCAGCGCGAATTGATCATCGGCGACCGCCAGACCGGCAAGACCGCGGTTGCGATCGACGCCATCATCAACCAGAAGGGCACCGGCGTGAAGTGTATCTACGTCGCCGTCGGCCAGAAGGCGTCGTCGGTGGCCAACGTGGTGCGCAAGCTGGAAGAGCACGGCGCGATGGACCACACCATCGTCGTGGCCGCGACCGCTTCCGATGCGGCGGCCATGCAGTACATTGCGCCGTATTCCGGCTGCACCATGGGCGAGTACTTCCGCGACATCGGCGAAGACGCGCTGATCGTGTACGACGATTTGACCAAGCAGGCCTGGGCCTACCGTCAGGTCTCGCTGCTGCTGCGCCGTCCGCCGGGCCGCGAAGCCTACCCGGGCGACGTGTTCTACCTGCACTCGCGTCTGCTGGAACGTGCCGCGCGTGTCAACGCCGACTACGTCGAAAAGCTCACCAAGGGTGCTGTCAAGGGCAAGACCGGCTCGCTGACTGCACTACCGATCATCGAAACGCAGGCCGGCGACGTGTCCGCCTTCGTGCCGACCAACGTGATCTCGATTACCGACGGCCAGATCTTCCTGGAGACCGACCTCTTCAACGCCGGCATCCGTCCCGCGATCAACGCCGGTCTGTCCGTGTCCCGCGTCGGCGGCGCCGCGCAGACCAAGGTGATCAAGAAGCTCGGCGGCGGTGTCCGTCTGGCGCTGGCGCAGTACCGCGAACTGGCGGCCTTCGCGCAGTTTGCCTCGGACCTCGACGAGGCGACCCGCAAGCAGCTCGAGCGCGGCCGGCGCGTGACTGAACTGATGAAGCAGGCGCAGTACTCGCCGATGTCGGTGTCGCAGATGGCGCTGACCCTGTTCGCCGTCAACAAGGGCTACATGGACGACGTCGAAGTCACCAAGATCCTGCCGTTCGAATCCGCGCTGATGGCGTTCATGAAGTCCAAGTACGCCAGCATCATGGACACCATCGAGACCAGCGGCAACCTGGACGACGCGACCGAGAAGGCGCTGACCACCGCGGTGGACGAGTTCAAGAAAACCGGCGTCTATTGATAGGCCGCGCTGATTAGTTAGGAGCCACGATGGCAGCCGGAAAAGAGATACGGACCAAGATCAAGAGCGTGGAAAACACGCGCAAGATCACCAAGGCCATGGAAATGGTCGCGGCGTCCAAGATGCGCAAGGCGCAGGAGCGCATGAAGGCCGCGCGCCCGTACGCCGAGAAGATCGCCCGCGTGGCGACCCACCTGGCGTATGCCCACACGGAATACAAGCACCCCTTCGTGATTGCGCGTGAAAACGTCAAGCGCGTCGGCCTGATTGTGGTTTCGTCGGACAAGGGCCTGTGCGGAGGCCTCAACACCAACGCCTTCCGCATGATGATCAACCAGATGAAGCAGTGGGAAGCTGCCGGTGTCGGCATCGACGTCACCGCGATCGGCAACAAGGGGCTGGGTTTTGTCCAGCGCCTGGGCACCAACGTGGTGTCGCAGCTGACCGGCATCGGCGATACGCCGCACATGGATAAGCTGATCGGCCCGGTCAAGATCATGCTGGACGCGTATCTGGAAGGCCGCATCGACGCGCTGTATATCGTCTACAACCGCTTCATCAACACGATGAAGCAGGAGCCGACGCTGACCCAGCTGCTGCCGCTGGCGCAGATGGAAGACGCCGAGGAAGCCAGCCTGAAGACGCACTGGGACTACATCTACGAGCCCGATGCCAAGCCGGTAGTCGACGGCATGCTGATGCGCTACATCGAATCGCTGGTGTACCAGGGCGTGGCCGAGAACATCGCGTGCGAACAGTCGGCGCGGATGGTGGCGATGAAGGCCGCCTCCGACAACGCCAAGAACGTGATCGGCGAGCTGAAGCTGGTCTACAACAAGACCCGTCAGGCCGCGATTACCAAGGAACTGTCCGAGATCGTCGCCGGTGCAGCCGCGGTTTAAGGCCCAACAGAATTTAATTGATTAGGCCAAGATTTAATTTAAATAGGAAGGCAACATGAGCAACGGAAAAATTGTTCAGATCATTGGCGCCGTGGTGGACGTGGAGTTTTCGCGTGATGCCATGCCCAAGGTCTTCGAAGCGCTGAAAATGCAGGCCCCCGAGCTGACGTTCGAGGTCCAGCAGCAGTTGGGCGACGGC
This sequence comes from Thiobacillus sp. 0-1251, assembly GCA_001899305.1. Lineage (GTDB taxonomy): Bacteria > Pseudomonadota > Gammaproteobacteria > Burkholderiales > Thiobacillaceae > Thiobacillus. Next base: position 139,406 of record MKWL01000015.1, on the reverse strand, counting down.
GTGGTGCGCACCATTGCGATGGGCTCCACCGACGGCCTGCGCCGCGGCATGGAAGTGCTTGCCACCGGCAACCCCATCATGGTGCCGGTCGGCCAGAAGACGCTGGGCCGCATCATGAACGTGCTGGGCGACCCGGTCGACGAAGCCGGCCCGATCGGCGCGGAGAGCACCATGCCGATCCACCGCAAGGCCCCGGCTTATGCCGACCAGGCCGCCGCGGTCGAGATTCTCGAAACCGGCATCAAGGTCATCGACCTGATCATGCCGATCGCCAAGGGCGGCAAAGTCGGCCTGTTCGGCGGCGCCGGCGTGGGCAAGACCGTGACGCTGATGGAACTGATCCGCAACATCGCCGTGCAGCACAGCGGCTTCTCGGTGTTCGCCGGCGTCGGCGAGCGTACCCGTGAAGGCAACGACTTCTACCACGAGATGAAGGAAGGCGGCGTGCTGGACAAGGTGGCGCTGGTCTACGGCCAGATGAACGAGCCGCCGGGCAACCGTCTGCGCGTTGCGCTGACCGGCCTGACCATGGCCGAGTACTTCCGCGACGAGGGCCGCGACGTGCTGCTGTTCGTCGACAACATCTACCGCTACACCCTGGCCGGTACCGAAGTGTCCGCGCTGCTGGGCCGGATGCCGTCCGCCGTGGGCTACCAGCCGACGCTGGCCGACGAAATGGGCCGCCTGCAGGAGCGCATCACCTCGACGCGCACCGGCTCGATCACCTCGTTCCAGGCCGTGTACGTGCCGGCGGATGACTTGACCGACCCGTCGCCGGCCACCACCTTCGCCCACTTGGATGCGACCCTGGTGTTGTCGCGTCAGGTGGCCGAACTGGGCATCTACCCCGCGGTGGACCCGCTCGATTCGACCTCGCGGATCCTCGATCCGCAGGTCGTTGGTGATGAGCACTACGGCGTCGCCCGTGCGGTGCAGGGCACCCTGCAGAAGTACAAGGAATTGCGCGACATCATCGCGATTCTGGGCATGGACGAACTGTCGCCGGAAGACAAGCTGGCCGTGTCCCGTGCACGTAAAATCCAGCGCTTCCTGTCGCAGCCCTTCTTCGTCGCCGAAGTGTTCACCGGCGCGCCCGGTAAGTACGTCACGCTGAAAGAGACCATTGCCGGTTTCAAGGCGATCGTCGAAGGCGAATATGACCATCTGCCCGAACAGGCTTTCTACATGGTCGGTGCGATCGAAGAAGCCGTCGAAAAGGCGAAGACGATTCAGTAAAGCCGTAAGGGGTGAGGCGTGAGGCGAAATAGCCGCACCTCACGCCTTACACCTTACGCCTCACGAGGTTTAATATGGCCATGACTATCCACGTCGACATCGTCAGCGCAGAAAAATCGCTCTACTCCGGTACCGCCGAAGTGGTGATTGCCCCCGGGCAGCGCGGCGAACTCGGCATTTACCCGCGGCACACCCCGCTGCTGACCACACTCAAACCCGGTGCGGTGCGCATCAAGGTGCCGAATCAGGCCGAGGAAGAGCTGGTCTACGTGTCCGGCGGCATTCTCGAAGTGCAGCCCCACGTCGTCACCATTCTGTCTGACTCCGCCATCCGTGGCGCCGACCTCGATGAAGCGAAAGCGCTGGAAGCAAAGCGCGCCGCCGAAGAGGCGATGAAAGACAAGGCCGCCACGATGGACTACGCGCAAGCGCAGGCCGAACTGGCGCAGGCCGTGGCCCAGTTGGCGGCAATCAAGAAGCTGCGCAAACTGACTTGATTCGTCGGTGTTTTTGACGTAAAAAAGGGCAACCTACGGGTTGCCCTTTTTGTTGGCAAGAACAACCTACAGCCCTGCCATTTATGAACCAGCGAAGGGTCAACCGTTAATCCACTCTGGAGTTACGCGCTGACGCGTCATGGCACATCCCGTACTTGATCCCAGGCTTGGCGTTGAGTGCACCTATGGTGATCCGGTCACGTGGCGCGAAGCGCTGGATCTGCTGTACGGCCTGTTGCCGGAATATGCCGACAATCTCCGTGCAGCCCTGAAAACCGGAGATATCGCACGCATGCACCGCGTGGCACATGGCCTGTCTGGTGCATCCAGCTATTGTGGAACAGTCGCCGTGCATGCCTCAGCCAAGCAGCTGGAGGCATTATGCCTGCATGAAAATGCCAGCGCTCTCCGGGAGCCGGTGAACGCGGTACTTCACCATATCGACCGTCTGATGCATTTGAGGCAATCGGGGCACCTGCCGGCTGCGGATGGCGACCCTATCTATTGAATAAATCGGCGGCACCCCGAAAGGGGCTTATGGGCAGGAACACGTAATGGCCTCCATCACTCGCGCCGCGCTGAATGGCTTGACGATAAAGCCGTCGGCGCCAAGGGCATGTGCCTTTTGTACATTGCCTACGGTCGAGTCCGAACTGATCATGATGACGGCAAGGCCCGGTATGGCATGCCGGGCGTGTTGCAGTGTCTCAAAGCCATCCATCTCCTGCATATTGATGTCCAGAAAAAGGATGTCGGGAATCTCGGCGACACACTTTTGCAACGCTTCCTTGCCATTGCACGCTTCGCCGACGACTTCGACGTTGTGCTGGCGCAATAGCGTGCGCAGAAGATGACGGGTCACGCTGTCGTCATCAGCAATGATGGCTTTGATCGCCCGTATCATCATGGAGTCTTTATGCGGTACACAACGCAAAATTTTAACGGCTTCTTTTGACTATATTTTTACGGGTTGGCAGGTGGCCCATGTGCGGAGCCGGCAATCCCTCAGGCTATGTAAGGCACGAGACGTTGTTCATTGGCGCAATCCGTACCCAGGATTTGGTCGCCTACGCGGATGGGCGACAGGGGGCCTGCATTGACGGAGTGTCCCCATGATAAAGTAGGGTGACTGGCCGACAACAAAAGTCAGCGAATGCGCTAGATTGGTAATGTGCACACAGGATAGGGCATAACAATCGTCCGATCCAGTGATGTGCTTCCAGGGGAATACGAAAATCACGAGCATTTTCGTTTCTGTGGTTTTTACATCATCAAAGGAATATAAATATGCGAACAACCCGTCTACTTCTCTGTGCCAGCGCGGCTACGCTGATGTCTGCCGGTGCGATCACGGCCCAAGCAGGCCAAGGCGTTTACTACGATCCCAGCAATGCGGCGAGTTCGACCGGGAAAACGATCGGTTACGAGCTCTACAGGACCATTGGTTGTCCGGGCAAGCAGCTTCTGGATCAGCCCTGCGCCGTGCCCAAGGAGGTCGATAGCGACGGCGACGGTGTAGTCGACAGCAAGGACAAATGTCCCGATACGCCGGCCGGCCGCAAGGTCAACGCCGATGGATGCGAACTGGACAGTGATGGCGACGGGATTGTGGATGGCGATGACAAATGCCCCACGGTTTATGCCAAAACGGACGATGGCTGCCCGGCGGTGGTGGCCGCGCCTGTTGCGCCTGCTGCCCCGGCCGCGCCTGTTGCCGCCCCGGCTCCCAAAAAGCTGGTATTGAACGATGTCAATTTCAATTACGACAAAGCCACCCTGCGGCCGGAAGCGCACACCACCCTGGATGAAGCGGTAGCCAGCCTGAAGGAATGGGGCGACGGTAAAGTGGAAGTTGCGGGCCATACCGACAATCGGGGAACCGCGGCTTACAACATGCGCCTCTCGCTCCGCCGCGCAGAAGCGGTACGCGATTACCTGGTCAGCAAGGGGATTGCGGCAGATCGCCTGGTAGTCAAGGCTTACGGCGAATCCCAGCCGGTCGCCGACAACAAGACGGAGGACGGCCGCTTCAAGAACCGCCGAGTCGAATTGCAGCCGCTCAATTGAGCTTGGTTGCGGAAACGTGAGCCGGCGTACGGGGCGTGGCCCCGTATCGCAGGTAGGTGATCCCACGCGCGAAAATAGAAAAGGCAACCTTCGGGTTGCCTTTTCATTTTGGCGGCCCCGTCCAGGCTTTATACTTGGCGCGCGATTTGCTCTCATTCTGCTGATGCGATTCACACACCCGGACGACCCGAATGCATTCCAAGCTTGAAATCCTGATACTCGCGGCGGGCAAGGGCACCCGGATGCGGTCCGACCAGCCCAAGGTGCTGCACAAGCTGGCGGGCAAACCCCTGCTGGGCCATGTCGTCGATACAGCCCATGCGTTGGGTGCAGCTCAAACCTGCGTTGTCTACGGCTTTGGCGGCGAGGCCGTGCCGCAGGCGATGGCTGACGACAAACTGACGTTTGTGCTACAGGCCGAACAGCACGGCACGGGCCACGCCGTGAAGCAGGCGTTGCCGCAACTGTCCGACGACAGTGTGACACTGGTGTTGTATGGTGACGTGCCGTTGACGCATACGCGTACCTTGCGACCGCTCGTGAGCGCGGCCCAGGCAGGCAAACTGGGGCTCCTTACGGTCAAGCTGGCGCAGCCCGACGGCTATGGGCGCATCGTGCGGAATGCCGACGGTCGGGTACGACGCATCGTCGAACACAAGGACGCGACCCCTGACGAGCGGACGATCCATGAAGTCAACACCGGCATCCTTGCAGTGGCGACCCGTCATCTCAGGCAGTGGATTGATGAACTGAAGAACGACAACGCACAAGGTGAGTACTACCTTACCGACATCATCGCGCTGGCGGTGCGCGATGGCCTGACAGTGGAAACCCACCATCCCGCATATGAATGGGAAGTGCTCGGCGTCAACAGCAAGGCCCAGTTGGCCGAACTCGAACGCATCCACCAGGGCGAGATCGCGCAGGGACTGCTCGACGCCGGCGTTACCTTGATGGATCCTGCCCGGCTTGACGTGCGCGGCATGCTGGCATGCGGGCGCGACGTCGTGATCGACGTCAATTGCGTATTCGAAGGCTTTGTGGAATTGGGCGACGGCGTGCAAGTGGGCGCCAACTGCGTGCTGCGGAACGTGAAGATTGCCGCGGCCACCCGCATCGACGCGTTCACTCTGATCGACGACGCCGTCATTGGCGAGGCCAATCGGCTGGGGCCGTTCTCGCGCATTCGCCCGGGCACCTCTCTGGCGCGCGACGTCCACGTTGGCAACTTCGTCGAGATCAAGAACAGCCAGATCGACGACGGTGCCAAGATCAACCACCTGTCCTACGTCGGCGATACCACCATGGGCAAGCGGGTCAACATCGGCGCGGGCACCATTACCTGCAATTACGATGGTGCCAACAAGCACCGCACGGTCATTGAGGACGATGTTTTCGTGGGGTCCGACACGCAACTGGTGGCGCCCGTCACTGTCGGCCAGGGCGCGACGCTGGGCGCGGGTACGACGCTGACACGCGATGCTCCAGCCGGCGAGTTGACGTTATCGCGGGCGAAGCAGCTTACCGTCAATGGCTGGAAACGGCCGGTGAAGAAATCGTGAGGGGTGAGGCGTGAGGTGTAAATAATGGGAGGTTTGGAAATCATGGTAAATCTAAGCAAGCAAAACGGTGGCGGTTCGGGGCTCGACGCCTCACCCCTCACCCCTCACTCCTCATTCAACGCGGAGCGCTGAACATGTGCGGCATAGTCGGCGCGGTAGCGCAGCGTAATGTTGTCCCCATTCTGCTCGAGGGCCTGCGGCGGCTGGAATACCGCGGTTACGATTCGGCCGGCCTCGTCACCATCAATGGCGGTCTCAAGCGGGTACGTAGCGTCGGTCGCGTTGCCGGCCTGGCCGAAGCGTGCGCCGCGCAGCAGGTGCACGGCAACCTTGGCATTGCGCATACCCGCTGGGCCACGCACGGCGCGCCGTCGGAGGCCAATGCACATCCGCACGTCAGCGGCCGCCTTGCGGTGGTGCACAACGGCATTATCGAAAACCACGAAGCACTGCGTACGCGCCTGAAGGCGGAAGGTTTCGCCTTCACGTCGGAAACCGATACCGAGGTCATCGCGCACCTGATCGAGCATTACTTCCGTCAGTCGAAGGATCTGCTGGCGGCTACCCGTGCGGCGGTGGCCGAACTGGAAGGTGCGTATGCCATCGGTGTGGTGAGCGAGGACGCGCCCAATCGCCTCGTGTGCGCACGCAAGGGCAGCCCTTTGCTGGTGGGCCTGGGCATCGAGGAAAACTTCATTGCCTCCGACGTGTCGGCCTTGCTGCCGGTGACCCAGCGGGTGATGTACCTGGAAGAAGGCGATGTCGCCGACATCGGCCTGTTGTCGGTAACGGTGTACGACGCGGCGGGCAACCAGGTCGACCGCAGCGTGCACGTCTCCGAGCTGACGTCCGACATGGCCGAACTCGGCAATTACCGCCACTTCATGCAGAAGGAAATCCACGAGCAGCCGCGTGCGCTCACCGATACCCTGCTGACTGCAGTGGCACAGGATCGCGTCCAGCCCGAATGGTTCGGCTTCGACGCTGCCGACGTGTTGGGCCAGGTGAATGCGGTGACCTTCCTTGCTTGCGGCACCAGCTACCATGCCGCGAAAGTGGCTACTTACTGGCTGGAGGAGATTGCCGGCATCCCGGCCTATGCGGAAATCGCCAGCGAATACCGCTATCGCACCAGCGTGCCGAACCCTGACGCGCTGATCGTCACCATCTCGCAATCGGGTGAAACAGCCGACACACTGGCGGCGTTGAACCACGCCATCGCGCTTGGCCAGAACAAGACGTTGACCATCTGCAACGTGGCGGAATCGGCACTGACGCGCACGTCGCGGCTCAAGTTCCTGACGCGCGCCGGGCCGGAGATCGGCGTGGCCTCGACCAAGGCCTTCACCACCCAACTGGCGGGCCTGTTCCTGCTGACGCTGGTACTCGCCAAGCTACGCGGCCGGCTGACGCCTGAGCAGGAGGCTGCCCACCTTGCCGCGTTGCGCAGCCTGCCGAACAAGATGCAACAGGTACTGGCGCTGGAGCCGCAAGTCGAAGCCTGGTCGCAGCGCTTCGCCAACAAGCACCACGCGCTCTTCCTCGGCCGCGGCGTGCACTACCCGATCGCGCTCGAAGGCGCGCTGAAACTGAAGGAGATTTCCTATATCCACGCCGAAGCCTATCCGGCGGGCGAGCTCAAGCATGGTCCGCTGGCACTGGTCGACGAAGACATGCCGGTGATCACCATCGCGCCCAACGACCAGCTGATCGAGAAACTGAAATCGAACATGCAGGAAGTGCGGGCGCGCGGCGGCGAATTGTATGTGTTCGCCGACGGCGATGTGCATATCGAGGAATCGGCCTTCGTCCACGTCATCCGACTCCCGGGCGGCAGCAACGGCGTGTTGTCGCCGATCCTGCATACCGTACCGCTGCAGCTGTTGTCGTATCATGCCGCCCTGCAAAAAGGCACGGACGTCGACAAGCCGCGCAATCTGGCAAAAAGCGTCACAGTGGAATAATTCGGTTCGGCAGGCACAAAAAAAGCGCGGCCCCGGCGGCCGCGTTTTTATTCGTGGAAAATGGCTTGTTGTGCCGCCTAGTGCCGCTTGCGATCTTCCTTCAGCGCCAGGGTAGCGACCTGAACGCGATTGCGCAGGCCGAGCTTTTCCATGATGTTGCGCAGGTGGTTGCGCACGGTGTTTTCCGACAGGGTCATCTTGTAGGCGATGGCTTTGTTGGAAAGCCCTTCTTTCACGTGGTCGACGATTTCCATTTCCCGCGCGGTCAGCGCCGACAAGGCATTGTTGTTGAGTTCGCCGCGCGCCATCTTCTGCATGATGTTGAGGGGAAAGCTGCTTTGACCGTCGCACACGCTGCGGATGGCGGCCAGGACCTGGTCGGGATCGCTGGATTTGACGACGTAGCCGTCGACACCGGAAGAGATGGCCTCGGAGATTTCCTCGTCGGAGTCGGCAATGGTCAGCATGATGACTTTGATGCCCAGATCGCGTAGATCGGAGACCAGGTCGAGGCCGTCGGCATCGGGGAGGGAGCGGTCGAGCAGTGCCGCATCGGCCCGGTTGCCAGCTTCGATCCAGGCACGCAGTTCGGCGGCGTTGGCCAGTTGCGCGGTGAGGCGCAGATCCGGTTCCTGCTCGATATAGCCCGCCACACCCATGCGCAGGAGCGGATGATCGTCGATGAGGATGATGTTCAGGGGGGCAGGCATTGCTTCTCCGATACGTTTTATGCGATGCACATTATGTTGGCAGATTGCGCGGCTTGCGTGGCGCTTTTTCGAAAACTGCATCATAGACCGGAATGGGAAGCCATTTCAGCATCCGCGCCACCCAGGCCATCTGCCAGGGAATCACCGTGAAACGGCGACGGTGGGCGATGCAGCGAGCTACTTTGGCGGCAGCAGTCTGTACCGTCATCCGGAAAGGCATGGCATAGGGATTGACCCGCGTCATGGGCGTGTCGATATAGCCTGGCGCCACCGTGACCACGGCAATGTCCCGTGCTTTCAATTCGAGCCGCAGGGCTTCGAGATAGACCGTGGCCGCCGCCTTCGACGCCGAATAGGCGCTGCCGCCCGGCAGCCCGCGTATCCCGGCCACGCTGGAAATGCCGCACAGCACGCCGCCCGGCTGCAGGGCGCCGATGAACGGCTGAAAAGTGTGGACCAGCCCCAGCACGTTGGCGTCCATCACCGCGCGGAACACCGGCGCATCTTCGGCGAATTCGGTGAGTGTGCCGACGCTGATCCCGGCCGCAGCAATGACGATGTCGGGTGCGCCGACATCGCTCAAAAATGCCGTGGCAGCCTGCTGCATGGCTGCCGCGTCGCGCACATCGGCTTGATAGAGGTGTGCATTCAACCCGGTGGCGGTGTTCTGCAAGCCATCCAGGCGGCGTCCGGCCAGCCCCAGTTGCGCGCCTGCTGCGCCATAGTGTCGCGCCAACGCAGCACCGAGGCCGGAACTGGCCCCGGTGATGAAGACCCTGAGGGGTTTATTCAAAACCCGCAAGGGCCTATTCGCTACCTTGAGTGGGGCGGGGGGAGGCAACAGGCTTACTTCGCGGGTTTCTTGCCGCCGCGCTCATCGCGTGCCTTGACGATCAGCTGGTCGAGAACCTCGAACAGGCGGGGTTCGCTGCCGGTCATCGACTCCGAAGTGGTGTATTTGCCGTCGATGATAAAGGCCGGCACGCCCATGACGCCGTAGGTGGTGGCAAGCCGTGCGCCTTGCATGGCCTTGGACTGGGTGGAGAAGGAGTTGTAGATGCTCTCGAATTTCTTGCGGTCCACGCCCTGCTTCGCGATCCAGCTGCCCAGCACGGCCGGGTCGTTGAGGTTGAGGTTGTCCACGTGGTAGGCGTCGAATACCTTGTCGTGCAGGCGGCTCAACAGATCCATTTGCTGCAGGGTGTAATAGATCTTGGCGCCGGGCATCCAGTCGTCGCGGAACACGGCCGGGACGCGGCGAACCTGGGCGTCCTTGGGCAGTTTCTTCAGCCACGCATTGAGACCGGGTTCAAGCGCGTTGCAATGCGGGCAGCGATACCAGAAGAACTCCAGCACCTCGATCTTCTTCCCGGTCGCAACCGGCTGCGGCACGCTGACGCGCGTGTAGTCGCGCCCTTCGAATGCCTCTTCGGGCGCGGCAATGGCGGACAAGGACAATACGGCGGCGGCAAAAAAAGCCAAAGTGCGGGCAAACATCAAGGCGTCTCCTGTTGAGTGGGAACTTCTTTGACCAGCGTGACCGGGATATTGTTCTGCGCGAGCAGGCTGCGGGTACGGTTTGCTTCGTCAGCGGTGTGGAACGGGCCGATGCGTACGCGGTGCAGCACGCCCTTGTTGGCGACCTCGCTGGTCTGTATGACCGCCTCGACACCCAGCAAGGCCAGTTGGGCTTTCAGGTTGTCGGCTTCGTCGGCCCGCTGGAACGCGCCTGCTTGCAGATAAAGCCGGGGTGCGGTGTCGGCAGGGGCCGGGGTGGCGGGCAATGCGCTCGACGTGTTATCCGGCAGCACCTTGTAGAAATCGAAGCTGGGTGCGGTGTCGGGTGCGGGGGATGCGGGCGCAACGGGCTTGGTGGGCGCGTTTGCGTGTTTGCCGAGTTTGAACGGGTTGACGCCGGTCGCCCACAGCGCTACGCCCACGGCGAGGATTGCGCCGATGATGAGGCCGATCAGTACGCCGGTGAAAATGGAGCGGCCGCCTGAGCGGCCGGACTTGCGGGAAGCGGGTTTTGCCATGACTACATTTTCTCCGGGGCGGATACGCCGAGCAAGGCCAGGCCGTTGACGATTGCAATGCGCGTGGCATCAGCCAGAGTCAGTCGGGCAAGTTTCGTCGATGCATCGTCGACCAGGAATTTTTCGGCGTTGTACCAGGAATGGAAATCGCCCGCCAGCATCTGCAGGTAATGCACCAGCAGGTGCGGCGCCAGTTCGCGTGCGGCGGTGGCGATCGTTTCCGGATATTCGGCCAGACGCTGCAAAAGGGCCAGTTCATGCTGAGCGGTCAGCGGCGCAAGGTCGGCGCCGTCGAGCACGTCGGACATGCCACCCCATTCCTCGAACACCCGGCAGATGCGTGCGTGCGCATACTGTACGTAGTACACCGGGTTGTCGTTGTTCTTGGCGAGTGCGAGGTCGACGTCGAAGATGTATTCGGTGTCGGGCTTGCGCGAGAGCAGGAAGAATCGCACCGCGTCCTTGCTGGTCCACTCGATGAGATCGCGCAACGTGACATAGCTGCCGGCGCGCTTGGAGATCTTCACCTCCTCGCCGCCGCGCATCACGCGCACCATGGTGTGCAGTAGGTAATCCGGATACCCCTTGGCGATCCCCACATCCGCTGCTTGCAGACCGGCCCGCACGCGCGCGATGGTGCCGTGGTGGTCGGAACCCTGGATGTTGATGGCCCGGTCGTAGCCGCGCTCCCACTTGGCGATGTGGTAGGCGACATCCGGCACGAAGTAGGTGTAGGTGCCGTCGGACTTCTTCATCACGCGGTCCTTGTCGTCGCCGTAGTCGGTGGTGCGCAGCCACAGCGCGCCGTCCTGCTCGTAGGTCTTGCCGGCGTCGATGAGCTTCTGCACCGTTGCCTCGACGCGGCCGTCGGTGTAGAGGCTCGATTCCAGGTAGTAGTTGTCGAAGCGTACCGCGAAGGCCTTGAGGTCGAGGTCCTGCTCGTGGCGCAGGTAGGCGACGGCGAACTGGCGGATCGAGTCGAGGTCGTCGACGTCGCCCGACGCGGTGAATTCGCGGTCGTCCGACTTCACGGTCTTCCTGGCGAGGAAATCAGCCGCGATGTCGGCGATGTAGTCGCCGTTGTAGGCGGCTTCGGGCCACGCGGCGTCGCCCGGCTTCAGGCCCCTGGCGCGCGCCTGCACGCTGTTGGCGAGCGTCGCGATCTGCACGCCGGCGTCGTTGTAGTAAAACTCGCGGTAGACGCCCCAGCCCTGTGCGGCGTAGAGATTGCAGATCGCGTCGCCGAGCGCGGCCTGACGGCCGTGGCCGACGTGCAGCGGGCCGGTCGGATTGGCCGACACGAACTCGACCAGGACCTTGTGTCCCTTGCCGGTTTCTGCGCAGCCGAATTGCACGCCGGCCGAACGGATCTGCGGCACGATCCCGTGCCAGGCGGCCGGCGCGAGGTGGAAGTTGATGAAGCCGGCGCCGGCGATCTCGGTTTTGGCGACCAAGGGCGATTTCGGCAGCTCGGTGAGGATCCGCTGCGCCAGTTCGCGCGGATTCTTCTTCAGCGGCCGCGCCAACTGCATCGCGGCATTGCTGGAAAAGTCGCCGTGGGCGGGGTTCTTCGGGCGTTCGATCTCGAGGCTGACCGGCGTGTCGGGTGCCACCGTTTCGAGGGCTTCGCCGATCAGCAGGGCGATCTGGTCTTTAAGCGGATGGGTGTTGGACATGGTTACATTGAAGATGGGGTCTGGCAGGCATCTTCAGTGTTTAGAATGGGTAGCACGCGATTATATGCGCCACGTGCGAGGCGGCCAAACGCCAGACGACGAGTGAGCCGGCGAGTCAGCCTGCCTGGAGCAGCGTCTGCGCGCGTGCGACCCAGAACTCCACGGCGGCGCGGCCGGCGCTGTCGTCGCGAAGAGCCGCCCAGCGACGACGGACCTCTTTCAGGATGTCGCAGACCTGCCGGTGTGATTCGCTGGTCATGAGTTGTATTTCGGCCAGCACGGCCGTGTCGTTCTCGATTCCAGTCGTGAAGGCGGCCAGCGCGTCCGGATGGAAACCGGTCTCCAGCAGGGTGCGTTCCAGGTCGGTCAGGCGCTGGTTGACGAATGTCACCAGCGGTTCCTCGGCCACCTCGGGCGGACAGGTGTGGTGTGCGTGGTGCCACAAGCGGAACACTTCGGCCAACTGGTTGAGCTGAGCCGCCACCGATTCGGACGAGATGTTGTCCGCCCGCCCGCCCGGCTCCGCCCGCCCGCCGCTGTTGAGCAGCCTGACGAGATGATTGATCAATTCGCGGTCGAATTTGCGGCGATTCATTTTCAGCATCACCGCCAGGCGAGCGGCGCCGTGGGTGTGCCAGCTCTTTTCGAACAGGGCGTTGACGGCCTCGGCCAGCATCAGAATCTGGCCTAGGCGGCCGATTTCCTCGCCCTTGAGCCCGCGCGGGTAGCCGCTGCCATCCAGCCGTTCGTGGTGCTCGAATACGGCTGTGCTGATTTCCGGATGGAACATGGGATAGGTTTGCAGGATGAGATAAGCCGTCATCGGATGGGCGTAGACATGGCGCATCGCATCGGGATCGAGCGGATGGCCGGGTCGCAGCAGGGCGGGATCGATATGCAGTTCGCCGATATCGTGAAGCATGCCCGCCGCGGCGACGCTTGCGAGATCGCGTTCGGGCAGACGGCTTTTGATGGCGAGGATGAGCGCGATCAGCGTCATCTGCACACTGTGCTCGAAAATCTCAGGGCGACGCTCGCGCGCCACCGTGAGTTTGAACGCGAGCGGCGCGTTGAGCGGCATGGCATAGATGGCATTGAGCAATCGCGCGGTTCCGGGCAGGGCGGAGTGGAAAAACTGGAAGCGGGGCTCGTTATCCAGGATCTCGCGAGCGCGGTCGCGCAGGCTGGCGTTGGTGACGCCATCGGTGACGGAGAGGCATTCGTCGATGGCCGGAATCAGCTTGTGCTTCACCAGCTTTTCACGCATGGCCGAGTTGATGCGTGCTCCGCGGTCGATCAGCTTGATGCCGTTGCGGGTGAATATTGCCTGGGTCGTGACGACCTCGTGGGTATCGCCCAGCGCGGTCACGCTATTGATGTAGTGCTCGTCGTAGTGTTCGCTCATCGGTGTTCCGCCATCGTGTGGGCTTCGATGCTGTGTTAAATCCGCGCCCCAAGATACGTTATCGAACGGAAACCGGTCTAATTGAGGGTTTTCGACATAGGAAGGGCCGCTAGAACACCAGCGGATCGACGTCAAGCGACCAGCGTGCGATACGCGGTTTGATGCTGTCGAGTTGCGGCCGCCAATCGCGAACGAAGGCTTGCAGGGCCTGACGCTGCGCCGACTGGATCAGAAGTTGTGCACGTTCGAGATTGGCCACGCGCGCCATCGGCGCCGGCGTGGCGCCGAATACGCTGACGCCGGCCGTGTCCGGGGCCCGCGCCGCAGCGTGTTGCAGGAAGGCCAGCGCCGCATCCATCGTCGTCGCTTCGGCGCGCAGCAGCACCTGGCGGGTGAACGGTGGCAGATCGAGCTGCTTGCGCTCGGCCAGCAGCGTGTGGGCATAGCCGGCGTAGTCGTGGCGCTGCAGATAGCGGAACAAGGGGTGGTCGGGGAAAGCGGTCTGGATCAGTACGCGGCCGGGTTTGTCGGCGCGTCCGGCGCGCCCGGCTACCTGCATCAGTTGGGCGAACAGGCGCTCGGTGGCGCGGAAATCCGGGCTGTAGAGGGCGCCGTCGGTGTCGAGGATCAGCGCCAGCGTCATGTTGGGAAAATCGTGGCCCTTGGCCAGCATTTGCGTGCCAACCAGGATGTCGACTTCGCCGCCATGCACCGCTTCGCCGAGCTCGGCCCAGGCGCGCGGTCGCATGGTGTCGCGGTCGATGCGGCGAATGCGTGCGGCAGGCAGGAAGGCGGCCAGCGTTTCCTCCAGTCGCTGCGTCCCCTGGCCGAGGGCTTTGAGGTCGGGGTTGCCGCAACTCGGGCACTCGGGCGGGATGCGCGTCTCGAATCCGCAGTGATGGCACTTCAGCCGGTGCGAGGTGCGGTGCAGCACCAGCCGCGCCGAGCAGCGCGGGCAGGGCGACACCCACGCGCAGCTCGGGCAGTACAGCGCCGGGGCATAGCCGCGCCGGTTGAGAAAGACCAGGCTCTGCTCGCCGCGCGCCAGGGTGTCAGTCAGCGCCTGTAGCGCGGGCCGTGTCAGGCCGTTGTCGACCGGAATGTGCTTCAGGTCGACGAGCTCGATGTCCGGCAGTTGCGCCTGGCTGATCGCGCGCTGTTTCAGGTCGATCAGCTGGTAGCGGCCATTCAGGGCCTGCGCATAGCTTTCCAGCGAAGGCGTGGCCGAGCCGAGTATCACAGGAATATCGGCCTGCTTCCCACGGGCGATGGCGACGTCGCGTGCCGAATAGCGCAGGCCGTCCTGCTGCTTGAACGAGGCGTCGTGCTCTTCGTCGACGACGATCAATCCCAGCCGGGGAAGCGGCGTGAACACGGACAGTCGGGTGCCGAGCAGGACGTCGCAGTCGGGTGCGGCGAGCCAGTTTTCCGCGCGCGCGGTTTCGCTCAAGCCGCTGTGCAGGGTGGCGATGCGCCGCCCGGGAAAACGACGGCGGAAATGTTGTTCCAGTTGCGGAGTGAGGGCGATTTCGGGGATCAGCACCAGCACCTGCCGGCCTGTTGCCAACACCACATCGATCAGGCGCAGATACAGCTCGGTCTTGCCGCTGCCGGTGACGCCGTGTATGAGGTGGACGCCGAATGGCCTCAGCACGGGTAGCAGGCGGTCGAGCGCAGCCTGTTGCTCGACGGTCGCTGCAGGGGCCGCCTGGGTCGGTGGCGCATGGCCGGCAGCGGGCGGCAATCGCGACCATTCCGCCCAGCCGGCCGCAACCAGCGCTGCGGCGTGGCGGCCTTGTTTCTGTTCACGCAATGTCGCACGCGCCTGCGGCGCCGCGCGCAAGACGTCGAGCAGGGCGCGTTGTGCACGGGCACGAGCGGGGGGTTCGGTCGTCCGCCCTGCCTCGGTCACGACCAGCCAGGGCGTGTCCGCGGCAAATGGCGCAGCATTGCGCAGGCGTGGCGGTAGCGTGGCGAGCAGGATCGCACCCAGCGGATAGTGGTAATAGTCGGCGCAAAACTGTGCCAGGCGGAGGATGTCGGGCGACAGCGCGGGGCGATCGTCCAGCACGCGGATGACGTCGCGCAGCTTGTCCGCCACGATGGCGCTATCGCTCTGCCGTTCCAGGGCGACGCCGATTTGTAGCGTTCGGCCGAACGGGACTTCGACCAGGCTACCCGGCTGCACCGGACCCAGCTGCTCCGGCAGGCGATAGTCGAACAGCCGGTGCAGCGGGGTATCGAGCGCGACCTGGAGGATGAACGGCATGTTAGTGGCGAATCTTGGTCAGGTATCGGGAAAGTTTCACTAACTGATTGTTAGCCAAGGGTAATTTGGCGTTGTCCACGCAGGCTGTGGATAATTGTGTGGGTGATTTGTGTCGATTGCCCCCAATGCCCGTATTCAGGCGGGCCAGCCTTAAAGACTAAAAAGCAGGCAGGCCGACAAATCCATAGTATTCAGTTACTTATAAACAAGGTGCGACTGTCAAGGTCTTGACACAAAAAAAGTTCCCGTGCGTCAAAACTGTGCATAAGTTGATGCTTCTATTGCCGCAATTACGGGCCTTGTGCACGTTTTTCGTGCGCAAGGCCTTGTTTTGTCTGGGTTTATGCTTGCTGAATCCCGGCAATTACCCAGCCGCCCTGGCCTTGGGCGGGTTTGCTGAGGTGCCAGACCTCATCGAGCGGGGTGGCGCCGAGGTCGTCGGCCGTTTCGCGAACCATCCCGGTGAAACGGACGCTGACCACATGGCGACCATCCTCGTCGGTGGCTTCGAGCACCTCGGCGTCGAGCGCCATCACGTCCGTGGTTTGCGCAGCCGCGCCGCGCTCGGCCAGTTGCATGCGGATTTCGGCGAAGACTTCGGGCGAGGTAAAGGCGCGCAGGTCGTCCAGGTTGCCGGCGTCGAAGGCTGCCTGGAGGCGGATGAAGTTGAGCTTGGCCTCGCGCACGAACGCCTCGGCGTCAAATCCGGGCGGAAAGGTGGGGATAGGGCTACCGAATGCCCCGGCTGGCGCCTGCTCAAACTTGGAGGATGCAGGGTTCATTGCGGAAGCCGGCATGCCGGCATATTGCATGGCCGGCGTTGTGGGCGCAGAGCGGCGCATCAGGAAGCGGAACAACATGAACGCAGCCATGGCCAGCAGTGCCAGCATCAGGAAATTGGCCATTCCTTCGCCGAAGCCGAAGTGTGAAGCCAGGGCGGCAAGCCCGAGGCCCGCGGCCAGTCCTGCGATCGGCCCCATCCAACTGCGTTTCTGCGGGGTGGCCGGGGCCGGCGTGCCGGCCGTCTGCTGGCGTTGCGGCGCAGGGGCGGCCTCCTGTTTGGCGGGCGCGCTGCGCTGCATGCCGAAGGACTTGCCGCCGCCGAGGCGTCTGGCCTCGGCGTCATGGGTGGCGAACGCGAAGGTGAGAAACACTGCGAACAGGCTGATCAGGAAAGGTTTCACGATGAGGCTCCGGAATGTCGACGAGAGCGGGTATGGTGACGTAAACCCAACCGTGCTGAAAAGTCGATTTTTATACGTAAATTATTCGAAATTTTCGATTCTTTACATCTGGAAAATCAGTTTTCATCGGCGGCACGCATGGCCCGGCTACGGCTGTGCACAGCCTCGACCAGGATGCTGACGTTGTCCGGGTTGGTGAATTGCGAAATGCCGTGGCCGAGGTTGAACACATGGCCGGGAAGGTTGCCGTAGCCGTCGATGATGCGCGCGACTTCGCTGCGGATGATATCCGGCGTGCCGTGCAGGGCGCTGGGATCGAGATTGCCTTGCAGCGCCACCTGGCTGCCCACGCGGCGGCGCGCTTCGCCGATGTCGATGCTCCAGTCGAGGCCGACCGCGTCGGCGCCGCAGGCGGCGATGGCTTCCAGCCAGTTGCCGCCCCCTTTGGTGAAGACGATGCTCGGCACGCGTCGGCCGTCGCGTTCCTTGATCAGGCCGTCGACGATGCGCTCCATGTAGGCGAGCGAGAATTCCTTGTACGCGTGGGGCGTCAGGCTGCCGCCCCAGGAATCGAAAATCATCACGGCCTGGGCGCCGGCCTCGATCTGCGCATTGAGGTAGTCGGTCACCGCCTGGGTGTTCACTTCGAGGATGCGATGCAGGAGGTCGGGGCGGCTGTACAGCATGGTCTTGATGTGGCGGTAGTCGTCCGAGCCGCCGCCTTCGATCATGTAGCAGGCCAGCGTGTACGGGCTGCCGGAGAAACCGATCAGCGGCACCGAGCCGTCGAGCGCACGGCGGATCGAACGTACCGCATCCATCACGTAGCCCAGCTTGTCGGTCGGATCGGGTGCGGAAAGGTCGCGGATTTCCCATTCGTCGCGCAGCGGGCGCTCGAAGCGCGGGCCTTCGCCGGTCGAGAAGTACAGTCCCAGTCCCATCGCATCGGGCACGGTGAGGATGTCGGAAAACAGGATCGCCGCGTCGAGCGGGTAGCGCGCCAGCGGTTGCAGCGTCACTTCGGTCGCCAGATCGGGGGTCTTGCACAGGGTCAGAAAATCCCCTGCCCGTGCGCGGGTGGCGTTGTATTCCGGCAGATAGCGCCCGGCCTGGCGCATCAGCCACAACGGCGTGTAATCAGTAGGCTGGCGCAGCAGCGCGCGCAGGAAAGTATCGTTCTTGAGGGCAGACATGAAGCGGGCCAGGACGCAAAGTCGGCATTTTAGCAGGCTTGGCGTCGCCGACCCGGAAGCGAGGGCTGATCAGGTGCGGCGGAAAGACCATTCCCCGCGCCCGGCCGGGCAGGCCAGCACATCGTGTGGCCGTTGGCCGTCGACCACGAGGGTGGCGTAACGGCAGCCATCACGTGCATCGCTGCGTGGCGTGAAGCGATAGGCGTGACCGTCATGGCGCCACGCAACCGGAACGCCCGGACGGCCGAGCTCCAGGGCATGCCCCATGCAGGCGCGATCGCGGGCGTCCATGTTGTCGCCGATGGCGTGGCCCAATACCGCGCCGAGTACGCCCCCGACCACCATGCCGACGACGCGATCGTCGCGTCCCGCGACCTGTCCGCCAATGACCGCGCCGGACACGCCGCCGATAACCGCGCCGATTTCGTCGCGATTGCAGCGGCCGGCCGGGATGCCGTAGTCGTGCACATAGACTACCCCGCTTGGGCCCCGGTAATGTCCGGCATGGCGGTGCTGCCGACGGCCGCGGTCATTGTCGTGGTGCTTTTTGTAGTAGCCGTGCGCCGGGGCATGCTCGGGCGGGTCGGCCCACGCCGGGCTGGTGCCCGCGAGCGCCGCCAAGGCCAGTGTGACAGGCACGTTCATGATGTGCTCCTGAGTTGTCTTTGGAATGGAATTGATGATCCACGCAGCCGGCGGTGGCCGGGTTTAACGGGGCCGGGTATTGTAGGCATAGCGTGCCTGGCGGTCATGTCGTTCCGCCCGGATATTGCGGTCGGCCTGGTCGAACGCATGGTCGAGACGCTGGAACTCACGGGCGTCGATGATGCCGTCGGCGCGGAAATGATGCTCCATGGCCTGGATTTCGTGCTGCTCGCGCATCAAGTCGCGGACTTCATGGCGGGTCAGGCTGCCGTTATGTTTGCCAGCTTCGATACGATCCATCTGCCGCATCTGGCGCGCATTGATCTGCTGACTGTATGCCTGGCTTTGTTGGTAGGCGTGCCTGACCTGGGGGTGACCGTAACGATCCCAGTCGGCTTGCGCGGCGGTCGCTACGAGGCTCAGCCCCCCCAGCATCAGCATCCCGAGGCGGGTTGTAATCAGTGTGGTTTTCATGATGTGGCTCCTGTTCGGTTGATCAATGTCCCCGGTGACAACTTTAATGTCGGCGGACAATCGCACTCTAGGCGCGCCGTGTAAGCGGCATGTTTGGAGCAGGTAACCACATGTAACGCAATGTAACGCGCCCTGCGGGCTAATGTTTTTCCGGCTGGTGCCGATTCATGATCAAGGAACCAGAGACCCCCCTCGCAGCATTGCCATCCTGATGCATCAGATTTGCAAGACCCCGGCCCGCCCATACGGGCACATACATAAATAGGTTAGAATTTTCGAGTTTTCTAAAAATCTATAACGCGTCCTTCTAGGAGAACCCCGATGCAACTGAATAAACTCGCGGCCACGCTTGCCGCGGCGGGCCTTGCTGTGCCCGGCTTGGCCATGGCAACCAATGGCATGCTCATGGAAGGCTATGGCCCCATTGCCACCGGCATGGGCGGTGCGGCCATGGCATATGACAACGGCACGGCCGCCATGGCGAACAATCCGGCCACGCTGGGCCTGATGGCGGAAGGCAGCCGGATCGATGTGATGCTGGGTTTCGTGGGCCCGGACGTCAAGACGTCGATGGGGATCGGTAAATCCAAAGCGGATGCCTTCTACATGCCGGCATTCGGCTATGCGAAAAAAACGGGCAAGCTGACTTACGGCGCCGGCATCTACGGCCAGGGCGGCATGGGTACCGAATACGCCAGCGGCGATATGGCGCAGGTGAGTGTCGGACGAGTGATTTTCCCGCTGGCCTATGCGGTCAATGACCGCTTCAATATCGGCGGCAGCATCGACCTCGTCTGGGCCGGGATGGACATGGTGGTCACCGGATACGGCATCAATTTCAAGGACGGCAGCGACTTCACCGGCGCCGCCAAGGGCTACAGCCTGGCAGCCAAGCTCGGCTTCACCTACAAACTGGCCGATGCGCTCACCGTCGGCGGCGTCTATCAGTCCGCCGGCAACCTGCCTGACCTCAAGGACGGCATCTACAAGGTGAAGGGCTTCGACATGCCGGCCACCCTGGGCCTGGGTCTGGCCTGGCAGGCGAACGACAAGCTCATGGTCGCGGCCGACGTCAAGGACGTGCTGTGGAGCGACAGCATGAACACCGTGACCATCTACAAAAACGGTGCCGTCTATGCGCCGTTCCAGCAGGATTGGAACGACCAGATCGTGCTGTCGCTGGGTCTCGCCTACAAACTCAACGATGCCCTGACGGGTCGCATCGGCTACAACCACGGCAAGAATCCGATTCCGGATCAGTTCGTCAACTACCTGTGGCCGGCGATCGTCGAAAACCATTACACGGCAGGCTTCGGCTATGCCTTCAGCAAGCAGTCCACCGTGAATTTCGCATTGAGCTATTCGCCCAAGGCCTCGGTGACCGGCACGGGACCCAATCCGCCCGCCGGCAATGGCGGCATGGTCATCGACCATAGCCAGTTGAACTGGCAACTGATGTATAGCTACGCGTTCTGATCGTCGTTCGATCCACAACCAGCCGGTGGCACGCGCGTGCCACCGGCTTATTTTTTGGCGGAGTCACCGCGCCGAACCGGCATGACGCTATTGTTTCGGCATGTCGGAGCCAGGCTGCGGACCGTCCGAGGGGGCTTCCTGGGCGGGCGCCGCCGCCTCCGGGCTGGCGGATGGCGTGTTCATCTGCTGCGAACGCGCATCCTCCGCCTGCATGTCCTTGACGGCCTGATCGACCTGTTCGCCGGCCTGTTCCACCGGACCCTTGCTGTCACAGCCGTTCAACGCCAGCAGGGACGTCAGCAACGCCAGTACGCCGTATGAGGCATGCCAGGCATGCGTCCGCTTCGATTTTTGCGGGGCGGCAGCCTGCAGTCTGATTCCTGCCCCGGCGCCGCTCCATTCGTACAGCCGCATATGCTCATCGTTGAGGTGTTGCATGGTCTGATGCATGTGATTCTCCTGGTTACGGCCGAGACAGCGGCACCTGCCGCCGCCGGCCTGATCCCTACTGCAATCAATTCTTGATCTGCAGGGTGTTCTTGACACCGGTGACGCCTTTGACACTGCGCGCGATTTTCTCGGCCTCGGCGACCTGAGTGGCGTTGTTGACCCAGCCGGCCAACAGCACCGTGCCTTTGTGGGTCTCCACGTCCACGCCGAGTCCCTTCATGCCTTCATCTTTCAGCAACATCGTCTTGACCTTGGTGGTAATCCACGCGTCATCGATATATTTGCCGGCCTTGATGCGGTCGCCGCTGGCGTCGGCCTTGACGAGTTCATCCTGACTCAGGCTGTTGTCATGGTTGGTGTCGCCGTCGCGGAAGGCCTGCGCCTGACCGCCGTGTTCCTGGAATTCCGCCAGGCTGATCTTGCCGTCGCCGTTGCTGTCGTAGGTTTTGAAGCTGGCCGTCGCGGCCAAGGCCTGCCCCGCAACACCCGCGCTGAACATGCTGGCAAGCGCCAGCTTCAAGAGCGTTCGATTAAGGTTTTTCATGTTGGTCTCCATTGACATAGGGTGATTCGATCCGGGCCGCATACGCCAGCCGGCCGTTCACATGTTCACAGGCGATCGTTGGGACTCGGCATGCCCGGGGCCGCAGGATGGGCAGGTGCCGCGGGGGGCGTGGACGCGCTCCCTTTCTTGACGAATTCATCGTGGCTCAAACTGCCGTTGCCGTTGGCGTCGATCATGCGGAACGTGCCTTCGTTGCCGCCCTGGGCCTGGTATTCCTGCTGGCTGATCTTGCCGTCGCCATTGCTGTCATAGGTCTTGAAGTCGGCTGCCGTCGATGCGGCCAGAGCGGAAGTGGCAGCGGCGGCGCCCAGCACGCTGGCCAGCGTCAAGGTCGTCAAGCGGTAGTGGATGTATTTCATGGCTATCTCCTGTAATGGGTTGAGTCGAATGCACATGCACTCAAGCGGACTACAGCGACGATCGTGCCAGTTATTTTTTCCGCTGTTGAATCAAAGCCTTGAGATGGGTCAGCGCTAATTTTTCCAGGATCCTGGAGCCTCGACCGGGCAGATATGTCGCCGGCTGGCGACACAGGGGCATACTGTTTTATAAGCCCATGTTTTTTCTTGCTATTTTTGTATGTCGATGGCGACAGGCCATAAAAAAAGGGAGCCTGAGCTCCCCTCTTCATGCGGCACGACGGATTTACATGGTCGGCGGGCGGCGGCCCGTGGCCAGCATGACAAGAAACACGACCAGGCCCACGACAAACAGGATCTTGGCGATCCAGGCGGCGGTGCCGGCCACGCCGGCAAAGCCGAAAATTCCAGCGATGATGGCAAGGATCAGGAACGTGATGGCCCATCCAAACATGATGTTCTCCTCTGAGAATTGATAAGCGCCCGAAGGCGGTATCCCCCCAATGCAGAGTGTGTGCCAGACAAAAATTTCATTTTGAATCAAGGAGCCGCAAGGCTGTTGTGCAAGCCGGCCACCGCCTGCGGGATGCAGGCGTCGCCCCTGCCCGACATTAGTCGGTTTCGTCGCGATCCTTGAACAGGGCGGGGGTGAGGTCGTGGCGTTGCAGTAGCCGGTATACCTCGGTGCGGTTGCGTCCGGCCAGCCGTGCCACTTCGCTGACCTGGCCGCGCGTCAGCTTCAGCAGGGTGATGAGGTAATCGCGCTCGAAGGCTGCGCGTGCCTCGGCCAGCGGCTGGATGTCGGCGGGTTTGTCGCGCAATGCCCGCCCGACCAGCGTGGCCGGGATGGTCGTGGTGGTGCACAGGGCGACGCACTGCTCCAGGACGTTGTGCAGCTGCCGGATATTGCCCGGCCAGTCGGCCGCCACCAGCATGTCGAGCGCATCGGGTGCGAAGCTGTGGATGCGGCGGCGGTATTTTTCCGTCAACAGGCTCAGGAAATGCTGCGCCAGCAAAGGGATATCCTCACGCCGTTCGCGCAGCGGCGGCAGCGTCAGGTTGACCACGTTCAGCCGGTAATACAGGTCTTCGCGAAACTCGCCGCTGACGATCGCCTCCTCCAGGTTGCAGTGGGTCGCCGAGAGAATGCGCACGTCGACCGCGCGCGTTTCGGTCGCGCCGACCGGACGCACTTCGCCTTCCTGCAGCACGCGCAGCAGCTTGACCTGCAGCGGGGCCGGCATGTCGCCGATCTCGTCGAGGAACACGGTGCCGCCCTGCGCGCTGAGGAACAGGCCGGGGTGGTCGCGTCCCGCGCCGGTGAAGGCGCCTTTGACATGGCCGAACAGTTCCGACTCGAGCAGCTCGGCCGGGATCGCGCCGCAGTTGATCGCGACGAAGGGCTTGGCGTGACGCGGGCTGGCACGGTGGATCGCGCGCGCCAGCAATTCCTTGCCGGTGCCCGATTCGCCCTGGATCATCAGCGCGGCATCAATCTGGGCGGCCAGACGGGCCTCAGCCAGCAGCGTGTCCATCGCCGGGCTGGCGGTGACAATGTCGCTGCGCCAGCTGTCGTCGTGCGTTTCTGGACTGCAGCCGGTCAGCCGGGTGGCGCGCTTCAGCAGGTCGACCAGCGTGGGTGCGTCGTAGGGCTTGGTCAGGTAGCCGAACAGCCCCTGCTGAGTGGCGGCCACCGCGTCCGGGATGGTGCCGTGCGCGGTCAGCACGATCACCGGCAGCGACGGGTCGCGTGCATGGATGGCCCGAAACAAGGCCATGCCGTCGATGCCGCCCATCTGCATGTCGGTCAGCACGGCGTCGGGCCGCGCCAATGCCAACTGTGCCAGGGCGGCCTCGCCGCTATCGACCGCCTCGACCTTGAACCCGTTGGCTTCCAGCCGCAGGGTGATCAGTTCGCGCAGTGCCGCGTCGTCGTCGACGACCAGGATGGCGGGTTTCTTCATGGCGATTTGGGGAGCGTGTTGCGCTGCTGCAGGGTTTTTTCCAGCGCCTTGATCTGATCGAGCTTGTCCTGCAGCTCCTGCGCGCGCGCAGCCTGTTGTCGGAGCTCGATGCGGGCCGAGAGTGATTTCTTCATCAGATCGAGCAGCGTATGTGCGCGGGGATCGACGTCGTCGATCATGGCCAGGCTCTTGAGGCTGCGCTCGAATGCGTCCACGTTGTCTTCGCGTTCCAGCAGCGCGGCCTGCTGGAAACGCTTGGCATCGTCGAGGCGACGCTCATTGTCCAGGGCGGCCAGTTCGCGCCGGCGTTGCTCGGGAGACAGCGCCGCCACCCGCGTCAACTCGTTCAGGAGTGCCGATGCGCTCAACCCGAATAGCCGGGCGCCGGGTTGAGCCGTCTGGCCGGGCAGGGGCGGGACGACACAGGCGCTCAGTGTCAGCAAAAGACAGGCAAGCAGGATGGATTTGAAACTCATTCGGTACGCGTCAGGTTAAGCGGGCCGCGGTAAGCGGGCCACGATAATCGGAAACAGGTCGACCAGGGCGGGCAATCGACCACTTCGATGTTGCCGCCGACAGCCAGCAGCGACTCGCGCACGATCGACAGGCCGAGCCCGCTGCCGCGAACCGCGGTGGCGGGTTGGCGTGCGCCCTGGAAAAACGGCTCGAAGATGCGGGAGCGCTCGGCTTCCGGGATGCCGCCGCCCTGATCGCAAACCCAAACCTCGATCGTGCCGTCGACAGGCGCACTCTTCACCAGGATGCGCCCGCCCTCGGGACTGAATTTGACCGCATTGGACAACAGATTGTCGAGTACGGTTTCCAGCTGGCCGCGTTCGGCATGGAGCACGGGCGCGTCGAACTGCGTTTCGACCTCGATGTGGCGCGTATCGAGCGCCAGCCTTTGCCGCGCCAGGACGGCATCGAGCGCGTCGCCCAGCGCTTGCGGTGTGGCGGGCGAGGGCGTGGCGTCGCGCACCATGCTGCTGTAACGGATCAGGTCTTCGATGCGCTTCTGCAGGTCGCGGCTGCCGCTGTCCATGATGCCGACGATGCTGCGCTGGCGTGGGTTGAGACTACCCGCCAGTTCGTCGCCGAGCAACGCCACGCCTTCGCGCAGCGATGCGAGCGGCGTCTTCAGTTCGTGCGATACGTGGCGCAGGAAGCGCAGCTTCTGTTCTTCCAGCGCCTGCAGGCGCTGACGCAGCCAGTCGATTTCCCGCCCCAGTTCGACGATGTCCTGCGGCCCGCTGATGGCCGGCAAGGGGCGCAGGTCGGCCTGGCCGAGTTGCTGGATCGAAGTCTTGAGCTGCTTGATCGGGCGGTTGATCATCCAGGAAAACACGGCCGCGAGCAGCAGCGTCAAGGGAATCAGGGCCAATGCCAGCACGATCAACCGCCGGCGGGTCGCCTGCACCGTGCCTTCCAGTGCCTGCAATTCGCGCTGTACT
The DNA here is from genome assembly GCA_001899305.1 of Thiobacillus sp. 0-1251. Lineage (GTDB taxonomy): Bacteria > Pseudomonadota > Gammaproteobacteria > Burkholderiales > Thiobacillaceae > Thiobacillus. The sequence continues at coordinate 114,223 of MKWL01000015.1, read as the reverse complement.
GCGGCATCCGCCTGAACGAGCAGGGTGCGCGCAACATCATGCAGATCATCGAACGTCGGGTCGAGTGCGTGGAACTGGTCACTGTCCAGGAATTCACCCGGCCGCACCTGGCGATACAGGGTCTGGCTGCGCGCCTGCAGCGTGGCCAGCGTCGCGCGCGAACGGGAGTCGGTGAGCTGGGTATCGAGTTGCGACAGCTGGGCGCGCAGTTCGTCGAAGCTTTGTCGCAGGGCCGGTCCAAATTCGGCGTCCTGCAACAGATGGTATTGTCCGGCGGCGCGTTGCAGCTGGCTGACCGACTCGACGATCTGCCGCACGTCGCGCGTGACGGCAAGGCTGGTGTGGGTGAACTGTCGCTGGGTTTCGACCACGCCTTGCAGCACGTGCACCGCATTGATCAGGCCGCTGGCCAGCGGCACGATCAACACGCCCATGGCAACGATGACCAGGATGGTGAACGAACGTGGGTAATAGGGGGCTGAAAGCATCCGGTAAGAGCGGTCGATGGCAATGCCGCAGCATACCCCGATGGGTGGACACGGGTGCGGCGGCCGCATCCGTGCCCGCGGCGTTACAGCAGGTCGAGGTAGGCGAGGATGCCCTTGGCGGCCTCGCGGCCTTCCCATACGGCGGTCACCACTAGATCGGAGCCGCGCACCATGTCGCCGCCGGCGAAGACCTTGGGGTTGGCGGTTTGGAAGGCGTGCGACTGCCCCTTGGCGATGACGCGGCCACCCGGGTCGACCGCGATCTGGTGCTGTTCGAACCACGGTTGCGGATTGGGGCGGAAGCCGAAGGCGACGATTACGCGGTCGGCCGGAATGACTTCCTCGGAGCCCGGAATCACCACCGGGGTGCGGCGGCCGCGCGCATCGGGCGGGCCGAGTTCGGTGGTGACGAGCTTCACGCCTTCGACCTTGCCGTCGCCGACGATCTCGACCGGCTGGCGGTTCCACAGGAACTGCACGCCTTCTTCCTTGGCGTTGCCGACTTCGCGCTTGGAGCCAGGCATGTTCTTCTCGTCGCGGCGGTAGGCGCAGATGACCGAGGCCGCGCCCTGGCGGATGCTGGTGCGGTTGCAGTCCATCGCGGTGTCGCCGCCGCCGAGCACCACCACGCGCAGGCCCTTCATGTTGTGGTAGACCTCGTCCGGCTTGGCCAGGTCGAGGCACTTGCGCACGTTGGAGATCAGGAAAGGCAACGCTTCCAGCACGCCGGGCAGATCCTCGCCGGGGAAGCCGCCCTTCATGTAGGTGTAGGTGCCCATGCCCATGAACACGGCGTCGTATTCGTCGAGCAGGGACTGCATGGAGACGGACTTTATGCCCTCTTGGGTATTGCCGACCTCAATCCCCAGGCGGAATTCGACACCCATGCCTTCCAGCACCTCGCGGCGGCGCGTCATCACCCATTTTTCCATCTTGAACTCGGGGATGCCGAAGGTCAGCAGGCCGCCGATTTCGTCGTAGCGGTCGAATACCACCGGCTTCACGCCGTTGCGCGCCAGCACGTCGGCACAGCCGAGTCCGGCAGGGCCGGCGCCGATGATGGCGACTTTCCTGCCGGTCGGAACGACGTTCGACATGTCGGGACGCCAGCCGGCCTTGAAGGCTTCCTCGGAAATGTATTTCTCGATCTGGCCGATGGTCACCGCGCCGAAGCCGCCCGTGTTCGGCCCACCGCCGACGGCTTCACCGAAGCCGTCGGTATTGAGGGTACAGGCCCCTTCGCACAGACGATCCTGCGGGCAGACGCGGCCGCACACTTCAGGCAGCGAGTTGGTCTGGTGCGACAGTTCCGCGGCTTCGAACAGACGCCCTTCGGTCACCAGCTTGAGCCAGTTGGGAATGTAGTTGTGCACCGGACACTTCCATTCGCAGTACGGATTGCCGCAGCCGAGGCAACGGTCGGCCTGTTCCTGCGCGTGCGCCGTATCCATCAGCGCGTAGATTTCGCGGAACTCGTGCTTGCGGACATCGGCGGCGGTCTTTTCGCCGTCGCGCCGCGCCTGCTTCAGAAACTGGAATACGTCACCCATCGTTAAGCTTCCAATACTTCACGTGTCTGGCCAGGAATGTCCTCGACCAGGTCTTCAATCGAAATGCGCTTCGGCTTGACCAGCCAGACGCGAGACAAGGTGGCGTCGAACTCGGCCAGCAGCGCTTTCGCGCGGGCGCTGCCGGTGAGCGCCAGATGGCGTTCCACCTGCGTCTTGAGAAAGACGCGGAACGGCTCGGTTTCGTCGCTGGTGATGCGGGTCAGCTCGACCATTTCCTTGTTGGTCTTCGACACGAAATCGTTGGTGTCGTCGACCACGAAGGCCATGCCGCCGCTCATGCCGGCACCGAAGTTCAGGCCGGTGTCGCCCAGCACGATCACCGCGCCGCCCGTCATGTACTCGCAGCCGTGGTCGCCGATGCCTTCCACCACGGTCAATGCGCCGGAGTTGCGCACCCCGAAGCGCTCGCCGCCCATGCCGGCCGCATAGAGTTCGCCGCCGGTGGCGCCGTACAGGCAGGTGTTGCCGATCAGCGTGTTGCGGTGCGCGTCGAACGTGGCCACGCGCGGCGGGTAGATCACCAGGCGGCCGCCGCCCATGCCCTTGCCGACGTAGTCGTTGGCGTCGCCTTCGAGCGTGATCGTCAGGCCCTTGTGGTTCCACACGCCGAAGCTCTGGCCGGCCGAACCGGTGAGCTGGACGCGGATGGTATTGTCCGGCAGGCCCTTGGAGCCGTGTGCCTTGGCGATCTCGCCCGACAGGCGTGCGCCGATCGAGCGGTTGACGTTGCGCACTTCATAGCGCAACTCGATCGGCGTGCCGGCCTTGATCGCACCGAGCGCGTCGGCCACCATCTGCTCGGCCAGCTCGCCCTTGTCGAACGACGGATTGCGCTCCTGCTGCGAAAAGCGCGGTGCGTCGGCCGGGATGTCGCCCTGCGAGAGCAGCACGTCGAGCTTCAGCCGGCCCTGGCGCGGCGTGTCGCCAGTCGAGAGGTCGAGCAGGTCGGTGCGCCCGATCAGGTCGGTCAGCTTGCGGATGCCCAGCGAGGCCATCAGCTCGCGCGTTTCCTCGGCGACGAACTTGAAGTAGTTCACCACCATCTCGGGCAGGCCGATGAAGTGTTCGCGGCGCAGCTTGTCGTTCTGCGTGGCGACGCCGGTGGCGCAGTTGTTCAGGTGGCAGATGCGCAGGTACTTGCAGCCCAGCGCGACCATCGGGCCGGTACCGAAGCCGAACGACTCGGCGCCGAGGATCGCCGCCTTGACGACGTCGAGGCCGGTCTTCAGGCCGCCGTCGGTCTGCACGCGAACGCGGCCGCGCAGGCCGTTGGCGCGCAGCACCTGCTGCGCTTCGGACAGGCCAAGCTCCCACGGCGTGCCGGCGTACTTCACCGAGGTCAACGGCGAGGCGCCAGTGCCGCCGTCATAGCCGGAAATCGTGATGAGGTCGGCGTAGGCCTTGGCCACGCCCGCGGCGATCGTGCCGACGCCGGGCTCGGCGACCAACTTCACCGACACCAGCGCGTCGGGGTTGACCTGCTTGAGGTCGAAGATCAGCTGCGCCAGATCCTCGATCGAATAGATATCGTGGTGCGGCGGCGGCGAGATCAGCGTGGTGCCGGGCTTGCAGTGGCGCAGCGAGGCGATCATCGGCGACACCTTGTCGCCGGGAAGCTGGCCACCCTCGCCGGGCTTGGCACCTTGCGCGATCTTGATCTGCAGCACTTCGGCGTTGACCAGGTAGGTCGCGGTCACGCCGAAGCGGCCGGAAGCGACCTGCTTGATCTTGGAGGTCTTCACCGTGCCGTAGCGCTTCGGGTCCTCGCCGCCTTCGCCCGAGTTGGAGCGGCCGCCGATGCGGTTCATGCCCTCGGCCAGCGCCTCATGCGCTTCAGGCGACAGCGCGCCGAGCGACATACCGGCCGAGTCGAAGCGCTTGAGGATGGTTTCCAGCGGCTCGACTTCCTCGAGCGGGATAGGCTGGGCGCCGGACTTCAGCGTCATCAGGTCGCGCACCATCGCCACCGGGCGGGTGTTGACGATCTCGGAGTACTTCTTGAACTCGGCGTAGTCGCCGGTCTTCACCGCCTTCTGCAGCTGCTGCACCACGTCCGGGTTGTAGGCGTGGTATTCCTCGCCGAACATGAATTTCAGCAAGCCGCCGGCGGTCAGCGGGCGCAGCGGGTTGAACGCCGCCTTGTGCAGCAGCTTCTGGTCGGACTCGAAGTCCTCGAAATTGGCGCCGGAAATGCGCGACACCGTGCCCTTCAGGCACAGTTCGACCACATCTTCATGCAGCCCCACGCCCTCGAACAACTGGGCGCCGCGGTAGCTGGCCACCAGCGAGATGCCCATCTTGGAGAGCACCTTGTACAGGCCCTTGTCCATGCCCTTGCGGAAGTTGCACAGCGCCTTGTCGAGATTGGGCTTGATCTCGCCGGTCTTCACGAATTCGCCGATGACCTGGTAGGCGAGATACGGATACACCGCCGTCGCGCCATAGCCGATCAGACAGGCATAGTGGTGCGGATCGCGCACGCTGCCGGTTTCCACCACGATGTTGGCGTTGCAGCGCAGGCCGGCCGTGATCAGCGCGTGGTGCACAGCACCGGTGGCGAACAGCGCGTGGATCGGCAGGCGATCCTTGGCGAGGTTGCGGTCGGACAGCACCAGAATGACCTTGCCGGCCTTCACCGCGTCGACCGCGCGTGCGGTCAGCGCATGGATCGCGGCTTCCAGGGTGGTCGCCGTCGGATCGTAGTGCAGGTCGAGCGTGGTTGAAGCGAACGACGGGTCGTTCAGGTTCAAGAGCTTGTCGAAGGCCTCTTTAGACAGCAGCGGGGTGTGGACTTCCACCCGGTGCGCGTGCTCCGGGGTTTCCTTGAACAGGTTGCGCTCGGGGCCGAAGCTGGTGTTGAGCGACATCACGATCGCTTCGCGGATCGGATCGATCGGCGGGTTGGTGACCTGTGCGAACTGCTGGCGCAGGTAGTCGAACGGCGAGCGCACTTTCTGGCTCAGCACCGCCATCGGCGTGTCGTCGCCCATCGAGCCGATCGCCTCGGCGCCGTCCTCGGCCAGCACGCGGATGATCTGGTCACGTTCCTCGAAGCTGACGTTATGCAGTTTCTGGTGCGTCAGCAGGCTGGCCGCATCCATCACCGCCAGATCGGCGTCCTGGTTGATCGACAGCTCCAGCTTGACCACGCCGGCCTTGAGCCATTCGCGGTAGGGTTGTGCGCCCTTCAGTTCGTTGTCGATGTCTTCCGGCATCAGCAGGCGGCCGGTCTCGAGGTCGGCGGCGACCATCTGGCCCGGCTTGACACGGCCCTTGCGCTCGACGTTGGCCGGATCGATCTGCCACACGCCGACTTCCGACGCGATGGTGAGGATGCGGTCCTTGGTCAGCACCCAGCGTGCCGGGCGCAGGCCGTTGCGGTCGAGCGTGCAGACGGCGTAGCGGCCGTCGGTCAGCACCACGCCGGCGGGGCCGTCCCACGGCTCCATGTGCATCGAGTTGTATTCATAGAACGCGCGGATGTCGGCGTCCATCGACTCGACGTTCTGCCAGGCTGGCGGAATCACCAGGCGCAGCGCGCGGAACAGGCCCGCGCCGCCCATCACCAGGCCTTCGACCATGTTGTCGAGGCTCATCGAGTCCGAGCCCCGGGTGCCGACGATGGGACGGACGTCGTCCATGTTCGGGATCAGGGGCGTCACGAATTTCTGTTCGCGCGCACGGCTCCAGTTGCGGTTGCCCTGCACCGTGTTGATCTCGCCGTTGTGGGCGAGGTAGCGGAACGGCTGGGCCAGTCGCCACTGCGGCCAGGTGTTGGTCGAGAAGCGCTGGTGGAACACGGCCAGGCTGGTGGCGAAGCGCGCGTCGTTGAGGTCAGGGTAGAACACCGGCAGGTTGTCCGGCATCACCAGGCCCTTGTAGCTGATCACGCGGCACGACAGCGTCGGCAGGTAGAACACCGGATCGGTCGGCTCCAGCGCCTTTTCGGACTGGCGGCGGGCGATGTAGAGCTTGCGCTCGAAATCGTCTTCAGAGAGTCCAGCGGGCGCGTTGACGAACACCTGCTCGATGTGCGGCAGCGATTCCAGCGCCGATTCGCCGCACACCGACGAATCGGTCGGCACCAGGCGGAAGCCGGCGACCGTCAGGCCCTGCGCTTCCAGCGCGGACTTCAGCGTCGAACGCGCATGCGCCTGCGGCGCGGCGTCGCGCGACAGGAAGACCAGGCCGGCGGCATAGAGGTCGCCCACCGTGAAACCGGCGTCAGCCGCCACCGCGCGCAGGAAGGCGTCCGGCTTCTTGAACAGCAGGCCGCAGCCATCGCCCGACAAGCCGTCGGCGGCGATCGCGCCGCGGTGCGTCATGCAGGCCAGCGAGCCAATCGCGTTCTGCACCAGCGTGTGGCTGGGCTGATTGTCGATCTGCGCGATCAGGCCGAAGCCGCAGCTATCCTGTTCGAAATCGGGCGAATACAGCGTCCCGTCCAGCCAGCGTTGTCGTTCCATGGTTCCGTGAGCTCAGGCAACAGCGGCCTGCCCACAGGGCAAGCCGCAAAAAATTAAAGCGAAAAGTGCGGCATTTTAATACCTCAAGCCGCGTGCGGCAATGATTGCCTCCGCCAAGGCCTTGCCGCTGCAAGGGTTTACGGCCGGACGCCACCTCAATTGGGAGTCCCGCCGCCCCGGAAAATTCCTGGTCCGGATCGACGGGCGGACCCCGCCTGCCGATGTTTCATTCAAATGAGACCATTCGCTATGCTGACGGCAAGAGGTGCGACATGAAATTACTGAGCTGGAACATTCAATGGGGGCGCGGCATGGACGGCCGCGTCGATCTTGCGCGCATCCTGCGAACGCTCCGCCAGTCAGGCGATTTCGACGTCATCTGCCTGCAGGAAGTCGCGACCGGTTTTCCTGGCCTGCCCGGCAGCCGTGGCGAGGACCAGGTCGCCGAATTGTCCGCCGGCCTGCCCGGCTATACGGCGGTTTACGGCGCAGCGACCGATGTGCCGGACGGCCGCGGCGGACGCAGCCGGTTCGGCAACGCCATTTTCTCGCGCCTGCCGGTCGGCCAGGTATGGCGGCATCTGTTGCCGTGGCCGGCCGAGGCGGCGGTGCCCAGCATGCAGCGCGTGCTGGTGGAAGCCGTGGTGACGACCGATGTCGGGCCGCTGCGCGTGCTGACCACCCACCTCGAGTACTACTCGCAACGCCAGCGCCAGGCCCAGATCGACGCCATCCGCCACCTGCATGCGGAAGCCTGCGCCCTATCCGGGCGCGCGCCGATGCCGGAGGAGGCGGGTGGGTCCTTCGAGGTATTTCCCCGGCCGGCGCAGGCGCTGCTGTGCGGCGACATGAATTTTCCTGCCAGCGCACCCGAGCGTGCACAAATTCTCGCCCCGTTTGCCGATGGGACGCCGGCATTTCACGACGCCTGGTCCGTGCTGCATCCTGGCGAAGCACACGCACCCACGGTCGGCATCCATCCGGTGGATTTCGTCAAACAGCCCGAATGCTTCGATTTCGTCTTCCTCACCGAGGGACTGGCGGGCCGACTCAAGGCGCACGGCATCGATGCCGCGACCGAGGCATCGGACCATCAGCCGGTGTGGGTGGAGCTGGCCTGACGACCCCCTGTGGCGCAGGAATTACTTCTTCGCGTCGGCCGCACCTTCATGGGTTTCGAACGCCTTCTCGGCTGCCGCCTTGGTGGCTTCCATGGCGTGGCGCGCCGCATCCCGGGTGTCTTCGGCGGCTTTCCGTGCGGCTGCCGCGCCGGATCGGGCCGCCTGCCTGGCGGACACCTCGGCTTTCTCCAAGGCCTCCTCGCTCGCAAGGGCGGCTTTCTTCGCGGCGTCTTCCATTTTCTGAGCGGCTTCGCGTGTTGTCGCCGTGGCTTTACGGGTGGCCTCGGCGGCTTTGTGTGCAGCGAATTGTGCGGCCTTCTCGGCATCCTTCGCCGCCTGTCTGGCCGCCTCGGCGGCTTTCTGCGACGTATTGCCGACAGCCAGTTCCGCCTTGTCCATGGCCACTTTCGCGGCGTCTGCGGCCTTCTGCGCAGCCTCCTTGGCGTCCGCGGCCGTCTTCTTCGCGCTTTCTTCCGCCTTGTGCATGGAGGTCGACGCACCTTCAGCGGGCTTGGCGGCGGGCGTGTCGGCGGCCCACACATTCGTCCCGGCCACCAACGCAGACAAAATCAACCAGTTTTTCAGTTTCATGAATTCTTCTCCTTCGATGTGGGGCCAGCATCAAGCCAGCTCCATGGGTTGGCCGGGATGCATGTGTGATCGGGCCTGTTGCCCGATACCACACAGACTTCGGCGGCGGCATAACGTTTCAAAACGGGAAGCCCGCGATGCGTCACGGATACGGTGCCGGCGTCGCGCCTGGGGGGCGATCCATCAGGTCGGCCGCTCGATCCACGTCCCGCACGATGCCGGGGTCGTCCACGTCGCAGCGCACGACCGCGTCGGGAAAGGCCGTGACGATCCGCCGTGCCCCCTCGTCGCCGGCCAGGGCCGAGAGCGGTTCACCCCATTGCCTGGCGAAGCCCACCGGATGGCCCCGGCGCCCCCGGTACTCGGGGACCACGATGCTGCCGCCCTCGCGCAGGGCCGCCGCCACGCGGCCGTAGCTGGCGGGGGCAATGAAGGGCATGTCCGCCAGGGCGATGAGCCAGCCGCCAGCATCCGGCGCGGCGCGGACGCCCGCTGCCAGGCTGTGGCCCATACCCTGGCAGGACGCTGGGCTGACGACCAGTTCGAACCCTGCTGCGGCCAGCTGCCCCGCCAATACCGCGCTCCCAGGACGCACCACGGCGAGGACGCGATCGCAGGCCGGGCGCAGCCGGCGGGCGGCGGCCAGCCCCATGGGCGTGCCGTCGGCCAGGGGATGCAGCAATTTGTCGCTGCCGAAGCGGCTGCCGCTGCCGGCAGCCAGGAGAATGCCGACGATGGGACCTGGCGTCATGCGGGTTAATCGATGCGGCAGCCGGAACGGTCCGCTGCGGGCAGCCGTTCCGTTGCCGCGATGGGCGGGAGGCCGTTCTTGGTCGCCGTGATCTCGGCGAGGATGGAGACGGCGATTTCCGGTGGCGTGCGGCTGCCGATGGGCAGGCCGACCGGGCCATGCAGCCGCGCTACCTCGGCCTCGGACAGGTCGAAATGCTGCAGCAGCCGTTCCCGGCGCCGGGCATTGTTGACGCGCGAGCCGAGCGCGCCGACGTAAAAGGCCGGCGACTTGAGCGCTTCCAGCAGCGCCATGTCGTCCAGCTTGGGGTCGTGGGTCAGGGCGACGACCGCGCTGCGGGGATCGAGGGCCAGTTCGACCACCGCGTTGTCCGGCATGCCCGCCATCAGGGCGGCGCCCGGGACATCCCAGCCGGCGCTGTATTCGACCCGCGGATCGCAGATCAGCACCTGGTAGTCCAGCGCCTGCGCCATGGATGCGAGGTAGCGGGATATCTGGCCGGCGCCGATGATCAGCAGGCGCCAGGCTGGGCCGTGCAGGGTGGTCAGGCAGCGCCCATCCCAGCTCAGCTGGTCGCTGCGGCAGCCGTCGCGGACCGTTGCCGCGCCGCTGTCGAGGTCGATGCTGCGCAACGCCAACTGGCCGGCGGCGATGCGCCGGGCGAGGTCGTCCAGCGCGGCCGCATCGGGTGCCGGTTCGATCACCAGCTCCACGACGCCGCCGCAAGGCAGGCCGAAGCGGCGCGCCTCGTCCGGGGTGACGCCATAACGCTGGACGAAAGGCTGCGTGCCGCGGAATTCGCCGGCTGCCATGCGGGCGATCAGGTCGTCCTCGATGCAGCCGCCGGACACCGAGCCCTGTACCCGGCCGTCGTCGCGCAGCGCCATCCAGGCGCCCGGGGGACGCGGCGCCGAGCCCCAGGTGCGGGCCACGGTGACGAGAACGAAGCGGTGCCCCCCGGCCGCCCAGTTGCGGACCGCCGCCAGCACCTCGCTGTCCTGGCTGTCCATGCTCAGGCGGCCAGTTCGGCGGTGTTGAACGGCATGCGCGTGAGATGCTTGCCGGTGGCGGCGGCGATGGCGTTGGCCACGGCCGGCGCCGCGGGCGGCACGCCAGGCTCGCCGATGCCGCTGGGTGCGGCGGCCGAGGGCACGATATGCACCTCCACCACCGGCATCTCGTGGATGCGCAACGGCGGATAGCCGTCGAAGTTGCCCTGCTCCACACGGCCTTCCTTGAGCGTGATCTCGCCGTGCAGGGCGGCCGACAGGGCAAAGCCGATGGCGCCCTGCACCTGCGCGCGGACGTTGTCCGGGTTGATGGCGATGCCGCAATCGACCGCACAGACGATGCGATCGACCTTGATGCTGCCGTCCTTGGCGACCGTTACCTCGGCCACCTGGGCAACGTAGGAGTTGAAGGATTCATGCACCGCCACGCCGCGGCCGCGGCGCTCGCCCGGCTTGCCGGGCTTGAGCGGCGTGCTGCCCCAGCCGGCCTTCTCGGCCGCGAGCTTCAGCACGCCGGCGTGGCGCGGGTGCGTGGCGAGGAGTTCCAGCCGCAGCGCCACCGGGTCCTTGCCCATGGCCTCGGCCACCTGGTCGAGGAAGGTCTCGGTGGAGTAGGCCGTGTGCGAGGAACCGACCGAGCGCCACCACAGCACCGGCACCGGGATGTCCTTCGGGGTGTGGAGGTCCACCTTCATGTTGGGAATGGCGTAGGGCAGGTTGGCGGCGCCTTCCACCGACACCTGGTCGATGCCGTCCTTGACCAGGTTCTTCTCGAACGCCGTGCCGGCCACGATGGACTGGCCGACTAGGCGATGGCGCCAGCCCGTGAGCCGGCCCTTGTCGTCCAGCGCTGCTTCCAACGCATGATGAAACAGCGGCCGGTAATAGCCTGCGCGCATGTCGTCCTCGCGCATCCACACCAGTTTGACCGGTGCGCGGCCGTTGATCGCCTTGACGATCTGGGCGGCCTCCAGCACGTAATCCGAGTGGCTGCTGGCGCGCCGGCCGAAGCTGCCGCCGGCATACAGCATGTGGATGGTCACCTGTTCCGGCTTGAGGCCGAACAGGCCGGCCAGCGCATACTGGTCGCCGGTCTGCATCTGCTCGCCATTCCAGACCTCGCAGCCGTCGCCGCCGAGCCGGATCACGCAGTTCATCGGCTCCATGGCGGCGTGCGCCAGATAGGGGAAATCGTAGCTCGCGCGGACCACGCGGGCGGCCTTGCCGAAGGCCTGGTCCGCGTCGCCGTGCTGGTGCGCGACCAGTCCCGGTGTCTTCGCCAGCTCCCGGTAGCGGGCAAAAATCTCCTCGCTGCCGAGCGTGAAGGCCTGGCTTTCGTCCCAGTTCACCGAGAGGGCATCGCGTCCCTTTTTCGCGCTCCAGGTATCGCTCGCCAGCACGGCCACCCCCTGCGGGATCTGCACCACGTCCACCACGCCCTTCACCGCCTTGGCGCGGCGGGCGTCGAAGGATTTGACCGTGGCGCCGAAGCGGGGCGGGTGGGCCACCACCGCGACCAGCATGCCCGGCAACTGCACGTCCTGGGTGAAACGGGCCTGGCCGTTGATCTTGTCGGCACTGTCCTTGCGTTTTGCCTGCTTGCCGATCAGGCGGAAATCCTTCGGGTCCTTCAGCTTCAGCTCGGTGGGCACGGGCAGGGTTGCCGCGTCCACGGCCAGTTCGCCGAAGCGGGCGCGGTGCTTTGACTGCGCATGGCTGACCACGCCGTCGCGCACCGTGATCTCGGCGGCAGGCACCTTCCATTTGATGGCTGCCGCGCTGACCAGCATGGCGCGCCCGGCCGCGCCTGCGCGGCGCATCTGCTCCCAGGAATTGGCCATCGCGGTGCTGCCGCCGGTGCCCTGCGCCGGGCCCCAGAACAGGTTGTTGTAGCGCTTGGCATCGGCCGGCGCCCCTTCGACGCGCACCGTGTTCCAGTCCGCGTCCAGTTCATCCGCAAGGATGGTGGCGAGCCCGGTGTAGGTGCCCTGGCCCATTTCCAGATGTTTGGACAACACCGTGACGGTGTTGTCGGTGCCGATGCGGAGGAAGGCATTGGGCTCGAAATGGATCGGCCCGACCACCCCTTCCCCGGCCTTGCCGGGACCGGCGACCGGGGCGGCGAGGGCGGGCAGGCAGAAGCCGAGCGTGAGGCCGGCGCTGCCCTGCAGGAAACGGCGGCGGCTGAGGTTTTCGATCGTGTTCATCGCGCGTCTCCTAGGCGAGGGTCTTGGCGGCTTCGTGGATGGCCGCCCGGATGCGGACGTAGGTCGCACAGCGGCACAGGTTGCCGGACATGGCGTTGTCGATGTCGTCGTCGCTAGGCCTGCGGTTCTGGCGCAGCAGCGACACCGCGCTCATGATCTGCCCGGACTGGCAGTAGCCGCACTGGACCACGTCGAGCTTGCGCCACGCGTCCTGCACCGCCTTGCCGACGCGGTCGGTGTTCACCGCCTCGATGGTGGTGATCTTGCGGCCGGCCACCGCCGACACCGGGGTTACGCAGGACCGCGTCGGCGCGCCATCCACCTGCACGGTGCAGGCGCCGCAGAGCGCCTGGCCGCAGCCGTATTTGGTGCCGGTCAGGTGCAGCGTGTCGCGTAGCGCCCACAGCAGCGGGGTGTCGGGCGCCACATCGAGCTGATGCTGTTTACCATTCACGTCGAGTTTGATCATGGGTAGGACTCCTCAGGAGATGGATGAAGCCGGCCACGGCGTCCCGGATGACGGAACGGCAGGCCTATGCGGAAGCGATACCCATCGATTCTAGACCATGGAAAATCCGCCTGTATCGGCTGGCCGATACCCGAAAAATGACGGCGGATGGGCGGCCATCGCATTTTCGGCCTAAACACTTGGCCATGCCTGCCGCTATAGCCTTACTCGGCAAAACAATGAACTCCGTATCGAGGATGCCCTCACGTTCCCCTTTTTCCCGTCTCTTGCGGCGCGCTTTCTACGCATTCGTGGCTGCGGGGCTGCTTGGCTTCGTGGCGCTCGGCATCATCAGCTGGGACCGGGAGCAGGCGGACGAACGGAAGAATCTGTCTGTTCTTTCCGGATTCCTGGCGTCTGCGACCCAGGCCTTCTTCGACGACCTGGGCCATGGCCTCGATCCGCTCGGCCAGCTGCTGCAGCAGATCGATGTCGTCAACCACCCCGAGGCAGCCCGTTCCGCCCTGGAAAAATTCCAGAAGCGCTATCCCCAGGTCGGCGCCATGGCGGTCATCGATACCAGCGGCCGGATGCTGATCAATACGGCCCTGCCGCCTGGCGCTCCGCTGCCGGATTACCGGCACACGACGGATTACATGGCCCCCTTCCGGGCCGCGCTGGACGACCCCGGGCTGTATACGATCGGTCGCCCCGAATACGGCCAGGTCATCGGTGAGTGGCGCTTCCCGTTCCGCTACACCATGCGGGACGAACAAGGGCAGGCACTGTTCATGATCCAGGCAGCCATCCCCCTGGGAACAGGCATGCATTTCCTGCGCAATCTGTCGTTGCCGCCGAATAGCCTGGTCGGCATCCTGCGCGAGGACGGGTTCCAGCAGGCCCGCTGGCCCGTGGACAGCCCCGACAAAGTCTACGGCCGACCCCTGAACGGCCCGCTCATCAAGATGATCCACGCGCAGCCCGGCCTGCGTGACGGCTATTTCACCGGCTTTTCGCCCTGGATGTACACGGAGCAGCAACGGCTGGGTGCCTACAGCCACCTTGCCACCCTGCCCATGTACGCCTATGTGTCGATTCCCTACGGCCATATCTGGAACAAATGGTGGGAACACAACAGCCCGGTCCTCGGCATATTCCTGGTCTTCGTGGCCATCTTCGGCGCCATTTCCTACTGGGTCAGGATTCACGAGCGGCAACACAGCGACGAACTCCTGAGCCAGGCCCGGCGCGATTCGCTGACGGGGCTCACCAACCGCGCAGGCGCGGAAGAGCTCCTGGAACACCAGATCCGGGCCGCCAAGGAGAGCGGCCGCCCCTTCTCGATCATGTTCTTCGATCTCGATCGCTTCAAGGACATCAACGACACGCTCGGGCACGGCATCGGCGACCAGCTCCTGGCCGAAGTCGGCAAACGGACGGCCGCCACGCTGCGTTATCACGACATGCTGGCGCGCCTGGGCGGCGACGAGTTCCTGATCATCCTGCCCGACTGCCCACCCGTCGCCGCCGCACGGACGGCGCAACGCCTGATCGTGGTATTCGAAGCACCGTTCCAGGTGGCCCAGCACCGATTGAAAATGTCCTGCAGCATCGGCCTGGCCTTCTTCCCCGACCACGGCACCGACCGCGAAACCTTGCTCAAGCACGCCGACACGGCCATGTACGAAGCGAAGCGCCTGGGCCGCAGCGGCTTTGCCTGCTTCGAAGCGGGACTCGGCGAACGGTTGCAGCAGCGGCTGACGCTCGAAGCGAAAATGCGCGACGCGCTGGTCAAACAGCAGTTCAGGCTCCACTACCAGCCGATCGTCGACCTGCAATCGGGTCGGATCATCTGCGCCGAAGCCTTGCTGCGCTGGCGCGACACCGACGGCGTCGAACACCATCCCGCCCAGTTCATCCCGGTCGCCGAGGAGTCGGGGCTCATCCTGCCGCTGGGCGAATGGGTATTGAAAACCGCCTGCGCGCAGGCCAAGGCCTGGCTCGACCAGGGATTCGATCTGAGCATGGCAGTCAACCTCTCCACACGCCAGTTCCAGGATCCGGACCTGCTGGGCAAGGTCACCTCCGTCATCGGCGGCTGCCACCTGCCGCCGTCGCGCCTGGAGCTGGAAATCACCGAAGGCGCCGCAATGCTCGACGCCGAGTCCAGTGTCGAAGTGCTCGGCGCCCTCAAGCGCATCGGCGTCCGTATCGCCATCGACGACTTCGGAACGGGCTACTCGTCGCTGAGCTATCTGAAACGCCTGCCTGCCGACACGATCAAGATCGACAAGAACTTCGTCGACGGCGTGGTCGACGAATCGGAAGACAGCGCGATCGTCCGCTCCATCATCGCCCTGGCCCACGCCCTCGACAAAGACACGATCGCCGAAGGCATCGAGACGGAAGAACAGAAGCAGGCGCTGGAAAAGGCCGGTTGCCACATGGGGCAGGGCTATCTCTTCAGCCGTCCGCTTCCTGCGGACGAATTTCAGGCGCTGCTGGCAGCGGCGAGGGATTCGAGCCTCACGACTACCTACGCTACGTGAGGGGTGCTGGAACCAACCCTGACTGTATCTATGCGTTCGGGATGTTCTTAGGCGTTAACGAATATCTGGAATTCAGTGTGCTTAGTGGTCGTAAGGCTAAATGACGGTACTCGGCCAACGGCCGATTGGCACGGTACTCATGGGGGCCGCTGTTCGGCCGTAGCGGACTCTAATGAAAGCTATCGTGTTATCCCACTACCGCACCATAGCGGTCAGCCAGAAGCCGAAGTGATCCTTCAAATTATTTCAAATTTATACCCGACCTCGAAGACAGCTTCAACGGTGCTCCGGTTGGCATGTTTGCCTTACCTGATAAAGTCGCCATAGACATATCAGGAGAGTAACCCTCATGGCACATGGCGAAGAATCACCGATTCAACCGAAGTGGGTGGGTGACCATCTTGACCGGGTGGAATCCGCGCGGTTTCTGACTACCTACCTCAACGGCATTTATCACGAAGAGAATAGAGACGCCTATGCCGGTCACTTTGTGCTCAACCTGAACGCCCGCTGGGGGCAGGGGAAAAGCTTCCTGATTGAAAAATGGGTAGAAGACCTGACGCAGGCCAAGTATCCAGTCGTCTTATTCGATGCATGGAAAAATGACTTCTCTAAAGACCCCCTTGTTGGCTTCATCGCTGAACTGGAAAAGGCCCTAAACCCTTGGCTAGATTATGTCGCCCCTGCACAGGCGCTAATGGAGAATGTAATGGGAACTGCCAAAAAGTTGATTGGCATCGGCACCCGTCTATTTGCAGGGCCTATCGCCGGAGAGATCTTTGAAAGAATCACAGGCCTCGACGGTATTGACGGTTCAATCGCAGATCAAGCAGGAAAGTTGGCTGACAGGGCTCTCTCACAACACAGAGAAACAAGGCGCCTAATCGAAGAATTCAAAACGAATTTAAGTGCGCTGATCGAAACGATTGAACAACAGCAAAAGGGCGATCCTGAGTGCGACGTTCAACTTCCTCTTTACATCTTCGTAGATGAGCTGGATCGCTGCCGCCCCACATACGCTCTCGAACTGTTGGAGAACATCAAACACCTGTTCGGTGTTAGAGGTGTGTTCTTCATCGTCGCTACCAACAAAGAACAGCTTTGCCATTCTATTGGCGCTGTTTACGGAAGTGGTTTTGATTCATCTTCATACCTGGGGAGGTTCTTCGATCAGGAATACACCTTGCCCGAACCGAACAATCGACAGTACGCGAAGTTTCTTTTTGACAAATACCGGATTGTGGATGAGGAAAGATTCGTCACGCCTTTTCACAACGATGAAAAGCACTCCCCACACTTGCAGGCTACATTTGCCGCCTTCTCAGATGCCTTCAAGCTGTCGCTTAGAGATCAAGGGCAAACCATTCATCGACTGAAAGCAATACTTTCCGTTAGCGCGAATGAGATAGTTTATTTCGACTACCTGGTTTTTCTCCTGATGCTGAAGAAGAAGTCCGAACCTCTGCTAGATCAGATTTCCTCGCAAACAAGATTTGACCCAAACCAATTCAGAGAGGCCGTATCCAAAATCTTCAATCTGCACATGCCTGTGAAAGTCCCGCTGGTGTCTCAATGGGGCCAAGTCCTGCGTGAGTCAGATCAATCAATTTATGAGCTTGTCGATACATATCTTCTAAAGCTAAATCAGGCCAAATTGGATTTCACCCGTGGATTTCACAGCGACAATGACGAACAGTTCGGGACTGAATTTGCATTATTGAGAGAAGCCCAACACACCAGTTCAAGGATTGAGTTATTTTCTTTTACTGAGTATCCAAACTTGGTGAATCAAGTCGGGCATCTTAGTTAAGAAATTGAAACGATAAGGGGGCAGCTTCAGTTTCTAGCTGACTGCTTTGGGGAGGTAGCGGGCTGGAACGATAACATCCACCAGAGTCCGCTGCGGACGATGAACGGTCCTTCCCACAAGGCGTGAACGAGTGCGTAGAGTTCGGAGCAAGCCCGGGTCAGGTCTCGCGTTATTCGGCGCGGACAGGCTTGCACGGTGGATGTGCTCGGTTTAGGTCTGAAAGGCCCTCGACTGGGTGTCCCCATGCCTGCGACCAGAGGAGCGTTTACTATCGGATAAAGTATAACCCTGCCGTTTGGCAGGGTTATGGCCTGAGAGGCCATCGTCTTGGACGTTGCTGGATGTTGTCTTGGTGGAGCGGAGGAGGATCGAACTCCCGACCTTCGCATTGCGAACGCGACGCTCTCCCAGCTGAGCTACCGCCCCAGTGCGGCGGATTATAGCCCTGTTTCTAGCGGGGCCGGAAGAGCTTTCCGAGGGTGTCCGGGAGGTTGGGGAGCAGGCGGGCGGCGAACCAGCCGAGCAGGACGCCGCCGGTGTTGGCCAGCGCGTCGAATACGTCGGGGTCGCGATCCGGGGTGAGGCCCTGCAGCAGCTCGATGGCGGCGCCGAACAGCACGACGGCCAGGGCGAGCCGCCAGCGCCGGCGGACGACGATCTGCGCCCACCAGAACATCAGCACGGCGTAACCGGACAGGTGCACGATCTTGTCGGTGTGTCCGGCTTCGTTGATCACGGGCGGGGTCAGTGACAGCACCAGGGCGGCGGCGACACCGAGCCAGCCGACACCGCGCCAGAGACGGGCGATCATGCGCGCCGCAGCGACCAGCGCAGCATGATGAGGCCGGCGACGATCATCGGCATGGAGAGCCATTGCCCCATGGAAAGTCCCAGCCCCAGCAGACCAAGGAAGCTGTCGGGTTCGCGGGCGAATTCGGCGAGGAAGCGCAGGCTGCCGTAGCCGATCAGGAACACGCCGGAGACGGCGCCGACCGGGCGCGGCTTGCGCGAATAGAGCCACAGGATGGCGAACAGCAGCAGGCCTTCGCCGGCAAATTCGTAGAGCTGGGACGGGTGGCGCGGGATGCCGTCGCCTGCCTGCGGGAAGATCATGGCCCAGGGCAGGTCGGTGGCGCGTCCCCACAGTTCGCCGTTGATGAAGTTGCCGAGCCGGCCGGCGGCGAGCCCGAGCGGGACCAGCGGGGCGATGAAGTCGGTGACGGCGAGCCAGCGCAGCTTGTGGCGGTGCGAGAACAGCGCCATCGCGATGATGACGCCGAGAAAGCCGCCATGAAAGCTCATGCCGCCTTCCCATACCTTGAAGATGTCGAGCGGGTGGGCGAAATAGTCGCCGGGCTTGTAGAACAGCACGTAGCCGAGCCGACCGCCGAGGATGACGCCGAGCACGCCGTAGAACAGCACGTCGTCGAGCATCTGCTGCGTCCAGCCGGTCCACGGCCGGTGCGCGATGC
The DNA here is from genome assembly GCA_001899305.1 of Thiobacillus sp. 0-1251. GTDB lineage: Bacteria > Pseudomonadota > Gammaproteobacteria > Burkholderiales > Thiobacillaceae > Thiobacillus. The sequence goes on along the minus strand of MKWL01000015.1, from coordinate 95,739 downwards.
ACCAGCGTCCGAGCAGGATCACCTGGACGAAGGCGACGAGGTACATGAGGCCGTACCAGTGGATGGCGAGCGGCCCAAGCTGCAGGGCGACGGGGTCGAATTGGGGATGGACGAGCATGGGTCGGGGTCGGGATTCAGAAGGTGGGATTCGGGGAGGTCAAAGCGCGGGTAAAATGACTGGCTGATTATAGATTGCCTGAGTGACCAACATGCCTGACTATCGTTCCTGGACAACCACCCGTGGCCGCAACATGGCGGGGGCGCGCGCACTGTGGCGCGCCACCGGCATGAAGGACGGCGACTTCAACAAGCCGATCATCGCGATCGCCAACTCGTTCACCCAGTTCGTGCCGGGGCACGTGCACCTCAAGGACATGGGCCAGCTAGTGGCGCGCGAGATCGAGGCGGCCGGCGGCGTGGCCAAGGAATTCAACACCATCGCGGTCGACGACGGCATCGCCATGGGCCACGGCGGCATGCTGTATTCGCTGCCGAGCCGCGACCTCATCGCCGACTCGGTCGAATACATGGTCAACGCGCACTGCGCCGACGCGCTGGTGTGCATCTCCAACTGCGACAAGATCACGCCTGGCATGCTGAACGCCGCGCTGCGTCTCAACATCCCCACGGTGTTCGTCTCCGGCGGGCCGATGGAGGCGGGCAAGGTGGTGTGGGACAAGCAGACCATCAAGCTCGACCTGGTCGACGCCATGGTGTCGGCCGCCGATGCGAAATTCTCCGACGAGAAGGTCGAACAACTGGAGCGCTCAGCCTGCCCGACCTGCGGTTCGTGCTCCGGCATGTTCACCGCCAACTCGATGAACTGCCTGACTGAGGCGCTGGGCCTGAGTCTGCCCGGCAACGGCTCGCTGCTGGCGACCCACGCCGACCGCAGGAATTTGTTCCTCGCCGCCGGCCGCCTGATCGTGAAGAATGCGCGCCGCTACTACGAGGACGGCGACACCCGCGTGCTGCCGCGCGCCATCGCCAGCTTCGATGCCTTCGAGAACGCCATCGCGCTCGACATCGCGATGGGCGGCTCGACCAATACGGTGCTGCACCTGCTGGCCGCCGCACACGAGGCCGGGGTGGACTTCACCATGGCCGACATCGACCGCATGAGCCGCCGCGTGCCGCACCTGTCGAAGGTCGCGCCGTCGATCCAGACCTACCACATGGAAGACGTGCACCGCGCCGGTGGCGTGATGGCGATCCTCGGCGAGCTGGAGCGCGGCGGGCTGGTGCATCGCGAGGTGCCGACCGTGCTGATGAAATCGCTCGGCGAGCAGATCGACGTCTACGACATCCGCCGCACCAGCAACAAGGATGTCAAGGATTACTTCCGCGCCGCGCCCGGCGGCGTGCCGACGCAGACCGCGTTCTCGCAGGACCGCCGCTTCGCCAAACTGGACGACGACCGCGTCAACGGCTGCATCCACGACATCGAGCATGCCTACTCCAAGGACGGCGGTCTCGCCGTGCTGTACGGCAACCTCGCGTTGGACGGTTGCATCGTCAAGACGGCGGGTGTCGACGAGCACATCCTCAAATTCTCCGGCCCGGCACGCGTGTTCGAATCGCAGGATGCCGCGGTCGATGCCATCCTCGGTGACCACATCGTCGCCGGCGACGTTGTGGTGATCCGCTACGAAGGCCCGCGCGGCGGCCCCGGCATGCAGGAGATGCTGTACCCGACCTCGTACCTGAAATCCAAGGGCCTCGGCAAGGTCTGTGCGTTGATTACCGATGGCCGCTTCTCCGGCGGCACCTCGGGCCTGTCGATCGGCCACGCCTCGCCGGAAGCGGCCGAGGGCGGCGCCATCGGCCTGGTGGAAGAGGGTGATCGCATCGAAATCGACATTCCCAATCGCACGATCAAGGTCGCGGTGAGCGACGCCGAACTCGAACGCCGCCGTGCCGCGATGGACGCCAAGGGTGCGCAGGCCTGGAAGCCGCTCAACCGTGCGCGCGAGGTCTCGCCTGCGTTGCGCGCCTATGCGGCGATGGCGACCTCGGCCGCCTTCGGCGCGGTGCGCGACGTCAGCCTGGTCGAACATCCGACCGAGGCGCAGGCGCATGCCGATCCGCTGGCGCGCTTCGCCATTCCCGGCCAGCTGAGCTTCCGCGTTGGCGCGGGGGGGCTCACGTATGCCGACATCGACAACCACGGCGGCCGCGCGACGCTCTGCTTGCAGGGCGCGCACGTGGTCAGCTTCCGTCCCAAGTCGCAACACACGCCGGTAGTGTGGGTGTCCGACGCCGCCAAGTTCGCGCCGGGCAAATCCATCCGCGGCGGCGCGCCGGTGTGCTGGCCGTGGTTCGGCGCGCATGACACGGAATCCGGCTATCCCGCACACGGCTTCGCGCGCACCGTGCCGTGGACCGTGACCGGCAGCCGCAAGCGCAACGACGCCAAGACCGAGATCACCCTGCAACTCGTGGAGAACGACCAGACCCGCGCACAGTGGCCGCATGCCACGCGGCTGGCGCTGACGGTCATCGTCGGCGACAAGCTGGAGATGCATCTGGCCACCACCAATACGGGCGCAGCGCCGGTGAAGATCGGCGAAGCGCTGCATACCTATTTCCACATCAGCGATATCGGCGCGGTTCAGGTCGGCGGACTGGAAGGAGCGACGTTCCACGACAAGGTCGACAACTTCGCCACCAAAAAACAAAGCGGCGCGATTGCCTTCAATGGCGAGGTCGACCGCGTCTACGTCAATACGCCGGCCGACTGCGTGATCGTCGACGCCGGCCTCAAGCGCCGCATCCGCATCGCCAAGACGGGTTCGCAGTCGACCATCGTGTGGACGCCGTGGACCGAGAAAGCCGAGAAGATGGGCGACATGGGCAAGGGCAAATCCGGTGCCGGCTGGCGCGAAATGGTGTGCGTCGAATCGGCCAACGCGATGGACAATGTCGTCACCGTGGCGCCGGGCGAAACGCATACGATGTCCGTGACCTACAGCGTGGAAGCGATGTAACCAAAGGGAGAAAGCGGTATGCGCGTGATTCTGGTGGCCAACCCCAAGGGCGGCAGCGGCAAGACGACGTTGTCGACCAACCTTGCCGGCTATCTGGCGGCGCAGGGTCAACGCGTCGCCTTGCTCGATCTCGACCGCCAGAAGTCCGCCACCCAGTGGCTGGCGATGCGCGATGGGGCATTGCCGGAGATCGAACTGATGCGCGAAGGCCAGAAGGCGGACAGCGACTGGCTGGTGATCGATTCACCCGCCGGGCTGCATGGAAAGAGCCTCGAACGCGCGCTGAAACTGGCGCACAAGGTGGCGGTGCCGATCGCGCCGTCGCTGTTCGACATTCGCGCCAGCCAGGATTTTCTCGCCGCGCTGCATGCCGAAAAGGCGGTGCGCAAGGGCCATGCCTTTGTCGGTGTGGTGGGGATGCGCGTGGATCCGCGCACGCGCGCCGGCGTCACGCTGGAACAGTTCATGGCGCAGCAGGATCTGCCGGTGCTGGCGCATCTGCGCAACACCCAGCATTACGTCAACGCCGCGTTCGAGGGCAAGAGCCTGTTCGACCTGCCGCACCACATCGCCGAGCGCGACGTGGAACAGTGGCAGGGCCTGATCGACTGGCTGGACCGCTAGGCGCCCCGGCCAGCCCCGCACACGTCAGTGCGTGGTCGGCTTCATCAGGTTGACGACCTGGGGTTTGGCCACGCCCCGGGTTGACGAGCACGAGCCGTCTACCGATACACCCAGTTGTTGCTCGGCTTCGTGCAGCAGGTTGATCACATCCACATAGAACTTGTCGTCCGCCATCATGCGCGCGGTGCGGCCACCCTCGTTGGCGGCGAGCACGTCGGCCCCGGTGTTGATCAGCCATTCCACGACCTGGGCGTCGCCGCCGCCAGCCGCCAGCATCAGCGGCGTGATGCCGAAGAAGATGCGTTCGTCGAGCGAGGCGCCCGCCTCGTGCAGTACTTCGATGACCTCGACGTAGCCGCGTTCGGTTTCGCTGTTGTACGCGGCCTTGGCAAGCGCCGTCCAGCCTTGCGGCGACTTGGCGTTGACGTCGGCACCGGCGGCGATCAGCAGTTGCACCGCGGCGACATGGCCGCCGTGGGCAGCGTGCATCAATGCGGTTTCGCCGGCTTCGTCGACAGCAGCGTGATCGGCGCCGGCCTCGAGCAGGGTTTTGATCTGGGCGGTATCGCCCGACTGGGCGGCTGCGAATAATTCCTGGGACATGGGAGCTCCTGCTTTTGTTCGGGATTGCAGCAAGCGTACAATTGTTGACTGATTTAATCAACTATTAGTCTGCGAGGCTCTGCCGCCATGCCCAACCGTCTTGCTACCGAACCCAGTCCCTACCTGCTGCAGCACGCCGACAACCCGGTCGACTGGTACCCGTGGGGCGAGGAAGCCCTGGAAAAATCACGCCGCGAGGACAAGCCCATCCTGCTGTCGATCGGCTATTCGGCCTGTCACTGGTGCCATGTGATGGCGCACGACTGCTTCGAGGATGCGGACGTGGCGGCGGTGATGAACCGCCTGTTCGTCAACATCAAGGTCGACCGCGAGGAGCGCCCCGACCTCGACCAGATCTACCAGACGGCGCACCAGCTCTTGACCCAGCGCGGCGGCGGCTGGCCGCTGACGGTGTTTCTGACGCCCGACCAGACGCCGTTTTTCGCCGGCACCTATTTTCCCAAGACGCCGCGCTACCAGTTGCCCGGCTTCATCGACCTGATGGAAAACGTCGCGCGCGCCTGGCACGAACGGCGCGGCGAAGTGCTGGCGCAGAACGAGGCGGTACGCGCCGCGCTCGCGCAGCAGCAGCCGGATGTGGGCATGCATGAGGCGCTGACCGATGCGCCGCTCGGGCAAGCCGTGCGCGATCTTGCGCAGGCCTTCGATCCGGTGTGGGGCGGCTTTTCGCGCGCGCCCAAGTTTCCGCGCCCCGGCGAACTGTTCTTCCTGCTGCGCCAAGCCAATCCAGGTAAGGGCGCGGCGCAACGCGGCAATGCGCAGGCGCGCGAGATGGCGCTGTTCTCGCTACGCAAGATGGCGTCGGGCGGAGTGGTCGACCAGCTCGGCGGTGGGTTCTGCCGTTACTCGGTCGACGAGCAGTGGATCATCCCGCACTTCGAAAAGATGCTCTACGACAACGGCCCGCTGTTGCACCTGTATGCCGACGCCTGGGCGCTGACCGGCGAGACCCTGTTCCGGGACACGGCGGAAGGCATCGTCGGCTGGCTGCTGCGCGAAATGCACGCCCCGCAGGGCGGGTTCTATTCGGCGCTGGATGCCGACAGCGAAGGCCATGAAGGCAGGTTTTACGTATGGACGCCTGATGAGGTCCGCGCGCTGCTGACGCCCGAGGAATACGCCGTGGCGGCGCCGGTATACGGTTTCGACGGGCCGCCCAATTTCGAGAATGCGCATTGGAATCCCGTCCTGGCGCGCCCGTTGGCCGAGGTCGCGGCCGAGCTGGGCCTGGGCGACGAAGTTGCCGCGGCGCGGCTGGCGGATGCGCAGGCCAAGCTGTTTGCCGCACGCGAGACGCGCGTGCGTCCCGGGTGCGACGACAAGCAACTCACCAGCTGGAACGCACTGATGATCGCCGGGCTGGCGCATGCCGGGCGGGTGATGGCGCGTCCCGACTGGATCGGTGCGGCACAGGAGGCGATCGATTTCCTGCATCGGAATGTGTGGCGCGACGGACGTCTGCTCGCCAGCACCAAGCACGGCGTGGCGCGATTGAACGCCTATCTCGACGACTACGCGTTCCTGCTCGATGCGCTGCTGGAAACCCTGCAGGCCGGCTACCGCGAAGCCGACATGGCCTGGGCGCGCGAGCTTGCCGATGCGCTGCTGGCACATTTCGAGGATGCCGAAGCCGGCGGCTTCTTCTTCACCAGCCATGACCACGAGGCGCTCCTCACGCGTCCCAAGCCCGGCTACGACAACGCGACGCCGTCGGGCAACGGCGTGGCGGCCTTCGCCCTGCAGCGGCTGGGCCATCTGCTCGGCGAGGCGCGCTATCTCGATGCCAGCGCACGCTGCCTGAACGTGTTCCATGCCCATCTGCTCCAGCAGCCCATTGCGTACCCCACGTTGTTGGCCGTGCTCGACGAATCCCTGGTGCCGCCGCGCGTGATCCTGCTGCGCGGTCCGGCATCCGCCTTGCAGGCGTGGACGCACGCGTTGACACCGCATCTCGGCGCGCATGACCTGATGCTGGCCCTGCCCAACGGCCTGACCCTGCCCGATGCGCTGGCGAAACCGGCGCCCGATCGTCCCACGGCCTGGATCTGCAGCGGCACCGCTTGCCAGCCGCCGGTGGTCGACCTGGATAGCGTGCTGGAATAAGGGCTTTATCAGTATTTGCTATTAGGAACCCGCGCCGCCGCCTGCTATCAAACAAACAGTCTGTCTGTCATCAGGAGCAAGCATGAGCACACATACTGAACACCCGGTTTTTCATCCGCAGGCCGCGCACATGAATCTGCCGGCAATCCGCAGCGTGACATTCGAGCAGCCTTTCCACTGGCTGCGTGCGGGCGCGCAGGACATGGCCAAGGCATGGCCGCTGAGCCTCTTTTATGGCGTGGTGTTTGCACTGCTGGGATACGGCCTGGTGCATGCGGCGGAAGACAAGCCGCACCTGGCGATGGCGCTGACCTCGGGTTTCCTGTTCATCGCGCCGGTGCTGGCCACGGTGTTTTATTGTGTGAGCCATCGCCTGGAACACCACCACAAGCTGCCGGGCCTCTTCGTTCCCCTGTTGTCGTGGCGCGCCAATCCCGCTTCGCTGGGGTTGTTTGCGCTGACGCTGGTGTTCGTGCTCTCCGTCTGGGAGCGCATCTCGGCCATTCTGGTCGGACTGTTCCTGAACGGATCGGGCATCGGCGGCCTGACCGAGCTGCTGAGCCTGTCCGCGGTGCAGCAGCACACCGATTTCGTACTGGCCTACCTGGCGTTCGGCGGCATGCTGGCCTTGATGGTGTTCAGCTTCTCCGTGGTCTCGCTGCCCATGCTGCTGCACCGCAAGGTCGATTTCGCCACGGCACTGGTCACCAGTTTCATGGCGACCCGGCTGAATTTCCCGGTGATGTTGTTGTGGGGCGTGTTGATCGCGGGTCTGGTCGTGGTCGGCATGGCGACCGACTTCATTGCGATGGCGGTGATATTTCCGTGGCTGGGACATGCCAGCTGGCATGCTTACCGCGAACTGATCGAACGCGAATAACTTTACCCCCGGGGCTTGGTAGCAAATACTCAAGCCCCTGCCTTGCGTGGAAAGGGATTTCCCTTAATATTGCAGACGCGAGATGTCTCAAACGCGCCCAACCCGACTTCCACGGAGACTGAATAATGATGAACAAGTTGATGATGACCGCAGCGTCTGCTGCGCTGCTGTTGATGTCCGGCGTAGCCTCTGCGGATGACCCGGCTGCGGCCATGGCCCTGGCGCAGAAGAATGCCTGTTTGTCCTGCCATGGCGTGGACAAGAAGATCGTCGGCCCGGCCTACAAGGATGTCGCCAAGAAATATGCGGGCGACAAGGGTGCGAAAGCCCACCTGGTTGCCAAGGTGAAAGCCGGCGGCAAGGGCGTCTGGGGCCAGATTCCCATGCCGCCGAACCCGCAGGTCAGCAACGAAGACGCCGAGAAGATCGTTTCCTGGATTCTGACCCTGAAATAATTCTCGACGACCCGATTCAGATCGAAAGCAAAGGCCGGCGTTTACGCCGGCCTTTGCTTTCCGGGCAGCCGGAAAGCCGGTCGCCGCTGGCTTTGTGGTATAAATTCCCCGTTTCAGTTTGATTGCGGGGAAGACCAAGATGACGGGTCGAAGGCTGGCTTGGGTGATGGCAGCGGCAGTGCTGGTCGCAGGATGTGGTGACAAGCCGCAGCAGAATGGCGATAGCCAGGTGGTGTTGATCGGCCAGGCCTCCCCCCTCACCGGCCCGCAGGCGCATCTGGGCAAGGACAACGAAAACGGCGCACGCATGGCGCTGGATGAAATCAATGCCGCCGGGCTCACGCTGGGCGGCAAGAAGGTCGTGCTCGAAATGCGCAGCGAGGATGACGCGGCCGATCCCAAAACCGCCACCACCGTGGCGCAGAAGCTGGTCGACGAAGGCGTGGTCGGCGTGATCGGCCACCTCAATTCGGGCGCCACGATCCCGGCTTCCAAGATTTATTCCGACAACGGCATTCCGCAGATTTCACCGTCGGCCACTGCCGTGGCCTACACGGCATCCGGGTTCAAGACGGCTTTCCGTGTGATGACCAACGATGCGCAGCAGGGAACCGTGCTGGGCGACTACGCGGTGACCAAACTGGGCGCGAAACGCATTGCCATCATCGACGACCGGACCGCCTACGGCCAGGGGCTGGCCGACGAGGTGGAGAAGGCGGCCAAGGCGGCCGGCGGCGATGTGGTGGCGCGCGAATATACGTCCGACCGCTCGACCGACTTCATGGCGATCCTTACTTCGATCAAGGGCAAATCGCCCGATCTGGTGTTCTTCGGCGGGATGGATCCGCAGGCCGCACCCATGATCAAGCAAATGAAACAGCTCGGCATGAAGGCGCAATTCCTCGGCGGCGATGGTGCGCAGACGCCCAATTTCATCGAACTGGCCGGCGCCGCTGCCGAGGGCGCGGTGGCGTCCAACCCCGGCCTGCCGCTCGACGCGATGCCGGGCGGTAGCGCATTCAAGGCCAAGTTCGAAGCCAAATACGGCCAGATCCAGAATTATTCCCCCTATGCCTACGACGCCATGCATGTGTTGATCGCCGCAATGAAACGCGCCGACTCCAGCGACCCCGCCAAGTATCTGGCCGAACTGCCGAAGACCGATTATCAAGGGGTGACCGGCCACATTCGCTTCGATGCCAAGGGTGACCTCGCCGGCGGTGCGGTGACGCTGTATCAGGTGAAGAATGGCAAGTGGCAAACGCTCGAAACCGTGCAAAGCGGCAAGTAAGCTGAGCTGAATTCAACCGGGTCTCAGCAGGCGCATAGATGGACATTTTCCTGCAACAACTCATCAACGGCCTGGTGCTCGGCAGCGTCTACGCGTTGGTGGCGCTGGGCTACACAATGGTGTACGGCATACTCGAACTCATCAATTTCGCCCACGGCGAGATCACCATGATGGGAGCGATGGTGGCGCTGTCCGTGATCGGCGCCCTGGCGCTGGCGGCGCCCGGGTTGCCGGGCGTGCTGGTGCTGGGCGCGGGGCTGGTGGTGGCGATTCCGGTGTGCGTGGCGCTGGGCCTCCTGATCGAGCGTGTCGCCTACCGGCCGCTGCGGCATGCGCCGCGCCTGGCCCCGCTCATCACGGCAATCGGCGTCTCGATCATCCTGCAGAACGTCGCCATGCTGATCTGGGGCAAGCAATACCTTCCCTTTCCCGCCATCCTGCCGCAGGGCCGGCACACGCTCTACGGTGCGTCGATCACCGACGTGCAGATCGCCATCCTGCTGCTGGCCACGGCCATCATGCTGCTGCTGATCCTGATGGTGCAGAAAACCCGGCTCGGCCGGGCCATGCGCGCCACCGCGCAGTCGCGCCAGGTGGCAAGCCTGATGGGGGTGGACGTCAACCGGGTGATCGCCGCCACCTTCGCGATCGGCTCGGCGCTGGCGGCGGTGGCCGGCGTCATGGTCAGCGCGTATTACGGTCTGGCGCACTACTACATGGGCTTCCTGCTCGGCCTCAAGGCCTTCTCGGCGGCGGTGTTGGGGGGCATTGGCAATCTGGGCGGGGCGATGCTCGGCGGCCTGCTGCTGGGGCTGATCGAGTCCTTCGGCGCGGGTTACATCGGCGACCTGACCGGCGGCTTCCTCGGCAGCAACTACCAGGACGTGTTCGCCTTCTTCGTGCTGATCGCAGTGCTGGTGTTCCGTCCCTCGGGCTTGTTGGGAGTGCGTGTTGTCGAGCGTGCTTAGCTTGAATAAAACACGGTCGCGCTGGCTGACGTTCGGCTTGCTGGCGTTGGGGCTGGCGCTGCTGCCTTTCCTGGTCGACGCCGGGTTGGGACGTTCGTGGGTACGGCTGCTCGATCTTGCGCTGCTGTATGTCATCCTGGCGCTCGGACTGAATATCGTCGTCGGCTACGCCGGGCTGCTCGACCTCGGCTACGTCGCGTTCTATGCCTTGGGCGCGTACGTCTACGCCTGGCTCTCCAGCCCGCATTTCGGCCTGCACCTGCCGTTCTGGGCGGTCCTGCCGCTGGGCGCCGCGCTGGCCGCGCTGTTCGGCGTCTTGCTGGGTGCGCCCACCCTGCGGCTGCGCGGCGATTACCTCGCCATCGTCACGCTGGGCTTCGGCGAGATCATCCGCATTTTCCTGAACAACCTGAATGCGCCGGTCAACATCACCAACGGCCCGCAAGGCATCAACCTGATCGATCCGGTACGCCTCGGCAGCTTCGACCTGAGCCAGCCGCATGCGCTCTTCGGCTATACCTTCACCGGCATCCATCTCACCTACTATCTGTTCCTGCTGTTCACGCTGATGGTGATCTTCATTTCGATGCGACTGGAGGATTCGCGCATCGGTCGCGCCTGGGTCGCCATCCGCGAGGACGAGATCGCCGCCGCTGCGACCGGCATCAACACGCGCAACCTCAAGCTGCTGGCATTCGCCATGGGCGCCACCTTCGGCGGCCTGGCGGGCGGCCTGTTCGCCAGCTTCCAGGGCTTCATCAGCCCCGAATCGTTCAACCTCATGGAGTCGATCATGATCCTGTGCATGATCGTGCTCGGCGGCATGGGACATATTCCCGGCGTGATCTTCGGCGCGGTGGTGCTGACGCTGCTGCCCGAGGCGCTGCGTTATACCGGCGACTGGCAGCGCAATCTGTTCGGTCACGTCTATATCGATCCGGCGGATCTGCGCATGCTGCTGTTCGGCGTGGCGCTGGTTGCGGTCATGCTGTACCGTCCCGCTGGACTCCTGCCCTCGACGCGCCGCCGACGCGAATTCGCCGACGCGCAGGGATGAGTGCACCCAAGGCCGCTCCCCCCCCATCGGGCAAGCCCGATGCAGGATCGACGTCGTTGTTGACGGTTTCAGGCGTAAGCAAGGCATTTGGCGGCTTGCAGGCGCTCTCCGATATTTCGCTGCAGGTTCACACGGGCGAGATATTCGGCCTCATCGGTCCCAATGGCGCGGGCAAGACCACCTTGTTCAATGCGCTCACCGGACTGTATTCGATCAACCATGGCGAGATCCGCCTGAACGGCCAGCGGATTGACGGCCGCAAGCCGCACCAGGTACTGCACGCAGGCCTGGCGCGCACCTTCCAGAACATCCGCCTGTTCGCGGAAATGACCGCGCTCGAGAACGTGCTGGTCGGCCGCCATGCGCGCACCACCAGCGGCGTCGTCGGTGCGGTGTTGCGCCTGCCCGGTACGCGTCGCGAGGAAGCCGATTCGCGCGAACGCGCCCATGCCTTGCTCAAGCGCGTGGGGATTGCGCAGCACGCCCATCGCCTGGCCAAGAACCTGCCCTATGGCGATCAGCGCCGGCTCGAGATTGCCCGCGCGCTGGCGACCGAACCGCGGCTGCTGGCACTCGACGAACCTGCCGCCGGGATGAATCCGGCCGAGCGTGCGGCCCTGCGCGAACTGCTGCTGCAGCTGCAGGCCGACGGACTGACGCTGTTGCTGATCGAGCACGACGTGAAGCTGGTGATGGGCTTGTGCACCCGGCTGGCGGTGCTCGACTACGGCGTGAAAATCGCCGAAGGCACGCCCGACGTGGTCAGCCGCGACCCCAAGGTCATCGCCGCCTACCTCGGGGACGAAACGCTATGAGCGCATTGCTGGCGATCAACCGCTTGTCGGTCGCCTACGGCGGTATCCATGCGGTGCGCGAACTCAGCCTGGAGGTGGCGCCGGGCGAAATGGTCTGCCTCATCGGCGCCAACGGCGCGGGCAAGACCACCACGCTCAAGGCCGTCAGCGGCCTTCTGGCACCGCACGGCGGCAGCGTGCATTTCGACGGCCAGTCGATCACCCGGTTGCCGGCGCACGAGGTGGCGCGGCGCGGCCTGACGCTGGTGCCCGAAGGGCGCGGCGTGTTTCCGCGCATGTCGGTCGCCGAGAACCTGATGATGGGTGCCTACGCCCGGCGCGATCGCGCCGAGATCGCGCGCGATCTCGACCAGGTCTATGCCTTGCTTCCGCGCCTGACCGAGCGCCGCGCACAACTCGCTGGGCTGCTGTCCGGCGGCGAACAGCAGATGCTGGCGCTGGGACGCGCGATGATGGCGCGTCCGCGTCTGCTGCTGCTGGACGAACCGAGCATGGGACTGGCGCCCTTGATGGTGCAGGCGGTGTTCGACATCATCCGCCGGATCGCGGCGGGCGGCGTGGCCGTGCTGCTGATCGAACAGAACGCGCATCTGGCGCTGAAAACCTGCGCGCGCGGCTATGTGCTGGAAAACGGCACCGTCACGCTGAGCGGCCCGGCGGCCGAGCTGTCCGCCAATCCGGCAGTGCGCCAGGCCTATCTGGGCGACTAGGCCCCGCGTCAGGGAGGGGTTGAAATGAAGCGGTGCAACCGGCGCTCGGTCAGCACCGCGTCGAGTGGCATGTCCCACGGATCGTGCGGCAGCGTCTCCGCCTGCTGGCATTCGTAGGCAATTCCGATGAGCCGCGGTTTCCGCCACAGCCGCCGGTGGCGCATGAACGCCAGCGTCGCATCGTAGTAGCCGCCGCCCATGCCCAGCCGGTAGCCCTGTTTGTCGAACCCCACCAGCGGCATCAGCAGCAGGTCGAGCTGGCGTGCGCGCAGCGGCTTGGCATCCAGCGGCTCGGGGATGCCGTAGCGGTTGGGCTGCATGCGCGTGTTGCGGCCCACCCGGCCGAAGCGCATCACCCGGCCGCGACGCGGCAGGATAGGCAGATAGCATTCGCGCTGCATGCAGAGGGCCTGGTTGAGCAGGAGGTGGGCGTCGAATTCGCCGCCTTGCGGTAGATAGAAGCCGATCCGTTGCGACCGCAGCAACAGTCCGTGGCGCAGCGCCAGGCGCAGGGAAGCGCGCGCGGCGTGCCGGCGCTCAGCCGGTTTGAACGCGCTGCGTGCGGCTTTGAGTTGACGTCTGAGGGTGATTTTGTCCATCGAGAATAAGGGCTCCCCGCCTGTGCCGTGACTGGCTGCGGACTCTTGAACCTGGGTTCAAGACGGCCGCAATCAAAGGCGCTTTGGGCACATGAGACGTGTCACGCGCACACCCGCACCGGAATAGACCGCAGCCTTGCACGTATGCATTGGTTCAGAGAAATTGCAACCAGCCTCGAACACCGCAGGGAGCGTTCTTAGTGTATTCCATTTTGGGATCGAAAAGGGTGCGCTGCCCAGCCGCGCGGATGGGCCGGGACCGGGTTCGGGCTGGATCAGAAAAGCGTGTCCTGGTCTTCCAGCACGGAATCGAGCAGCGCGTTGCAGTGGGTCAGCCGGGTGCGCGCCGCCTCGACCAGACTGCCGCCGCCCTGGGTCAGCAGGTCGTGCGCCAGATTGAGGCCCGCCATGATGGCGATGCGTTCGGCACCGATCACCTTGCTGCTGTCGCGGATCTCGCGCATTTTCTCGTCGAGATAATCGGCCGCCGCGATCAGGGCCGATTCCTCCTCGCGCGAACACGCCACCTTGTAGGCGCGGCCCAGGATATTGATTTCGATCGAGCGGGGGCCGGCCATCACACGTCCTCCGGCAAGGTATCGAGCAGCGCATGCAGGCGCGTCCTGGCGGCATCCAGGCGGGTCGTCAGCTGCCTGCTGTCCTGCTGCGCAGCCAGCAGCTGCTGGCGTAGCGCGATGTTTTCCTGCCGCAGCGTGTGGCACAGCTCGGCCACCTGGCGGATCTTGGCTTCAAGGGTATCGAGTTCGGCGTGCATGGCGCGACTATAGGGGGCGGCGTGCGGCCGGTCAATCGGCTCCGCAGCAGGTGCGCACACCCGGTACCGGCACGACTCCCGCAGCCGGCTCGGCCGATCCCAGTCACTCCGGAACCGGCCGACGGCACCGGGGATTACCGGAAGTCGTATCGCGCTGCGACGCCGAATGTCCTGCCGTCGGCGGGATAGTAGAACGTATCGTTCGCAAACGTTCCGGAATTGAAACCATACCCGGCATACGCGGCATATCGTTTGTCGGCCGCGTTGAGAATCTTGGCGTCGATCTTCCAGTCGCGGATTCGCCAGCTCGCGATCAGATCAAGCGTCGTGTAGCCGGACAGATAGCCGGCGTCGTTTCCGTAATCATCCCCGTATCGGCGTTTTCCCACATGATTCAGCCGTGCGGCATAGACCGCATCCGGGCTCGCATCCCAGCTCAAGCCCGCGCTCGCCTGGACGCCGGGCACCATCGGCATTTCGCGCCCCGCGTAAGCACCGGCCCGGATCTGAGCGTCTTCGAGCGTAACGCCGACGTTTCCATGCAGGGTGTCCGTGATGTTGAGCTTGGCGCTCAGTTCGCTTCCCAGGCGCCGCGTCTTGCCGACGTTCATGTTGCCGCCATTGGGGTCGGAGGTGATTTCGTCCTTCAGGTTCTGTTGGTAGACGCTGAGGGAGACGCTGCCCCGCGTCATTTTTTTCGTGGCGCCGACCTCATACACGATTCCATGCTGCGGCTTCAGGCCGATGGCGAAAACGGGAGCCCAGGTAAGCGGATCCAGCCCATACAGTTCGTCGGTATTGGGAAAGCGGAAGCTCGTCCCGAGCCGGCCATAGAGTTTCCAGTCGCCGGTCCGATAGGTCATGCCCGTTTCGTAGGCTTCCCGCGTGTCGACCGAGTGGCCGGACACCGCAGGTTGGGGAGTGTTAAAGCGATCCGTATACGCAGACTGTTCAGCAGACTGGCGCTGTCGTTGCACGCGCATGCCGAGCGTCCAGGCCAAGTGCTCGGTAAGAGCCATGATGTTCTGGGCGTAGAGCGCATGGCTCGTCTGCGAGGCGTTTTGCGTGTAGGACTGGAATCCGGTCGGCGAGGTCCGGCTGTCCGCCGTTCCCCTGAAGTAGTCGTAGCCCACCGTGGCATGGTTGCTGAATCCACCGAGACGATGTTTGATCTTGAGTTTGGGACTGAACGAAATGAAATCGCGCGACAGGTCGCGGGTCTGTTCCACCGGATTGGTTGCGTCGCTGAAGCCGCTGCGTTCGTCCCGCGACAGGACCAGGTCGGCGTCCAGTGCAACGTCCTCCGACAGATTGACCATTACACCCGGGCGAATCCGGAAGCCATTGCGATCAGACCGGTCCCCCGGATGGCGGGACTGGGCAGGATCGGCAAGATACTCGGCACGCCACAAGCCGCCTGGGAAGCCCAGCTTTTCGTCGAAGGCGGCAAGATCGACGAAGCCGTGCATATCGTGCTCATTCAGGAAATTGATCCGGCCGCCCAGTGCATAGCGCCGCTGGTCGCTGTTTGTTCTCCAGCCATCGCTCGCGCCGTATTGGAAATACAGGCTGGAATCGATGCTGTCCGTCGCTCCGCCCGCCTGAAGGCTGAGCTCACGCATGCCATGGCTGCCCACGCCGACGCTGGCGTAGCGCGTGTCGGCCGTTTTCTTGGTAATGATGTTGATGACACCGCCACTGGATCGGTCGCCGTATAGAACTGTCCCGCTTCCCGGCATGACCTCGATGCGCTCGATGCTCGTCAGGGGAATCAATGACCAGTCTATCGACCCCGAGTCGATGGGGTTCAGACGTTGCCCGTTGAGCAGCACCAGGGTGTTGCTGGTAGCCGTTCCGCCGCTTCCCGCGCCGCGCAAGCTCACGGCGGAATCAATCCCGAGCGATCCGTAAAGCGGGATGACCGTCGTACCCACAATCCCTGCCAGGAGATCGGGGACGCTGGTTGCCGGTGTCCGCTCGATATCCTGCCGCGTAATCACGACGAGATTGCCGGGCGTGGCGGGTGTGGGCTCTTCGAAGCGCGTTGGCGTGACGACGATCGTTTCACTGACGAATTCCGGCAGGGTTTCCGCGTAGGCGGGTATCGCGAAGCCCGTGGCGAGGGCAAGGGCGAGAGAGGTTTGACGCATGATGGTTTCCGGTTGGGTGCCCGATTCCCCGCGGGCACGTTGCACGATCCGCCGCGTGACGCAGGTCACGCGGGGTTCAGGCCGGTATCCGGGCTCGCGCCGTATGCATCGCCTTCCCGGACGAATCCAGTGGCGTGTGTGATGCATCGTTTAACGCTTACCGTTGCGGGGGCAGCCCAGGCATGGTGGCATTGCGCCACGCACCTGATTCCCGTTTATCCAGGACGATAGAAGATCATTTCTGGCACCTGATTGCCGAATTCTTATTTATTTAATCGATTCTGTCAAATTAACCAGCGAATAACGGAAAGCTATGAGCACCATAGTTTTTCGTTATCTGCGAAATATCCTGAATTTTATTCATATAAATCAATCTATTGAAATAGATGTTTTGTTTATTTGAACATTGATGAATTAATATTGGATTAATCTGGAAAAAACATTTTTTATTGTTTAATATGGTGGTTCCGGCGGCGGGTGTGGACCGGTAAATGCATTTGAAGCGGCATCACCTTGATGCAGCCTCCCTGTCCCGTGATTTCTGAGGTCGAGGGTGGGGTGGGCGGTAAACCGGAAGGAACAGGAATGGCAAAACAGCGTGGAGGGCGCAAGCCCATCATCGAACGGGATGGCGCGGGGAAGCCGCGCGTTCATCGCTGGCCGATGCCGACCGATCCGGACACGCTTCACGATTTTCTGGCGGACACGTTCCTGTGCTACTGGGACCAGCTGATTTTTGGCCCATCTGTCAGTGGCGCGGCGTATGAGTGGACGTGTCCCTGTGCGCCTGACCTGATCGAGCGGGACGGCGAATTCCTGACGATCGGGTTCAACGGCCCCCACTTCCATCTGTGCATCGGATCGGACACCCCCGATGCGGACTCGGACCGCGAGGCGCGGATGCGTGGGTTGCGCCCGGCGGATGTCAGCATCTTTCGCACCCTGGATGATCGGGGTGCGCCCAACAGCTGGGGATTCGAGATGCGCAACGCGGCGGGTGTATCCATGCTGACCATCTATTTCGCCAATCCTTTTGTGTTGCCCGGAGACCGGCTTGCCGAGCGGCCGGATTGGTCGAGGCTGTCGATGTGGCGGGATATTTCCTTCCGCTATCTCGGCCGGGAACCGGAGGCATTCGATCAGACCAGCAAAGGCTTTGGGCACTATGAGGCGGCATAGCGGCGAGATGGAGCAGGCCCTTTCCCAGCCGGATGTGTCGGTACCGGTACTGCTCGAACGACTGTCGCATTTGACCGGCGCGCTCAGGGTTACGGTGGACCCTCACGACCCGGACGACTGGATCCAGGCGGACGCGCTGATGACGCCGGAAACCGGTGCGCTGGCCGATTTCATCGTCCATCTGGCAGACGCCGGTTTCGGCGCAAACAGGCGGGCAGCCGCGGCTTCACTGCTGTTGCGCCATGGCTGGGCGGCGGGGCCCATCATTGCGGCCTATCTCGCAGAGCGGCGGACGCTTCGCATCCATGATTTCGCGCTGCACTTTTCAGCGTCCACCTTGGTCGAAGGCGTCTGGATCCGGCAGGCCGATCTCCTGGCGAGCCGCAATCCGGCCGATATCGGCCCCGGCGTGCTCGCCAGTCTGCTGGCGTTCAGCGAACCGGTACTGGAAAGCTTGCGGCGCTGGTCCGGCTATTCCCGCCACGCCTTGTGGTCGATGCTGGCCTCGTCCTGGCTGGCCCAGTTTTCTACGATAGGCGAGTTGCTTGGCGACCGTGAACAGGCCGTCAGGGCAGCCCGTGCCTTGCTGGCGCGGCATCCGGAGTTGGCGCGCGCACTGCCGGAAACGTATGTGATCGCGAGCGGCGACCGTTCGGAGGTGTGCCAGATACTCAAGGCGTGCTGCCTCCAGCACAAGGGTTTCCGCCGCCGTTTCTGTCCGAGCTGCCCTGTCATCCAGGATCGGGAACGCATTGTCAGGAATCGGGAGTGGGTATGTCGGGCGAAATGAGTATCGAGCATCGATACGCAAGCGGCTATGCGGCGTTGGTCGGCAGATTGCTGAACGATACGCGGCATGGCTGGAGCATCGGTACGTTTGGCGCAGTTGGCGAGTTTGTCCGGGACGACGACGAGCCCGCCACGCGGACGATCACCACAAGCGCGCAGTGCCTGTACACGGCGCGTGCTGCCATCCGGATCAACCTGGATGTCGAGCCGCGCATGCTGGCTTACGACACCCTGTCGGGCGACGGGGAAAGCTGGGGACATTCGCTGGCCTTTTGCCTGCCGATTCCCGACAAGGCGCGCCGAGGCGTCATCCAGTCGCTGGGACACGATACCGACGCGGTGCGCGACGAAGATCGCGACGCCGCGATCTTCGACCTGGGGGCCGGGATCGGCCACGTGCAGTTCTGCCTGCGGACCCGCGACGCGCGCCTGATCGACACATTGCTCGCGTTGCAGAACCAGGACGTATTCGGCCCCCATGGTGGTGCATTGATGGCCGATGTCCTGCGTGCCCAACCCCACCGTGTGCTGATTTCGCCTGCCGGCAGGATCGAGGTCTTTGCCGCCATCCCGCCGCCCGACGGCGAGAGCCCGGAAGGTCCGCATACGCACCTTCTGCCCAAGCTCATCCAGTCGGGACGGACCCACGATGCGAACGCGCCTATTCCGCGTGGATTTCAGCCGGTCTTGATGTTCAATCCGCGTTCGCCCTGGCGCGATGCGCTCGGGCGGCGCGTGCCGTTCGAACCCGAACTGGACGCCGACTTCCGGAAATTGCTGGATCGCCATGGTTTGCCAGGCGAGGCGCGTATCCGTGCCGGTGTCGAAGCGGCCGTCGCGTCGGGAACCCGTCCCGATGCATTCGCCTGGCCGACCACCCGGCGCGGCCGCGCAGTCGCCCGCCTGACCCTGCGGCGGATCGCACAACGCAGTCCGGGCGACCTGGTTGCCGCGTGGCGCGCGCATCATGACCACGCCGAGGAAGAATGAGCTGTCGTTGAAAGCGGCAAGCGTGTGTCGGCGGCTGGCGTGCCTGCCGTTGATGTGTCTGCTCCTTCCGGCTTGTGCCGGCCCGGCCACGGGGACGGAAGGCCTGCCGTCGGACGGCGCGTCATCCGGCGCATTGCCCGCACCGGTCGCGGTCCGGAAGCCGACCCGGATCATGTCGATGATGCTGTGCAACGATGTGCTGCTGCTGATGATGGTACCCAGGGATCGGATCGCGTCGATCACCTATCTGGCCCACGATGCAGTCGAGGCCCTGTTGCCGGGGGCCGATACGGGCGTCGCCGTCAACCACGGAACCGCCGAGGAGATCCTGCTGCAAAAGCCGGATCTGATTCTTGCCGGCACCGATTCCGCGCCGATGGCCCGCAAGCTGGCAAAGGCGGTCGGCGCACGCGTGGTCGAAGTCGGGGCGGCCAACAGTTTTGCGGATATCCGCCGGGTCGTCCGTCAGGTTGGCATGGCGGTGGGCGAACCTGGCCAGGCCCATGCCTTGTTGGCTGAGATGGACAGGAAACTGGCGTGGCTCGCCTCCCATCAGCCCGCCCGGCCCCTGCGGGTCGTCGCATGGAGCGGCAGCCAGGCTGTGCCGGGCAAGGGCACGCTGACAAACGAGATCATTGCGGCCTCCGGCGCAGACAATATCGCCGCCCGCCTTCCCGACAGCCGGTATGGCAGTTTCGGGCTGGAAGAACTGCTGGCAGCCCGGCCCGACGCCATCCTGCAAGGCGAAACCCGATGGTCGGGCCCGTCCTTGCAGGATGCGCAATCCATGCATCCGTTGATCGAACGATACTGGCGTGGGCGCCGGATCGGCTATCCGGATGCTGCCTATGCGTGCGGTCTGCCGCAATCGGCCGATGCGGCGATCGCGCTGCGTAACCTGTACCGCGAACTTCCCGTCGGTCGGCCGCGATGGTAAGGCTGCGCCAGGACCCCATGCCGCTGATGCTGGCCCTGCTGCTGGCGACGGCCGGCGCATCCCTGGTGATCGGGAAGGTCTGGCTGCCGCCCGTCATGTTGTTCGACGGACTGGCAGCGCCCAAACCCAATCTCGCCTGGGTGATCGTGACCGAGCTGCGCATACCCCGTACCGTGTTGGCGCTCATGGTCGGCGCGACGCTGGGCCTCGGGGGCGCGGTGTTGCAGGGTTTGTTGCGCAATCCGCTGGCGGAGCCGGGGCTGCTGGGCGTATCGGGCGGCGCGGCATTGGGTGCGGTCATCGCGATCTATTTCGGTCTGGCCGCCCGGTTTGCCCTGGCCACGCCGCTGCTGGGCATAGCGGGTGCGTTGGTTGCTGGCGCGCTGACGTTTCTGTTCGGACGTAGCGGGACGCTGACGCTGATCCTGGCCGGTTCGGCGGTGTCGGGCCTCGCGGCGGCCGGGCTGGCCCTGGCCCTGAATTTCGCGCCCAGCCCCTACGCGGCGTATGAAATCACCACCTGGCTGTTGGGATCGGTCGCCGAAAAGGAATGGCGCCAGATTGCATTGTGTACACCCTTCGTCCTGGCAGGCTGGCTGTGCCTGGCGGCCACGCCGCACGGGCTTGATGCGCTCACGCTGGGCGAGGCGCAGGCCGAGAGTCTGGGCGTCAACCTGAACAGGCTGCGGGTGCTCGCGCTGGCCGGCGTGGCGTTTTCGGTTGGCGCGGCCACGGCGATGGCGGGCGCCATCGGTTTTGTGGGGCTTGTCGCGCCCCATCTCGTCCGGCCCTTCGTCGGATATCGGCCGAGCCGGATTCTTCTGCCGTCGGCCGTGTTCGGCGCCCTCCTGCTGCTGGTGACCGACATCGCCATCCGCGTGATTCCCACGAGCACGGAACTCAAGCTTGGCGTGCTCACGAGTCTGATCGGCACCCCCTTCTTCTTCTGGCTGGTCCTGCGCTTGCGGAGGATGTCTCCGTGACCATCCTGCATGCCGAGAACGTGAGCTTCGACATCGCCGGGCGCAGTCTCGTCAGCAATATCGACCTTGCGTGCGAGAGCGGACAGTTCGTCGCCTTGCTGGGGGCCAACGGCGCCGGAAAGTCCACGCTCATTCGCATGCTGAGCGGCCTGGAACGGCCGTCTCGCGGCCAGGTGCGGCTCGACGCCCGACCCATCCGCGCCATCGACCGGCGCGTGCTTGCACGTCGCCGCGCCTACATTCCCCAAAATGCCCGGGTGGAGTGGCCGGTGGCCGTTGAGCGTCTGGTGGCCCTGGGACTCATGCCGCAACTCCCTGTTTTCGGCGATCTGGACAGGGCGGCATGGCGCAAGGTCGAGGCGGCGCTCGCCCTGTGCGACCTGAGCCATAAAACGGGTCAGCCCGCCACCACCTTGTCCGGCGGCGAACTGGCCCGGGCCATGCTGGCACGGGCGCTGGTTGGCGAGCCGGAGATCGTCGTCGCCGACGAGCCGCTTTCCGGCCTGGACCCGAGACATGCCATGGACGGGGTCGTGCGCCTGGCCGCACTGGCGCGCGATGGCCGACTGGTCATCGCGTCGATCCACGACCTGACCCTGGCGGCGCGCTATGCCACCCACGTCGCCATCATGCGTGGCGGCAGGCTGCTTGCCTATGGCCCGACAGCGTCGACCTTGACGTCCTCGCGCATCAGTGCGGCCTTTGATGTGGATGCCTGTGTTCAGGGCACGGGCGCCCAGGCGATCGTCGATTTCATCGCGCGGCCGGATCAGCCCGCGCTGCATCCATTTCCCGGCCTGGTGCCGGCCTGAAGCCGCGGATAGGTACATTGCCCCCGGACGTTTGCTCTATGCTGTCCCCTGTTCCCGCTTCCCCGTCTCACCATGAATACTGAATCCGCAGATCGCAATGCCCGCCATGCCGCGCGTATGGCACGTAAAAAAGCCTTGATCGACGCTGCCATCGGCGCCGCCACCGACGAACGCGGCCTGCTCCTCGTCATCACCGGCAACGGCAAGGGCAAGAGCACCTCGGCCTTCGGCACGATGGCGCGCGCGCTCGGGCACGGCATGAAGGTTGGCGTGGTGCAGTTCATCAAGAGCCGTACCGATACCGGCGAAGAAGCCTTCCTCGGCAGGCAGCCCGGCGTCGAGTGGCACGTCACCGGCGACGGCTTCACCTGGGATACGCAGAACCGCGAGCAAGATATCGCCACCGCCGAACGCGGCTGGGCGATCGCCACCCGCATGCTGGGCGACCCGTCCTATCAGCTGGTGGTGCTCGACGAACTGACCTACCTCTTGAGCTACGGCTACCTCGACAGCGACGTCGTGCTCGACGCCTTGGCCAACCGGCCGCCGATGCAGCACGTGATCGTCACCGGGCGCGCCGCGTCCGACGCGCTGATCGAGCTGGCCGACACGGTGTCGGTCATCGCCGACGAAAAGCACGCCTTCCGCGCCGGCGTAAAGGCGCAGCCCGGCATCGACCTGTAATCAACCTGTAACCGTCTTGCCATACAACACGGGCTTTGCTTCTGGCGGAGTCTGCCGTGCGTATCCTGATGGTGTCCGACGTGTATTTTCCGCGCGTCAACGGCGTGTCCACGTCGATCCAAACCCTGCGCCAGGCGCTGACCGAAGCGGGGCACAGCAGCGTGCTGGTGACGCCGGACTATCCGGCCGCGGCCGCCGAGCCTGGCATCGTGCGGGTGTCGGGCTGGCAGATTCCGCGCGATCCGGAAGACCGGTTGATGCATCCGCGCGCACTCGCACAAGCACTCGATGCGCTCGACCCCACCGACTTCGATCTCGTCCACATCCATACGCCCTTCCTGGCGCATCGCGCCGGCGTGCGCTGGGCACGTCGGTATGGCCTGCCGTGCGTCGAGACCTACCACACGCTGTTCGAGGAATACTTCCACCACTATCTGCCTTTCCTGCCGAAGGCCTGGCTGGCGGCCGCGGCGCGGATGATCTCGCGCAAGGAATGCGATGGCGTCACCGCGGTGATCGCGCCCTCGTCGGCGATGAAGCAGGCGTTGCTGGGGTATGGCGTCAGCAGCCCCATCCACATCATTCCCACCGGGCTGCGATTGGCCGATTTTTCCAACTGCGACGGCTCCGCGTTCCGTGTCCGCCACGACATCGCGCCCGGGCGTCCGGTGATGGCCTATGTCGGACGCGTGGCGTTCGAGAAGAACCTGGATTTCCTGCTGCAGGTGACCGATCAAGTCCGCCGCAGCCTGCCCGATGTGTTGTTCGTCATTGCCGGCGAGGGCCCCGCGCGCGCGTCGCTCGAACGCGCAGTGGCGAAGCGCGGGCTTGCCGGCAACGTGCGCTTCGTCGGCTACCTCGAGCGCCGGACCGAACTCCCGGCCTGCTACTGCGCGGCGGATGCCTTCGTCTTCGCCTCCAAGACCGAAACCCAGGGCCTGGTGCTGCTGGAAGCGATGGCGCTCGGCGTGCCGGTGGTCGGCCTGGCCGAGATGGGGACCCGGGACGTGCTGCAGGAAGGGCAGGGCTGCCGCATTGCGCCGGACGATGTCGCGGGATTTGCCCGGGTGCTGACGCCTTTGCTGACGGACCGTGCCGCGGCACAGGCACTCGGCGCGGCTGGCAGGACCTACGCGGCGAACTGGAGCGAAGCGCGCATGGGTGAAGCCATCCTCGCGCTCTATCAAACCCTGCATACAGGGCCGGTGGCCGGAGGCATACCCGCCCCGGCATAATGGCCGGGTGAATTCCGTACCCTACGTCGGGCGCTTTGCGCCGTCACCCACCGGTCCCCTCCATGTCGGCTCGCTGGTTGCCGCCGTGGCGAGTTTTCTCGACGCCCGCGCAGCCGGCGGGCGCTGGCTGGTCCGCATGGAGGATCTCGACCGTCCCCGCTGCGAGCCCGGCGCGGCCGACACCATCCTGCGCCAGCTGGAAGCCTACGGCCTGCACTGGGACGGCACGGTGCTCTATCAGTCGCAGCGTGACGATGCCTATGCCGCGGCACTCGATGCGCTGAAAGCCTGCGGCGCGGTCTATCCGTGCGCCTGCACCCGTAGCCAGCTTGCCCAGGCGCCGCGCAATCACGAGGGCGAGATTCTCTATCCCGGCACCTGCCGCAATGGCCTGCCGCCCGGTACGATCGCGCGGGCATGGCGGGTGCGCGTGGCGGATGCAAACTTCCGCTTTCACGACCGCATCCACGGCGACCTGGAACAGAATCTGGCCCGCGACGTCGGCGACTTCATCGTCAAACGTGCCGACGGCCTGTTCGCCTACCAGCTGGCCGTGGTGGTCGACGATGCCTTCCAGGACATCACCCACGTCGTGCGCGGCGCCGACCTGCTGTGGAACACGCCGCGCCAGATGGTTTTGCAAAGCCTGCTGGGTCTGCCGACGCTGGTTTACGCGCACGTGCCGCTCGTCACCAACGCTGCGGGCCAGAAGCTGTCCAAGCAGACCCTCGCCCCGACCTTGCCCGAGAGCGGACGGGGCGCCGTGCTGGCGCAGGCGCTCGTCGTGCTCGGCCATCCGCCGCCGCCGGAGCTGAACGATGCCGGGCCGCCTGAACTCCTGGCGTGGGCAGGCGCACACTGGCGCATCGAGAATGTGCCGCTACGCCCTGCCATTGCCAACGCTGCCCCCTGACCGGACAATCCGCTCACCCCTTACCGCTCACCGTTTACCAAAATGGCCCAACTCCCCCCTGCCGTCGAACAGGTCCTGCGCGTCCACGCACCCTTCATCCACACCGTGGTCAATGCGCTGCGCGATCGCAGCCAGCTGCCCGACCTGATGAAACAGCTCGATGCCGCGGAGCAGGCCGGATGGGCGCGACTGGTCGGCGCATTGCGCCACGTGATCGACGGCCGCCGCGATCCCTCGATCAAGCTGGGGCTGGACGAGGAAGACAGCATCCTGCTCGACGCCATCCTGCGCGGCCTCGACAATCCGGCCACGTTGCCGCCGCTGGATGCCCAGCCGGACGGCAGCAGCGCCGCCCCAGGACTGGCCGCGCTCATCGACGCCTCGGCGCGCGGCGATGCACAGGCGATGTCGGTGCTCGCCAACATGGCCGAACAGATGATGAAGGCGGGTGGCGACATGGCGTTGCTGGGCGGCCGCATGCGCCGGCTCGTCAACGGCGAGCGCGACACCGACCAGCTCGTCGCCGGCATGGGACCGTTGGGGCGCGAACTGCTGATCAGCCTGCTCGACGAGCTGGCCAAACTGCGGCCGCAGTGAATTCCCCGGCCACTTTGACAGCACATGCCCGGGTCAGCTAAAATGCGCGCCTTTTCGGCGGTCCTCAGCCGGAAAAGCAGTCCCAAGGGTGATGTAGCTCAGTCGGTTAGAGCGACGGATTCATAATCCGTAGGTCGGTGGTTCAAGTCCACTCATCACCACCAGAACACCAGCGGCCTGCAGCGATGCAGGCCGTTTCGTCTCGGTCAATGGCACGTGGCCGACCTGCTTCTTGAAGCTGGAACAATCTGTCCGTTCATGCGTCACAAGAATGCAACATTCGTCCCGGCCCGATTAACGACAGATGATTTGACGAGGTAAAGTGTGATCGACGACCCCTACCTGGAATTCGAACGCGAAGCCATGATTCTGCGCGACTGGCTCGCGCTGGATCGCACGGTTCTGGCTAACAAGCGCACCTTTCTGGCCTACAGCCGGACCGCTATTGCCATGGCGGTTCTTGGCATCGCATTCATCAAGCTGATCGGTCACCCGTTCTTCGAAGTCAGCGGGTTCCTTTTGGTCCTGTCCGGGATCGTGGTCTTTTATGTCGGAGCACGCGAGTACAGCAGCAATACCAAGCGCTTCAAAAAACTGGTCGAAAAGGAACGTGCCCTGGAGGCACATATGCACGAAGTGGAGGCCGTGGAAGCGAAAGAGGACCGCAGCATGGGAACTGCGGCCAATCGGACGTCGGCTTCGGCGGGTTCCACGTAATCGGAAGGCAGGCAAAGGTGATGCTGGCGCCCCGTTCCTTATTGCTACTTACTTGATCGAAACCAGCAGCGAATTTCCCGCCCCCAGTTTATTCACTGTCCCGGCACCCTCATGAAGAAGATCTACATCAAAACCTTCGGCTGTCAGATGAACGAGTACGACTCGGACAAGATGGCCGACGTGCTCAACGTCGCCGAAGGCCTGACCCCGACCGATACGCCGGACGACGCCGACGTCATCCTGTTCAACACCTGTTCGGTGCGCGAGAAGGCGCAGGAGAAGGTGTTCCACGACCTCGGCCGGGTGCGCCACCTGAAGCAGGCGAACCCCAATCTCATCATCGGCGTCGGCGGCTGCGTGGCGAGCCAGGAAGGCGCGGCGATCGTGTCGCGCGCGCCCTTCGTCGACGTCGTGTTCGGTCCGCAGACCCTGCACCGGCTGCCCGAACTGATCGCCAAAAAGCGCGAGACCGGGCGCGCCCAGGTGGACATCAGCTTTCCCGAAATCGAGAAGTTCGACCACCTGCCGCCCGCGCGCGTCGAAGGCGCATCGGCCTTCGTCTCGATCATGGAAGGCTGTTCCAAGTACTGCACCTTCTGCGTCGTGCCCTACACGCGTGGCGAGGAAGTCTCGCGCCCGTTCGACGACGTCATCGCCGAAGTGGCTGATCTTGCCGGACGCGGCGTCAAGGAAGTCACCCTGCTGGGCCAGAACGTCAACGCCTACCAGGGTGCGCTGCACGAAGGCGGCACCGCCGACTTCGCCTTCCTGCTGGAGATGGTGCACGAGATTCCCGGCATCGAACGGATCCGCTACACCACCAGCCATCCGCGCGAAATGACGCAGCGGCTGATCGAGTGCTACGGCAAGCTGCCCAAGCTGGTGTCGCATCTTCATTTACCCGTGCAGTCCGGCTCCGACCGCATCCTCGCGGCAATGAAGCGCGGCCACACGGTGCTCGAATTCAAGTCCATCATCCGCAAGCTGCGCGAGCAGCGGCCCGACCTCTGCCTGTCGTCGGACTTCATCGTCGGCTTTCCGGGCGAGACCGAGGCCGATTTCGAGGCGACGATGAAACTGATCCGCGAACTCGACTTCGACGCCAGCTTCTCCTTCATCTACAGCAAGCGCCCAGGCACGCCGGCGTCGGATTATCCCGATGACGTGACAGCCGAACTGAAGACGCAGCGACTGATGAAATTGCAGGCGCAGATCGAGGCGCAGGCGCAGAAGGTGAACCAGGCCATGGTCGGCACCGTGCAGCGCGTGCTGGTCGAAGGCCACGCCCGCAAGAACGCCGACGAGCTCGCCGGCCGCACTGACAACAACCGCATTGTCAACTTCCCGGGCAACGCGCGCCTGATCGGGCAGTTCGTCGACGTCACCATCACCGCAGCCTACCCGCACAGCCTGCGCGGCGAAGTGGCGATCACCGAGAGCGAAACCGCTTGAAAACCGACATCGTTGAACTGCGTCTCGCCCCGGAAGACAACCGGCGGCTGGCCAACCTGTGCGGCCCCATGGACGAGAACCTGCGTCAGATCGAGGCCGCGTTCGATGTCACCATCGGCCGCCGCGGCTCGAGTTTTAGATTCACTGGCGACGCCGCGCAGGCCGAGAAGGGCGCGCAGGCGATCGAGCATTTCTACAACCGCGCACACGACGAGTTGAGCCTCGACGACATCCAGCTCGGTCTGGTCGAACTCACCCGCGGCCGTGCCGACGAGGAAGGCCCCGCGCTGCGCACGCGCCGCGCCGACCTGCGTGCACGCACGCCGCGCCAGGGTGAATACATCGAGCAGATCCGCAGCCACGACATCACCTTCGGCATCGGTCCGGCCGGCACCGGCAAGACCTATCTGGCCGTCGCCTGCGCGGTCGACGCGCTCGAGCGCGAGCAGGTCAAGCGCCTGGTGCTGACGCGCCCCGCGGTGGAAGCGGGCGAGCGCCTCGGCTTCCTGCCGGGCGACCTGACACAGAAAGTCGATCCCTACCTGCGCCCGCTCTACGACGCGCTGTACGACCTGATGGGCTTCGACAAGGTGACGCGGCTGATCGAGCGCCACGCCATCGAGGTGGCGCCGCTCGCCTTCATGCGCGGGCGCACGCTCAACCACGCCTTCATCATCCTCGACGAGGCGCAGAACACCACGCCCGAGCAGATGCAGATGTTCCTCACCCGGATCGGCTTCGGCGCCCGTGCCGTGGTGACCGGCGACCCGACGCAGATCGACCTGCCCAAGCACGTGAAATCCGGCCTGATGGACGCCAACGACGTACTGGAAGGCGTGCGCGGCATCGCCTTCACGCACTTCCAGTCGGAGGACGTGGTGCGCCACCCGCTGGTCGGCCGCATCGTCGACGCCTACGCCGCGCGCCGCGCAGAGACGGACAAGCATTGAGTGCTGAATTCAGCCTGGCGGTGCAATTCGCCAGCGACGCCGACAACCTGCCAAGTCGCGCGCAGATCCGCCGCTGGGTCGCCGCCGCGCTGGAACATGCTGCCGAGATCACCGTGCGCATTGTCGACGCCGAGGAGGCGCAGGCGCTCAACCAGGACTACCGCAAGAAGGGTTACGTGCCCAACGTGCTGACCTTCGAGTACGGCGAAGTTTCACCCGGCGTGCTGGGCGGCGACGTGGTGATCTGCGCGCCCGTG
The DNA here is from genome assembly GCA_001899305.1 of Thiobacillus sp. 0-1251. Classification (GTDB taxonomy): domain Bacteria; phylum Pseudomonadota; class Gammaproteobacteria; order Burkholderiales; family Thiobacillaceae; genus Thiobacillus. The sequence goes on along the minus strand of MKWL01000015.1, from coordinate 67,206 downwards.
GTCGAGCGCGAGGCGCGCGAGCAGGGCAAACCGCTGAAGGATCATTACGCGCACATGACCGTCCATGGCGTGCTGCACCTGCAGGGCTACGACCACATCGACCCGGCCGACGCGGACATCATGGAATCGCGCGAAGCCGTTATACTGAGGCGATTCCGCATTCATAATCCTTATCTTTCATTTCCTGACGAAAATGGAGTCCGACAGTAGTCCCCCCAAACCGAGCCTGCTCGAACGCATCTCCCACTGGCTGATGCGTGAACCCGAAGACCGTGAACAGCTGATCGAATTGCTGCATGGCGCCTACGAAAACAGTTTGATGGATGCCGACGCCCTGGCGATGATCGAGGGCGTGCTGCAGGTATCCGAGATGCGCGTCGGCGAAATCATGATTCCGCGCGCACAGATGGACGTCATCGACATCAATGACGCGCCCGAGGTCTTCATCCCCTTCGTCATCGAGACCGCGCACTCGCGCTTCCCGGTCATCGACAAGGATCGTGACGACGTCATCGGCATCCTGCTGGCGAAGGACCTGCTGCGGCACTATGCCGAATCCGACAGCGACATCCGCGGCATGCTGCGGCCCGCCGTGTTCATCCCGGAATCGAAGCGGCTCAACGTGTTGTTGAAGGAATTCCGCTCCAACCGCAACCACATCGCCATCGTCGTCGACGAGTACGGCGGCGTGGCCGGGCTGGTGACGATCGAGGACGTGCTCGAGCAGATCGTCGGCGACATCGAGGATGAATACGACTTCGACGAGACCGAGGACAACATCATCCGCGAGAAGGAAGACGTGTTCCGCGTGAAGGCAGGCACCGAAATCGACGATTTCAACCAGGCCCTGGGCGCGCATTTCTCCGACGAGGAGTTCGATACCGTCGGCGGCCTCGTCGTCTCGCGCTTCGGCCATCTGCCCAAGCGCGGCGAGTCGGTCAAATTCGATGGCTTCCAGTTCAGCATTTTGCGCGCCGACAGCCGTCGGTTGCATGCGGTGCGGGTGACGCGCCTGCCGCCGGAAGAGGACGCGCAGTTGCCGCTGGTCTGAGCCTTGAGCCGTTCGCCCTGAGCCTGTCGAAGGGCATGTCCGGGTGGGCACAGGGTCGCTTCGGCAAGCTCAGGACAGGCTTCGACAAGCTCAGCCCGAACGGCATTACGGTTAGACTCTCTTGGCTAAGTTAGGACGAACGGCCCGAAAGATTATCTCAAAGCGTGTGTCGGCGGTCGCCACGCGCAAAACCGGCAAGCGGGGCGAGATCGCCCTTGGCAAAACCGATCACCTTGAACAGCTCGCCCATCTCGGCGGGCGACACCAGGCGCTGCACGGCGTTGGCCTGCGGTAGATAAGCCGCCGCATCCGCAGGCGGCGTCTGCATCAGCAATTCGGTCAACCCGCTTCCCAGCAGGAAATTCGCCTGGCTCGCGTAGCCCGCGAGTGCCAGTCCGGCGTCCTGTCCCGCACGCGCTACCGCGCTGAAATCGACGTGCGCGGTGAGGTCGCACAGGCCCGGCAGATAAAACGGATCGTCGAGCGCATGGTGACGGATATGCACGCGCAGCGTGCCCATGTGGCGCTGCGGATGGTAGTACTCGGCGGCGGCAAAGCCATAGTCGATCATCAGGATCAGGCCATGATCGAGCACGCGGGCGAGCGAGGCGATCAGGGCGTCGGCGGCAAGATTGATCTCGGACAGATAGCCGGGTGCCTGGTTGATCGTCCCGGCGCGGGCGCGCAGCGCGGCGTCGGCGATGGGCCGGTCCTGCCATGCGAAGGACTTTCCTTCCCACACCACGCCGCGCGTCTGCGCGCCGTCTTCCGTCCAATGCACCAGCTCCACCGGCAGCGCATCGAGCACCTCGTTGCCGAGGATCACGCCCCGGAAGTGATCGGGCAGCGCATCCAGCCATTGCACCCGTTCGCACAGATGCGGTCGTTCGCGCACAAGCGTCTCCTGCTGGCGCTGACGCAGGTCGGCGCTGACTTCCAGGATGTCATAGCGTGCCGGCAAGGTGCCCAGCCGTTCCAGTTCGCCCAGCACGTCCGCCGCCAGCCGGCCGCTGCCTGCGCCCAGTTCCAGCACCTCGCCGCCGGTCTCGGCCAGCACCGGTGCAATCGCCTGCGCCAGCGTGCGGCCGAACAGCGGCGTCAGTTCCGGCGCGGTGACGAAGTCGCCTGCCGCGCCGAATTTCGCCGCGCCGGCGGCGTAGTAGCCCAGTCCCGGCGCGTAGAGCGCGGCTTCCATATAGCGCGAGAACGGAATCCAGCCGCCCGCGTCGTCGATCAGCGCATGCAGATGCGCGGTCACGCGCTGGCTGTGCGCAAAGGCGTCGGGAGTCGGGACGGGCAGCATCGAGTTCGGGGATAATGCGCAATGGCTGGATAATCCAGAATCGAGTGACTATAAGGGCGAATCCCGATGCATGGCAAAGTCGTATTGATTACCGGCGGGGCCAGGCGTGTGGGCGCGGCCTCGGCGCGCCTGCTGCATGCGGCCGGCGCCAACCTGATGATCCACTATCGCAGCTCGGCGGCCGAGGCGCGCGCGCTGCAGAACGAACTCAATGCCCTTCGCCCCGATTCGGTGGCGCTGATCCAGGCCGATCTGAACGACACCCACGGCCTGCCTGCACTGGTGAACCAGACCGTCGCCACCTTCGGCGGCCTCGACGTGCTGCTCAACAACGCGTCGAGCTTCTACCCCACGCCGGTCGGCTCCATCGGCGAAAAAGACTGGATCGACCTCATGGGCAGCAACCTCAAGGCGCCCATGTTCCTGTCGCAGGCCGCCGCGCCCGAACTGAAGAAGCGCCATGGCTGCATCATCAACATCACCGACATCCACGCCGAACGGCCGATGAAAAGCTATGTCGTCTATTCCGTCGCCAAGGCCGGCCTGGTCGGGCTCACCAAGTCGCTGGCGCGCGAACTCGCGCCGGAAGTACGCGTCAACGGTATCGCGCCTGGGCCGATCATGTGGCCTGAGGACGACGCGAACTTCGACGAGGTCTCGCGCCAGCGCATCGTCTCGCACACCATGCTGAAGCGCGCCGGCGATCCCCACGATATCGCGCTGGCGGTGCGTTTCTTCGCGATGGATACCCAGTACGTGACCGGACAGATCCTGGCGGTGGACGGCGGACGCAGCGCGAAGCTGTGACGAAACCTCAACCTGACGCACCTCCTGCCGTGCTGAACTGGACCGAGGCCGACGCGAGCCGGACCGCCCGCTGGCGCTCGGAAAGCGGATCGCCGCCACCCAAACGCGTGATGCTTGCGGACGACCGCCTCGCGGCGGATGCGGCGTATCGCCTGGCCAGCGAGGGCACTGCGCTGCTGTGGCGCGGCGATTTCCAGAATGCGCGCCAGTTGCTGCAGGCCATGGCGCGTCGCATCGACCGCAAGCCGCGCAAGCCCGCCGCGTCGCCGATCGAGGCCTTCAATTTTTATCGCCAGGCCCAGTCCCAGCGCGCCCGCACCCTCGGCATGCTGTTGCTGCCTCTGGAAGCGGATTACAGCATTCCCTTGCGGCGCGCGCCGAATGTGAAGGAAGCCTGCACCGAGGCCTATGGCGCGGGCGACGTGCCGTCGGTGGTCTCGCTGCGCGAGTTGCTCGGCGTGATCGGTGCCCACGAGTGGCGCAAGAAAGGCGTCGACATTCCGGCGCTCGGCGAACGCATCCACCCGCACTACGGCGTGTTTTCGCCGGTGCGCGGCGAATACCTGCAGCTGGTGGCTGAGGCACCGCTGCCTGCGTCGGCGCTCGCCTTCGACATCGGCACGGGAACGGGCGTGCTGGCGGCGCTGCTGGCGCGCCGCGGGGTCAAGCACGTCGTCGCCACTGACCAGGACCCGCGCGCCCTGGCGTGTGCGCGCCAGAATATCGCCCGGCTCGGGCTGAAGGGACGGGTGGACGTCGTCGAGGCCGATCTGTTCCCGCCGGGGCGTGCGCCCCTCGTCGTCTGCAATCCGCCCTGGTTGCCCGCACGCGCGCATTCGCCGCTCGAACACGCGATCTACGATCCGGACAGCCGCATGCTGCTTGGCTTCCTGAACGGGCTGGCGGCACATCTGGAGCCGGGCGGCGAAGGCTGGCTGATCCTGTCGGACCTGGCCGAGCATCTGGGCCTGCGCACGCGCGCATGGCTGCTCGATGCGTTCGACGCCGCCGGATTGAAGGTCGTGGCGCGGCTGGACACCCACCCTACGCACCCGCGCGCCGCCGATCAAACCGACCCGCTCCACGCCGCCCGCGCCGCCGAGGTCACGTCGCTGTGGCGCCTCGCGGCACGCGAGGCTTAAATCCTTCTTCGCATCACGCTGTACAGGAAACCGACCATGAATTCCCGCCGCCATCTGTTTACCTCCGAATCCGTCTCGGAAGGCCATCCCGACAAGATCGCCGACCAGATCTCGGACGCCATCCTCGACGCTTTTCTGGCCGAGGAGCCCGAAGCCAAGGTGGCCTGCGAAACCTTCGTCGCCGACAACCTGGTGGTGATCGCCGGCGAGTTCAAGACCGTCCGCAAGGAACTGTTCGACGAGGTTCGCGAGCGTGCCGAGGGGATCGCCCGCCAGGTGCTGCGCGACATCGGCTATCGCGACACCGAAACCGGCATCGACCCCAACACCTGCGAAGTGCAGGTGCGCTTCAACCACCAGTCCATCCAGATCCACAAGGGCATCACGCTCGCGGGCGGCGACATCGGCGCCGGCGACCAGGGCCTGATGTTCGGCTATGCCTGCGACGAAACACCCGACCTGATGCCTTATCCGGTCTGGCTGGCGCATCGCCTGGTGCAGAAACAGGCCGAACTGCGCAAGTCTGGCGCCTTGCCCTGGCTGCGCCCCGATGCCAAAAGCCAGGTGACGGTGGCCTATGAAGGGCAGCGGGTGGCCGGCGTGGAAAACGTGGTCATCTCCACCCAGATCGAGCGCGACCTCGACCCCGCGTGGGTCGCGCAGGAAGTCGCGCGCGAGATCGTCGACCCGCTGGTGCCTCTGGCGTTGCGCACGCCGGGTTTCAAGCTGTGGGTCAATCCCGCCGGCCCGTTCGAGATCGGCGGCCCCAACGGCGACACCGGCCTCACCGGGCGCAAGATCATCGTCGACACCTATGGCGGCTCCTGCCCCCACGGCGGCGGTGCGTTTTCGGGCAAGGATCCCACCAAGGTCGATCGTTCGGCGGCGTACATGGCGCGCTACATCGCCAAGAATCTCGTGGCGGCGGGTTATGCCAAACGCTGCCTGGTCCAGCTGGCGTATGCCATCGGCGTGGCCGAGCCGGTGTCCCTCCTGATCGAAACCTACGGCACCGGGACCATGACGGACGATACCCTCGAAGCCATGGTGCGCCGCACCTTCAGGCTCACCCCGCGCGGCATCATCGAAAGCCTTGACCTGCGTCGCCCGATCTATCGGAAGACCGCAGCCTACGGCCACTTCGGGCGGGCCGAGCCGGGCTTCAGCTGGGAGCGTGTGGACCAGGCGGAGGCGCTGGCGGCCTCGAACGGCTGACCCGGCGCGCCGTGGAAAAGCCGGCCTCCCGATGCCCGCGCGCTCACGCTCACTGGTGGCGCCGCGCCGCGTCCAGGTTCCAGAAACGCTCCATGGCAATGTAGGTGTACGACGCCGACCAGCCGATCAGCAGCAGGCCGTTCAGCGCTTCCACCCCGGCAATCATCCGGATCTGACCGACGGGCGTGAGATCGCCAAAGCCGAGCGAAGTATAGGTTTCCGCAGAAAAATAAAGACAGCTTGCCAATGAATGGCCGGACGGCCCGCTGAGGGCGCCTACCCCGAAATATTTCGTCAGGAGATAGATGGTCAGACCGTAAAGCGTCATTTCCAGCGCATGGGCCATGAAGGCCGTCGAGATGACGACCAGCAGCTTGCTGCGGTTGGGAATGGCGAGCGACACCAGCCGCGTGTTGAGGCTGCTAAGCGCCTCGTAGTGGGTGACGGTGGTCAAGGCCAGGAGCAGGACACAAGCGAGCGCAACGATGAACATACGGGACCCATGACGGCAGCCAAAGCGGCAAAAACGCGGCCGGGGGCCGCGCCGATTTCTTGACAAGCCAGCCCGCAGGAACGTTCGCATGAATGAGCGCCCGGGGAAATGAAGTTTTCGTGAAGCCCTGTTTACATGGGGCTGCCCCAGCGCATCGAACCTGCATGACGTGAGCAGGCTGCCGGGGATTGGAGCAATCCGACCGATCCGAGTTCAGTCCGGCGGTTCGTTTTCCGCACTGGTTCAGCAGGCCTGATAGCCGATATGGGGCAAGGATGGGGTGGGGCGTCGAGCGTCCCCGAAGATGCGGGCGGAGCTGTCGCCTATCGCAGACAGCCCTGCCTCAGGTTCGTCAGTTGCGTCGCTGGTTGCGGCCGAACGTGGACGCGGAACGAATCTCTTCGAGCTCCGCCGCCTTCTCCTGAACCGCTTCGGACACCGGGGCCGGCGCCGCGGCATCCGGCAGCTTGGCCAGGCTGGGGCCGGCCGTATGCATCGCCATGTTGCCGGTGATGACGCCGCCTTCCTCGACCATCAAGGCCCCGTAGCGGATGGTGCCGTTGACGCGGCCGGTGGCATAGACCACCAGCCGCTTGCGGGCGGTCAACTCGCCCTCGAAGGTGCCGTGCACTTCCGCCACGTCGATCTCGGCCTTGCCCGAAAACACGCCGCCTTCGGCGATGCGGATATCGCGGCTGTTCATCGACGCTTCCACGCGGCCTTCCACCACCAGGATTTCGCAATCGGTGATCTCGGCGCCCTTCAGCTTGATGTTCGGCCCGACGATGAGTTTGCTGCCCTCTTCGTTGCGCGTGGACGGGATGGCTTCCGGAGCCGTTTCCACTTTGGCGGGCTCGGCCGGCTTGGCGGCTTCGGCCGGTTTGCTCGGATATCCCGAATGGCCCGTCCGGGTCGAATCAGTTCGTGAATTGCTGGCAGTGCCGGGTTGCATGAAGGATTTGAGCATGGGTAGGGTCTCTCTCTGTATCTGGGTGAATCTGGGTGAAACGCTCTGGTGTGGTTGCGGCCGGAACTGGACGCACGGGTGGAATAGCAACAGATGGGCCAGCACAGAAAACCCGTTGATAAACAGTCGTGTAAGAAATTCAGCAGGCTCGGCCAAGAAGAAAAACAGGCCAAAACGTCGCCTGATGACGACATCGGAATCAGCCTATTTTTGGAATATTCCTACAAAACAAAAAGATAGGACGGATTGAGCCTGTCGTCATATGACGACAGGCTGGCATGCCGCATGTGAACGAGACACGGCGAGTGTGGTTTACTTGGAAGGCTGGCACGGCAAGGGGAGAGGAATCGCCGATGGCCGGTATCGTTATGATGACCAGGAGGCATCAGGCGAAACGTCGAATTGCGTCCGCCCGGGAACCCGATGCGGGCCTTGGCAAATTGACGTACCGTCATGCCGTATCGAGAAAATTGTCACGTGGACGCGCCATGTCAGAACAGCACAAATCAACCGCCCCAGACAAGCCAACATCCGGCGGCCCGGAGGATTCATCCGCCAAAGCCGGCAAAGTCGAGCCGGCCTCGCCCCAGCGCGAATCCGGGGTGCTGTCGCTGGACCAGATCAAGCTGGGTATCGGCGATACGATACAGCTGCAGTTCCAGTCCGATGTCGAACCGTCCCGCTGCTTCGTCACCCTGATCGGTTACCTGGAAGGCCAGAGCGTCATCGTGACCACGCCCATCATCAATGGCAGCCTGATGCTGGTGCGTGAAGGGCAGGATTTCGTCGTGCGCCTGTTCAGCGGGAAAACGGCCTACGCCTTCACCTCGATGGCCAAGCGCGTCACCAATACGCCCTACCCGCACCTCCATCTCGCCTATCCCAAGGAAGTGCGCGGACTGGTCGTGCGCGGCAGTTCGCGCGGGCGGATCAATATCATCTGTCATGCCACCGCCGAAAGGGGCCGTGGCCATGCCTGCGTTGCGCGCGACATCAGCCTCGGCGGCGCATTGCTCGCCGCCAGCGAAAAGATGGGCGACGTGGGCAGCCCGCTCACGCTCAAATTCCGCGTCAAGATCGGCGATGCCGAGCATGTGCTCGTATTGGACTGCACGATTCGTTCGGTGAATGCGTCGCGCCCGACGGTGGATGAAAACCCCACCCTCCTGCACGGGGTGTCGTTCGACAACGTGAACAGCCAGGACACGCTGGTCATCTCGGCGCTGCTCTACCAGAACATGATCAGCGCGCAGGAAGTGGAGCGATAGGTCGGCGGCGGATCGCGCAGGCGGCCCGTTTTACCGCGCTCATTCCACCACGCGCACCGATCCCCGGCTGACGCTTTCGCCATCCCCGGGGCGAAGCGACCAGAACGACAGCGACGAGAGGATCGTCAGCCCGGCCAGCGTCAAAAAGGCATGGTGCAGCGCGGTCGTCACCGCCACGCGGTCGGTTTGCGGCAGGTCGCCCAGATACCAGCCGGCGATCAGCGAACCGCACGCCAGCCCGAAGCTCATCGACATCTGCTGCAGCGAACTCGCGATCGTGCTGGCCATGCTCGAATCGGGCGTATCGATATCGGCGTAGGCCATCGAATTCATGCTGGTGAACTGCAGCGAATTGAAGAAGCCCATGGACAGGCCCAGCAGCACGATCAGCGCGATCGGCGTGGCCGGGTTCACCAGCGAGAAGAGGCTGATGACGCAGCCGATCATCACCGTATTCACGATCAGGATGCGGCGGTAGCCGAAGCGCGCCAGCACGCGCGGGGCAATGATTTTCATGCCCATGGCCGCCGCCGCGGCCGGCATCATCAGCAGGCCCGACTGCCATGCCGGCAGGCCCAGGCCGAGCTGGTAGAGCAGCGGCAGCAGGAACGGCATCCCGCCCACCCCCAGCCGCGTGACGAAACCGCCCATCACCGAGATGCGAAACGTGCGTACCCGGAACAGCCTCAGGCGCAACAACGGATGGGGCGTCTCGCGGGCGTGCCATACATACGCGGCCAGCAGGCTCACGCAGAGCAGCAGCAACACGGCCGCCGAGGTGGCGTCGATCCGGTGTTCGCCGAAGATTTCCAGCAGCCAGGACAAGAGCGCCGTGCCGCTGCCGAACAGGACCAGGCCGACGACATCCAGTGGACGTGCCGCGTCGCCGCGATAATCCGGCATGTGGCGATGCGCCAGCCACAGCGCCAGCAGGCCCATCGGCACGTTGACGAAGAAGATGTAGCGCCAGGAGACCCAGTGCACGATCAGGCCGCCGACCGTGGGCCCGAGCAGCGGGCCGATCAGCGCCGGGATGATGACGAAATTCATCGCCCGCAGCAGTTCCGATTTGGGAAACGTGCGGATGATCGTCAGCCGGCCCACCGGCATCATCATCGCTGCGCCCACGCCCTGCAGAATGCGCGCCGCGACCAGCATCGGCGCGTTCAGCGCCAGGCCGCACAGAACCGAGGAAAAGGTGAAGAGGCCGGCTGCAATGCTGAACACGCGCCGTGTGCCGTAGCGGTCCGCCATCCAGCCGCTCACCGGGATGCACACCGCCAGGCTCAGGATGTAGCTCGCCACCACCGCCTTCAGGCTCAGCGGCGTCACCTGAAGGCTTTCCGCCATCGCCGGCACCGCCGTGTTGACGATGGTGGTGTCCAGCTGCTCCATGAACAGCGCCACGGCCACGACCCAGGGCAGGTAGCGTTTAACCGTGGCGGGATTCATCGTTGAAGGTGGGGTGGCGGTTTCAAATGGCTGAATCGACATCGGGCAAGGGCGAATCGGTCAGTATGGGCTGAGTCATCGAGCCGATAAAGGTTCTTCGCACGGCCGGCCGGCCGCGTAATATATCGATTAATACGATAGTAAGTGCCGATAAATATCGTTTGATAAATAGTTCTTCGCTTCATATCCTGTGGCCGCACTCAACTGGCATGTTTTTCAATCACCACAGGAGCAGAAAATGAATGGCTTGATCGCGAACTTCCCCCCCGACGGCATTGTGACCGTGAACCGCGTCGTGCTCAAACCCGAATACAGCGTCGAGGACCTGCAGGAGCGCGTGGCCTTCCTCTGCGAAAACGTCAAGACCTATCATTCCGACACGGGTTTCGTCGGCGGTTTCGTCGCGTTGAACTCCGGCCAGGTGTCGAATGAAGGCTCGACCATCGGGCAGGCGGTCGAAAGCCCCATGAAAGGCCGCGAAGCGCTGATCGTGACGTTCTGGACGACCTTCGAACTCCACGAGCGCTCGCACAAGTCGGAGACCTTCCAACCCCTGTTCCGGCGGGCGCTCGAACTATGCGAAAACGGCAACGAAGAAATCGCCTACGAGATGCTGTGGTCCGGCAAGGCCTACGATCCCGTGGAACTCGAAGCGGCGCGGCACGCCAAGGAGGCCTATCCCGCCAAGGTCTAGGTCCAGCACACAACAATTCTTCACATCAATGGAAATTTAGGGGCTTGGTTCGGTGGATAGATCGAGCCAGGCCCCTTTGATTTGCTATTCATCTGTGTGGATGGCGAAGTGGCGGCTGGCAGGCGGATATTGCTGCCCGAAAGCGACGGTTTTTCGATATTGCCTACAATACGGCAGTGCCGTATCATTGTTCAATGTATACCGTCATCGAAACGGACGTTTTCGTGCGTGCGGCAGCCCAGGTCTGGACGGATGCCGAGCGTATCGCGTTCATCGACTGGGTGGCCGTCAACCCGGACGCGGGCGATGTCATTCCGGGTTCCGGCGGCTGCCGTAAAGTCCGGTGGACGCGCCCCGGCATGGGCAAACGCGGCGGTGCGCGGGTCATTTATTTCAACCAGCTGGAGCACGGCGAAATCTGGTTGTTGATGGTGTACGTGAAAGCGAAGTTCGACAACCTGCCCGTGTCATTTTTGAAACAACTGCGAGAGGCCATAGAGCATGGATAAGGAAATGGAACAGTTCCAGAAGGATTTGCTGGATTCCGTCCGTCAGATGAAGGCGGGCAAGGGCGCCCGGAAAACCCAGGTTGCCCTGTCGCCCATCGCCGAGGCACGTAGCCGACTGGGAATGTCTCAGTCCGAACTGGCAAGCCTGATGGGAGTGTCGACCCGCACGCTGCAAGACTGGGAGCAAGGCCGCCGCAAACCCACCGGCGCGGCGCAAACGCTGCTTCGTGTTGCGATTGCGCATCCGGAGGCTTTGCTGGATTTGAAGGCTGCGTAGCGCTGGCGTCGGCAGCGTAATTCGGGGGTGGCAAAAAGCAAGATCTGACACCATCCTTGTATGGATTGCACCCGGGAATATGTTGATCAGACCGGAAACTTGGCTTTGGTTGACGCCTGTGCGGATTAAAAAAACAACACGAGGCTGACCAATTTAGTGCTCGTGTCAGAGATTGAGGTCGTTGACATATCCAAGAACCTTTTCAAGCAGATACTTTCGGATATGACCAACCGTAAGGGTATTTTGTCGATCGGCTAATTCTCCGTCGATGCCCTTTCCAGTCGATCTCCATGTAGGTTCAAGACAATAGATTCGTCCTGAAGGCATCGTGACGTGAATGTCAGGCTTTAGATTGCTATCCGTAGCTTGCTTTTCTGCCTTGATTTCGACGGCTACTCCGTCTTGTGAAAGAGCTGCCCTGATGGCTGCAGCAAGCGCTTTATTGAGCCTTTTGTCGTCTGATCCTGCGCGAACTTGGATACGCCTGTATTCGTGAGATGCCTGTTGGTCTGTTGCCTTCGAATAGGGGGTGCGTGAATAGGAAGGATCAATGATGGCCTGTATGAACGAGGTCTTTCTCAGTGTTTCTGCTGCTACGGCTTCCGACGCCTTCTGTAACTTTAGTGTTTTTCGTAGGTCGTCATCACCGAATGCCCGAACGGCTGAGAGAGAAGCGTTAGGCGAAAGTTCGAATACACGTACATCGAGCATACGAAGGATAAAAGCAACCTGACTCCTGCGTTTCTTCCATTCCTTTAAATATGCCGCATCTAATTCCGGGTGGTCTAAGTAGGAAATGATTTGATCAATGTCGACGTAATTCTGAGTGCCTTGTGTCAGATTGGCGATGGTTAAATTCAGATCTTTACTATCGTCGCCAGCAACAAGAATCCAAATGTTCGGTATCCGACGTTCCTTTAGAAGGTCGCGATACAGCCCGTTGATTTCCGCAGACTTTGCTTCAAGCCGTGAATAGAATTCAGAAATTGTTTCGGATTGTGCGGCAAGCGGTTCAGCGATCTCTTTCGAGATACCAAAAACCTCTAGACTTTGACCAATCAGCGTCCGCACGGTTAAGTCCGCGATGTCCAGGAAGTCGCTTTTGCTAGGCCCGGTGAAGCGGTATAGCCCCTTGTTCAGATCGACGACACTATCTCGACCAACCTCCCAAGCTTGTTTTGAAAGGAGTTCGGCTTGTGGCACGTCTGTAATTGGCCAACAAATTACAACCTTTCCGGCGTCTTCACGAAACAGGACCCGAAGCGTTTCAAAGAATCTGAAAGCTTCTTCAGGCCTTAGTGTTGGATTATCCCTATCGGCTAGAACCCATAATTGCCGACCATTGTTTTTGTAGTTGTGGGTTCGGATGTGATTCGCAATATCCTCAAGAGGCATTCCGTTTGGAATTTCGTGCACCTCAGTCCCGGAAAAGAACCGTGTCAGCGTCTTAAAGAAAGTTGTTTTGCCGGAGCCAGACGGACCAAGAAAGACTTCAAACCTTCCGAGACCGCCATCGCGGACCTGTCGTAGGAGAGTTTCCACTCTCGAAGCGGCAGTGTCGACGCGTTGGACAATTCGGCCAAGATCAGCATCGCTTTGGGTCGCTTCACGTTCTAATGCCTCGTATCGTTTTGGTAGCTTAAGAGTTGCGAATCGCTGTTCTTGTTGTTCGGTCATGTGTTGCCCCGTCTATGGGATAGAGAACTACTGCCATATATTCTGCTCAGTCCAGCTGTTTGTACCCCCGATACCACTCCACCCATTTCCCGATCCCATACTCCAGCGTCGTCGCCGGCTTGAATCCCGTGTCACGGATCAGATCGTCCACATCCGCGTAGGTCGCCTGCACGTCGCCGTCCTGCATCGGCAGGAAATTCTTCTTCGCTTCCTGCCCCAGCGCCTTCTCGATCGTGCCGATGAAGTCCATCAGCTGCACCGGCGTGTGGTTGCCGATGTTGTAGATGCGGTAGGGCGCGTGGCTGGTGGCCGGGTCGGGATGCTTGTGGTCGAAGTTCGGGTTGCCCTGCGGGATGCGGTCGAGCACTTTGACGGTGCCGTCGGCGATGTCGTCGATGTAGGTGAAGTCGCGCATCATGTCGCCGTGGTTGAAGACATCGATGGTACGGCCTTCGAGGATGGCCGAGGTGAACAGCCACGGCGACATGTCGGGCCGGCCCCACGGGCCGTAGACGGTGAAGTAGCGCAGGCCGGTGGTGGGCAGGCCGTAGAGGTGCGAGTAGGTGTGCGCCATCAGCTCGTTCGCCTTCTTGCTCGCGGCGTAGAGGCTCACCGGATGGTTGACCGGGTCGTGCACCGAGAACGGGATCTTGGTGTTGGCGCCGTACACGCTCGACGAGCTGGCGTAGACGAAGTGCTTGATGCCGTGGTGGCGGCAGCCTTCGAGCAGGTTGGCGAAGCCGACCAGGTTGGACTGCACGTAGGCATGCGGATTCTTCAGCGAGTAGCGTACGCCGGCCTGCGCGGCGAGGTTGATGACGGCGTCGAAGTGGCCCTTCTCGAACAGGTCCTCCATCACCATGCGGTCGGAGATGTCGTCCTTGACGAAGCGGAAGTTGGGGTAGGGCTTGAGCTGTTCGAGCCGGGCGAGCTTGAGCGCCGGATCGTAGTAGTCGTTGAGGCTGTCGATGCCGACGACCTCGTCGCCGCGCTTGAGCAGGATTTGCGCGACGTGCATGCCGATAAACCCGGCCGCGCCGGTGAGCAGGATTTTCATTGTTGGGCCTCCAGAGTGGCGTCGATTCTAGCACTCGCCCATTTACAATCCGGTGATGCCCACCCTGCGCCTGTTATTCGACTGGAGCCTGTATCGGCTGGCCCTGCTGCTGGCGGCGCCACTGATTCCGTTGCGCCTGTTGTGGCGCGGACGCCGCGAGCGCGGTTATCTGCAGCACTGGGGCGAACGCCTGGCGCACGGCCCGGTGCCGGTCACGGGCGCGCTGTGGATCCATGCGGTGTCGGTTGGCGAGATGCGCGCGGCGCAGCCGCTCATCCAGGCGCTGCGCGACGCACACCCGGACGCGCCGCTGCTGCTCACCTGCATGACGCCGACCGGGCGCGCCACCGCCGAATCGCTGTACGGCAGCTTCGCGCGCATCGTCTACCTGCCCTACGACTATGCCGGGTCGATGCGGCGCTTCATGCGCCGCGTGCGGCCACGCGTCGGCATCCTGATGGAAACCGAGTTGTGGCCCAATCTTATCCATGCCGCCGCGCGCGGGCAGGTGCCGATCGTGCTGGCGAACGCGCGGCTGTCCGAGCGCTCGGCGCGCGGTTACGCGCGGCTGCCGGCGCTGACGCGGGCGTGCCTGCAGCGGATCGCGGTCGTTGCCGCGCAGTCCGACGCCGACGCCGAACGCCTGCGGACACTCGGTGCGCCGGCCGTGCACGTCACCGGCAATCTCAAGTTCGATATCGCGCCGCCGGATGCGTTGCTGGCACGTGGGGCGGCGTGGAAAGCGCAATGGGGATCGCGTCCGGTACTGCTTGCGGCAAGCACGCGCGAGGGCGAGGAAGCGCCGTTGCTGCGCGCGTTTGCCGAGACTGCGCCGGACGACGTGCTGTTGGTGCTGGTGCCGCGCCATCCGCAACGCTTCGACGCGGTGGCGGCGCTGATCGAGGCGGCCGGCCTGGCGTACCGGCGCCGCAGCGCGCTGGGCGAGGCGCCGCTGGATAGCCGGACGCGCGTGCTGCTGGGCGACAGCCTGGGCGAGCTGTTCGCATATTACGCAGCCTGCGACGTGGCCTTCGTCGGCGGCAGCCTGGTGCCGCTGGGCGGGCAGAACCTGATCGAGGCGGCGAGCGTGGGGCGGCCGGTGCTGGTGGGGCCGCACACCTTCAATTTCGAGGAGGCGACGCGCCTCGCGATCGAGACCGGTGCGGTGCGGCGGGTCGACGATGCGACGGCCTTGATGCACGACGCGCTGGCGCTGCTGGGCGATGCCCCGGCGCGTGCCCGGATGGGCGAGGCGGGACAGGCCTTTGCCGCCCGCCATCGCGGCGCGGCGGCCCGGGTGGCCAGGCTCGTTCCTGTCTAGGCTGTCGGTGGCTTATTGCATCGCGGGTTTCAGGTGCTGGTCGATCTCGGCGAGGTCGGCCGGATTGAGGCTGCCCACGGCGGCCTTGAGCGACAGGCCGGCCAACAGGTAGGCGTAGCGCGCACCGGCTAGGTCGCGGCGGGCGGACAGCACCTGCTGCTCGGCGTTCAGTACGTCGAGGCTGGTGCGCACGCCGACCTGCAGGCCGAGCTTGGTGGAGTCGAGCTGGGCCTGGGTGGAGGTGAGCGCCTGTTCCAGCGCTTTCACGCGGGCCGCGCCGCTGCTGACGTTGAGCCAGGCCTGGCGGGCTTGCAGGCTGGCGTCGCGGGTCGCGGCCTCGAGATCCTGGCGTGCCTTTTCCTGGTTGGCGACGGCTTCGCGCACGCGCGAATTGACGAGGCCGCCCTGGTAGATCGGCAGATTGAGCTGCACGCCGATGCTGGCGGCGCGGGTGTCCACCTGCAGCGTGCCGAAATTCTGGTTGTTGTTGATGGTGTAGCCGGCGACGGCGTCGAGCGTGGGGTAATGGCCGGCGCGGTTGCGTTCGACTTCCTGGTCGGCAATGGTCTTGGCGATGCGCTGGATCTCGGCCTGCAGGTTGCCTTCGGTGGCGCGTGCGGCCCAGGTGTCGATGGACTCCGCTTCGACCTTGAGCGCGCCCGGTTCCACGAAGATGTCGAGTGCGCCGGGCGGCTTGCCGATGAGCTTTTCCAACGCGCGCAGACGGATGGCGAGGCTGTTCTGCTCGGCGATTTCCTGCGCCACGGCGAGGTCGTAGCGCGCCTGCGCTTCGTGGGTGTCGGTGATGGTGGCGGTGCCGACTTCGAAGTTGCGCTTGGCGGATGCCAGTTGTTCGGAGATGGCTGATTTTTGCGCATTGATGAAGGCGATGTTGTCCTGCGACTGCAGTACGTCGAAGTACGCCTGGGCGACGCGCAGGATCAGGTCCTGCTCGGCCACCTTCAACTGCATTTCGGCGATCTTGACCTGCTGTTTGGATTGCTCGTACTGCACCATATTCTGCTTACGGAACAGCGGCTGCGTGGCGTTCAGCGACAGGCCGTTGGACGCGTAGTCGGCGTCGCCGCCGGGCAGGCTGGAGTCGATCTTGTTGTACTGGGCGTTGCCGCCCAGATTGACGCTGGGCAGCAGTCCCGCACGCCCCTGGACCGCCTTCTCCTGGCCGGCCTGGTAGGCGGCGCGGGCGGCAGCATACTGGGCATCGTAGGCCTGCGCGTCCTGGAAGACGGCGGACAGGTTTTCTGCGTGGGCGGCTGGCGCCAGGGCAAGGGCGAGAGCGAGAGACAGGGGTTTGAATTGCATGGGGTCCAGTCCTAGGTAGAGGGTATTCAGTAGCGCGGCATGGCCGGATCGACTTCATCGGCCCAGGCGGCGACACCGCCCGCGAGGTTGACGACGTCGACAAACCCGGCGGTCTCCAGATAGCGCGCCGCGTGATAGCTGCGTACGCCATGATGGCAGATGACGACTGTTTCGGCATTCTTGTTCAACTCCGACAGGCGTGCCGGCAACTCGCGCATCGGAATCAGGATCGCGCCGGGCAGGCGGCAGAGGTTCCACTCCCAGGGTTCGCGCACGTCGAGCAGCACGGGCGTGTGGCCGGACTGGATGTGGGCGGCGAGCTCGGGGGGGCGAAACTGGCGCATCAGAATACGAATGCGGCCGGATGCGGCGCGTTCAGCAGCGGCGCCACGCAGGTCTCGAACAGTGTCACGCTGCGTGCGGCGCCGGGAGCGGTGCAGGTGATGAGTTGCGCCTGCATCACCGGCGCCTCGCCGACGATGGCGAACAGGCGCCCGCCCACATGGAGGCGGCGGCGGAAGGCGTCCGACAGCAGCGGCGTCGAGCCGGTGAGCACGATGACGTCAAAGCCGGCTTCGTCGGGCCAGTCGCGGGCCGCATCGCCGGGATGCAGCGCGACATTGTGGAAGCCGTGCGCACGCAGCTTCTGCGTGGCGGCCGCGGTGAATTCGGGGACGATGTCCACCGACACTACTTCGGCCGCCTGGGAGGCCAGCAGGGCCGTGAGGTAACCGCTGCCGGTGCCGACTTCCAGCACGCGGTCGGTGGGGCGGATGACGAGTTCCTGGATGACGCGCGCTTCCAGTTTGGGCGTCCACATGGTCTGGCCGTGGCCGAGCGGGATTTCCATGTCGACGAAGGCCAGCGCCTGGTGCGCTTCGGGCACGAAGTCTTCGCGCCGCACCTTGAACAGCAGGTCGAGTATCGCCTGATTCAGCACATCCCAGGGGCGGATCTGCTGTTCCACCATGTTGTAGCGCGCCTGCTCCATGTCCATGCGGTGCCCTTGATTATCAATAAGTTAGATGGGGGATTGCCTTGCAATTATTCCACAATTCCGCTACCTTGAGCCGCTCGCCAGGGGTCTCCGGACGGCCGTCACGCCGAATGGAGTGAGAGATACCCTTCGAACCTGATGCGGTTGAGACCGCCGTAGGGAGGCTGACAGGCCTCCCGTGGACTAAACAGCGAGGCTGACTCAGCGGCCTCCACCCTAATTCTGCTGGAGCGCCCGCCATGAACGCCAACCCCAAATTCCTAGCCGCCACCGCGCACGTCGACGAAGCGGCGGTGCAGCCGCTTCCGAACTCGCGCAAGATCTACGTGCAGGGCAGTCAGCCCGACATCCGTGTGCCGATGCGCGAGATCAGCCAGGCTGACACGCCGCTGATGTTCAGCGGCGAGAATGGCGCAGGCGGCGCGCACTCCGAACCGAATCCGCCGATTTTCGTTTACGACTGCTCCGGCCCGTATACCGACCCGACGGCGAAGATCGACATCCGCACCGGCCTGCCGGCGTTGCGCACGCGCTGGATCGAGGCACGTGGTGACACCGAAATCCTGGCTGACCTGAGTTCCGAATACGGCCGCCAGCAGGCCGCCAATCCCGAACTGGCGACCATGCGCTTCCCCGGCCTGCACCGTACGCCGCGCCGCGCCAAGCTTGGATCGAACGGGGCCGGCATGAACGTGACGCAGATGCACTACGCACGCCAGGGCATCATCACGCCGGAGATGGAGTTCATTGCGATCCGCGAGAACAACAACCGCGCGGCCTACCTCGAATCGCTGCGGGCATCCGGCCCGCAGGGCGCGAAGCTCGCTGCGCTGATGAACCGCCAGCATCCCGGGCAGAACTTCGGCGCCAGCCTGCAGAACGAGATCACGCCGGAATTCGTGCGCAGCGAAGTCGCGCGCGGCCGCGCGATCATCCCCAACAACATCAACCACCCGGAATCCGAGCCGATGATCATCGGCCGGAATTTTCTCGTCAAAATCAACGCCAACATCGGCAACTCCGCGCTCGGTTCCAGCATCCAGGAAGAAGTCGAGAAGATGACCTGGGCGATCCGCTGGGGCGGCGACACCGTCATGGATCTGTCGACCGGCAAGAACATCCACGAGACGCGCGAGTGGATTATCCGCAATTCGCCCGTACCCATTGGAACAGTCCCGATCTACCAGGCGCTCGAGAAGGTCGACGGCAAGGCGGAAGAACTGACCTGGGAGATGTTCCGCGACACGCTGATCGAGCAGGCCGAGCAGGGCGTCGACTACTTCACGATCCACGCGGGCGTGCTGCTGCGCTACGTGCCGATGACCGCCAACCGCATGACCGGGATTGTTTCCCGCGGCGGCTCGATCATGGCCAAGTGGTGCCTTGCGCATCACAAGGAGAGCTTCCTCTACACGCACTTCGAGGACATCTGCGACATCATGAAGGCCTACGACGTGGCGTTCAGCCTGGGTGATGGCTTGCGCCCCGGTTCGATCTACGACGCCAACGACGAGGCGCAGCTCTCCGAACTGCGCACGCTCGGCGAGCTGACCCAGGTGGCGTGGAAGCACGACGTGCAGGTCATGATCGAGGGCCCCGGCCACGTGCCGATGCAGCTCATCAAGGAGAACATGGACATCCAGCTCGAGTCCTGCTCCGAGGCGCCGTTCTACACGCTCGGCCCGCTCACGACCGACATCGCGCCGGGCTACGACCACATCACCTCCGGCATCGGCGCCGCGATGATCGGTTGGTACGGCACCGCGATGCTGTGCTACGTCACGCCGAAGGAGCATCTCGGCCTGCCGGACAAGGATGATGTGAAGGAAGGCATCATCACCTACAAGCTCGCCGCGCACGCAGCCGACCTGGCGAAGGGCCACCCCGGCGCGCAGATCCGCGACAACGCATTGTCGAAAGCGCGCTTCGAATTTCGCTGGGACGACCAGTTCAATCTCGGCCTCGACCCCGACAAGGCGAAGTCGTTCCACGACGAGACGCTGCCCAAGGAGTCGGCCAAGGTCGCGCACTTCTGCTCGATGTGCGGCCCGCATTTCTGCTCGATGAAGATCACCCAGGACGTGCGCGAGTTTGCCGCGAAGGAGGGCCTGAACGAAGCCGAAGCCCTCGAGAAGGGCATGGAGGTGAAGGCGGTCGAGTTCGTGAAGCAGGGCGCCGAGGTCTACCGCAAGATCTGACATTCCAGTACACGACCGGCGCCGAACTTGTACAACAGATTGTTCAGATGGCTTTTTCGGCTTGTCGCCATGCTGGTTTGGCTGGGCAGCGTACCGGTGGCTGCCCAGCCGCTGTCAGCCGTCCTCGATCATGAGTCGGCCATTGGCCTGTCGACGGAATTTCTGAAAGAGCAGGATGGGCGGCTCACCCTGCCGGCCGCGATTGCGGCCTACCAGGCGGGACAATTCTCTCCGGGGAACAGCCCGGTCCTGAATTTCGGCATTGGTTCGAAGTCTGCGTGGATCCATTTTGCGGTGGACAACCCGACCGCCGCGCCGCTGCAGAAAAGACTGTCCATCGAAATCGCCTGGCTCGACCAGGTCGAGGTCTACGTCCAGTATCGCGGCAAGACGGTCGAACGGTACCGGGCCGGCGATACGCTGCCCTTCGCGCAACGCCCGGTCGACAGCCGTTACTTCGTGTTCGACCATACGTTCGAGCCGGGGACCAGCGACGTGTTCATCCGCCTGGAGACGCCCGACCCCATGGTCGCGCCGATCTATCTGTTGAGCCCGGAAACCTCGCGGCTCCGGCAAATGCAGCAGGAATTCAGCTATGGCATCGTCTATGGTTTCCTGCTCGCCCTGATGGCGTATAACGCCATTCTTTTCGCCAGCCTCCGTAGCTCGCGCTATCTGTACTATGCGCTCTACCTGGCGATGTTCGTCGCCATGAATGTCGCCTATACCGGTCATGGTTTCGCCTGGTTCTGGCCCGATTCGACCATCTGGCAGCAATGGTCCAACCCGGTCCTGATGTTCCTGTATGGCGTGTCCGGCCTGCTGTTTGCCATCCGCTTTCTCGATCTGCAGGTGTATTTCCCGCGAGTGCGCAAGGCGGTCATCGGGTTTTGCGTCATCTTCGGTATTCTGCTGGCGGCGGCCATCCTGCTGGACAGCCAGAAATATGCGCTGCTGGATGCATTCGTCTTCGCGTTCCTGTTCAGCAGCATCATGCTGTTGCTGGGCATCATCTCGGTCCGCACCGGGCAGAAACCGGCGCAATATTTCCTCATTGCCGCCCTCTCGGCCATGGTGGGCGCCCTGCTGACGACCTTGTCGGTCTGGGGCTTCATCCCGCACAACAGCTGGACGTTCCGTGCCGTGGAAATCGGCATGCAGCTCGACGCCACGCTGCTTGCCCTGGCGCTGGCCTACCAGCTGCGCGTCGGTCAGGAAGAACGGTTGCGTGCCGAACGGCTGGCGCAAATGGACCCGCTGACCGGATTGAACAACCGGCGCGCCTTTTACGACAAGACCGGCGCACTGTGGAGCCACGCCATTCGCCACGGGCATCCCACGTCGGTCATGCTGCTCGACATCGATCTGTTCAAGCAGGTCAACGATGCCTATGGCCACGCACACGGCGACGACGTGCTGAAGGCGACCGCGGCCATTCTCAGGCAATCCATTCGCCTGGGCGATGTGCTGGCCCGCTGGGGGGGCGAGGAATTCATCGTGTTCCTGCCCGAAACCGATCGGGATGAGGCGACAAAGCTGGCGGAGCGGTTGCGTACCGCAATCGCGAGCATGCGCGTGCCGCACGAATCCGGCGCAAGCGCGGTGACGGCGAGCTTTGGCATTGCCCAGCGTGCGCTCGCCCATCTCACGCTGGACGCCCTGATCGCGGCCGCCGACGAATGCCTTTACCAGTCCAAGCAGCAGGGACGGAACCGGGTGACCGCCTGCGAGTCTGAACAAGCGCTTTCCCTCTGAATGCCGCGATCACGAAGCGGCCATGAGCGCCGCGTATAATCCGCAGCGCGTCAGCCCGACGCGTTTTTTTTTTCATGCCCAGACCCTTGCCATGACCGATCCCACCATTCTCCTGCACGCGCTCATCCTCGGCATCGTCGAAGGCCTGACCGAGTTCCTGCCGGTGTCCAGCACCGGCCACCTGATCCTGGTCGGACAGCTGCTCAACTTCAACGACGACAAAGGCAAGGTGTTCGAGATCGCGATCCAGTTCGCGGCGATCCTGGCAGTGGTGTGGGAATACCGGGCGCGCCTCGGACATGCGCTGGTCAACGTCACGACCGAGCCGGCCTCGCAGCGGCTGGCGATCAACCTGATCGTGGCCTTTCTCCCTGCGGCGGTACTGGGCTTTCTGTTCATCAAGCAGATCAAGTACTACCTGTTCAACCCCATCGTCGTCGCCTCCGCGCTGATCATCGGCGGCGTGCTGATTTTGTGGGCGGAACGGCGCAAGCACGTCATCCGTGCGGAAACGGTCGACGACATGAACTGGCGCGATGCGTTGAAGGTCGGATTTGCGCAGGCACTGGCGATGATTCCCGGCACCTCGCGTTCGGGGGCGACGATCATCGGCGGTCTGTTTTTCGGCCTGTCGCGCAAGACGGCAACGGAGTTCTCGTTTTTCCTCGCGATCCCGACCATGTTCGCCGCGACGTTCTACGACGTCTTCAAGAACCGGCATCTTTTCAGCACGGACGACATCGGCCTGTTTGCAGTGGGCAGCGCGGCTTCGTTCATCAGCGCGCTGCTGGCGGTGCGCGGCCTGATCCGCTTCGTCAGCCGCCACGATTTCACGGTGTTCGCCTGGTACCGCATCGTGTTCGGCCTGCTGGTGCTGCTGACGGCGTATACCGGATGGGTCGACTGGGGCAGCGGCGGCTAGCCCGCGCTGACGGACCCCGGCGTTCAACCCGCCTTCGGCGGGTTCTTGTCGAGTTTTCGCTGCAGGGTCCGGCGGTGCATCTTCAATGCGCGTGCGGTGGCCGAGATGTTGCCGTCGTGTTCGTTCAGCACCTTCTGGATGTGTTCCCATTCCAGCCGTGCCACGGATAGCGGCTCGGGACTGACTTCCAGCGCGGCATCGGGCTGGTCGCGCATGAGCGCGGCGAGGATCTCGTCGGCATCCGCCGGTTTCGCCAGGTAGTGTCGTGCGCCCAGGCGGACCGCCTCGACGGCGGTGGCGATGCTGGCGTAGCCGGTGAGCACCACGATGGCAGGCGCGGGTGTGCGCGCGGCGAGCGCGGCCACGACAGCCAGCCCCGATTCGCCCGGCAGCTTCAGATCGACGACGGCATGACTGGGGGAAAAGGCTGTGGCCACGGACCGGGCTTCTACCGCATCGTGCGCCACGGCAGTCTCGAAGCCGCGCTTGCCCATGGCGCGCGACAGGGCCGCCGCAAAATCGGCGTCGTCCTCGACGATCAGCAATTTCTTGTTCATACGGGATGTGTCCAAGGCAAGGTGATGCGCACGCGGGTACCGCCGCCGTTGCGTTCGGCCAGGGTCAGCGTGCCGCCGATCCGTTCCAGGGTGGCGTGGGTGAGCGCGAGGCCCATGCCCCAGCCGCGCCCTGGCTTGCCGCTGAACAGCACGCGTCCCGCCTGCGCCTTCTGTTCGGGCGTAAAGCCGGGGCCGCGATCCGCGATATCGATCGCCAGCGCGTCGCGGCTGGCGGTGGCTGCGAATTCGACGGCGTGGGGCGACACGTCGGCTGCATTGTTCAGCACGTTCAGGATCGCCTGCTCCAGGCCCTCGGGCGGGATGAAGTCGCGGCTGTCGTTCAGTAGCGTGAAGCGGACATGGGCATCGGGGCGCAGCACCTGCCAGCGCTCGACCAGGGTGGCGAGCCAGGCATCGAGCGGATGGGCGGCCGCCGCACTGTCCTGGGCGCGTGCGGCAAGCTGGGTGAGGATCTGCTTGCAGGCCTGGGCCTGTTTTTCGAGCAGATGGCAATCGGCGCCGATGTCGGGGTCGTTGGCGAATTCGCGCGCGAGCTCATGTGCCGTGGTCTGGATGGTGGCGAGTGGGGTGGCGAGTTCGTGCGCAGCCAGCGCGGCCTGCGTGCCCAGCGCGACGATGCGTTCGTCGCGCAGCTGTTTTTCGCGCAGCGCGGACAGCTCCTGGTCGCGCGTGCGCAGGGCGGCATGCATGCGGGTGACGAAGAAGGCGATCAGCCCTGCGCTGATGAGGAAATTGAACCACATGCCGCCCAGATGCATGCCGTAGGCGGCGATCGGATCGGTCACGGCGAGCGGCTGGAAATAGAACAGCAGCAGGCCGTAGAAGCCGCCCGCCACGGCTGCCAGCAGCCACACCCAGCGCGGGCGCAGGCTGATCGCCGCGATGACGACGGGCACCAGCATGAGCGAGACGAAGGGGTTGGTCACGCCGCCGCTGAAAAAAACCAGCACCGCGAATGCGGTGAGGTCGGCGAGCAGGTGGGCCAGAAATTCCATCTGGGTAGCGGGCAAGTCCAGCCGCAGCCGCCATGCCGTGGTGAGCGAGAACATGCCCATGAGCAGCAGGACCGCACCCATCGGCAACAGCGGCATCGGGATGCGCAGGCCCCAGTGCAGCCAGACGATGCCGGCCGCCCAGCCGCCGATCAACGAGAGGCGCACCGCCAGCAGACGCCCCAGCAGGGCACGCGCGGGCAGGGTGGACAACAGGGTGGAATCGGTCGCTGACGACATGGCGGCATTGTAATACCCGTGTCGCCGGGTGCCGCGGGCTGCGGCAATTTGTCCAATTGTGCGCATCGTGCGCCGTCTTTAAAGTGTGCAGGCGTTTTACCCGCGCTCTGCTCCAAACCTGTCCCGCCTGCCCGGCGGGATTTTTTTGCCGTGTCGCCTGTTGTCGAATGGGGCGTTGAAATGAAACGAGCCCCGTGCACACAGCGCGCGGGGCCCGGATTTGCGGCGGGGATTAAAGCCCGCTGCGGCATTCCTAGAACTGGTAGTTCACGCCGGCATAGACCGAGCGACCCGGGCCGGGCACGGCGATGCCCCAGGGGATGCCATTGATGGACATCGTCATGCCCTGGCCGACATAGGCGCCGCCCAAGGGCAGCGCATAGCCCCTGTCGAACAGGTTGTCGATCCCCACGTCCAGGCGGACTTGCTTCCATGCGTAGCTGCTGCGCAGATTGAATAGGCTGTAGCCGCTGGTTTCCACTTCGTTCCGGACATCCGAGACGGTGTGTTTGGCCGCGACGAACTGCGCTTCGACCGTGTTGGTCAGGCGTCCCCGTTTTTGCGTCAGGGCCAGCTTCGCGTTCAGCGGCATGATGTTGTACAGGTTGTCACCCGTATCCCGGTTTTCGCCACGGGTGACATTCACGATGCCGCTCACGGTGAAATCGCCATACGCGGGCGTGCTGGCGGCGAGGAGATGACCGGAGAGGTCGACGCCAACCAGCCGGGCCGACTGGTTGACGTACTTGAGCACGTTGAATTGTCCGTCGGGGCAGCTGGCGCTGCTGCAGCGTGCGTCGATGTAGTCCCGGACATGCGTGTAGTAGGGCGCGATGCGCACGCCCCAGACTTTCTGCCGGGCATCGTGCCAGTCGGCGGCAAGGCTCAGCGTGTGCGCCACCTCCGGCTTGAGGTCGAGGTTGCCGACATAGCCGTTTCCGTCGCCGACGAAGTTGTTCATGATCGCTGCCATGGGCCAGGTGGACCAGGTGTAGCGTTCGTACAGATTGGGCGAGCGGGTCTTTTGCGCGAGGCCTGCCTCGTAGGTCTGCGTGGCATCGGGGGTGTAGCGCGCCAGCGCGGTCAGGTCCCAGTTGTGGTCGGTCCTGCTGTGATCCTGGCTGTTGAAGCTGGCGCTATCGGCAAGCTGGTTGCCCATGCACATGCCGCTGGTGCAGTAGCCCGCCGCATTGCCCGCATCCATCCTGACCGTTTCGTGGCGTAGCCCCAGCAGGCTGGTCCACTGCGGCGTGAGGCGCGCCTCCCATTCGCCGAACAGGGCGTAGCGGTCGCGCTGGCCGTCGTTGATGTTCCAGAAGGTGCCCGGAGACATGCCGCCCGTCCCCGACGGCGGCCACCAGTCGTCCAGTCGATAGGCCTGGTATTCGCTGCCGACCCGCACGGTGTCGCGTTCAGAAAGCCGGATATCCGCGTTGACCGATACGCCGGTGGTCTTCCCGTCGGAGTTCATCGGCATGCCCGGGGCGGTGCCGTACACGAACTGCTTGTCGTCGCCGAAGTTCATTTCGTGCCGGGTCTTCTCGTGATAGACGCGCGCCTTCAGAACGCCCCACTGATATTGCCCGGTGTAGCCCAGATTGACCTGATCGCTCGTGTTGTCGGTCATGTCCATGCGCTGGTTCGGGAAATTCTCGTACGGAATGTGCTGGCGGCCCAGCTTCAGATCGAACAGGTGATTCTCATTGCGCAGCGCGATCGCGAGAGCCTGGTTGATCGACCGGTAGGCGGACGAGCCGACTTCGTCGAGCGGCAGCGTATGTCCGGGTCGTCCCGTGAGCGTGCTCGTCTTGAAATTGTCACCCGCCTTGTAGTTGTCCGACTGCGCGGTCGAGCCGGTATAGGTCACGCTGAGGTTTTCGCCGGCCACCGTGACGGCGGCGTTGGCGCCCATGGCATTGCCGTTGCTGCGGTAGAAGGTGCCGACCGATCCCCGGGTGAGGACGCCTTCGCCGGCGCGGGCGAATTGCGGTTTGGCCGATTCCACGATGAGAGTGCCGCCGATGCTGTCGCCACCGACGCTGACAGGCGTGATGCCGGCGAATACCTTGATGGCATCGACGCGGGTGGGATCGATGTAGGACAGGGCAGGGTTCATGTGGTTGGGACAGGACGCGATCAGGTCCATGCCATCGACCTTGATGCGCAGGCGGTCATCGCCCAGGCCCCGAATCGACGGCAGGCTCGACACCCCGCCGGCACTCTGGAGATTGAGGCCCGGAACGTCCCGGAGCAGGCTGGCCGTGTCGCTGGTGGCGGCATGCAGGGGCTGCAGGCTTGCCGCATCCAGGGTCACGCCGTTGAGCTCGGCATCGGTGGAATCCGGCGCGCCCACGACGACGACGGTCATGAGCGGCGTCTCCGGGAGAACGGGCGAGGCGTCGCTCTGGGCGGCGGCATTGTTCCAGATTGCCGACAGGGCAAGCGAGAGGGCGAAGGGGAGGGGCTTTCGGGGAAACAGCATGTTCTTCTCGGCGTTGTTGAAATTTTGCCCGAGTCTAAAAAAGCCACGCGCCGCCGAGAATGTGACAAATCGCCGCAACCCACGCGGTTGACGCCCCGATTGCATGCCGTTCCGGGCGCCAACCCGTCGTACATTCTTTCGCGCATGCCGCACGGCGTCTGGCCCGGGCGGTTTGCGGCATGTCGAGGAAAGGTGGATGGATGCATGCGCACGACATGCGACGATATGTCGCACTGCCGGGGGTGGACAATTTGTTATCGTGCACGAACTGAAACCCCTGCGTGACGTGACGAATGAACCCCACCTGGCAGACCGGCCTTGCGCTACCGCTGTTGCTTCTCCCGATGGCCGCAGCCGCCAGTTGCGGTTCGGCGTTCTGCACGATCAACACCGACTGGGATACCCAGACACCCTGGCAGGAAAACGCCACACGCCTGGACCTGCGCATGGAAATGATCCATCAGAATCAACTGCGTTCCGGTACGGACAAGACCACGGCCGCAGGCGTGACGGGTGAACACGACGAGATCAAGACGCTCAACCGGAATATGGTCGCCAGCGTGAGCCATGCCTTCAGTTCTTCCCTGGGCGTGACGTTGCAGGCCCCGCTGGTGTCGCGTGACCATTCCCACGTCTTCAACGGCGTTGGCGGCCCCGAACCGGAAAGCTGGAATTTCACCCGGCTCGGTGACGTGCGTGTGCTGGCGCATCTGCGGCTGGATGATGCACAGTCCGCGCACGGCCAGGCCTACGGCCTGATCGGCGGCGTCAAGCTGCCGACGGGTTCGACCAAGGTACGCAATGCCGACGGCGAACTGGCGGAACGATCATTGCAGCCGGGATCGGGTTCCACCGACGTGATCGCGGGCGGGTTCGTCTCCGGCCATCTGGCGCAAACGGGCTGGCACACGCAGATGAACTGGCAGCATGCGGTCAGCGAGCGGCAGGATTACCAGCCGGGTGACCATGTCAGTCTCGATGCGGGGGTGACCTATCCGCTCGGGGCAGTGCACGCGCTCGCGCAAATCAATCTGCTCTGGCGGGGACACGATTCCGGCAGCAATGCCGAACCGGCCGACAGCGGTGGAAAGTATGCGTATTTTTCCCCTGGCCTGGCGATGCCGGTCGGCCATAATGCCCAGGTCTACGGGCTGGTCCAGCTGCCGCTGTATCAGAATGTGAACGGTACGCAACTGACGGCGGACTGGGCGGCGACCCTGGGTTTGACAATGCATTTCTGAGAGAAGAGGAAACCGGAATGAAACATGGATGGATGATTGCAGCAGCTTCAGCCTGGCAGCGCAGACGGCCTGGGCCGCCAATATCAGCGTGACCGATGCATGGGTACGCGCCACCATGCCGGGCCAGCCCGTCGGCGGCGCCTACATGCAGATCCAGTCGGATGCCGATGCGCGCCTGGTCGGCGTCTCCAGCAGCGTCGTGCCGCGGGTGGAAGTGCACGAAATGAAAATGGATGGCGACGTGATGCGGATGCGTGAAGTGAAGGCGGTCGATCTGCCGAAGGGCAAGACCGTCTCGCTGGAACCGGGCGGTTTCCACATCATGCTGATGAATCTGAAAAAACCGATCGCGGTAGGTGATGTCATCCCGCTCACGCTGGTGATCGAATCAGGCGGCAAACAGCAGACCGTCGAGGTGAAGGCCGAAGCGCGTGCCATGGGCGGCGCCATGCAGATGCAGCACCCTCACTGAGCCGCGTCACCCGCTCACGCCCGTTCTTCAGCGGGCGTGAGCGGGTGAAACCGCCGTACCGAGTATCGCGCCGCGCGCCCGCATATCCTCCAGCAGCGCGCCGCCAGCCTGCAGGATCAGCGCAGGGTCGGGATGGCGGCTTTCGGCGGCGATGCGTTCCAGCGCGGCACGGCCGCTCAGCGTGCCGGATTCCAGTAGCGTCAGCAGGCGCGCGGTGAAGGCGTTGATCTCGCTGAACTGCACTTGATCGGCCGCATCGCGGAACACCAGCAGACAGGTGTCCGCAGGCCGTATCTTGCGGCGCGGGCCGATTCGATGGACCGGCCAGTCGTAATGCAGATTGGCCAGTACCGGGTTCAGGATGGGCAAACCATCGACCAGGTCGCCCACGTCGTCGATGTTGCGATCGGCGACGCGGTCCGACACGGACAACACCAGTTCGATCCACTCGTAGTGCGCCAGCGCGAGCGTCCAGGGCGGGTAGGTTTCCGGCGTGTTCCATTCGTTCTGCAGGAACTGGATGAACTCGTCGGGGATCTGCCGGAAGTAGGGCGTGCGGCAGCGATGCGTACTGAAGAACGCGCGCACCAGCCGTGTCCACCTGCGCGTGCCGAGCACCTGCCGCAACACCGGAAAGCACGCCAGCAGGAATCCCTCGATATTGTCGTAGAGCAGCGTGTTGTAGATTTTCATGCGCCGCACCTCCACGCCGTGCGGACGCGGGTTCGCCTTGGGGTCGCGGATATGCGCCGTGAAGGCGAATTGGTAACGCTGGAATTCAGGACGCACGGGCGACGGAGGCATGCGGACGGTGGGTGGCCTGAATGCGCGCGATATGCTCGACCTCGCGCGCCAGGTCGGCCAGCGGTGGAATGTTGAAATCGCGTTCCAGCAGCGTGGGGGCGACGCCGTGGATGCGGTAGGTTTCGTCGAGCAGCGACCATACCGGATCGATCACGTCGGCGCCGTGGGTGTCGATGATCAGATCCTGTGCTTCGTTGTGATGTCCCGCCATGTGCAGGTACACGATGCGTTCGGTCGGCATGGCGCGGATGAATTCGACCGGGTCGTAGCGGTGGTTCACGCTGTTGACGTAGACGTTGTTGACGTCGAGATGCAGGTCGCAATCGGCTTCCTGCAGCACGGCGCGAATAAAGCCGGCTTCGTCCATGTCGGCGATCGGTGCGGCCGCGTAGAACGACGCATTCTCGATGGCGATGCGGCGTTCCAGGATGTCCTGTGTGCGCCGGATGCGTGACGCGACGTAGTGGACGGCCTCCTCCGTGAAAGGGATCGGCAGCAGGTCGTACAGATGGCCGTCGTCCGAGCAATACGACAGGTGCTCGGTAAACAGTGCGATCTGATGCAACTCCATGAACTGCCGGGTTTTGTGCAGCAGCATGTCGTCAAGCGGTGACGGCCCGCCGAGCGACAGCGACAGGCCGTGGCAGACAAACGGGTAGCGCTCGGTAAAACTGCGCAGGTCGCGGCCGCGTGCGCCGCCCATGTCGATCCAGTTCTCCGGGGCAAGCTCAAAAAAATCGATGGCGTCAGGGACGCGGGCTTTCAGCGCAGGGATGAGTTCGCGCCGAAAGCCCAGCCCCGCACCGGACGGGCGCAGGGGCTTCATGTTTACTTCATGTCGCCTTTGTTCATCCCGTCAGCCTTGGGGGCCTTTTTGGGGGCGCCACACTTGCCCTCGCCACACTTGCCTTCCGGCATTTTCTTGTCGGTGGCCTGCATCTCGACTTCTGCGGCTTTTTTCTTGGTGGCGCCGCATTTTCCGTCCGCGGGCTTGGTGGCCTGGTTGTCGGCCACCTGGTAACCGCTCGAGAGCGCGGACAGGGCGAAGGGGTTGCTTGCGGCGGAGGCGAGGGGGGCGGCCGCCATGCTGGCAACGAACGCGGAACCGGCAGCAGCGACGAACAGGGATTTTTTCGACACGATTTGTCTCCTGATATTAATTAAAAAAGTTACGACAACACCGGAAAATCCCGGCTTCTTGCAACACGCTCAGCGATCGAGCTTGTCCTGCAATTCGGTTGCGATGCGCTGACGGGCCGTGTCAGTGAGCCCCTTTGCGTCATCGTAGGCATCCGTTTCCACGCTGAACAGTCGGCGCATTTCATGCAGCTGCCGGGCGAAGCGGGCGCAGTTCTCGCAAATGAGCAAATGCAGCTGCATGGCCACCCGATCAGCAAACGGCAGTCGCGCGTCCATCGCACGTGAGGCGAGCACGGTGGTTTCCTTGCATGTCGGTATCCACTTCATGCTGCACCTGCCTTCGAAAAGCCATTCAATTCCAGGCATTGCCGCATGAACAAGCGTGCGCGATGCAGCAGTACCCAGCAGTTGGTCGGCGAGATACCGAGTTCCTTACAAATTTCTTCGGTTTCCATGCCGGCGACCTCGCG
Organism: Thiobacillus sp. 0-1251; assembly: GCA_001899305.1. Taxonomy (GTDB): domain Bacteria; phylum Pseudomonadota; class Gammaproteobacteria; order Burkholderiales; family Thiobacillaceae; genus Thiobacillus. The sequence goes on along the minus strand of MKWL01000015.1, from coordinate 36,359 downwards.
CAGGCTGAACACCTGGGCCATGGCGGGCTTCAAGCGGTCGGCACACTCGTCCAGCACGTGCCGCAACTGGCTGAGTTCGGCCTCGGCCTGCGGATTGCCCCAGGGCCGCAGTGGTTCGGCCCAGTGGCCATCCTGCTTGAACAGGAGGTCGACGGCTTCCTCGCCTTCTTCGTCGCAGGGAAGCGCGACTTCGCGCAGCTGTTTCCGGATCAGGTCGACGATCTTGTGTTTGAGGATGCCGGTGAGCCAGGTGCGCGGGCTGGCATCGCCCGCATAGCGGGCCTGGGCGACGATCGCGGCGAGCAGGGTTTCCTGCACGGCGTCCTCGGCTTGTTCGTCGGAGTGCAACTGGCGTCGTGCGACCCGGAACAGATAGTCCCCATGGTCGGCCAACCAGGTTTGCGCGTCGAGTGTGCTCATCGAATGATCCTTGTTCCCACATCGTGGGGGCGTAGGCACTTTAGAGGCTGCTGCCCAAAGGGACAAGCTGGCCTCTTGAAAAGCCGGACGGGTTGCCCCAGATCATGCGTATCCGCAACGTTTGTCAACCAGAAGGAGGGCACGATGTCTAACATGACCCGCTACGATCCGTTCGAAACCGATTCCCTGGACAACCTGTTCCGCGGCTTTTTCCGCCCGGTGAAACTGGACAGGGACATGCCGCAGATCCGCATGGATGTGAAAGAGGATGAAACCGGCTATGCCGTGCATGCTGATATCCCGGGCGTGAACAAGGAAGATATCCATATCACCATCGACGGCAATACCGTATCGATCAGCGCCGAGACGAAAAAGCTTACCGAGCAGAAGGACGGCGAGAAAGTGCTGCGTCGCGAGCGTTATGTCGGCCGCGTCGGTCGCAGCTTCGCACTCGAGCATGAGGTCGACGAGGCAAGCGCAAGCGCCCGTTATCAAGATGGCGTGCTGGAACTGGTGCTGCCGAAAAAAGCAGCGGCCGCGGCCAAGCGTCTGGCCGTGCAGTAAGCCGGCGGTTTCGGGCTCGAAAGGCGGCCGCGCGCCGCCTTTTTTATTGGCGTAAAATCCGCGCAATCTTATACGGAGCCATCATGACCCCCCTCCACACTGCCGCCGAGAAGGCCAACATCCTGTCCGAGGCGCTGCCCTACATCCAGCGCTTCTACGACAAGACCATCGTCATCAAGTACGGCGGCAACGCCATGACCGAGCGGCATCTGATGGAGGCCTTCGCCAAGGACGTGGTGCTGCTGAAGCTGGTGGGGATGAACCCGGTGGTCGTGCACGGCGGCGGCCCGCAGATCGCCGGCCTGCTGCAGCGCATCGGCAAGCAGAGCGAGTTCATCCAGGGCATGCGGGTGACCGACGAGGAAACGCTGGATGTGGTGGAAATGGTGCTCGGCGGCCTGGTCAACCAGGACATCGTTACATTGATCAACAAGCATGGCGGCCGCGCAGTGGGGTTGACCGGCAAGGACGGCAATTTCATCCATGCCAAGAAGATGCTGGTGCGCAGCAAGGAAAAGGCCGACGAGATGCTCGACATCGGCCAGGTCGGCGAAATCACCAGCATCGACCCGGAAATCATCCAGGTACTCGACGCACGCGACTTCATCCCGGTGGTGGCACCGCTCGGTACCGACTCCGAAGGCAACGCGTACAACATCAACGCCGACGTCGCCGCCGGCAAGATCGCCGGCGTGCTGCAGGCCGAAAAGGTCATTTTCATGACCAACACGCCGGGCGTGCTCGACAAGCAGATGCAGCTGTTGACGGGGCTCACCCCGCGCGAGGTCGACGAGTTGATCGAGGACGGCACTATTTCCGGCGGCATGATTCCCAAGGTCGGCTACGCGGTCGACGCAGTGAACAGCGGTGTCAAGACTGCGCACATCATCGACGGCCGCGTCGAGCACGCCCTATTGCTGGAAGTGCTGACACCCGAAGGCGTCGGCACCCTGATCAAGCGGGCCTGATCATGCGCTACTGGCTGATGAAATCCGAACCGAGCGACGTCAGCATCGACGACCTCGCCGCCATGCCCAAGCAGAGCGTCGCCTGGTATGGTGTGCGCAACTACCAGGCGCGCAATTTCATGCGCGACCAGATGAAGCCCGGCGACAAGGTGCTGTTCTATCATTCCTCGTGTGCCGAACCCGGCATCGCCGGGCTGGCCGAAGTCAGCGTGCTGGCCTATCCCGACGCCACCCAGTTCGATCCCAAGAACAAGTACTTCGACCCCAAGGCCACGCCGGAAACGCCGCGCTGGTTCAATGTCGACGTGAAACTGGTGAAGAAGACGCGGCTGATGCCGCTGGCGGAAATCCGTGGCTATCCCGAACTCGCCAACATGCGCATCCTGCAGAAGGGCAATCGCCTGTCCATCACCCCCGTCGACCCAGCCGAGTACGCTTTCATCGTCAAGCATCTTTGATGATCGAACTGGCCGCATTGGCGCCTTATGGCGACCTGTCGCTGTTCGCCGCCTACGGCGGGCTGGGGCTGGTGGTCGGTTTCGTGGCTGGCCTGCTTGGCGTCGGCGGCGGCCTCATCATCGTGCCGGTGCTGATCATGCTGCTGCACACGCATGGCCAGGCGGTCGGAATGGAACCGCAACTGGCATTGGGAACCTCGCTCGCGACCATCCTGTTCACGTCCCTGTCCAGCGTTCGCGCACACCATCGCCGCGGGGCCGTCGAATGGCCGCTGGTACGGCGCATCGCGCCTGGCATCGTGCTCGGCACGCTGGCGGGGGCGGCCTTGGCAGCGCGGATGCCGGCCACGGTGTTGAAAATATTTTTTGTGATTTTCTTGTTCTACGCGGCCATCCAGATGTGGCTGGATTTCAAGCCGGCGCCGCATCGCGGCCTGCCTGGACGTGCCGGGACCTCGCTGGCAGGCGGCGTGATCGGCGTCGTGTCGAGCTGGGTCGGTATCGGTGGCGGCACCTTGTCGGTACCGTTCATGCTCTGGCACAACGTCCCGCTGCACCGGGCGATCGCCACGTCGGCGGCGATCGGCTTTCCGATCGCGTTTGCCGGTGCGGTGGGCTACGTGCTGGGCGGCTGGACGGTGAGCGGCCTGCCTGCAGGCAGCTTGGGATTCGTCTATCTGCCAGCGCTTGCCGGCATCGTGCTGGGCAGCGTGCTGACCGCCCCGCTGGGTGCGCGCACCGCCCACCGGCTGCCGGTGCGTCCCTTGAAACGGGTTTTTGCGCTGTTGCTGTTTACGCTCGCGCTGCGCATGGTATGGACATTCTAGGGATGCCCGCCCGTAGCCTTGATCTAGCGTTCCGAGGCGCGGATTCCCACTAGATATGGGGTGGTGACGCGAGGTTCAATTTCGTGCTTGAGCGGGCGCCAGCCGCGCGTTAGTCTCTGGACACATGCCGAAAATTCGTCGCATGACCGATCAATGTCCTCGTGGAGAAAGCATCATGGCGCACCTGCAAGCTGTACGGACCACTCTGCAACCACAGCAGAACGATTACAGTCAACTTACGACGTACTACGACGAGCACAATCAGGTTGCCTGGGGCTACATGAACGCGGCGCCGCGCCCCTGTTTCACGGGGACGTTGCTGCGGGAGATCGTTGATTGGTTTGGTGACGTGGCCCGACGCGTGGACGATCCGGAGTGCGCCGACGTGAATTATGTGGTGGTGGCCTCCGGCCATCCCGGGATCTACAACCTGGGTGGTGACCTCAGTCTGTTTCGCCAGTTGATCGAGGCGCGTGACCGCGAAAACCTGTGCAAATATGCGCAAGCCTGCATCCGCCCCTTGTTTTTGAATGCCTTGCATTTGAACCGCCCCAATCTGAAAACCATCACCCTGGTGCAGGGAGACGCACTGGGGGGCGGCTTCGAGTGCGCGCTTTCGGGAAACATCCTGATCGCGGAGCGCGGGACGAAAATGGGCTTTCCGGAAATACTGTTCAATCTGTTCCCCGGCATGGGCGCCATGACCCTGCTCGGCAGGAAGATCGGTTACACCAAGGCCGAGAAAGTCATTCTCAGCGGCAAGCTTTATACGGCCGAGGAAATGTACGAACTGGGCGCCGTGGATGTGCTGGTCGACCCGGGCAGCGGCGAACAGGCGGTCTACGACTTCATTCGCAAGGAGGCGCGCCAGCGCAACGGCGCCCTGGCATTGCGGGCGGCACGCGAACTGTCCCAGCCGATCGCACATGACGAGCTGATGCGGATCGCCGAAATCTGGGTGGATGCGGCGTTGCGGCTGGAGAGCAAGGATCTGCGCATGATGGAACGCCTGGTGATGCGGCAGACCGGCAAGGTCGAGACCGCACATACCGGCGATTCAGTTGTGCTCAGCGCGTAATTTGCTGGTTTGATAAGCGGCGAGCGTGGCCTGTGCGGCCGCCAGGGCGTCCCGTACTGAATCGAGCCTGGCGCGGGCCACGGGCGTCGCGAGTTCGAACGGCTTGATGCGTTCGGCTTCCGAGCAGAACTGGGCCAACTGGTTGGCACCGACATCGCGGGCGCCGCCCTTGAGCATGTGCAGCTGGTCGTGCCACTGGCCATAATCCTGGACGGTCAGCGCGCGTTCGATGTTGCGCAAGGCGCGTGCGCTGTCTTCTTCGAAGCTCGTCAGCAGGTCTTCCACGAAACCCGGTCCGCCAAGCTGGGCGAGATTGTCGAGAATCGATTCGTCCAGTTCATCCACCGCCGGCTGCGCGCGGGCAGGGGCATTCGTCGCTGTTTGCGCCGACTGCCCCGCCAACCGGGCGATCACCTCGATCAGCTCGCGGCTGTTGACCGGCTTGGTGAGGAAGGTGTCTGCACCAGCTTCTTCGCAAGCCACCTGCGCTTCGCTCCGCGCATCCGCAGTCAGCATGATGATGGGCAAATGGCCGGTTTCCATGAAACGCCAGCGTTGCACCACCTCGGGTCCCGACAGTTGCGGCATGTGCATGTCGATGATGGCCAGGTCGAATGGCTGCTCGCCGGATTCGAGCATGGTCAGCGCTTCTTCGCCGTCATGCGCCAGATAGGTCGTGTGTCCGGCATGTTCCAGCAGGCCGCGGATCACCCGCTGGTTGACCGGATTGTCCTCTGCCACCAGGATGTTCAACCCCGGCGTGTGCCCCGCCTGCGCCTGCAGGTGGTTGGCCAGCGAGACTACGTTGGACGGCGTGTCGTGGCTGGTGACGGCGTGGATGGCGTTGAACAGCAAGGTCGTGTTGACCGGGGTACGCAGCACCGAGGCGTAGCCTTCGCGGAGCAGCTGCGTATCGCGCGACAGGGTGACGCGGGCATCGGATTCGATCAGGATGACCGGCAGGGCCGCCAGACTGGGATCGTCGCGCAGAAGGTGCAGGAAGGCGACCGGATCGCCCGGCAAGGTGCTGCGTTCCACCACCACTGCCCCCAGCGGCGTGCCGCCCGACAGGTAGGCCGACAACTCGGCGGCAAGCCGGGTGGTGTTGTCGACCGCCACCGTATCGGCCCCCCAGTTGCGGATCACGCTCTGGATGCGCGTCGTGAGTTCGCCGCTTGCCAGGATCGCCACGCGCATCGGCGCGTCGAACTGTTCGGGCACGGAGCCGGCCTGGCTTGCCTGCAGGACGAACGGCAATTCGAACCAGAAGGTCGTGCCCTCCCCTTCGCGGCTATGCACGCCGATCTGGCCGCCGAGCGCTTCCACCAGCTGCTTGGCGATGGTGGTGCCCAGGCCGCTGCCGCCAAAGCGGCGCGTGATGCTCGGGTCCGCCTGGGTGAAGGTGTCGAAAACGCGGGGCAGGGCGGCTTCCGAAATGCCGATGCCGGTATCGACGACCTCGAAGCGCAGGCGTTGCGGATTGGCCTGTCCGATCGGCCGGACGTAGATATCCACGCGTCCGTGCTCGGTAAACTTGATGGCGTTGCCGATCAGGTTGATGAGGATGTGGCGCAGGTGGCGTACATCGCCGTGCAACTGGAACGGTGTCTGCGGCGCAATGTGCGACGCCAGCACCAGACCCTTGCTCTGGGCCTGGGTGGTCATCATCGCGATCGTGCCGTTCACCAGGCGATGCAGGTCGAAATCCTCTTCGTTCTTGGCAATGCGGCCGGCTTCGATGCGTGAAATGTCGAGTACGTTTTCGATCAGGTCCAGCAGCGTATTGGCCGATGCACGGATGATCTGAGCGAATTCCTTCTGTTCCTTGTCGAGCCGCGTTTCCGCCAGCAGGTCGGCGACGCCGATGACGCCGTTCAGCGGCGTGCGGAGCTCGTGGCTCATGTTGGCGAGGAAACTGGATTTGGCCTGGTTGGCCTTGCGTTCGCGCTGGATGGCGGAATGGACCTGCTTCAGCAGCGACGCCGAATACAGCGGTACGGCAATCATGGACAGCAGGAATGCCACCCCGATGGACATGTGCTGGCTCCAGTAGGGCGAAAGGGCGAGGACCAGTACAAACCCCGCGATCGCCATAGCGGTGGCGGCATACAGGTAATTGGCGCCGTAGCGGAAGCCATTGCCCAGCGTGACCCACAGATACACCACCAGCAGGGGGCTGCCGGCCTCCCCGGTATAGGTCAGCAGGAATGAACACGTCGCATAATCCAGTGCCATCGCGACGAGGCGGCGTGCCGGAGAAATATTCAGTCGGATCAGCGAAAGCGCGACGATCAGGATGGCGATTCCGGTGAACAGGATGCTGATGAATTGGGCCGGGCCGCGAATGGCGTCATCCAGAACGGCATAATCGCTGGAGAAGTAGGCCAGAAAGATGAATCCGATCACGACGCGGATCAGGGCCTGCTGGCATTCGGTATCCGGCCGGCTACGAATCCGCTTGATCAGATAGTGCAGAAATCGAGGCGTCGATGTGGAGAACATGGCCTTCATGCGTTACGCGTGCTTGTCGCCAAGCACGCGCATGATGGCAACCACGGAGTCGATGCGCCGTTCGAACGCACGAACGCAGTCGGGGTCGAAATGGTGTCCGCTCTCCGTCTGGACATACTTGAGGGCATCCTGGAACGACCAGGCGCGCTTGTAGGGCCGATCGGAGGTGAGTGCGTCAAACACGTCGGCCACGGCCACAATGCGTGCCGCGAGCGGAATGGCGTCACCCGCCAGGCCTTGCGGATAGCCGCTGCCATCGAATTTCTCGTGGTGGCCGAGCGCGATGACCGCGCCCATCTGCAGATAGCGCGACGGGCTGTCAGCGAGGATCTCGTGGCCGATCAGCGGGTGGCGACGCATGATTTCCTGTTCTTCCGGGGTGTGGCGCCCTGGTTTGAGCAGGATCACGTCGGGGATGCCGATCTTGCCGATATCGTGCATGGGTGCGGCGGCCTCGATCTCGTCGCATTCCATTGCGGTGAGCTTGAGTTCCTCGGCGATCAGGCGCGCATATTTCGACATGCGGATGATGTGGTTGCCGGTTTCCTGGTCGCGGTATTCGCCGGCCTTGGCGAGTTTCATCAGGGTTTCGCGTTCGCGCGTGCGTACCTCGCGGGTGGCTTGCAGGACCTGGTCCTCCAGCCATTGTGCGCGATCCGACACCATCTTCTGGCTGCGCCGCAGCGCCAGCAGGTTGAGGCAACGGGCGCGACATTCCTGCGGATCGATGGGGCGGGTGAGGAAATCCGTGGCGCCATTCTCCAACGCCTGGTAACGAATCTGGCGGTCCTCGACCACGGTGACAATGATGATGGGGACGTCGGCCAGACGGCGTTCCGCGCGGATACGGCGGGTAAACTCGATGCCGTCCATGCCGGGCATGCGGTAATCGGTGATGATGAGATCGGGCGTACCCTTGTTCTGCATGTGCGTCAGGGCGTCGAGCGGATCCGCGTAGCTTTCCACGATCACGCCAGGCTCCAGCGTACGGGCCAGGCCTTCCAGCAGGCTGCGCGCTGTGCTCCGGTCATCAACGATGACGACGCGTGCGGCGCCGCGAGACCGCGAGTCGCGCTGCGGGGTGGAGGGTGCAGAAGAGGGCACAATGCGCAACGGCTTGGCGGTCACTTTATATTTACCTGGATGGTTGATAAAACCACGAATTCGTAGAATTATCGGGCAAATGGAGCGTTAACTTTAACTCTGCGGGGTAACGAGATGAAGCAAAACATTTGGATGGGTCTGATGGGCGGTTTGGTGGCCTTGTTCTCGGTCGTTGCGTTTGCCGAGCCGGCAGCCGATTATGCGCGCGAAAAAAAATGGGCGGACGAGGTGGTGCCCGGACTGGTGGTGGGCGATCCGGTCTATTTGCAGACACCGCGCGGCCATCACAAGTTTCTTGCCTTGTTCACGCCCGTCGAAGGCGACAAGGCGGTCGTCGTCGTCCATGGCATGGGAATCCATCCGGACTGGGGCATGGTCGGCACGCTGCGCACCGAACTGGCCGATCGCGGTTTTGCCACCCTGTCGATCCAGATGCCGGTGCTCGCCGCGGACGCCCAGGGCGCGGCCTATCCCCCGACCTTCCCGGAGGCCGCCGAGCGTATCGCCCAGGCCGTCGATTTCCTCAAGGCGAAAGGCTACACGCAATTGGCCATCGTTTCCCACAGCATGGGCTCGCGCATGAGCCGCGCCTATTTCAGCGGCCAGCCTGATGCAGCGGTGAAAGCGTGGGCGAGCCTGGGACTGCAGCAGGATGACTATGCCGGGCTGAAACTGCCGGTCTTGGATATGTATGGCGACAACGACCTGCCGCCGGTACTGACGGACGCGGCGAAGCGCAAAGGCAGCCTGGCGGCCGGTCATTCAAAGCAGGTGGTGATCCCGCACGCCGACCATTTTTACACGGGCCACGAGGAAGAAATGGTCGAGACGGTGGCGTCGTTCCTGAACGATACCCTGAAATAGCAGGCGTTCAAGCCAGCAGCCGCGTCATCACCTCGCGGTATTTCTCGCTGGTCTTGGCCACGATCTCGTCAGGCAGCACCGGCCCCGGCGCCTGCTTGTTCCAGCCGCTGCCTTCCAGCCAGTCGCGCACGAACTGCTTGTCGAAACTGGGCGGGCTGCTTCCCGGCCGGTATTGGTCAGCCGGCCAGAAGCGCGACGAATCGGGCGTCAGTGCCTCGTCGATCCATACCAGGTTGCCGGCTTCGTCCAGCCCGAATTCGAATTTGGTGTCGGCGATGATGATCCCGCGTGTGAGCGCATACTCTGCGGCAGATTTATACAGGGCAAGGCTGGCGTCGCGCACCTGGGTGGCCAGATCCTGGCCGATCAGGGTGGCCATCTGCTCAAACGTGATGTTCTCGTCGTGCGCGCCGAGCGCCGCCTTGGTCGAGGGCGTGAAGATGGGTTCCGGCAGGCGACCGGCCTGCACAAGTCCGGCGGGGAGCGGAATGCCGCAGACCGATTGGCTGGCCTGGTATTCCTTCCAGCCGGAGCCGGCCAGATAGCCGCGCACGATCGCTTCGACCGGCAAGGCCTTCAACTTTTTCACTACGATGGCGCGCCCGGCGACCTGATCGCGCTCGGATTCCGCCACGACCGACTCCGGAGCGATGTCGAGTGCCTGGCTCGGCACGATGGCTTTCAGCTTGTCGAACCAGAAGGCGGACACCCGGGTCAGCACCCCGCCCTTGCCGGGGATGGGGATCGGCATCACCACGTCGAAGGCCGACAGGCGGTCGGTGGTGACGATCAGCAGCTTGTCGTCGCCGACGGCGTAGATGTCGCGCACCTTGCCGCGGTGGACCAGCGGTAGCGACGCGATGTGGGATTCAAGTAAGGGCTGGCCGAGTAGGGGTGCGGACATGGCGGAGGAAGCGGAATCGAAAGAGCCGGCATTATAGCTGCCGGCATAGAAGTCGCTGGCTTCGTATACGCCGCGCAATTCGCGCAGCGCCACCAGCAGGATCGCCGCCAGCGGCACCGCCAGCAGCACGCCGACGAAGCCGAACAACTGGCCGAATGCCGCCAACGCAAAGATGACCGCCACCGGGTGCAGGCCGACGCGCTCGCCGACCAGACGCGGCGTGATGACATAGCTTTCCAATACCTGCCCGGCGAGATAGATGCCTGCCACCCAGGCCACGCCGGTCCAGTCGGTAAATTGCAGCAGGGCCACCAGCAGCGCCAGGATCACGCCGAGGCCGAAGCCGAGGAAGGGCACGAATGACAGCACGCCGGTGAGGATGCCGATCGGCAATGCGTAATCCAGTCCCGCCGCCCACAACGCAAGGGCGTAATACAGCGACAGGGTCGCCATCACCGCCAGTTGGCCGCGCAGGAACTCGCCGACGACCGCGTCCATGTCGCGGGCAATGCGGGTGACGGTCCCCAGCCAGCGACGCGGCGCCAGGGTCGCGATCCGTGCCACCATCACGTCCCAGTCCCGCAGGAGATAGAACATCACGACCGGGATCAGCAACAGATTGGCCAGCACACCGACGATGGCTAGTGCGCCGGTTTGCAGGGAGGGTAGCCAGGCAGTGCCGTTCTGGGTGGCCTTCTCGGTGAGCCAGGTCTTCAACGCAGCCAGGTTGAAGTCGATGCCGATGCCGAAAGTCTGTTGCAGCCAGGGCAGGAAGCGGGTCCGCAGCAGGTCGAGGGCCGCTGGCACGCGCTGGCTCAATTCGGCGAACTGTCCCTGGAACAGCGGTAGTGCCACCAGCAACAGGGCCGACACCGCTAGCCCTGCCAGCACGATGACGACCACCGTACCGGCCGTGCGCGACAGTCCGCGTGTTTCCAGCCGGTCGACCAGGGGGTCGAAGATGTAGGCCAGCAAGGCGCCTGCAAGGAACGGCGTCAGGATGGGTCCCAACAGATAGACCAGTCCGCCCGCGACGAGCAGTACCGCGAAGGCAAGCCAGGGAGTGTTGCCGGGGAAGCCTGGGCGTCGGATCGTGTGCATAGGCGGTAAAATAGCGCACTTTTTGATTCTGGAGCCGGGCGTGTCTTCCATTTCCTATAAAGATGCCGGCGTCGATATTGACGCCGGCGATGCACTGGTCGAGCGCATCAAGCCATTGGCCAAGCGCACCATGCGTCCCGAAGTGCTGGCCGGCATCGGCGGTTTTGGCGCACTGATCGAGATTTCCAAGAAATACCAGGAGCCGGTGCTGGTGTCCGGCACCGATGGCGTCGGCACCAAACTCAAGTTGGCGTTCGAGCTCAACCGCCACGATACCGTCGGCATCGACCTCGTCGCGATGAGCGTCAATGACATCCTGGTGCAGGGTGCCGAGCCGCTGTTCTTCCTCGACTACTTCGCCACCGGCAAGCTCACACTCGACACCGCCGAGGCCGTGATCGCCGGCATCGCCACAGGATGCGAGCAGGCCGGCTGCGCGCTGATCGGCGGCGAGACGGCCGAGATGCCCGGCATGTACGCCGAAGGCGAATACGACCTCGCCGGTTTCGCCGTCGGCGTGGTCGAGAAATCGAAAGTGATCGGCGGCCAGTCCATCGCGCCGGGCGACGTCGTCCTGGGACTCGCGTCCAGCGGCGCGCATTCCAACGGCTACTCGCTGATCCGCAAGCTGATCGACATCAGCCACATCGGGTTGAAATCGGACTTCCATGGCTGCCCTTTTGCCGATGCAGTGATGGCGCCGACCCGGATCTACGTCAAGCCGTTGTTGGCGCTGATGGCGAAGCTCGACGTCAAGGGCATGGCCCACATCACCGGCGGTGGTATCACCGGCAACCTGCCGCGCTGTCTGCCCGAGGGGGTGGCGGCAAAGCTGGATCAGTCAAGTTGGACGCGGCCCCCGCTGTTCGACTGGCTGCAGCAGGCCGGTAACGTCGAGCCGGCCGAAATGCTGCGCACCTTCAACTGCGGTATTGGCATGTGTGTGGTCGTTGCCGCATCGGATGCAGCCCCTGCGATGGCGCATTTGCAGGCCAGCGGCGAAACCGTGTGGCAGATCGGCGAAATCGTCGCGCGTCCGGATGGCGCCGAGCAGGTCATTTATCTGTGACCTGCCGCGTCGTCGTGCTGCTGTCCGGGCGTGGCAGCAATTTTCAGGCAATGATCGAGGCGCAGCTACCGATCGACATCGCGGCCGTCATCAGCAACCGGCCGCAGGCGGCAGGGCTGGCATATGCCCGTTCGCAAGGCATCCCCACCGTCGCGCTCGATCATACGCAGTACCCGGACCGCGCGGCCTTCGACGCCTTGCTGGCCGATGAAATCGAGCGCCATCGCCCTGACCTGGTGGTGCTGGCCGGCTACATGCGGATCCTCAGCCCGGCCTTCATCGCGCGTTTCGAAGGCCGCCTGCTGAACATCCATCCCTCGCTGCTGCCCATGTTCCCGGGCCTGAAGACGCACGAGCGCGCGCTCGCCGAAGGCGTGAAAATCCACGGCTGCACGGTGCATTTCGTCACCGCCGACCTGGATCATGGCCCCATCGTCATCCAGGCGGCCGTGCCGGTGCGCGCGGACGACACGCCGGACACGCTCGCGGCGCGGGTGCTGGCGCAGGAGCATCGCATCTATCCCCAGGCCATCCGCTGGTTTGCCGAAGGCCGGCTGATCAATGTGCATGGCCACATAAACTTGAAGGACGATTTGGCGTCACAGTCTGTGTTATCACCCGGAACGTGACCATGCTCAAGATCATTCTGCTCGCCGCCGCGCTGGTTGCGGGATCTGCCCAGGCGGCAGGCCCGTCCCAGATGAACGTGGTGTACGACCTCTACCGCAACGGCATCAAGCTCGGCCAAGTGACCGATACCTTCACCCGCAACGGCACCCGCTATGTGTTGAGCAGCGAAACGCACGCGAGCGGACCGCTGAAAATGTTGTGGCCGGGCAATATCCACCTTGAAAGCGCGGGGGTGGTGACACGCCAGGGCCTGCGCCCCATGCAGTTCCAGCACGCCCGCAGCGATGCGCCCGCCAAGCTGGCGATTGCCCGCTTCGACTGGAAGCAGCACAGCATCGTCTTTCAATACAAGGGTGAGTCTCGGCGGGTGGATGGGCTGCGGGACGGCGCCCAGGACCAGCTGTCGCAGTTGTACCAGTTCATGTTCTCCCGCAGCCTGCCCACCGATTTCAACCTGCAGGTAGCGAGCGGGCGCAAGCTCAACGACTACCATTATGTGCGCAGCGATGGTGGCGCCATCCAGACACCGCTGGGCGCGCTGGCAACCCAGCAATACCAGCGCATTACGCAGCAACCGGACGACAAGGCCATCACCGTGTGGGTTGCACCGGCACGCAACAACCTGCCGGTGCAAATCCGCGTCAGCGAAGACGGCGTCACGATCGAACAGCGCCTGGTACGCGCCAGCGTCAAAGGCTGAAGCGGGTGGGGCGCCGCGTTCGCCTGTGGTGGTGGGCGCTGGCCATCTCGCTGTTGTTGCATGGTGGCTTGTTGGGCGGCCTGGAATGGCGACTTCCGCACGAGTCTGTACCTCCCGAGCCGGCGCCGATCGAGGTGGAACTGATTCCGGCCCCTGCGCCGGTCGCGGCAGCCGTTTCGCCTTCCCCTCCCCCCCGGCCTGCGCAAAAACCAGCAGCCCCCCGGCCGGCTGCACCGTCGCCGCTTCTCGTAGCGCCCTCACCCGAACCGCCAGCCGAGGCGGCCGCACCTGAAGCGCCCGCCGCTTCCGTCGTTGCCGATACCGCGCCAGCATTCACTGCGCAACCCACGGCCCCGGCTCCGCCACCTGTCGAACCTGTAGTTGCGCCCCCTGTTCCTCTGAACCCCTTACCGCCGCGCATCGACCTGCGGTTCGAGGTGCGCTACGGGCTGGCATCGGGCGAGCAGACCCTGGTGTGGGTGAACGACGGGACGCACTACACACTGACCAGCGTGGTGGGGGCGACCGGCCTGACCGGTCTGTTCTACCGGGGACGCTTCGTGCAGACCAGCCGCGGCCGTATCACGCCGCACGGTTTGCAACCAGAGGAGTTCTGGGATCAACGCGGCGACAAATACAGCAATGCGCGTTTCGATTCCACGCAGGGCCAGCTCACGCTGATGCCGGAGAAAAGCGAGCCGCGCCACTTCGCCTATCAGGGCGACGTACAGGATGTCTTGAGCCTGTTCTTCCAGTTTGCGCTGACGGCGCCGCCGCCGGACGGACAACGACTGACTTATCAGGTGTTCAACGGCAAGAAGTTGCGTGACTACACCTACGAAGTGCGCGGCGAGGATAGGCTGGATACTGCGCTGGGTACGTTACGTACGCTGCATATTGCGCGGGTGGCCGATGACGACGGCCGTTTCGAGGCCTGGCTGGCGATCGATCGCCACTACCTGCCGGTGCGCGTGCTCCGCAGCGACGACGCGGGCCGCGAGATGGAGCTTCGGGTGCGGTCGATCGCACCCTAAGAAGCCTACTTCGGCAAGCCGTCCACCCGCATGCGCGGCGTGATCCCGCGCTTCTGGAATTCGCCCTGCCACACTTCCAGCGCATAGCGCACGTCGACGCTCGGGCAGTGCCGGGTCTCGGTGCGCGGTTGCATGTCGGCGAGGCTGGCGATGCGGCCCGTCGCGTCGATGAAGGCGATCGACAGCGGCATCGGCGTGTCGCGCATCCAGAAGCAATAACGTCCTGGTCGCTCGAATACGAACAGCATGCCGTTATCGGCAGGCAGATAGGAACGCCCCGTCAGACCCTGTGCGCGCTCGCGCGGCGTATCCGCGATTTCGACCTGGAAGGCGTGCGGGCCGATGTGCAGGGTCGGCTGCGCCGCTTCCACGGCGGGTGCGCCGCTGGCGAGCAGCAGCGCAAGTGCCAGGCGAAGACGAGGATCGGTGAGCGCGCCACAGCGGCTGCCCTTTATGTATGCGCTAAAGCGCATGGCGCAGCTGTTCGGCCAACCGCAGCGCGGCGTCCGGATCGGCATCCAGCACGTTGAAATGTCCCATCTTGCGGCCCGGCCGTGCGGTCTGCTTGCCGTACAGGTGCAGCTTGATGTTCGGGTGTGCCAACAGCGTGTTCCAGTGCGGTCCGCCGTTCTGCCAGCGGTCGCCGAGGATGTTGACCATCGCCACCGGCGACAGTAGGCGGGTGTCGCCCAGCGGCAGGCCGCATAGCGCGCGCACCTGCTGCTCGAACTGGTCGGTGACGCAGGCGTCGAGGGTGTAGTGGCCGGAATTGTGCGGACGCGGCGCGATTTCGTTGACCATCAGGCGGCCGTCGGCGACAAAGAACTCGACCGCCATCACGCCGACGTAGCCGAGCTTGTTGGCCACGTCGCGCGCCATCTCGCACGCCTGATGCGCCAGACTCTGCGGCACGCGGGCGGGGACGATGGAGACGTCGAGAATGCCGTTCTCGTGGCGGTTTTCGGCTACCGGGAACAGTGCACATTCGCCGGCATCGCTGCGGGCGAGTACCACCGACACCTCGCATTCCAACTTGACGAAGCCTTCCAGCACGCAGGGCTGGCCGTCGAATTCGCGGAACGCGGCGCGCGCTTCCTCGCGCGTGTTGACGCGGGCCTGGCCCTTGCCGTCGTAGCCGAAGCGCGCGACCTTGAGCAGTGCGGGCGTCCCCACGTCGGCCATACCAGCATCGAGGTCCCCCTCGCTGTAGACCAGCGCGAACGGCGCGGTGGCGAAGCCGTTCTGGGCGAGCCAGGATTTCTCGTGGCTGCGGTCCTGCACGATGGCGACGGCGGCGGCGCCGGGCGATACCCGACAATGATTCGCCAGTTCGATCAGGCTCGCGGCGGGGACATTCTCGAATTCAGTGGTGACGGCGGCGCAGGCTTCGCCAAGCCGCTTCAACGCCTCATGGTCGGCATAGTCCGCCTGTAGATGTGTATCAGCCATCTGTCCAGCGGGGCTGGCAGCATCGGGGTCGAGCACCATGACCCTGTAGCCCATGGTGCGCGCGGCGATGGTGAACATGCGACCGAGCTGGCCGCCACCGAGGATGCCCAGTGTCGCGCCGGGGAGGATGGGCGGTTTACTCGACATCGGGCAGGTCCATCGTCATCACCATGTCCGATTGGCTGCGGCGGAATTCATTCAGCTTGGCTGCCAGGCCGTCGTCGTAACGGGCGATCAGCGAGGCGGCAAACAGCGCCGCGTTGGCCGCGCCCGCCTCGCCAATGGCGAAGGTGGCGACCGGAATGCCTTTCGGCATCTGCACGATGGACAGCAACGAATCCATCCCCTTGAGGTATTTCGACGGCACCGGCACGCCCAGCACCGGCACGATGGTCTTGGACGCGATCATGCCGGGCAGATGGGCCGCTCCGCCCGCCCCGGCGATGATTGCCTTGAGCCCGCGCGCCTCGGCGCTGGCGGCATACTCGAACAGCAGGTCCGGTGTGCGGTGCGCGGACACCACCTTGGCTTCGAAGTGGATGCCCAATTGCTTCAGCAGCATCGCTGCATGTTTCATGACTTCCCAGTCGCTGGAAGACCCCATCACCACCCCCACCTGAGGCGCGTTCATCATGCTGACCCTTGCAATGCGAAAGGCCGCATTTTACCAGCCTGGCGACGTACGGATTCCCTACAATGGTGCCGTGCGATTCCGGACGTCGATCATGCCCGCCTCCCTGCAAACCCTGATCCTGCTCACCTTTTCCAATGTCTTCATGACCTTCGCCTGGTATGCGCACTTGAAGGACATGAACAACAAGCCCTGGATGATCGCTGCGTTCGCCAGCTGGGGCATCGCCCTGTTCGAATACCTGCTGCAGGTGCCGGCCAATCGCATCGGCTACACCGTGATGAGCCTGCCGCAGCTGAAGATCATGCAGGAGGTGGTCGCACTGGCGGTATTCATGCCGTTTGCCGTGCTGTACATGAAAGTGGAACTGAAGTGGGATTTCCTGTGGGCGGCGCTGTGCATGGTGGGGGCGGTGTACTTCATGTTCCGCAGCCATCCCTGAGCAGCCGTAAAAAAGCCCCGCAGAGCGGGGCTTTTGACGAGCTGACGAGAACTTACACGCAGCCGGTCGGCTTCGGGGTGCCGGCGTAGCGACCAGCCTGCTTGGCGGGGCCGAACGGGAAGAGATCGAACAGGAATTTCTTCTCGCCCCATTCCGCGCCGAATTCTTCCTTCAGGCCCTTCTGCAGGAAGCGCAGGTTGGGCGCAGTGCCGTTCTGGGCGAAGTAATCGCGCATGTAGTTGATGATCTTCCAGTGGTTCTCGCCCAACTCCAGCTTGTCTTCCTTGGCCAGCTCGACCGCCAGTTCCTCGGACCAGTCTTCCAGGTTGACCAGATAGCCTTCGGGGTCGGTTTCGACCATCTTGCCGTTGATTTCGCGTTCCATGATGCAGTCCTTGCAGTAAATTAATTAATTGCGATGACGCACAATAGAATAACCGAGCAAATTAGTCAACTACTCACTCCGGGCAGGAGATTATTTGCGGACGATCTTCCCGCCGGCCGCCTTGTATGCCTCGAGGCCGCCCTCGATGAAGCGCGCCTTGACGCCCGCAGCCTGCAGCCGGTCGACCACGCTGTTCGATACCGCGCCGCCGCGCACACAGTAGATCACCACGTCCTGCGTGAGCGGCAGGGCGCCGATCCAGGCGTCGATCTTGTCCGGATTTTTCCACAGCGCACCCGGGATGACCTCGTTTGACGCGGCGTAATCGGCCTCGCGCCGTACGTCGAACACCAGCGTGCTGTCGGGATTAACCTTGGCAGGTTCGATCGTGCGCGGCAGGTCCGGGCATTTGTCGGTCGGACTGCCGCATCCACAGCGTTTCAGGGCATACGACTCCACACGCACTTCAGTGCGTAGTGAATCGGAGTCCTTTAGGGGTTGTGCAACGGGTTCCATACGATCCTCACATGAAAAATGAATAAGCCAGCCCGAGCAGGGCGCACACGCCGATCACCGCCGTGATGTCGGCCTTGTATCGCGACAACGCGATGAACGCAGCCACGGCGACGATGACGGGGAGTCCGTCGAAACCGCCGCCGAACGGGGCGTCTGCTGTGGCGTGCGGCCAGAAGGCATGCCAGGCGAAGAATACCGCGAGGTTGAGGATGACGCCCACTACGGCTGCGGTGATGCCGGTGAGCGGTGCAGTGAAGGCAAGCTCGCCGCGGGTGGCTTCGACCAGCGGGCCGCCCACCAGGATGAACAGGAAGGACGGCAGGAAAGTGAAGAAAGTCGCGACTGCCGCGCCTGCCAGTCCGGCCGCGACCGGGTTGTCGACGACGTGCCCTGAGACGCCGCCGAGATAACCGATCCAGGTGACGATCATGATCAGCGGGCCGGGCGTAGTCTCGCCCAGCGCCAGGCCGTCCATCATCTGCGGGCCGGTGAGCCACTGGAAATGCTCGACCCCGCCCTGGTAGACGTAGGGCAGCACCGCATAGGCGCCGCCGATGGTGAGGAAGGCCGCCTTGGTGAAGAACGCCCCCATGGCCTGGAGAGCCGGCATGCCCAAAAGCGTGCTCATCGCGCCCAGCCAGATCAGCACGAAGGCAGCGAGTGTGAGCGCGAACCTGCGCCAGCTGAAGCGTGCGTGCGCCGGCGGCGGGGTGTCGTCGTCGATGATTGCCGGGCCGGCCTGCGCGTGTCGGGTGCCGTGGCCGCCGCCTGTCCTGAACTTGTGTGGTGCGAGTTTGCCGCCCAAGGCGCCGAGCAGGCCGGCGGCCAGTACGATCCACGGGAATGCGACGTGGAAAACGAAAATGCCGACGAAAGCCAGTGCCGCCATGCCCCACAGTAGTTCGTTCCTCAGGGCGCGGCTGCCGATGCGCCATGCGGCGAAGAGGACGATCGCCACTACCGCGGGCCGGATGCCGTAGAACACCCCCTGCACCAGTGGCAGCGTGCCGTAGGCGAGATACAGGCCGGCGAGCCCTGACAGCAGCAGAAAGGACGGCAAAAAGAACAGCACGCCCGCGATGACACCGCCGCGGATGCCGTGCATCAGCCAGCTGATGTAGATCGCCAGCTGGGTCGCCTCGGGTCCGGGCAGCAGCATGCAGTAGTTGAGGGCGTGGAGATAGCGTTGCTCGGAAATCCAGCGGCGCTTGTCCACCAGCTCGTGGTGCATGATCGCGATCTGCCCGGCAGGACCGCCGAAGCTGATGAAACCGAGTTTGAGCCAGTATTTGAAGGATTTACCCAGGGTGACGGGCGCGGGTCGGGTGTGGTGTGCGGTGTCCAAGCAATTAGCTCCAGGTTAAAGGATAAGAGCCAGTCTTGGACGGGACACCGTCTTGCGGATGCGAGCATCCTGACGCCGGGGGCTGGTGCCCCGACAGAGGCGATTCTAGCCGAGTGTCGTTTAGACAGGTGAATTCGCAGGTCCCAGCACGAAGGTCTTGAATGCCTGCGCCACAGGCGACAGCCGCTTGTCGGTGCGATGCACGACGTACCAGTGGCGCATGATGGGAAAGCCCTCGACCGCGAGCACCGCCAGCCGTCTGAGCGCCAGTTCCATCTCCAGCGTCTGCAGCGACAGGATGCCGAGGCCGAGGCCGGCCTGCACCGCCTGCTTGATGGCCTCGTTGCTGCTCATTTCCATGCTGCTTCGGATTTCCAGCCCGCGGGCGGCGAAGAAGCGCTCCATCGCGCCACGGGTGCCGGAACCCGCTTCGCGCACCAGGAAGGATTCGGACGCCAGGTCGCGTACGGAAATTTTCTTTTTGCCGACCAATGGGTGGTCGGGTGGGGCGATGACGACCAGCGGGTTGTCCATGAAGCGGGTGGCTTCCAGGCCGAGCCCGTCCGGTACTTGTCCCATGATGGCAAGATCAATGTGGTTGCTGACGAGCTGTTCCAGCACGGCCGCCCGGTTGGAGACGTCCAGATGGATCCCTACCCCGGGATGGCGACCGCGGAAGCGGGCGAGGATATCGGTGGCGACGGCATTCACCGTCGAGGTCGCGGCCATGTTGAGACGACCCGTGTCGACGCTCCGCAGCTGTGCAAGATTGTGCTGCAGGTCGTCGAGGCGGGCGGTGATCGCCTGGCTGGCGTGCAGCACCTCAAGGCCGGCGTCGGTGAGGAAAATCTTTTTTCCCAGTTGTTCGGTGAGCGGGACCCCCAGGATGGCCTCGATACCCTTCACCTGCATGGAGACGGCGGGTTGCGACAGATGCAGCTCCTCGGCCGCCCGCGAGAACGACAGATGACGGGCGACTGCTTCAAACACCCTGAATTGGCGTAGTGTCAGGCGGCGCATATATGTATAAGTCTAAAGATATAGTTTTTATCAGAACTATTGAATTTTAATTATATAAGCGGCTGCGTATAGTCCACCCCTGTCGTGTTCAGGGGCATTGGCTTCTGAAACCTTGTTTATCTACCGCAGGAGCCAAGCAATGGATCAGTCCGCACGTTACGCCGACCTTTCCCTCAAGGAAGAAGACCTCATCAAGGGCGGCAAACACATCCTCGTCGCCTACAAGATGAAGCCGAAGTCCGGCCACGGCTATCTCGAAGCCGCCGCCCACTTCGCCGCCGAGTCCTCGACCGGCACCAACGTCGAAGTGTCGACCACCGACGAGTTCACCAAGGGTGTCGACGCGTTGGTCTATCTCATCGACGAAGCCACCGAAGACATGCGGATCGCCTATCCGCTCGACCTGTTCGACCGCAACGTCACCGACGGCCGCATGATGATCGTCTCCTTCCTGACGCTGGCCATCGGCAACAACCAGGGCATGGGCGACATCGAGCACGCCAAGATGATCGACATCTATTTCCCCGAGCGCGCCATCCAGCTGTTCGACGGTCCCTCCAAGGACATCTCCGACCTGTGGCGCATCCTGGGTCGTCCGATCCAGAATGGCGGCTACATCGCCGGCACCATCATCAAGCCGAAGCTGGGCCTGCGCCCCGAGCCCTTCGCCAATGCGGCCTACCAGTTCTGGCTGGGCGGCGACTTCATCAAGAACGACGAACCCCAGGGCAACCAGGTGTTCTCGCCGCTGAAGAAGACCATCCCCCTCGTCTATGACGCGATGAAGCGCGCCCAGGACGAAACCGGCCAGGCCAAGCTGTTCTCGATGAACATCACGGCCGACGACCACTACGAAATGTGCGCTCGCGCCGACTTCGCGCTGGAAACCTTCGGCCCCGACGCCGACAAGCTGGCCTTCCTGGTTGACGGTTTCGTCGGCGGCCCCGGCATGATCACCACCGCCCGCCGTCAGTACCCCAACCAGTACCTGCACTACCACCGCGCCGGCCACGGCATGATCACCTCGCCGTCCGCCAAGCGCGGCTACACCGCGTTCGTGCTGGCCAAGATCTCCCGTCTGCAGGGTGCGTCGGGCATCCACGTCGGCACCATGGGCTACGGCAAGATGGAAGGCGACGCCACCGACAAGGGCATCGCTTACATGATCGAGCGCGACGAGTGCCAGGGCCCGGTCTACTTCCAGAAGTGGTACGGCATGAAGCCCACCACCCCGATCATCTCCGGCGGCATGAACGCGCTGCGCCTGCCCGGCTTCTTCGAGAACCTGGGTCACGGCAACGTCATCAATACCTCCGGCGGCGGCTCCTACGGCCACATCGACAGCCCGGCGGCCGGCGCGATCTCGCTGCGCCAGTCGTACGAGTGCTGGAAGTCGGGCGCCGACCCGATCGAGTTCGCCAAGGAGCACAAGGAATTCGCCCGTGCGTTCGAGTCCTTCCCGGGCGACGCCGACAAGCTGTTCCCGGGCTGGCGCGAAAAGCTGGGCGTGCACAAATAAGCAAGCAGGGATGGAAGCGCATCCCCACGCGGGGCGGGTTTGACGCGATCTCCTAGCCGCAGAGAACCATCCCCGCGCTACACGCCCCCGGCTTCCCGGGGGCGTTTTTTCTTCCGCAACGAGGAATGAAAATGAGCACTGACAAAGAGCAATACAAGGTTTCGCAGGAGCCTTTCTACCAGCCGCAGAAGAACGAGGTCGCCCTGTACGAGGCCGCCTACCGCAACCGCCTGCCGGTGATGGTCAAAGGCCCGACCGGCTGCGGCAAGTCGCGCTTCGTCGAATACATGGCGTGGAAGCTTGGCAAGCCCTTGATCACCGTGGCCTGCAACGAGGACATGACCGCGAGCGACCTGGTCGGGCGTTACCTGCTCGAAGCCAACGGCACCCGCTGGCTCGACGGTCCGCTGACCACCGCCGCGCGCATCGGCGCGATCTGCTATCTGGACGAGATCGTCGAGGCGCGCCAGGATACGACCGTGGTCATCCATCCGCTGACCGACCACCGCCGCACCCTGCCGCTCGACAAGAAGGGCGAGCTGATCCACGCGCATCCCGATTTCCAGCTGGTGATCTCCTACAACCCCGGCTACCAGACGCTGATGAAGGATCTGAAGCAGTCGACCAAACAGCGCTTCACCGGCTTCGACTTCGATTACCCGGATGCCGCGCTGGAAGCGCAGATCGTGGCGAAGGAAACCGGCATGGACGAGGCCGTCGCCGCGAAGCTGGTGAAGATCGGCGGTGTTGCCCGCAGCCTGAAAGGCCACGGCCTCGATGAAGGCATTTCGACGCGCCTGCTGGTCTACGCGGCGACGTTGATCAAGGACGGCGTGGAACCGACGGACGCCTGCCGCATGGCGCTGGTGCGCCCGATCACCGACGACGCCGACATCCGCGAAACGCTCGACCACGCGATCGACGCAACGTTTGCGTAAGCCCTGAACGTGCCCCACACGACTGCATACCAGCATCCGTTGATGGCTGCCTACTGGAAGCAGCTCGACACCCGCTTCCCGCAGGTCGAAGAGGTGTTCGACGACGTCATGGCCGAAGCGCTGGCGGTGCTGACGCGCGAAGGCATCGATGCCTACCTTGAGGCCGCGCGCCTCATCGGCAAGTTGGGCCGCGGCGTCGAGCCGATGCTGGCGTTCATGGAGGAATGGCCGTCCGCCGCAAAAGCCGTCGGCGAATCCACGCTGCCCGCGGTGATGGCGCTGATCCAGCGTCTGCAGAAATCGCCCAACGGCAAGGCCATCACGCCGTTTTTGCAGGCGCTGGCGCCGGTGGCGCGGCGCCTGCAGTCGCCAGAGCAACTGCAGCACTACCTCGACATCACGCTGGACCTGAAGGCGCGCACCACCGGCTCCATCCACGGCCACCACACCACCTTCCCCAGCCCCGGACTGCCGGCGTTCTTCGCGCAGGCGCCGGCCCTGCTCAACCAACTGACGCTGGCCGGCCTGAGGAACTGGGTCGAATACGGCATCCGCAACTACCGCACCCACCCCGAGCGGCAGACGGACTACTTCAGCCTGCAGTCGGCCGACGCGCGCGCCGTGCTGCAGCGCGAGCGTCACGGCACGCTGCTCGTCGACGTCGAGCGCAAGCTCGATCTGTACCTGCGCGGCCTGTGGCGGGACCACGACCACCTGGTGCCGTATTCCACCGCGTTCGACGAAATCCGCAAACCCATTCCCTACTACGACAAGCTCGGCATGCGCCTGCCCGACGTGTACGACGACGCAGGCGAAATCTCCGGCCTCGACCGCTACCGTGCCGCGCTCGCCCACATGGTCGGCCATCGTCGCTGGTCCGAGGCGCAGGTCGCCGACAACTGGAGTCCGTTCCAGCGCATGGCGGTGGAGTTCTTCGAGGACTGCCGCATCGAGACGCTGCTGATCCGCGAATACCCCGGCCTGCGCCGCCTGTTCCTCGCGCTGCATCCAAAGCCCCTTGAGACCGCCTGCGATCCGGAAACCACGTCCTGCCTGCGCCACCGCATGGCGATGCTGTCGCGCGCGCTGCTCGATCCGGCTCACGGCTACAGCGACGCCGACCTCAATGACACCGTACATCGCTTCCACACGGTCATGGCACAGGGTGAATCGAGCACGAAGGAAATCGCCGCGCTGGCGCTTTCCTATGTCGCCAAAACCCGCCGTCAGAGCGATCAGTTCGCCAGGGTTCACTTCGACGACACCGTGGTCGACTACCGCGACGACAACCGCCAGCTGTGGAAATTCATCGAGGCGGGTGACGAGGAAGAAGCCTTCGACGAGCCGCGCAAGATCGAACCGGGCGAGGAAATCCGCGGCTTGCCGCCGCGCCATTATCCCGAGTGGGACTACAGCAGCCAGACCTATCGGCCCGACTGGGCCAGCGTCTACGAAGCATTGCACCCCAGCGGCAACCCCGCCGACATCGACCGCCTGCTCGCCAAGCACGGCGCGCTCGCCAAGCGGCTGAAGAAGATGCTCGATCTGTTGAAGCCGCAGGACAAGGTGCGCATCCGCTATCAGGAAGAGGGCAGCGAGCTCGACCTCGACGTCGCCATCCGCTCGCTGATCGACTTCAAGGGCGGCGCCACCCCCGATCCGCGCATCAACATGAGCCATCGCACCGACGGCCGCGACATCGCCGTCATGCTGCTGCTCGACCTGTCGGAATCGCTCAACGACAAGGCGGCAGGCTCCACCCAGACGATTCTTGAACTCTCCCAGGAAGCCGTCTCATTGCTGGCCTGGGCGATCGAAAAGCTGGGCGATCCCTTCGCCATTGCCGGTTTCCATTCCAACACCCGTCACGATGTGCGCTACCTGCATATCAAGGGCTACGGCGAGCATTTCAACGACGACGTCAAGGCACGGCTGGCCGCGATGGAGGCGGGCTATTCCACCCGTATGGGCGCCGCCATACGCCACGCCGCCCACTACCTCGGCGCGCGCCAGGCGGACAAGAAACTCATGCTTGTCCTCACCGACGGTAGGCCGTCCGACGTGGATACTCATGACGAGCGCCTGCTGATCGAGGACGCACGTCAGGCGGTGAAAGAGCTCGATCGCGACAATATCTTCCCCTACTGCATCAGCCTCGATCCCAAGGCCGACGAATATGTCGGCGACATCTTCGGGCGCCAGTTCACCGTGATCGATCACATCGAGCGGCTGCCGGAACGGCTGCCGCAGTTGTTCATGGCGCTCACCAAATAAACCCGCTCACGCCGGCAACCTCATACCCGTGCTTCATGGAAATCAGTCGCCCGGACCATGTAGGTTCCGCGCGAGGCCATATGTGAGCGGGCCATGAACTCGCATAGATCAGCAGCGGTTGCAGACCGGATCGCTGGGGCTGGATACTCATCGTTGTCTTAAGTAAGCGTCACTAGGTGGCCCGGGTATCAATGCACGAGCGGCTTTATACAGGCTGGACATCGGCCTGGCGGAACGTACCTTTGCCGTCGCGTTTCGCGGTGTAAAGTGCGGCGTCGGCTTTCTTCAGCAGGGCATCCAGCGTATCGCCGTCCTCGCAGCACATGGCGATACCCACGGAAGCGCCGATGTGGGCGCTGGCCCCATCCGCCAGCGGGATAGGCTGCCGCAGGGAATCCACCACGCGGCGTGCCACCTCGCGTGCGGCCTCCGTATCGTCGACCTGGACCAGCACGATGACGAATTCGTCTCCGCCAAAGCGGGCGATCACGTCCGCTTCGCGGAGCAACTGCTTCATCCGCTGGGCCGCTGTCACGAGCACCGTGTCGCCCGCCGCATGCCCGTGCTGATCGTTGACGGCCTTGAAATTGTCCAGATCGACAGCCAGCACCGCCATCTGCGTCCGCGCGCGGCGCGCGCCGGCGATCATATGTCGCGTGTTTTCCTGCAGGAAACGCCGGTTGGCAAGCCCCGTCAACGGGTCGCGCAGGCTGAGTTGCCGGATCGTCTGCTCGGCATGGATACCTGCCCGGATCAGGCGGACGGTTTCCCGGTACAACCCGAACAATGCCAGGCCTGTCCATAATCCAGCGATTCCCAGCAGTGCCGACGACAGGCTTTCGCCATGGACGCGTGCCGCTTCGCGCGTTTCCAGCTGATTCAGCTCTTCCCGCTCGGCTTCGATCAGGATGCGATGGATTTGTTCGATGGCGGATTTGTCGAATCCGCCCAGTTCCTGTCCGGGCGGCTGGGTGCCGCTCCCAGTCGTGCCCTGTTGCAGCGCGCTGAATCCGGTTTCCAGGGCCGCCTGCAAGGCCGGCAGGGGAGCCAGTCGAGCTGCCTGGGGACCGTCGTTGCCGATCAAGGCAATCAGCTGTTCGGCACTGGGGCACGATGATGGGCGGCAGATCAGGCTGGGATCGAGATCGGTGCGGTTCTGCGAATCGGCATACTGGCGGACCGCATTGTCCAGGTTGAGCAGGTAGGTGCGCAGCGCGTTGATGTAGGCGATGACCTGGCGCGTGTGCTCCACCGAGTGAACAGCCTCGGCCGAGCGCTGGTATTGGTAGAACATCATGGCGAACAGGATCGTGATAATGAGCGCGAAGATCAGCAGGCCCTTCTGGAGCACCTGTCTGAAACCGGCGAAGACGGAGCTATCGATATCGGCAAGCGCGGGCAGGGTGCCCGAATTCATTCCCAGTGCTGCGGCAAGACGGGACATCAGGGCATTCGTGTTTTGGCGCATGAAAGACAATCCGGGCAGAGGTGCCCATTGGGGTAGCAAGGTTACAGAAAGTTCTCGGGTAACGGCCTGAATACTAGCGGGCCGTGAGGCCGGATCAACAGGTATTTGTGCGTACCGAAGCATGCCTGCGTGGAATGGCCGAGGAAACCATGTGCCTGGATGCGGAGTCGAAAAAAGACTATCCCCAAGGATCATGGTCAAGGATAGGATGAAGCAGCGCAGCGCCGGATCGACCGGACATGCGTACGCACGTCACCCGGACACCCACACCCGGCAGGCCTTCCGAATCGAGGCAAAGGAGATGCATCATGAACCGTCTTATTGCTGCAGTCATCGCATCCATCCTGGGCATTGCACTGGCAGGGTGTTCGTACGCGTCGCCCGCCACGCCTTTGCCCGACCCGGTCGTCGACATCCCGCTCGCCGGCGTGAGCGGCATGCAGACGGCTGTGCTGGCCGGCGGATGCTTCTGGGGAATGGAGGGGGTGTTCGAGCATGTCAAGGGCGTCACCCGGGTGGTGTCGGGCTACGCCGGCGGCAATGCGGATACGGCCACGTATGGCCAGGTGAGCAGCGGCCGGACCGGCCATGCCGAGTCGGTGCATATTTTCTACGACCCGGCGCGCATCAGCTACGGGCAACTCCTGAAGGTGTTCTTTTCCGTCGCGCATGACCCGACGGAACTGAACCGGCAGGGGCCGGATACCGGCACGCAATACCGTTCGGCCATCTTCTATGCCAACGCCGACCAGAAGCGCGTGGCCGACGGCTACATCGCCCAGCTCCAGGCAGCGGGCGTGTTCAGGCGCCCCGTCGTCACCCAGGTCGTGCCGCTGAAGGGGTTCTACGATGCGGAGGCCTACCATCAGGACTATCTGGACCGCCATCCCAACCAGCCGTATATCGTCATCAACGACTTGCCGAAGATTGCTGCGCTGCGACAACAGTTTCCGGCCTGGTATGTGGACAGATAGGCCGATACGAACCGGTTCGGACGAGGTGAACCATCATGGACAGACGCACATTCATCAAACTGACGGCCAGCGCGCCGGTGCTCATGCAGCTCGTACTACCCGGGTCGTCCTGGGCGGCGGAGCGCATCGACCGGCTGGTTCTCGATAACGCCGAGTGGAAGCGGCGGCTTACGCCGGAACAGTACGACATCCTGCGCGAGGAGGGGACCGAGCGGCCTTTCAGCAGTCCGCTCGACCATGAAACGCGCAGTGGCCTGTACGTGTGCGCGGCCTGCCGACTGCCGCTCTTCCCCTCCCGGTTCAAATACGACAGCGGCACCGGCTGGCCCAGCTTCTACGATGTGCTTCCCGGCCATGTGGAAACCAAGACCGACCTGAAACTGCTGCTGCCGCGCACCGAATACCACTGCGCACGCTGCGGCGGCCATCATGGCCACGTCTTCAAGGACGGGCCGAAGCCCACTGGCCTGCGCTACTGCAACAATGGCGCGGTGCTGACGTTCGTTCCCGACAAGGCGTGACCGTGGTGCTCGTCTCGTGCAGCATCCGGATCACGCCTGCCAAACCCCGTATCCGGCTTCGCGGAAATCGATCGCCAGTTCAACCTCCAGGGTGCGGGCGTTTTCATACGATAGTAGGCCGTAGAGCTCATAAAGCTCAGGCAGCAGGCGCAGGCCGTATTCCTTGACGAATCGGTTGGACTGGATGCCGGCCTTGTGCTTGTCGAATCGCACGTCGGGATCCAGCCCCGTCATCCCGACATAGAGACAGGGCTTGCCCATGACATAACCGGGGTTGGCTTTCGTGAACCGGCCTTCGTAAAGCACATCGCTCGACAGCTCGATCACATAGACGTGATAGTGGTTCCGGCGTCCCATCGCCTCATTCGTCGCGTTCGAATGCCGCTATGCGTTCGGTTTCCGCCACCCCGTCCGCCACCCATTCCTGCAGCGCCGGCAGCGTCAGCACCGCCGCCGCATAGTCGCGCGCCGCGCCTTCCAGCGCCACGCCATAGGTCTGGAAGCGCAGCACCACAGGCGCATACATCGCATCCGCAATGCCGAAACGCCCGAACAGGAAATCGCCGCCAGCACCGAAGCGCGCGCGGCACTCCGTCCAGATCGCCAGGATGCGCGCGACATCCGCCAGGCATTCCGGTGTGCGTCCCTGGCCCGGGCGCCGTGCCCGGATGTTCATCGACATGTGCTCGCGCAGCGCGGAAAAGCCCGCGTGCATCTCGGCGCTCACCGCGCGCGCCACCGCCCGCGCCGCTGCGTCGGCCGGCCACAACTGCTTGTCCGGAAAACGCTCATTGAGGTATTCGCAGATCGCCAGCGAATCCCATACCCGGAGGTCGCCGTCATGCAGCGCCGGCACCTTGCCAGAAGGCGACCATGCCGCCAGTTCTTCAGTGGATCCGGGTGCGTACAGCGGGATGCGCACTTCCTCGAAGGGAATGCCCGCCTGGCGCAGCAGCAGCCAGGGCCGTAGCGACCAGGACGAGTAGTTCTTGTTGCCGATGACGAGGGTAAGCGATGGCATGACAGATCGATCCGGAATGAATGTGGATGGAACGCAAGGCTATGCGGGTGAGGCATGGGATCGACCCAGCCTTGCGGTGCTGTTCGGTTGGACATTATCAGGCTGGGCCGATCGAATCGCCATCCCGTTCGAGCGATGCGCGATCCCAGGCGCCCAGGTCGGCCGCAGCGCCATACGTCGTTTGCAGGAAGGCGAGCAGTGCTTCGTCCGGTGCCGCCGCCTGTCGCACGGCATCGTAGGGCAGGATGAATTCGCGAAGCTCGGTGCTGTAGAAGGCGGCAGCGGGCTCGACCTTCGCCTTGGCGTAGCCTGCAGGTTCCGGGTAGGCGTAGGAATAGAACGCCGCATAGGGAATCGGGTCGCCGCCGGGCCAGAATCCGCAACTGCTGACTTCGTGCGAATACGCTTCCCTCGTCACCCAGTCCGGCAGGT
Organism: Thiobacillus sp. 0-1251; assembly: GCA_001899305.1. Lineage (GTDB taxonomy): Bacteria > Pseudomonadota > Gammaproteobacteria > Burkholderiales > Thiobacillaceae > Thiobacillus. The sequence continues at coordinate 7,192 of MKWL01000015.1, read as the reverse complement.
TCGGAATGCCGCCGGGATGCCGTGGGGCCGGTCGCCCGGAAAAACGCGTCACGGCCAGGTCCGGCGCCCCCCAGAAGAAATGCACCGGACTGCACTTGCCCATGAAGCGCGCGCGGAACTGCTTGAATACCCGGTCCGCCTGAACCAGGACCTGCCAGAACCGGGCGGCAAACTCCGGATCGTAGGCACAGTGCGTTTCGTCCTGGTCGAAGGGTTGGGGGTCGGCGACTTCGCAAGGATGAAGGTGAAGTTCCACATGCAGCTGGAGCGCATCCAGTTCGGCCATCAGGCGCGCATAGAACGCGGCCACCGATTGCGCCTGGAGCGGGAAGGACGCCATTCCGCCGTCGCTCGACTGTATAGTCAATCGATGCGCGATGAAGTCGAAATCGATCTGGAACGTGCGGGTACCATACGGGATAGGCGTGGTGGTGAGACCGCGTGTCGTCACAACCAGCGTGACATGCCAGGCATGATTGACCCAGGGGCTTTGCACCAGCCGGATCTTGCCGACGATCTGGGTCCACAGGTGCAAGGTTGCATAGGTATCGCGCCAGGCCTCAAGCGGCAGGCTGGGCCAGGGTTCCGTGCGAGACGTGGTCTGTCGGTCCATGGTTCCCCCGTCGAACTTTACAAGCGTAAGCGGCAAACTATGATCCTAGTAGATTATGCGTCGCAGTGTGTGCACCGGAAGGCCCTCCGCCAGGCAGGCCGGCACGGGACAAAGACCACGCGATGTTCTGACATTCAAGCAAACAAATTAAGGAACCATGGTCATTCCCGATTCAATGCCGGCATTGCCGGATGAACAGCGCAGCGTTTGGTCGAATGCCTATCTGAACGTGCGTCAGCAGAGCGAAGCGCTATGCGCACCGTTGACGCGCGAGGACCATGTGATTCAGACCGCCCCCGAGGCCAGTCCGGCCAAATGGCATCTGGCACATGTGAGCTGGTTCTTCGAGACCTTCCTGCTGAAGGTCTACCTTTCGGGCTATGCGGAATTCCATCCCCTATTCGGCTATCTATTCAACTCCTATTACGAGCAGATCGGAAAATTCCATCCTCGTCAGGAACGCGGATTTCTGTCGCGTCCGGACGTCGACGACATCATCCGTTACCGGGCGCATGTGGACGAACACATGCTGACCCTGCTGCAGCGTGCCGGCGACGACGTATGGCCGGCCCTGCAGCAGCGGCTGGAGATCGGCCTCAACCACGAACAGCAGCATCAGGAATTGCTGTTGACCGATATCAAGCTCAACTTCAGCGCCAATCCGTTGCGTCCTGCCTACCGCGACGACCTGCCCGAAACCTCATCTGCCACTGCGCCGCCCCTGCACTGGATCGCACTTCCCGGGGGCATCCACGAGATCGGCCACCAAGGTAGCGGCTTCGCCTACGACAACGAAAAGCCCCGCCACCGGGTCTATCTGAACGCGTTCCGCCTGGCTTCGCGCCCGGTGACCAACGGCGAGTTCCTCGCGTTCATGCAGGACGGCGGCTATGACAATCCCGCATTCTGGCTCTCCGACGGCTGGGCGACGTCAAGGCGCCTGCATTGGTCGAGCCCGCTGTACTGGGAATCACAAGACGGGACAGAGCGGCACTTCACGCTCGGCGGGATGTGCCCGCTGAACCTGGAGGAACCGGTCTGTCATGTCAGCTACTACGAAGCGGACGCGTATGCTGCCTGGGCAGGCAAACGGCTGCCTACGGAAGCCGAATGGGAAATCGCGGCGCGCGGAGTGGCCGTTGGCGGCAACCTGCGCGACAGCGGCAGGCTGCATCCGGCACCCGCGCTGCCCGGGGAGGGGCTGCTGCAGATGTACGGCGACGTGTGGGAGCATACCGCCTCGCCTTATCAAGCCTATCCGGGCTTTCGCCTGGCCGACGGTGCGCTTGGCGAATACAACGGAAAGTTCATGTGCAACCAGACGGTGTTGCGCGGCGGCGCCTGCGTCACCGCCGCCGACCATGTCCGCGCCAGCTACCGCAACTTCTTCTATCCTCATGATCGCTGGCAGTTCCAGGGAATCCGGCTGGCGGAGGACGCATGATGGAAACGGCGCTTCCGAATTTTCACTTCCATGATTTGCATCCCGAGCCGGAGGACTTCCATTCGGACGTCATTGCCGGACTGCGCCAGACCCCTCGGCAGCTGTCGCCCAAATTCTTCTACGACGAACGCGGATCGCAACTGTTCGACGCCATCACCCGGCTGCCGGAATACTACCCGACGCGTACCGAAATCGATCTGCTGCAGCGGCATGGCGAAGACATGGCCGACATGCTGGGCAACGACGGCCTGCTGTTCGAGCTCGGCAGCGGCAGCGACACCAAGATACGCGTGCTGCTCGATGCGCTGCAGCCCCAGACCTATGCGCCGATCGACATTTCGCGCGAGCCGCTCCGATTGTCCGCAGGGGCCATCGCCGGGGACCATCCGGAACTGGAGGTACATGCGATCTGTACCGATTATTCAAAGCCGCTCGCGCTTCCCGGTGTCGTCGCCGCGAAGCGGCGGTCAGCCTTCTTCCCCGGTTCCAGCATCGGCAATTTCGATCCCGGCCAGGCCTGCGATCTGCTGCGGCGCATCGCCAACATCATCGGCCCCGAAGGCCGGCTGCTGATCGGCGTCGATCTCAAGAAAGCCCCGTCACGCCTGCATGCCGCCTACAACGACAGCGAGGGCGTCACCGCGCAGTTCAACCTGAACCTGCTGACGCGGATCAACCGTGAGCTGGATGCCGATTTCGACCTCGCGGCCTTCCGCCATGAAGCCTTCTACAACGCGCAACTGGGCAGGATCGAGATGCATCTGGTCGCCACCGCACCGCAGCGCGTCCGGATCGACGGCTGCTGCTTCGAATTCCAGGCCGGCGAAAGCATCCATACCGAGAACTCCTACAAGTTCAGCGTCGAGGAATTCCAGGCGCTGGCGGCGCAAGCCGGAATGGCCAGCCTGCGCGTATGGCAGGACGACGACGCGCTATTCAGCGTCCATTGCCTGCAACCCGTCTAGAACGTGTTAGCCCTGGCAGGAAATCGCCTCCGCCACTGCGGTGACTGCAGCCTCCAATTGCGCCTCGGTGGTGTAAAAGTGCGGCGAAAAACGCACGCCGCCGCCGCGCTGGGCGCAGATCACGTTTCGCGCAAGCAGGTGCCGGTGCAGGTCTGCCGCGTCGATGCGGCGATGGCGGAAGCTGACGATCCCGGCATAACGTCCGGGCTGACGCGGGGTGAGAATCTCGACGCCAGGCAGTGCGCTCAAGGCCGCCATCAACCAGGCGCTGTTTTCAAGTACGCGCCCTGCCACCATCTCCATGCCCACCTCGACCAGCAGCGCAAGACTCGCGCTCAGGGCATGAATGCCCAGCATGTTCGGGCTGCCGCATTCGAAGCGGCGGGCGCTCGCCGCGGCTTGCCAGTCATGGCGGGAGAAATCCAGATGGTGTTCCACCATGTGCCAGCCGTACTGCCTGAGCCGTAGCCGATCCCGGGCCTCGGCCCGGGCGTAGAACACCGCGCAGCCTTCCGGCCCGAGCAGCCATTTGTGGCCGTCGGCCATGGCGAAATCCGCGCCGCAGGCCTGGACATCCAGCGGTAGCGCGCCCAGGCTCTGGATGGCGTCGATGCAGAACAGCACGCCGCGCGCGCGGCAGCATTCGCCCAGCTGCGCCAGATCCAGCCGCAGTCCGCTGGCGTACTGCACCGAACTGATCGCCAATAGGCGGGTGCGCCCGTCCATGCACGCGTCGAGCGCCTGTTCGGGCGTTGCGCCGCGCGATAGGTCGACGCAGCGGGTTTCCACGCCTTCGTTCTGCAGCGACTGCCAGACGATACGGTTGGAGGGGAATTCCTGATCGCTGATGACCACGTTGTCGCCCGCCTGCCAGGTCAGGCCATGCGCCACGACGGACAGTGCTTCGGACGTGTTTTTCAGGAGCGCGATGTCGTCAGCGGAAGGGGCGTTGAGCAGGCTCCGGCATTGTTCGCGTAAACGGGTTTCCGTCTCCAGCCAGCGTGGATAATCGCGCCCGCCCTGGTGCAGGTTCTCCTCGGCAAAGCGTTTCACCGCTTCTGCCGTACGGCGCGGCCAGGGCGACACCGCTGCATGGTTGAGATAGATCAGACCGGGATCGAGCGGAAATTCATCGCTGAAGTCGCTGGGGTGCATGTCGGCTGCGGAGGCGGATGTGATGGAAGCCAGTCTATGCCGCTTGCGCTGTTTTACGCGCCTGCGTGCGCCAAAGCATCGCCACGCCGAGCACGGACGACAACACCGAGGCGGCGAACACCGCGATCTTGGCGACGGCGAAATCGCCGGCAAGCGGGAACGCCTGCCCGGCGATGAAAAGCGACATGGTGAAGCCGATGCCGGCCAGTGTTCCGGCGCCCGCGAGCTGTCGCCAGGAATACGCATCGGGCTTGTGTGCGAGCCCGATGCGAACGGCCAGGGCGGACGCCAGGATGAAACCCAGCGGCTTGCCGACGGACAGGCCGGCCACGATGGCGAGCACGAGCATGCCGTGCTGGCTGAACACGTCCGTGCTGATGGGGACGCCGGCATTCGCCAGGGCAAAGATCGGCAGCACCAGATAGCTGGATCGCGGCGCGGCATTGCGCAGCATGCGGTCCGCCGGGGATTCCAGGCGATCGTGGATCGCATCCAGCGCCTCCAGCGCGGGGACGGACGGCCCGCGGCGGAACTGTTCGCCCCGGTGTCGGGCCTCGGTCGTCAGGATCGCTTCGGCCTGCATCGCAAGGGTCGTGTAGTCGGGCGGCGGACGCGTGGGGATGAAGGCGGCCAGGATGACGCCGGCCAGGGTGGCGTGGAGGCCGCCGGCATGCACGCAGGCCCATAGCGCAACCCCGGTCAGCATGTAGGGCAGGACACGATAGATTCCCGCTCGGTTCAACAGGGCCAGTACGCCGGTGAGTGCGACTGCGGCGGCGAGATAGCCGGCATGCAGATCGCCGGAATAGAAGATGGCCACGACGAGAATGGCGCCGATGTCGTCGACGATGGCCGCCGCCGTCAGAAAGATGCGCAGCTCCACCGGCACGCGGGCGCCCAGCATCGCGACCAGGGCCACGGCGAAGGCGGTATCGGTCGCCATCGGCACGCCCCAGCCAAGCGACCACGAGCCCGCCGGGATGAACGCCAGGTAGATGAGCGCCGGCACCGCCATGCCGCCGATTGCGGCCGCAATCGGCAAGGCGGCCGCGCGGCGGCTGGCCAGGTGGCCGACGGTGAATTCGCGTTTGATTTCGAGTCCTACGACGAGAAAGAAAATCGTCAGGAGCGCATCGTTGACCCAGTGCAGCAAGGACATCCGGAAGCCGGTTTCGCCGAATGCAAACCCGAATCCGGTGTGCCAGAAGGCCTCGAAATCGGCACCCAGCCGGGAATTGGTGAGGACCATGGCCAGGATGGAGGCCAGCAGCAGCAGGATGCCGGCCGACGGCGCCCAGCTCGCGAAGCTCAGTGCGGCCGTGCGAACGCGATGCCCGAGCGAGCCCAGCATCGCATCGGTAAAGGAACTCTCGTCCCAGGGCCCATCGTAACGGCGCCCGTTGATGAAAAACGTCGGCGTGTAGCGCACGCCGCTGGCCTGAGCGCTGTCGATGTCGCGCGCCACGCGCTGTCGTGCGCGCTCGGCCACTGCGTGCGCCATGTCGGCATCCATCCGCGTCAGGCCCAGCGTGTCCGCAACCGCCTGCAAATCCTCCCCGGTCAAGGCAGGCGATCGCGTCATCAAGCTCACGTGCGCGTCCCAGAACTGCGCATGGCTCGCGGCCGACTCCGCCAATTCGGCCGCAGGACGCGCGATGTCGCTGCCGATCAGCGGCCGATGGCGGAACACGTAGCGCAGGCGCTCACCCAGCTGGTTGCGGACTTCGGTAATGCGTTCATTGGCCGCCCGGCAGTGCGGGCATGCGTAGCTGCCATATTCCACCAGCGTGATCGGCGCCTGCGCAGGGCCGAGGATGTGGTCCAGATCGTCGTCGACCGGGCGGTCGAGGCGTACGCCCGTTGCCGCGAAGTCCGGGGTTTCGGTCATCGGCCCGCGCGCGACTCAGTAATCCGCGAAGGCGTCGTCCGGATAGCAGTACAGCCAGCGCTCCCCGGGCTCCGCCGACGCAATCACCGGATGACCGCTCATCTGCGCATGCCGGGTGGCATGGCGGTTGGGTGAGCTGTCGCAGCACAAGGTCGCGCCGCACGTCTGACAGGTCCGCAGGTGGACCCAGCTGTCGCCGGTCTTGATGCATTCCTCGCATACCTGGTTTTTCGCATGCTTGACGGCCGTGATCGCGCCGATATGGTCGCAGGGGGATTGTGCTGCCATGGTTTCTCCTTTACTCGTGAAGGACTTGATGTACGAACGAGACCGAAATCGATCCCTCGCCGACAGCGGATGCCACCCGCTTGATATTGCCTGCGCGGATGTCGCCGGCTGCAAACACCCCGGGCACGCTGGTTTCGAGCAGGTGGGGCGCGCGTCCGAGCGGCCAATGGGCCGCATAATGATGCGCCTCCTTCCGGAAACATTTCTTCAGGGTAGAGCCTGTTGCAACAATTTCCACTTGGCGTCATCACTTTCATCAGACGCTGAAGCGGCCCGTCAAGTGGCTACGCTACTTCCCGGGAAGGCGTTCGTCGAGGCATTTGCAGATCGTCAGCAAAACCCACACGCCCGGCAGCTTGCCCGAGGGCGATCATGTCGCCAGTGCCGCGGCCAACTTGGCCCGACACAGCGGAATGCGTACTGGTTCTAAAGAAATGCCCGCGGCGCAGCAGTAGACAGGGTCGCTGCGGCCAGAAGGAGGATTTTGTTGCCGATGACGAGGGTGAGGGGAAGGTGGTGGGCCGATTTCGGTTTCGGTAACCAGGAATACGCAAAGTAAGTTACGACAGCTGGGGCGGAGTGTGAAAGTCCGCCTTCGACCTGTACCGGACGGCCAAGCAGAACACATCACGTGTCGGGTTGTCGGCCGTAGCGGCCTCTCAGGCTGACTGGTCCAAATGTCCGGTGTTCGGCGCTTACCGGTCAACGTGAAATTGAGGGGCGCCGATAGGCGTCCCTCTCGAATGATGGGATGGACTCCCCCCGCTTTTTGTTGCCATAGTTGGCGTCACTGGTCTTCATGGGGATGGGGATCAGATGTCTTCAACGAAAGGAGTCCG
>MKWL01000014.1 GCA_001899305.1 Thiobacillus sp. 0-1251 | reverse complement strand
GAATACGGATGATCCGCTGATGCGGCTGACCGGAAACACCAGCGATCCGAGTGCGACGGCGATCTACTACCACCAGGACGGGATCAACAGTGTGGTGGCGACCTCGGATCAGGCGGGGAATATCGTGGCGGCGCAGCTGTTCGATGCCTGGGGGAACAGGGTTCAATCCACCGGCAGTATCGCACAATACGGGTATACGGGGCGGGAGCCGGATGCGACGGGCATGATCTATTACCGGGCGAGGTATTACGATCCGGCTCTGGGAAGATTCATCTCACGCGATCCGGCAGGGATGCCTAATGGGGTGAATCGGTATGCCTATGTCAACAACAACCCGATCAACTTCACTGACCCGAGTGGATTGGAGGTCTACATTGGCGGTCACATCGCGGCAAGCCCTGCTGGCTATACCCAGAATCCTGATGCTTACCATCTCAATATTGTAATGATTCCGAATAATCCAGGCGCGTTCACCAATCCGCAAGGTTGGTCAAACCTAGGGAATGGGTACAAGATCGCTACATTAGGCGGGCAGCCCGGTGGACAAGCTAGTTGGACAGATCCTCTTGGGAATTTGAAAAGCTCTCCCAACAATTCCGGTGATTCGATTTTTAATGCGACATTCCTTCAACGTGTAGATACGCCGAAAGGCATGACGGATACCCAATTTATCAATCGCCTGATTAAGTCAGCAAATTCTTACCAGAACAAATTGAATTACGATTTGAAGCCACAGGCAGGAACAGACGGCTATAACAGTAATTCTTATGTGGCAGGTGTGATCAAAGCTGCTGGAGGGGTTCCACCTACCTTGAATACAAATGGAGAATTTCAAGCGCCAGGCTACGACAAGCCTATTCCACTAGGATTTGGCGGCGCATCAGGTTCTTGGGGTGGCGGTGCAAGTGGCTCATGGGGCAGCGGTACCCAGAACCTTCAGTCATTCAGCAAGCCGCCTCCAACCGCATTGAATCCGATGCCAAGTGCCCGTTCTTCAAAATGACGAGGTGAGGACGCCATGAAATTGCGAACTCATGTGGTCTTGGCTGTGCTGCAATTCGTGTCGGCTTGTTTTGGCGTCTTGGGTCTCCTGCTGCTTGGCGGAATATTGGGTTATGTCGAACCGCTGTGGTGGGGAGGCAAAGCGTTAATTGTCCCGCTGTTCGCCCTGGAAGGCTTAGGCTTGGCCGTGATCCCATCCTATGCCTTTGCCTTTAGGCTTCTTAAGTTTAAGGGGAGCTGGGGCGCAGTGTGGCGAGTGCTCAGCTTAGGGTTTATTCAGGGCGTGCTGTTTCCATTGATTGTGACCACTATGGGTTGGGCAGGATGGATGAATGATAGGTTTGGGACGGATGCATTCTGGTGGTTTATGGCCATCCTTCTCGCACTCGCTGCAATCATAAGCGCAGTCGCTTCTGCGTTATTGATGCGAATGTTGCCGGCTAAACGCTATTCAGGCCGTGTTTAAACTCGACGCCCACAGCAACGTCGTCGTCACCGGCAACCTCGGGGCCTACGGCCACCAGCTCATGAGCCGCACCGTCAGGGATGCGAACGGCAACGTCTACCGAACCGAAACCTTCACCCACAACGCGCTGGGCCAGCCGACGCGGGTCGAGGCGCGTGATGCTGCCGGCAATCTCATCGCCGGGCAGGAAACCGCTTTCGATGCGGCGCATCGCGTGACCCGGCTGACCGATCTTCGTCCGGGCACCTCGGCCAGGGCCCGCAGCTTCGCCTGGAGTCCGGGCGGGATGCTGAACACGATGCAGGACCAGAGCGGCGCCCGCACGGACTATCTCTACGACCCGGTCGGCAATCTCACCGGCATCTGGGGACCCAACTTTCGACTATCTCGCCTTCACCCATGATGCGGGCGGACGCCTGACGGAAAAGTGGGATCCCAACGGCATCAGTTGATGGATGTCCTGCATAAGCCAATAAAGTCGATTAGCTGAAGTTGAGAACGTCAGTTCAACTTGCCACGCAAAAAACCTCGTGCTAAGTTCGCTCCCATAATGTGAACTGGCGTTTATACGCTAGTCGATCTGCGGAAAACAACATAATAAGTGTCATGAAAGCAGCCAGGGAGGGCCGCATGAGCTATCGTTTTTCCGTCGACCCTACACCGTTTCCGCTTATTCAGTCTGCCAGTTCAACTAACAATTCCCCCAGTTCCCAGGCTCAGTTTGTCCAGCCTCTAAATCCCGCCCGGGAATACCTTTCCCGTCACGCTACCCCGATCTGTTCAGGGCAAGCCATCGAGCGATGGCGGAAGCATCCATGGCAGCCATCTGGCTACGCAAGCCGCTGGGGCACCAGAATCCAGCTTCAATCAATATGTAACATGCGTCTGTTTCAATTCAGTTCCGTGACAGGTAGTCCTTTGCCAATTACCCGGAATACGCTGCATTTGTCCCCAATAATTTGTTTGCCAAGCGGCAAGCCCTCACACAGAGGTTAGATCGTGTTTCCATTCATCGCGACACCCGGCTCCGGCCCCAGCCGCAACCGCGGCTTCACCCTCCTCGAGCTCCTGGTGGTACTGGTGATCCTGGGTTTGCTGGCGGGCTATGTGGCGCCGAAATATTTCGCCCAGATCGGCAAATCGGAAGTAAAAACCGCCAAGGCGCAGATCGTCGCGCTGGAAAAGGCGCTCGACCAGTATCGGATCGATACCGGCCGCTATCCCAACACCGAGCAGGGACTTGCCGCGCTGAATGCCAAGCCGGCGGACGAGCCGCACTGGGATGGCCCCTATCTGAAAAAGGCGGTGCCCAATGATCCCTGGGGCAAGCCGTATCAATACAAGATGCCCGGCGAGCACAGCGAGGTGGATATCTTCTCCTTCGGCCGCGACGGTACGTCGGGCGGCAGCGGCGAAGACGCCGACATCGGGAACTGGTAAAGCCGCCTCATGCGTTATCGCATAAAAGCCTTGCACCCCGGAATGGGGGTGACGGCCACGACGGTGGAGGCTCTCGACGAGGCCGAGGCCACCGCACGGCTGCAGCGTGATGGCGTGCAGGTGTTGTCCATCGTGGCCGAACGCGGCCGGTGGCTGGCGGGACGCGGTGCGCGCTTTCCGCTGCTGCTGTTCACGCAGGAACTGATCGCGCTGCTGGAGGCGGGATTGACGCTGACCGAGGCCCTGGAAACCCTGGGCGAGAAAGAGAGCCGGACCGAGTCACGCCAACTGATCGAACGCCTGCTCGCCACCATGTGCGAGGGCCGTCCGTTTTCGGCGGCGCTGGCCATGCAGGGCGAGGCGTTTCCGCCGTTGTATGCCGCTACCGTGCGCGCAGCGGAAAGCACCGGCGACCTCTCGCCGGCGCTGGCCCGCTATGTCGGCTACCAGAACCAGATCGACGCAGTGAAGAAGAAAGTCCTCTCGGCCTCGATTTACCCGCTGCTGCTGATCGGCGTCGGCACGCTGGTGATCGGCTTTCTGCTCGGCTACGTCGTACCGCGTTTTGCATCGGTCTATGCCGACGCCGGGCGCGACCTGCCGTGGATGTCGAAGATGCTGCTGGCCTGGGGCGAAGCAGTCGAGGCGCACGGCGTCTGGATATTGCTGGGCGCGGCGACCGGGATTGCCGGTTTCGTGCTGGCACTGGCGCAGCCCGCCACACGTGCTGCCCTCACCCGCCTGGCCTGGCGCATTCCGGCGATCGGCGAACACTTGCGCACTTTCGAACTGGCGCGCTTCTACCGCAGCCTCGGCATGCTGCTGACCGGCGGCATCCCGATCGTGTCGGCGCTCGGCATGGTGTCGGGGCTGCTTTCCGCGCATCTGCGCAGCGGCGCGGCGGCGGCAATGGATGCGATGCGGCGCGGCGAATCCATCTCCGCCGCGTTCGCGCAGGGCGAGCTGACCACGCCGGTCGCCGCCCGGCTCCTGCGCGTCGGCGAGAAAAGCGGCCGCATGGGCGAGATGATGGAGCGCATCGCGATTTTCCACGACGAGGAGATGGCCCGCTGGGTGGACTGGTTCACCCGTCTGTTCGAACCCTTGCTGATGGTGTTCATCGGACTGACCATCGGCCTGATCGTGGTGCTGCTCTACATGCCGATCTTCGATCTGGCAGGGTCGATCCAGTGAACGCACCCCACCCCGCCCTCACCCCCGACACGCTGGCCAGCCTGCGTCAGGCGGCGCACGCCGCGGGCCAGGCCGTGATGCTGCGGCTGCAGGAACAATTCGGGCTCGATGCCGACGCCACGCTGCGCCTGCTGGCGGCCTACTGCCGTCTGCCCGCTTTCGACATGGCTGCGCTGAATGCGCTGGCGATCGATTTCGGCAAGCTGGGGTTCAACGAAGCTGGTCGGCGGCATTGTCTGGTCGCACGCGATGCCGAGGAACAGCTCTGGCTGCTGCTGACCGATCCGTGGGACAGTACAAGCCGGGCCTATGCCGGGCACGTCCTGGGCGCACCGTTCAAGACCGGCCTCGCGCATCCCGCCGACTTGGCGGCGCTGCTGGCACGTCACGAGGAAGGCCTGCGCGCCATGGAAGGCGTGGGCGGCAGCGGCACACAGGTCGCACAGGATTCCGACGCCGAGACCTTGTCATTCGCCAGCATCGCCGAGGACGCCAGCCCGGTCGTGCGGCTGGTGCGCTCGACCCTGTACGACGCACTGAAAGCCGGCGCGTCCGACATCCACCTGGAAACCGACGCGCGCGGCCTGACCGTGAAATACCGCATCGACGGCGTGCTCTCGCACATCGCCCACGCGCCGGGCGTCGAGGTGGCCGAGCAGGCGGTGTCGCGGATCAAGGTCATGGCCGAACTCGACATCGCCGAGCGCCGGGTGCCGCAGGACGGCCGCTTCAAGGTGTCGATGCAGGGCCGCGAGGTCGACGTGCGGGTGTCGATCATGCCGAGCGTGTTCGGCGAGGATGCGGTGCTGCGTATCCTCGACCGGCAGGCGCTGTCCGAGGAACTCTCCGGGCTGACGCTGGAAGGCCTCGGCTACGCCGGCGCGACGCTGGCGCGCATCCGCAAGCTCGCGGCCGAGCCCTACGGCATGCTGCTGGTGACCGGTCCAACCGGTTCAGGAAAAACCACCACGCTGTATGCGGCGATTTCCGAAATCAACCACGGCCGCGACAAGATCATCACCATCGAGGACCCGGTCGAATACCAACTGCCAGGCGTGCTGCAGATTCCGGTCAACGAGAAGAAGGGACTGACGTTCGCGCGCGGCCTGCGCTCGATCCTGCGCCACGACCCCGACAAGATCATGGTCGGCGAGATCCGCGACGCCGACACCGCGCAGATCGCGGTGCAGTCGGCGCTCACCGGCCACCTGGTGTTCACCACCGTGCACGCCAACAACGTGTTCGACGTCATCGGCCGCTTCATCCACATGGGCGTCGACCCCTACAGCTTCGTCTCGGCACTTAATGGAATAGTCGCGCAGCGCCTGTTGCGGGTGAACTGCCCGCATTGCGCGGCACCCGTCACGCCCGCCGACGACCTGCTGGAACTGTCCGGCCTCACGCTCGATAAAACCCGCGATTTCGAGTTCCGCCACGGCAGCGGCTGCGGACATTGCCGCGGCAGCGGCTACAAGGGCCGCCGTGCGGTCGCCGAGATCCTGCTGCTCACCGACGAGTTGCGCGAACTGATCGTCGCGCGCGCACCGATCGGCCAGATCAAGGAAGCTGCCGCACGCGGCGGCACGAAGAGCCTGCGCGACGCCGCGCTCGCCCTGGTGAAGTCGGGCGACACCACCCTGGAGGAGATCAACCGTGTCACGCTGGTCGGCTGAAACGCTCCGCATTGCGCTCGCCCCGGGCGAAGCGGCCCTGCTGCGCACGCGCGGCATGCCCGCAAGCCGCGTGCTCGCCACAGGCGAACGCAATGCGGCCAGCCTGCTGCCGCTGCTGGACGAGGCGCTCGCCGATCCGGATTGGCATGGCCGGCGGGTCGAGGTGGTGCTGTCGCAGCATTTCGTACGCCACGTGCTGACGCCGCCGCCCGGCAGGACGCTCTCCCGTGCCGAGGAACGCGCGCTGGCAGGCGCCAGCCTGCGCAATATCTACGGCGACGAAGCCCTGCAGTGGAACGTGCAGGTACTCAGCCAGCCACCGCAGCATGGCCTGGTCGGTGCCGCGATGGACGCATCGTTCATCCAGCAGCTGGACGCCTTGCTGGCGCGCCACGGGTTCCGCGAGGTGACGATCCGCCCGCTCGCCAGCGTCGCGGCACCGCGCTTGCCCGGCAAATTTTCAGGCTGGTGGGCACTGGTCGAACCCGGCTGGCTGACGCTGTTCGGCAGCGCGAACGGCATCTGGCATCACCTCGGCGGCCAACCGGTCGGCGATGACTGGGTCGACGCCCTGCCCGACCTGATCGAACGGGAAGCCCTATCGGCCCCCCAGGCCTTGCCGTCCGCAGTCTGGATCCAGGCCGTGGGCACCGGCCCGATCCCGAAACCGGCTGCCGGAGACTGGCAGATGCTGCCGTACGATCCCGACACCCGCGGCGCCCTGGCATTGGCGGGCATATAACGATGGCGCGGCTCGATTTCGACTTTCATTCGCGTCCCGTACGCCCCGGCACGCTGGGCGTCGCGCTGGCGTTGGCTGGCGTGGCCGCCATGGCCTGGGTCTGGATGAATCTGCAGACGGCGCACGCAACCGAGGCCGGCCTGGCGATGCGGATCGCCGCCCTCGAGAAAAGTCAGGCGCGGCCGGCTGTGCAACCCGTCAAGCGCACGGACGACGCAGCCCAGCGCACCCGGTCGCAGGTCTCGGCCCAGCTTGCCTATTCCTGGCAGCCTGCATTCGAGGCGCTGGCAGCCGCCCGCAGCGGCAAGATCGCACTGGTCTCGCTCGACGCGGTGCAGTCCACCTCGCGTCTGAAGCTGGTGGCCGAAGCGCGACATCTGGCGGATGCGATCGCCTTCATCGACGCACTGCAACAACAGCCCGGAATCCGGCGTGTCGAGCTGCTCCAGCACGAGCTGCAGGCCGACGATGCGCAGAAGCCGCTGCGCTTCACCATCCTGGTGGAACTGGGCGCATGAACGGCTGGCTATGGCTTCTGCGGCAATGGGGACGCCGCCTGGGACCCGCCGGTCTGGCTGGCCTGGGTTTGCTCGCGATTGCCTTGCTGTTGCAGACGATCCAGGTCGCGTCGCTGCAAAAGACGATCCGCACGCAGCAGGTCCGTCTGGCCGCGTTGCAACAGGCCGCCGCCCGGCAGGCTGCCGCGCCACGGCCGTTGCCGCCTGCCAATCCGTTGTCCCTGTTGCCGCCGACAGGCGAAGCGGCACAACTGATCGGCGAACTGGAACGCCTGGCCCGCCTGCATGGGCTGGAACTGCCGCGCGGCCAGTACAGCGTGTCGTCGCTGACCGGCACCTCGCTGCAGCGCTGGCAGCTCGTGCTGCCGGTGAAGACGGCCTACCCCGACCTGCATGCCTTTCTCGCGACGGCGCTGGAACGCCTGCCCAACCTGACACTGGACGAGGTGAAGCTGAAACGCGAACGGATCGAGTCCGCCGAGTTGCAGACGGAACTGCGCATGAGCCTGTTCGTGGAGGCGGCGCCATGACCGACAAGACGCGGCGTTCTGTCCTGTTTGCCGCCCTGGCGGGGGTGGCCGCATGGTCCATCTGGCTGGCGATCAATGATCGATCGAACGACGATGCAGGCGGTCGAATCGATGTGGCCGAGCCGGCGGCGCATGCGTCCCGCCCTGCCCGCGCAGTCCAGGTGTCGGCGCCTGCCGCAGTCCAAACAAAGCCGCAGGAGGCCGAGCCACGGCTGGCCCTGTCGCGCACCAACCTGTTTCCCGAACAGACCTGGTACGTCCCGCCTCCGCCGCCGCCCCCACCACCCTATGTCCCGCCGCCTCCGCCCCAGGCGCCGGCCCTGCCCTTCAGCTACATGGGCCGCTGGCAGGAAGCCGGGCAGACCACGTATTACCTGGCGCGCGGTACCGCGCCGGTCAGCGTGCACGCGGGCCAGGTACTCGACGGCGTGTGGCGGCTCGAACCCGTGACCGGTGGCATGCTGAATTTCACTTACCTACCGCTGAACCAGACGCGCAGCCTGCGCACAGGAGATTGAGTTGCAACGCACCCATTATGTTTGCCTGTCCGCAGTATGCCTGGTGCTCGGCCTCGCCGGCTGCGCCAGCACGGGGCTGACCGAAGGCCGCAAGCTGATCGACGCCGGCCAGCCCGAAGCCGGCATTGCCCGCCTGCGTACAGGCATGGCCGAAGAGCCCAATAATCTCGAACTCAAGGCTTATTACCACACCCAGCGCGAGCGTATCGCCAGCCAGCTGCTCACCCAGGCCCAGTCGGACCTCGACGCCGGACGCTTCGACGCGGCGGAGGCCGGGCTGAACAAAGTGGTGGCGATCCATCCCGAGAACCCGCGTGCGCACACCCTGCTGGACAATCTGGCCGCAGCGCGCCAGAACCAGACGCGCCTGCAGACGGCTAGCGAAGCCTTTGCGGCGGGCCGTCTCGACGAAGCGGAACAGACCGCGCGCCTGATCCTGGCCGAGTCCCCCGGCCACGCCGGCGCGCAGGCACTGCTGCAACAGATCCAGGCCGCGCGCGCACCGGACGAGCTCAAACTGCCGGAACTCGGGGCGGCCTATCGCAAGCCGATCACGCTGGAGTTCCGCGATGCGCCGCTGCGCAGCGTGTTCGACATGATCTCGCGACAGTCGGGCCTCAATTTCATTTTCGACAAGGACGTGCGGACGGACACCAAGGCCACGCTGTTTGCCCGCAACACGCCGATCGCCGATGCAGTGGACATGCTCCTGATGACCGGTCAGCTGGCCAAGAAAGTGGTCAACGCCAATACGCTGCTGATCTATCCCGACCAGCCGCAAAAACAGAAGGCCTACCAGGACCTGATGGTGAAGAGCTTCTACCTGGGCAATGCCGATGCCAAGGCCACCATGGCCATGCTGCGCACGCTGGTCAAGACGCGGGACATGTATGTCGACGACCGGCTGAATCTGCTGGTGATGCGCGACACGCCCGACGCCATCCGGCTGGCCGAGAAGCTGGTCGCGGTGCAGGACCTGGCCGAGCCCGAAGTCATGCTCGACGTCGAAGTGCTGGAGGTCAAGCGCGGGCGGCTGCTTGACCTGGGCATCCAGTATCCCAACCAGTTTTCCCTGCTGAACACCATTACCACCGATACGGCGACCTCGTCGACCGTGGGCGCGCCGGTGGTCACCACCAACACCACGCTGTCGCCGCTGCCGCTGACCGTGGACAAGCTGCGTCATCTCACCGGTGCCAACATCACGATGAACAATCCGCAGCTCAACCTGCAGAAGGTGGACAGCGACGTCAACATCCTGGCCAATCCGCGCATCCGCGTGAAGAACCGCGAAAAAGCCAAGATCCACATCGGCGACAAGGTGCCGGTCATCACCTCCAACACCACGTCGACCGGCGTGGTGTCCGAATCGGTATCCTACCTGGACGTGGGCCTGAAGCTCGACGTCGAGCCGACGGTGCTGATGCGCCAGGACGTGCAGATCAAGGTGGGGCTCGAAGTCTCCAACATCGTGCGCGAAATCCGCAGCAACAACGGCACGCTCACCTACCAGATCGGCACCCGCAACGCAGGCACCACGCTGCGCCTGAAGGACGGCGAAACCCAGGTGCTGGCCGGATTGATTTCGGACGAGGACCGCAGCAGCGCCAGCAAGATCCCCGGGCTGGGCGACCTGCCGCTGCTGGGGCGGTTGTTCTCCGACCATCACAACGAGCGCAACAAAACCGAGATCGTGCTGCTGATCACCCCCCGCATCCTGCGCAGCGATTCCACCCGCCAGCCGGCACTGACCGAATTCCGCGGCGGCACCGAAAGCGACATCGGCGGTGGCGGCGCGAACCTTTCGTTCCGGCCCGGTGTGGACCGGCTGCCGCCTGTCCCGACGCCCCAGCCCGCCGACATCCCTCAGGTTGAGCCAGCCGCCGAACCGGCGACGGCGCCGGATGTCCCGCCCGCAATCCCCGTCCCGCAGATTCCGCCACCGCCGGCGCCGGACAACTAGACATGGCCCGGCGTAGCAAGGGATTCAGCCTGATCGAGCTGATGGTCACCCTGGCCATCCTCGCGCTGCTCGCCAGCATGGCCGTCCCGTTCGCCCAGCTGGTGCAGCAGCGCCACAAGGAAACCGAACTGCGCGACGCGCTGCGGCAGATCCGCACGGCGCTCGATGCCTACAAGCAGAGCGTCAAGGAAGGCCGCGTCGATTCGCCGGCCGACGGCAGCGGCTACCCGCCCGATCTCGACGTGCTGTGGCAGGGCGTGGCCGACAAGACCAAGCCGGACGCCACGAAGATCTATTTCATCCGCCGCCTGCCGCGTGACCCCTTCTACCCCGACTCAGCCGCCCCACCGGCCACCACCTGGGGCCTGCGCAGCTACGCCAGCCCGCCCGACACGCCCGCGCCGGGGCGCGACGTGTTCGACGTGTATTCGCTGTCGCCCGCCACCGGCCTGAACGGCGTGCCATATCGGGAATGGTGAAATCATGCTGAAACGGATGCGACGCGGATTCACCCTGGTCGAGCTCATGGTCGTGATGGCCATCATCGCGCTCTTGCTGGCGCTGGCGCTGCCGCGCTACTTCAAGCACCTGGATATGTCGCGCGAAACCATCCTCAAACAGGATCTCGCCGTCATGCGCGACGCCATCGACAAATACCATGGCGACACCGGCCGCTACCCGGACAGTCTCGACGCCCTGGTCAGCGCACGCTACCTGCGTTCGCTCCCCGTCGACCCGATCACCGAGCGCCCCGACACCTGGCAGGTCGTGGCGCCCTCGGGCGACGACGCCGGGGCGATGTATGACATCAAGAGCGGCGCGCCGGGAACGGCGCACGACGGCAGCGCCTATGCCGACTGGTAAGCCCGCACAATCAGGCTTCACCTATCTGTTCGTGCTGATGCTGATCGCACTGATCGGCATGGGCCTGGCCGCCGCGGGCACCCTCTGGCACACCGAGTCGCGACGCGAGCGCGAAGCCGACCTGCTGTTCATCGGCGACCAGTACCGCCAGGCCATCCGCAGCTATTACGAACTCGATCCCGCGCAGCCGCGCCTGCCGCAAAGCCTCGACGACCTGCTGGAAGACAACCGCCGCCCCAACGTCGTGCGGCACCTGCGCCGCGCCTGGCGCGACCCGTTGACCGGCCGCCCGTTCGTGCTGATCCGCGAACCCGACACGCAGGGCATCGCCGGCGTGTACAGTCCGGCGTCGGGTCATCCTTTCAAGAATGCGGGGTTTGCAGCGAAAGACGAGGCATTCAAGGATGCGAAAAGCTATGCCGAGTGGCGCTTCGTATTTTCTCCAGCCTCAGCCGTCGCGGCCGCTGGGACCTCGCTTCAGAAACCGCCCGAGTCACGCGTGACCCCGGCACCGAGAGCGGGTAATGCGGGGCGCCGATTGGAGTGATTCTCAAAATGCGCAGATGCCCGAGTATGGGTAGCGGCAACAGAATATTCGAGATGCCTCATCCAGCGCGTCATGAAAGAACGGACAGCCTGGCCTTTCGGTTAGTACCCCGCTGGTTGATCTTGCCGACATCGAATACCTCCAGCGCCTGAAGGAAATCTGAGCATGCCTTTTGATCGCGGTAACCGCACCTACTATGCCAGCGATGATCGCCTGCGCGCTTTTCGCGCGCTATCGCCCGCGGACAAACTGCGCTGGGTGGAGCAATTGGCGGCATTCCTTCGATTGGTTCAGCCTGTGGAAAGCACCGCAGCCAGCAAAGCCAGAAAACACAATCAGCCTGCGTAGACTGGCGAACCGTGGGTGAAACTGCACATCCTCATTGGCCAGAGTTGGGCAAGCGTCCCCGATAACTGCCGCACGCGCTCCCTATTGACCTTCCCTCTTTCCTTGCCCATCTGACACCTCCAAGAGAATTATGACTCCACTCAAAAATGTCCGAAATACCCGGGTCGGTTCACCACGTCCCCTTTATTCTTCCAGTGGTTGGGAGATGATTCAAATTGGGCGTGGCGGGGGCAAAAGGCAAGACTTGACCCCAAAGTCTTTGTCGTCCCGATCTAGTCAACGATCAGCTCAAACGCGAGATCGAAATCATCAAGGCGGTACGGTAAACGGAAATGAAGACTCAATGAGCCTGAAAGCACCGATCTAAATCAGGGTCGAAACAAAGCTCTCTGACTCCGGTAAGGGTCTTTTCAGGAACGACATACCAGAGGCTCCGACTGGATGAATCTGGTAGCCTGGGCATTCCAGAATATTCTGGGTTGCCGAGTTTGGCGGGCGAATATTCCTGGATACCAAACCTGAACTCAGCAAACGCAACCCCCTTTTTTCCAGCCAGTTTATCGTAAGTCCATCGCCCTTGGTCTGACCACACCAGTGCACCATCACGATAGAACGCGTTGGTGTATTTCCCGTCTGCGCCAATCGTGATTTGCTGTTTCATGTTTTCAAGCGAGAACTCGTACTGTCCCGTCAACTCGGACTGTTCCACGCTGCGCGAACAACCAGCAAGCACCAAGGCAAACAGCAAGGCCAAATAGCGGGTCATTGCTTTCTCTGCTCAGTCCACCAGTAGGTCTGCCGCATATTCCCACCGGGACTAAGAGTGCTTCGCTCATAAGCTGGCCCCGCACCATAGGTGAGCGATTTGAAGCTGGAGTTGTTATTCAACACGAACATTAAGTCCGCGCCTGCATTCACGGTAAATACATCTACGCGATAACTCCCCACAAACTGCTGCGTCGGCGAACTAGTAGTCAAGTAGTCGATGAGGCCGAAACTGGCTCTGTAGTTGGTTACAGATTGTGCGTTTGTGCTGTAGAGCAGCTCCCGTGCGCCATTGACTCCTGGAGCATCCATCATGTCAGTGACCTGGATCGAGCCGGGACCGAAGACTCGCGAATCAGCGCCATTACCAAGCGCCCAGTCCCTGGTCATACCTGCGGCATCTTTGAACGCGCTCCAACAACCGCCGGGAACGTGAGCACAATGATTAAACAAATACCCAAATGCAGCTGTAGTAGCTCCGTTGGCAAACTTCCCGCCACCCAGCTCTGCCGCCGTTCCCCCTAGCACCACGCGCATAACGAATCCATCGTATTGCCTCGGCAGATTGCTTCCCACCCATTCCGAGAACCCGGCACCCAACGCGCCCGATCCACAGTTCCCACCTGAAGCCGATGCGCTGATGCATCCTGCACCCGCATGCGCAGCAACCCGGGCCGCTTGTCCATATGCATCACCAATTTCCCCCGCACCGAAAAAAAGCACTCCGCCCACCGCACCATACCCAGCGGCACGCATATCTCCGCCCGAGGCAATGTAGCCCGCGGTGGCACCTGTCAATGCCGCCCCACCGTAAAGCATCGTATTCAGTGTACCAACGCTGATGGCGTGTGTCGCTGCCACATTCCACGCCATGTTTGAAAGCATGGGGCCAAGGTTCCAGGCCACAACCACCGCCACTACCGGCTTGACCACCTTATCTCGCCACCAACTCCACTTCTTCCCAAACAGCTTGAAATACCCCGTTGGATCCGTGAACCCCATCGGATTGTTGTTCACATAGCTATATCTATTCAGGCTCTGCAGATCGAACGGATTGTCGACCGTCGGATCCGCGCTGACGAAGCGGGAGAGTACCGGGTCGTACAGCCGCCCGTTCATATGCGTCAGTCCGCCGTCCAGCATTTCATGCGCCGTATGCCCCTGGCGGGTGGCGTTGATTCCCGTGTTGTTGCCGTAGGTCAGGGTCTGCTTGCCCCAGGCGTCATAGCGGAAGCGGGTCAGCACGACGCCTGCGCTGTCGGTGACCGCGGTGATCGACCCCTGGGTGTCGCTGTGGAAGTAGCGGGTCTGCGCCGCAGGCGCGGTGCCGCTGCTGACCTCGAAGGTGAGCACCTCGCCGATGGCACGTCCCGCCCCGTACAGGGTGACCCGGTGCTCGACAGTGCCGCTGGTGTACAGGGTCCGTTCGTAGTGCCCGCCCTGATGCACGCTGGGGTTCAGGTACCAGGTCGTGCGGCCGGATGCGACCATCTTGTAGCGGTCGTGCTCGGGCGTATAGAGCCAGCTCTGGGTCTGTCCGGATTGGGTCAGGCTGGCGGGCATGTTCCAGGCGGTCCAGGTGACGGAACGCCCGGCACCGCTGGTGAGGTTGCCGTTGGCGTCGTAGGCGTAGCCGAGATTCGCCGGTCCGCCGGTGACGGCGGTGACGGCATGTTTGTGCAGGACATCGCCGTAGGCGTAATTGCCGACACCGGTCTTGCTTGTGATGTTGCCCAGGGCGTCGTAGACCAGCGTCTGGCTGGAGGCGACGCCGTCGATCGTGGAATCGATCTGCGTCAGACGGTTGATCGCATCGTAGCCGCCGCGGATTTCGAGTTGGTTGCCGGGGCCGTCGGCGTAGATCGCGACATTGCCGATGGTGTCGTAGACATAGGCCTGCCCCTGGATCTGCTGGCCGCCCGCGGTATTCGCGACGATGTTCTGGATGCGGCCGGTGTCGGCCGCATAGCCATGGTCGGTGACCACGCCGTTGCCGGTGGTTTCGCGGGTGGCGTGGCCCTCGGCGTCCACGGCGTTGAGCTGCCAGTAGAGCGCGTTGGTGGCGGCGTTGCGCACTTCGGCGACGTAGCCGTAGGCGTTGTAGATAGTCTTGGTGTTCAGGCCATTGGGATAGTTCTGCTGGGACGCCCGGCCGAATGCGTCGTAGGTGACGCTGCTCGATAATTGGGGGTTACCTGCGCCCAGGTTGGACAGAGTAGACTGTGGTCGTCCCAGCGTGTCATAGGTGTGAGTACGGATATAACCCGCGCCAGTGGTCGCCTGATACAACTTGCCTTTACCGTAGGCGGCCGCGTCGTAGATCCAGTCGCTGATCAGTCCGTTCTCGACGCGCCGGGTCATCCGACCAAGTACGTCGTAGCTCATGGTGGCGACCTGGTTCTTTGCGTCGGTCTGCTTCACCAGTTCGCCGAGGACGTTGTACTCGTAGGTCCAGGTGCCCAAGTCTGGGTCGGTCGTCTGGATCTTGCGGCCCCGCAAATCGTAGAGATTGACGATGCTGTTCCCTGCCGGATCGGTGGTGCGGGCGAGGTTGCCGAAGGGGTCGTAAGCGTAGGTGGTGAGGTTGCCCATGGCGTCGGTGACGCTGACCTTCTGACCCTGGCTGTTCTTGACCTCGGTGGTGATCTGGCCCTTGCGGTTGGTGCGGGAGATGCTCAGACCGTTGTAGACGACGCGGAGCGCGGGGGTAGCCGGATCGTCTGGTTCGTAGACCCGGACGACACGGCCGAGGTCGTCGGTATCGCTGGTGACCCAGTACACGGTCTGCCCGGCGAAGTAGGGACGCGAGACTTTGCGCACGCGGCCCGGGTTGTCGTAGACGGTGTCCCTGTAGATCCAGCTGCCGTCGAAGCCCTGGGTGGCGGTACGCAGTTTGCGGTTGAGGCTGTCGAAGTAATCGACGGAAACCGGGGCGATCTGGGTTCCGGCGCCAAATACCTGGGTGACGATACGATAGACGCCGTTGGCGGGACAGGCGGCGTCGCACACGTCGTAGGTCCAGACGGTCTGCGTGCCATCGGCCCGATTCTCCTGGGTCTTGCGGCCGAAGCCGTCGTACTGCCAGGTGGTGGTGAGGTTGTTGGGGCCAGTGAGACTGGTGACGGCGCCAAAGCGGGAATCGAAGGTCTTGGTTTCGGTGTGGCCGAGCGCATTGGCGGCAGTGAGGGGAAACTGGCCGTCGGCATCCCAGGTGGTCGTCGTGGCACGGGTCGCGATGGCGGCGGTGCCGGTGGCCGGGGAGCTGACGGTGACGGCCGCCCGATTGCCAAAGGTGTCATACGCATAAGTGGTATCGAGCCGCATCTGCGGCTGGTCGGGCTCGATGGTTTCCTTGACCAGGAGGCCGGTATCGGGGTCGTACTCAAACGAAGAGGTACGGGTCAACTGCGCACCCCAGGCAGGCAGGGTCAGCGCCAGAATCAGGCTCAACAATACGCTACGCATGGTCCCTTCCCCTTATGGCGTGACGCTGGTGACGGTGCTGCGGCGCAGGCGTCCCAAGAACCAGCGATTGGCGTCGATGATGTTGTCGTAGGTATTAGTGGTGGTCTTGTTGTAGCCCCCGCCGGAGTCGACGGCGATGGCGGTGGGGTTGCCCCAGGCGTCGTATTGGGTGTCGGTGACGACGGTGGAAATCAAGCCGCCGGTGAGCTCGTAGCTGGATTCGACCGTGTGAGTCGGCAGGGACTGGTGCCAGGTGGGGCTGATGCCGGTGTTGAGGAGCTGGTCGGTGTAGGTGATGAGGTTCTGGCCCAGGAGGATGCCGCCATTGGTGCGCTTTTGTGTGCTCAGAGGCTGGCCCTGGTAGGGGTAGTCCTGGCGGTAGGTGGTGGTGGAACGGATGTGTGCCTGGGGGTCATGGACGCTGACCTGGCGGAAGCCGAGGAAGCCGCCGCCGAGAAGGTGGGATTT